>JAJXYY010000035.1 GCA_021780315.1 Acidobacteriota bacterium
AGCCAGCAGCTTCACGCCTGGCTCAATACCTACAACTGGCATCGACCCCATGCTAGTCTCAACCAACATCCGCCCATCAGCCGCTCTGGCATCGATCGGAATAACCTGTTGAGCCACCACAACTAGCAGTACAACTGTTCCAGCCGCTCTGGCGACGACACCACCATCTCGTCTCCGTCCACCTCTAGCAACCGCTCCAGCTTCAACTGTGTCAGCACCCGGGTCGCTGTCTCTCGCGATACCCCTGCCATCTGGCCTAACTCTTCGTGCGTCAAAGGCATCCGAAATCGCAACACTCCGTCGCCCTGCTCCATCACGGCGGAAGCACTGGTCGCTCCACCAGTCGATGCCCTCCACGGCTGCCTCACCCTCATCTCACTCTCGCTCGGCACCATCGCCCTGCGTCCGGCCGCCATCCGGCCCCAATCCAGCAGAACGCTCGCCAACTTGCCCGCCGCCGAACCCGACAACGCCAGCCGCCGTGCACTCAACACTGCCGAGCCATACTCTCCCGCAACCGCATGGGCCGAGTTCCGCGCCACCCCATCAAACTCCTGCATAAAACGCATAAAATCCGCTCGCGGGATCACCCGAACCTCGCACTCCTCCAGCGCAACTGCCGTCGCTTCGTATCCCGACCCCTTCAGCGCTGCCGCCAGCCCCAGAACATCACCCGGCCCCGCCACTCGCAGCAGCAATAACCGTCCATCCCGTGACGAGGTCGTCAACTTCACCGTCCCGTCGCACACCACGTACACCCGCTCCGGCATCGCGCCCTCAGCCAGCAGCGTCTCCCGCTCACGAACCTGCACCTGAGTCCCAATCCGATTCAATCCCCGCAGCGCATTGCCATCCAAGCTGCAAAAACCCTGCGCCCCCCGCACCATGCACTCCACGCAGCTTCGTCGTATGGCCATACCCTCAATCCTAAACCTATTGCACCCCACCCCACTTTCAAGCTCGCCGCTCTACACCGCACTCACTCGACTCGATTTCCTGCTTTTCCTCTGTCATCCACACCCGTTGCACCACTCCTGCACCTTGTCCTGAGCCCCGCGCACGCCTACCCTCCTATCAGAGCTGCATTTCTCGTGTGAGAAATGACCGCACCAGCGCAACGAATCCCCGCCTCTATTGCGCTCATCCGAACTCTTCCACAGCTCTTGCGCCGATTTTTACCCACGACCATGCAAAATTACGCATAAATAGAGGTATTCGCATGGGTAACACAATATGTTGTGCTTTATACTTGACATACCCCATAGGGGACGGTACTTTCACGATTGCAACGTCCCCCAGGAAATACCAACACATGCGGTTAGTACCAGCTTTCTAGCCCTGAACGTAGCCGAAGCAACTCTACCGGCTCCCCTGTCAGCGCTCAAAGAACTCGGACCTCTAGACCTCGGCCCTTCCTCTGGAGCACGTTCCTCCAGACTCAGCAGCAAAGCAAGGTATCGCAACGTGAAGTTTCACCATCAGAATTCAAGCAGACTCAAGAAGGAGCATCTCCCCATGGCAACCATCCCCAACCAGACCACCAGCACGGGCGCCCCCCAGCACTCTGAGGCATCCTTCCCAACCTCCCACGCCCCCGGCCTCTCCTTCTCCCGTCACTTCACCCGCCCCGGTGTCTCTCCCTACGACGAAGTCGTCTGGGAACTCCGCGACGCCATCATTCAGGACTACAAGGGCAAGACCATCTTCGAGCAGAAAAACGTCGAGGTCCCTGCCGACTGGTCCATGACTGCCACCAACATCGTCGCGTCCAAGTACCTCCACGGCCTCAATGGCACCGCCGAGCGCGAGTCTGGTGTCCGCGCTCTCATCACCCGTGTCGCAGAGTCCATCCGCGATTGGGGCATCCGCGACGGATACTTCGCCTCGGCCGAGGATGCCGCCACTTTCTACGCCGAACTCGCCCACCTCCTCCTTCATCAGAAGGTCGCCTTCAACTCTCCCGTCTGGTTCAACGTAGGCTGCGATCGCCTCGAGCCCAACTCCGACGCCCAGAACTGGCACTGGAACGCTACCTCCGGAAAGATTGAGTTCTCCGTCACCGGCTACTCCAAGCCCCAGTGCTCCGCCTGCTTCATCAACTCCGTCCAGGACTCCCTCGACTCCATCCTTACCCTTGCCAAGACCGAAGGCATGCTCTTCAAGTGGGGCTCCGGCGCAGGTTCCAACCTCTCCAACATCCGCGGCTCCATGGAGACCCTCAGCGGCGGCGGAACAGCCTCCGGCCCACTCTCCTTCATGCGCGGATTCGACGCCTTCGCCGGAGTCATCAAGTCCGGCGGCAAAACCCGCCGCGCGGCCAAGATGGTAGTCCTCAACATCGATCACCCGGATATCGAAGACTTTATCGAGTGCAAGGTCAAGGAAGAGGAGAAAGCCTGGCACCTCGTTCAGGCCGGCTACGATGGCTCCGGCCCCGACTCTGAGGCATACAGCTCCATCTTCTTCCAGAACGCAAACAACTCCGTCCGCGTCACCGACGAGTTCATGCAGGCCGTTGAGAATGATGGCACCTTCACCACCCGCACCGTCAAAGGCAGATTGCCCGTCAAGGAATACCGCGCCCGCGACCTCATGCACAAGATCGCCGAAGCCACCTGGCAGTGCGGCGATCCAGGAATGCAGTACGACACTACGATCAACCGCTGGCACACCTCCAAGAACACCGCCCGCATCAACGCCTCCAATCCTTGCTCGGAGTACATGTTCCTCGACGACTCCGCCTGCAACCTCGCCAGCTTCAACCTGCTCAAGTTCCTCACCCCCGGTGGCCAGTTCGATATCAACAGCTACCGCCACGCTATCTCCATCCTCACTACTGCGATGGAAATCATCGTGGACTCGGCCGGTTACCCCACCGAGATGATCGCCAAGAACTCCCATGACTATCGTCCCCTCGGCCTCGGTTACGCCAACCTCGGTGCCCTCCTCATGGCCTTCGGTCTTCCCTACGACTCCGATGCCGGACGCGACTTCGCCGGTACCCTCACCGCCATCCTCTGCGGCGATGCCTACTGGCAGTCTGCCCGCATAGCCGAAGCCTGCAAGCCCCTCGGCGCAGCCACCCCACTCACCCAGCAGGCCCACATCGAAGGCGGCGCCTGCCCCGGCTTCTATGTCAATCGCGAGCCCTTCCTCGACGTCATCCGCATGCACCGCGCGGAAGTCAACAAGATCGGTAAATCTAAATCATCCGCCGAGCCATTCGTCGTACCCCAGCTCGACACCCTCATCGCCGCCGCCACCCACGCCTGGGACGGAGCCCTCGCCCACGGCGAGAAGTTCGGCTACAGAAACTCTCAGGTCACCGTCCTCGCCCCCACCGGAACCATCGGCTTCATGATGGATTGCGACACCACCGGCGTCGAGCCCGATCTCGCCCTCGTCAAGTACAAGAAGCTCGTCGGCGGCGGCATGATCAAGATCGTCAACAACACTGTCCCCAGCGCCCTCATCAAGCTCGGCTACTCCGAGGACGCCATGAACGCCATCGTCTCCTACATCGACGCCACCGGAACCATCGAAGGCGCCCCCGGCATCCGTCAGGAGCACCTCGCCGTCTTCGATTGCTCCTTCAAGCCAGCCAAGGGCACCCGCAGCATCTCCTACATGGGCCACATCAAGATGATGGGTGCTGCCCAGCCTTTCCTCTCCGGCGCCATCTCCAAAACCGTCAACCTCCCCCAGGACTGCTCCGTCGAAGACATCGCGGAAGCCTACCTCGAAAGCTGGCGGCAGGGCATCAAGGCCGTAGCCATCTACCGCGACAACTCCAAGGGAACCCAGCCACTCAACGTCTCCGCCCAGACCGAAGCCGATGGCAAGAAGAGCACCAAGGCCATCGCACCGGCCAGCGCCGCAGAGATCGAGCAGGCCATCACCACAGCCAAGGCCGCCGACTCCCTTCGCATCGCCGCCCTCGAAGCCCAACTGCAGAAGATCGCCGATGCCGCACTTCAGAACAGTGACTCCGTCGACGCCAAGTCACCACCCCGCGCCGTACGCCATCGCCTCCCCGCGGAGCGCGCCTCCGTCACCCACAAGTTCGGCATCGCCGGACACGAGGGCTACATCACCGTAGGCCTCTACCCCAACGGACAGCCTGGTGAAATTTTCATCCGCATGGCCAAGGAAGGCTCCACTGTCTCCGGACTCATGGACTCCTTCGCCACCGCTGTCTCGCTCGCCCTCCAGCACGGCGTCCCCCTCCGCGTCCTCTGCGAGAAGTTCGCCCACTCCCGCTTCGAGCCCTCCGGATGGACCGGCAACACCGAGATCGGATACGCCAAGTCCATCATGGATTACATCTTCCGCTGGATCCAGATCCGCTTCCTCTCCGGACACCAGCTCGACCTCTTCGCCGGACTCCAGCCAGCCACCAGCGTCCCCCTCGCCGGAACTGTCTCCAGCCCAGCCAACACCGTCAATCTCGCCGCACCCTCAGCCGCCGACCTGAACTCGTTCTCTGAACCCACAGAGTCCCCCTTCACCTCCACCAACCAGGACTCCCTCTACGACCGCACCGCGCCCCAGCAAGGAATCGCTCCCGACCTGAGCGCCGCCAACGACCTTACTCTCAACCCGCTCTCCACCGAAGACCGCGGCATCTACCACGCAGCCGACGCCATGAAGTCCATGTACGACATGGGCGACGCACCCTCCTGCGCCACCTGCGGAGCCATCATGACCCGCTCCGGCTCCTGCTACCGCTGCATGTCCTGCGGCTCCACCAGCGGCTGCAGCTAACCGTCAACCACATTGCCAACCAGGGCCTGTGTGGGGAGACGCACAAGGCTAGAGTTTTACTCCATAAGTCTAAAGTCGACACCCCATAAGGCTAAAGTCCTTATGGGGTGTGTTTCTTGCGGATTATGCTGCCACACCATCCCAGACTTCGTTAGTTGGCTGTCTTCTATAGCTATAGCGGCTAGTCGCAGTCCTCATCATCTGTCTTCGCATCTTCCTCCCCGACAGGCTCGCCCGCGGCGACAGCTTGCTTGCCCATTGCCTGTTCGACGAGGTTCAACAACGTGGCCTTACGGTCTTGAAAAAGCCTGTAAAGTCGTCGGTGCGTAGGAAGCTCGGCGAGATAAGGTGCGTTTACAGTATGGCGTCGATCGCGGCGGGTTGGAGTTGGACCGCCTTGTCGCTCTGAAGCTGCTCCAAATAAGCCGACGGCGCTTTGCCGCCAATTTTCCGGTTCGCTTTGTCGGAGATCGCTGTCTTGTTCACAATGGAGTTGAATACTCGCGCAAAGTTTCTCCTTGTAGAAGGAACTCTTTAGAATCAAGATGGCGTAATTCACGTCACAGCGACTCGCTTGAAAGTTCTCTCGGGCCAATCGCTGGCAACCGCATCGCACGACTTTCACTGAGAAGAGTGAGCTTTGACAAAGTCAATTTGACCTGAGGTTCCGACCGTGCGGAATCGACAGTCGCCGCCATCTGCAGCGTCATCTCTCATTCAGTAGAATTGCTAGTAACCATGAAAACATGGGCATGACGCGACGACGTATCCTATTGTTGGACCTATAGCATGGCTCTCAAAACAAATACATCGGGTGACAAACCGAAGTCCGGTATTAAGGCGATTGCTGAGGCACTAGGAATTTCGATTGCAACGGTCGACCGTGCACTTCATAATCGCGGAAGAATCAGTGCGGAGACCCGTACTCGTGTCCTTCGCATGGCAGAGCGATTGGAATATCAGCCAAATCTCGCTGCACGGGATCTGAAACTGAATCGTCACTTTACTGTTTCCGTAAATCTTCCCATAGGTAGGTCATTCTTTGATCGCTTACGAGCAGGCGTACTGGAAGGCGCATCGCCATTTCGCTCAACATTGAAAATTGAGGTCCGCAATTTCACGCGAACTCAGGATCATAGTCGTGAACTGGAAAGCATTAAGAATGCTATTGATGCGCAGGTAAACGGCATCATTACTGCCCCACCAAATACCCCGCAGATGGCAGACCTGGTAAGAAGAGCCAAGGAAAAAGTGATACCGATCATCTATATTTCGACCGATGCGCCAGAGTCGGGACGACTGTCTGCGGTAACAGCTTATCCCTTTAACTGCGGGGCCATGGCAGCTGAGGTGCTTGCTCCCTACATGCAAAAGCAAGGCTCCATCGCTGTTCTTGCGGGGGATCTTGAAAACCTCAATCAGAGTGAAAAGCTTCGTGGATTCCGGACTGCTCTCTCCCAGACTTCGCCAGAACTTGCCGTTGCGTCCGTTATTGAAGCACGGGATGATCCAAATGAGGTTTACCAACAGACGTGTCGGCTCTTGCAGACTGTACGAAATTTAAGCGCACTTTACATAGCCACTTCGACCTCGGTCCCCGCCCTTGCAGCTCTGCAGGATGCCGGTCGACTAGGCAGTGTTTTCGTTGTGACCACCGATCTTTTCCCCGGCTTGGTGCGCTTTATCCGTGATGGCGCAGTAAAGGCTACTGTGTTTCAGTGCCCCGAAGAACAGGGAAGCATTGCGATACAGACGATGTTTCGGTACTTGTCGGAAGGCATTGTGCCGCCTCCTTCCATCGGGGTCATTCCGCAGCTAATAATCCGAAGTAACCTCGATCTCTACTCGAAGAACCTGGAAGACGTGGCACAGCCGAATAGTCGTCTCTAACTCTCGTACGAAATTTATTTGACAATCAATTTTCTTTTGCGGTAACGTACCCTCTCGAAGCACAAAACAACTCTAAGGCGGGTAAGGACATTCGTCTTTACAGGTCTTCAATAGCTTTTCTTTAAATGTATGCGGTTACATTTACGGCGGATGCCTTGTGAGTATCGAGTAACAATTTCAGGAGGAAGCGTGATGCAAGTAGCAAAGGAAATATCAGTAAATACAATCATCTCTCTCGCTTTGGCGTCATTGTGCACAATTTTCTTGGGAGGCAGCCTGCTCTTTCCCTCACCCCTCTACGGACAAATGGATCAGGGCAGCATTACAGGCGTAGTCCAGGATTCCACTAGAGCTGTTATCACTCAATCAGAAGTCACATTAACTAACGTCGATAGCGGACTGGTCTTGAAGACGAACTCGGATGCACGAGGTACTTACACTTTCTCTCCTATCAAAATTGGCAACTACTCTATCAGTGCAAAAGCCTCGGGCTTTGAGGTGACGACCCAGAAGAATGTTCATCTCGACCTGCAAGCCAGACTCAATGTCGCTCTCATCCTCAAGGCAGGATCTGTGTCGGAGACTGTGACAGTGAGCACGGCCCCTACGCTCCTGCAGACGGAATCGGGCTCAGTTGGCCAAGTTATGAGCTCCGAAACCATCAACAACATACCGCTTAACGGTCGGAACGCGGTTTATGTTGCACAATTAGCGGCAGGTGTTGTTCAAGGAGTGGGAGGCAGAGGCCTTGGCACGGGAGACTTCAGCGCTAATGGACAAAGACCAACGCAGAACAACTTCATTCTGGACGGCATCGACAACAACACTGCGGTGCCTGACTTCTTGAACGGATCCAGCTTCGTCGTGAACCCGCCACCAGATGCTCTTGCGGAATTCAATATTCAGACCAGCAGCTATAGCGCAGAACTGGGTCACTCGGCGGGTGCGGTAATGAATACGAGTGTCAAATCGGGAACGAACCAAATTCACGGAAGCTTATGGGAGTATGTCCGAAACACGGCTTTTGACGCAAAGGACTTTAACGCTGTTTCTATCCCTGCCTATCATGAGAACCAATTCGGCGCTACATTAGGTGCACCAATCCGCAAGGAAAAATTGTTCTTCTTCGGCTATGCAGAGGCAAACCGAATTGTCTTTGGGCAAACTTCCACACAGTCCGTTCCTACTGCTCTCATGCGGACCGGTGACTTTACGGAACTGCTCAATCCATCGCTTACTTCGCAGGGTGCCGCCGTTAAACTCTATCAGCCAGGAAGCGCCGGTACCCAACTGCTGGCATGCAATGGTCAGCAGAACGTGATTTGTCCTGGCAACATCAACCAGGTTGCGCTCAATCTCCTGAAGCTATACCCGCTACCCAATTCAAATGGGGGCAAACTCTTCAGCAATTATGTGTCGACCAGAAATGCCATTGCGAACAGTTGGCAGTGGGGAACGCGGCTGGATTGGAATATAAGTTCAAAGGATCAGATGTTTCTTAGGTTCAGCTATCTGAACGCACCCGGCAACTATCCTGCACCACTCGGCCCCATTCTTGACGGGGGATCCTACGGAGCTGACGGCAAGGTAGGAAATCAAGCTGATAATGTGGCCTTCAGCGAGACTCATCTCTTTACACCAACCCTCATCAATGAAGTTCGCTTTGGCTACAACTATGGCAACTTCAATCTCCAGCAAGCAACATTCAACACGCCCGATCTTGCTGCTTCTCTGGGCCTGGGGGGAGTTCCCAGCGGAGGGAAGCTTGGAGGGGGACTCCCACTCGTGACATTGTCCGGAGTAACGGGTTTTGGACAGCCCGGCTTTTATCCCAACCATAAAAGTGAAGATGTTTACCAGATCCTCGATAACCTGACAAAGGTCTTAGGGCGTCATTCATTGAAAGCAGGCCTGCTTCTACAAAGCGTACGCTTTCCCTTCTTCTCACCACCCAACGCACGCGGCACCTACAATTTTGGCGGATTCTTTACCTCTAACCCAGGTCAAACCAATACCGGTTTCGGAGTCGCAGATTTTCTCGAAAATCAGATGACTGCTGCGACTATCCCCACCTACCAGAACCTTGATTTCTCTCATTGGACACGTGGCGCCTATCTTCAGGACGATTGGAAGTTGAACAACAAGCTCACCCTGAATCTGGGGCTTCGATATGACTACTACCAACCTCTGAAGGAAGTGGGTGGTAAGTTCGCAAACTTCTACATGCAGGCATTAGGTCCCGCGAGCGGGCAGGCAACCCTCACCTACAGCCAGACGCAGCAAAACACTCAACTATCGCCAAATTTTCTAAATCTACTTGCAGCGAATAACGTTTCGGTGCACTACACGGGGAATAGCACGCTGGTCAACGGGCAGTACTTGAACTTCTCCCCTCGTCTGGGCTTCGCTTTCAGCCCAGATAGTAAGACCGTGATCAATGGAGGATTTGGCATATTTTTTGGTGGAATAGAAAATACGGGTGGACCAGAGACTCTCCAGAACTACCCATTTCAATTCACCTCGAACTTCAATAAAGCCGCAAGTTGTCAACCTGGGAACTGCGCCACCAATGGTATTAAGCTTGAGACGGGATTCGGAGCCTATCTCTCATCTAGGCTCATCAATCAGATCGCAACGCCTTCTTTTGCAGGTTCGCAGCCAAACATCCAGAATCCCTACACCGAGTCATACAATCTATCGGCTCAGACATCGATTACGAACAACATGGTGGCAACTCTCTCCTATGTTGGCAATGTCAGTCGTCATCTAGTTGTCAACGTGAATACAAATTCTCCCGCGGCACTCATCGATCCACGGATAAGTAGTCAGACTGTTCAACCGTTCACGGCCTTTGGCGGTGTTGCGACAAATGAATATGTGGGCATCTCCAGCTATAACTCCTTACAAGCGAAAATCGAGAAGCGATACGAGAATGGCCTTAGCTTTCTCACAACCTACACCTGGGCTCATTCACTGGACGATGCAAGCCAGCCTTTAGGAGGAACAGGTTACAGAGGTATTAATCTGATTGGTATCCGCAATGATTATGCGAACTCACAGGCTGACGCAAGGCATCGCTTGACGTTCAACGGGTACTATCAATTGCCGTTCGGTCAAGGAAGGAAGTTCTTGTCGAGCGGAGGTATTCTGAACGCCATAGTTGGTGGCTGGTCGGCAGATGTGCAATTCACCGCACAAACAGGGTTTCCCTTCACTGTTGACACCAATCTCGGCAATGCTGGGCCAAATGGCGGTAGCGCTCATGCTCTCTTAGTCCGAGATCCATTTGCCTCAGGAGGCTCACCCGACCCCAGTAATCCCTCCATCACCTGTGCAGCAACCACGCGAAACACAACACATTGGTACAACCCCTGTGCATTTGCAAATCCTGCGCTCGCATTTCCCAACGCAAAGGTGGCAGGCAGTCCTGTCAGCGCAACCAGGATCACTGGGATCGCGGCATTACCGTATCTTGGAGGCCGCTCAAACACGGTTCACGGACCGGGCTATGAGCGCGTGAATACCTCATTGTTCAAGCGTTTGCCAACTTATCGTGAGAACTATCTTGAGTTTCGTGCGGATATTTTCAACGTATTGAACACTCCGGCATACGGAAATCCAAGCACTATTACCAACGCAACAACCGGAGGGCAGATTACATCGCCACGGATGTTCCAAAACTTAACTCCGGATGCACGCTTCATCCAACTCTCCGCCAAGTATGTCTTTTAGCAGTGGAGCATCACTCTATGGAATCGAGCCATAGAGTGATGCTCTATCAGACAACTAACCAGTCTAATGCCCTATGAGCAATAACTAAGATGAACCCCAGGATATGAGAATGAGTGAACAAGTGATCCCGAAATCTGTGCATACACGCCGCGCTTTTCTTCGTAATGCTGCCTTTGCTTCGGGGGCGGCCGCAACTGTCGCCGTGAATCCCTCGACAGCAGATGCCAAGGGGGGATTGAACAGCTCTGCAGCATCCGCCGGGAAGCCAAATGTGCTTATGATCTGCGCTGACCAATTTCGAGCGGACTTCGTGGGTGCAAACCACGAGAATCCGTCCGTCAAGACGCCGCATATCGACGCGCTGGCGCAGCGCGGCGTCAATTTTAAGCAGTGCATCTCGAATCAGCCTCTCTGCTCCCCGTCCCGGGCTTCCTTCCTAACAAGCCGGTACGCGACCGAGACTGGCGTTTGGAAGCTTGGGCTGGAACCCGATCACTCTCTACCAACTATCGCGTCGGAGTTCCGCAAGAACGGCTACACATCGAACTTCATCGGTAAATGGCATGTTTCTCAGACCGATATGGCAGATGGCAAGAAGCAGATGGGATGGATTCGACCAGGTTCGTCGCGCGGCGGGTTCGATGATCTTTGGGAAGGTGCAAATGTGCTCGAACTGGTCTCCCATCCGTATGAAGGCAACTACTGGGACGACAGTGGAAAGAATATAGGCTTCAAGGATGAGTACCGTGTCGATTTCATCACAAATCGGGCAGTTAGCCTCATCGAGCAGAAACACGACAAACCTTGGTTCTTATTCGTATCGCAACTTGAACCGCACCATCAAAACGACGTCGATGAGTTCGTTTCGCCAAAGCGGTACGAGGACAAGTACGTCGATCCTTACATCCCCGCGGATCTACGAAATCTTCCAGGCAACTGGCGCTCGCGCATCCCTGGCTATTACGGCTGTGTGCAGGCAATCGATGACTGTGTAGGAACCTTGGTTTCAACCCTGGAGAGAACTGGACAACTAGAGAACACCATCATTCTCTTCTTCTCCGATCACGGTTGCACCTTTCGCACACGCCTAGGCGAATACAAGCGTTCTCCTCATGAATCTTCGATTCGTGTACCCTTTGTAATCGCCGGTCCGGGCTTCGATCAATCAAGAGTGGTCGAAGAAGTCGTCTCGCTATTAGATCTGGCCCCCACCTTACTGGACGCTGCTGGAATTCAGCCGGTTTCAAGCATGCGTGGCAAGCCACTGAAGGCATTGGTGCAGAATCCAAAGGCCCGTCAGGCATGGGATTCAACGGTGTATTTTCAGATCAGCCAATCTATTTGTGGGAGAGGTATCCGCACCAGTGAGTGGTGCTACTGCGCCTTCGACCCAATGGTGAAGCGAGGCGATGCGAAGTACAGCACGCAATATCAAGACTTCGCACTCTACTCAATTGCTGGCGATCCCTCTCAGACGCTGAACCTTGTCGGGCGCCCGCAATACAAAGATATTGCGGACGAGCTCCGCGCAGAGCTACAGAAGCGCATCGTTGCTGCCGGAGAGCCGGAAGCAACAATTACGCCTATTCACTTCTACGCTTAGCTCCTCATTACTGGTCGAGATGTTGCGCGAAAGGGCGCTTGCCGATAATCGTGGAACAGACTCTTTGCAATCAGCTGACTCATTCTCTGAGCCCGCACCATTTGGTGAAAATTCAGGCCTATGCGTAGATGAACGGCGGAAATTTAGCCTTATGAAATATTAAACTTCAGCCTTATAGGGGGTGAGATTACGTAAGTCATTGAAGAATAGGGCGGCCAACTTCAACCTTATGCGTCAACCCACAGGGCCTCCGAGAGGTGGCCCCCGGTTGGTAATGCCTGTGTCATCGCCGCCTGTCACCGCATTCCTGTCTTAGGATGCCCGGCATCACAGCCCCTCTGATCGCCACAAGACTGGTGCAATCAGCAAATCCTCAGAAATTAGTGCTTGCGTTCCACCGGCCAACCTGTACCATAGACACATCGGCGAAACATCATCGCCCGAAAGTAGGAAGTATCATGGCAAACGGAACTGTAAAATGGTTTAACGACGCAAAAGGTTTTGGCTTCATCACACCGGAAGACGGCGGCGAGGATCTCTTCGCGCACTACTCCGCAATCAACTCGAGCGGCTTCAAGTCCTTGCAAGAGGGTCAGCGCGTCTCCTTCGACATCACCACCGGTCCTAAAGGCAAGCAGGCTGCGAACATCCAGCCCCTGTAGTTCTAGACACCCGAGATTCGAAGCAACCCGAAAGGCCACGGTCACCCGTGGCCTTTCGCTGTTTGTCACAACCGGTATCATCTATCCATGACCCCTGAAGCCCGCGCCCAACAAATCAAAGTCATCCTCTTCGACGTCGACGGCGTCCTCACCGACGGACAGATCATCATCGTCCCCGAATCCTCCGCACCCGACGCCAAAGGCATCGAGGTAAAAGGCTTCTCCGCTCACGACGGCCTCGGCATCTCGCTCGCCCGCCTCGCCGGCCTCCAGATCGGCTTCATCACCAAGCGCCAGTCCCGCACCGTCGCCATCCGCGCCCGCGACCTCAAGCTCGAGTTCGTCTACCAGGGACAGTCCCACAAGATGAACGCCGTCAACGACATCCTCGCCCGTACCGGCCTCGACCTCGCCCATCTCGCCTACGTCGGCGACGACATCATCGACCTCCCCGTCATGCGCCTCTGCGGCCTCGCCATCGCCACCGCCAACGCCCGCCCCCAGGTCAAAGCCATCGCCCACTACATCACCCCCCTCCCCGGTGGCAAAGGTGCAGGCCGCGACGCCATCGACTTCATCCTCAACGCCCGCGGAGTCCTCGACTCCACCATCGAGCAGTACCTCGACGCCGACAACGCCGCTGCTGCAGCCGCAGACATCGGTACCGGCCAAATGTAGTCCTTCAAACGCCATACCCGCAGGCGAACAAAGCGCGAACTTCCGCGCTACAATTCAGCCATGCCTGCCCAGCCGTTCGCACCGCCAGCCGCGATAGAAATTCCACCCGCGCTCGCTTGGGCTCACCCCATCACCGCCGAGTGGTTCCTCAACAAATTCGGCTCGCCCACCGAGCCCCAGCAGCACGGCTGGCCCAGCATCCTCGCTGGCCAGCCAACCCTCATCTCCGCCCCCACCGGCTCCGGAAAAACCCTCGCCGCCTTCCTCGTCTGCATCGACCAACTCCTCCGCCACGCCATCGTCGGCACCCTCGCCCCCCGCACGCAAGTCGTCTATATCTCCCCCCTTAAAGCCCTCTCCAACGACGTCCAGAAAAACCTCGACCAACCCCTCTGCGAAATCCAGCAACTCGCCCTCGAACGCGGCTACCTCTCCACCGAAATTCGCACCGGCGTCCGCACAGGAGACACTCTCCCCAAACACCGCGCCGCTATGCTCCGCAACCCGCCCCACATCCTCGTCACCACGCCCGAATCCCTCTACATCCTCCTCACCGCTGGTAAATCGCGCGAGCATCTCCGCCACGTCCGCACCGTCATCGTCGACGAAATCCACGCAGTGGCCGACGATAAACGCGGAGCGCACCTCGCCCTCTCACTCGAACGTCTCGATGCCCTCGTCACCGGCGAAAACCGCCTCAGCCCCGGAGCTTTCCTCACCGGTCTGGCCACGCCGCCGCAACGCATCGGCCTCTCCGCTACCCAGAACCCCATCCAGCTTGTAGCCGAATTCCTCACCGGCACCCACCCCACCCATCCGCCCGCCACCATCATCCAGGTCGGCCAGCGTCGCCAACTCGACCTCGCCATTGAGGTTCCCAGCGACGAACTCAGCGCCGTCACCTCCAACGCCATGTGGTCCGAGATCTTCGACAAACTCGCCGACCACGCCCAGAATCACCGCTCCACCCTCGTCTTCGTCAACACCCGCCGCCTCGTGGAAAAAATCTCCTTCGAACTCAGCAACCGCCTCGGTACCGAGCACGTCGCCGCCCATCATGGCTCGCTCTCCCGCACCCTCCGCTTCGACGCCGAGCAGCGCCTCAAAAACGGCGACATCAAAATTCTCATTGCCACCGCATCTCTCGAACTCGGCATAGATATCGGCGACATCGACCTCGTCTGCCAAATCGGCAGCACTCGTGCCGTCGCTGTCGCCATGCAGCGCATCGGCCGCGCTGGCCACTGGCGCGGAGCCATCCCCAAAGGCCGCTTCTTCGCCACCACCCGCGACGATCTCCTCGAACAGGCCGCCCTTATCCGCAAAATGCGCGCCGGCGAACTCGACCGCCTCGAAATCCCCCCGCAACCTATCGACATTCTCATGCAGCAGATCGTCGCCTGCTGCGGCGCAGAGCCATGGGAGACCGAAGCTCTCTACCACGTCCTGCGCCGCGCCTATCCCTATCGAAATCTCACCCGCCAGCGCTTCGACGAACTCATCGACCTCCTCGCCAACGGCATCGAATCCTCCCGCGGCCGCTACGGCGCCTACCTTCTGCACGACACCATCCACCACCAGCTCCATCCCCGCCGCGGCGCACGCATGATCGCCATCTCCAACGGCGGAGCCATCCCCGACACCGCCCTCTTCAGCGTCATATTGCAACCAGAAGGCGTACAAATTGCCACCCTCGGCGAACACTTCGCCGTAGACTCCTCCGCCGGCGACGTCATCCTCCTCGGCAACTCCAGTTGGCGCATCCAGCGCGTCGAATCCGCCGGACGCGTCCTCGTCGAAGACGCCCACGGCGCGCCCCCCAGCGTCCCCTTCTGGGAAGGCGAAGCCCCACAGCGCACCGCCATTCTCTCCGACGGCGTAGGCGAACTCCGCGAACACATCTCCGCCCTTACCCCCAACGTCCCTCCCGGATTCATCTCGCCCGCCCAGCCGGAAGTCGCCGCAGCCATCCACTGGCTCACCGAAACCTGCGGCGTCTGCCCCTCCGGAGCCCGCCAACTCATCGCCTACATCGTCGCCGGGCGCGCCGTCCTGGGAGCCGTCCCCTCCAAAACCACCATCATCGCCGAACGCTTCTTCGACGACGGCGGCGGCATGCAACTCATCCTCCACGCCCCCTTCGGCGGACGCATCAACAAGGCCTGGGGCCTCGCCCTGCGCAAGCGCTTCTGCCGCGGCTTCAACTTCGAGCTTCAGGCCGCCGCCACCGACAACGGCATCAACATCTCCCTCGCCGAGCAGCACTCCTTCCCACTCTCCGATGTCTTCCACTTCCTCACCGAGCACACCGCCAAAGATCTCCTCGAGCAAGCCGCCATCGCCTCCCCCATCTTCAAAACCCGCTGGCGCTGGGCTGCCGGTCGCAGCCTCCAACTCCTCCGCTTCTCCAAGGGCAAACGCATCGCCCCGCAGATCCAGCGCACCCGTTCCGACGACCTCATGGCCACCGTCTTCCCCCAGGCCGCAGCCTGCTTCGAGACCATCGTCGGCGATATTCAGATCCCCAACCACCCCCTAGTCGACGAAGTCATGCAGGACGTCCTCCAGGAAGCCATGGACCTCGAAGGTCTCCTCGAAGTTCTCCGCGGCATCCAGCAGGGAACCATCCGCTGCCTCGCCGTCGACACCCCCGTCCCCTCCCAATTCGCCCACGAACTCCTCAACGCCAAACCCTTCGCCTTCCTCGACGAAGCAGGCCTCGAAGAGCGTCGCGCCCGCGCCACCTCCACCAGTCGCAACCTCCCCCCCAGTATTCTGGAGCGTCCCGGCAAACTCGACCCCCACGCCATCGCCGCCATCCGCCGCGAGTGTTGGCCCGACCTCCGCGGCGAGCACGAGCTCCACGACCTCCTCCAAAGCCTCGTCATACTCCCGCTCTCACTACTCGACGCCAATAACGCCCGCCACTGGCCCGCATTCTACGAGCGTCTCGCCCAAACCGGGCGCGCCTCCACCCTCGTCTGTGCCAACGCCCCCTGCTGGGTAGCGACCGAACGCCTCCCCCACGCCGCCACTCTCTGGCCCGAAACCATAAAAGCCACTGAGGTAGTTACAAAAGAAGCATCGTTGAAACAATGCGCTCAAGGATGGTTACAAATTCTTGGCCCCACGACAGCCAACAGTCTCGCAGCCCAACTCAGCCTCGACCGCGCCGCCATCTTCCAGACCTTCCTCGCCATGGAGATGCAAGGTCTCCTCATGCGCGGAGCCTTTGAACATCCAGCCACCACCGATGACTATCAAATCGAGTGGTGCGAGCGCCGCATCCTCCAGCGCATCCACCGCCTTACTCTCAGCACCCTTCGCAAGCAGGTCGAAGCCGTCTCTCCCGCCGTCTATCTCCGCTGGCTCCTCCACTGGCAGCACCTCGCCCCCCAAAGCCAACTCAGTGGTGAAGAAGGTGTCTTCACCGCTCTCCAGCAACTCGAGGGCTTCGAAGCCCCCGCCGTCGAGTGGGAGCGCACCCTCCTCCCCGCCCGCGTCGCAAACTACGATCCCCGCTGGCTCGACTCCCTCTGCCTCTCCGGAGCCGTAGGCTGGGGCCGCGTGTCTCCCCATCCCGCATGGTCCGCGGGTGACGGGGCCGCACCTCGCCGCGTCATCCCCACCAACGCTGCTCCCATAACCTTCTATCTCCGCGACTCGGCCGACTGGCTCCCCCACGCCCTCGCCCAGCACTCCGTCGAAGAGTCCCGCCTTGCCGCAGCCCTCAGCCCCGATGCCCTTCACATCCGCAGCCTCCTCCAGCAACGCGGAGCCTGCTTCGCTACAGACCTTCAACGACTCGCCAACTTCACCCGCGTCCAAACTCAGCATGCCCTCTGGGAACTCGCCACCGCCGGCCTCGCCGCTGCGGACGGCTTCGATCAACTTCGCGCCTGCATGGATCCTCGTCGCAAATCCACCACTGCCGACACCTCCGGCAAGCGCACCACCCGCTCCTCCGCTGGCCGCTGGTCCCTCCTCAACGACTCTCCCATCGAAGTCGCTTCCTCATCCTTCGCACCTTCATCGCAGAGCGTCCGCGCTGCAGAAGTTCAAGCTGCAGCAATCGCAGCCGCCCACCGCACCAACTCAGCACTCGAATCAGCAGCACGGACCCTTCTCGCCCGCTACGGTGTCCTCTTCCGCGATCTCCTCGCCCGCGAGTCCAACGCCCCCCGATGGCGCGATCTCCTCCCCGTCCTGCGCCGCCTCGAAGACCGTGGTGAAATTCGTGGCGGCCGGTTCGTCTCCGGCTTCAGCGGTGAACAGTTCGCCCTGCCCGAAGCCACGGACTCTCTCCGTGCCGCCCGCAACCGTGACTGCCAGCATGTCATCTCCGTAGCCGCTGCCGACCCCATTAACCTCGTCGGCATCATCGTCCCCGGCGAACGCATCCCCGCCGTCCCCGGCAAACAAGTGCTCTACTGCAACGGACATCAGCACGCACCGCAACCCACTGTCATTCCGGAGACGACCACCCCTGAGCCACCGTCCCCCTCAGGCAGTGCCCCGCCTCCACCCTCCGCAACACTCCCTGAGTTACGCTTATTCCAGTAATGCCACCCGAGCCAAAACCCGCACCGCAGCCTGCGCCCGGTGAGTCGCCCGCCGTCTCGCCCGCCGACCTCACCCCCGAAGACTTCTACTACGAAGGTCCCTACCTAGTCTTCACCGCAGCCTTCCACCTCAAGCGCGGCTTCTGCTGCAACTCCGACTGCCGCCACTGCCCCTACCGTTAGTCTCTCGCCAGCACCTCTACCGTCCGCTCTCTCCCAGCGGAGGCAGTATCCCCACATCGCTTGCAATTGTTGACCGGCTGGTTCGTATCGCCTTCGCATTCCGCACCAGCAGCAGTACCCGCGGATCCCGCCTATACTTGGTCAGCACACTGTCCTTTGCCATCTCACTCAGCACATCAAAGCCTGCCTCACTCGCCAGCCCCAGCGAGTGCAGCATCGCCTCCACGTCGCCCGTCCGCGCATACGCCTTTGCCATCTCATAGCAGAATCTGGCCCGGTCATCCGACGTCAGCACATGCGCCGACACTCCCGACGAATTACTATCCTCAAACACCTTAGGATTCAGCCGCAGCGCCGTCCGAATCTCACGCCCCGAGCTCTCGTAATCCTTCTCATCAAAGTATGCAATCCCCAGGTTCGAATGGAACACCGCCGACCGCCCCTGCAACTTCACTGCCCGCCGGTAGTCATGCACAGCCGAAGCATACTGCCGCTGCAGATACTCCACCGCCGCCAGGTTATTCCATGCCTCGGCATCGTTCTTGCGCAGCTTCACCGCCTTCGCAAAATACAGCCGTGCCAGCACAATATTGTGCATCTCCAGTTGCGCCACGCCAATCTTCTTCAGCAGCCGCTCCAGGTCGCCACCACGCTGTATCGCGTAGTTATAGTAGTCCAGCGCATCTTCCGGAAATCGCCGCGCCCGCAGCACATCCCCTTGCAGCTCCAGCACCTGTACCGGAGCCGTCGCTGGATCAGGCAGATGAAGAGCGATCGCTTTCCAGTCATCGCTCTCATGCGCCAACTCGCGGGCAGACTTCAGCTCAGACAAGCCTTGTGCATGGCCAGACAAAGTGGAAAATGCAACGCCAACAATCAGCAGAACGGGGAGAAGGGAAGTGAGACGAACACCAAGAGTGCACATGGCATAACCCCCTGACGGGTGTTGGCCAACACTATTCTCTCGTCATCAGAGATTGTCAAGCCCGGCCAGCTAACCTACTCAATGCAAGCCTGTCGCCGCAACTCCTGCCCCACTGCCCCTCACCTCTAGCGCCATCCGCGGAAAACTGAAACTCCCCCCCGCATCGTCAATCACGTTCACCTGACACACATAGCTTCCCGCCTTCAACTGCGCCAGTGGCACATCAAACTGAAACGCCACCGCTCCCCGTTCCGGAGTGTTGATCGTCGTCGCCTCCACCATCGGGGTCTCATACACCTTCACGCCACCAGTCAAAAACTCAATGCTTGTCAGCACTCGCACCGGACCGCTCTCCCGCCTTACCAGTCCCGGCGAAGCTGCCACCGCCGCCCCGCTCTTCTGCCGCGCCGGGTCATACACCTCATACAGAAAATAAAGATGTTGGTCCTGACGAAACACATGCGGCACATTCGGAATCCACTCCAGCCCATCCTGCACCAGAGGACTCGTTGCCCTCTTCGCCAAGTTCACACTCCGCTGGCTCGACAGTAAGATCGAGCTCAGCTTCAGCGGACTCTTCTTCAGGTCCGGCACCAGCAGATCCGTCTCAAAGCTTCCCATCTGCCCCGTTTGATTCTCGCGCACCACAAACTTCAAATGGTATCGACCCGGAGCCAGCGTAAACCCAGTCGAATACTGGATATTCTTCCGCTGCACCTGCTGGGTCGCATCCACCGACAGCTTCACCGTCTCCCGAACATTCCCCACCGGAATCTCCTGTGCGTTCTTTACCTGTCCCACAATGTCCAGCGTCGCCTTCTCCCGATCCCCATTCTTCAAAAACGGAATCTGCGACCCCGGAACAATCAACGACACTGGCACAAAGTAGCGGTTGTCCTCCATCCGGAAGTACAGTGCCTGCAGATACACCGCAACGTCCGTCGCCGGCAGATCGCTCCGCAACTGCTCCGTCAACTGCAACTCGCGGCCTTCCGTCTTCGCATGTTGAAAGTCAGCAGGCGCATAGTATCCCGGCCGATAGTCCAGCTTCACATCGCTTCGGTTCAGCTTCACCGTCAGATGACGATAGCTCCCGTCCCGCGCCACATTCGTCGAGCGGAATCCCAGAATGTAATACGCCTCCGTGTCATGCTGCACCTGCTGGAACACCGTTGCAAAATCATTGGAATCGAAGAATGCTTTCCCTCCCGTATCCGTCGCCAAGGTCCCCAGCACCTCCTGCGATCCAAAATTCGCATCCAGATTGCTCTGCATCGCCCCGCCGCTGTACGCAGCCGTTCCTCGCAGGCTTCCAGTTGCCGCATTGCCCACCGGCGGCAAAGCCTGCAGCCCGCGCGAGTCCACGCTATAGATCGCCATGTTCGCCCGCACCGCCGCATTGGTCGCCGCGCGCATACTTGCCTGATTCTCCACGCCCTGCCGCGTCAGCCCACCGCTGAAGTACAACAGGCTCTTCCGCTGATCCACCCGCTCCAGGCTCCGCGCAATCGTGCGAATCGCATACAACTCACGGTCGGTGTTCAGCGCGTTGTACTCACTGTCGTCCGCCGTAAAGCTTGACCCATCGTCCGCAGTCCCACCGGATGACCCGCCTTCGTTGCCATTCGCAAATCCCGTCCCCTCGGTACCGTTGTACTTGCCCAGGCCCTGCAGCAGCGCCGCCTTGTCCGCCGTAAAGTCCTGATCCATGGTCAAGCCCGTCGCCATACTCACCAGCGCCACCAGATCCGCCGGTTGCATCTTCTTGTTCACATACTCCTGTGCTGACTCCACCGCGCGATCCACGTCCTCCGGTTGCATACTGCTCAGGTCAAAGAACATCACAATCAGACGATGGTCGCGCAACTCACCCGCATACGCACCCAGATTCCGCTGCAGCAGATCGGCGACGGTAGCTCTTCCAGTGACGGTATTTTTCTCATGCAGCACCGCAGCCTCATCCACGTTCTGGTAGTCGAAACTAGCCAGCCGCTGCGGTTTCCCATTCTCTAGAATCGTAAAATCGCTTGCCTTCAGATCCTTCACCACCGTACCGGTCTTCTTGTCCCGTACCACCACATTCGTCAGTACGATCTCCGTCTGCACCTTCAGCGTGAAGGTCCCCGGCGAGCCAGCCTGCTGCGCCAGTCCCGTCACCGGCGAGCCCGCCATCATCCCAATCATCGTCATCGCCAACCATCGCCGCATCATCCCTCGCAACCCATCTGAAATCCTCACAGCGACTCCCTGCTCTCTGCGTCTAAAACCGATATCGTGCCAGCACCGTCAACCGTCGCATCGGCGCCGCACTCGTCACCTGCCCAAACGTCGGAGAATTCAACGTCGTATCGATCCCCGAGTACTGCACCGAATTGAACACATTCGTCGCCGTCACCCTCGCCTCAAACGAGCGCGTATCCCCCAGCGCTACGGTGCGCGACAACGAAGTATCCACCGCCACTGTCCCCGGCCCTTCGATCGACCCACGCGACGCCGTGCCGTACGCTCCCGCCGGCGCCGAGAAGGCCGCAGCGTTGAACCAGTTGTGGATCGTCCCTGCTCCCGCTATCGGCGTCCCAAAGTTCCGGTCCGGTCGCAGCGAGTTGTTGCTTCCCGTTGCAGTCTCCGCCACCGTCCCTACATAGTGCGGCGTAAAGTAAGGGCCCGAAGCAAACGTGTAGTCGCCAGAGATGGAAAATCCATCCAGCGCCTTCGACCAGAATCCGCCCGTAGCCAACAGCGCCCGGTTAGGCCCAAACGGCAACTCAATCACCCAGTTACCCGTCAACTTATGCCGCACGTCGAACGAGCTGTTCCCCTCTTCCGCTGCCAGATTCAAATCATTCTGCGCTACCGTCGTCGCGCTTCCGCCAATCGAAGAAGCATCGTCGATTGAGTGCCCGTACTGATACGTCGCCTGCAGAGAAATCCCTTTCTGCAATCGCTTTCGCATGTTCACGCTCAACGCGTTGAACCGCGAGAACCCCAGCGAATCTTCATAGTTGAACGCCTGCGCCCCCGCGTTCAACACCCCACCCACCGTCCGGTTTGGTGCCCGCACAATGTCCAGCGCGCCACCCTGCGCCCCGTTGTAACCCACGTTCATCACAATCCCCTGTGGCAGCGTCCGCTGGATATCCAGGTTCCATATCTGCACATGTCCCAGCCGGTAAAACTGGTTCACCGCATAGTTGTTCTGCACCGGCACCGTCGAGCAGCCAAACCCATTCGCCAGCGTCAAATTCTCCGGCGTACACCCGCTCGTCCCGGAGAGATTCGCCGCCGTCACAATGTTGGTCTGTGTCACGGCAAACGGCGTCTGAAACGCAAGCTGCTTGGCAAAACTCGCATACTGCCCCGTGTTGTAATTAATTCCGTACCCACCACGAACCACCGTCTCCTTGAATACCTTTCCCTTCGGACGATACGCAAACCCCAGCCGCGGCGAGTACATCGTCCGGTCAGGATTCACCAGCGAACGCTCCGTCCCTGCACTGCATACCCCCGCCACTGCCGCCGCGCACACCGCCGACACCTGCGTAAAGTCAGCATTGTGCGCCAGATTCACCAGCCGATTGTTCTTCTCCACATACGGCGAAAAATACTCGTACCGCAGCCCATAGTTCAGCGTCACATTCGGCAGCAGCCGCCAGTCGTCCTGCACATACCAGTCATACACATTCGCCCGTAGATACGTCTTCTCGCTGCCCGCCTGGATCGTCGTCTGCTGCGGCAGACCCAGCAGAAAATCCGCAAACCCAAACCCACTCGCCGTCACTGGTCCCGTCGCGCTCTTCGCATCCCGGGTTGCGTAGCCGGTAAAGCTGTACGTCCCCACCACATTCGTTCCACCCACCGAATCCGCATGAACCCGCCGCACATCCAGCCCATAACGCATGTTGTGCTTCTTGTAGCTCCAGCTCACAAAGTCAGAGAAAGAGATTGTCTGGCTGATCGCATCGCTCGGCGTAAACTCATTCAACCCGTTGAAGTTCGCGATGCTCACATTCGGCAGTCCAAAGTAGATCCCGGGGTTGGCTCCAATCACCGGCTTCGGAATCGAAATCCCACTCCCCGCCAACGGCTCCGCAACGTTCGTAAAGTAGTTTCGCGCTGCACTATGGGTCCGGTTCCAGTTGATGGAAGCGTTGTTGGTAAAGCGCCCATATCCAATCGTGTACCCCGCCGTCACCCCATACCCATCCGACACGCTCGCCCCACCCAGCGGCAGAAAGATATTCCGGCTGTCATTCGCCCCGTGCGAGTAGCTCCCGTTGAAATTGATATTCTGCCGCAGCGTCTTCGGAGCATTCGCTGCCTGCCGCCCGCCAAATCCTCCAAACCCACTACTCGCCCCCAGATTCCGCACAAACCGCAGCGCCACCGAAGTCGCATTCGATCCCGCCGTCGTAATCGTCTGGTAGTTATAGCCCTGCGTCCCCGTCAGCGGAATATTCGGTGCCGGATAGTACTGCAACAACGCCGCCGCGGTCGCCGATACTGGCACCTGATTATTCGCAAACGGCAACCCCGTCTTCGGGTCATACAGCGTCACCGTCGTTGTCTTTCCTCCCACCGTCTGCGTCAATCCGGAAAAATCTCCACTCCGCTCCGCCACCGTGGGCACCGTCCCATACAGGTTTGAAGGCGTGATGTTCCGCTGCCCCGTCACATTGAAAAACACAAACTGCTTCGTGCTAGCCTTCACCACGCCCGGTATCGATGGCGAACCCGCAAAGCTCACCCCAAACCGGTTCGAGCTATAAGCCGGCTTCACCACCGGCGCACCCGTCAGCGAGAAGTTCGTCGCATCCAGCGCACCATTACCTCCTTGATAAAAAACCGCCCCATGCGGCTTGGTCGGATCGAACCCTCGAAACCAGCCGCCACGCCCACCTCCCGGCCCGCCAAACCCACCGCGTCCGCCACCCATCATGCCGCCCAGCATCCCCACCACCGCATTGGCAACGTCACCTTGCGCACCACCTTGCCGCTGCGCCTGCGCCACCGCATCCTGCACTCGCTGGCGAATCTCATCTTCATTGAAATTCGCCAACCCATTTGTCTGCCCCATCTGCCCACTCACCGCCACCGAATCCGTCCCTACATCGCCCCCACCCAACCCTGCGAGCGAAGGCATCTGCGCTCCCGCATTGCCGCCCCCCATACTCGCATCCGCACTGTCCGCCCCTCCGCCCGACAAACTCAACGCCTGCGTCCCACCTCGCATCCCGCCTGCCAGCACCCCCGCCAACGCACTCGCCGCACCGCTCTGCTGCTGCTCCTGCTGCGCCACCCGCGAAGCCAGTTGCAGCCCAAACTCCGCCACCTGCTCCGCCTTCCCGCCATTTACCCCCGCCGCATTGACCAGCACCTCCTTCGTCTCACTCGAAAACGCAGTCAACTCCGCCTTCACTACATACCGCCCGTTCCGCGGAATCGCCATTGCATATGCCCCCGACACATCCGTCGTCGTCGCATACTTCTTTCCCGTCAGCGTATTGGTCGCCGTCACCACCACCCCAGGCAGAGGTATCGCTCCCGCTTTCACCACCCCTCGAATAGTCCCACCCGCCCGTGCCTGACTCCCCATCACCGGACCGGTCGTTGCCGGACTCTGCGCTCCGCACACGCCCGCCCCAGCCAACAAAACTCCCGCCAATCCAGCCCATCGCCAAGCCTGCATCCTTGCCTCAACTCTCATCCACACGTGAAGGTTCATCCCCTGTAACCGCTGCAATCCTTACTTCGGTTCACTGGGCTTAGGCTCCGCTGCCCCGCCCCCACTTCCAGCAGCCGGACCATTCGCCCCCTGCCTCCTCTGTCGCCCTGCTCCCGGAGCACTCACCCCCAGCACCGTCGGCACAAACACCCCGCCCTTCAAAGCTCCCTGCGCCATCACCGAATCCCCCACCTTCACATCCGGCAGCGTAATACTCTCCCCACTAGCCGCCGCTACCGGCCCGCTACTCATCCCGCCAAACCCACCCATCCCCCGCATCCCTCGTCGAAACGAAGTCCCTTCATCCACCTCAATCACCTGCGACACCCCATCCGGGCGCAGCACCGTAATCTTTACCTCATCGATCCCTGTGATCTTCCCCACGATGTATACCTTTCCCAACCCCTCGCGCACCTTCTTTGCCTGCTCCGCGTCCACAATCATCACCACCGCGGCATGCAGCGTCTTGGCCGACGCATCGCCCACGCCCATCGCCCCCACGCTGTCACCCACATGGATGCTTCCCCACTGCGCCGGCTGCCGGTCCTTCATGTAACGCGTATTCGAAGTCACCGCAATTCGGTACGTCTCACCCAACTCCGTCTTCACCGTCAACTGCTCGGCTGTCGCTGCCGTCACCGTCCCCACAATCCGCTGCGCACCACCCAGCCCCGCACCAGCCTGCGCATCTCCCCCCGATCCCGCAGCGCCTTCCTGCCCAAACCCGCCCTGCCCCCAACCCAGAGATGTCGTTACCAGCACCATCACCATCGCCCACACCGTCCTGCGCATCGCCATCACGTCTATCCCTCGCTGCTGTCGCCACCACAATGCTCACCGGCTACGCTGCAGATACAGACGGCTCACCCCGGCGAAAGACGCTTAACCACTGCAAATACACACCTGGTCGGCACCCACGTCGAGATACCCCCAGCGCCAGTCCCTTACCCCACAATAATTTCCGCAGCCATTCACCCCACCTTGCTCCGCACCTGCACTACACTAGCGCCATGCACGATATTGCCGACACCTCCCACAACGAAACTCACTTCGAATCCACAGAGACCGTTCGCGACATCGTCATCGGACTATCCGATGGTCTCACCGTCCCCTTCGCACTCGCCGCAGGTCTCTCCGGTGTCGCCGCCTCTCACATCGTCGTCGTCGCCGGTCTAGCCGAGATCGCCGCCGGCTCCATCGCCATGGGTCTCGGTGGCTACCTCGCCGCCCGCGGAGATGTCGAACACTACGACTCCGAGCGCAAGCGGGAAGAGCGAGAGATCATCGAACGCACCCGCGACGAAGAAGAAGAGATCTATGAGATCTTCGAGCAGTACAACGTTGATCGTACCGCTGCCACACCCGTCCTCAATGCCCTCAAGCAGAACCCCACCGCCTGGGTCGACTTCATGATGCGCTTCGAACTCGGCCTTGAAAAACCCGCCACCAACCGCGCCCATCGTTCCGCCCTCACCATCGCCATCTCCTACGTCATGGGCGGCTTCGTTCCGCTGCTCCCCTACATCTTTGTCACCGACTCCGCCGAAGCACTCAAGCTCTCGGTCGCAATCACCCTGCTCGCCCTCGCCATCTTCGGTGCTATCAAAGGTATGCTCGTCGGAACCGGTTGGCTCCGCAGCGCCATCCAGACCACACTCATCGGTGGCGTCGCCGCTGCAGCGGCCTACGGTCTCGCTCGCCTTCTTAACGCCCACGCGTAACCGGAGCACATCTGTCTGCATCCAATCGCCAGTACGACTAGATCCATTACTCTCCGTGGCATCGAGACTCTCATGACTGACCCCAGCAGCATCTCCGCCACCGTCGCTACACCCGCACTCCTCGATCGCTACGGCGCCGTGCGCAACGCCACCACCAGCTTCTGTCGACCACTCTCACCCGAAGATCTCATGGTCCAGTCCTGCCCCGAGGCCAGCCCCGTCAAATGGCACCTCGCCCACACCAGTTGGTTCTTTGAGACCTTCGTCCTCCGTGAGTTCCTCGCCGGCTACCAACCCTTCCATCCCGACTTCCTCTGGCTCTTCAACAGCTACTACAACTCGCTCGGTGATATGCCGGAAAAAAAACTCCGCGCTTCCTTCTCTCGCCCGCCGCTCGAGACCATCCTCGCCTACCGCACCCACGTCGACTCCGCCATAGCCACTCTCCTCCAAGACCCGCTCGAAGACGAAGCCGCTCGCCGCATCGTCCTTGGCCTCCAGCACGAGCAGCAGCACCTCGAACTCATCGCCACCGACATCAAGCACGCCCTCTTCACCAATCCTCTCCACCCCGCTTTCCTCGCTGCGCCTGCACCGCCCTCCAGCCCCGCGCTCGCCCCACCTCAGGAATGGGTCAGCTTCCCCGGCGGACTCGTCTCCGTCGGCATTACCCCCAACCCCGCCGACAACGCCGCCTTCGCCTTCGACAACGAGTCCCCCCGCCACCAGGTCTTCCTCCAGCCTTTCGCCCTCAGTACTCGCCTCGTTACCTGCGCTGAGTACCTCGCCTTCCTCGACGATGGCGGCTACTCCCGCCCCGAACTCTGGCTCTCCGAAGGTTGGATCACCCTCCGCGACCAGGGCTGGCAGGCTCCGCTCTACTGGCACCACGACTCCGCCACCCAATCCGGCTGGTCCATCGACACCCTCTACGGCTTCCAGCCTCTCGACGACCTCTCCGAAACCCCCGTCTGCCACCTCAGCTTCTTCGAGGCCGATGCCTTCGCCCGCTGGTCTTCCCTCACCAACCCCGGCCATCGCCTCCCCACCGAGTTTGAGTGGGAGCACGCCGCCAGCCATCACCTGCCGCCCTCCACTGCCACCAGCCACCTCGACCCCAACCACCTCCACCCCACTCCCGCTACCAACACCTCCGGCCTCCAGCAGCTCTTCGGAGAGCTCTGGCAGTGGACCGCCAGTGGCTACACCGGATACCCCGGCTACCACCCCCTCCCAGGAGCCCTCGGCGAGTACAACGGCAAGTTCATGTCCTCCCAGATCGTCCTTCGAGGAAGCTCCTGCGTCACCCCGCCCTCCCACGCACGCCTCACCTACCGCAACTTCTTCTCCCCCGCCACCCGCTGGCAGTTCTCCGGCTTGCGCCTCGCTCAGGACCCGGCCCTATGACCCCACCCTCCCTCCTGGAAGAGTCCCTCTCACCTGTCCTCCAGGCCGTCGCACGCGAGGCCCGCACCGGCCTCACCGCCACCCCGAAATCCCTCTCCCCCTGGCTCTTCTACGACGCCGCCGGCTCCCATCTCTTCGAGCAGATTACTCAACTCCCCGAGTACTACCTCACCCGCACCGAGCGCAGCATCTTCACCGCCCACGCCGATGACATCATCGCCCGCGCCGCCGCCGCTTCGCCCCACCCCGCCACCCTAACCCTCATCGAACTCGGTGCAGGCTCCGCAACCAAAACCGGCATCCTCCTCCGGGCCGCCGTCCGCCAGCAGGGAACCGTCGTCTACCAGCCCGTAGACGTCTCCGAGTCTGCCCTCGCAGCCGCCACCGAAAACATCCTCACCAACATCCCCGGCGTCACCGTCCGCAGCCAGCTAGCCGACTACACCACTCAGCCCCTGCCCGAAGACCGCCTCCCCAACACCCGCACTCTTGCCCTCTACATCGGCTCCAGCATCGGCAACTTCGCCCCCGCCGACGCCACGCAGGTCCTCGTCAACCTCCGCTCTCAGCTCCAGCCCGGAGACCAACTCCTCCTCGGCACCGATCTCGCCCCCAGCTCCCACAAATCACCCGCCGACCTACTCAGCGCCTACGACGACGCCGCCGGTATCACCGCTGCCTTCAATCTCAATCTCCTCACCCGCCTCAACCGCGACCTTGGAGCCAACTTCCGCCTCGCCAACTTCCGTCACCAGGCCCGCTGGAACCCCACCCACTCCCGTATCGAAATGCACCTCGAATCCCTCGCACGGCAAACCGTGGTCATCCCCGCCAACTCCACCGGCCCCACCCTCACCCTGCACCTCGTCCCAGGCGAAACCATTCACACCGAAAACAGTTACAAATTCACCGCCACCGCCATCACCCATCTCCTCAGCCCCGCCAGCTTCACCCCTACCCACACCTGGCAAGACCCCCAACACCGCTTCGCCGTTACCCTCGCCACCGCGATCTAACCCACTCCACTCCGACGTCTACCCTCTGTCCCTCCGATACTCCCCACTCTTCCCCCCGCTCTTCCGCAGCAGCACCACCTCACGTATCCGAATCCCCTTATCCAGCGCCTTGGTCATGTCATAGACCGTCAACGCCGCCACCGAGGCCGCCACCATCGCCTCCATCTCTACCCCTGTCCCCGCCACCGTCGCCGCCGTCGCTTCAATCGCCACACCCCCCGCCACTACCGTCGCCTGCACATCCACAAAACTCAGCGCCAGCGGATGACACATCGGGATCAGCTCCGAAGTCTTCTTCGCCGCCTGCATCCCCGCAAACCGTGCCACCTCCAGTGGGTTCCCTTTGGGATTCTGTGGCAACGCCGCCAGCACCGCCTCGCTCAACTCTACAAACGCCGCCGCCACCGCTTCCCGCCGCGTCTCCGCCTTCGCGCTCACATCCACCATGTGCGCCTGCCCCGCCTCGTCATAATGCGATAGCTTCTCAACCGGTATCTCGCTCATCTCGCCATCCTATCGAATCATCACTGTAATCACATCTCCCACTTCAAACTGCTCCACCTCCGGCGGCAGCACTGCATAGCAGTTTGCTCGCGCATTCGCCCCCATATCCCCCGATCCCTGCCACTTCACCAGCGTCACCGCCGGCCGCATCCGGTCATACCGCACCTGCGCTGGAAGCACCCGCATCACACCTGCTCTACCCGCCACCGCCTCGCCCATCGTCGCTTGCAGAAACCGCGGACCACTCGCTCCCGCACCACCCATCGCCCGCACCAGCGGTACACCAAAGCATCGGAACGTCACCTGCGTCGAAACCGGATTCCCCGGCAACCCCAAAAAGTACTGTTGTTTCGCACCACCTCGTGCTGGCAACCGCCCAAACACCACCGGCTTTCCCGGCTGCATCTTCACTCCCGTAAAGAAAAACTCCGCCCCCATCTCCGTCAACACCTCCTCCACCAAGTCATACTCCCCCATCGATACGCCCCCCGACAGTACCAGCAACTCGGCCTCCCTTGCCTCCCGCACAATCGCCTCAAGCGCCTCCTTGCGATCCGCAGCTACCGGCATCCGCATCGCTACTCCGCCAGCCTCCTCCACCATCGCCGCAATCCCGTAGCTGTTTGAATTCCATATCTGTCCCGCACCCAGCACCGCACCCGCTCTGTCCAACTCCACCAACTCATCGCCCGTCGCCACAATCGCCACCCGCGGACGCACAAACACCACCAACTCCGCACACCCACACCCCGCCGCCAGCGCAATCTCCGCCGCCCCCATCACGCTACCCCTATCCAGCACCGTATCTCCCGCTCTGGCCTCCGCTCCACGCGGCACCACATTCTCTCCCGCCTTCACCGCCCGCCCCCCCGCCAACCGAACCCCATTCGCCTCCCGCTCCACATGCTCTACCATCACCACCGCATCCGCCCCTGCCGGAACCGCCGCACCAGTCATAATCTCGACCGCGCACCCCCGTTCCACCACCCCACCCAGCCAGGTCTCGCCCGCCCGCACCTGCCCCAACACCCGCAACGTCCTACTCCCACCCGCATCCTCCGCCCGTACCGCAAACCCATCTCGCGTCGAGCGGTCGAACGCTGGCTGATCCCGGTCGGCCCGAACCGCCTCTGCCAGCACCCGCCCACGACACGCCTGCAGCGGCAACCGCTCCACGCCACCGCCCCCTACCGTGCCCGCATGACCCAGTACCATCGCCAACGCAGCATCAAAATCCAACACCACCAACGGCGTCTTATCCATCTCACACCCCTTCACCTGCACCACAGGAAAATACAAAATAAAGCCCCGGGCTGCATCGCCCGGGGCTTCATCCACGTCCACTTCTGTTGACCTACTTCTTCTTGCCAGCCTTGTAGGTCGATTCCACCTTCGCGCCAATACCGCTCAGAATGGCCTTCACCTCTTCCGCACGCGGACCGGTCGGAACCAGCTCCAGATAGCTCTGGTAAGCCTCCACGCATCCCGGAGGAGCCGTGATCTTCTGCGTCTTCGGATCGACCGTAGCCTTCGGAATCAACGCCTGACCCTTGATGTAGTAAGCGTCCGCACGCTTCGGATCGGCAGCAATCGCCTTGTCCGCCGCAGCTGCTGCCCCATCCATCTGGCCCATGTTGTAGAACGTCGCAGCCTCGTTGTAGTAGTACGTCCCCGCGCTGGTCGGCAGAGCTTTCGCAGCCGCATCATACGCATCCGCCGCACCCTTCACGTCGCCTTCCTTGATCAGAGCCTGACCCAACTGGCTATACGCAACTCCCGCCGTCTCTGGGCTAGGCTTCTTCGCCGCTGCATTCAGATCCGCAGCCTTCTTGTACGAGGCCGCCGCATCCGTGTACTTCTGCACAATCGCCGGATCGTTCGCAGGCTTACCTGCCGCCTTCGCCGCCTTCGCATCGGTATCCGCAGAACCCAACTGCCCATCGGCTAGCGCAATCCACAGAATCGCCTCGTCCGGCTTCGTCGTCGTCGCCTGCTGCATCGCCGTAATCGCCGAGGCATAATTACCCGACTTATTATCGGCGCGCGCTTGCTGCAACAATGCATTCAGGTTCGCAATCTTCGAGTTCGCCGCCATCACCTCAGCGTTCTTCTTACGGAACTCTTCCAACTGCTTCTTCTCTTCCGGCGTCATCTTGTCGATATATTCCTTGCGCGACATATCGAAATTCAACGTCTTGTCTTCACCCGCCGCAAACACCACGCTCTCAACAAAATCCAGGCTCTTGTCTTCGACAAACACGATCGCCACATAGTTGTTCGGGGCAATCCCGGTGCCGGTATAGTCGCCCGTCGCCGAGATCGGGAAGGTGTACGCATACTTGCGGTTCTTCGGATCGGACGTCCGGTCCGTCGTCAGCCGAACTTCACCCCGCGTCAGCGGTGCCCCAATCGCATTGTTCACATGGCCATGAACGCTGGCCGGCTTGTCCTGCGCCATCGCACGCAAGGTCTGTCCCATCACCAGTACTGCCAGTAGCGCTACAGCCAGAATGTTGCCCAACTTCAATCCAGATCGCTTCATAGGTCCTTCGTCTCCTGCGTCATGTCCCAGACGCTTAATCTCGTACTACCCTTCGCAGCTACTTCTCTTTCTCTCGCTGGTTCTCGAAAAAAACTTCACCCTGCCTGTATGTATGGTAGCGGATCAGCGGCACCAGCTTCGCGAAATGCTCTCAGCCGCAACACGCAGCTCTCACACACCCCGCAAGCTTCGGTTTCACCCGAATAGCATGACCAACTTACATGCAATGGTGCGCCCAGTTCAACTCCCAGCCGCACAATCTCGCTCTTCTTCATCCCAATCAACGGAGTCTCCACCCGGATATCCCCCTCCTTCGTACCCTCACGAATCAGCTCATTGAACGCTGCATAGTACGCCGGTCGGCAGTCCGGATAGCCCGAACTGTCCTGCTCCACCGCCCCAATTATCACCGTCCCGGCACCCAGCACCTCCGCCCAACTCACCGCAGCCGAAAGAAAATGCGCATTCCGAAACGGGACATACGTCACCGGGACCTCACCGCCCGCGCGCGCGCTCATCCCCGCATCCTCCACCGGAGCCTCCGGCACCGCGATCCCCGCATCCGTCAGCGCGGACCCGCCAATCCGCCGGAACAGATCCATCTTCAGCGCCATCAACTCCTTCACCCCAACCAGCCGCGCCACCTCCTGCGCCGACCGCAACTCCCGCGCCTCAGTCCGCTGCCCGTAGCTGAAGTGCAGCGCATAGACCTCATAGTCCCGCGCCGCCAGCGTCGTGCACACGCACGAGTCCATCCCACCCGAAAGACACACCACCGCCCGCGGCCGCTCCACGCCTGTCTTATTCGCCAAACTCATCCGCCTCCCCTACCTCATTCCCCGCGCTGTCCAGCAACGCTCTCGCTGCCGCTTCATCCTTCCGATGCACCTGCAGGCGCACCCGAAATGCCAGCGCCAGCATGTTGTTTGCATTCTCCCCCTGCAGAAAACACTCGATCCCCGCCGACTCCAGCATCCCCTTCGCCATCTGCGCGTTCACCGGCTCCAGAAACTTCCCCACCGTTACATAATTCTCTGCGTCCTGAACCCCAGTCTCCGTCATCGTCTCCCCTTCACGTATCGAAACTCTTTCTGAATCCCACTTCCCATCAGATGCACCAAATGACCACTCCGCTCACTTCGCCTCATACGACTGCAGATGAAACGTTATCGTCCCCCAGAACAGCCGCGCCCGTATCTGCACCGGTATATGCCGCGCATCGTCCGTGTACCAGATCCAGATCTCCCCCCGATTCTTCACCACCCCTTCCTCCGCCGTCGGCTGCACCCGAATCGTCTGGAACGTCCCCGCCGGAGTCTTCACCTCTTCCTTCGCCTCTACCTTCATCGTCACCGTCACCGTGCGCATCGAGTCGGCCAGCGGAAACCGCACCTGCTGCCCCACCACCAGCGGCTGCGATGCTGCATAAAAAATCGCCGACAGTGAGTCTGTCACACACGCCGGTATCGACGCCGTCAGCGTCTTCGACGTCCCCTTAACCATGTTCTTCTCCATCTGCGTCTGCTTACCCGCCTGGTAGTTGAACGTCAGGTCCGTCGTCACCCGCCGCCGCCCCTCCAGCAACTGCTTGCTGAAGCCCGTCGAGCAGCCCGTCTTCGTGTCAAATCCCGCCTGAAACCGGTCCACCACCGGAAACAGCATCGTCACCGCACCCACCGAATCTGCAGTCGCCGTGATCTTCTGTACAGCCCCTTGCTGCTCCAGTTGGAATACCGCCGTACCCGCCGTAAACACCCGCCAATCCACCGTAAAATTCAGCGTCTGCTTCTGCGGAAACACATATCCCGGCACAGGAGGCTGCAGCGTCGGAATCACCACCGGCTGCGCCGCAGGACGCGGACCAAAAAGCTGAGCCCACCCGCGGGACGCACCCGCCAGCAGCACCGCAAGCAACACCACGAGGGAAAATAAGGCCGAATCGCGCTTGAACAGAAGGCAGCTCGCTAACTATCGAAGTCTGGGCCGTCGCCTGTCCGAGTTTCTAGCGACTCAGGTACAGAAACTTGATCGCCAGCGCGGCATAGATCGCGATGGCACCCATACTGGCATTGTACTCGCGATGATGCACATACAGCGCCCGCGAAAAACTCCCCGCCTCATCCTCCGTCGCTGCCGCACGCAACCGCGGCAGCAGCCGCGGAACCCGCGCCGCATACGCATCGAACCCCGCAAAGTGCTCCCGCAGGTACGCCTCCTCGCTCTGGATCGTCGGTACATAAATCACCGCAAACAACGCCGCCAGCACCACCAGAATCAACCAGTTCCACGCAGCTACCCCAAATCCGAACGCAATCATCATGCTGCCCAGGTAAAGCGGGTTCCGCGTATGCCCATACGGCCCTGTCTGGGTCAGCTCAGAATTCTTCCGCACATACCCCGCCGCATACGCCCGCAGCCAAATCCCAGGAACTACCAGCACCAGACTCGCCGCCATCGTCACCCACGTCGGCTGTGCCCGCCACAGAAAAACCGCCGCAAACACAAACCCAAGCGGCACCCGGATCCGCCGTGCTATCCGCTGCCACTGCGTACGTTCGCTCAACCCAACACCTCACTCCCCAAACTCATGCCAAATCCGCCTAGCCCCAACAACCGGCCCAGCCGAATCCCGTCCCTACAGTCTCTCTCAAAAACCACCCGCCCCAAAACCTACCACCCCAAAACCTCTCGCGCCGCCGCCACGACCGCGTCCACCCCGATCTTCTTCAGCCCGGCCTCCGTCTCCGTCCGTCGCGCATGGCTGGTCACGCTCGACTCATCCCGCAGCACCCGCGCCCGCGTCCCATACGGCCCCGTCCGTCTCGGATCAGTCGGCCCAAACAACCCCACCAACGGCCTCTCCAGCGCTGCCGCCAGATGCAGTGGACCTGTATCTCCCGCTATCACCACCTCCGCCCGCCGCACCATCGCTATCATCTGCGGCACGGAGCAGGGAACCGTCACCGCAAACCCCTCACTCGCCCCCACCACCTCCGCCGCCGTCGCATCCTCCGCCGAAGCCGCATTCACCAGCGTTCGCAGCCCCGCTCGCCCCAGCGCCGCCGCCACCGCTCCAAACCGCTCCGCTGGCCACGCCTTCGCCCCCCACCCCGCCGTAGGAGCCATCACTGCCCAGCGACTGCCCTCCCGCGCCACCAACTCCTCGCACCATGCCTCCGCCGCTGCATCCACCGGTAACTTCACCCTCCCCGGCTCCAGTGCCACGCCCACCGCCGCACCCAGCACCTCGCACCCCTGCTCCACCACATGCGCCGCCGTCACCTTCACCCGTTCCCCATACACCCACGACGCCGGAGCCTCCCGCGGCTCCGCCATCCCCACCATCCGCTCCGAACCCGCCATCCACCCCACCACCGCCGACCGAATCGTGCCCTGCATATCCACGCACACGTCATACCGTGCCGCACGCAACTCCCGCCGCAACTCCGCGATCTCCTGCATGGTCTCCCACGAAAATGGCCGCTGCTTCCACGCTCGCGTCGACACCAGGTGCACCCGGTCTACTACCGGCATCCCCCCATCACTACTCCGCAGCAGCGCCTCCCACCGCGGCTCGATCGCCCACCCAATCTCCCACTCCGGATGCACCGAGCGCAGAGCACACACTGCCGGCAGAGCGTGGAGAACGTCCCCCATCGCTCCAATCCGCACCACCAGCACTCGTCGCCGCTTCCCGCCGTCCATCCCCGTCAACCCTCCATCTCCCAATCCACCTCGCAACCTCATCGCCACGTCTTCTTGTGCCGCCGCCGATCCATCGCCTTCACCTGCGAGATCATCCGGTCAATCTTCACCTTCTCCTCCGCCAACTCCACATCCAGCCGAGCCACCACCACCCGCCCCACCTCCTCTAGCCTCGCCCACATCGCCGGCGTCAGCTTCACCGCGTCCTTCTCCGTCGTCACAAAACCATCCGCCCCCACCCGCCGCGCAACCTCTACCAGCCGGATCACGTCTGCCTCTCCGTATGCATGATGGTCCGCAAACTCCACCGTCTCCGCTGCCACCCAACCCTCTCCCTCCAGCATCTGCACCAGCCCCTCCGGCCGAGCAATCCCGCTGAACACCACCGGCCGCGCCAACTTCGCTACGCCTTCCTCCCCAAAGCTCAGCCGCCGCCGAATTCGCCATATCTCCGCCGGCTGGCCCCCCGGCAATCCCTCCGCCGCCATCAGCCGACCTACCACCCCCTCCACCCACGCCGACTCCTCTTCCCGAACCACAATCACATCCGCATAGCGCAGCGCCTCCACCGACTCCCGCAGATTCCCCGCCGGCAGCAGCGTATCCTCCAGGTCCTGCCGCGTCACCAGCACCACATCCACATCCCGACCCAGCTTCCGGTGCTGAAAGCCATCGTCCAGCAGATGCACCAGCACCTTCCCTTCCACCAACTCCCGTTCCGCCAGTTGTCCCGCCGCAAACCGGTCCGCCCCCACAAACACCGCCGCGTCCGTCTCCAGTCCGGCCCGCTGTGCCATCAACACCGGCTCATCCCCATACCACCTCGCATCCCCTCCCGGATTCACCCGCTCCACCCCACTCGATCGCCGCCCGTACCCCCGCGTCAATATCCGCACCGCATACCCACGCTTGGACAGCAACTGCGCCAGCAAAATCACCACCGGCGTCTTGCCCGCTCCCCCCGCCGACACGCTCCCCACACTGATCACCGGACTCGCCAGCCATCGCTCCCGCAGCAGCCCCCACCACGCCAGTCGCCGTTTCACTCCCGTAACCAGCCCATACACCGGAACCAGCGGCAGCAGCCACGGCCGCAAAACCTTCTGCCCTCCAACGCCAAATCCACTCATCGTCTCGCCCCCACCAACTCCACCAGCGCCGCCACCGTCCGCCCCGTAGCTCCCGTCTGTGCCTCGCACACCACCCGCCCCCGCTCGCCCATCGCTTTGGCCTTCGCCTTGTCCCTCACCAACTCAACCAACACCCGTTCCAACTCCGCCCTTGCTTCCACAATACGAATCCCATCCACCGCCACCATCCGCCCCACTACCTCACGAAAGTTCTCATACGAACTCCCCATCACCACCGGCACTCCAAACTGCGCCGGCTCCAGTGGGCTATGCCCACCCCGCGCCACCAAACTCCCCCCCACAAACGCCACATTCCCCACCCCATACACCGCCGCCAGATCCCCAATCGTATCCAGCAACACCACCTCCACCCCAGCCTCCAAGCCCCCATCCTTCGCGCCCTCTGCGCTGCATGACGTCATCTCACTCGCCCGCACCATCCCAAACTCCCCCGCCATCGCCGCCACCTCCCCAAACCGCTCCGGATGCCGCGGTGCCAACACCAGCATCGCCCCCAACTCCTGCCGCAGCGCACCCTCCCACGCCTGCACCACCATCTCGTCCTCACTCAACCCCTGCTCGTTCTTTCCGCTCACCGTACTCCCCGCCACCACCACCGGCCTTCCTGCCGCCAACGCCCGAATCCACTCCGCCACGCGGCTCTCCTTCGCCGCCCGCACGTCGTACTTCAGATTTCCCCCCACCCGCACCGCTCCCGCCGCCGCTCCCATCGCCACCAACCGCCGTCCATCCTCCTCGCTCTGCGCCACAAACAAACTCACCCGCCGCAAAATCCTCCTCCACGCCCACCGCAGCTTCATCCCCCGCCCAAACGACCGGTCGCTCACCCGCGCATTCACCACCGCCACCGGAACTCCCGCTCGCTCGCACTCCACCAGCATCCGCGGCCACAACTCGCTCTCCATCAGCACCAGCATCCGCGGTTGCAGCGCCCACACATACGCCTTCACCGCCCAGCCCAAATCCAGCGGATAGTAAAACACCCTTCCTGCCCCCAGCCGCTCCCCCGCCAACGCCTGACCCGTCGCCGTCGTCGTCGAAACCACCACCACCCACTCCGCTCCCAGCGCCGCTTCCAACTCCCCCACCAGCCGCGTCGCTGCCAGCACCTCGCCCACACTCACCGCATGCACCCAAACCACCTTGCGCCCCGCCACCGCTGCCTTCAGTCCCGCTGGAATTCGCCCCAGCCGGCCTCCCAGTCCCGCCCGGTAACGCCCACTCGTCGCCATCCGCACCAGCCACCACGGAGCCGCCAATCCCAGGCCCACCAGCAACGCCGCGCTGTACCACCACATGCCCAACGATCCAACCCCGCTCTCTCCTGCTGCTAAACTCTGCCGCTCGCACGCCTGCCCTTTACCGCATACGCCAGCCAAGATCATAATCAATCAGGCCATGATCCTCCGTCGCTATCTTCGACTCCTGCAGCGTTACGCCACCGCCGCAACCTGCATTCTCGCAGCCTTCGCCCACGCCTCAGAGAAAAAAGCGCCACCGCCAAAGCCCGCCGCCCAATACGCCGCCTTCGATACCCACGAAAAAGAGCACGTCACCATCGCCGCCGAGCCCTGCAACGACCCCAAGCTCTGCGACTTCTTCCGCCTCCCCTACATCCAGCATGGTTTCATCCCCATCCGCGTCATCGTCACCAACGACGGCGATGCCGCCCTCTCCCTCGAAGACGCACGCATGCAGTTCATCTCCGCCGATAACGACCGCATCCCCGCCGCCGACCTCGACGAACTCAACCGCCGCCTCTTCACCTTCAAAAGCGCCCAGGGCACCAAGATCCCCCTCATCCCCCTCACCATCCACCACGCCCCCATCGACAAGAAAATTACCCAGGACGACAACGACTTCGGCTTCAACGGCACCACCGTCCAGCCCCACAGCACCCTCGCCGGATACCTCTTCTACGACGTCAAATCCCTCGACGACCCGCCCCTCAAAAACGCCGAACTCTACATCAAAATGGTCCATACCCTCGACGGCAAACAGCAACTCTTCGCCTTCACCATACCGCTCAACAAATGGCTCGCCGCAAACCAGCGCTCCACCCGGAAGCCCGAAGAAAAACAAGCCGCCAAGGTCTCCGAAGCTCCCGTCTACGACGCCACCAGCAATCCCGATAGCTCCACCCACCCCAAACCCTAGCCTCCCGCCATCTGCCCACTGCTCCACCCCACCACCTCTATGTCCAATCTCACCCTCCGCCCCGCCACCCCAGCCGACGTCCCCCAGATCCTCGCCTTCATCCGCGAACTCGCCGTATACGAGCGCGAACCCGACGCCGTCCTAGCCACCGAAGCCGACCTCCTCCGCGACGGCTTCGGCCCCACCCCCCGCTTCCACTGCATCATCGCCGAACGCGACGAATCCGGTGCCACCCATCCCGTTGGCTTCGCCCTCTACTTCACCAGCTACTCCACCTGGCTCGGCCACCACGGCATCCGTCTTGAAGACCTCTACGTCACCCCCGCCTGTCGAGGGCAGGGAATCGGCAAAGCCCTTCTCCGCCACCTCGCCCGCATCGCCGTCCAGCAAGGCTGCCCCCGCCTCGAATGGGACGTCCTCACCTGGAACCAGCCCGCCATCGACGTCTACCACGCCATCGGAGCCAAAACCCAAACCGAGTGGCGCATCATGCGTCTCTCCGGCCAGGCCCTCACCGCCCTCGCCAACCAGTAGCCGCAAGCACCAACCCCGCCCATCCCCTATGCTTAGTCTATGAAGAGAATTAAAGTCATCGGTGGCGGCCTCGCCGGTCCCGAAGCAGCACTCCAGGCCGCCGCAGCAGGCTGCGAAGTCCACCTCTACGAGATGCGCCCCATCCGCTCCACCGAGGCCCACCAGACCGCCGACTTCGCCGAACTCGTCTGCTCCAACTCCCTCAAGTCCGAGTCCGAAAACTCCGCCCCCTGGCTCCTCAAGCAGGAGATGCGCCGCGCCAACTCCTTCCTCCTCGCCGACGCCGACGCCACCGCCGTCCCCGCCGGTCACGCCCTCGCCGTAGACCGCGAACTCTTCTCCGCCCGCGTCGCCGCCCGCATCGCCGCCACCCCCAACATCACCGTCCACCGCGAAGAAGTCACCACCCTCGACGAGAACGACCCCGACACCATCACCATCCTCGCCTCCGGTCCCCTCACCAGCCCCGCCCTCACCGCCGAACTCCAGCGCCTCACCGGAGCCGACCAGCTAGCCTTCTACGACTCCATCTCCCCCATCGTCGACGCCACCACCATCGACATGGACAAGGTCTACTTCGCCGCCCGCTGGGACAAAGGCACCGCCGACTACATCAACTGCCCCTTCACCAAGGAGCAGTACGAAACCTTCCTCGACGCCCTCACCACCGCCGAAGCCGTCCCCCCCAAGCCCTGGGAACAAATCCCCACCGCAGAATCGGTTGCCCCATACATGACAGCTTCATCGTCATGTGTCGGTGAAACCACTACGGAACAGTCCTCATCAGACGGTCTTTCCACCGGAACCCCCACAGCCCCATCCCCCTCAGAAACGCACCATCCTTCGCCACAGGCGGAGGATCTAGCGCACAGCGCCCCGGTGGGAGCAGGGGGCTTCAGCCCCCTGAATAGCGACATCGATAAGGGGGGCTTTAGCCCCGGGCCCTCCCCCACCCCCGAAAAACTCCAATACTTCGAAGGCTGCCTCCCCATCGAAGAGACCGCTCGCCGCGGCCGCGACACCCTCCGCTTCGGCCCCATGAAGCCCGCCGGCCTCACCGACCCCAAAACCGGCCGCTGGCCCTACGCCTGCGTCCAACTCCGTCAGGAAAACCTCCGCGCCGACTCCTACAACCTCGTCGGCTTCCAGAACCACCTCAAGTACTCCGAGCAGGCCCGCGTCCTCCGCCTCATCCCCGGCCTCGAGAACGCCAAATTCCTCCGCTACGGCCAGATCCACCGCAACACCTACATCCACGCCCCCTCGCTCCTCACCGAAACCCTCCAGCTCAAAGCCCACCCCACCATCCTCATCGCCGGCCAACTCTCCGGCGTCGAAGGCTACACCGAATCCATCGCCTCCGGCCTCCTCGCCGGACGCTACGCCGCAGCCATCGCCCACGGCCTCACCCCAACCCCCGCCCCCCGCATCACCGCCAACGGCTCCCTCACCCACTACATCACCCACGCCGAAACCAAAAAATTCCAACCCGCCAACATCACCTTCGACCTCCTCCCACCCCTCGAAGAAGACCTCCGCAAACGCATCCGCGACAAAAAAGAACGCCACCGCATCCAATGCGACCGCGCCCTCGAAGCCTGGAATGAATGGTTGAATTTGTGACGTCCTGAAGAACTACTTTTCGGGTATTGGAGGCTTATTTTGCTTATTAAATTTGAGCCTTAGCTTTTTCAGGTTTGCATTCACGTTGCTTTCAAGTACGTGATGAGCTTCGATAGCCTCAGATCGACGGAGTTCCATTCCTGAAGTTCGCATTGATAGTGACTTAACTCGTCCTGGCCTACTCTGCATGTATAGCGGTTTCTTGCCGTCACATGCGGACCGGTGGGCATACATTTTGAGCGGAGTTACAGCACCGCCACACTTCGGACATCTTCCCATGAGGGATCCTCGGATCTGACTTACCTGGCTTGGTAGCCCCAAAACCCCTGCCTTACTCCTGCTTCTTCTTGTTCCTCGCCTTGATCTTGAACCAGATCGGGCTCCCAATAAACCCGAAGTGCTCTCGAATCTGGTTCCCCAGAAACCGCTCAAACGAGAAGTGCATCTTCACATCCTTGTCCGTAAACAGCACAAACGTCGGCGGAGCCACAGCCGCCTGCGTCATGTAATAAATCCGCACGCGCTTGTTCATCGGCACACTGGCCTTCTGGAAGTCCACCTTCTCCAGGAACTTGTTCATCTGCCCGGTCGTCACGCGCTTCCGCCGCTCCCGCGAAACCAGCTCCACCTTCTTGAACACCGACTCGATATTCTTCCCATCCACCGCCGAAATAAACAGTAGCGGAGCGTACTCCAGGTACTTCAGCTTGTCCCGAACATCCTGTTCATACTGCTTCTGGTCCGCCGGCGGCTTACCATCGAACAGCCGCATCCCATCCGGTCCCACCTTCGTCATCAGGTCCCACTTGTTCACGACGATAATCACGCTGCGCCCGCTCTCATGCGCATACCCGCCGATGTTCGCATCCAGCGCCGCAACACCTTCCGCGGCGTCGATGATCAGCAAGCTCACATCCGCTGCCTCCAGATGCTTCCGCGCCATAATCACGCTCAGCTTCTCGGCCATCAGCTTCGTCTTGCCCTTGCGCCGAATCCCTGCCGTATCCACAAACCGGAAGCTATGCCCGCCCCGCTCTACGACCTCATCCACCGCATCCCGCGTCGTTCCCGCAATCGGACTCACAATCGCCCGCTCGGTTCCCGTCAACGCATTCAGCAGCGTGCTCTTGCCCACATTCGGCCGCCCGATAATCGCAACCTTCGTCTCCTTGGCAACATGCTCCCCATGCGACCGCAGCCGCCGCTCCGGCCCACTCGGAATCGCCGGCACCAACGTCGCAGCGTCCGCAATCGGATACTCAGGTGAGAAGTCCGGACCATCCTCGTCCTCCTCCATCTCATCCTCCGCCGTCAGCATCACCGCATCCACGTCCGGCGCATCGCCATACTCCGTCTTCTCCGGCAGCACCTCAAACACCTCATCCAGCAGGTCCCCAATCCCCACTCCATGCTCCGCCGAGATCGGCAGAACATTCCGGAATCCCAGCCGCCGAAAGTTCTCCGCAGCCGAGTTCATCGACTCCGAGTCCATCTTGTTCACCGCCAGAAACACCGGCTTCCCACCCCGCAGCAACAGCCGCGCCAACTCCAGATCCGGCGACGCCAGCTCCGTCCGCCCGTCCACCACCATCACAATCGCGTCCGCCTCTTCCAGCGCCACCTGCGCCTGCCGAAAGATCTCCGCCGGAATCAGTGCCTCATCATCCGGCACCACCCCGCCCGTATCTACAATCCGCGCATCCCGCCCCATCCACTCAATCTCGCCATAAATGCGGTCCCGCGTGATCCCCGGCTCGTCGCCCACAATCGACCGCCGCGATCCCGTCAGCCGGTTGAACAGCGTGCTCTTGCCCACATTCGGACGACCACACACCGCAATCAGCGGCAGGTCCCGGGCATCTGCACTCTCGGTCTCCGTCACCATCTGCGCGGCCAGCAACTCGATATCGCGCCAGTCCTCGTCATCCATCCGCTCCCGGCCCGTCACATTCGCCGATCGCGGCGTCTGCCGCCCTACAATCCCATCCGCCGGCCTCTCCGCACCGCGCTTAACCTTGTCATCCTTCGCCGACCGCAGCACCTGCTTCTTGCCCGCACCACCACGAGCGCCCGCCCCGGAGCCATCTGCCCCAGCCCGTTTCACCGGCTTCTTCGGCGCACTCTCCCCCACATCCGTACGCAGCGTCTTCCGCTTCTCCCTATCCGGAGACTGCTTCGTCACCCGCTTCAACTTCTCCACCTGCGCCCGCTTGGTCGACAGCACCTTACGCTTCCGCGGATCCACCGCTCCCGTCGTCGGCGTACTCTTCGGCGCACGACCCTTCTTCGGCCTCGTGCTAGCCTGCCGGTGCTTCTTGCCTAATCTCTTCTTATCGTCTTTCTTAGCCAAAGGAGTGCCTTCTCTCGTCGCCGCAGCGCCAACTACCATTATAGGGAGATAAACGCACGATCATTCACTCCTGCATACCCTTGAACACAAGATCATGCACCCACCCACTGCCCAGCCCCCACTCCCACACCCGGGTGCCCCATCTTCGCGACGGCCTCATCGTCACTAAGGTGGGCATTCGCACAGCGAACCGCCCTCCCCCACCCCACCACAAAACATAACGCCCCTGCACTCTCAGTCTCCCCGCATCTCCGCCTCGCCTCCGCCGCCAGGTACGCCAAGCCTTCAGGCTTGGCTCTCTCAACCCACCCCAAACTCGGGCTTCAGCCCCTGGGGTATGCCTGCTCGTCCCCTACCACCAACCCGGGTGCCCCATCTTCGCGACAGCTTCATCGTCGCTAAGGTGGGCCTTCGCGAAGCGAACCGCTTTCCTCCGCCCCACCACATTTCCATTCTGAAATGTTAAGCTTCGCTGCGAAAGAATCACTCAAGCCGCAGTAGCACTACTCGCATGAACTTCCAAAACAGTCCCTTCGATCTTCTGAAGATAAGCAACCATCTCAAACAAATTCCGTGCCTGCGGATTTCCTTCCGGGCTAAGCATCCGCATCAGGCTCTTGGGCGACTTCGAAAGCGCCTGCCCCAGAGCAATAAAGCCCAATGTGCCGTTGATATATTCACGCAGCACCGACTTGGCCGTCTCCAAATCTCCTGCCACCATGTTCCCGACCGCCTCCCGCAAAAACTCCCGCCGAAAGTCGCGGTCTGCTAGTTGTTCCTTGATCGTCTCTCTAAAGCTTCGTGTCAGGGTCATCTATTTTTCCTCCCGCTTCCGTCTCTTGTACTCGGTCCACATCGCATGTGCCACGTCGATATCCTCTTGCTGCCTTCTCTTGGTGCCCCCGCCAAGCAGAATCACCAGTTGCTCCCCATCCTTGCCGAAATAAATCCGATAACCCGGCCCAAAATCCAACCGCAACTCGGAGACCCCAGAGCCCACACTCTTCGCCGCCGAAAAATTGCCGTGCTCCATGCGAAGTACAGCAGTGATCACTCTGACGCGTGTGCTAGTGTCCAGCTTCACAACCCAATCCCGATAGGGAATCCGGCCTTTAGCATCGACATACTCACGAACTTCAACCATGAGCGAGGGTAACGTAAAAGTTACCAAGCATCAAGAGCTCCAACATTCCAGACAGCCACATCACCCCACTCCACTTGACAAACCAATCCCTCAGAAACCCCACCAGCAGCGAAGCCAACTTCCGCACCCAAATCCCCAAGTCCATGTCAAGCACACTCAAGTCCACCCCTAACCACCATCATTCGAAGACTTTGCGCAACAATGGCGGGGGAGGGGGGACCCCACTCATGCCCCCATCCCTCTCCACAGCTATCATGGGGTCAGCCACCTCGTGTCCCCGTTCACCCCCATATCGATCACCCCCCCCCCCCCCGGGACGCCCAGCCCCTCCGCCCGCCTCCCCACGCTCCGCGAGTTCTTCTCCCCCGGCGGACTCCTCTCCCGCTCCTCTCTCGCCTTTGAGCACCGCCCCGGCCAATACGAGATGGCCCAGGCCGTCGAAAAAGCCTTCAACGACAAGCGCCACCTCATCGTCGAAGCCGGCACCGGCACCGGCAAAACCCTCGCCTATCTCCTCCCCGCCCTCCGCCTCGCCCGCGAGCGCAACCAGCGCGTCATCATCTCCACCGGCACCAAAAACCTTCAGGAGCAGCTCTACTTCAAGGACGTCCCCTTCCTCGAATCCCTCCTCAGCGAGTCCGGCCCCCTCAAAGTCTGCTACATGAAGGGCCGCGGCAACTACCTCTGCAAACACAAGCTCTACGCCCTCCGCAGCAACCCCATCCTGCAAGGCCTCGAAGAGATCGACCAGTTCCACCACATCGCCCAGTGGGAGAAGACCACCGACACCGGCGACCGCGCCGAGATCGACGCCCTCCCCGAGCACTCACCCCTTTGGGCCAAACTCGACGCCCGCACCGAAGCCTGCCTCGGCCAGACCTGCCCCGACTGGGAGAACTGCTTCATCACCTCCATGCGTCGCAAAGCCCTCGAGTCCGACATCGTCATCGTCAACCACCACCTCTTCTTCGCCGATCTCTCCATCAAGCAGCAGGCCGCCAACGCCCCCGACGCCGGCATCCTCCCCGAAGCCGCCGCCGTCATCTTCGACGAGGCCCACGAGCTCGAAGACATCGCCTCCAACTACTTCGGCATCGGCCTCTCCACCCAGCGCATCGACGAGCTCACCCGCGACGTCGAGACCATGCTCAAGGCCAAGGACGCCCTCTCCAGCTCCATCACCAACGCCTGCACCTCTCTCAAGGAGCGTTCCCGCCTCTTCTTCGCTGCCCTCCCCGGCGAAGGCCCCTTCAGCCCGCCCTCCCCCGGACGCATGCCCTTCGACCAACGCGAGTCCTTCCTCGAGGAGTCCGGCGACACCTACACCGGAGCACTCAACGCCCTCACCCGCCTCGAAGGCGAGCTCGAACACCTCAAGAACGTCGACGAGTCCTCCGGCCTCCGCAAACGCACCGCCGACATCAAGCACCACCTCAAGTTCCTTCTCGAATCCACCGACCCCAACACCGTCTTCTGGATCGAGCGCCGCGCCACCACCGGAGTCCGCAGCCTCGCCCGCGCCACCGCCGCCTTCCACACCCACCTCCAGGCCACACCCATCGACGTCTCCGAACTCCTCTCCACCACCCTCTTCGACCAGTACTCCTCCGTCGTCCTCACCTCCGCCACCCTCACCGTAGCCAAAGGCTTCGACCACATCCGCAAGCGCCTCGGCCTCACCCTCGGTTCAGGCCTGGGCACTCGCGAGCTCATCGTCCCCAGCCACTTCAACTACGCCCAGCAGGCCCTCCTCTACCTGCCCCCCAACATGCCCGATCCCCGCGAGCCCGACTTCCAGCTCCGCGCCACCGAACGCATCCGCCGCGTCCTGGAGATCACCAAAGGCCGCGCCTTCTGCCTCTTCACCAGCTACAAGCAGATGCGCGAGGTCCACGACCGCCTCCTCGCCGAGCTCCCCTACACCCTCCTCCTCCACGGCACCGCCCCCCGCCACGTCCTGCTCCAGCAGTTCCGCGACACCCCCAATGCCGTCCTCTTCGGCACCTCCTCCTTCTGGCAGGGAGTAGACGTCCAGGGTGAGCAGCTCTCCTGCGTCATCATCGACCGCCTCCCCTTCGCCGTCCCCTCCGACCCAGTCGTCAAAGCCCGCATGGAAGCCATCGAAGCCCTCGGCGGCAAGCCCTTCTTCGACTACCAGGTCCCCAACGCCGTCATCACCCTAAAGCAAGGCTTCGGCCGCCTCATCCGCTCCCTCTCCGACCGCGGAGTCCTCATGCTCCTCGACCCCCGCATCCAGCGCCAACGTTACGGCCGCATCTTCCTCGACTCCCTACCCCCCTACCGCCTAACCCAGGAAATCACCGACGTAGAACAATTCTTCACCGGATCCTGACCACTCCCGCCAAATTTGCGACAACCAGCCCCAACCGCGCATCATAGATACATGCCCCCAGTAGCGAGCCAAGCATCTTCACCCCTCGCTGCCCCCGCGTCAGCCGACCACTCCACCCTCAGCCTCCGCCCCTACAAACACGTCTTCGCCGCCTTCCTCTGCGGCATGTGCGCCTTTCTCGATCTCTACTGCACCCAGCCGCTTCTCCCGCTACTCTCCCGCGTCTTCCGTGCATCCGAGACCAGTGTCAGCCTCACCATCAGCGCGTCCACTCTGGGTGTCGCCATCTCCGCGGCCCTGCTCGCCATCTTCGCGGAGCGCGTCGACCGCAAGCGAACCATCCTCGCCTCCATGGTCGCCCTCGCCCTCTGCACCCTCATGACGGCCACCGCCACCACCCTTCCGGTCCTGGCCCTCTGGCGCTTTCTTCAGGGCCTCGTCACCCCCGGAATCTTCATCATCACCATCGCCTACGTCACCGAAGAGTGGCCGCCTCTGCTCGTCCCCCGCGTCATGAGCTTCTACGTCGCCGGAACCGTCTTCGGCGGCTTCCTCGGCCGCGTCTCCGGCGGAGTCATCGCCCAGCACTTCGGCTGGCGCTTCGTCTTCCTCGCCCTCGGCCTCCTCGGTCTCCTCGGCGCGGCCCTCACCCAGCGCCTGCTCCGCCCCGCCCGTCATCGTTCCGCGTCTGCCCCGCACGCATCTCCTCTCGGCACCGTCCGCAACAACCTCCGCAACCCCCGCCTGCTCGCCACCTTTGGCATCGGCTTCTGCATGTTGTTCACTCTGGTCTCGGTCTTCAGCTACATCACCTTCTACCTCGCCGCGCCACCCTTCTCCCTCTCCACCCAACAGCTAAGCTGGCTCTTCACCGTCTATCTGCTCGGCCTCTTGGCCACCCTTATCGCCGGTACCGTCCTGGTCCGCATCGGCCTGCGCTTTGGCATGCTCGCCGCCATCGCCATCTCCTTCACCGGAGTCGCCACCACCCTCATCCCCTCCCTCTTCATGGTCGGCATCGGCCTCGCCCTCGCCGGCTCAGGAGTCTTCATCGCCCAGACCTGCGCCAACAGCTTCCTCCGCGATGCCGCACCCACCGGAGCCCGCGTCTCCGCCACCGGCATGTACATCTTCACCTACTACATTGGTGGAACCGTAGGAGGCCTGCTCCCCGGCCTCGTCTGGAAGCATGGTGGCTGGCCTGCCTGCGCCGCCCTCACCTGCATCTTCCTCCTGCTGGCTGGCTTCCTCGCCTTCTACGGATGGCGTCCCCGTCCACCCCAGTCCGACCCCATCCCCGTCTGAATTGATCCCGCCAAAATCGCTGGCTCCCGCCTTTTCCCTGCTCACCGTAAAATAAAGGTAAGCCCATGGGACGCAACCTCTACATCCTCGCCGCCTCCCTCGCCCTCTTCGCTCTGGTCTCCTGCGGCGTGGCCTACACCAACATCGCCCAGCAGCCCGGCTCCCCTGGCGACGCCTCCCTCTGGCGCACCATGGGTCTGGCTCTCTTTGTCGTAGCCCTCGTCATCGCTCTCGCCGGAATCCTCTCCTCCCTCTTCGAGCAAGCCGAACGCCGCGCCGAACAATCCCGCCGTGACCGCCGCAAACCCTAGCCCAACCCCCTCCTGACCCACAAAACGATACAATCAGAAGATAAGCTGAGCCCACCCGCCGCCAGCTCCCATCTAAATCACACACGCGGCTACTGAAGGGAATGAAGCATCATGTTTGAAGTCACCGTAGAAGCCGGTTTCTCCTCCGGCCACTACCTCCGCAACTACCGAGGCAAGTGCGAGAACCCCCACGGCCACAACTACAAGGTCTTTGTCACCCTCATCGGCGAGCAGCTCGACGAGGCAGGCATGCTCCTCGACTTCAAGCTTCTCAAGCAGGTCATGCGCCCCACCGTCGAGTACCTCGACCACTTCATGATCAACGACCTCCCGCCCTTCGACCACGAGATCAACCCCTCCGCCGAAAACCTCGCCAAATACTTCTACCAGCAGACCAGCCAGCAACTCCACGACATGACCCAGGGCCGCGTCCGCGTCAAAGACTGCACCCTCTACGAGACCGACACCAGCTTCGCCCGCTACTACGAATAGACTCCACCATGCACCTCATCGAGCTCTACAAATCCGTCCAGGGCGAATCCTCCTTCGCTGGCCTCCCCTGCATCTTCGTCCGCCTCGCCGGCTGCAACCTCCGCTGCGCCTGGTGTGACTCCGAGTACACCTTCACCGGCGGCAAGCCCTTCACCGAAGACGAAATCGTAGCCCAGATCGAAGCCCTTGGCACCGGCATAGCCCCCTGCACGCTCATCGAGTTCACCGGCGGTGAACCCATGCTCCAGGCCCGCGAACTCCTCCCCCTCATGCGCCGCCTCCTCGACTCCCGCTACACCCTCATGATCGAGACCTCCGGCGAGCGCCCCCTCGCTGAAGTCCCCCCCGCCGTCCACAAAATCGTCGACGTCAAATGCCCCGGAGCAGGCGCCGCAGCCAACTCCTTCCGGATGGAGAACCTCGCTACCCTCACCAAAAACGACGAAGTCAAATTCGTCCTCACCAACCGCGCTGACTACGACTTCGCTCGCGACTTCATCCTCACCCACGACCTCCCTGGCAAAGTCGCCGGCGTCCTCCTCTCTCCAGCCTTCAACAAATCCCCCAGCCCCCTCCGCACCACCGACAACGCCACCCTCGACCCTCGCACCCTCGTCGAGTGGATGATGGCCGACGGCATCCCCGCCCGTCTCTCCCTCCAGATCCACAAATTCATCTGGGAGCCCATGAAGAAGGGCGTCTAACCCAACCCCTCCGCCGGGCCGTGAATCGTCCGCCCGTCCTGCCGCATCGAACCACTCGTCTCGCAGGAGCATCTCCACCTATGCAAATCGGTATCGACAGCTTCGCCGCCGCAGTTACTGACCCCGCCACCGGCCTCACCATCGCCCCCGCCGATCGCCTGCGCAACCTCCTCGCCGAGATCACCCTCGCCGACCAGGTAGGCCTCGATGTCTTCGGCATCGGCGAGCACCACCGCACGGAGTATCTTGACTCCGCCCCCGCCATCATCCTCGCCGCCTCCGCCGCCCTCACCCAGCACATTCGCCTTACCAGCGCCGTCACCGTCCTCTCCGCCGCCGACCCCGTCCGCGTCTTCCAGCAGTTCGCCACCCTCGACCTAATCTCTAACGGCCGCGCCGAAATCGTCGCCGGACGCGGCTCCTTCATCGAGTCCTTCCCCCTCTTCGGCCTCGACCTCAAGGACTACGACTCCCTCTTCGCGGAAAACCTCGATCTCCTCCTCAAAATCCGCGAAACCCCCAACCTCCACTGGTCCGGAAAGCACCGCGCACCACTCACCGGCCAGGGCATCTACCCTCGCCCTCTCCAGAACCCCCTTCCCATCTGGCTTGGCGTCGGCGGAACCCCCGAGTCCTTCGCCCGCGCCGGCCTCCTCGGCCTGCCCCTGATGGTCGCCATCATCGGCGGAGAACACCACCGCTTCCGCCCCCTCATCGATCTCTACCGCGAAGCCGGCCACCGCGCCGGCCACAACCCTGCACAACTCAAAGTAGGCATCCACTCCATCGGCTTCCTCGGAGACACCGACGCCCAGGCCGCCGACATCTTCTTCCCCGGCTACGCCCACGCCTTCACTCAGATCGGCAAGGAGCGTGGCTGGCCCCCCACCACCCGCTTCCAGTACGACACTCTTCGCGGACCCACCGGAGCACTCCTCATCGGCGCTCCCGAAACCGTCGCCGAAAAAATCCTCCGCATCAACCAATCCCTCGGTGGCATCGACCGCCTCACCTTCCAGATGACCGTCGCCAACCTCCCCCACGCCGACATGCTCCACGCCATCGAACTCCTCGGTACCCGCGTAGCACCCCTCATCCGCAAAGCCCTGCCCGCAACCTCGCAGTAGAATCTCCTGCCTTGCCCATACCTCAGTCAACCGCAGAAAGTAGGCGGTCGCACGACAACGTGCCTCAAACTCACCCCCACCTAAAACCGGTGAATCTTCCCCCGCAACTTGCTCCGCTCTGCCCGGTCCCGCTTGTTCGGCTTACCCTCCGTCACCACCCCGATCCGCAGCATCTCTTTATGCTCCGCCGCCAGCTTCAGCCGCAACTCCCGGCTCTCCTCCGTCTCCCGATACAGTCGCTGCGCCGCCGCCGCCGGACCACGCACCTCACTCACCATCAGCACCTCTACCAGAAACTCTCCCGCCTCGGTCTTCACCCGCAGCATGTCGCCCACCTTCACATCGCGCGCTGCCTTCGCCCGCAATCCATTGGACTCCACCCGGCCCAGTTCACAAGCCCCCGCCGCCAACGCCCGCGTCTTGAAGAACCGCGCCGCCCAAAGAAACTTATCCATCCGCACACTATCCATAGCCACTCCAGCCTCACCCATCCAGCACCGCCCAATCAACCTGCTCAGGACCACGTCCTCCATTAACTCTAACGGAGCCCGCATCGTCCGTGTAACGTCCCCACACGCGCTGCCGAAACACCTCTTCCGCCGCTCTTGCTACCATCACCTATGCGCCTCTTTTCCACGCTCCTCCTGCTGGCAACCGCCACCTGCGCCCTCTCGCAAACCCCTGCGCCATCTTCCACCAGGCCCATCGAGATCAAAGTCGTCGTCATCAACATGTTCGAGCAGGGAGCCGACACCGGCGACGCCCCCGGCGAGTACCAGTACTGGGTCGAGCGCGAACACCTCTCCACCGTCCTGCCCTTGCCCGCCGCCTACCACGACCTCCGCCTCAACCCCACCACCGGAGTCCTCGGCCTCCTCACCGGCGTTGGCACCGCCCGCGCCACCGCCTCCGTTATGGCCCTCGGTCTCGACCCCCGTTTCGACCTCACCCACGCCTACTTCCTCGTCGCCGGCATCGGCGGCATCGATCCCCACATGGGCTCCCTCGGCTCCGCCGTCTGGTCCGACTACATCGTCGATGGCGACCTCGCCCACGAGATCGACGCCCGCGAGATCCCCAACGCCACCCCGGCCGAGCGCAGCCTCTGGACCACCGGCTACGTCCCCCTCGGAAAATCCACCCCCTACGAGCAGCCCCGCCAGCCCCGCTTCGGCGACGACGGCAACATCTACCGTCTCAACCCCGCCCTCGTCACCTGGGCCTTCAACCTCACCAAAGACACCCCGCTCCTCGACACCCCCGCCATCGCCGACCACCGCAAGGCCTACCTCGCCACCGAACCCGACAGCCCCGCCCACCGTCCCCCCTTCGTCCTCCGCGCCGACAACCTCTCCGCCAGCACCTACTGGCACGGCAAGCTCATGAACCAGTGGGCCCACAACTGGCTCGCCTACCAGACTGACGGCCACGGAACCTACGCCATCTGCGGCATGGAAGACACCGGAACCCTCCAGTCCCTCACCTGGCTCGCCAAAGCCGGAAAAGTCGACCTCAACCGCGTCCTCGTCCTCCGCACCGCCAGCAACTACGACCAGCAACCCGACGACCTCACCGCCGCCCAAAGCCTCGCCGCCACCAAGGTCTCCAAATACTCCGCCTACATCCCCGCCCTCGAAGACGCCTACCGCGTAGGCCACCTCGTAGTCGACAACCTCGTTGCCAACTGGCCGAAAACCCGCGAATCCATCCCCACCAACTAACCCCGACACCCTCACAAACCCAGATGCCCCATCTTCGCGACAATCACCCTACAAGCCGGGTGCCCCATTCATGCAGCCTTATCGCATGAGTCGGCTTCGCGCAGCGACCGCACTCCGCTCTCCTCTCGCACAATCTCACTACAAGCCGGGTGCCCCATTCATGCAGCCTTATCGCATGAGTGGGCTTCGCGCAGCGACCGCACTCTCCTACTCCCCCGCGTAAGCCCGGCTCTTCCAACTCACCGCCCCGCCCATCAGCTTCCGCGTCAGCGCATACCACTGCACCGCCAGCAACACCACAATCCCCACCGGATGCAGCAACGCCCCCCGCCAACTCTGCCGAAACCGGCCCACCGCCAGCACCCGCGGCAACCAAGCCCCTGCCATCCCCACGCTCAGATAAACCCACACCGCCACCGACGCGCCGCCTACCGCGGCAAACCACCCTGCCAGTACAAACGGCAACACCTGTCCCAGCACCAACACCAGGCTGATCGGCCCAATCCGAACCGGATCGGCAATCCCTTCCGTCGCATTCTTCGCCAGCCCAAACCACACCTGCCGCGCATTCGAGTACATCCGGCACGTCGCCAGCCGCGTGATATCCGCAAGATCCGTCTTGTACCCACACTGCCGAAACAGTCGCGGCAGCAGCAACCCATCATGCATGGTTGCCTTGATCTTCGGATGTCCGCCACAGGCAAAGTAAGCCTCTCGCCGCACCATCAAAAACTGGCCGCAACCCGCCGCAAACGCCGGATCGGTACTCATCCTCATCCGCGACACCGGCAGAAACCCCAGCAGCACAAAGTGGATCAGCGGCAGCAGCAGCCACTCCAGCCAAGTCTTCGTCACCTGCCGCGGAAACCCGCTCACCAGCCCGCAATCCCGCCGCATCTGGAACGCCGCCATCCGTGCCAGTGCCTCCGGCTCCAGCCGCACATCCGCATCCACAAAGCACATCACCTCATGCCGGGCCACCTGCGCCAAGGACCAGCACGCATGCTGCTTCCCGTTCCATCCCTGTGGCAACCCCGGTGCTTGCTCCAGCCGCACTCGCGCATCCTGCTCCGCCATCGCCCGCACAATCGCCGCTGTCCGGTCAGTCGAGCAGTCGTCCATCACCACCACTTCAAACTCCACCCCAACACTCGCCAGCACGCTCGCCACCGCCGCCCCAATCGACAACTCCTCATCCCGCGCCGGTATCAGCACCGACACCGCAGGCAGCACCAACTCGCCTGCCTCCTCCGGCTCCCGATACACCCGCAGATTCACGCAAAATAGCACCGCCGGTGCCAGCGCACACAGCATCATCGCAATCGTCAACGCATCAAGCATCCGTATCCCCATCCCTCGTTCTCGCCACCGAAACCGTCGCCCCCACCGTGTGTTCTGCGCGATAAGGCCGCCCTCCTGCCCAGGCCGTCACTCGCTTCCCCAACGCATATACCCCGCCTGTACCCAGCGTCCCCGCACGCAGCACTGTAAACCCCGTCCCATCCCGCCGCATCGCCATCTCCTGCAACGTCTCCATCGCCTCAGCCAGCGCAGCCTGCAATCGCTCCTGCACCGCCTCCGCACTCTCACCCGCCATCACCTCCACTGGCTCGGCAAAGTGCAGCAGCGTCTCCGGCAACCGCTCATCCCAGAACGGATACTCGATCGCCAGTGGCAACACCCGGCAACTCCCCACCTTCGTCGCAACCCGCGACGCCAGCGCGGCCAGCCCCGGCTTGAACGCCAGTGGCCGCTCCCGCGCATCCACAAACCGCCCCTGCGGAGTCACCCACAGCACCCCGCCCTCCCGAACGATCGTCTCTCCAGTCCGCAAAAACTGTACCGCCCCCCGACTCGTCTTCATCTCCACCGGAAAGATTCCCAGCCGCTTCAGAATCCCATACCGCTCCAGCGCCTCGGCATCCATCGGCGCATAGTGCTTCCGCTCCGGCATCAACTCCGCCGCCAGCAGAAAACACACCATCGGGTCCCACCACGAGCTATGGTTCGCATACACCAGCAGCGGCCCGCCATCCGCCGCAAACCGGCCCGCGCCGCTAATCCGCACCGCATGAAAGTGCCGCCGAAAATACCTCCGCACAATCCGCCGGAAGAACCCAAGCATCGGTACCGAGATTCGTGGAGCGTCCATCGTCTGCTAAGTCCGTTCCTTCAGTCGCATGCCAGCTAGTCTAATCCTTCGTCTTAAGCCGTCACGCCACGCGCCTGCTGGTCCAGCGCATCCGCCGCTATCCAGCCCGACATCATCACCATCGGCATCCCCGGCCCAGGATGCGCCGCACCCCCCGCCAGGTACAGCCCCTCCAACTCGCGACTCCGGTTCGCCGGCTTGAACGCTCCTTGCCACACCCCATGGCTCGAAATCCCGTAGATCGCCCCATTCAGCACCCGGTATCGGTCATGGATATCCTGCGGAGTCAGCGCCGCCTCAAACACAATCTGCTCCTCGATATCCTCCATTCCCGCCGTCCGCTTCAGCTTGTCCAGAATCACCTGCCGATACCCCGGCAGCATCTTCTTCCAGTCATGGTGTGGCCGCAGATACGGCGTATGCACCAGCACATACAGCGCCTCGCCGCCCTCCGGCGCACTCGTCGGATCGGTCGCCGCCGTCGCCGCCAGATAGCACGTCGGATCGGGTGCCGGTTCGCCCAGATCGTAGATGTGATGAAACTCCTCATGCGGATCGCGCGAAAACACAAAATCATGATGCGCCAGATGCTCGTACCGCCGCTTCAGCCCCAGGTACAACACCACCCCGCTGCACGCCGGTTCATAGCTCCGCTTATGCTCAAACGTCTTCGCCGGAGCCCCGCCCACCAACTCCCGATGCGTACGCACTGCATCCGAATTCGACACCACCCGATCAAAAGAGTGCACCGCTCCCGTCGTCGTAATCAGCCCCGTCACCTTACCGCTACGGCCGCCATACGAAGGAGCATCGGTCACAATCCGCGCCACGTCCGTCTCCGTGTGGAACACCACGCCCAACTCCGTCGCCAGCTTCACCAGACCCTCAGGAACCGCACGCGTCCCACCCAGCGGATACCAGATCCCCTCTTCCATCTGCATATGCCCAATCGAGCACAAAATCGCCGGCGAAGCATCCGGAGAACTCCCCACATACTGCACAAAGTGGTCCAGCATCTGTGCCGTATTCGCATCCGGAATAAACTCGCGAATCGTGCCTGCCACCGTCTTCCCCAGGCGCATCCGCATCACATCCTTCAGCACCTTCAGATCGAACGCGCCGCCCACATCCATCGTGTCCTTGATCGACCCGATCGACCGCCAGAAAAAGAACCGGTCGCTGATCGAATGCAGCTGCTCGGACATCTCCAGAAACTTCAGATAACCCGCACCCATCTTCGGCCATACCGCGTCCAACTGCGCCGCCATCGCCTGCGCATCGTCCATCAGGTCCAGCCGTGACCCATCTTCAAAAAAACACCGCCACTGCGGATCCAGTCGCACCATCGGCACGTAATCTTCCATCCGCTTGCCTGCCTCGGCAAAGATCTTCCGCAGCACCGACGGCTGGATCAAAATCGTCGGCCCCATATCGAACCGGAAGCCCTCTGCCCGCAACTGTGCTGCCTTGCCGCCCAGCCACGCGTTCTTCTCGAACACCGTAACCTTGTGTCCGCGCGCCGCCAGCGTACACGCCGCCGCCAGTCCAGCCAGTCCCGATCCAATCACTCCAACCTTTATCCCATCGCCGCTCTGCATAGTGCTCCTCGTCATCGGTCCTTCAATCCTTTGCTTGCTGCTACCACTTGTTTCAAACCCTGCCACCGTGCACGCCACGTCCCGGCATGGCTCATCGCAATCAACCCGGCAAACAACCCCTCATGCGCCTTGCCCGTCGCCTCGTAGTGACGTGTGCTCTTGCCGCGCCGGACCGCGATCACCTTCACTGCCGTCATCTCCAGCAACCCTTCCGCGCCCCGCGTCACGCCAAAGCCACTCCCGCGACGCCCCCCAAACGGCACCCGCGGATCAGCCGTCGGCACCATCACATCATTCACCACCACCGTCCCCGCCGTAATCTTCTCCGCCAACGCACGCGCCGCGCGCTCCTCCCCAAACACCGCCACCGTCAACGCATAAGGACACTCCTCCTGCGCCGCCAGCACCTCCGCCTCATCCGCCACCGCCATCACCATCAGCAGCGGAGCAAACACATCCGCCTGCGCAATCGCCATCTCCGGCCTTACATCTGTAACCAGAATAGGTCGCTGTTCTGCTACGACCTCTCCCATTACCTGCGCTCCCATCTCTCGCGCCCCATCCAGCAGCGCCTCCACCTGCTCGCGAGCCGCCTCCGCCAGCCGAACTCCCCCAACCCCAGCCAACTCCGTCTCCAGCTTCCGCAGCAGCGTGCGCTTACGCCCCGCCGACGCACCCACCAGCATCACCCGTCGCGGAGCCATACACGTCGCCGACCCATTCAACCGCATCCCAAACACCAACGCTCGCACCACTCGTTCCAAATCCGCCGAGGGCAACACCACCACCGCATCGCAGCCCGAAAGCTCCATCACACTTGGCGTCGCCGTGTCCGCCAACTCGCGCAGCAGGGCCTTCCCAGTAGTCGACGAGCCGGTAAACAAAACCTTGTCCGCGCCCAGCGCGATCTCTGCCCGCCCGGCCTCCACGCTCTCCTCCGCCACCCGCAGCAAATCGTGCGGCAGCCCCGCTTCATACATCGCCTGCGCAAACAGCGCCGCCACCGCTCTGCCGCCGCGCCCCGGCTTCCAAACCACCGCATTGCCCGCCACCAAAGCCTGCCAGACCTGCACGCCCGGCAGCAACAGCGGATAGTTCGCTGGCCCAATCACCAGCACCTTCCCCAGCGCTACTCGCCGCACCTCGCTGTCCACACCAGCCAGCCAAAAGGGAAGTCCGCGCCGCCCCAACCGCCGCACCGCCAGAATCTTCGCCGCCTCACGCTCCAGAAAGCGGCCAGCCGCCAGCATTGGCAACACCTCCGCAACCATCGTGTCCGCCGGTGTCCTCACCAACTCGTCCGGTATCGCCGCCGCAAACGCCGCCGCCATTCCCGCCATCCGTTGCCGCGCGCGCCGCAACACCTCTAACCGCTCGGTTAATGAACAAGCCGCCCATGTTCTCTGAGCCAACTCACTCGTACGAACTCGACCCGAAACTGTCCCACTCCACGTCGGTTCGTCCATCGTCTTGTCGGTCACAGGCTGGGTCATACCCGATACTCTACCGCGATCCGCCCCCTTACACGCGGACTCGGCATCCATCACCCCATCCCGCATCGCTACGACGCCACCCCTACCAGCTCATCCGACGGCATCGACCCATCTGCACCCGTCTCCCACTGCGGCTCCATCTGCAGATCTTCAAGCAACAGTCGCGAAGTGATCCGCGCCGACTCAAAGATCACCGGCAGCCCACTCCCCGGATGCGTCCCGCCACCCACCAGGTACATCTGGTCAATATCTTCAAACCGGTTATGAGGCCGCAAGTGCAACATCTGCTTCAGCGAGTGCGCCATGCTGAACGTCGCCCCTTTGTACAGATCAAACTCCCCCTGCCAACCCGCCGGAGTCATAATCTTCTCCGTACGAATCCGTCGCCGCACATCCGAAATCCCAATCTTTTCCATCTGGTCCAGCGCCAGCTCGCGGAATCGCGGCATCTCTTTCGCCCAGTCCACGCCCGCCGACTCGTGCGTCACCGGCAGCAACACATACAGCGTGCTATGCCCATTCGGCGCCAGCGTCGCATCCGTCACGCTCGCATTCTGCACATAGAACGAAGGATTCTCGCTCAGCCGATGCCGCTCCTCAATGTCCTTCAGGTTGTCGCGATAATTCTCCGCCAGGTAGATCGTATGGTGCGACACTTCGTCGTACCGCCCCTCAATCCCCAGGTACATCATGAACGTCGAGCAGGAGTAGTCCTTCTTCGCCAGCGTCGCATCCGTCCACTTGTTCCGCAAATGGTTCGGCACTAGCCGCTTCATCGCACCGGCAAAGTCTGCGTTCACCACCACCGCATCGGCAGGCAGGCTGTGGTTCAGCGTCTTCACCCCAATCGCCTTGCCATTCTCCACCAGCACCCGCTCGACAGGCTCATCCAGCAGTATCTCCACCCCCATCTCACGGGCTATCCGCGCCATGGCCTTGGTCACCGCGCCACAGCCACCCGTCGGATGGAACACCCCATGCTCATACTCCAGAAACGAAAGAATCGAAAACAGGCTAGGGCACCGGAATGGACTCATCCCCAGGTACTTCGACTGGAAGCTGAACCCCAGACGAATCCGCTCATCCTTGAAGTGCGCCTGCAGATCATCATCCAAAGACCGCCACGGAGCCAGCAACGGCAGCAGCTTCAACATCTCCGGCTTGGCCAGATCCCTCCAGCTCTCAAATGGTGACTGCAGAAACGGCAGAAACTTGGCCAGCTTGGTCCGGTTCAGCGTAATAAACTCATGGAACCGCCCCGCATCCTCAGGCGAGATCGCTGCAATCGCCTTGGTCATCCGTTCCACATTCGGCGTGGCCAGCAACTCGCCGCCCGCCCCAAACACCAAACGATACTGCGGGTCCAGCCGAGTCATCGGAACCTCGGCATCCAGGTCATACCCCACAGCAGCAAAGATCTCCCGCAGCACCCGAGGGTAAAGAAAAAACGTCGGCCCAACGTCGAACCGGAAGCCATCCTGCTCCAGCGTGGAAGTCCGGCCGCCCACCTGGCCGCGCTTCTCCACCACCGTCACCTTTACCCCGGACTTCGCCAGCAGCATCGCCGCCGCCAGTCCACCCGGTCCCGCACCAACTACCACCGCATGTCGAGACTTCTTCATCAAGGTCTAATGCCTCTAGAGAGCGCTATTTGTTGCCGTTCCGTACACTCGCCCCACTGTCCCAAGTATAAGTAGCCCGCGCAGGCCCCTACCCCGACCTCTTCCGTATGGTGAAGATTCAGACCACGCAAATTTACAACACTTCAATCCCATCCGGAACCACCACGATACCCAGCTCTTCCAGCCCCTCGGCCAGCACCACCACCCGCATTGCAGCCCTCAGGCACAGTCCATCGCCATCTATCCCAACCGTGGCCGCACCAGTCGCCGCACCGTCTCCGTAATCAATCCGTACACCACATGCGAAGTCATCTCGCTCGTCTGCTCGCGCACCGTCTGCTCCCCGGCCTCTTCCACCAGCCCCATCGCCGGCAGTGCGGTCTCCTGTGTCAGCGTCGCCAGCGCCAGTCCGAAGCTCGCACCATCCTTCGCCGTAGCAGCAGGGAAGTACTCAGCCAGCCCCCCATACGCCGCGCCCGCCAGCGCGCCAAACCCCCAGTGAATCGCCGCCGTCGCCGCCGTCCCTTCCGCACCCCGCAGCCGATGCCCAGCGATCTTCTCCGCCAGCACCGTCTCCGGCTCTGCCGCACCTGCAGCCTGTGGCGGATAAATCTTCTCCACCACCGACTTCGCCGCCGTCGCCACCAACCCCCCAATCAATCCCGCCAGCATCCCCTTCACCAGCGACTTCGTAACCTCGCCCTCACCCTCCACCCCATGCTCCAAACTCTTCATCTCACGCATCCGTAACTCCTTCCTGTATTTTGCTTCCGCTCTTTGTTTCTAAGATGCTTCCCCCAGCCTCCGCGGTGTCAACCAGCCCGCACTACCCCACATAAGCCGACAGGTCCGTACGATCCGTCCCGGCGTCCATCTTTGCCATACGAAACACCACAGTCAGCACCACCGATACAACCAGATTCAGCACCAGCGCCGGCACTGCCGCATACATCGGATACACACCCCCAAACACATGCAGCGGATACACCGAGCTCTTCAACCCCATTGCCCACGCCATTCCAGAGCCACTCGCCATCCCCGCAGCCCATCCCGCCAGCAGCGCCCACGGGTTCAGCCAACGCGTAAACACCCCCACCACCACCGCCGGAAACAACTGAGCAATCCAAATCCCCCCCAGCAACTGCATCTCGATCGCATACGGTGCCGGCAACCGCAGCACAAACAGCAGTGCCCCGAACTTCACCACCAGGCTCACCACCTTCGCCATCCCCGACTCCTCCGAAGGCAGCATCTTCCGGCCCGTAAACTCCCCATACAGATTGCGCGTAAACAAATTCGACGCTGCAATCGACATGATTGCCGCCGGCACCAGTGCTCCCACCGCCACCGCCGCCAGGCAGAACCCCGCAAACCACTCCGGAAACATCTTCAAAAACAGCAGAGGAACCGCCGAACTCGTATCCTTCGTCACCACGCCCGCAGCCAGCGCAACATACCCCAGCAGCGCAATCAGCCCCAGCAGAAAGCTATACGCTGGCAGCAGCGCAGCATTCCGCCGCACCACCTTCGCACTCTGCGCACTCAGCACTGCGGTCGCCGTATGCGGATACAGCATCAACGCCACCGCACTCCCCAGCGCCAGCGTCGAATATCCCAGAAACTGCCCCTGCCGCAGATAAATCGTCGCCGCCGGTGAGTGCGCTCCCAGCGCTTGATTCGCCACCGCAAACACATGCGCATAGCCACCCAGCTTCCACGGCAGAATAATCAGCGCCGCCAGCACCATCACATACAGCATCACGTCTTTCACAATCGCAATCACCGCCGGCGCCCGCAGCCCGCTCGAATATGTGTACGCCGCCAGAATCACAAACGCCGCCGCCAGCGGCCACTCTCCATGTACCCCCAGCGCACCGATCACCACCCGCATCCCCACCAGTTGCAGCGCAATATACGGCATCAACGCCAGCACCCCCGTCAGCGCAATCGCCACCGTCAGCCACCGGTTCCCATACCGTCCGCTCACAAAATCGGCAAACGTTATGTAACCATGACGGTGACATACTGTCCACAGCCGAGGCAACACCAGCATCATGTACGGATACGCGATAATCGCGTACGGCACCGCAAAGAAACCCATCGCTCCAGCACCGTACAGTGCCGCCGGAACCGCGATCACCGTGTACGCCGTGTACAGGTCGCCGCCAATCAAAAACCACGTCACCCACGTCCCAAAGCTGCGCCCGGCCAGCCCCCACTCCTCCAGCGAAGCCATCCCCGCCGCAGGCCTCCGCCAGCGCGCCGCCCAGAACCCCGCCAGTGTCACCAGCGCAAAGAAAATGCAGAAGACTACAAGTGCCGTTGTATGCAAGGTCGTTGTCCGCTCAGCAAGCAAAAGTATGTTGCAACACGATTCCCGAATACCAGCGCAACCTCATCGGTTTACTTCGTCCCGGTAGCGCCTTCGTTCCACTCATACACCACCACCCCCACATCGCTCAGCGTCTTCATTACGGTCTCCATGCTTCGGCGCACCTGCGGCCGGGCACTCGCCGGAATCTCATGCGCCTCTTCCACCGCAATCACCCGTCCATACGGCCACGCTGTCGCCGGAATCGCATTCAACGCGGCGGTCAGCTCGCTCAGTCGCACATTCAGGTCCTGCCGCCGCGCTCCCATCGGACGCAGCATCCCACCTTCACCCAGCCCACTGGTGTTGGCGTCAGCCATCAGCACATGCAGCGTCACCATGCCGTCCTGCACCGTCAGGTAAGGGTTCTCCCACGCCGACAAGCTCCGTACCGCCATGTACCGAATCTTTGACGGCGGAGGTATCAACTCCAGCTGCTGCCGAGTCTCCTCCAGCGCCTGCTGCTGCGACGCTGCGTTGCTCCCCGTCTGCATCGCGGCAGGAGCAGTACTGCGCGTGCAGCCGCTCAGCCCGCACACCAGCACCATCGCAACGCAAAGGGAAGGGAATAGACTCCGCTTCAAGTCAACCTCACTCGGATCATTCATCAACTGTGTCATACCTCCCACCAGCATACCAATCCTCACCGGCCCGCCCAAACCGCGGCTCGCTTCTCCAGAAACGCCCGTGTCCCTTCCGCCTTGTCCTCGCTCCCGCACAGCCGTCCAAAGATCTCCGCCTCCACACCCAGCGCCTCCTCCAATCCCACGTCGCCACCACGCCGAACCGCCTCCAGGCATCCCGCCACCGCCAGTGGAGCCATCGCCGCCATCGTCCGGGCCAACTCCATTCCCCGTGCCATCAACCGCTCCGCCGGTACCACCTCATCCACCAGCCCAATCCGCAGTGCTTCCTCTGCGCCGATCATCCCGCCGGTCAGCAAAAGCTTCAGTGCCGCCGCTTGCCCCACCAGGCGTGGAAGTCGTTGTGTCCCGCCATATCCCGGCACCAGCCCCAGCTTAACCTCCGGCTGCCCCAGCTTCGCCGTCGCGCTCGCAATCCGCAGCGTACACGCCATCGCCAACTCGCAACCACCGCCCAGTGCAAAGCCGTTCACACATGCAATCACCGGCTTCCCGCAGGTCTCAATCAACTGCAAAACTCCCTGTCCCCGCCGCGCCTTGGCCTCGCCCGAGACCACATCCGTCGCTGCAATTTCATTGATATCCGCGCCCGCAGCAAACGCCTTCTCTCCAGCCCCGGTCAGCAGAATCACCCGCACCGCGGCATCCGCAACCAACTCGGTAAACACCGCCTCCAACTCGTCGAACACCCGGCTGTTCAGGGCATGCAGCACGTTCGGCCGGTTCAGCGTCACCGTCGCCACCGCCTCGTTTACCTCGTACAACAACGTCTCGTAAGTCATCCCAGCCTCCCGCCCTTTCACGCAACTCCAGACGATACAATCGAAGATGAAGCTACACGGAAAACTATGATTAAGGGAATCACCTTCGTTCACGCCATCCCCTCCGGCAGCGACTTCGATCAACTCGCTGGCCTGTTCAGCGCCCTCGGCTTCGAGCCCGGCAAAGGTTGGCAAGACGCCACCGGACGCGGAGCAGCCTTTCTGGCCCCCATCGGCAATCTCGAAATAGTCACCGGGCGTCCACCTGCCGTCCCCCCGCTACTTATCGAAACCACACAACTCGACCACATCCACGCGGCCATCCATCAATGGATGCTCCTCAGCTATCGTTCCGAAGAGATCGCCGCCCGCCTCAGCGCGCCCGAACTTACCCATTGGAACGCCCGACTCTTTACCGTCAAACTAGGCGAAGACCTCACCTTGGGCTTCTGGCAGTCAGAAAATCCGCTCCACAACCAGCCCATCGCCATCGAGGGCGATCTATCGGCAGCCGGTATGTCGTTTGCCGTCATCACCACCCGCTGGAACACCGTCATCACCGACCGCCTCCTCCAGGGCTCCCTCGACGCCCTCCACCGCAGTGGGGCCAGCAAGCACGACATCCAGATCATCCGCGTCCCCGGCGCCTGGGAGATCCCCTCTGCCGCCCGTGCCATCGCAGAATCAGGCAAAGTCGACGCCATCATCACCCTCGGTTGCCTCCTCCGCGGAGAGACCGCCCACTACGAAGCCATCTACAACGAAGTCGCCCGCGGCATCGGCCAGTCTCAACAGGAGACCGGTGTGCCCCACGCCTTCGGTGTCCTCACCTGCGAAACCCTCGAACAGGCACTCGACCGCGCCGGTCTCAAAGCAGGCAACAAAGGCTTCGAAGCCGCCATCGCCGCCATCGAAATGGTCTCCATCCACCGCAAATTAGCCCCAAAAGAAAGCCAGCAGGACTAAATAATGGGCACACGCCGCAAATCACGAGAACTCACCATGCAGATGCTCTTCCAGGGAGATCTCGGTAAACAGTCCCCCGAACAGGTCAGCAAACTCTTCTGGCCCTCCCGCGACGATGTCGACGCAGAAACCCGAGGCTTTGCCGAGGACCTCTTCCGCATAGCCACCACCCGCAGCGAAGAGATCGACGCCATCATCGAGCAGTACTCCCAGAACTGGCGTATCGAGCGCATGCCGGTCGTCGATCGAAACCTTCTACGTACCGCTATCGCCGAGATGCTTGGCTACCCGAAAACTCCCGGCCCCATCATCATTAACGAGTCGCTCGAAGTCGCCCGCCGCTACGCTGCGCCCGAGTCCATTCACTTCCTCAACGGTGTCCTCGACGCCATCGCCCGCGATCTGCTCAAAAAGCGTCTCGCCCTGTAACCTCGTCCCTGCCACACCAGCGCAACACCAAACAAAAAGGCCCTCTCCGCAGAGAGGGCCTTTTTACATCATCGCTCTAGGTCAGCTTGCGTGGACGCTGAACCAGCAGGTTCGGTACCACAAGGTTGCCATTTGCATCCGGCAGCTTGGGAGCGATCGGTGTCGTTGTGTCGACAAACCCCGTCGCACCCTTCGTCAGGATGTGTACCTGGTTATCGCCCGTCGTCCCAACGTAGAACGTCGTGTTGTCGGAACTGAATACTCCCGTAACCGGTGCAACCGCACTGCCCGAAAGCGTCACATTGCTCAGCGTTCCCGCACCACTCACCGCAGGGTTATACTCCGGCACTACGCCACCCGTACCGGTGTACGTCACGAACGCTGTGCTCGAGTCCGAAGACGTCAGTACCCCCGTGATGCTCGTCGCCGTCACTCCCGGCAGTACCGATGTCAAAATCGGTGTCGCCGTAAACGTCAGACCGCCATTCACAGGGCACGCCCCAACTGGAACTCCCACGTTCAGATCCGTCAAGGTCCCGGTCGGCGTTACCGTCGCGCCCAGTATGTGCTTGCCGTCATTCGTTGCTGCTACGCGATCACTGGGCGGACCAACTACTCCCGCATCCGGATAGAACACGTTCGTCGTCGTCTGCACACCGTTCGTATTGGTCACGGTCGTCAACGGGCAATCCGCTCGTGCCGTCGTCGTCGCCCCTGCAAAAAACGCACCCGTGCTCGGTACCGTCACCGCCACGTCCGTCACCGGAGTAGCTAGCGCCGGAAGCGTCGATCCGGAGATGCTTGTCCAGCCCGTAAACGTCGAGTGAACCAGAAGCTGGTTGCCCGCTGTGATGTACACCGTCTGGCTGTCTGGCGTGAACTGCGCCCGCGTCGCAACGCCGCCATACTGCGTCTGGATCCCGCCCGCGGCTGAATACAGGTACACCAGCTGACGAATCGGATCGGCAATCACCAACGTCGTGTTGTCCGGCGAAACCGCCAGCACATTCCCCTGCACCGACTGGTCCTGCCGAGACAGCGCATTCGTCAGTGCATTGAACACCATCAACTCAGTCGCACTGCCCAGGTAAATCGTCGAGCCATCGTTGCTGATCACCATCGACGTCGGCACATACGGCAACCGCACCGGCGTTCCCAGCACCGGCGTGTTGAAGTCCAGAGGAACCAAATACAACGACTGCGTGCTCGCCATGTACAGCACCGTCGTACTGGTGCCCGGAGTCGTCACTTCAATCGGGTTGGAAATAATCTGCTTGCCGTTCCCAAACAAACCAATCTGGTTGAACGGAGCAGGGTTGCAGCTCGGAGGCAGGCATATCGCCGTAATCACGCCCGCGCCCGAAAAGCTCGGAGTCACAGAAGCAGCACCACCCGAAGGCAGCGTCGAAGGAGTCGTCGAAAGATACTCCAGCTTCAACCCCGTCAGCGTCACACCGTTCGTGTCCAATACTGTTGCAGTAATTGGTTGAATGTTGTTCTCATTCACCACCACGCTGGTGTTATTGGTGGAATTAGGAATCGTAAGCGAAATCGATGCCGGAGGACAGGTGGAGAAGAAGCCCGCCGAACTTCCCGCATTCGACAGATTCGAATTGATAATCGTCGATCCCGGAGCAACCGCAGTCGCAACACCGTTTTGATCGATCGTCACCACCGACGTGTTTTGAGGCGAGTAGTTCAAGTGACCCGCCTGGCAGCTGATGTTAGTCACATTGTTGCCCGAGCCGGCATACACACGCGCCGCCAACACGCCCGTTTGACCTTGCGATAGACACGAATTCGCCGCAACCGCAGTCGCCACAAGCGGAGGAGCCACCGTGCAGCAACCATTCGCCGGATTCACCGTGCAGCTCGCAGGTGAGTAATTCGCCGACGCCGTGCTGCAGTTCGTCGCAGGATCATTGATACAGTCCGTCGAGGGATTGCCCAGCACCACGCTCGTAACCACCGGGTGGATATACACCGGCAATGGATTGCTCGTCACTCCCTGGGCCGTCGCAGTAATGTATGCCGTTCCGCTCTTGTTCGTCGGGTTGCAGGTCGTAAAATCCGCAATGCCGCCGCCGGAGTTGCGGTTCCATGTACCACCGCATAGACGTCCCGTCGTCGGGTTGATGTCCGCGACCGTCAGATCCGTCGTCGCGTACGTGTACCCAGTCACCGATACGGAGCTTCCCTTGCAATCCGCCGTCGTCGGAGAACTCACTTGCCCGATCTCAGCAAAGTTCAGTGAGATGCCGTACAGCTTTGGCTGCAGCGTCACCGTTGTTAGTTGACCCACAACTGGACCGGAGTCGCCCGCAACACAAAAAGCGACCGAAGCCTTCTTGCCGCAACCAGCGATCGACATACCAAAAGGAAGCGTGAAAAGAAGCAGAACTACTAAAGTGACAAACCGACGCATTGAACCTCCCCGTCCAACCCAAACTCAAGCTGAACGGTCACATACAAACCGCTGTTTAGCTGATTCCCTAGTGTAAAAGCTGCGCACTGCGGAAGCAAATGCCCGCAGTTTTGTTAACACGCAGCTCTCGTCAATCCAGATGGCAAAAGCGATCTCCCGCCACCTCTTTCCATGCTTATTGCTTGCCCTGCGGCATCTCCACCTCAAACCAGCTCAGTGCCCGCTCCAGCACATCCCGCCGATGATCCAGGCTGCGAAACGCATGTCCCTCGTTCGGATACACCACCAACTGCGTCTTCACACCCTCCGCCCGCAGCGCATGCCAGAACTCGAAGCTCTGGGGAGCCGGACACTCGCCATCGCGGTCCCCCACCACCACCAAAGTCGGCGTCTTCACATTCTTGATGTACTCGATCGCGGAACTCTTCGCATACACCGCCGCATCGTCATACACCGTCTTCCCAAAGAACGGCACCATCCACTGGTCAATCGAGTTCTCCCCGTAGTAGCTCTTCCAGTCGCTGATCCCGGCTCCCGCAACCGCCGCCTTGAACCGCGTCGTCTGTGTCACTCCGAACATCGTCATGAATCCGCCGTAGCTCCAGCCCGTTAATCCTTCCCGGCTCGTGTCGATCGGCAACCGCTTCTCCAGCACATCCATCCCTGCCAAAATATCCCGCAAATCCCCATAGCCGAAGTCTTTGATATTTGCCTGCGTAAACTTCTCTCCCTGCCCATAGCTCCCGCGTGGGTTCGGCATAAACACAAAGTAGCCCAGCGCTGAAAACGGCACCCCGCCATACCCCACCCCGGGCCAACGCGGAGTCACCGCGCTCGATGGCCCGCCATGGACACTCACAATCAGCGGATATTTCTTCGTCGCATCGTAGTTCGCCGGATACAGCAGCCAGCCCTGCACTTTGAACCCATCATCGACCCACTCGATGTTCTCCGTCTTGCCCCACGAAGGCTTCAGTCCGTCATTCAAATGCGTAATCTGCCGCAGATTGGTCAACGATCCAGCCCAAACCTCCGGAGCCCGCTCAAACGAGCTGCGGATAAATGCAACCTCGCCGTTGCCCGTCTTTGCCAGCGAAATCTTCATCGCCATCCCGCCCGCGCCAATCGACTCCGGGAACATCATCTGCGCACCATCCACCGGAACCTCGCTGCCTGTAGCCGCATCCAGCAACGCCAGGTGGCTGCTGCCTCCCACATGCTCAGCAACCCCTATCTGGTCGTCGCCGTACCACGCCAGATACGCCACCGAAGCCGCACGTCCCGGAGTTATATTCCGTGGTTGCCCGCCCGTTGCCGGCATCACATATACATCGCCACCCGTCGAACCCTGATCGCTCATCAGTCCGCCAATAAACGCCACCTGCGTCCCGTCCGGAGACCAGCGCGGCACCGCTACCTGCAACCCATGCAACTCGCCCGCCAGCTTCGTCGTGTCCAGAATCGACTTCGGCGCATACGCTCCCGTTCCCGCAGCCTCCAGCGTCTGCATCCCCGGCCGCTGAATCGTCTGCACATAAATCTGTGCCACCCACCAGTTGTTCTCGCCCGGAGGATTCGCCGCCACATACGTCAATCGGCTAGAGTCAGGAGCCCAGTCAAACTCATACACATGCAGTCCCGCCGGAGTCACCTGCGCAAACGTGCCACTCGCAACATCCACCACCCCAACCCGCTGCACCTCCACCCCATCCTCGCCAATCACGCCCGCCCACGGCTTCATTGCCGCCAGCGCCCCTGCGCTACGCGTCGCATTCTCAACATACAAAAAACCAATCGACTTTCCATCCGGAGACCAGGCCAGCGCATCGATGCTGCCCTTCACCTGCGTCACCTCCTTCAGCCCGTTGCCCGCCAGCGTCCATACAAAAATCTCGCTCTGCTCCGCCGCCACCCAGCCCGAACCCTTCGCCTCGCAGTCCGACAAAAACGCCAACCGCTTCCCATCCGGAGACCATACCGGCGACCCAGCCGAGCACACCCCAGCCTTGCCATTCGTCACATTCCCAAGTGTGTCCGGCGAAATCACCCGCTCCCACGCCCCATCCTGCGCCGAACCCTCCGGCGCCAGTCCGGTCAAATGCAACTCCCCACCACCCTTGGTCGCCAGCGTCCACGCAACGTACGTTCCATCCGGCGATATAGCAGCCTGCGACGGCGTTCGCGTCTTGCCCAGCGCCTCCAGCACCGCGCCAATCCGTGGATCATGGACAGCCGAACCCTCGGCCAGTACCGTCACAGAGCCAGCCAGAGTAAGAACCACAACAGTTATAAAGAGAAGGGCGACAGAACCAGCAGTGCGAATTCGGGCGAAAGTCATGTCGAAAGCCTAGCATGGCAATTTCAACTCCTGCGAATGCCCCACCCATGGTGCAAACACGAAAAGTACAGGCCCGAAAGGCTCCAAAAAGTTGACGCAGGCGCGACACCTTGATATTGTAAAAAGGTTCCGCGAGTATCCGGATCGCGCCTCCATGTACCTGATTCAGGACCGGAGGCAGTAGCAGGGGTCAGCAATGCCCACATAAGCAAAGTTCTCCCGTTTGCGCTACACTGGATACAAGAGTTTCACCGCAGAGTCTTCAGATTGTTTTCTTGAAGACGGTTGTCTGTGGCCTATCGCATCGTGCCTGCGACACCCTCCACCTTGGATGGGCTATGTGGGCCGGAACAGCGAAACGGAGTCGGCTATTCCTGTCATTCAAGGAAAAACGCTCGACCACCGTCGACTGTTTTCGTCTGGTTATCTGTTCTGCAGACGTGAAGCAGGAAGAGCTTCGTCGGAGACGCTTCAGCGTTCTCAATGTTTTCTCGTGTACACCACGCGAAAGACGATTGTTCGCTCCTTCACCATGTCTGAAAAATTTTAGTAGTACGGTTTCGCACGTATCAGCAAGGAGCTCCAGTGCCTACGTTCCATCAGCTTGTCAAGCAGGGCCGCACGCCCACTCGTTACAAGACCGCCAGCCCCGCGCTGCAGGGTTCTCCGCAGCGTCGTGGCGTCTGCACGCGCGTTTACACGCAGACCCCCAAGAAGCCGAACTCGGCTCTTCGTAAGGTCGCCCGTGTACGTCTCACCAACGGGATCGAAGTCACAACCTACATCCCGGGCATCGGCCACAACCTGCAGGAGCACTCCATCGTGCTCATTCGCGGTGGCCGCGTAAAGGACCTCCCGGGCGTGCGTTACCACGTCGTTCGCGGCACGCTCGACTCTGTCGGCGTAGCCAACCGCAAGCAGAGCCGCTCTAAGTACGGCGCCAAGCGTCCGAAGCAGGCTGCCAAGTAAACCGCGTCCCGACCGGCTTCGGTCGGCGTAACGCCACAAAGTTTCAGGTTCAGGTCTTGAGAAGTCGACGGCCCTGAAGGAAGAAGAGAAGAGAAAGCAATGCCTAGAAAAGGTTACATCGCGAAGCGTGAAGTTGCTCCAGACCCGGTCTACAACTCGACCCTGGTTACGAAATTCGTCAACTCCATGATGTGGGGCGGCAAGAAGTCTACCGCCCAGGGCATCTTCTACACGGCTATGACCAATCTGGAGCAGAAGGGTGGCGACGAGGCTCTCAAGCTCTTCAAGAAGGCCATCGAGAACTGCAAGCCGTTGCTCGAAGTCAAGTCCCGCCGCGTCGGTGGTGCCAACTATCAGGTGCCGATCGAAGTCCTTCCCGAGCGCCGTACCTCGCTCGCCATTCGCTGGCTCGTGACCTACGGTCGCGCCCGCGGCGAAAAAGGCATGGTAGACAAGCTCACCGCCGAGCTGCTGGATGCAGCCAACGGTCGTGGCGCTGCCATGAAGAAGAAGGAAGATGTGCACCGCATGGCTGAAGCCAACAAGGCATTCGCCCACTACCGCTGGTAACCGTCGTTTCCTGGCAAAGGCTGCTGTACTTTGCTGAGTCGTTAGATCTTGTAATTTGACCGCAGGCCCCGCCTGCAGAGTGAGAGATATACCGTGGCACGCACTACACCTCTAAATCGTTGCCGAAATATCGGAATCATGGCGCACATCGACGCCGGCAAGACAACGACGACCGAGCGCATCCTGTTCTATACGGGCATCACGCACCGTATCGGAGAGGTGCATGAGGGCACTGCGACCATGGACTGGATGGAGCAGGAGCAGGAGCGCGGCATCACGATCACATCGGCCGCCACCACCTGCACCTGGAAGAACATCCGTATCAACATCATCGATACGCCCGGTCACGTAGACTTCACCGCCGAAGTGGAGCGTTCGCTCCGCGTCCTCGACGGTGCTGTCGCCTGCTTCGATGCGGTCGCCGGTGTGCAGCCCCAGTCCGAGACGGTCTGGCGTCAGGCCGACAAGTACAAAGTGCCCCGCATCTGCTTCATCAACAAGATGGACAAGGCCGGTGCAGATGCCGTTTATGCCACCAGCACCATCGTCGATCGTCTCGGTGCGCGTGCTGTTCCTATCAATATCCAGATTGGCGCAGAGGCAAAATTCCTCGGTGTCATCGACCTCGTCACCATGAAGGCCATCCTCTGGCACGACGAGACCATGGGCGCCGAGTACTCCGTGGAAGAGATTCCCGCCGACCTGCTCGAGACTGCCAAGACTGCACGTCACGCCCTGATCGAAGCGGTTGCCGACAGCGACGACGAGATTCTCAATCTCTTCCTCGAAGGCCAGGAGCCAACCATCGAGCAGCTCAAGGCTGGTATCCGCAAGGCCACCATCGCCATGAACATCTTCCCGGTGCTCTGCGGTTCCTCCTTCAAGAACAAGGGTGTTCAGACCCTGCTCGATGCAGTCGTCGACTACTTGCCCAGCCCGCTCGATATCCCTCCCATGGTCGGCTCCAACCCGGACAACATGGAAGAGAAGATCGTCCGCAAGGCAGACGATAACGAGCCGTTTTCTGCGCTCGGTTTCAAAATTATGACCGACCCCTTCGTCGGCCAGCTTATCTTCATCCGCGTCTACTCGGGTCAACTCAAGACCGGCGATTCGGTGCTCAATCCTCGCACTGGCAAGACCGAGCGCATCGGCCGCTTGCTCAAGATGCACGCCAACAAGCGTGAAGAGATCACTGAGATTCTTGCCGGCGATATCTGCGCCGCGGTCGGCCTCAAGAACCTCATCACCGGCGACACCATCTGCACTGACAAAGCGCCCGTCGTCCTCGAATCCATCGACTTCCCCAAGCCGGTTATCGAAGTTGCGGTTGAGCCCAAGACCAAGGCCGATCAGGAAAAGATGGGCATGGCGCTTGCCAAGCTCGCTCAGGAAGATCCCACCTTCAACGTACGCACGGACATCGACTCGGGTCAGACCATCATCGCCGGCATGGGCGAGCTTCACCTCGAGATCATCGTCGACCGCATGATGCGTGAGTACAAGGTGGAAGCCAACGTCGGTAAGCCGCAGGTCAACTACCGCGAGACCATCCGCTCCAACTCCGAAGCGGAAGGCAAGTACATCCGTCAGACCGGCGGTTCGGGTAACTACGGTCACTGCAAGATCCGTATCGAGCCGAACGAGCCTGGCAAGGGTTACGAGTTCACCAACGACACCAAGGGCGGAGCCATCCCCAAGGAGTATGTCAAGCCGATCGATCAGGGCATTCAGGATGCCATGCAGCGCGGCATCCTCGCCGGATACGAGATGGTTGACATCAAGGTATCGCTCTACGACGGCAGCTACCATGACGTCGACTCGAACGAAATGGCCTTCAAAATCGCCGGATCAATGGCCTTCAAAGAAGCTGCCCGCAAGGCCAAGCCAGTTCTGCTGGAGCCCATCATGTCTGTCGAAGTAACGGTCCCCGAAGATTACATGGGAACCATCATCGGCGACCTGAACTCCCGCCGCGGCCGTATTGAGGGCATGGAGATGGTTGGTAACACGCAGGCCATTCGTGCCAGCGTGCCGCTCTCGACCATGTTCGGTTATGCAACGCACATGCGTGGTGCAACTCAGGGCCGCGCCAACTACTCGATGCAGTTCAAGCAGTACGAGGAAGCTCCCCGTTCGGTATCGGAAGAGATCATCGCCAAGGTTCAGGGCAAGGACGACAAGTAACCGCCTCGGCCCTTTAGCCAACACCCAGTTTAGTTTCAGCAGTTTGAATTTAGAACCAAAGAATTACGGAGATAAGAGTCATGGGCAAGGAAAAGTTTGACCGGTCAAAGCCGCACGTAAACATTGGCACGGTGGGTCACATTGACCACGGCAAGACGACGCTGACGGCGGCGATCACGAAGGTGTTGTCGAAGCACAACCCG
>JAJXYY010000023.1 GCA_021780315.1 Acidobacteriota bacterium
CTCCGAGCCGTCAGTCGGGCATTCTTATGACTGTCCATTCGATCTCCTCCTAAAAGCTTCTTGTTCGCACAATCAGCTTCTATGATCCAGATCGAATGGACAACCTATTGAGACATCACAGCTAGTTCGGGGAGAGCCTCGATACAGTAGCGGGTGCAGGCGCAAAGGAGATCGAGGCGGCCAAGCGCGTGGAGGGTAAGGGTGATCGAGGGCTGGAGCGAGGCGATGCGCATGGGCTACTCGACCGGTGGCTTGGCGTAGTAGCCGTCGCGGGCGATGACGGAGTACTTGACGGGCTTGCCTTTTTCGTCCTGCATCCGTAGGGGCTTGCCTTCGCCATCGACGAGGAGGACTTTGACTTTGCGATAGGTTCCGTCGTTGTGGTTGTTGGTGGGGCGGTAGGTGATGACGTACTCGTTGCGGATGGAGTCGTTGATCTGCGCGAAGATATCGGGGAGTGCGCCCTGGAAGAGAGGGTTGAAGCTTAGGCCACCGGTCATGGAGGCGAAGGTACGCATCTGGTTTTCTGCCTGGAGGTAGTTGAGGCGCTGGATACCACCCATGGCTCCCTGGGCGTCGGCGAGTTCGCGGATGAAGGCTCCAGTGCCTATGGTGAAGATGGTGACGTTGGGTGTGGCTTTGATTTTGGCGAGGATCTTGTCGAGAGTGATTTTGGAGAAGGTATCGCGGCCGGTACCGATAAGGATGATGTACTTGCGGCCTTCGATACGACTGGTGCGGTCGAGGGTCTCGTAGAGGGCGTCGAAGAGGTCGGTGTCGGAGAAGCCAGGTATGACGAGGGAGGAGATGGCCTGGCCGACGATCTGCTTGTTGTTGGTGAAGTCGGTAAGGATGTGAGTGCGGAGGTCGTAGGTGACGACGGCGATGTAGTCGTCGGGGCGGAGCGATTGGAAGAAGGTATAGGAGGCGTTCTGCATGTCGTTGATGAAGTAGTAGCTGTTGGCGGCGAACTCCAGCAGCATGACGGCGGTGATGGGGGCCTGAGTGGTGCGAAGGCTGGTGACCTGCTGTTCTACGCCGTCTTCAAGTACGACAAAGTTGTTGGCTTTGAGGCCGGGCACGAACTGGTGAGTTTTGTCGAGGATGACGTTGACGTCGAGGTTGACGATGGGGACGTCGACACGGAGGGAGAAGGTCTCGTTGTTGGGGTTTTTGACCTTGGGTTCTGCGGGAGCGGCGGGGGGCGGAGGCTCGTCGGCGTCCTTTTTCTTTTTGAGGATAATGGTGCCGTTGTCGGTCTGGGGCCCGGAGTTGTCCTGGGAGCTGGGTGTGGTTTGTTGGGGCGGGGTCTGGGTGGAGGGTGCGTCCTGGGCGTGGAGGGCGGGGAGCGCGAGGGCCAGAATCATGACCGGGAGGAGGATGGCCGGGAGGTTGCAGTGGGGTCTGTTACTTGGACATTGAGTCATCATCTGAAACTTTACTCCGGAGTTCGGTGGTTCCCAAGGGGTCAAACGATGTTGCTACTTTGCGTTGGGGTCTTGAAGCTCTAGTCTGTAGACGTGAATGTTACGGGAAAGACTCTACGGGCGATGTTGGGTATTGCGGTCTGTTTGACGCCGGGGCGTGTGATTTGGGCACAAGGGGTGGGTTCCCTTCCTGTGGCTGGGCTTTCCTTGCCTGTTGCGGGGCCGGTCGAGACGCGTTTTTTTCCTTTGGGGGAGGTGAAACGGGGGCTGCGCGGGGTGGCTTACACGGTGTTTGAGGGGGTGGTGCCGGAGGCTATGGAGGTGGAGATTCTAGGGGTACTGAAGGACTCGCTGGGGCCGGGGCAAGACATGATTCTGGCGAGGTTGCACGGTACGAAGCCGGAGTATACGGGTGTTGTGGCAGGGATGAGCGGCAGCCCGGTGTATATCGACGGGCGGCTGGTAGGGGCGTTAAGTTATCGGATTGGTCAGTTCAGCAAGGATCCGATTGCAGGGATCACCCCGATTGGGCTGATGTTGGAGGTGAGGGACGAAGAGAGTGTCAATCCGACGGCGAAGAACGGGCAGGCGTCAGTACCGAAGCCGGCGGTGCAATTAGCGAAGGCTAGTGCGTGGGACGGGCGGGTACGTGTTGGCAATGGAAGTGGGATAGAGATGCAGGCTATCGAGACTCCACTGGTGTTTGGGGGTGGCTTCAGTGAGGAGACGGTGGAGCGGTTTGGGGAACGGTTTCGAGCGATGGGGATGACACCTGTGGCTGGGCTGGGTGGGTCGGATGCGGAGGCAGTACAGCCGGAACCGCTGGTGCCAGGGTCGGCGGTGAGTGCGGTGCTGGTGCGGGGGGATCTGTCGATGGCGGGGACGTGCACGGTGACGTATGTTGATCCGACACGGCTGCTGGCGTGTGGGCATCCGATTACGCAGTATGGTCCGGTGGATATGCCGATGACCAAGGCGGAGGTGGTGGCAACGCTGGCTTCGCCGCTGAATGCGTTCAAGATCGTGAATACGACGCAGACGGTGGGGGCGTTTACGGAAGACCGGGCGACGGCTATTCTGGGACGCTTCGGAGTACGGGCGCGGATGATTCCGGTCGAGGTCGAGGTGGTGCCGGAGGGGTCCGATGGGAAGCAGGAAGATGGGAAGGCAAAGACGTTGCGGTTTGAAGTGCTTGACAACCGGCAACTGACGCCTTCAACGATGCTGGTTTCGGTGTACCAGAGCTTACAGGGGACGAATGTTGCTGCGGCGGAGTTGAGCTTCCGGATGCGGGGAGAGATCACGGTGCAGGGGCAGGAACCGGTGCGGATCGAGGGATTGATGGCACAGAGTGAGTTCAATTCGGGAGCGATCAATGCGGCGCTGCTGGTGAATGATAGGTTTGGCAAGGTTTATGGGAATGTGGTGGACCAGCCGGTGGTAACGGGGATGCGGCTGAAGGTGGAGGCGATTGCCGAGCGACGGACGGCGGTGCTGGAATCTGCCCGGCTAAGCCGGACCGAAGCACGGGCGGGAGAGACCGTAGAGGTGGAAGCGACGGTGCATCCTTACCAGTCGGCGGTGAAGGTGGTGCGGATGAGGTTCAAGGTTCCGGAGCGGCTGGCGGCGGGAACGGTACGGGTGGTGGTGAGCGACGGGGGGACGTTGGACAAGCTGACGAGCGGAGCGGGAGCGATGGCACAACATGCTGTGGGACTGGCAGATACGGTGGCACAGATCAACCGGCTGCGGGATAACGAGAGAGTGTATGTAACGCTGCTGGAACACTCGGCGCAGGCGGTGCTGGAGTCGGGGACGCTGGAGGAGGTTCCGGTTTCGATGGCGAATGTGCTGGAGCCGATGAAGGCGACTCAGAAAGTACAGTTGTCGGGGGAGAGTGCGGTGGAGTTGGGCTCGGCGGACACTGGGTATGGCTTGAGTGGGTCGGTGGTGTTGAGCCTACAGGTTCGGTAGGGGCGGAGGTGGGATGGCAGGGTTTGGCGGAGGGAAAAAAGTTATGCAGCGAAGGTTGTTGTAGCATCGAGAGGAAGCGCAGGATAGATTTGAGCGCGTTTGAAAAGGATCAAATTTCCAATGAGTGAGATACATGGATTTGCCGCGCATGCGGCTGGCGCACATTTGCTGCCTTACAAGTACGATCCAGGCGATCTGGGGCCTAACGAGGTTGAGGTAAAGATTTCGCACTGTGGTGTGTGCCACAGTGATGTTCACCTGATTGACAATGATTGGGGTTTGAGCAAGTTTCCGTTTATCCCCGGCCATGAGATTGTGGGTGCGGTGATCGCGGTTGGCAGCGAAGTTCGGGACCGCACGGTGGGCGAGCGCGTAGGGATTGGCTGGCAGGCAGACAGCTGTGGGATCTGCGAGTGGTGTCGGCAGGGAGACGAGCATCTGTGCGCAAAGTCTCAGCCTACGTGTGTGGGCCGGAATGGTGGTTATGCCGACCGTATCCGGGTAAATGCAAAGTTTGCAATACCTGTGCCAACGGTGCTGGAGAGCGAGAATGTTGCTCCTTTGCTGTGCGGTGGCATTACTGTTTACAGCCCATTGCGGAACCATGGAGTTCGTCCGTCATCGCGGGTAGGCGTGATTGGGATAGGTGGACTGGGGCATATTGGGTTGCAGTTTGCGAAGGCGTTTGGGGCAGAGGTGACGGCGTTTTCGACCTCAAAGGACAAGGAAGCCGAGGCGAAGTCGCTGGGCGCACACCACTTTGTGAATACGCGGGACACGGGTGCGTTGAAGAAAGTAGCTGGCTCGTTCGACTTTCTGCTAAGCACCGTGAGCGCGGACCAGGACTGGCAGGGATATGTGAATGCACTGCGGCCCAAGGGTACGTTCTGCGTGGTGGGTGTACCGCCATCGCCGATACAGATCCAGGCGTTCTCTCTGATTGGCGGACAGCGCGGCATCTCTGGTAGCCCTACGGGTAGCCCGCGCGACCTTCACGAGATGCTGGACGTTGCGGCACGGCATGGTGTTAAGGCGATAACCGAGCGGTTTGCCATGGCGAAGGCCAATGATGCCGTGGCCAAGGTGAAGAAGAACCAGGTGCGGTATCGTGCGGTTTTGACGAACTAGCAGAAGACGTCCGCGCGTGTGCGGTGCTTGCTTTAGACTGACGGCAGGATGATGACACGCTACTTGAGCCGTTCGAAGGATTGGATCGTGTGGATGGGGCTGGGCCTTTTGGGTCTGGCCCCGCTCTGTTTGGTGCCGCAGGGTATGGCGCAAGGGACGAAGTTGTGGACGGTGGACCGCTATGAGGAGCTGCAGAAGGGGACGGTGAGCGGGGTCGCGATCCGTAGTGATGGGCGCCTGGAGGCAGGCCCTGCGAGTTCCCTGCTGTACACGGCAAGTGCTGGGTATGTGTGGTCGCTGGCGACGGATGACAAGGGGATAGCCTATGCGGGGCTGGGTGGAACGTCGGCAGGATCGGCACGGGTGGTGAGGATTGCTGCGGACGGCAGGGGCACGACGATCTTCCAGGGTAAGGAATTGGCGGTACAGGCGCTGCGGGTGGCGGCGGATGGGGGTGTGGTGGCTGTGACTTCACCAGAGGGTAAGGTGTACCGGATTACGGCTGGAGGTGGAGAGACTGCGGTGATGTTCGATGCGGCTATGACGGAAGAGAAGCCGAAGTATCTGTGGGATGTGGCTTTGGGCAAAGGTGGAGAGATGTATGTTGCAGCGGGGGCTCCGGCTGTGGTGTACCGGGTTCCGTCGGGTGGGGGGAAGGCGGAGGTGCTGTTCAAGACCGGGGACCAGCATATCCGGTGCCTGCTGTTGGGGCAGGATGGGACGTTGTGGGCGGGGAGCGATGGTGCGGGCGTGATCTACAGACTGTCTGCAACCGCGGGACGGATTGCGGTGGGGACGAAGCCGTTTGCGGTGTATGCGGCTACGCGCAAGGAGATTACGGCGCTGGCGATGGACGCGGTGGGGAATGTGTATGCCGCTGGTGTGGGAGCGAAGGGCGTGGGGTCTCTGCCGCCATTGCCGGTGACGGGCAGTACCGGGGTGACCATTACGTTTGTGCAGCCAGGGTCGACTTCAGCTGCTGGGACGAATGCGCTGGTGCCGGAGGGATCGGAGATATACCGAATTGGGGTGGATGGTTCGCCGATGCGGCTGGTGACGTTGAAAGATGACGTGGTGTATGCGCTGGCGGTGCGGAACGGGAGCTTGCTGGCGGCTACGGGCAATCGGGGCAGAGTGTATCGGGTAGATACGGATGGTTCGGGACGGTTTACGGACCTGGTGCATGTGGAGGCGTCGCAGGGGATGGCATTTGCGATGGTAGGGGACGGATTGCTGCTGGGGACGAGCAACAGCGGCAAGGTGTTTCGGGTGGGAGATGCGTTGGCCAAGGATGCGAGCTACGTGAGTGAGGTTTTTGATACGGGGGGATTTTCGCATTGGGGGCGTGCGGAGGTGCGTCCGCAGAGTCTGCAGGGAGTGGAGTTGTATGTGCGGACGGGGAACGTTCCGAGTGCGGTGATGGGTTGGAGCGAGTGGTCGAGGGTGAGTACGGATGGAGTGGTGGGGGTTCCGGCGGCTCGGTTCATGCAGTGGAAGGCGACGCTGGGAGCGGGTGGGATGCTGGATGCGGTAGGGATGAATTATCTGCCGAAGAATGTGGCTCCGGCTGTGGATGAGATTGTGGTGCAAGCTGGGGCGCGAGTGGCTCCGGGAGGTGGGACGCCCGCGGCGACGACGGTGCAGGTGGGCTTCCCTGCTGCAGCTTCGGCAGTGAGCTTTACCCCGGATGTTAGTACTGTTCCGCTGACGGCGCAGAAGGACAAGACGGCGATGACGGTGCGGTGGATGGCGCATGACGATAACGGCGATGACCTGATGTTTGCATTGTGGTATCGCGGGGTGGGCGAGGCGAACTGGCGGCTACTGAAGGACACGATCAGCGACCGTTTTTACAGCTTTGATTCGGCTCTGTTGCCGGATGGGAGTTATGAGGTGAAGGTGGTAGCAAGCGATGCGCCGGAGCATCCGGACGCCGAGGCGCTGACGGGTGAGCGGGTGAGCGGAGTTTTTGTGGTGGATACGACTCCGCCGGTGCCGGGGGTGCTGGTGGCGGAGATGCGGGGGACGAAGATCCATGCGGCGCTGGAGGCGAGGGATGCGGTTTCGCCGATAAGCCATGCGGAGTACAGCGTGGATGCCGGAGCTTGGCAGTATGTGGAGCCGGTGGGCAAGGTTTCGGACTCGCTGATGGAGCGGTACGACTTTTTGACGGAGGCGCCACAAGCAACTGTTCCAGTTACCGATGCGAAGGAGCATGTGATTGCAGTGCGGGTGTATGACCGTTATGAAAATGCGGTTACGGTGAAGGCAGTGGTACGGGCGCGATGAGATTTGAACTGTTTATTGCGATGCGATACCTGCGGGCGAAGCGGCGGCAGGCGGTGGTGGGGGTGATTACCGCCATCAGCGTGATTGGCGTGGCTGCGGGGGTGGCTTCGCTGATTATTGCGCTGGCGATTACGAACGGGATGCGGCGGGATTTGCAGGAGCGGCTGGTGGGGTCGACCTCGCATGTGGACCTGATGCGGGTGAAGGGGGATGGGATACGAGGGTGGCGACCATTGCTGGCGCGGTTGCGCGGAGTTCCGCATGTGACGGCAGCTGCTCCGGGACTGTATGGACAAGTGCTGATTTCGCGTGGGGCGCGGAGTGGTGGGGCACTTATCAAAGGCGTGATTCCGAAGGACGAGAAGACGGTGGGGGATCTGCTGCAGAGTGTGGTGGAGGGGTCGGCGGCGGAGTTGGAGCCGGTGGAAAGCCAGGTCCCAGAGGTGGGACATGAGGCACTCAATCTTGTGGCAGGGCAGTCGGTACCGCCGATTGTGATTGGGAAGGATCTGGCGGAGACGATTGGAGCGGGGGTGGGGGATACGGTGCTGGTGACGAGTCCGCAGGGGGAGTTGACGCCGCTGGGGCTGGTGCCGCGGTATCAGCGGTTTTCGGTGGTGGGGATTTTCAAGTCGGGGTTCTATCAGTACGATTCCAGCTATGCGTTTATGCGGCTGGGTGATGCGCAGCGGCTGTTTCATGAGCCGGATTTGATCTCGGTGATCAGCTTCAAGGTGGACGATCTGTATCACGCGGACCGTGTGGGGCGTGCTATTGAGCAGGCTGCGGGTGCAGGGTTTCAGACGACGAACTGGATGGAACAGAATCGCGAGTTGTTTCGGGCGTTGAAGCTGGAGCAGGTGGTGACGTTCATCGTACTGGCGCTGATTGTGTGTGTGGCGGCACTGAATATTCTGATTGCACTGACCATGATGGTGATGGAGAAGACACGGGACATTGCGGTGCTGATGAGCTTCGGGGTGAGGGCGGAGCAGGTGCGGCGGATCTTTCTGTTTCAGGGCTTGCTGATCAGCGTGATTGGAACGGTTCTGGGGCTAGTGGTGGGGTATGGGCTGAGTTGGGCCGGTGGGCACTACCAGTTCATCCGACTGGACGCCTCGGTGTACTCGATTGACCATCTGCCGTTTGCGCCGAAGTTGGTGGATGCGCTGCTGGTGACGGCGGTGAGTCTGGGGGTGAGTTTGGTGGCTACGTTGTATCCGAGTGGGAGTGCGGCGAAGGTTTTGCCAGCGGAGGCTTTGAGGTATGAGTGAACAAGAGAAGAGTGGCGCATGCGTTATCAGAGAGGTGTGTTCTCATCTTACTTCTGGTGCGCTTGAAGACGCAGCTCAATTACTTCGCGAACGATATCCATTCGATCTGCGCGAGAATGCAGGAAGGAAATGCACTCTTAAGAAAGCAGTTGGCATTTTTGTTAGGGATGGCTTTATCGATCGCTATTCAGGACGTGCTTTATTGCTTCCGGGAGCTTTGCGCATCATCTCTGTACGCCTCCCTGATCAGTTTCCATATCACCCAAACGGAAAAACGGATGAATGTCACTTTGCTTATTGGGAATTGATGCCAACAATCGACCACGTGATCCCTGCTTCGCGGGGTGGCAAAAACGATGAAACAAATTGGGTAACGACATCCATGAAGAAGAATAGTGAAAAGGCCAATTACACTCTTGAAGAGTTGGGCTGGACACTATCGCCCCCTGGTGACGTAAAGGCTTGGGATGGACAGATGTCGTGGTTCCTCGCTGAGGTAACTAGAGATCCGGCGTTACTCAAGATTCCTTATATTCTTCGCTGGGCGCAAGCCACTCGTGGATTTCTAGCGGTCGCAAGAAATCAAGAAATGGAGGCTCATGCTCAATGAGTGAACCGAGATTGCATTATGGACGTTTGATGCCTGAGGGGTTAGCCAAGCTGACTGCGTTGGAGCACTACCTGAATACGGGGGCGGAGTTGGAGGCTTCTTTGCGGGAGTTGGTGCGGCTGAGGGCTTCGCTGTTGAATGGGTGTGAGTACTGCATTGGGCTACATTCGGCAGAGTTGCGGAAGCTGGGGGAGAGTGAGGCGCGGATTGCGGAGGTGCCGGAGTGGCGTAATTCGGCGTTGTATTCGGTGCGGGAGCGGGCGGCGCTGGCGTGGGCGGAGGCGGTGACGAATATCCAGGATGGCCATGCACCAGATGTGTTGTATGAGGCAGTGCGGGCGGAGTTCAGCGAGGCGGAGACGGCGAATCTGACGTTGGTGATTGCAACGATCAATGCCTGGAACCGGATGTCGATCGCCCTGGGAGCACATGACGGGCCACGATGAGGGGAAGAGCCTGATACTGAGGCCAGAAGAGGCTCTTCTGTTCGTTTTGGACGGACAGGCGTGGTCTGAGGTGGGGAGATAGTTTGCTGACAGGGATAGGGAGAGCTGACGATTGAGCGAGTTTGAGATGGTGGATGAAGGTGGATCGCTGGAGCCTTTGCCGAGGGGCGGCGGGCAGGCGGTGGTGATGCGGGCCGTGGGCCTGACGAAGCTGTATGCGGCGGTGGCTGGAGATGGACGGGGGGATGTGGAGCTGTTTCGGGGGCTGGAGCTGGTGGTACATACCGGTGAGATGGTGGCGATTGTGGGAGAGAGTGGGGCGGGCAAGAGTTCGCTGCTGCACCTGTTGGCGGCTCTGGACCGTCCGACGGGGGGCGAGGTGTGGTTTGGGCAGGAGCGGCTGAGCGGGTTTACCGAGCGGGATGCGGCGGAGTTTCGGAACCGGAAGGTGGGCTATGTGTGGCAGTTTCACTATTTGCTGCCTGAGTTTACAGCGGTGGAGAATGTGGCGATGCCGCTGCTGGCGCGGGGGATGGGCCGGGCGGCGGCGTTGGAGCGGGCGCGGGTATGGCTGGGTGAGGTGGGACTAGCGGATCGGGCTGAGCATCGTTCGGGGGAGTTGAGTGGTGGAGAGCAGCAGCGGGTTAGTCTGGCGCGGGCGCTGGTGACGGAGCCACAGATGCTGCTGGCGGATGAGCCGACGGGGGATCTGGATGGGAAGACTGCGGAGGTGGTATTTGGACTGATCCAGAAGTTGCATAGGGAGCATGGGCTTACGAGTGTGCTGGTTACGCACAATCTGGAGTTTGCAGGACGGTGCGACCGGATGCTGCGGCTGCGGGATGGGAAGTTGGTATAAGTAGCGAAAATGAGGGCTTTTGTGATGGGATGGGATTAATAGCCGATTTTGCACATGGTGCGTCCAAGGGTAAGTGATGTAGGGTATGCATAACTTTCAGGGCTCTTTTCGCTGGATACGCGGAGGAATAGACTGGAAGTTAGTAAGTGGATGCTTCTGATGCTGGAAGCAGCCGGTTTTGTTTCGAGCGAGCAGCTTCGCACGGGACGTGTACTGGGCTAACGGTAGCCGGCAATCCATGTGGCCTTCGGGCTGATGGGATGTGCGGTTCATGTAAGGGGGAACATGTTCGAACGCTATACAGAGAAGGCGAGGCGCGTGATCTTCTTCGCACGCTATGAGGCCAGTCAGTTTGGGTCGCCTTACATCGAGACCGAGCACTTGTTGCTTGGGTTGTTGCGGGAGGACAAGGCGCTGACGAACCGTTTTTTGCGGAGTCATGCGTCGGTGGAGTCGATACGAAAACAGATTGAAGGCCATACGACGATTCGGGAGAAGGTGTCGACGTCGGTCGATCTGCCTTTGTCGAACGAGTGCAAGCGGGTGCTGGCGTATGCGGCGGAAGAGGCTGAGCGGCTATCGCATAAGCACATTGGCACGGAGCATCTGCTGCTAGGCCTGCTGCGCGAAGAGAAGTGCTTTGCGGCGGAGATTTTGACGGAGCGCGGCCTGCGGCTGCCGGCGATTCGAGAAGAGTTGCAGCGGACGACGCAGGAGAAGGCGCCGACGTCGCAGGGCGGTAAGGGACAGCGCGGCGAGCAGAGTATGCTGGCGGAGTTTTCGCGTGACCTGACGCAGAGCGCGATGGACCAGCAACTTGATCCGCTGGTGGGACGGGATACAGAGGTGGATCGGGTGATCCAGATTCTGTGCCGCCGGACGAAGAACAATCCGGTGCTGATCGGCGAGCCGGGTGTAGGTAAGACTGCGATTGTAGAAGGGCTGGCACAGAAGATTGCAGACGGCGAGGTGCCGAGTTTTCTGGCTGACAAGCGTGTGCTGGCACTGGACCTGAGCCTGATCGTCGCTGGGACGAAGTATCGCGGGCAGTTTGAAGAGCGGCTAAAGACCATCATGAAAGAGTTGATGGAAAACCAAAACTCCATTGTGTTTATCGACGAGTTGCATACGCTGGTGGGCGCAGGTTCGGCGGAGGGCTCGCTGGATGCGGCGAACATTCTGAAGCCGGCGTTGAGTCGCGGTGAGATCCAGTGCATTGGCGCTACTACGCCTGCGGAGTACCGGAAGTCGATTGAGAAAGACCGGTCTCTGGAGCGCAGGTTCCAGGCAGTGAAGGTTCCGCCGCCGAACGAAGAAGATGCGATCAAGATCATTATGGGGATCAAGGAGAAGTATGAGAAGTTTCATGCGGTCTCCTACACGGATGAGGCGATTACGTTTTCGGTGACGCATTCTAGTCGTTACATTCCTGATCGATTTCTTCCGGACAAGGCAATTGATTTGATCGACGAGGCGGGAGCGCGGGTGAAGCTGCGGCAGACTTCCCTGCCCGAAGAACTGACCGAGGTACAGAAACGGATCAAGTTCATCGTGCACCGTATGGAAAATGCGATTGCGAATCATGAGTTCGAGAAGGCACGGTTCTATTCGGACGAAGAGCGCAAGGAGCGTGAGAATCTACGGGCGCTGCGAGACAAGTATCACCTGGACGATTCTTCTGCGGGGATCGTGACGCGGGAGGACATTGAGGACGTGGTGAGCCGGTGGACAGGCGTTCCGGTGAACTCGCTGAAGGAAGAAGAGATGCAGCGGTTGCTGCGGGTCGAGGAAGAGCTGCACAAGCGTGTGATCTCTCAGGAGAAGGCAATCTCGGCGCTGGCGCGGGCGATTCGTCGGTCTCGAGCAGGGCTGAAGAACCCGGCGCGTCCGATTGGCAGCTTCCTGTTTCTGGGGCCGACGGGTGTGGGCAAGACGGAGATGGCTCGGACGCTGGCACAGTTTCTGTTTGGCAGCGAGAAGGCCCTGATCCGGTTCGATATGTCGGAGTTTATGGAGAAGCACTCAGTGAGCAAGCTGATTGGTTCGCCTCCGGGATATGTGGGCTACGAAGAGGGCGGCCAGTTGACTGAGCGGGTTAAGCGCAACCCGTACTGCGTGGTTCTGCTGGACGAGATCGAGAAGGCGCATCCTGATGTGTTCAACCTGCTGCTGCAGGTATTTGAAGACGGGCAGTTGACGGATGGGCTGGGCAACACAGTCGACTACAAGAACACGATCATTATCATGACGTCGAACATTGGCGCGAAGCACCTGCAGAAGCGACAGGGGCTGGGCTTCCAGAGCGAGAAGGAAGACATGGTGCTGGACAAGATGGAAGAACTGGTGCGAGGCGAGGTGAAGCGGACCTTCAATCCAGAGTTCCTGAATCGTCTGGACGAGATCATTATCTTTACGTCGCTGTCGGATTCGGATCTGATGCAGATACTGGAGTTGCTGGTGCAGCAGTTGAACGCGAACCTGGTGCACAAGGCGATCACGATCTCGGTGACGGACGAGGCGAAGAAGTGGATTCTGGAGAAGACGGTATCGGACCGGACGTATGGTGCGCGACCGCTACGCCGGGCTCTGCAGCGCTATATTGAAGATCCACTTTCGGAGGCGTTGATTGGCGGCGGGATTGTGCAGCGGCCAGCGTTTCTGGAGGTGTACATGGAGAACAACTCGCTGTACTACCGGCCGATTTCGGCGGATGGCGAGGAGAAGCTGTCGGGCTTTGCGCTGTCGAGCGTGTAGGTCTGGAGACAAACGTAGGACGATATGCCCCGGCGAGATGGCCGGGGTGTGTTGCTTAACCGCATGGACATGGAGGAGAGTGGGCCGTTATGGATCGACGTGAGTTTGCAGCATTGGTGCCGGCGTTGCTGGCGTTTGGGGCTTTAGATACGGCGGAGGCACACGGACAGGCGACAGGGATCAAGACGGCTGCTGAGCTGCCGGTGCTTGTATCTGGGGTGTACCAGCCGGGCGCGCCACACCCTGCCGGTGGGGTGCCTCAGCGGGTGTCGCGAAGCTACGTGGCGGGGATGCTGACGGCGGGCAATGTGCGAGTGGAGATGCATGAGACCATGCAAGAGCCGGGGGCGCCGCATGAGCCGGTGGGGACGCATGTGCACAACGAGCTATGGCTGGTTCGCGAAGGGACGGTAGAGTTGACGACTAATGGGGTGGCGCGTCGCATGGTGGCTGGCGACGTAGGGATTTGCGTCGCCGGGGATCAGCACTATATCCAGAATGTGGGGGATACTCGGGCGACTTATTTCGTGGTGACGGTGGGGCCGCGGGAGTAAAGAATCGGGCAGCGCGAGGAGAGAGCGGCCTCGCGCTGCGATGCGTTTGAAGAGTGGGCTGTTCTTAGACCAGTGCGCGAGCCGACTTGAGGGCTCCGGAGATGACATCTCCAGCCTGATCTACAACAGAGTCGACTTGATTGCGGGTGCGTTTGATGGCTTTCTCAGCTTCGGAGGAGAGGCGTTCAGCCTGATCTTTGAGGTAGTCGCCAGCCTCGGCGAGATAGTCGCCGGCTTCGTCGACACCACGGCGGAGCTGTTTGCGGGTTCTTGCACCAGATTGGGGAGCATAGAGGAGGGCAATGGTCGCTCCGGCGGCGACTCCGATGCCAAAGGCGAACCAGCAGTTTTTTGAGTTCATGACGGGACACCTCGATCACAGAATTAGGTTCTAAGTGATTGGATTCAAGTCGGTGGGGATTGGTTGGATTTTGTGGTGAAGAGTGGGGGGCGGATTGCGTTGGTGGAGCAGGAACCAGAATGGGTAATGATGAGGGACATTCTGCTCTGGAGATGTCGCAAAAAACAGGGTGCCACAGGGTCCGGCGAGGATAGAGTTACCGCTGAGGTGACTATGAAAGAGTTGATTGATGGCGCGCTATTTCTGGCGATGATGATGGCCCCGCCGCTGGTTGCGCTGAACCTGGTGTGGGACAAACGTCGACAAGGTTAGGCTGCCCGGCTAAATCGCGAGGCCGGCCAGTTCCCTTGCCCGCAGAAAGATCCGGGTGAACATGGGGCGGTCGAGGCGTCCCGTATTGGTGTTTCGCAAAGATGGGTGGTAGCTAGCGAGCAGGTGAATGCCATTGGGCAGGCAGTACTCGGCCGCATGGGCGAAGCGGTATAGGGATTTTTCTGAAATGACTCCGGTGTGCAGCAGGTGGCTGATGCAGCCGTCGAAGGCTATTTTTCCGAGACATACGATGACTTTGATGCGCTGCAGTGCGGCGACTTCTGCAGCGAAGTGCTGGCTGCAGTTGCGGATCTCCTGTGGGAGCGGTTTATCTCCGGGCGGAGCGCAGCGGACGACGGAGCCGATCCATGCGTTACGAAGTTTGAGGCCATCGTCGCGTGCGACGGCTCGGGGTTTGCTGGCGAAGCCGAGGTCGTGCAGGACGGGGTACATGAAGTCGCCGGATCCGTCTCCAGTGAAGGGGCGGCCTGTGCGGTTGGCCCCATGCGCACCGGGAGCGAGACCAACGATGAGGACCCGAGCGCGCGAGTCTCCGAAGCCAGGGACGGGGCGGGCCCAGTAGGTTTGGTCCTGGTAGGCGCGGCGGCGAGTCTCACCGATGCCTTGGCAGTAGGTGCGGAGGCGAGGGCAAAGTTCACAGCGGATGATGGTGTCTTGAATCTGCTGGAGTACCAAGGACGTAGACTGGATGGCGGAGCGTTTGATCACCAGAATATGATATCGATCGATTAGGCAGCACGGTGTCGAACATGTCTGTAGAACAGAACGCTGCATCGATTTGAAAATGACGTTAGGTGATCTGTTTGGAAGAGACGCGAATTAGTCGACTGTATGCTGCAATGGTTGCAGGACGCCTGGCTGCTCTGCGGAATTCAGTGTGGCGGAATACATTAATGCGATCCGGACTATTGACCGCGGTTGTGCTGACGCTGCTGCTGGGCGGGGTGATCTTTGTAGCGCGCGAACGCGGACGCGGCGACCTGACGAAGCTGAAGGCGGAGTTAGGAGCGAAAGCAGCGATTCCGGCACCGCCAGTCATCCAGTTTGGGGGACAGGAGGCGCTGGTTTTGCAACGGTCTCCGATGTCAGGAGGGATGGTTCCAGAATTTGTGACGGCGACGTTTCTGCCAGGACGAGGGATGAACCTGTTACAGCTACGTGCGTTTTTGCCGCAGAAGGGCGAGGTGGACCTGCTGGCTTCTCCGAAGCTGGAGGATGCCGCCAAGCTAATAAATGGAGCGGCACTGGAAGAAAACGGAGCGGGAAGTCTGGGGCTGGGTGGGGCGTTGGAGTTCCCTTGGGGCAGTAGTTTGGGTGGCGTCACTTCTGCCGATGGGAAGAATGTGATGGCGACGTGGCAAGGACACGGTCTGAATGTGCCGGTGACCGTAAAGGGGTTGAATAGCGGAATGGCGGTCGGCGGCTTGCTGCTGACGCGGGCTGCCGATAGTGTTGAATCGAATGTAATGCCAGATGGCGACTCAACCAAGGCAGTCTTTCAGGCGGGGGCGTTTGGAGGGCAGTGGCTCTCCAAGACTGAGATAACCATGACGGCGTTGTTGAGCAGCCATATTCTGGAGATCAAGGTAGTTGCGAAGAATACGGGATCCGAAGCAGAGCCGGTGGGTGTTGGGTGGAGTCCTCGGTTTGCGATTGTGAGCGGAGACCGCACGAATACTCGACTAAAGCTGCCGAGTGGCGAGCGAGTGGAGGTTGGTGCCGACGGACGTCCAACGGGGAAGCTGCTGCCCGTGAACGATACGAGCTACGACTACACCGGGCACACCGGAGCCACGCTGGGCAACAAAGCGCTGGATGCTAGCTTTGTCCATCTAAAGCCGAGTCTGCTGGATAACGGGCCGGTTGTGGAGTTGCGGGACCCGAGCAGCGGGTATGGATTGCGTCTAACGGCGCTGACTTCGGCGATCAAGTGCATCAGTGTCACTTCGCCAGCGGAAAAAGCGGTGGTGACGATCAATCCGCGGTTCAACTATGACGATCCGTTTGGGCGGGAGTGGTCGAAAGAGCCTGATACGGGGATGATGGTGTTGCAGCCGGGGGAGTCTGCACAATGGAAGGTGCGGCTGGAGATCTTTTCGCTGGACGATGGACCGGGGGCTCATTTCTAGGGGTGGCTAGCGCCCGCGGGGGTGCGCTTTACGGGGGTGAACATTGCCAGTTTGACCCTGCTTGAGGAGACTCGTACATTGGATATGAGGCGCTACCGCGCAAAACGCTTGTAGAGCGAGCGACGCGGCATATTCACGCGACCATTGGAAGGCATTGACTTGACCCCGACAGAGACTACGGAAACGACAGAAGCAACGACGGAATTGGCTGAACAGCAGGCTGGGCACACCCACGATCACGAGCACTCGCATGAGCATGTACATGCCCCGGCTCTGAACCCAGAGTTGACGCGAGAGATTGAAGTTGAGGTTGCGGCGGATGAGGTCTCGAAGGCGTTCAAGACAGTAGTGAAGCGTTACCAGAAGCTGGCACGGATTCCCGGGTTCCGGGCGGGAAAGGTACCGGAGTCCCTGGTGCGTTCGAAGTTTGCCAAGGAGGTTCGTCAGGAGGTTCTGGAGAGCCTGGTTGGAGAACGGTTCCGGCAGGCGATCGAAGAGCAGAAGCTGCGTCCTGTGTCGGAGCCGCAACTGTTGGACTTGCAACTGTTCGACGGACAGCCGCTTAAGTTCAAAGCTGGCTTTGAAGTCGCACCGGAGTTTGACGTTGCAGGCTACGAGAGCGTGCGGGTTGCCCGGCCTGAGGTCACGTTGACCGAAGAAGAGTATGAATCGGAGTTGAACCGCGTGCTGGATGCGCATGCGACGGTAGAGCCGGTCGATGAAGACCGTGCGCTGGTGAATGGCGACTGGGCTGAGATCCAGTTCCGCGGCGAGGTGAAGGACCTGGCCCAGACGGTGACGGAAGACGGCGTTGCGAATGCGTCAGCGCAGGAGCCTATTACGGGCGACGATGTGTTGATCGAGATCGGCGGCAAGAATACGCTGACGGCATTCAACGAGGCACTGCTGGGAGCGAAGCCGGGGCAGGAGTTGAAGTTCGAGGTGGATTATCCGGCGGACTTTGGCGAGCGTCGACTGGCTGGCCAACAGGTGAGCTATGACGTGACGGTAAAAGCGATCAAGCACAAGAGCTTTCCGGAGCGGGATGCTGAGTTTGCCAAACAGCTTGGCAACTACGAGAGCTTTGAGGACTTTGCCACCAAACTGAGGGAGCATGCTGCCGACCGCAAGAAGGAAGCTCTAGAGAGCCAGGCGAAGGACAAGATGCTTGAGGAGTTGATCGGGAAGTACCAGTTCCCTGTTCCTGAATCTTTCGTACAGCAGCAGGTGGATGCGCGCCTGGACCGCGGTCTGCGGGCGTTGGCACAGCAGGGCATGAAGGCCGAGGACATGCGCAAGCTGGACTTTGGCCGTCTGCGGGCAGCGCAGCGGGATCAGGCGATCAACGAGGTGAAGGTCTCGATGATTCTGGATCGGATTGCAGAGGCCGAGGGCATTGTGGTGAGCGAGGAAGATCTGGATCGCGAGCTGTTGATGCTTTCACTGCAGTCGCGTGAGCCGCTTGAGGCGCTTCGCGAGCGGTTGGCGGGCGATGGCGGTCTGGACCGTATTCGCGAACAGATGCGCCGCGAGAAGACGGGAAGCGTGCTGTACGAGAAGCTCTCCGCGTAGAGAGAGTGAACAGACAAAACGCAGTGGCTATGTTGCCGTAATTTCAGACTAGGTTGGTTCAACCGGTTTACAGAAAGAGAGTGTTATGGGACTAGTACCGATGGTGATCGAGCAGACGAGCCGGGGCGAACGTGCCTACGACATATACAGCCGTCTGCTGCGGGATAACATTATTTTTCTGGGCACGCCGATCGATGACAACATTGCGAACGTGATTATCGCGCAGATGTTGTTTCTGAGCGGCGAGGATCCAGAGAAGGACATCCAGTTGTATATCAACTCGCCGGGTGGATCGATTACGGCTGGTCTGGCGATTTACGACACGATGCAGTACATCAAGAACGACGTGGTTACGTTCTGCATTGGCCAAGCTGCGAGCATGGGTGCGTTTCTGTTGATGGCTGGCAAAAAGGGGAAGCGATTTGCGTTACCTAATTCGCGGATTCTGATTCACCAGCCATCGATGGGCGGACTGAGTGGTCAGGCGACGGACATCGATATCCATGCGCGGGAGATTCTACGGATTCGCGAGATTACGAACAAACTGATGAGCGCCAGCACGGGCCAGTCGTTGGAGCGGATTGAGCGGGACGTCGAGCGGGACTTTATTATGACGGCGGCGCAATCGAAGGAATACGGGATTATCGACGATATTATTGATCGTCCCCGGACATAGCTGACGTAGTTTCCTGAACGAGGGAGGCCCCGGTGTTTACCGGGGCCTTTTTCTATGTGGAATTCCGGTCATTTTAGTGACCAATTGGATGTAGTCGAAGCGGTACCCTGGGTTTGGCTCCGCATGATGAAACGGGTGTAAACTTAGGCAACAGCTTTCGCACGGATGTATCCAGGAGCAGTCTCACTTATGAAAACTTCACGAGGCTCGGACGAGTCGCTTCGTTGTTCTTTCTGCCATAAATCGCAGGATGCTGTCGCCAAGCTGATCTCGTCCCCTTCGGATTATCCCCGGGCGTATATCTGCGACGAGTGCGTTGCGGTGTGTAACTCGATACTGGAAGACGATCGCAGCGAAGCGCAGCCGGGTAGCGCACCAGCGCACCTGCCGAAGCCGCAAGAGGTGAAGGCATGCCTAGACGAGTATGTGATTGGCCAGGACCAGACCAAGAAGAAGCTGGCCGTAGCGGTGTACAACCACTACAAGCGCATCCAGATGAACAAGACGCGCGGCAACGACGTTGAGTTGGCGAAATCGAACATTCTGTTGGTAGGACCGACGGGTTCGGGTAAGACACTGCTGGCACAGACGCTGGCTAAGGTGCTGGACGTGCCGTTTGCGATTGTGGATGCGACGACGCTGACCGAAGCAGGCTATGTGGGTGAGGACGTTGAGAATATTATTCTGAAGCTGCTGCAGGCTGCCGACGGAGATGTGACACGGGCTCAGAGCGGGATTATTTATATCGACGAGATCGACAAGATTGGCCGTAAAGATGAGAACCCTTCGATTACGCGCGATGTATCCGGTGAGGGGGTACAGCAGGCTCTGCTAAAGCTGCTGGAAGGTACGGTAGCGAACGTGCCACCACAAGGCGGCCGTAAACATCCACACCAGGAGTTCACGGCGGTGGATACGACGAACATCCTGTTCATCTGTGGTGGGGCGTTTGTGGGACTGGAGAAGGTGATCGGCCGGCGCGTAGGCAAGAAGGCGCTGGGCTTCAAGACGGTTGCCGATCCAGAGTCGAAGGATGGGGATGTAATGCCAATTCGTGCGCAGCGTGACGCAGAGCTTTTGCGGCAGGCAGAGCCCCAGGACCTGTTGAAGTATGGATTGATTCCAGAGTTTGTTGGTCGGTTGCCAGTGATGGGAATTCTGGATGAGTTGGATGAAGCTGCGCTGATCGAGATTCTGACGAAGCCCAAGAATGCGATTCTGAAGCAGTATATGAAGCTGTTTGAGTTTGAAGGGGTAAAGGTGACGTTCACCGAAGAGGCATCGCGAGAGATTGCCCGCGAGGCTTTGCAGCGCAAGGTGGGAGCACGCGGCCTGCGAATGATTCTGGAAGAACTGATGCTGGATCTGATGTACTACGTTCCGGGCAATAAGAAGGTGAAGGAGCTTTCGATCACTGCAGAGATGGTGAAGAAACATAGCCTGACGCTGCCTATGCTGTTGGAGAAGGCTGGCTAGAGCAATTAGGCGTGGGGTGGCACGCTGTGTTGTTCTTGTTGGCGGGTGCTTGGGGGGGCGTGAGTTGGTGGGAGCAGTATTGGTGGGCGTTGTGAATCCGGTAGTGATTCGGGGCGGTAAGCGTTGGCGCGCAGGGTGGGGTTTTGATTTGGTGTCGTTGATTTTTGACCGGACGATGGTTGCATGAGCCGGGCGTCGCACGGGTGATGCCAACGCATTACAATCGGAAGAACGCCGCGGGCGCGGGATGAATCCTAACCTGCTCCTGAACGTCTAATTGGGGAGAGCGATGACAAATCAACCAAAAGAAGTATTGAGCGGCGAAACAAGAAAACTGCCCATGATGCCTATTCGGGACATGGTGATCTTTCCCCACATGATGACACCGTTTGTTGTGGGACGGGAGTCGAGTGTCCGTGCGTTGGAAGAGGCTTTGACGGGCGACCGGAAGATCTTTCTAGCGACGCAACACGATGCCTCGGTCGACGAACCGAATGCAGACGACATTTACGACACGGGCACGATTGGAAACATCGTGCAAAGCGTTAAGATGCCAGATGGCAATATCAAGGTGCTTGTGGAAGGCATGGAGCGTGCACGGGCGACGGAGGTGAATGACGTCGACGGGTTTTTCGTTGCGACGGTGCGGACGGGACGGACGCATCTGGAGTTGACTCCGCAGGTGGAGCAGTTGATGCAGCGGGTTCACTCTCTGTTTGAGCAGTATGTAAAGCTACAACAGAGCCTGAACTACGAGACGATGGCAGCGAGTGTGAGGGCCGATGAGCCTGCCAAGCTGGCGGACACAATTGCCGCAAACCTACAGCTCTCGATTGAAGAGAAGCAGCAGTTGCTGGAAGTATTCGATCCGGAGACACGCCTTGCTCGTGTGGCCGACGTGCTGGATTTAGCGATAGAGAAGCTGAACATGGACCGGACCATCCAGTCGCGGGTGAAGCGGCAGATGGAGAAGGCACAAAAAGAGTATTACCTGAACGAAAAGATCAAGGCGATTCAAAAAGAGCTGGGACGTGGGGAGAAGTCCGAGTTCGATGAACTGAAGAAGAAGATTGAGACGGCTGGGATGCCGAAGGACGTGCTGGACAAAAGCCTGCTGGAGTTGAAGAAGCTGGAGGCGATGCCGCCGATGTCGGCTGAGTCGACTGTGAGCAGGAACTATCTGGACTGGCTGTTGGCAGTGCCTTGGAAGAAGAAGTCGAAGGAGATTCGTTCGATCGAACATGCCGAGAAGATCCTGAACGAGGACCACTATGGGCTGGAGAAGATCAAGGAGCGAATACTGGAGTTTCTGGCAGTTCGCCAACTGGTGAAGAATCCGAAAGGGTCGATTCTGTGCTTTGTCGGGCCTCCAGGTGTAGGTAAGACCTCGTTGGGCATGTCGATCGCAAAGGCTACAGGCCGTAAGTTTGTCCGGATGTCGTTGGGCGGCGTACGGGATGAGGCGGAGATTCGTGGGCATCGACGCACGTACATTGGAGCCCTGCCGGGGCAGATCATCCAGTCGATGAAGAAGGCTGGGACTAAGAACCCGGTGTTTATGCTGGATGAGATCGACAAGATGGCTTCGGACTTCCGGGGCGATCCAGCGAGTGCGCTGCTGGAGGTGCTTGATCCGGAGCAGAACACTTCGTTCCAGGACCACTATCTGGATGTGGAGTATGACTTGTCGCAAGTGCTGTTTGTGGCTACAGCGAATGTGCTGCATACGATTCCAGGACCGCTACAGGATCGCATGGAGATACTCCGGCTGCACGGCTATACCGAGGTCGAGAAGTTGGAGATTGCCAAGCAGTATCTGGTGAAGAAGCAGCGAGAAGGTACCGGATTGACAGAGGCGCAGATTGTGTTCGAAGACCCTGCGCTGCAGCAACTAATCCGCGGGTACACGCGCGAGGCCGGAGTACGCAGCCTGGAAAGGGAGATTGGTAATGTTTGCCGCAAGGTAGCCCGGCGTGTGGTGAAAAACGGATCCAAACATGCGGAGACGATCACTGCGGAGAACCTGCATGAGTTTCTGGGCGTAGCGAAGTTCCGCGATTCGCAGGTGCATGAGAAGAGCGAAGTTGGACTTGTGACTGGTCTGGCCTGGACGGAGGTTGGCGGGACGATTCTGCAGACCGAGGTACAGGTGCTGGATGGCAAGGGCAAGATGACGGCCACCGGACAACTGGGCGAGGTGATGCAGGAGTCGGCTCAAGCAGCGCTGAGCTACATTCGCTCCCGGGCGCATCAACTGGGCCTGGCGAAGGACTTCTACCGGAATGTGGACATCCATGTGCATGTGCCGGAGGGAGCGATTCCAAAGGATGGGCCGTCGGCGGGTATTACGCTGGCGACTGGTCTGGCGAGCGCGCTGACGAAGATCAAAGTACGGCGCGATATTGCGATGACTGGCGAGATTACGCTGCGGGGTAAGGTGCTTCCGATCGGCGGCCTGAAGGAAAAACTGCTGGCGGCACATCGTGCGGGTATTTTTGAGGCGATTCTGCCTGAGGAGAACCGTAAAGACCTGGCCGATCTTCCAGAGTTGTTGAAGTCTTCTATGAAGCTCCACTTTGTGGAGCAGATGGACGAGGTATTGAAGATTGCGCTGGAGGGCAAGTTGCCGGAGTTGAAGGAAGAGACTCCGGAGGCTCTGGCAGCCGTTCTGCCGACTGCGCTGGAGAATCCGCAGCCGGTGGCGCACCAGTAAGTAGAGTGTTTTGATCGGTAGCACCAAACGCGAGCGTCCGAGTCTGATGGCTCGGACGCTCGCGTTTGGTGCTACTGGTTGACTACGCGTTGCGTCTGCCAGATATGAAGTGCATGATGACGGAGATTACGGCGAATAGTATGAGCAGGTGGATGAGAAAGCCGCTGACGTGAAGCAGGAAGAATCCACCGAGCCAGAGAACTACCAGCACGATTGCAAGGATAAGGAACATAGTTTTTACTTTCCAACTACCTGAGTTTGTCGCAACGGGCGCGAACAGTTACAGTGAGTAAGAGAGAACACGGTCACCATTCGTTGCTTGCAACGCGCGAAAGAAAAAGAAAAGGTGGTTCATCCCGGGTAGGGTGAACCACCTTTTGATACGAAAGTTGAGAGGATTTTAGAGCTTACCGCCAGCGATGGAAGGAATCAGCATGATCTCGTCACCATCCTGAAAGGCGTAGGCCTCGCCACCGAGGAAGCGGATATCTTCGTCGTTGACGTAGATGTTGATGAAACGGCGTAACTTTCCGTCTTCTCCCTTGATCTGGGTACCGAGCGCGGGGAAAGACTGGTCGATCTGGGCGAGGAGTCCGGGGAGATCGGCTGCGGCGGAATCGAACTGTTTGAGGCCATCGGTGTGACGGGTAAAGGCGGCGGGAAGCATTACTTTAATGGGCATTTGGGACTCCTACTGTCGCTAGTTCAGGTTCGGAATTGGATTCGGTGGTGCCGTCGAGTTCGCGGAGGTAGGTATCGAAGTCCGCGAGGCGTGGGCGAACGGCGCGCTCCTGCTGGTAGCGTCCTGCGAGAGCATCCGTCGTTTTGAGGCCATTGCCAGTGATGCAGACGACAGTGGTCTGGTCGGGAGAGATGCGGCCATCTGCGTAAAGGCGTGCTGTGACAGCCGTAGTAACGCCGCCAGCAGTTTCGGTGAAGATGCCTTCGGTCTCTGCCAGTTCCTGAATGCCGGCGATGACTTCGACGTCGGAGACGTCTTCTGCCCAGCCACCGGTTGAACGAATCATTTTGGCTGCCGCGGGCCCGTCGGCGGGGTTACCGATAGCGAGCGAGCGGGCGATGGTGTTAGGCCGCTGCGGGACGATGTCGTCGGCTCCCTGCTTGACTGCTACGGAGATGGGCGAGCAGCCTGTGGCCTGGGCTCCGAAGAAACGCACAGGTTTATCTTCGACCAAACCGAGATAGACGAGTTCGTTGAATGCTTTGCGGATTTTGCGAATGAGAGAGCCGCCAGCCATGGGGACAACGACGTTGTCTGGAAGACGCCATCCGAGTTGCTCTGCGATCTCGTAACCGACGGTTTTGGATCCCTCGGCGTAATAGGGGCGGAGGTTGACGTTGACGAATCCCCAATTGTACTCATCGGCAATGAGAGTGCAAAGCCGGTTAACGTGGTCGTAGTTGCCGTCGATGCGAACGAGGCGGGCACCGTAGACCAAGGTGTTGAGGATCTTGGCGGGTTCGAGGTCAGCGGGAACAAGGATGCAGGCCTTGATGCCGAGACGGGCGGCCTGGGCAGCGACCGAGTTTGCCAAATTGCCAGTGGAGGAACAACCAACGGTGGTGAAGCCGAACTTCTGTGCGTTGGCGAGAGCGACAGAGACGACACGATCCTTGAAGGAGAGAGTCGGAAAACAGACAGCGTCGTTCTTGATGTAGAGGTTGCTAGCACCGATGCGCTTGCCGAGATTTTTCGCATGGACAAGCGGAGTGAAGCCTACGGGGAGGTCGGGCTGGAAGCCTTCGGGGATAGGCAGAAGAGCGGCGTAGCGCCAGATGTTGGCTGGGCCAGCGGCGATGTTCTCGCGTGTGAAGATGCCGCGCACTGCTTCGAGATCGTAGGCGATTTCGAGGGGTGCGAGGCAATCTGGACAGGCGGAGAGGGGCTGGTTGCCGAAGCGCTTGCCACACTCGTTGCACTTGAGTTCATACCGGCTACAGGCATACTGCATTGCTTACTCTCCCTGTGGCGAGGGGAATTTGCGCTTTGACTCAACTCTTATGGGGGTATCGCCGGAGGGACAGAAATGCGGGGTGCAGGCGATAGATGCACTGCGTGCTCCGAATCTCATGTTCCCCGTCGCGTGAAGCCTCCAGGAGAGAGTTGACACCGGTACGCGTTTGATCTGTCCGGTTGTCGTGGCGTCAAAGGGCTCGTCCCTCAACCACTCTGCATGAAATTCAAATTTGTCCGAGGACAAACTGGAATTACTTAGTAGTAACACAAGCCCGAAGCGGCTGCAAGTGAATGTGGCGACTCAGTGTCTGGCGAGGATTTCGCGGACGCCGTTGACGAAGGCCGCAGGGTCGAACTCGGTGCGGACGATCTCGTCGGGGCAATCGGTGAGGATGGCGACGCGCCAGTTGCAAACGAAGGCGACGAGTTGTCCGGGGTGGGTGGTTCTGACGTCGGAGCAGAGGGCTTCGGCATCGTGAACGCCGGACTGCCCTTCTACGTCGATGAGGACGAGCTCATAATTACCTGAGGCGAAGAGGGCGAGGGCCTCGGATGGGCTGAGCGTCGAGTGGACTTCGAAGCCGGAGATGCGGAGGATCTGGTCGCGAACAGGGCGCAGGGTCTCGCGGCGACAAATATGGAGGATGGCGGGTTTGGAATCGGAGGATGGTTGCATGGATCTTGGAGGGCCTGTGTTGAACGTGCTGCGGGGTGTGTGGTTCGGATAGAGGGTCTGTGGTCAGGATGTCGTACCGTAAGGATTACGAGCACCCGAAGATCGTAACGATTCAGTTGAGACTAGGTTTAGCTTATCGATTTTTGATATTTTTTTTACTCCCGAGATCACTAGTGACGTCCGTCCGGTTCGGGGAGGTGGTTGGGTGCCAGAGGTAAAGCAGTCGCACGGTGTCGCAATGCTATGGTGTTGGATCGTAGTTCAGATTTTGGCCTAACCAACGCTCGGCTTCGGCCATGCTGATGCCCTTGCGCTGGTGATAGTCGGCGACCTGATCTCGGTCGATCTTGCCGAGTGAGAAGTAACGCGACTGCGGATGGGCAAAGTAGAGCCCGCTGACGCTGGAGCCGGGCCACATGGCAAACGATTCAGTGATCTTCATGCCAGTGTTTGCTTCAACATTCAGCAGATGCCAAAGGATGCCTTTCTCGGTGTGATCTGGACAGGCGGGATATCCTGGGGCGGGCCGGATGCCACGATAGCCTTCCTGAATGAGTTCTTCCGGGGTAAGACCTTCCGCGAGGCCATAACCCCATTCGTCGCGCACGCGTTTATGCAGACATTCGGCGAATGCTTCGGCGAGACGGTCTGCGATGGCCTCTGCCATGATCGCGTTGTAGTCGTCGTTGTCGGCTCTGAAGCGATCACAAAGCTGCTTGAGTCCGATGCCACTGGTGACGGCAAAGGCACCGATGTGATCGGCTAGGCCGGTTTCGCCAGGAGCGATGAAGTCTGCAAGAGACCGACACGGCTCGCTGCCTTCGCGGTTGGCTTGCTGACGGAGGAAGTGGAATCGCGCCAGGACTTTAGCTCGATTTTCGTCGGTGTATAGCTCAACATCGTCGCCGACTGCATTGGCGGGAAAGAATCCGTAGACGCCACGGGCAATGAGCAGGTTCTGCTCGATGATGCGGTCGAGTAGCACGTTGCCTTCGGTGAAGACCTGGCGCGCCTGCGCACCCTGCTCGACGTGATCGAAGATGCGCGGATAGATGCCTTTGAGACCCCAGGTGTGGAAGAACGGCGACCAGTCGATAAAGTCACGCAGAGTTGCCAACGGGAAGTTGTCCAACACGCGAACACCAGTGAAGGCAGGCATGGGCAGGTCTTCGGCACGCCATTCGATGGGCGTGCGGCGGGTGCGAGCGACTTCAAGCGAGACGACTTGCTGTCGGGGAGCGGCGTGAGCCTTACGGAGCGCTTCGTACTCCGCACGATGCTGCTTGATAAACTCGGCTTTACCATCGTCGCTGAGGAGGCTGGTGGTGACGGGCACAGCGCGGCTGGCATCCAACACATGGACTACTGGCTCGCTGTAGTGGGGCGCGATTTTCACAGCAGTATGAGCACGACTGGTGGTAGCACCGCCGACGAGCAGCGGCAGCTTGAACCCCTGACGCTCCATCTCTCGAGCGACGTGCACCATCTCGTCGAGCGAGGGCGTGATGAGACCGCTGAGGCCGATGATGTCAACGTTCTCGGCGCGGGCACGCTCGAGGATTTTTTCCGAGGAGACCATGACGCCCATGTCGATGACCTCGTAGTTATTGCAGGCGAGTACGACTCCCACGATGTTCTTGCCTATGTCGTGCACATCCCCTTTGACGGTTGCGAGCAGTATCTTGCCTTGAGCTTTGACAATTTGACCGGAGGCCTCGAGCGCGGCCTTCTCTGCCTCCATGTAGGGGGTGAGATGGGCGACCGCCTTCTTCATGACGCGTGCGGATTTGACTACCTGAGGGAGAAACATCTTTCCGGCTCCGAACAGATCACCAACTACGCCCATGCCGTCCATGAGGGGCCCTTCGATGACCAGCAGGGGCCGCCCCAGCTTGATGCGGGCCTCCTCTGCATCGATTTCGATGTAGGTGTCGATGCCCTTAACCAACGCGTGGGAGAGCCGCTCCTCTACAGTGCCGCTGCGCCATTCTTCAGCCTTCTTTTCACTTACGACCGCGCCGACATGCTTCAGTTTTTCCCCGTGGTCGACGAGGCGTTCAGTGGCATCGGGACGGCGGTTCAGCAGCACATCCTCGACGAGGACCTTCAGTTCCGGCTCGATCTCTTCATATACTTCGAGCATTCCGGCATTGACGATGCCCATGTCCATGCCGGCTGCGATGGCGTGAAAGAGGAACGCAGAGTGCATGGCTTCGCGGACCTTGTTGTTACCGCGGAAGCTGAATGAGATGTTGGAGACGCCGCCGGAGACCTTCGCGTGGGGAAGATTGGATTTGATCCAACGTGTTGCGTTGATGAAATCGACGGCGTAGTTGTTGTGCTCGTCCATACCGGTGGCGACGGTAAGGATATTGGGGTCGAAGATGATGTCTTCGGGAGGAAAGTCGAGTTCGTCGACGAGGATACGATAAGCACGCGCACAGATTCTGATCTTCTCTTCGTAAGTGGCAGCTTGACCTTGTTCATCAAAGGCCATGACCACGACTGCGGCACCGTACTTCAGCACTGCATTCGCGTTCTGGCGGAATTTTTCTTCGCCTTCTTTGAGCGAGATCGAGTTGACAATTCCCTTCCCCTGCAGGCACTTCAGGCCAGCCTCGATGACCTCCCACTTGGACGAGTCCACCATGAAGGGCACCTTGGCAACCTCGGGTTCGCTGCCGAGGAGCTGGAGGTAACGAGTCATAGCGGTGACGCCGTCGATCATGCCCTCGTCCATGCAGATGTCCAGGACGTTTGCGCCGTTCTCGACTTGCTGCCGGGCGATGCTGACCGCCTCCTCGTACTTCCCGTCCTTGATCAACTTCGCAAACTTCGGCGAACCAGCGACGTTGGTCCGCTCACCGATCATGATGAAGACACCGGGCTGTTGGGTGAAGGGCTGTGAGCCGGAGAGGCGGAGTGGTTTTGCCTGCTGGAGCATGCCCTGACGTTCGTTATGAGGCACGCTCATGCTCTGCTCCTGACGTCTCGCGAGACTTGTCGGGAGAACTCACGAGGAGGCTGGCCTTCCAGCACTTTAGCGATCGCGGCGATGTGATCGGGGGTGTTACCGCAACAGCCACCAGCGATATTGATGAGACCGCCCTTGGCGAAGTCCCCGAGGTAGCGGGCCATGTCTGGCGGACCCAGGTCAAATCCGGTTTCGGCCAGAGGATTGGGTAAGCCTGCATTTGGGTAGCATGAGATGGCCACGTTTGCCTTGTCCGAGAGTTCTTCCAGAAATGGATACATCAAGTCCGGACCGAGGGAGCAGTTGAGCCCTACGGAGAGCGGCTTGACGTGTGCGACAGCGTTCCAGAATGCCTCCGGAGTCTGAGCGGAGATAAGCGTTTCACCACCACGGCCCACGGCAGCGGAGATCATGACCGGCAGTTCGGTGTGATCCTGATCGAAGACCTCGCGGATGGCAACCAGCGCAGCCTTGGCATTGAGCGAATCGAAGATGGTCTCAACGAGCAGCAGGTCTGAGCCGCCGGCGATGAGGGCGCGGATCTGGTGCATGTAGGCGGCCTTAACCTGATCGAAGGTGACCACGCGGAAGCCCGGATCATCGGCATCGGGTGAGTTAGACAGAGATACCGTCAATGGTCCTATGGCACCAGCAACGAAGCGTTGGCGTAAGGTTTCGTTGCTGACGCGATCGGCCCACTCTCGTCCCAGCCGGGCAGATCGTTCGTTGATCTCCCAGGATAGATCGTTGAGGTACTGGTCTTCGATGATCTTTTGATAGAACTCGGGATCTTTGCGGCCACCATGCTCGCGAGGATCGTCGACAAAGAACTCGCTCTGAGTGATGCTGGTGGCGCCAAAGGTATTAGTCTCAATGATGTCAGCACCAGCCTCCAAAAAGCGGCGGTGGATGTCGCCGATCATATCGGGCTGCGTGATGGAAAAGAGGTCGCCATTATTCAGCAGGTCTTTGGTGGAGTTACCGAAGCGCTCACCACGGATATCCGGTTCGGCCATGCCATAAGTGCGAATGGTGGTGCCGGTCGCTCCGTCGATTATGGCAATGCGGCTTTCTAATATTTTTTCGAGAGGATGTTGGTGGGCTTTGGACATATATCCCTGACGGCCTTCGAGGTAGTGCTATGGATGCTGACCATGGGCAAGACCGCACAGATTTGTGGGATGCGTGCCAACACGTCCAACTGTCTCAACCAGAGTTGTGCGAAGCAGGAGGATGAAAGTGCTAGGCGAGTGACTCCGCCATATCCTTATTCGATTGCACGTTATCCGGGAGGGTTTTGACCTGAACGAGAAGGTCTTGCTTTCGCATGACTAGGCTGGTGGCGTTGAGACTGGCGAGTTCGAAGCCGTGACCGTGGGTGATGGCATCGGTGGGGCAGGCCTCGACACAGTAGCCGCAAAAAATACAGCGGTTGTAGTCGATGTTGTAGACCTTGGCATAGCGCTCGGCAGAGGAGATGCGCGTCTCTTCGGTATTTTCCGCAGCTTCGATGTAGATACAGTTGGAGGGGCAGGCGGCGGCGCAGAGGAAGCAGGCGACACACTTCTCGAGACCGTTCTCGTCACGCTGCAGCTGGTGCTTTCCACGGAAGCGCTGCTGAAACTGGGCACCGCGCATGGGACCTTTGCCATCGGGGTAGTTCTCAACTTCGGTGGGCTGAAAAGCCTCTTTGAGGGTGATGGTCATACCCTTGGCAATGGCGGCTGCGTCGCGAATGATTGACATATTAGGAGTATACGACGGGGGTGGGATGCGCTGAAAGGACGTGGGTACCGGAGTTGTCAGCGTACTGTGGCATCGAAGATCCCGGTTTCGACGGTAGTGTTGTGCTTCATCTGGACGAAGATGCGGTAGCGGCCAGGCAATGGGAATCCATATGGGAAGTCTACGGCGTTCGCATTGGGATCAGCAACGACGCCTGGTGGGTGAGATATGCCGGTCATACCGGGCATATCGGCCATAGCATCAGCCGGGGCTGGGTTGGCGAGCATGACTGCGGCCATGGCTGCGGAACCGTCGGGATGGACGTGCGCGAAGACGGTGCAATCGGTCTTGACGAAGGCGGCGTGGCCCGCCATACCCATGTAGGGCTGCATGTCTCTGGCGGGTGAGCCCTCAGGGCCCAGAAGGCGGAAGTGGAAAGTGTAGGCCGTGTTTGCTGTCAGGGTGGCGGGGGGATCCCAGACCATGATGTAGCGGTCTGGGAGCTGGAAAGAGTTACCTAGCTCGCCAGTGGCGATGGGTGAGGCCGAGCCTGCGGCATCGTCGGGACCGGGAGGCGAGGCAGGCATTCCGGGAGGGACGGTGATGGAGGTGACGAGGGTCTCGGGGAATCCGTTGGCGTGGACGACGTCCGCGTACAAGTTGTACTGGCCCGGAGGCATAGCGGGGAGATTGAGGAGGAAGTGGGAGCCGCTGCGGTTTGGGTGGAGGTGGAAGACGGCATCCATGCCGGGCTGGCGGATGGCGTAGAGGTGCATGAGGTGGCCGTGATCGGGGATGAAGTCGGAGGCGGGGCGCGAGCGGTACTCGTTCTGGGCGACGAAGGGTTGCACTGTGAGGTCGAGGTGGTTGCCGGTGAGGAGCGCATGAGTCTGGAGCGGGCGGTAGATATTGGTGGAGAAGCTGGCAGCCTGGACATTCCACCAAGTGGCTCCTCCATAGACGAGCAGGGCCATGACGATGAGGCTGGCTGCCATGGCGTTGAGGCTGCGGTGGCGCTGGGCTGGGGAGGGCTGGAGACCGGGCTGGAGGCGGGCTTCGCGGACGGCTGCTGCGACGACTCCGGCCATGCTGACTACGAGGAAGAGACCAAGTAGCGCGAGGATGATACCAAGGCTGCGATCCATGGTGAGGATGGAGATGGCGACGGCTGGGACGGGGACTGCGACCGTCTGGTTGCCAGCCCCGCCGGAGACGTTGAAGCGTATCTGCCAGGAACCGGAGGCCATGATCCAGACGGCTCCGGTGAAGAAGGCTGGATCGTCGGTGGAGGGCTTCATGGTGTCTGGTGAGGGTGGGTGTTTGGAGGCCTCGCCGGTGAGGGGCAACGGGGTGATCTGGAGGCTGGTAATGGGGGCTCCGGTGGAGCGCACCTCGACGGTGGCAACGCCAGGGATGACGTTGGGCATACGGATGGTGATGTAGAGCTTGTAGGGACCGGCGGTGGTCTGCTCGTAGACGTCCTTACTGCCGACGTGAGCGTGGGCTACGGAGGTCAGGAGCAGACAGGCAAAGATAAGGCGGCCAAGGATGGTCATCGCTGCACGCTCCTCATCCAGGTGCCGAAGCGGAGGCCCAGCCAGGTACCGATGGAGGCGTAGATGGAGGCGCGGAGGAGACCCAAGGCGAGGATGAGACCGGTGTCGGGCTGGAAGAAGCGGCGCAGGCGGTCAAGGCTATCGGGGCGGGAGTTGTACTGGAAGTAGATGGTGCCGAAGAAGCGGTTCTCCGAGGCCTTGGAGAGGAGGAAGGTGGCGAAAGGCCACTCTACGACAACCAGGACGGCACTAAAGACGACGCCGGACGCAAGTGCTACCTGCCAGGGCTTCCAAGAGCGTGTGCGCTGCCAGAGGAGGTCGAGCGCGAGGGCGGGGACGAGGATGAGGATGGGGAACTTGGCCGGGACCAGGTGGGTTACGGGGAAGAAGACGGGGCCGAGTTTGGGCGTGGCTGGCACCAGCGGGAGGATGAGGATCTCGGCGATGCCGAAGAGGGTGTAGACGAGCGCGGTGGAGGTGGCTGCCCAGCGGTTGTGCGAGGCCTGGGATAGCACGGCGAAGAAGACGGGCAGCGAGATGGCGAGGGCGATGTAAGCGGAGGCAGAGTGGAGCTTGACGTCGAAGGTGAACTCCATGAGAAAGAACATCTGGCCGCCAATGATGAGGCCGCCGAGGTAGAGGAAGAGACGTTGCAACGGCTTGAAGCTGGCATTGCTGCCGTCGGAGCGGTTCATGGTAGCGAGGATGAGGAAGAGGATACCGAAGGCGATGGCGCGGATGCCTAGAATGAGCAGCGTATGGGGCGGGGAGACGATCTTGACGTCCAGGCCATAGGCGGCGTGCCACCAGTTGTCGAAGGGGGCCGAGGTGAGCATGGCGATTCCACCCCAGGCTGCGATGAAAGCACCCAGTGGAGCGCGGAAGCCGAGCACGTTGACCGAGGACGACTTGAGCTTTGCGGAACGGCCGAACGTAGTGGCGAAGATGAGGTAGCCGCAGACGATGGCGGCGAGGACTCCACAGGCGTAGATGGCCATGTGGGCTGGAGTCCAGAAGGTATCGCGTCCAATGGAGCGGTGCCAGGAGACGTCCCAGTCACCGCCGATGGTTGCGGAGGTGACGGCCAGGACTCCGCACCAGATGTACCAGGGGACGGAGCGGGATAGAGCGGTGGATCGAGCCTGTGAGTCTGTAGCTGCATGATCGAGGTTGGCGGCAGGGACCAGGGGGTGAGTTGAGGTGGACATACGAGTGTCTCCTGAGTCTCTCGGGAACGCACCCCTATCGTATAACGGCTAATTCCGTTTCGCGTGGACATGCTGCGGAGACGCATCAGATGCTATGGGGTGCTAGTCCGTGAGAGCCGAGGGTTGCATCGGTGGTTGTTGAGGCCAGGTTGGGCGCTACTTTTCGGGGGGCGAGATTCGATATCTGTGACTCTAGGGGCGCCTCGGCCCAACCGGCGGCTGCGGCGATCATGGCAACGGTGCAATCGGGGTCAAGATGGTTCGGGACCATGGACTCCATGATGGAGGAGATCTCCACCAGTCTGAGACCTTTGCGATAGGGCCTGTCTTCGGCCAGAGCAGAGTAGACGTCCGCAACAGCGACGATGCGGGACTCCAGACAGATATCTTTTGCACTGAGGCGGTCAGGATATCCTGTCCCATCGAGACGTTCATGGTGCTGGCCTGCGACAACGGCGAGTTCCTGAAAGGCTCCGACACGCTGCAAAATGCGGCGGGTTAGAGCGGGGTGCTCCTCGACTACGGCACGCTCCTGCGGAGTGAGTCTTGTTTCTTTGTCGAGGATGGAGTTGGGAACGCGCAGCTTGCCGATGTCGTGCAGTAATGCGGCACGGCGGATGAGTTGGATGCGATGGGGGGCAAGGTGCATTCCCTGAGCGATCGCACGCGCGGCATCCGCGACACCGAGAGAGTGGCGGAAGGTGAAGGGGGATTTCGCATCGACAACGTCGGCAAAGGCTTCGCAGATTTGATCGATGCGGGATGCGGGAAGGGTGCCATAGGTGCTGGAGGTGTCACCAGGGTCCAGATCGAGTACAGCCTGCCGGGTGTCGTTCAGACTGGCGATGTGGGACGGAGTGGTGCAGTATTCCCAGAGAGCCCCGTTGCGATGGAGAGAAGAGGCAACACGGACAAGTTGTGGATCGAACCATGCACCGCCACGCTGTTGTAGGACATCGATGGCTGCCTGCGTGCCTCGCTCTGTGGCGAATACGTCGAGATGCTGAGCGACAGCACAGATACGGGCGAGCAGAGGGATGCTTTCGCCGGTCAAGCGTAGGGGGTAGCCACTGCCATCCCAATGCTCGTCGAGGGAGCGGACAGCCTCCGATGCGAGTGGACCGATGCCGAGTTTGGTGACGATGTTTGCACCGCGATCACAGCGCAGAGTGATCATCTCCTCGTTGTTCTTATGCTGGGTGAGGCCTATTTTGGCGATGCGGGCGGCACGCTGAGCGACTGAGGCTCCGGGCAGGACGGTATTCCACAGGAGACGAAGGGTACTGAGCCTCGGCTTGTGGGGCTTAGTCCAGTCCTCCAGCTTGACGCCGGCTTTGACGGCGCGGTCGTCTCCACCGACGATGGTGCACATGCGCGCGGCGTTGCTGCTGCAGCCAACATCTTTGAGCAGGAGAGCGTAATAGAGCTGCATGAGCGATTCGGTGGGTAGACCAAGGACTTCGGCAATACGCATTCCTAGCAGACAACTGCGCAGCGCATGGCCGGGGACTGCGCCTTCTGTGAGATCGAGCGCGAAGGAGAGTGCGGAGATGACTTCAGAGAGAGAGATGGAGCCGCCGGAGCTCATACCTCGGAGCGGAGTTGCCGCAGACTGGAAAGCCATCTAAATCTCCGTGCCTGAACCTGAATCTTGCTGCATTTCACTATCTTCCTTCGTCGTAATGTAGGCGTTGACTTTGCAAGAGTAAAACCGCTCTACGTCTGGACACTATTGCCCAAAAGTCGCAGTAGATTTATGGATCGAGACTGGGATCCGAGTCACCGAGTTTGGCGAGGAGGTGTTCGTTATGGAGCCCGCCAAGCTGTGCGATGGAAAATGAAGCCGGAATATGATTCACTTTGTCATGCTCAAAGCACAATCACGACGTAATTTTCTCCGGGCCGCCCCCCTTGCGGCCGCGGTCGCGCTTCCCTTTGGTAACAGGACGCTATTTGCGGCAGCACTGGCTGAGGCGCCAGCGGCTGCGTTTACGGTTCTTACGGCTGAGACTCTGCGGGAGGATGCAAAGGCTCTGGATGCGAAGCCGGGCAACAAGGAACTGGTGTCTCCGCAGGGGGTGGCGTTCCAGATGGTGATGACGACGGAGAAGTCGCATAGCGCCAGTGAGTTTGAGTGGCATGGGGGACGCGACCACATCCTACAGGTGGTGGAGGGTGAGACGGAGTACGAGCTTGGCGGCACGCCGAAGAACGGGCGCAGCGTGAAGCCTGGCGAGTGGCTCGCGCCGGAGTCCGTTGGGAGCAGGAAGGTGACACTGAAGCAGGGCGACATGCTGGTGATTCCGCGAGGGACGCCCCATAAGCGGAGTACAACGGGGAGCGTGACGTTTACGTTGATCTCAACGACTGGCGCGGTGACGGGTTAGCGGTTGCAACCGCTTCGCACCCACTCCTCCTGTGGGTGCGAAGAATGTAGATTCGGGATTTATTCGATGCCTAGTTTTTTCCAGAGGGCGTCGACTTTGGCTTTGACGGTGGGGTCCATGGTGAGCATGGGGGGCCAGGGGCGGTCGAAGCCTTCGGCGGGCCATTTGCGGGTGGCGTCGATGCCCATTTTGCTGCCGAAGTTGGGCAGGCGGGAGGCGTGGTCGAGGGAGTCGACCGGGCCCAGGGTGAACTGGATGTCGCGCTCGGGGTCGATGTTGTTGGCGGTGCGGAGGGTGACTTCGGCGACGTCCTGGATGTCGCAGTCCTCGTCGACGACAATGATGCACTTGGTGAACATGGCCTGTCCCATGGCCCAGATTCCGCTCATGACCTTGCGGGCGTGGCCGGCGTAGGATTTGCGGATGCTGACAATCATGAGGTTGTGGAAGACACCCTCGGCGGGGAGGTTGACGTCGACGATCTCGGGCATGGTGAGTTGCATGAGCGGGAGGAAGATACGCTCGACGGCCTTGCCCATCCAGGCGTCTTCCATGGGGGGCTTACCTACGACGGTGGCGGCGTAGATGGGGTCTTTGCGGTGGGTTATGGCGGTGAGGTGGAAGACGGGGTAGTCGTCCTGCATGGTGTAGAAGCCGGTGTGGTCTCCGAAGGGACCTTCGGTGCGGAGTTCGCCCAGTTGGACGTAGCCCTCGAGGATGTATTCGGCGTGGGCGGGGACTTCAAGATCTACGGTTTCGGCTTTGACGAGTTCGAGGGGCTTCTGGCGGAGGAAGCCGGAGATAAGGTATTCCTCAACCTCGGGGGGGGCGGGGACGATGGCGGAGAAGGTGGTGGCGGGATCGGTGCCGATGGCGACGGCGACCTCCATGCGGTCGCCACGGATTTTGGTAAGGGTGGTGGCGTTGACGGAGTTCAGAGAGGATGCGGCGGCGGTGCCTCCGGCGGTGATGGCCATGAGGTCGACCCGTTGAGCGGCGAGATCCCAGGTCTGAGAGTCCAGACCTGGGGCACCCGGCTTGGTGGAACTCTGATTTACGGCGCTGCGGAGGCGGTCGCGCATCTGCTCGGCGGCGACCTTCTGGCGCTGCCAGTGCATGCCGGTGGTCTGGCCGTCGTAGACCTGCATGCGGTACATGCCGACGTTGCGTTTGCCGGTTTTGTGGTCCTGGGTGATGACACAGGGGAGGGTGATGAAGCGGCCTCCATCCTGGGGCCAGGTTTTGAGGATGGGAAGCTTGAGGAGATCGACCTTATCGCCGGTATGGATGACCTGCTTGCAGGCGGCATCTTTGGCGGAGATGACCTTGGGGAAGAAGCTGCCGACCTCGGCGAGCATGGGGAGGAGCTTGAGCTTGTCCATGAAGCTGGTGGGGGTCTGGGGCTTGATGAGGGTGCGGATGCGGTCGGCGATGGCGTCGAGGGAGTCGGTTTCGAGGGCGAGCTTCATGCGGCGTTCGGAACCGAACTGGTTCATGAGAACGCGGGCTCCGGGATGGCCGATGACATTCTCGAAGAGGAGTGCGGGCCCACCGGCGCGGGAGGTGCCTTTGCCGAGCTTGGAGGCCCGGTCGGCGATCTCGGCCATCTCGAGGATGGGGTCAACGGGCGCGGTGATGCGCTTGAGTTCTCCGGCTTTGTCGAGTTGCTTGATCCAGTCGCGTAGATCGGTATAGGCCATTTCGATTCCTCCAGCAGCTGGGTTGGGGGTACCCCCCCTCCCCCGGTAATGTGTGCAAAGTCTTCGAACGATGAGACTTAGGCTTGGACTTGATGTGCAGGTTGCGGTTACCACGGGATGAGTCCGGCCAAGTTAAGGCAGAAGTGTTCCCTGCTTCTAGTTTAGCTGGTTGCGAGGGGTAATTTGTCACTGGGTATCTTGTGTGGCTTCAATCTGTTAGGGGATTTTGGGGCTTGACAGGAAAACAGGGGGTAGGGGGTAGGGGGTAGAAAGACAGGACCACAGCGTTTGAGATGAGTTGAATTCCATCTCTCAGAAGCGAGACATAGGGCACCCGGGGAGTAGGGAGACAGGACAACAGCGTTTGAGGTGGTTGAATCCCATGTCTCAAAAGCGAGACATGGGGCACCCGGAGTGTGGGACAGTTCGGGTTGGTCAGACTTTGAGGAAGATGCGTTTGTGCCAGAGGTACCAGATGGGTAGAAAGCAAAAGGCGGTATAGGCCAGGGCGAAGAGGTGGGAGGTGAGATCGGTGGAGCCGTGGAAGGCGAAGCAGTGGAGGTAGATCCAGCCGAGGAGGGAGAGGGGTTTGCCGGTGGTGGGGATAGTTCCTACGGGGATGATGGCGAGGTAGGGGATGACCGACTCCGAGATGACGTAGGCGGCGATGGCGTTGGAGCCGAAGACCTGCCAGGGCCAGATGAGAGCGGCGGCCAGTCTGGATTTGCGTTGGACCTGGCGCAGGTCGAGCAGCCAGTAGAGCAGCCCCAGCGCAAGCAGGGCCCAGCCGGCGGCGAGCAGGACGTAGGAGCTGGTCCAGAGTTTCTTGTTGAAGGGAAACCAGGGGGACCACAGGTAGCCGGCAGTGAGGCTGAGGAGTCCGGAGGTGAGGAGTCCGGTGAGGCATTGGACGGGGGTGATGGTGTTGGGTGGGGGTTGCAGTGGCGTGGTTACGGGCTGGGGGCTGAGGGTGGATGCCCGGCGCATCCAAAGGCCGGTGAGGAGGCCGAAGAGGGTGGTGGCGATGGCGGGGAGGGTAGAGAGGAAGCCTTCGGGGTCGCGGACGGTCTCGTAGAGGTGGCCGGTGTGGAGGTAACGCTGGACGAAGGCGACGATGTGGCGGTCAAGCCAAGCGACCAGGTTCTGGTCGTGGTCGAGCAGTGGGATCTGGTGGGTGGGTGTGCCTGCTCCGGGGATGGGGACGAAGCGGAGGAGCAGCCAGTAGCCGATGAGGAGTGCGGCGGAGAGAAGGGCGAGGGTGCGGGGTCGCTGGACGCGGAGGAAGAGTAGTGCGGTGATGAGGTAGCAGATGGCGATGCGGGGGAGGACTCCGTAGAAACGGAGGGTGGAGAGGTGGAAGTAGGGCATGAGGTTGATGCACCAGCCGAGCAGAAGGATGATGAAGCTGCGGCGGAGGATGTGAAGGGCGAGTTGTTGGCGGTTGGCACCGCGGGCGATGCGTCCGGCGAGGGAGAAGACGATAGAGCATCCGACGAGGAAGAGGAAGGTGGGAAAGACGAGGTCGGTGAGGGTCCAACCGCTCCAGGCGGCGTGCCCGAGGGGCCACCAGACGTGGGTGCCGTCGCCGGCGTCGTTGACTACGATCATGAGCGCGATGGTGAGACCACGGAGGATGTCGACAGAGAGGACGCGAGGCGGCGGTGCGGTTTGCATGGTGAACATGATCGCCTATGGGAGGGGATTTGGGTATAGGCGATTGCAATGGGGGAGAGGAGGTGGGGGTCAGGACTGCAGGGGAACGGTGACTGGCGCGGTTGCGGCAGGCGAGGTGGGGACGTCCTGGACGTAGTCGTAGAGGGGGTAGCCGGCTTCTTTCCATCCGTCGAAGCCTCCGCGCAGGGGGCGGACGCGGAAGATACCCAGCTTGTGGAGTTGGAGGGCAACTTTCGCGCTGGTCTCTTCGCTGGGGCAGGTGCAGTAGAGGATGACGTCGCGGTCGCGAGGGATGATTTCGTGGTGGAGCTTGAGTTCGTTGGGGCCGATACGCATGGCGCCGGGGAGGACGCGGGGGTCGGGGAGGTAGTCGAGCGGGTGGCGGAGATCGACGATGAAGGGTGGGGTGTTTCCCTGTTCGGTGGCGTGGTCGAGCATGGCTTTGAGCTCGGCTGGTTCGAGCCGGAGGGAGCGAACCTGGGCGAGGAAGTTACGCTGTTTGACGATGCGGTAGGCGACGAAGCCGAGGACGAGGAGGATAAAGAGGAGTCCGGCGAAGTGGGAGAGGAGATGAAAGAAGGCGGTGCTTTTCTGAGCGAGATCGCCGAAGAAGCGTCCGGCGAGGAGGTAGGCTTCGGCCCAGACGATGGAGCCGGCGAGATCCCAGAGGAGGAAGCGGGAGAAGGACATGCCGGTTTGTCCGGCGATGGGTGCGGCGACGGTGGAGAGGCCGGGGACGAACTTGGAGAAGAGCAGAGTGACAGGGCCGCGGCGGGAGAAGTAGCCCTCGGTTTTGGAGACGCAGGTGGAGGCCTCGAGCGAGAGTCGGCAGAGGAGGCGGAGGACGCTGCCACCGTATCTGCGGCCGAGGAAGTACCAGATGCTATCGGCGATGGCGCAGGCGGCGAGGACAGCAAGCATGGATGCGGTGGCACCGATGCGATGCGTGGCGCTGAGGGTTCCGGCGGTGAGGAGGATGGGGATGCTGGGGATGGGGATGCCAAGCTGCTCGATCAGCACCCAGACGAAGAGGATGACGTAGGCGTACTGGACGAAGAAGACAATGGCAATCGGCATGGGGAGAACCAGTACTGTAGATGTTAGCGCAGGGGATTTGGTTTCGTAGAGTGGGGATTAAATGCGCGAACCAGCCGATGGGCCGGCTGGTTCGGTTGGGCAAGGATGCCATGGTTCTGGTTGCGGATACTGCGGGCCTATCGCGTCGGGATGCAGCGGGCGGGGACTGTTACTTCCCTGCCCGACTGCGGGAGACGCGGTGGTTATTTGACGGCTACCTCGGGGGTTACGGAGAAGCCGGGACGGAGGGCGAGGTCTTTGTCTTCGTCCTTGAGATCGGTGAAGTCGATGCGAACGGGGATGCGCTGGACGACCTTGACGTAGTTTCCGGTGGCGTTCTCGGGCGGGAAGAGGGAGAGGCGTGAGCCGGTGGCTCCGCCGATCTGGGTGACACGGCCTTTGAACTTGCGTCCGCCGAGGGCGTCAACCTTGAGGGTGACTTCCTGGCCGGGGCGCATGCTTTCGAGCTGGGTCTCCTTGAAGTTGGCGGTGACCCAGAGATCGGTAAGGGGGACGATGGTGAGGAGGTCCTGGCCGATGCCGAGGTTGGAGCCTACCTGGACGTTCTTTTTGTTGACGATACCGGTGGCTGGAGCGGTGATTTTGGTGTAGCTGAGGTTGAGCTGGGCCTGATCGACGCGGGCCTGAGCCTGCTTGACGTTGGCGAGGGCGGCGTTGGCGGCGGCCTGCTGGGCCTGAACCTGTGCGGGGCCGTTTTTTGCGGCTTCTGCGGCCTGGAAGCGGGACTGGGAGAGTTTTTGCTGGGCCTGACGGATGGACTCCTGCGCGGAGAGGACCTGAGCCTCGGCTTCGAGGACAGCGGCCTTGCTGGCGGTGGCCTGAGCTACGGCAGCGTCAAATTGCTGTTTGGAGATGACGTCCTTCTGGACGAGGGGGGTGTAGCGGTCGACGTCGAGCTGGGCCTTGATGGCGTTGGCCTTGGCCTGATCGACCCGGGCCTGGGCTACCTCGACTTGTTTGTGGGCCTGGGCAAGGGCAGCACTGGAGCCCTGCACGTCGGAGTTGGAGGTGCTGAGATTGGTGGTGCTGCTGACGGTGGTGATGGGGACGTTTACGGTGGCCTGGACGTAGGCGGCCTGGGCCTGTGCGAGGTTGGCCTGGGCTTGCTCGAGCGCGACCTGATAGTCCTTGGGGTCGATCTCGGCGAGGACGTCTCCGGCGTTGACCTTCTGGTTGTCGTCTACGTTGACCTTGATGACCTGTCCGGTGACACGGGAGCTAACCTGGTAGAGGTTGCCATCGACCTGGGCGTCGTCTGTTTCTTCGTAGAAGGTGGAGTGCCAGTAGAAGAGTCCAGCGACGACTGCGAGGAAGAGGACGACGGCGATAACGATGAACTTGCGGCCGGACTTCTTCTCCGGCTCATCGGCCTGCTGGTCGGCGGGTGCTGGTGGCTGGGTGGCCGTCTGTGCGGCTTTTTGATTCTGGTTTAGCTCAGCTGATTCGGGCACGGTTACTTTCCTCCGAGGAAGTCTTTGTAGTTGGTCTGGGCGACGCCGAGGGCACGCGCGAGGGAGAGTTTGGCGACATTGTGCTGGTAGAGGGCGCCGATGTACTGATCATTGGCCATTTCAGTCTGGGTCTGGGCCTGAGAGACGGGCAAGTTGTCGGAGACTCCGGCGTGGAAGCGCTGCTGGGCTTCGTTGAGGGCTTCGTTGGCGAGTTCAAGGTTGGAGTGGGTGGCCTCGACGAGTTTGGTGGCGGCCTGAATGTCGAGGAGGCTATCGCGGACGTCGGCGTTGACCTGCTGGAGCTGGTCGGACAGGCGGGCCTGAGCCTGAGCGAACTGGGACTGGGCGACGGCCTCCTGACCGCGGGTTTTGGCGATCTGGAGGAGCGGGACTTTGACCTCACCGGTGGCGGAGTAGGTGCTGTGGGAGTGGCCGGCGGTGGTGCCCTGGTCGCCGAAGTCTCCGCTGAAGCTGGCGACGGGAAGCTGGGAGGCGAAGGCGGATTTTTTCTCGGACTGGGCGGCCTTGAGCTGTTCGGCGGCGGCCTGGAGGTCTTTCCTATTCTTGATGGCCTGGGCGACGGCGGTGTCGGGGTCGAGTTGGGCGAACTGGCTGAAGGGGGCCTGATCACTGAGGCGGAAGGCCTGATCGAGCGGGAGGCCGATGGTGCGGGCGAGGGCGAGTTTATCTTTTTCGAACTGATTTTTGGTAGAGATGAGGTTTTGCTGCTCGTTCTGGTAGTCGACCTTAGCGCGGAGTACGTCGAGGCGAGGGCTGGTGCCTGCGTCGTGGGCGGCGGTGGCCTGATCAAGGGAGATTTTGGAGGTAGCGAGTTCCGCCTGAACGGCATCGATGCGGGCGGCATCGGCTACGGCGAGCAGGTAGGCGTTGCCGACGGTCAGGACGACGAGGTCGCGGGCGTCCTGCGCGGTGAGACGGGCGCTGGCGAAGTTGTGCTTGGCCGCGAGGTAGTTCTGGAGGGCGGAGACGTTGATGAGGTTCTGGGTGAGGTAGGCGCGGAAGTCGACGACCTGAAAGGGTCCGATGATTGGCTTGATGCCGGGGAATTTGAGGCCGAAGGCGGCGAGGTTGATCTGCTGGACCTGGATGCTGGCGTTGGCGGTGGCGGTGGGAAGCAGGGCCTGAAGCTGTTCGAGGCGCTGACCGTTGGCGTTTTGCTGGGCGGTGGTCTGGAGGAAGAGGCCGAGGTTCTGGCGGAGGCCGCGCTGGATGGCATCGTCGAGGGAGAGATCAAGGACTGTTCCGGTGGCCTTGCCGTCGATGATGCTGCCTTTGAAGGTGTCAGAGGTGGCCTGGGCTCCGTTCTGTCCGGAGGCGGTGTAGAGCTGCTGCTGCCCACCGGCGATGGTGGAGCTGTCTGCTGGAGTACTGGGGCCGGTGGCGGGCCGTGTGACGGGAGTGGCGGTCTGGACGGTATTGGCGGATTGAGCGGGAGAGGTTGCGACGCAGAGGAGGGTGGCCGCCAACAGGGCGAGGCCGCCGAACGCTGGACGCATGATTTCACTTTGGCTCATACGATTGATGGTAAATGCCCCTTGGGTTAATGTGTGGCTGGGTTGACCCTGCGCGACGGGGGCAGAGCGGAACTCATGTCTTGTTACATTTCGATGCGGCAGGAGGCGAGGAGTCTTCAAAAAAAATGCAGCTAACGCGTTTCCGGTGAGCGTTTGGGGAAGAGATCGGCGGTGGAGAAGGGGTAGTGGGGGTGAGTGTGAGGGGCTGGGTGCGCAGGAGGAGCGAGTCCGGATAGACTCTGGGAACGAGAATTAAACGTTTTAACGGAGCGATGCGATGTTTTTGGGGATTGATGTAGGGACGGGTGGGACGCGGGCGGTGCTGGTGGATCGTGCGGGGCGAGTGGTGGGATCGTGCGCGGCGGAGCATGCGGGTATCCGTTCGGAGCGGATTGGCTGGGCGGAGCAGTATCCGGAGGACTGGTGGCGGGCGGCGCAGCAGGCCGTGCAAGGGGTGCTGGCGGGTGGTGCAGGCCAGGTGGAGGCGGTGGGGCTGACGGGGCAGATGCATGGGTGCGTGATGCTGGATGCGGATGGGCGGGTGCTTCGTCCAGCGCTGATCTGGTGCGACCAGCGGACGCAGCCACAGTGCGACTGGCTGACGGAGACGATTGGGTTCGAGCGGTTGATCGAGTTGACGTGCAATCCGGCGCTTCCGAACTTTACGCTGACGAAGCTGCTGTGGGTGCGGGAACATGAGCCGGAGGTGTTTGGGAAGATTGCGCATGTGCTGTGTCCGAAGGACTATGTGCGGTACCGGATGACGGGCGAGTTTGCGATGGACATGCAGGAGGCGAGCGGGACGCTGCTGCTGGATGTGACGCATCGGCAGTGGTCGGCGGAGGTGGCGGAGGCGGCGGGGATACCGATGGGTTGGTTGCCGCGGTTGTTTGAGGGGCCGGAGATATGTGCTCGGATCGATGAAGCGGGAGCGAAGGCGACGGGGTTGACGGTGGGGACGCCGGTGGCTGCCGGTGCGGGCGATCAGGGGGCGGGAGCGGTGGGGATGGGGATCCTGGCGCCGGGGAGTGTCTCGGCGACGATCGGGACCAGCGGGGTGGTGTTTGCGGCTACGGACAAGCCTACGAAGGATCGACTGGGGCGGCTGCATACGTTTTGCCATGCTGCGCCAGGGGTGTGGCATGTGATGGGGGTGACGAATGGAGCGGGGCTGAGCCTGCGGTGGCTGCGGGATACTTTTGCAGGGGGCGCGGGGTATGAGGAGTTGACGGCGGAGGCGGCTCGAGTGGCGGCGGGGAGCGATGGGATGCTGTGGGCGCCTTACTTGTTTGGGGAACGGACGCCGCATCTGGATGCTTCGGCGCGGGCTGCGTTTGTCGGGATTACGGCTTCGCATGGGCGGGGGCATTTTGTGAGGGCGGTGATGGAGGGGGTGGCGTACTCGCTGAAGGACACGTTGACTCTGTTTGGGGAGTTGGGGATTCCGGTGGAGTCGATTCGTCTGGGTGGAGGTGGGGCGCGCGGGGCGCTGTGGCGACAGATACAGGCGGATGTATATGGGCAATCGGTGGAGTTGCTGGAGGCGGAAGAGGGTGGGGCGTTTGGCGCGGCGCTACTGGCTGGTACGGGGGTGGGTGCCTGGCCCAGTGTGGAGGCAGCGTGTGCGGCCACGGTGAGGGTGGCCGAGGTGATTGCGGTGAACGATGCGGCAGCGATGGAAGCAGGGTATGGTGTTTATCGACGGATTTATCCCGCGTTGAAGATGATTCAGGGCGGGTGAAGACAGCGAATGGGGCCTGAGCGAGACGCAGGTCCTGCACTCGGGTAAGAATGACAATTTTGTTGGACGAAATGGGAGGTTGTGATGCGAACTGAGATTGGTGTGGCGGTGGTGGGGTTTGGATTGGGTGGGCGGGTTTTCCATGCGCCGTTTGTGAGTGCGGTTCCAGGATTGAAGCTGGAAGCGATCGTGCAGCGCAAGGGGGATGAGGCTGGGAAGGCTTATCCGGAGGCTCGGATACTGCGGTCGGTGGGTGAGGCGCTGGAGGATGCGGCGGTGCAGCTGGTGGTGGTGAGTACGCCGAATGAGACGCATTTTCCGCTGGCGAAGCAGGCGCTGGAGGCGGGCAAGCATGTAGTGATCGACAAGCCGTTTGCGGCGTCGAGCGCAGAGGCTCGGGAGCTGGTGGAGTTGGCTCGGCGCAAGGGGCTGAAGGTGGTTCCGTTCCACAATCGGCGGTGGGATGGGGATTTTCAGACGGTGCGGCGGGTGTTGCGGGATGGTTCGGTGGGACGGCTGGTAACGTTTGAGTCGCACTTTGACCGGTTTCGTCCGACGCCGAGGGAGAACACGTGGAAGGAAGCGGGCGACGATGCGAACGGAATGCTCTTCGATCTGGGGCCGCACCTGGTGGATCAGTGTCTGGCCTTGTTTGGGGTTCCGGAGACGATTACGGCGAGCGTGCGGAAGGACCGTGACGAGACGGCGATTGAAGATGCGTTCGACATCACGCTCGGGTATCGGCTGCATGGACGGACGCTGCTGGCGCACTGCCGGACGAGCTACCTGGCGTGCGATGCAGCGCCGCGGTTTCTGCTGCATGGGACCAAAGGCAGCTTCAAGAAGTATGGTCTGGACCCGCAGGAGCCAGCGCTGGTGCATGGGGCGAAGGTGCCGGAGATGGGTTCGGGCGACGGCTGGCTGGAGGAAGAGAAGGCGGCGTGGGGAGTGTTGACGGTGGCGCCGAATGTTGCCGATCCGGGGACGCTGGTGAAGCATGAGGTGAAGACGGAGCGAGGGGATTACCGCGGGTTCTATGCGAATGTGCGGGACGCGATCAACGGGGATGCGGAGCAGGCGGTGACGGCGGAGGATGGCTGGCGGGTGGTGCGGTTGCTGGAGATGGCGCGGGAGAGTTCGCGGGAGGGCAGGACGTTGCCGGTGGAGTTTTAGGTGGGGCGGGCGGTTTGGTGGGGGCTGCTGGTTGGGTTGGTGACTGCGTTTGCGGGGCAGGGTCTGGCGCAGTCTGCGTTGGCTGGGGCTGCGATGGTGCTGCCAGAGATGCCGCTGCATGATCCGTTCATCCTGGCTTATGCGCCGACGAAGACTTACTACCTTTACACGTCAAATGTTGCTGCACTGACGCAGGTGAAGCGTACGGGGACGATGGTGTATGCGAGCAAGGATCTGAAGCACTGGAGTGCCCCGAAGGTGGTGTTTGCGGTGCCGGAGGGGTTCTGGGCGAAGAGCGGCGGGTGGGCTCCGGAGGTGCATGAATACAAGGGGAAGTTTTATCTGCTGACGACGCTGCACAACGAGAAGAAGGAGCTTCCGCAGCCGCGTCCACTGGGGCATGCGACGTACATGCGCGGGACGATGATTGCGGTGAGCGGTTCGCCGGAGGGACCGTTTGTTCCGGTGAAGAGCGATGGGCCAGTGCCGCCTGCGGAGTTCATGACGCTGGATGGAACACTGTATGTGGACCCGGCGGGCAAGCCGTGGATGGTGTATGCGCATGAGTGGTTGCAGGTGACGGATGGAACGATCGAGGCGGTTCCGCTGAAGGATGATCTTTCGGGCGCGAGTGGGCAGCCGGTGTCACTGTTCAAGGCTTCGGATGCACCTTGGATTGATGCGCAGGCGGTGCCGACGACGAAGGGGAGCGTCTATGTGACGGACGGGCCGGAGTTGTATCGGACGAAGGATGGGCATCTGCTGATGCTGTGGTCGAGCTATGAGCATTTGAACGACGAGGACGGGCAGAGTCACTATGTGCAGACAGTGGCGCGGTCCGTGTCTGGCGAGTTGAATGGGCCGTGGGTGCAGTTGGCGCCGCTGGTGAGGCAGGACAGCGGGCACGGGATGCTGTTTCGGACGTTCGATGGGCAGTTGATGATGGTGTTGCACCGGCCTTTCAAGCGGGCGCGGGGGAAGCTGTACCAGATGCGGGATGTGGGGGATCATCTGGAGGTGGAGCGGGAGCGGGTGGATCTGGATGGGGATGTTGGGCCGGCTTGAGGGGTTGATGGCTTAAGTTCTCAGCAGAGCGTTAGTGGCTAGTTGGAGGAAAGCGTTCGTGCCTTGCACGATGCCCACCTTAGCGACGATGAGACTGTCGCGAAGATGGGGCACCGTTGGTTGCTAACAGGATTGGCCGTAGGTGGCTTTGGGGCCGTGTTTGCGGAAGTAGTGGCGGTCGAGGAGGGATTGGGGGACGCCGGGGTGGTTGGGGACCAGGGTGAGGGTCTTGTAGGCCATTTTGGCTACAGCTTCGAGGACTACGGCGTTGTGGGCAGCGTCGTGGGCGTCTTTGCCCCAGCAGAAGGGGGCGTGGCCGGCGACGAGGACGGCAGGGACGGCGAGGGGGTCGATGGCGTGTTGCTGGAAGTGGCGGACGATGGCGAGGCCGGTCTCGTGGACGTAGCGTCCGTTGATGGCTTCGGGGGTGAGTTCGGGGGTACAGGGGACGGGGCCGTAGAAGTAGTCGGCGTGGGTGGTGCCGAGGGCGGGGATGGGGATGCCGGCCTGGGCGAAGCTGGTGGCGTACTCGGAGTGGGTGTGGACGACGGCGCCGATGGTGAGGAACTCACGATAGAGGAGGGTGTGGGTGTCGAGGTCGGAGGAGGGTTTGAGGGTGCCGTCGACGATGTTGCCGAGGAGGTCGGTGACGACCATGTGCTCGGGGCGGAGGTCGTCGTAGTCGACGCCGGAGGGCTTGATTACGATGAGTCCCTGCTCGCGGTCGATGCCGGAGGCGTTGCCGAAGGTGTAGAGGACGAGGCCGCGGCGGACGAGTTCGAGGTTGGCTTCGAGGACTTGGGTACGGAGATCTTTGAGGAGCATGGGTGGCCTCTGAGTGAGTTGGGACAAGGATACCGGAAACGTTTACCGGAGGCCAGATCGAGTTGGGCTGCGTTGACTTGATAAAGTGGAAGCAATGAATACTGAACGTAGTTTGACGTCGGAGGGTCTGCCGCAGGGTTTTGTGTGGGGCGCGGTGGCAGCGGGGATCAAGGCAAGCGGGAAGCTGGATGTTGCGGTGGCAGTGGCTCCTAAAGGCGCCCAGGCAGCGGCGATGTTTACGAGCAACACGGTGGTGGCTGCACCGGTGACGGTGGGGCGGCGGTACATGCAGTCGACCGGCGGGCGAGTGAGTGCGGTGCTGGTGAATGCGGGCAACGCGAACTGTGCGACGGGGCAGGCCGGGATTGATGCTTGCGTGCATACGTGCGCAGTGGCGGCGGAGACGTTTGGGTGCATTTTTGATGAGGTGTTCCCTTCCTCGACCGGGATTATTGGGGTGCCGTTCCCGACGGAGAAGCTGGTTGCGGCGCTGCCGGCGGTGAAGGCTTCGCTGGGAAACAGTGCGGAGCATGCGGAGTTGTTCGCGCGGGCCATTATGACCACGGATACGCGGATGAAGGTGGCGCGGGCGGTGGTGGAGGTGGATGGGGTTGCGGTGCGGATCTTTGGCACGGCAAAGGGTGCGGGGATGATTGCGCCGCAGTTGGGTGCTCCGGTGGGGCCGCCGCACGCGACGATGCTGGGGTATGTGTTTACCGACCTGATGGCGGGCGCGGAGGAGTTGCGCGGGCTTCTGGGACCGGCGGTAGAGGGTAGCTTCAATTCGATCTCGATTGACGGCGATACCTCCACGAACGATACGGTGCTGCTGCTGGCGAGCGGGGCGAGCGGGGTGAAGCTGAATGAGCGGGTGCGGGAGACGTTTGTGCATGCGCTGGCGCTGGTGTGCGGATCGCTGGCCCACCAGATAGTGGCCGATGGCGAAGGGGTTGGGCATGTGGTGACGCTGGAGATAACGGGTGCGGCGACAGAGGCGGAGGCGAAGCAGGTGGCGCGTACGATTGCACACTCTCCCCTGTGCAAGACGGCGTGGAGCAGCGCGGATCCGAACTGGGGGCGATTGTTGGCGGCGGCGGGCCGGAGCGGCGTGGCGATCGATGCCGAGCGGGTGACGGTGCGGATTGGCGGTCTGCCGGTGTTTGAAGGCGGGATGCGGGCAAAGGACTTTGACGAGGCGGCGACCCATGCTGCGATGCTGGAGCGGGAGTATGTGATTGCTATCGACCTGGGCATGGGGACGGCGGAGAGCCATTTTGTGACGTGCGATCTGACGGAGGAGTATGTACGGATCAATGCGGACTACTCGACGTAAGGGTCAGAGCAGAAGGGGCGTGGCGACAGTGTTTTGGGTGGGGAGATGACGTTTACCGCGAAGGCGATTATCTTTAGAGACGACATCAAGGACGAGGAAACGGGTTCGAGCGATGTGATGGTCGCGCGGATGGAGATATAAGGGACACTTATGACGACGAAACTGGAAGCAGCGGCAGGACAGGATTTTCTGGAAGAAGTATCGGAGTGGATTGAAGCGTTTGACGATGTGGTGGCGTCGGACTGGGAGCATGGAACGGAGTTGTTGGGGGCGCTGCGGCAGCGTGCGCGGGAGGCCGGTGTGCCTACGCCAAGCGAGGTGACGACTCCGTATCAGAACACGATTCCGAAGCATGATGAGGTGGCGTATCCGGGGGATCGTAATCTGGAGCGGCGGGTGGAAGCGCTGATCCGCTGGAACGCGATGGCGATGGTGCATGGCCAGAACAAGAAAGACGCTGGAATTGGTGGACATATTTCGACGTACTCTTCGCTGGCGACGCTGCTGGAGGTGGGCTTCAACCACTTCTTCCGTGCGAAGTATGGGGAAGAGCCGGGCGATTTTATTTACTTTCAGGGACATGCTTCGCCGGGAGTGTATGCGCGGGCTTATCTGGAAGGTCGTTTCGATGATGATCGCCTGAAGAACTTCCGGCATGAGTTGCGGGAGACGCCGGGATTGAGTTCGTATCCTCATCCTTGGCTGATGCCGGATTTCTGGAATTTTCCGACAGTATCGATGGGGATTGGGCCGCTGAATGCGATCTACCAGGCTCGGTTTATGCGGTATCTGGAGCACCGTGGGCTGATTCCGGTGACGGAGCGGAAGGTGTGGGCATTTATTGGCGACGGCGAGACGGATGAGGTGGATACGCTGGGCGCGATCTCTCTGGGTGCGCGGGAGAAGCTGGATAATTTGATCTTTGTGGTGAATTGCAATCTGCAGCGGCTGGATGGGCCGGTGCGGGGGAACAAGCGGATTATCGATGAACTGGAGGGTGTGTTTCGGGGTGCGGGCTGGAATGTGATCAAGGTGATCTGGGGCTCAGACTGGGATGCGCTGTTTGAGCGAGACCATACGGGACTGCTGCTTCGGCGGATGGAAGAGTGTGTGGATGGGGACTTCCAGACGTTCAAGGCTAAGGATGGAGCGTACCTGCGGCAGCACTTCTTTGGGAAGTATCCGGAGTTGCTGGAGCTGGTGAAGGACATGACGGACGACCAGTTGGCACATCTGCACCGGGGCGGACATGATCCGGCGAAGGTGTACAACGCGTACAAGCGTGCGATGGAGCACAAGGGCGGGCCGACCGTGATTTTGGCCAAGACGGTGAAGGGCTACGGGCTGGGCACGGCGCAGGCGCGGAATGCGACTCACTCGGAGAAGAAGCTGACGGATGAAGGGCTGCTGGAGTTTGTGAAGCGGTTCGATATTCCGGTACCGGACCAGGCGGCGAAGGATGGTGTCCCGTATCGTCCGGCGCAGGACTCGCCGGAGATTGTGTACATGCAGGAGCGGAGGCGGCAGTTGGGTGGGTATATGCCGAAGCGGCAGGTGCCGGAGCCGAGCGTGGTGGCTCCGGAGCTGAGTGCGTTTGCGGAGTGGACGGCTGGATCGAATGGGCGGTCGGTGTCGACGACGCTGGGATTTGTGAGCATCCTGCGGCATTTGCTGAAGGATGCGAAGATCGGCAAGCTGATTGTGCCGATTGTTCCGGATGAGGGACGTACGTTCGGGATGGAGTCTGCGATTCGGCAGGTAGGAATCTACGCTCCGGAGGGCCAGCGGTACACGCCGCACGATGCGGACATGCTGCTGTATTACCGCGAGGCGAAAGACGGGCAGATACTGGAAGAAGGGATTACCGAGGCTGGGTCGATGGCTTCGTTTACAGCGGCGGGCACGGCGTATGCGACGTACAAGGTTCCGGCGATTCCCTTCTATATGTATTACTCGATGTTCGGGTTCCAGCGGATTGGAGATATGGCCTGGGCGTTTGCGGACTCTCGCGGCAAGGGCTTCCTGATGGGCGGCACGGCTGGGCGGACGACGATGCTGGGCGAAGGGCTGCAGCATCAGGATGGGCACAGCATTGTGCTTTCGAGCACGGTGCCGACGTGTGTGACGTACGATCCTGCGTTTGTGTATGAGCTGGCGGTAGTGGTGCAGGATGGAATCCGGCGGATGTATGAGAAGGGTGAAGACCTTTTTTACTACATCACGATGTACAACGAAGACTATGCGATGCCAGCGATGCCGGAGGGTTGCGCTGAGGGGATACTGCGGGGCATTTACAAGCTGAAGCCTGCGACTGGCGGCGAGGCGGTGGCGCAACTGTTTGGGAGTGGTCCGATCCTGAACGAGGTGTTGCGCGCGCAGGGGATGCTGGCAGAGAAGTATGGAGTGCACGCGGACGTGTGGAGCGTGACGAGCTACACGGAGCTGCGGCGGGATGCGCTGGCGGTGGAGCGTTGGAACCGGCTGCATCCGGCAGAGAAGGAGCGGCAGAACTATCTGCAGACGGCGCTGGAAGGGACGCAGGGGCCGATTATTGCGGCGAGCGACTATATGAAGGTGCTGCCGGATTCATTGGCTCCGTGGCTGAATGCGGGGCCGACGGCGCGACTGGTGACGCTGGGTACGGATGGCTTTGGACGCAGCGACAATCGGGAGCATTTGCGGCAACACTTTGAGGTGAACGCAGAGTCGATTGTGGGTGCGACGCTGTCGAAGCTGGCACGCGAGGGCAAGTTCAAGCCGAAGGCGGCGCAGAAGGCGTTGGCAGAGCTGGGACTGAAGGTCGATGGAGTCGATCCGGCGCGGGCGTAAGGAACGGCTGTACCTAACCGGCATGAAGTTGACGCGACGATGAAGGCACTGTGGTTTGGTGGCAACGAGGGTTCCTGATGGAACCCTCGCAGTTTGTGAGGGTGAGGAGCGGGTCTGCAATGGGTGCAAAGCGAACTGACGAGGCGACGAAGCAGGGTGGATTGTTGGCGGGAGAGAACCCGTTAGTTCCGAACAAGGTGATGCTGGCGATGTATGGGAAAATGCTGGAGTTGCGGCTGCTGGATGAGCAGGTGCAGCGGTTGCAGGGTGGGATGAAGAAGAAGACCGGCGTGCGGCTGGAGTCTACGCAGGGACAGGAGGCTTGCCGTGTCGGGCTGTTGCAGGGACTGGAGGTGGGGGATCTGGTGCTGGATGCGCAGGCGGGTGTGGCGACGGAGTATCTGCTGGGGACGAAGCTGGGGACCGTGCTGAAGGACGCGGAGGGGATGATTGTGGGGACGCGGCAGGCGGATGCGGTTCGGGCGGCCGGGGCTTTGCCATATGTGGCGGATGGCGAGGTGAGGCTAAGCATGGGGTTGGGCGCTTCCCTGCAGCTGAAGACGACGAAGCAGAGGCAGGCGGTGGTGGTGCTGGTTAAGCGGCATGAGGTAGCGAAGGGACCGTGGCGGCGAGTGCTGGAGGTTGCGGGACGGCAGGAGCTACCGGTGATCTTTGTGGTGCTACCGGAGGCGGGGAAGGAGAAGCGCGGCGGCGGGGCGGAGTTGTGCGGGCTGGCACGGAAGTGCGGCGTTCCGGGGATTCCGGTGGACGCGAGCGATGCGATTGCATTGTACCGAGTGGCTCAGGAGTCGCTGGGCAGGATACGGATGGATGGCGGGCCGGTGCTGGTGGAAGGGATTGGGTATGCGCTGGAAGGCGAACGCAAGCCGGTGCAGCGCGATGCGGTGCTGCAGATGGGACAGTATTTGCTGGCGCGGAAGGTGTGTACCGAGGCTTGGATGGCGGCGGCGCTGCGACGATTTGCAGGGCGGTTGGCACGGGGTGGGCGTTAGTACGGCGGAGTGCCCGGGGTGGAGCGGTTTAGACTAGTAGGGAGAGTGTAGACCCCTGGGTTGAGGTGCTAGTGCGTACCAGAATGATGCTGAGCTTGGCGGTGTTGGGATGCGTGGTATGGGTGCCGGGGTACGCACAAAGCACACCTGCCACGGCATCTCCACAGACGGAAGCACCAGTGCCTGCGGGGGTGGTGCCATCGTTGCCTGCGTACGATCCGGCGGAAAAGCATAGCAGGCATGTGCCAGTTGCACCTGCTGCGGCGCAGGTACCGGCGGTGGCTACGCCGAAGCCTGCGCCACAACCTACGGTGACGACTGCTCCTGCGACGCCACAGCAGCCTTACACTGCATATCCGCAGTATGGGCCTGGGGATATGCCGCCACCGGACCATCTGGGTTCGGCGTATATCCCGGTCGATAACTGGGTGTATCCGGCGATGACGCGGCTGTACTCGCTGGGGTATGTGGACACGATGTTTCTGGGGATGCGGCCGTGGACGCGGCGGAGTGTGCTGCATCTGCTGCAGGAGTCGCAGGATGCGATTTTGCGGGATGACAATGCGGAGGCGCAGGAGATTCTGGCGGTGGTGCTGAAGGAGTTGGAGACGGAGGTTCCTAGCGGAGATGTTCCGCGGGGAACGGTGTATGGGTTGTTCAGCGGATATACGCGTCTGATGGAGGTTGGCGGGACGACGCTGCGCGACAGCTACCATGTGGGGCAGACGCTGGTGAACGATTACGGGCGACCGTATCAGAGTGGGTTCAACAGCCTGGTGGGATTTTCGACGTTGAATGAGATGGGACGGTTCTCGCTGCATGTGCGGGGCGAGTATCAACATGCTCCGGCGGGGGAGGGGTATACGCTGGCGCAGGCGAGCCAACTGTCGCTGGTGGATGCCATTACCTACGCGCCACCGAATGCGCCGCAGACGACGATTCCGGAGGGGAGCATTGCGGCGCAGAATCCTTTTCGGCTGGTGGAGGCGACGCTGTCGTTTCATGTGCTGGGGCATGAGATTTCCGGGGGCAAATCGGATGCGTGGCTGGGGCCTGCGGCGGGGGGGTCGATGGCGTGGTCGAACAATGCAGAGAATATTTATTCGTTCCGGATCAACAGGGTGGAGCCGTTGCGGATTCCGCTGGTTTCGCGGGTACTGGGGCCAATGCGCTATGACTTTTTCTATGGAAGTCTGAAGGGACATAGCTATCCGAACCATCCGTGGGTGCATGCGGAGGGCTTCGCATTTCAGCCGACGCATAACCTGACGTTTGGATTTGAGCGGACGTTGATCTTTGGTGGGGCCGGGCATGAGCCGGTGACACTACATACGTTTCTGAACGGATTTTTCAGCATCAACGATACGACGCAGACGGAAAAGTACTCTCGGAACGATCCGGGGGCGCGGTTCAGTAACTTCAACCTGTCGTACCGTCTGCCGTTTGTGCGGAATTACCTGACGTTTTATATGGATTCGACCACGCATGACGATGTGACGCCGATCAGCGCGCCGCGGCGGTCTCCGTTCCGTACGGGCTTGTATCTGTCGCAGTTTCCGAGGCTGCCGAAGCTGGATATGCGGGTGGAAGCGGTGTCGACGGACTGCTCGACGCATATCTGCTCGAACGGAAGCGCGAACTACATTGAGACGATTCAGCGGCAGGGGTATACGAACAAGGGGATTATTTTTGGCGATTGGATTGGACGCGAGGCGAAGGGTGGACAGGCGTGGCTGACGTATCACCTATCGGGGAAGGAGTGGGTGGAGTTGGCGTATTTGACCAAGAAGACGCCGTGGGATTTTATTGCCGGTGGGACTACGCAGAACCAGTTCAAGGTATCGGTAGTGAAGCGTTTGGGGCCGGATATTGAGTTGAACGGGTGGCTTCAGTACGAACGCTGGAAGGCCCCGTTCTACAAGCCGGGATTGCAGAGCGATACGGTGGGGGCGTTTCAGGTGACGTGGTATCCGCAGTTGCATACGAGTCCTGCGCAAAGGTAGGTGGTGGCTGCCTCAGGGTCTGGCGACGAGCGATTGGAAGTAATCGAGCGAGAGTTCGAGGCCCTGGCGGAGGTTGATTCGGGGTTCCCAGGCGAGTAGATTTCTGGCTTTGGTTATGTCGGGGCGGCGGCGGGTGGGGTCGTCGGTGGGCAGGGTCTGGAAGCAGATACCTGCGGTGGTGCCGGTGAGGTCTATGATTTCGCGGGCACACTCGAGGATGGTCCACTCGACGGGATTGCCGATGTTGACGGGGAGATGTTCGTTGGAACGGGCCAGGCGCAGGATGCCTTCGATGAGGTCGGAGACGTAGCAGAAGCTGCGGGTCTGGGAGCCATCACCGTAGATGGTGAGGGGTTCTCCTGCGAGGGCCTGCATGATGAGGTTGGAGATAACGCGTCCGTCGTGGGGCTGAAGGCGCGGACCGTAAGTATTGAAGATGCGGACGAGGTGGGTATCGACTCCGTAGTAGCGGTGGTAAGCCATGACTGCGGCCTCGGAGAAGCGCTTGGCCTCGTCGTAGACGGAACGGGGGCCGATGGCGTTGACGTGGCCCCAGTAGGTCTCGACCTGGGGATGGACTTCGGGATCTCCGTAGCACTCCGAAGTGGAGGCGTGGAGAAAGCCGGCAGCGTACTTGCGGGCCAGGTTGAGGGTATTGATGGTTCCGGCGGAGCCTACCATGAGGGTTTCTACGCCGAGGCGGGCGTAGTCTGCGGGGCTGGCGGGGGAGGCGAAGTTGAAGATGTAATCGAGGTGTCCGGGGTCGAAGGGGATGCAGATGTCCTGCTCGATGAGGGTGAACCGCGGCTCGTTGGCGAGGTGGTCGAGATTGGAGAGATGGCCGGTCGAGAGGTTGTCCATGCCAATGACGGAGTGACCCTGGGCGAGGAGTGCATCGCAGAGATGTGAGCCCAGGAAGCCTGCGGCCCCAGTCACCAGCGTACGTTGCGACAGCATAGATACCTTTCAGAAGCGAAGAGAGTCGAAGCACCAATTTGATAGTTCGGCGGTGCAGCTAACGGATAGTAAATCAGATAACGCTTGGTGACGCTATCCGGGAGAAGGAGGGCTTGGGAGTGAGGCGAAGCACGGCGGCAGCTATAAAACCGAGTTGGCGTGGGGCTTGGGCTTGGTGGCTGGGTAGGCTGGGGAGCGTCCGATGCTGAAGTAAGTAAAGCCTTGCTGGGTCATGGTTTCGGGGTCGAAGAGGTTGCGACCATCGATGACGATGGGGTAGCGTAACGACTGTTTGAGTCGGGGAAGATCGAGGGTGGCGAATTCGCGCCAGTCGGTGAGGATGAGCAAGGCGTCTGCTGCGTCTGCAGCAGCGTAGGAGTCTGCGGCATAGGTGAGATTGGGCGTGGCAGGTATGGCGGCTGCTGCTCGGGACATGGCGGCGGGATCGTAAGCGACGATAGTGCATCCCTCGGCGAGGAGCATGTGAATGAGATCGATGGCAGGTGACTCGCGGATATCGTCGGTCTCACCTTTGAAGGCGAGACCGAGGACACCGATACGTTTGCCCCGAAGGGTCCAGAGGGCCGAGCGGACTTTATTGAGGAAGCGTTTTTTCTGTTGGAGATTGATCTTTTCGACCTCGGAGAGGATGCCGAAGTCTGTCCCGAGTTGGTGAGCGACGGCACGGAAGGCGGCGACGTCCTTGGGGAAGCAGGAGCCTCCGTATCCGATGCCGGGGCGGAGGAAGCGTGGGCCGATTCGGCTGTCGAGGCCGATACCGCGGGCGACCTGTTCTACGTTTGCCTCTGCGGCCTCACAGAGATTTGAGACGGCGTTTATGAAGGATATCTTCATGGCAAGGAAGGCATTGGAAGCATGCTTGATGATCTCCGCGCTTTTGGTGGAAGTGAGGAGCAGCGGGGGAGTCTGGGCTGCGGAACAGGGACCAACGATTGCTGTGGGTTGCTGGTAGTAGAGGCCAGAGGTGAGTGGGGCGTAGATGCGGCTGAGAAGATCGGCGGCTCGAGGGTGATCCGCGCCGATGACGATACGGTCGGGGTGGAGGAAGTCGGTGACAGCGGAGCCTTCGCGAAGGAATTCGGGGTTGGAGACGACGTCGAAGAGGAGGTGGTCGACACCGTTGCGCTCGATGGCACGGCGAATCCACTCGTTGGTGTAGACGGGGACGGTACTTTTTTCGACGATGACTTTGTAGGAGGTGAGGGAGCGGGCGATTTCGCAGGCTACGGCTTCGACGTAGGAGAGGTCGGCGTCACCGTTTTCACTTTGGGGGGTTCCTACGGCGATGAAGATGGCCTGGGCGGCGAGGGTAGCGTGGGCGAGATTGGTGGTGAAGCGGATGTTGGTGTTGCGGTGGCGGGCGAGCAGGTCGTTGAGGTAAAGCTCGTGGATCTGCGGGTCTCCGGCCTGGAGGGCGGCGACTTTGGACTCGTCGTTATCGACGCAGACGACTTGGTGGCCCATTTCCGCGAAGCAGACGGCGGCGACCAGGCCTACGTATCCGGAGCCGATGACGGCGATCTGAATGGCATCTGACATGCGGCTGGGGAGTCCTTTAGCTGGAGCTATGATAGCCGAGTTTTGTAAACGGACGAGGATCCAACGGCTGGCGGATTGAAGATAGGATCCGGGATGTTGCCCGGATGAATTCTTACGATAAAAAGGAGTTCGGAAAGCAGTTCCTAGAGGCGGAGACAACGAGTAGACTGGAAGCAATGGGTTCCGAAAAGACGCAGGCTCCGCCGACAGCGCCACTCCCCGAAACAGCTGCGCCCGGTTATAGCACTACTGTCACCGACACGACTTTGTCGGAGGCATTGATCATCCTGCGAAAGCGTCGCTGGGTTTTGCTGGCAGCGGTGGGTGCGGGTCTGGTGTATGGAATCTTCAAAGCGCAGACGCAGCCGAAGCTGTATGAGTCCTATGGGCGGATCGAGGTGCGGAGCGGTTCTTCGAACGAGTACCGGGTGAGCGCGGTGGAGGGTTTGAACTCGGACACTGCGTCGAAGATGCTGACGGAAGTTGCGATTCTGGAGAGCGACTCGCTGATGCTGTCGGTTGCACGGGAGATGGACCTGGCGAACAACCCGGATTTTCTTGGGGTCAAGGGGCCGGTGGCACACTCGGACATCAATGACAATGCGGTGCGGCAGTCGACAATACACCGTTTACAGAGCGAGTTGAAAGTCCAGTTGGTTCCGAAGACGGACATTATCCGGTTGAGCTATGCAAGCCGGAGTTCAAAGCTGTCTGCGGATATCGTGAATAAGGTGATTTCGGATTACATTCACCGGAGTTATGAGACCCGGTTTGAGTCGACGCAGCGGGTCTCGCAGTGGCTATCGAGCCAACTGGACGATTTGAAGCAGCAGGTGGAGACGTCGCAAGAGCAGATGATGGATCTGCAGAAGAAGTTGGGGGTGCTGGGTTTTGATCCGACGCATAACCAGATCAGCACGTCGCTAGACGATCTGGCAAAGGCGGCTGGTGCGGCGAAACTAGCTCGGATTGTTGCGGAGTCTCGCTACCGGGTGTTGAGTGGGATGGAGCCCAACTCGATCGAGGGGATGCTTGGGGCTCCACAGGGAACGGCGCTGAGCGAGTTGAGCCAACTCCGCTCCCAAATCGCGTCGCAGCGGGCAGCGTACGCGCAGATGCAGGCGACGCTGGGGGAGAACCATCCGCAGGCGAAGGCCGCGCGAGCGCAGATTGCGGAGATCCAAAAAGAGATTGATGCCGAGCAGAATCGGCTGATGCTACAGGCAAAAGAGAATTATGTAGTGGCGCGGTCGGACGAAGACCAGACGACGGCGGCGCTGGAGGAAGAGAAACAGGCTGCGTACAAGCTGCGGGACGATCTGGTGGAGTACACGCTGCGGCAGCGGGAGTTTGAGTCGAATCGAACCCTGTACGAGAGCCTGTTGCAGCGGCTGCGGACGGCGGGGATCCAAGCGGGATTGGAGTCATTGGAGATTGATATTGTGGATCCGGCGTTGCCTTCGGCGAGTCCCCGGTTGCAGCCAGAGTCGACGATCATTATTACAGCGGTGGTTTTTGGGCTGATTGGGGGCATCGTAATTGCGTTCCTGATGGAGAGTTTGGACACGGGGCTGCGTACGATTGCAGAGATAGAAGGCGTTACGGAGTTGCCGTCGCTGGCGATTGTGCCCAGAGCGCGGAGGACTGCCGCGGACGATGGATTGAATCTGACGACGGCGCAACGGAATATCAGTGTGCTCACGCAGCCGAAGTCGCAGTTTGCCGAGGCCTTCCGGTCGTTGCGGACGTCGCTGATGCTGTCGAGTGTTGGCCATCCGCCGCAGATGATTTTGTTTACGAGTGCGACTCCGTCGGAAGGCAAGACTACGGTGGCGAGCAATCTGGCGTGCATACTGTCGCAGGGAGACAGCAAGGTTCTGCTGATTGATGCGGACCTGCGGCGACCGAATGTTCATCACCGGTTCGGCCTGAACGGTAAGCTGGGATTGACTACGGTGCTGACAAACAGCAGCAGCTTGCAGGATTCCTTGCAGCATATACCGGATGCTCCGAATCTGGATATTCTAGCGAGCGGACCAGTGCCGCCGTTCCCTACCGAGATGTTGAGTTCGGAGGCGATGCGCGAGTTGCTGCAACGGTGTTCGTCTGAGTACACGTATATCGTGATCGACTCTCCGCCGATCCTGTCGGTAACCGATGGCGTAATTCTGGCGCGGGAGAGCGATGCGGTCGTGCTGGTGGTTCGGCACGGTAAATCGAGCAAACATGTAGTGCGGCGTGCTCGCGATCTGCTGCTGCGTGCGGGTGCGCCGTTGACGGGGATAGTGCTGAACGCGGTGGATATGAGTTCGCCGGAGTATTACGGGTACTACGGGTACTCGGGATATTCGTATTCCAGCCTGGATGCGGAGAGCTGGGAGCCACAGAGCAGCTCGCCTGAGAAGACGCGTGAGAGCAGAAAGGACTGAGCGATGATCATGATGAGACTACGAGCGTTTCTCGGCCTGAGCAGAGCTGAACGCGCTGGTCGCAGAATGAGACTGGTATCGCTTGCTTTGCTGTTGTTTGTGGGCGGCGGCGGAGTGGCGATGGGACAGTTCAGCGGACCTGCTCTGGGGTCGGGAACGACGGTGAACCATACTTTGACTCCGACGACCGATATGGCAGTTCTTTATCCGCCTGCGCGCGAGATTCGATTGGCGGAAGGCGATGTTCTGGGGGTGCATCTGTACGGGATGACAGATTATCTGCCGACGGCGCGGGTTGCGCTGGATGGGACGATTCAGCTACCACTGATCGGGGTGCTGCAGGTTAAGGGCATGACGGTGCATGAGTTGGACGTGCTGATTGCACAGCGTCTATCGGACGCGGGGATGTATCGGAATCCGCAGGTTTCGGTTCAGATTACGGAGTCTCCCAATCAGACGGTGACGGTGATCGGCGAGGCGCATGGGGTGATTCCGGTGGGGAGCGGGAAGCGGTTGCTGGACGTACTGTCGGCTGCGGGGGGCCTGCCGTCGACCGCTAGCCATATTGTTACGATCAATCGGCCTGGGGTAGCTACTCCGATTGTGGTGGATCTGGGGACGAACCCTGCGCAGAGCAATCGCGCGGATGTACCGATATTTGCTCTGGACACGGTGGTGGTTTCGCGGGTGGGTGTGGTGTACGCGCTGGGCGCCTTCAAGTCGCAGATGGCGGTTCCGCTGGTGCAAGACTCACCGTTGACACTGATGCAACTGGCAACACTGGCGGGGGGCGTTGGGTACGAGGGCAAGTACAAGGACCTGCGGATCATACGGACAGTTGGGGTGACGCGGACAGTTGTAAGGATCAACGTAAAGAAGGTGATCGACGGCAAGCTGCCTGATCCAGTGTTGCAGGCGGACGATATAGTTTTCCTGCCCACGGACAGCATGAAAGCTGCGATTAAGGTGGGTGGTATCGGTACTGCACTTGGATTTGCGAGTTTGTTGCTGTTTGCGTTTCCACCATAGAGTTTTCGCGTTTTTGTCTTTCGATGTGCAGCGTTGTGAAGAAAGGGATCGTTCCGTGGGCGCCAAGCAAACCGGGAAAGAAAGAGAGCCTGCGGGTCGGATTCGTCTGGCATACCTGGTGAGCCATCCGATTCAGTATCAGGCCCCCCTGCTGCGGCGGATTGCACAAGAGCCGGGAATCGATTTGACGGTTTTTTTCGCTTCTGATTTTTCAGTGCGGGGTTACTGCGATGCAGGATTTGGCGTCGAGGTGAAGTGGGACATTCCTCTGCTGGATGGGTATCGTCACGAGTTTTTGCCACGACTTGAGTTGAGTGCAGCGGAAGGTCTGCTGAACCCGATCGGCTACGGGATGCACCTCCGTCTGCAAGGACGAGGCGGGGAGCCAGCGTTCGATGCTTTGTGGGTTCATGGGTACAACACCGCGACGACGATGCTGGGGATGCTGGCAGCGAAGGCGCTGGGAATACCGGTGCTGGTGCGCGCGGATGTGTGGCTGGGGGACCGGGTACGGAGTGGCTGTAAGCTAGCGGTGAAGGCGCTGTTCTTCAAGATGCTGCAGTGGCTGGTGGATGGCGTGCTGACGATTGGCACAATGAATCATGCTTACTGGACCCATTATTTTGGCGAAGAGGTGCCGCTCTTTCTGATGCCGTATGCAGTCGATAACGATTATTTTCAGCACCGGAGCCAAGAAGCGGAGTTAAGCCGGAGCGCACTACAGCGGGAGTTGCAGTTGGAAGCTGACCGCCCGGTGATCCTGTTTGCGTCGAAGCTGCAAGGGCGTAAGCGCTGCGACGATTTATTGAAGGCGTATGCCGCGCTGGTACGAAGGCAGACGCTGAGTAAGCAGCCTTATCTGTTGATTGTGGGTGATGGCGAGGAGCGAAGTGCGCTGGAAGAACAGGCCAAGGCAGAGGGATTGAACGACGTACGCTTCTGCGGGTTTCAAAATCAGACGCAGATGCCGCGATTCTTCGATCTGTGCACGGTGTTCGTGCTGCCCTCGCGGCATGAACCGTGGGGACTGATTGTGAATGAAGTGATGAATGCCGGGCGACCCGTTATTGTCTCCGATGAGGTGGGTTGCTATCCGGATCTGGTCCGGGATGGTGTGGAAGGGCTGGTATTTCCGGCGGGAGATATTGCGGCTCTGACGGCTGCGTTGGCGAAGGTACTGGACGATCCGGGGGTTGCCGCAAAGATGGGAGCGCGTGGGCTGGAGCGGATTCGCAACTGGAGTTTTGAGGAGGATGTGGCGGTGCTTTGCGAAGCGCTGACGGCGATTACCGGGAAGGCTTGCAGGCTATGAGCGCCGCGGAAGCAGGGTGGCCAAAGCTGGTTGGATGGCAGGCAGTATGGGAGAGATGATGCAGAAAAAAGTTCGGGTCGCCTACTTCGTGAGTCATCCGATTCAGTACCAGGCTCCTCTACTGCGGCGAATTGCCCAGGAGGAAGACATTGAGTTGCGGGTATTTTTCGCTTCCGATTTTTCAGTCAAGGGTTATCGGGACGAAGGATTTGGGGTTGAGGTTTGCTGGGACGTTGCGCTGCTGGATGGGTATGGGTATGAGTTTTTGCCGCAACTGCGGGACCAGCGAAAGACAGGGTTTGCCTCGCTGATCAACTGCGGTATCTGGAGCCGTTTGGGCTGGGGATGGAAGGCCGAGCGTTATGACGTGGTGTGGATCCATGGGTATTGGTCAGTGAATGCGCTGCAAGGGATCGTGGCGGCGAAAGCGCTGGGGGTACCGGTGCTTTTGCGGGCAGAGACGACGCTGATTGACCGGACGCGGCCGCGATGGAAGCTGGCAATCCGACGGATATTCTTCCGCGTGCTGCGGCACATGGTGGATGGAGTGCTTTCGATCGGCAGTTTGAACAGGGAGAACTGGCAGCATTATCTGGGGGCGGATTTTCCCGAGTATTTTGTGCCGTATGCGGTGGATAATGAGTTTTTCCAACAGCGCAGCCATGAGGCTGTTGAAGGGCGAGAGCAACTGCGCGACGAGTTAGGGCTGGATGCTGGGCGTCCGGTCATTCTGTTTGCGTCGAAGCTGACGGAGCGAAAACGCTGTATGGATCTGTTGGAAGCGTATATTGTGCTGGTGGGAAGTGCGGCGCTGGCGTCAGTTCCCTACCTGGTGATTGTGGGTGATGGGGAGGAGCGGCGGGCGCTGGAGGCGAGAGCGGCAGCGAGCGGATTGAGCGGGATCCGGTTCTGTGGGTTCAAGAACCAGTCTGAGTTACCGCGGTACTTCGATTTAGCTAGTGTGTTTGTCCTGCCTTCGCGACATGAGCCGTGGGGGTTGATCGTGAATGAAGTGATGAATGCCGGCCGAGCGGTGATTGTGTCGGATGGAGTGGGATGCCAGCCGGATCTGATTCGGGATGGGGTGGAAGGGTGCGTGTTTCCAGCCGGCGATGTGGCTGCGCTTTCGCATGCGTTGCAGCGAGTACTGGGCAGCGCGGAGACTGCGTCAGCGATGGGAGAGCGGGCTCTGAAGCGGATTGCCGGATGGGATTTTGAGGAAGACGTGCGAGGATTGCGAAGGGCGATTGCCGCAGTGACAAAGAAGCTGGAAGCATAAGTACGATGAAGCGCAAACGCGAGAGATACCCTACCGATGGGCTGAATGGTGAAGAGAATACGATGCGGATATTGCACATTATCGGAACGTTGAACCCGGCGGCTGGTGGCCCGACTGAGTCGGTGCGGGTACTGCTGAGTTATGGACCGATAGGCTACACGGGCGAGGTGGTCACGTTGGATGATCCGGAGGCGCCGTATCTGAACGATATCGGCTTTCCGGTGCATGCGTTGGGACCTACGCTGACGAACTATGGCTTCAACCGAAAGCTGATTCCCTGGCTGCGTGCAAACCGCGATCGTTTTGATGGGGTAGTGGTGAACGGGTTGTGGCAGTACTGCGGCTACGCTGCGTGGCGGGAGTTGCGAGGGCGCACGCCGTATGTGGTGTTTACCCATGGGATGCTGGACCCCTACTTCAAGCACGCGTTTCCGTTGAAGCATGTGAAGAAGTGGTTGTACTGGATGCCGATCGAGTACCGCGTGCTGCGCGATGCGTATCGTGTGTTGTTTACCTCGAAGGCGGAGAAGCAGCTTGCGGAGCAGAGTTTTTCTCGTCATCGGTGGAATCCGTATGTGGTTCCGTATGGGGCAAGCGGGCCGTTAGGCGATGCAGTGGTTCAGAAGGAGGCATTCTTCGATGTGTGCCCGGCGGTGCGCGGGAAGCGGTATCTACTTTTTCTGGGCCGAATCCATCGAAAGAAGGGTTGCGATCTGCTGATCGATGCGTTTATCAAGGTGGCGGCCGAGGATCCGGAGTTGCACCTTGTAATGGCTGGCCCGGACCAGCAGCATTGGAGCAAGGCGTTGCGGGAGAGGGTAGCGGCAGCGCGTATACGGCCGCGTGTTCATTGGCCGGGGATGTTGACCGGAGATGCGAAGTGGGGCTCGCTGCATGCGGCGGAGGCGTTTATTCTGCCGTCTCACCAGGAGAACTTTGGAATTGCAGTGGCCGAGGCCTTGGGGTGCGGGAAGCCGGTACTACTGGCGGACAAGGTGAATATCGCGGAAGAGATTGCGGAGTACGGCGCGGGATTGATGGAGAGCGATACGCTGGAAGGGACGGAGAGACTGCTGCGGCGGTGGCTGGCGATGTCGGTGGAGGAGCGCGAGGCGATGGGACTGGTGGCGACGAAGTGCTTCCACGAGAAGTACGATATGCGGGAGAATGCGCGTACGATCATCCGCCTGTTCGACAATGTGACGCAGGGCAAGCCGTAGGTAGCCGGGCGAAAGGCGAGAGGGCAAAGGTAAGGGGTATGGCAAGACAGATCCATTACAAGTCGGCGGACCATATCGCTGCAGAGAGTGCGGCGGACCCTTATCTGCGACCATCGTTTTCGGTGCAGGACCAGATGCGGCGGCTGCTGTGGAATGTATGCTGGCTGGTGTTGTACCGCACCTCTCCACGACCGCTACATGGGTGGCGGAGTCTGTTGTTGCGAGGGTTTGGGGCGCGGATGGGATCGAACTGTCATTTCTATCCGGGGTCGAAGGTGTGGGCGCCGTGGAATCTTGTTTGCGCAGACCAGGTGACGGCAGGAGATGGTGCGGAGATTTATAATCCTGCGCCGGTGACGCTGGGATCGCATGCGATTCTGTCGCAAGGAGCGTATGTGTGCGGAGCCACGCATGATTACAACGACGATGCGTTTCCTTTACTGGCGTATGCGATGTCGATTGGCGCGTATGCGTGGGTGTGCGCGCGGGCTTCCGTCGGGCCGGGTGTGACTGTTGCAGAGGGCGCGGTGCTGGGGCTGGGTTCGGTTGCTACGCGCGATCTGGAGGCGTGGACGGTCTATGCGGGTAACCCGGCGGTGAAGGTAAAGGAACGACGCCGGGTTACGGTATTGGGGAGTGACGGCGGGAGCTAGACAGGAGGGAGGGGCGGGTTAAGGAGGTTGCTTAGCCGCGGAGTTTGGCGAGGAGGTCGGTGGGGTGTACGGGCTTGGCGAGGATTTCGAACTCGTGCCCCTGTGCACGGGCTTTCTCCAACAGGTCTGCTGTAGCAGCCTGACCGGAGAAGAGGAGGATTTTGCATTTTGGCAGCTTGGCGCGGGTGAGGATGGCTGCTTCGATTCCGGTCATTCCGGTCATGATGACGTCGCTGATGAGCATGTCAGGCTGGAAGGAGTCGAGTGCTTCGACGGCCTTTTCTCCGCTGAACACGGCGCGTGCTTCAAAGCCAGCCTGATTGAGGATGATCGCGAGAGTGTTTGCGATGACCTGTTCATCGTCTGCGACGAGGACTCTGGGCTTGGGCGTGGTGCCGGAGGTTGGATCTGACATTCGTAATATCCTTGGGTAATAGAATCGTTGCTAGGGAAGATAAAAGTGAGTCAGGTCGCCATAACTCATCTAAACAGGTAACAACCTAATGATACGCTGACCGCAGGGTTGCTAACGGACTTAGCGGCTACAAACGAACGAATTGATTGCCCAACAAATAATCCACGATCCGTAGAAGAAACTTATGCAGACAGCGATCATACGCGCCGCAGGTGTTGAGAAGTACTATGCTCAGCCGAGTGAGAACCGAATTCAGGTGATCTCTCCGACTGATCTGTCGATTGTTCCCGGGGAGATTGTGGCGCTGCTGGGGCCTTCGGGGTCGGGCAAATCGACGTTGCTACGGATGCTGACGGGGCTTTCTGCGCCATCGGCCGGCGAGGTGTACTGGCACGAGCAACCGATTGCGATGGCAGAAGTGAATGTATCGATCGTGTTTCAGAGTTTTGCGCTCTTTCCGTGGCTGACGGTATTTGAGAATGTGGAAGCTCCGCTGAAAGCGCGGGGGATGGAGCCGGGCGAGCGCCGCAAGCGGGCGATGAAGATACTCGACACGGTGGGACTGGATGGATTTCAGGCGGCGTATCCGAAGGAGCTTTCGGGCGGGATGCGACAGCGTGTGGGTTTTGCGCGGGCGCTGGTGGTGGAGCCCGAAGTTTTGTTTATGGACGAACCGTTCTCGGCGCTGGATGTGCTGACGGCGGAGAATCTGCGCAGCGAGTTGCTGGAGTTGTGGCAGAAGAAGACGATTCCAACGCAGGCGATCTTTCTGGTGACCCACAATATTGAAGAGGCGGTGCTGCTGGCCGACCGGATTATTGTGCTGGGACGCAATCCGGGGCATGTGCGCACGGACTTCAAGGTGGCAATTGCACATCCTCGGGACCGGAAGGCGACGGCGTTTACGCAACTGGTGGACTATATCTACAAGGTGCTGACGCAGCCGGACGCCAAGCCGCCAGCGCTGCCGGAGACGCCGAGTGGGAAGAAGGTTCGCGATCAGCGGCAGATGCACTACCAGATGCTTCCGCATGCACGACCAGGCGGGATTGCGGGCTTGCTGGAGCTGCTGCTGGATCACAATGGCAAGGATGATATCTACCGGCTGGCGGATGATCTGGCGTTCGAGATCGATGACCTGCTGCCGATTGTAGATGCGGCGCAGTTGCTGGGCTTTCTGACGGTGACGGAGGGCGATGCTGCCATCACGGCGACGGGGACGGAGTACGCGAACTCTGAGATTCTGCGGCAGAAGGAGTTGTTCCGGACGGCAGCGGTGACCAACGTGCTGCTGTTGCGGCAGATTGTGCGGGCGATCGAGGCCAAGAGCGACCGATCGGTGCCGGAGGAGTTTTTCCACGACATGCTGGATGAACAGTTCAGCGAGGAGGAGACACTGCGGCAGCTGGAGACGGCGATCAACTGGGGCCGATATGCGGAGCTGTTTGACTTCGATGCATCGCGGCGGCGGTTTATCCAGACGGAGACGCTGCATGCGGAGAGCGATGCGATCTCCAGTGCGGAGATTGATGCATGAAGCATCTTGCGGGTGGGACTGGCTATGCTGTTAGTCGGGAGACGCTGGCGCGGTCGCAGGTGTTGCGGCGGAGTTGGCCGTTTGTACTGGACCTGGTGGTGGCGACCATTGGTCTGGCATGTTTTTACTGCATTGTGCTGATTGCGAAGTTCTGGGCGGGTCCGCCGAATGTGCAGATGGTGGTGTCGCTGAGTCCGCGAGCCTTGCCGCTGTACGCGTTCTACTCGGTGGTGCGGATTGGACTGGCTTACTTACTGAGTCTGGGTTTTGCGATTGCGTACGGGTACACGGCGGCTTATTACAAGCGGGGCGAGGCATTTTTGATTGCGGTTCTGGACATACTGCAGTCGATACCGGTGCTGAGTTTTTTGCCTGGGGTGATGCTGGCGATGGTGGGGCTGTTTCCGACGCGGCATGTAGGGGTGGAGCTGGGCGCGATTGTGCTCATCTTTACGGGTGCGGTGTGGAACATGGCGTTCAGCTTTTATTCTTCGCTGAAGAGCATTCCCAAGGAGTTGATTGAGGCGACGGAGATCTATCGATTTTCCCGGTGGCAACGGCTGGTGCAGTTGGAGCTGCCGTATGCTGCGATCGGGTTGGTGTGGAACTCGATCATGTCGGTAGCTGGGGCGTGGTTTTTTCTGATGGCGTGCGAGATGTTCCACTTCCGCTCGAATGACTTTCGTCTGCCGGGGCTGGGATCGTACCTGCAGACGGCGGCGGATGCTGGGAATGGCCACGCGATTCTGTGGGGGTTGCTCTCGATGGTGACGATCATCGTGGCGACGGACCAGTTGATATGGCGGCCACTGATTGCGTGGAGCGACAAGTTCAAGTTTGAACAGGTGGAGAGTTCGCAGCGGGTGGTGTCCCCTGTGCTGCATTTGCTGACACAGTCGAACGGGTTGAAGGTGTTACGACGGCACACTGTGGAGCCGCTGGGCGAGATGATTTATGCACGGCTGGCGACGCGGCGGGCAGCGGAGTTGGTAAAGCGGGGGACACAGGCGCGGGAGAGTTCGGGCCCGATGGGGTGGCTGGGATGGGTGATGCTGGGGGTAGCGGCGGTGGTGGTGCTGCTGCTGGCACGGCAGACGCTGGTGCTGGTGCGACCGGTGCAAGGAGCGCAGTATCTTCACCTGCTGCAGGGCGCGGTGGCGACGTTTTTGCGGGTGAATCTCTCACTGGTGCTGGCTGCGGCGTGGACGATTCCGGCTGGGGTGGCGATCGGCTTTCATCCACGGCTGGCTAAGCTGGCGCAACCGATGGCGCAGATTGCAGCTTCGATTCCAGCGACAGCTCTGTTTCCAGTGATTTTGCTGGCTCTGGTGCGTTTGGGCGGAGGCCTGGGGATTGGCTCCATTGCACTGATGCTGCTGGGGACGCAGTGGTACATCCTGTTCAACGTGATTGCGGGCGCTCTGGCGATTCCGAATGATTTGAAAGAAGTAGCGACTCTGTTTCGGTTTGGGACAGTGCAGCGGTGGAAGACGGTGATTCTGCCGGGGATCTTTCCATTTCTGATTACGGGAATGGTGACGGCCTCGGGTGGGGCCTGGAATGCGAGTATTGTGGCGGAGTACTTTCGGCTGAACAACCAGACGCTACAGACGGTGGGCTTGGGAGCTCAGATCAGTGCAGCGACGGAGCAGGGGCAGTTTCCGATCTTGCTGCTGGGGACGATTTTGATCTCGTTGATGGTGGTGACCACCAACCGGCTGGTGTGGCGACCGCTGTACCGGCTGGCGGAGACGCGGTACAAGCTGGAGGGCTAGGTGTGGTGGCTCAACAGGTTATTCCGATCGATGCCAGAGCGGCTGATGGGCGGATGTTGGTTGAGACTAGCATGGGGTCGATGCCAGTTGTAGGTATTGAGCCAGGCGTGAAGCTGCTGGCTG
>JAJXYY010000012.1:0-3506 GCA_021780315.1 Acidobacteriota bacterium
CCCGACATTCAACTCACCGACGAGGAGCTTCGCGGCACCAAGCGGCTTCCGCCCCAGCCTACCCGATAGCCCCCAGTGTCCGGCCTCATCTCCACCCTTCACGCCGCGATCCAACGTTGGATCGGCTTGTTGCAGCCCGAAGCAGAATCTTTCTCTGTGAGAACCGCCCTGCCCCCTCTAGTTGTGGAGTCTCAACAGGTTGTTGTCGTCGAGGCCTGATCGGCACAGGGCGGCAGTCCCCTGCCGCGCGCTGCCACCCCATCGTGTGAACTGGCCCTTCCACGGTGATTCGATTGGTTACCCGGTACGTCACCCCGGATTCGTTGCGAAGGACCTGCTCGAAGGGTTCGCGCTGATTCGCTTGTCCCTCGGCGGTCAGGGCCTGTCTTGCTGAAGCTCCGCGGATCGCCACATCATGGGTCGCACAGCTGCATGGGTGGCAGGCCTCTCCGATCATCTACACCTCTCATCTACGCCTCCACCCACAGGTCCGAGCCAATCACCGCCGCAAGCCAGACCGCGCCCACAAAGTACCCTGCCTCCACATCACTTGGATAATGCACTCCCAGGTACACCCTGCTCACTCCGATCCCGGCCACCATCAGGAATGCCCCGACCATCAACGCCGTCCGGGCCCACCTGCTATGCAGCTTGTCCAGCGTCTTGTAGACGATGATGCCGTACATCACGATCGCCAGCACCGAGTGCCCACTCGGAAACGAGAAGCTGTGCTCATGCACAAAAGCCCACGGCAGGTCTGGCCGCGAACGCTTGAAATACAGTTTCATCACCTCATTCAGAGCCACTCCGCCCAGCGCCGCCGCGACTACCAGTACAGCGTCGTTCTTCAGGCCCCACCACCACAGCAAACCCGCAGCCAGCGCCACGGCTGGCACCAGCGCAAAGGGCGACCCGATCCAACTCAGCGCCAGCATCCCTTGCGTCAGCATCGGTGTCGCCAGGCCATGCACCCAGCTCTGAATCGCCTGGTCCCAATATCGGAACGACGCTTTCAGAATCTCGTCATGGAGCTTCACCAGACCGGATGTCGCCACCAGCGCTGCCCCGAAACCCACCAGCAGTAAAATTCCTGATAACTTCCACTTCCGCAAGGAGCGCATCAACCGCAAGGTATCACGGACCCCTCCAGCAGCGAGGGTTGGCGGGGTTGTTGCGTTCGCTATTGGCCGGTGAAGGGGTCGGGGATACCGGGGGTGCCGGGCGGTGGTGCGGGCGGGTTGTAGGGGCGCTCGGGTTCGATGGGGCGGGCGGGGTCGGGGCCGGGGACGGGGATGGCGCCGCCGCGGAGGCCGGCGAGGATCTGGGTCTGGAAGTCGTTGGAGGCTCCGGGATTATTTGGCAGGAAGAGGGTGTTGGTGCCGCCTCGGGTGCCGATGTCGCGGAGGGTGTCGAAGTACTGGGTGAGCAGGACGAGGGCCATGACCTCGCCGGCGGAGGAGCCGGGGACGCCGTGCTGGAAGTGTTCGATGGAGGCGGAGAGGCCGTCGATGATGGCCTGGCGCTCGCGGGCGATGCCGTTGCCTTGCAGGGCTTTGGATTCGGCCTCGGCCTCGGCCTGCTTGACCTTGAGGATCTTTTCGGCCTCGCCGCGGGCCTGGGCCGCGACCTGCGCGCGTTGCGCGGCGTTGATGTCGTTCATGGCGGCTTTGACTTTGACGTCGGGGATGATGTCGGTGACCAGCGCGGTGAGGATGTTGAAGCCGAAGCCGGACATGATGGAGTCGAGCTCGTTTTTGACCGCGACGGAGATGCCGGACTGCTGCTCGAAGGTCTCGTCCAGGGTGAGCTTGGGCACGTGGCCGAGGATGGAGTTGAAGACGAAGGACTCGATCTGCTTTTGCGGCTGGGAGAGGCGGTAGAAGGCGTCGTAGATCTTGTCGTCGAGGACCTGATATTGGACGCTGACGGGAATCTGGACGAAGACGTTGTCGTGGGTCTTGGTCTCGACGGAGAACTGAGCTTGCTTGACCTGGAGGTCGACGAAGTAGACACGCTCGGCGAAGGGCACGAGGAAGTGCAGGCCGGGGCGGGTGATGCGGTCGAATTTGCCGAAGCGCTCGACGACGCCGGCGGTGAAGGTGCGCACCTGATAGTAGGTCTTCGCGATGAGGATCAGGAGGAAGAGAGCGATGATGGCGAAGAAGACAAAGACGATCGGCATGCACGTACCTTTCGCGTACGGGGTAAGGATATACCTCGTGGTTGTGGGGGCTTGAACTTCGGGGCAGAGGTAGTTACTCAAACCCCGTTCAGGGAGGGGTGTTTTGGTAGCCTCTTCCTATGCAGGAGCCGAATCGATCAGGACCAGCCATGCAACTGACGAGGATGTCTGTTGCCGCTCAATCGATAGCATTGCTCGTCGCGAACGTAATTGGTGCAATTCTTTACGTGTTCGCTGCTTCGCGCGGTGCTTGGGCAATTCCAGCGGAACGTGCAGCGGGAATATATACGACGACGGGAGAACCGTTTGTCTGGTTCCTCAGCATTCTTCCAATTGTCGCAATATTCTTGGTGATCAACGTCGCTTGGGTGGTCATTCTCGCCCGCCGACGTTGGAACGGTGGCCGCTTCTGCCTTCTGGCAGCAATCGTCTGGCTAGCGGCCATTGTGATCGATTTCGCGCACCATTGAAGAGACTTCTCGAAGTGTCGTCTTTTCGGGAGATTTCGTCATTCACTCCAAAGTGCCCTACTACCGCTCATTGCCGTAAAGGATTTAAAGGGGTGTGGGCGGAGATGGGTTCGGGCTACGGGGAAGGTGAGAGAGCGGTGGGGCTGTGGGAACCCACATCTCAGATTCGAGATGTGGGTTCCCGGCAACAGCAAAGGCAAAGGGTAAGAGCAACGGCAAGAGAAGAAGCAGATTCCCTTCGGGAATGACAGAAAGAAAGGCAAAGGCAAGAGCAAAGGCAATTGCAAGAGCAACTGCAGATCCCTACGGGATGACAGACAGAAAAGCAACGGCAACGGCAGGAGCAGGGGTCAGGCGAAGTGGATGCGGAGGGCGATACCGAGATCGGAGGCTGGAGTGGGGGTGGAGGGGAGGGTGACGCGGAGGCCGGTGGTGTCCTGGGTGAAGCGGAGGGGTTCGGCGGTGCGGCCCAGAAGGCGGACGTCGAGGGCTTTGCCGGGTTGTTGCGGGGAGTTGGAGGCGAGGGACTGGATGACGAGTTCGCTGCTGGCAGGCCAGCCCATGGCGAGGGCGTAAAGGGTCTTGCCCTTGGTGGTGAAGCGGATGTCGGCGGCGGTGAGGTCGGGCTGCTTGCCTTCGTTCGGGTCGAACTCCTTGCCGTTGGGCTTGATGACGACTTTGGTGGAGGGGCCTTCGCCGTGGATCTTCCAGGGGCGCGTGGAGAAGATGGCTTCGCCGTTGATGCTGGTCCACTGGGTGATGGCGGCAAGGATGCGGAGTTCTTCGGGGTCGGGCTCGCCGGAGGCCGGGAGCGGGATGTTGAGGAGAAGATTGCCGTTCTTGCTGACGATGTC
>JAJXYY010000012.1:3516-4184 GCA_021780315.1 Acidobacteriota bacterium
GGACTTGTAGGTGGCGCCGAGTTTGTAGTGCCACTCGCCGATGCAGGTGTCGGTCTGCCAGGGGTGGGGATCGATCTGGTTCAGGACGCTGCGCTCGTGGTCGATGACGCAGGAGGTGCCGTCGGGGCAGTCGGTGGGGGTCTTGCTGAAGTAGATGGCTTCGGATTTGCCTTCGTAGGAAGTTGGGCCTACGTTGTAGAGCTCGGCGACGGTGCCGAGGCCGTACTCGTTGAACTCGATGCCGCCGTCGGTGTAGAGGAGGTCGGGCTGGTGCTGGTCGAGGAGGTCCTTGACGCGGTTGAAGTACTGGAGCTTCCACCAGTCAGGGGCGGTGCGGCCCATGGGGTCGGGGAGGATGGTTTTGGCGAAGTTGGCGGGCATGTCGGCGTAGGAGTGGTAGAGGTCGGCGAAGGCGGGGTTCTGGCCGTCGTAGGGGATGTTGGCGTAGGGGCCTTTGGTGTCGGCAAGGTGGGAGGGGGCGAACCAGTCGAAGGAGTTGGAGAGGTGCTCGGAGACGCCGAAGCGGAGGCCACGGGCGCGAGCGGCGGCGGCCCAGAGGCCGACAATATCCTTGCGCGGGCCGGTGGAGACGGAGTTCCAGCGGGGCTGGTATTTGGAGTTCCAGAGGTCGTAGCCGTCGTGGTGGACGCCCATGGAGAAGAAGTATT
>JAJXYY010000030.1 GCA_021780315.1 Acidobacteriota bacterium
TCGCCGGGTTGTTGTTCGAGTCACCGCCATAGCTCGCCGTGATCGGATCGCTGCCCACGGGCAGATTCGTCGTTGTGATCGTCACCGTACCCGTCGAACTCACCGTGCCCGATCCAATCACTACACCGCCACTGGTAAACGTCACCGTACCTGTAGTCCCGGCTGGCAACGTCGCCGTCACTCCGACTGATCCGCCATACGTGCTCGGCCCAGTCGTCGTCACGCCCACCGTTGGCGTAGCCTTGGTCACCGTCTGCGTCACCGTTCCACTCGCCGGGTTGTTGTTCGAGTCACCGCCATAGCTCGCCGTGATCGGATCGCTGCCCACAGGCAGATTTGTCGTCGTGATCGTCACCGTACCCGTCGAACTCACCGTGCCCGACCCAATCACTACACCGCCACTGGTAAACGTCACCGTACCTGTAGTCCCGGCTGGCAACGTCGCCGTCACTCCGACTGATCCGCCATACGTGCTCGGCCCAGTCGTCGTCACGCCCACCGTTGGCGTAGCCTTGGTCACCGTCTGCGTCACCGTGGCAACCGATGTGTTGTAGTTCGAATCGCCATTGTAAGTCGCGGTCACGACTTCGCTTCCCGCCGGCAGACTCGTAGTCGTCACACTTGCAACGCCACTCGTAACCGTTCCAGTTCCAATTATTACGCCACCGCTGCTGAATGTAACTGTTCCAGTCACAGTAGAAGGCAACGTATCTGTAAACGTAACGGAGTTGCCCGAGACCGATGGATTCAACGACGAGGTCAAAGTCGAAGTGACAGTCGCCTTGCTCACACTCTGGCTGCCCGTACCTGTTGCAGCAGTATAGTTCGTGTCGCCGCCGTAGCTCACCGTGATCGGGTCAGTACCTCCCGGCAGCGTCGTCGTACTGATGCTCACTGTCCCGCTAGAGTTGACCGTCCCGCTTCCCAGGGTCGTCGTCCCGCTCATAAACGTAACCGTACCCGTTGCTCCAGCCGGCAACGTCGCCGTCACCGTCACCGATCCACCGTAGGTGCTTGGCCCAGAAGTGGAAACACCAACAGTCGGAACAATCTTATTTACTGTCTGTTGTGCACTGCCGGTTGCCGCGTTGTAGTTGGTATCGCCACTGTAAGTTGCAGTGATCCCATCCGTACCCGTAGGCAGCACGCTGGTCGAGATCGATGCCACCCCACCTGCGCTCACAGGGGCAGTACCAAGCGTCACCGTACCGCTCATAAACGTTACCGTGCCCGTCGGCCCGGCTGGCAGCGTTGCAGTAATCGTCACCGCACCACCATACGTACTCGGACCCGAGGTCGCTAGACCCAGCGTCGGCGTAGCCTTGTCTACTTCTTGCGCCAGCACCGGCGATGTAGCAGTGGCGTGGGTGCTGTCACCGCTGTAAACGCCCGTAATATCATGGATTCCGATCACTAGAGTTGATGTCGTAAATGTGGCCGTAGTCCCAGAGATTGTTCCCGTACCCAGCACCACAGTCCCATCTTTGAAGGTCACCGTTCCAGTAGCTCCAGACACCACCGATGCCGTGAACGTCACCGTCTGACCATACGTAGAGGGGTTAACAGTGGACGAAAGAATAATTGTCGTCACCGTCACGTTCAAGGTGCTGGATGTACTGGTCAGATAGTTCGCATCTCCCGGAAACACTGCCTTCAATGGCACCGATCCGGCAGGCAGCGACGAAGTCGCCAAAGTCGCCAGACCATGGTTCAACACACCGCTACCCAGCAGTGTGCTGCCATTGTAAAAATTCACCGACTCGCCGTCCGTTGTCGTATTCGGAGGTCCAACACTGTAGGGAGAAAGTGTAGCCGTCAACGTCACTGATTGACCCAGCAACGTACCCGATGAAGGAGAAGCACCTAAAGTCAGCGTCGTCGGTGCCGGTGCAGCCAGCAGCGGAGTAGACGACGACACGCTGCCCATGTAAATCGAATCACCGCCATAGCTGGCGTCGACATAGTGCGTACCACTGCCCAGAGGAAGCATTGCCACACCTGTCAACGCCGCGCCAACTGCACTCTGCTGTACCTCGCTCAACGAGACGGCAGCGCGTGGGGACTGCGCATCCGTACCAATCAAGTCCGCATTACCATCGTTATTGAAGTCGCCTGCATTCACCGCATAGGTCAGCGAGAACCCGCCTATGGATGGCTCCGTGTATGGCTGAAACGTGCCATCCCCATTACCCAGATACACGTCCGCACCATAACTTCCGCCAGCAATAATATCTGGCTTTCCGTCTCCATTTACATCCGTCAAATGAGGGTCAGACGGAATATCAGAGCGGTAAGTCACCGTCGGCTTGAACGTGCCGTCTCCATTGCCAATCAAAACGAAAAGAGTGTTTCCGACCGTGTTGGTAGACGTAGTGCCGGTGATAGTTGTGGAGATAACGTCAACTTTGTTGTCTCCATTCGTATCTCCGGTAGTTAGAAATTCACCCACGGTGGACGCAATCTGAACTGGAGTCTGGAAGGTGTCATTCCCGTTTCCAGCCGCGAAATACAGGTCGGACAATGCACTATTGGCGGTAGCCGTATTTACGGCATAGATCACGTCATCGCGGCCATCACCATTAAAATCTGCGACCACAATGTCATGCAGTACAGCCACCGTCGAAAGCTCAATCACCCCAGCGCTAAACGTACCGTCGCCCTTACCCGTAAAGATCATCACATTCTTCTGAGCGTGATTGGTTACAGCCATATCCAGAATTCCGTCACCGTTAAAATCACCCAGTGCGATTCCAGCCACGTCGCCCGCTGTGTAAGAAGTGGGCGCAAGAAACGTGCCGTCTCCTTTACCCAGCAGAATGGTCAAGCTTCCATTTGTCCCGTCCGAGCAGCCCAAAGCAATATCCGCATTTCCGTCACGATTGAAATCAGCCAGCAATATCTTCAGTGCAAGCCCCGACGGGCAGCCCGGGTAGTTCGTCTTCGGCTGAAACGTGCCATCCCCATTCCCCAAAAGCACCGTAATCGTCTGCAACGAATCACCAGTCACAACATCCAGATAGTTGTCATTATTTAGAAACGCCGACGCAATCGCGACTGAGCGGACAGTCGTCGTGGATGTAGCAATCGCAAATGGAGATCCAGGAGCACTGTAAAAAGCATTGCTCAGCACCGACATCCCCAAAGGCTCCGTCCCTAGCACCTTGTTGCCCGCACTTGTATCCAGAAAAGTTACATCCCCGCTAGGTCCCACCGTTGTCGATCCAACTCCAACAACGCCACCCGTTAACGTATAACTTCCAACACTCCCGGTAGAACTGATCGTCGAACTGGAAGCATAGGTACCAGAGACCGTATACGAAACCGTATTGGATACACTCCCGGCAAAGCTGTTGTTCGGTTTGTACAGTGCCTTAAAGCTATGCACACCCAACGGACCGCTGCCTAACTTTACCGTCGCCGTCGCCTGCGGGCTCGTCACTTGTACCGTTGCTAGGGCCGAGTTCGTCTCACAAAACGTAGCAGTTGCATCGCAGAAGATGACCACGCCCGTACTTACCGGCGAACCCGCTGCCGTCACCGTCGCTGTCAGCGTTATAGGAGTCTTGTACGGCACTACGCTCGACGAAATCGTCAACGCAGTCGATGTAGCCGCAGGCGTAAATGCATGCGCCATCGGAGCGATCTGTGCAACCAATACAACAGTTACTATGCGACCAATGTGGCTGCGAAAGAGGTGTGAAACAGCGCGTCCTACGGAACGGAGGGACGGAGATGTCATAGGGCTCCTAAGGCACAATCATTGCGCCGCAAAATCTGCCCCAAAAGTAACCTGCATAGTTTTGCGAACAAATCACCCGAAAGTTGCACCTCTACAACTCGACCACCCAATCACCACGAAATACAACCAAACCACCCGCCCCACACCATTCAGCTCCTGCGTGCGCGTTGCAACCCAATATCAGCCACTTCGCAGTCACCCAAATGAAACGCACCAGCGCTGGCGGGCCCATTACCCATCGCAACAGAGCCCTAAATATAGTCGTAAAAAAATACATGGTCCCCCGATGCCGCGACGCACGGAAGACCTATGGGGCAACCTCAGTTGCGCTCGCCAGGCTCAATTGATGGATCGACATCCAGGTCTGACTATATGCAGCCAACGCGTTCGCCGTCGTCGTGCGGGAGTCTCGCAGGGCGTCCAGATAGTCAATCAATGCGATCCCACCATGGTCATAGGCAAACTGCGCAATCGAAACTACGTCTTTCATCTCATCAAGGTAGTGGTTCTTGTACCTGTCCGATAGCGACTTCGATAGCGTGTATCCCACCCAGGCCTGCGCCACGTCCGAGTGAACTTGATTCAGTGCAGCAGTCTCACTGAACCGAACTGCCTGCGCCTGATAGCGTGCCGTCTCTTTATTCCCTTGGTTCCGATCGAATATCCGTAGCGGAATATTGATACTGAACCCAGCCGAGTTATACGTTCCGCTACGGTCATACTCGCCCTCCAACGTCGGATCGGTCAGCCCATACGCTCGCGCCAACTTCACGTTCGCATCCGCCACCGACACCGCAGCTTGCGTCGCCTGGTAGTCCGGACGCGCTGCCACAGCCTTCTGGTCTAGCGATGCCAACGTCTCCTGCACAGCCGGCGGATACACATCGCCCACGACGTCGAAGCTATCACTCAACTGCGAATAGCCCAGCAGCGTCTGCAACTGATAACTCGCCTGCTGTAGATTCTGCTTCGCGCTGGCGGCATCACTTTCAAATTGCGATAGCTGTAGATCCAGTCGCTCATAGTCCAGCTTTCCAATATCGCCAGCCTTGTATCGGTCCTGACTGATGTCCACCTCCCGCCGAAAATCCGTCAGGTTCTGGTCCGCCAGCTTCACCGCCTCCTTCGCAATTAGCATCGTCGTAAATGCAGTCTTGACGGCATACATCGTCTGCCGTTGCTGGTCGCGCAACTGTGCTGCAGTCTGCATTGTCGTAGAGCGCGCCGCATCCAGTCGCCACCGCCGCTTCTCTCCCAACTCAAACAGTCGACTCACCTGCGCCGAGTATGCATAGGGATTCGACGCACCCTGCGCCGGCAACGTCACGTTTGTTCCGTACAACGTAAAGTATGGGTTCGCACGCACACCGGCCTGCACCTCCTGCGCCTTTACCGCCTGCAAGTTCTCCTCTGCACCCAACAGTTGCGGATTCTTCTGACGCGCAATCTCCAGCACCTGTTGCAGCGTCAACGCACCAGTCGTACTCACAGGCCCCTGCGCATACCCTGCACTGGCCACACACAACAGCAAAAGCATTAAATCCAGACCACGACTGCTCTTCCGCAACATCTTCCTTATCCTCGCCATTCCGTCATCTCCTGTGGCAAGCAACCTGTGCCCAGCGCGCTCTCCCCACAGACGCTCATCGTGCCTCAATTCTCAAACTCCAACTCCGGCGATGGCAGCACATCGGTGTCCCGGGCAATCCACACATAAAGCGTTGGCAGCAGAAACACATTGATCGCCAGCGCACCTATTAATCCACCCACAATTACAATCGCAAACGGCCGTTGAGAGTCCGATCCAATCCCGTGCGAAGTCGCCGCCGGCAGCAGTCCCAGCGTCGCCACCAGCATCGTCATCATGATTGGGCGCAACCGTAGTACCGCACCTTCCACCGCAGCCGTCTCAAAACTATGCCCCTGCACGCGCAACTGGTTGATGTACTCCAGCATGATGACACCCGTCTGCACCGACACTCCAAACAGCGCCAGAAATCCAACCCCCGACGACACGCTGAAGTTCGTCCCCGTCAGCAACAGCGCCAGTAACCCGCCCACCGGTGCCATCGCTACATTCGCCAGTATCAGCATCGCCCACTTCCCTGACTTGAACATCGTGTACAAAATCACAAAGATGATGATCATCGTGATGGGCAGAACAATCATCAGTCGCCGCGACGACCGCTTCTGGCTCGCATACTCACCAGCCCAGTCCATCTTGTAGCCGCTCGGCAGCTTCACCTGCTCGTTCACCTTCGTGATCGCCTCTTCCACCGTGCTACCCAGATCGCGCCCGCGCACGCTGTACTTGATCGCGACATATCGTTGCCCGCCCTCACGATAGATCTCCTCCGCACCGTCCTCCGTCTTCACCTTCGTCAATTGCGCCAGAGACACCCGCTCTCCCGAAGGCGACAGCAACCGTATATCGTTGATCGCCTCTTCCGTGTTTCGGTACTGCGGCAGATACCGCACCACCAAGTCATATCGTGCCTCGCCGCGTAGCACCTGAGTCACCGCATTCCCACCCACTGCTGTCTGGATCGCATCCTGAACATCCGAAACATTGATCCCATACCGAGCCGCGGCTTTACGATCCACCACAAAGTTCAGGTTCGGCTGTCCAATCACCCGGAAAAGCCCCAGGTCTTGCACCCCCTTGACCTTGCTCATCACATTCACCACTTCGTCGCCGGTCTTCTCCAACTCCTTCAGATCATCGCCGTAAATCTTGACTGCCAGTTCACCCTTCACACCGCTTACAGCCTCTTCCACATTGTCCGAAATCGGCTGAGAAAAATTCCAAATCACTCCCGGCGTCTTAACGAGCTCCCTGTTCATCGCCGCAATCAACTCTTCCTTGTTCTCATGGAAAACTGGTCGCCACTTCTCCTTTGGCTTCAAGTCGACAAAGTACTCGGTATTGAAGAATCCAGTTGTGTCGGTCCCATCATCCGGGCGGCCAGTCTGGCTAGCCACCTGAGTCACTTCCGGGAACGAAGCCAACGTCAACCGTGCCTTCTCCATCACAGCCACACTGTCCGTAGGCCCTTCGCTCGGTGCCAGTGTTCCTCGCACCCAGATCGCACCTTCATCCAAATGCGGCAAAAACTCCGACCCGATCACCCCACTGAACATCAGGAACGCAGACAACACCAGCGCACATCCTGCCACGCTCACCGTCACCACCCGATGCTCTATCGCCCACGTCGCCGAAAACCGATACCGATCGGTAATCCAGTTCAGCACCGGATTGTGCCACTCCTTCGCACCTTTCTGAAAGAGAAAACTCGACAACACTGGCGCCAGCAGCATCGAAAAGATCAGTGCTCCCAACAGCGCAAACGCCACCGTCCAGGCCATCGGCTTGAACAACCGGCCCTCCACAGCCTGCAACGTAAAAATAGGCAGATACGCCGTGATAATGATCCCGATCGCATAGAACACCGGACGCTGCACCTCGTGCGTCGCCTCCCGAATCCGTTCCAACGAAGTCCGCCCCTGCGGATTCGGGCGGCCCAGATGACGGATAATGTTCTCCACCATCACCACCGCACCGTCTACCACCATCCCAAAATCCAACGCACCCAGCGACAACAAGTTCGCCGGAATATGCCGCAGATCAAGGCATATCGAGGCAAACAGCAGCGCAAACGGTATCGTCAACGAAACAATCAACGCCCCACGAACATTCCCCAAAAACAGAAACAGAATAATGACAACGAGGATGATGCCCTCGGTCAGGTTATGCATCACCGTATGCGTCGTGTAGTGAACCAGATCGCTTCGGTCCAGATACGGCACAACCTTTACTCCCGGAGGCAGTATTCTCTCGTTCAACTCCTTGATCTTCTCGTGAATCGCCTCCAGCGTTGGATCCTCGTCCGCACCCTTCAGCAGCAGCACGATGCCATCCACCGTATCGCCATCATCCACAATCTTGCCGTCCTCGCGATGCAGGGCATACCCCATCTGCCCCAACCGGATCCGCGCTCCCTGCGTCACCACCGCTATATCTTTCACCCGCACCGGCGTCCCCGCCTGCGCCTTCAAAACCACATTCTCGATATCGTGAACATTCTGTACCAGGCCCACCGCACGCACGTTCACCTGCTGCTGCCCTTGCTCGATAAAGTTGCCCCCGGCGTTGATGTTGTTATTCGTCAGCGCCTGCTCCACCTGCGCAATGCTCAGCCCATACGACACCAGCTTATTCGGGTCCACTCGCACCTGGTACTCGCGCGTCTTCCCTCCAAAGCTCGATACGTCCACCACACCGGGAACCGACTTGAACTGCTTCTCGATCGTCCAATCTTCCAGTGACTTCAACTCCATATTGTCGTACTTGGGATTCGTACTCGTCAGCCGGAAGAACATGATCTGGCCCACAGGGCTGTAATCCGTTCCAATCTGCGGCTGCAATCCCGTCGGCAGCGTCACCTGCCCCAGCCGTTCCAACACCTTCTCGCGGTTCCAGTCGTTCACCGAGTCGTCGTCGAACACCAGCGTCAAGCTCGACAATCCCGCCAGCGTCGTCGAACGCAGATGAACCATGTGCGGAATCCCGGCCATCTGAATCTCGATCGGAATTGTAACCTGCTGCTCCACCTCTTCCGCCGCACGCCCCGGCCACTGCGTAATGATGGTCACGTAATTGTTCGCAACATCCGGATATGCTTCTACCGGAAGATTGTGAAACGACAAAATGCCCCACCCAAACAGCAGAATCGCCGCTCCCAGCACTAGCCATCGATTGTTCAGCGCAAAATCAACTAGTTTCTTGATCATCACTGAGCCGCCGAATTCTGTAGATCCAGTGCCATCGTCACTACCTTCTGTCCTACAGCCAGACCCGACATAATCTCCTGCTGGCCGCCCCCAATCATGTCGCCCCCATGTACCTCCGTCTTCCGAAACTGCCCGCTCCCCATCGGTACAAACACCCAGTCGCGATCTTGTAAATGCAGCACCGCCGTCGCAGGAACCACCGTCCGCGTCTCTTCCTTCTGTCCATGCAGCGTCGCTGTTGCAAACATGCCCACCCGCATCACCATCCCAGGATTCTCCACCTGCACCCTAACCTTCGCGGTCCGTACCGTCGGATCCAGCACCGCCCCAATATCGCTGACCGTCCCACGAAACGTCCGGTCAGGATAAGCCGACAGATGAATCTCCGCCTCCTGTCCCAGGTGAACCATCGACAGATCGTTCTCAAACACATCGCACAGTATCCAAACATGCGATAGGTCCGCAATCGTAAACGCAGTCGAAGAGCCAGATAGCGTCACGCCCGCCGCAGCGGCATTCGTTACGTTCTGCGCAATGATCACGCCACTCGATGGCGCATACACCTTCACCGCAGCCGTCGGATTCGCCTTATCCACACCCAGCACCTTCAACTGCTGCTCCGCAGCCGTCAGGTCCGTCTTCGCGTCTAGTTCCGCGTTCTCCGACACCTCCATCTGGGACTTCGCAATCGCACCCTTATCAAATAGCGTCTTCGCACGGTCAAACTGCGTCCGCGCCAACCGCTCATCGTTCACCGCCTTCAGATACTGATCGAATGCCCCCGACACATCCGTACTCTGCACTTCCATCAGCAACTGCCCCTTCTTCACCGTATCGCCAAGCCGCGCAAACACCTCCACCACCCGCCCATTCGCCAGAGATATCACCGGAATCGTCCGCGATACATCTGGATTCACCGAACCCGTCACATTCAGTGTCGACACGGCCTTCCGCTCCACCGCCGTCGTCAAGCCAAACCGCTCCGCATGCTCCACCTGCAGCACGTTCAGGTCTCCAGTCTTCTCCACCTTGGCCGCTGGAGGTGCCTCGGCCGCCTCGTCCTTCGCTGCACTCTTGCATCCTGTCATCGCTGCAATCGAGAGCACCACAGCCACCACAGCTCGTCCGGTCCATACCTTCATCATTCGCTATCCTTTTAGCTGCAATACTTCTGCTCCGCCTGCACTCGACCAATACCACCATGCCACTTGCCTGCTACGAATGCCATCCAATCACTACATTCAGCGTGACTGCATCCGCTATAAACAATTCGTGGAACATCCCACCACCACGAAAGCAACACGCCTGACACTCATCTTCTAACTTATAGGAACTGAGGCTGCTCCAAATCGTCTCTGACGATATCCGGCTTCTATCTTTAGATAGTCCAATCGCTCCCGGGATACACTTTCACGTAACCTGATCGCAGTAGTCCTGTAGAGCACAACGCCACATGGTCCTTCCCCTCCTTACCAAAAATCGTGCGGCCATCCTCACCACCGCCGCGCTCCTCACCGCGCTCATCGCCTTCACCGACTGGGCCATCCCCGCCGAAACCCCACTCTCACTCCTCTATCTCCTCCCCGTCGCGCTCGCCGCTACCGTCCTCTCCCGCACCAGCATCGTCGTCGTCGCACTCGCCTGCACCTTACTCGCCGAGCTATTCGACAGCTTCATCTGGAACCCGCAGGTCGGCATCCCACGCGATTTCCTCTACTTCTTCGCCTTCTGCGGCTTTGGTCTCTATGTCAGCGAAGGTGTCCTTAGCCGTCAGCGTGCCGCCCTCCATCTCACCGACGTCGAAAGCGAAATCATCGCCCGCCGCGACGCCGAAGAGCAGCTCCACGTCCTCATCGAAAGCAGTCCCGTCGCCATCCTCACCACCGACGCCAACAGCACCGTCCTCCTCGCCAACGACGCCGCCCACCGCCTCCTCGGCCTCCCACCCACCACCCTCGCCGGACAACCCGTTCAAACCTACCTCCCTGCACTCGCCACCGTCCCGCCGCTCCGCCAAGGACAGCCGTCCTTCCGCACCGTCATGCAATGCAGCGGCCACCGCAGCGACGGCGATCCCTTCATGGCAGAGATCTGGTTCTCCACCTACCTCACCTCCGCCGGACCACGCCTCACCGCCATCGTCGTCGATACCTCCCAGGATATGCGCGACCGCGAAGAAGCCAATCTCTACCATCTCCTCGCCGGCTCACGCATCCTCGTCGGAGCAGTCTCGCACGAAGTCCGCAACGTCTGCGGAGCCATCGCCCTTGTCCACGAAAACCTAGCCCGCAGACACACCCTCGATGGCGATCAGGACTTCGAAGCCCTCGGCACACTCGTCCTCGCTCTCGAACAGATCGCCTCCATGGATCTACGTCAAGCCGCCAACCAGGCAGTCCAACTCGACCTACCCTCCTTCCTTGATGAACTCCGCGTCATCATCGGTCCCGCACTCCACGAGCAGGACATCCGCGATCACTGGCTCATCGAGCCCGATCTCCCACCCGTCTGGGCTGATCGTCAAAGCCTCATCCAGGTCTTCCTCAACCTCAGCCGCAACAGCCAGGCCGCCATGGCCAACCAATCGGAACGCCTCCTCACCATCCACGCTCAGTCCGCCCCGCACGGCGTCGTCATCTCCCTCGCCGACAATGGCCCCGGCGTCCACTCCCCCGAACTTCTCTTCAAGCCATTCCAGCCCCAGGCTCGCCAGACCGGTCTCGGCCTCTTCCTCTCCCGAGCCCTCATGCGTTCCTTCAAAGGCGACCTCCGTTATCAGTCCACCCCGCTCGGTGCCACCTTCCTCGTCGAACTGTCCACCCCACCCGTAGCTCCCAGTCCCGACCTACTCTCCGCCACCCCCCGCACCGCCAGCTAACTCGCCATGCCTACCAAAACTCCCGCTCCCATCCGCCTCCTCCTCGTCGACGACCACGGCCTCTTCCGCGAAGGCCTCAAGCGTCTCCTCGAAGCAGAGCCCGGCTTCACCCTCGCCGGCGACTTTCCCTCCGCAGACGCTGCCCTCCACGCCCTCCGCCACACCCACGTCGACGTCGTACTCCTAGACTTCGATCTCGGCGAGCAGACCGGCCTCCGCTTCCTGGAAGCCGCCCGCCAAATCAACTTCCAAGGACGCATCCTCATGGTCACCGCCGGCCTCAGCGACGCCGATACCCTCCGCATCCTCCAACTCGGTGCTGCAGGCATCTTCCTCAAGCACAGCCCGCCCTCCGAACTCATCGCCGCCATCCGCCGCGTCCTCGCCGGCGAAGTCTCCCTCAATCCCGCCTCCCTCAACGCCATCGTCTCTGCCGCAGCCCACCCGCAACCTGCTCCCACCACCCTCAGCCCTCGCGAGCACGACGTCCTCAAAGCCGTCTTCGAGGGCCTCTCCAACAAGGAGATCGGTGCCCGCCTCGACATCTCCGAGGCTTACGTCAAAGCCGTCCTCCAGCAACTCTTCAACAAAACTGGAGTTCGCAGCCGCAGCCAACTCGTCCGCATCGCCCTCGAAAAACCCAGCCTCTACGGAATCACCCCCTCCTGACCTCCCACCACTCGCCCACCTCACCTCTCCCGCGATACCATCTCTCCATGCTGCGAGTCCCCTTCGACCTCCTCCGCAACACCCTCGAACAAGCCGTCCTCAACCTCGGCTTCTCCCCCGACCGCGCAGCCCTCTGCGCCCGCCTATTCGCCGAAACCACCCGCGACGGCGTATACACCCACGGCCTCAACCGCTTCCCCCGCTTCGCCGCCATGGTCCGCAACGGCAGCATCGATATCCACGCCCAGCCCACCCTCGTCACCAGCTTCGGAGCCCTCGAGCGATGGGACGGACACCGCGGCCCCGGCAACCTCAACGCCTACGCCGCCATCCACCGCTCCATGCTCCTCGCCCGCCAGCACGGCATCGCCGCCGTAGCCCTCGGCAATACCAACCACTGGATGCGTGGCGGTACCTACGGCTGGCTCGCCGCCGAGGCTGGCCTCTTCTCCATCTGCTGGTCCAACACCCTCGCCAACGTCCCCGCCTGGGGTGCCACCTCCCCCTCCATCGGCAACAACCCCCTCATCCTCGCCGTCCCCCGCACCAACACCGCCGGACAACCCACCCCCGTCATCCTCGATATGGCTGCCTCCCAGTTCTCCTACGGAACCCTCGCCTCATACAGCAAACGCAACACCCCACTCCCCGTCCCCGGTGGATACGACTCCGCCGGCAACCTCACCACCGACGCCGCCGCCATCGAAGCCTCCCAGCGTGCCCTACCCGTCGGCTACTGGAAAGGCTCCGGCCTCGCCATCGTCCTCGACATGATCGCCGCCATGCTCTCCGGAGGCCTCGCCACCCACCAATTCGGCCCCGATCCACTCCGCGAAGCAGGCCAGTCCCAGATCTTCCTCACCATCGACCCCTCCGCACTCGCTACCGCCACCGAACTCTACCACATCGCCGACGGCATCATCGACTCCCTCAAGCAGGCCACCCCCATCGACCCCGCCAAACCCATCCGCTATCCCGGGGAGCAAACCCTCCAACTCCGCGAAGAAAACCTCCGCCTCGGCGTCCCCGTTGACCCCGACATCTGGAACACCATCTCCGGCCCAGCCCCCTCCGCCTAGCCAACCCCCTGCACCCCGCGAGCACATCATCATGGATAAACGAGCTTTCTTGAAAACCACCGGAGCCTTCCTCGCCAGCAGCCTGCTTCCACATCAGGCCTCAGGCCAGACCACCACCGCACCCCTCCCAGCCCCCACCCCCCGCACCAACTGGGCCGGCAACTACACCTTCCACACCGACCACCTCCACCAGCCCAAATCCGTCGCCGAAGTCCAGCAGATCGTCCGCGCCTGCGACCACCTCCGCGCCCTCGGCTCCCGCCACTCCTTCAACGGCATCGCCGACAGCTCCCACAACCAGATCTCCCTCAAAGCCCTCGACACCATGACCATCAACCCCGCCGACAGCACCGTCACCGTCGGCGCCGGAGTCACCTACGGACAACTCTCCCCTTGGCTCGACGCCCACGGCTATGCCCTCCACAATCTCGCCTCGCTCCCCCACATCTCCGTCATCGGAGCCTGCGCCACCGGTACCCACGGCTCCGGCCCCACCAACGGCAATCTCTCCACCGCCGTCGCCGCCCTCCAACTCGTCACCGCCGACGGCAAACTCCTCACCGTCTCCCCCCAGCAAGACCCCGAACACTTCCGTGGAGCCGTCGTCAACCTCGGCGCACTCGGCATCGTCACCGCCGTCACCCTCCACATCCAGCCCACCTTCCAGATGCGCCAGATCGTCTACGAAGACCTCTCCATGGACCAACTCGAACACCACATGGACACCATCTTCTCCTCCGGCTACAGCGTCAGCCTCTTCACCGACTGGCAGCACCACCGCATCTCCCAGATCTGGATCAAATCCCGCGTCCAGCCCGGCGGTCCCACCCCCATCCCACCCACCTTCTACGGTGCCACCCTCCAGCAGCACAAACTCCACCCCCTCAGCGGACACCCCGCCGAAAGCTGTACCGAACAGATGGGCATCCCCGGCCCCTGGTACGAGCGCATGCCCCACTTCCGCATGAACTTCACCCCCAGCAGCGGCCAGGAGATCCAGTCCGAGTACTTCGTCCCCCGCAACCGCGGCTATCAGGCCATGCTCGCCGTCGAGCAACTCCGCGACCACATCACCCCCCACCTCTTCATCACTGAACTCCGCACCATCGCCGCCGACAACCTCTGGCTCAGCGAAGCCCACGACCGCGACTCCATGGCCATCCACTTCACCTGGAAGCCCGAAACCGACGCCGTCAACCACGTCCTCCCCCTCATCGAAGCCGCCCTCGCCCCCTTCGACGCACGCCCCCACTGGGCCAAGGTCTTCACCATGTCCCCCACCCGCCTCCAGTCCCTCTACCCCCAGCTACCCGCCTTCCGCCAACTCCTCCAACACCACGACCCCCAGGCCAAATTCCGCAACGCCTTCCTCCAAACCAACCTCTACACCACCTAACCCACCCAAACCCTTGCTCCTGCCCTTGCCCTTGCACTATCAATTGCCGCAACCAAAGCCCGGGTGCCCCATACATACGGCAGTCTCACCGACGGATGTGTGGGAAGGTAAAACTCCACCCACATGCCATTGCCCTTGCTTTTGCCCGCCCCCCCACTAACACCAACACCCTTGCCATCTCCCCTTACCGTGGCACCCGGCCAACACCATTTCTCACCCAACTCTCCTACAATATGTGTCTGTACCAACGACCTCCCCTTGGCAAACATGAACCTCACCCAAAAATCCGCTCTCCTCACCACCACCCTCCGCGACCTCGGCTCCCTCCTCGTCGCCTACTCCGGCGGCACCGACTCCGCCTACCTCGCCTACGCCGCCCACCAGACTCTCGGCGACCACATGCTCGCCGTCATCGCCGACTCAGCCTCACTCCCCCGCGCCGAACTCGCCGCCGCACTCGCCTTCACTGCCCAGCACCGCATCCCCACCCACATCCTCCACACCGAAGAACTCGACAACCCCGACTACCGGCGCAACGACGCCCACCGCTGCTTCCACTGCAAGGACGAACTCTTCACCCACATGGAGCGCACCCGCCTCACCCGTAACTTCCGCCACATCGCCTACGGCATGAACCTCGACGACCAGGCCGAATCCGTCGCCCGCTTCCGCCCCGGCCAGCAGGCCGCCGCACTCCACCACGCCGTCGCCCCCCTGGTCACCGCCCAACTAACCAAACCCGAGATCCGCACCCTCGCCCGCGAAGCCGGACTCTCCCTTGCCGACAAACCCGCCTCCGCCTGCCTCTCCTCCCGCATCGAGTACGGACGCCCCGTCACCCGCGAAAACCTCGCCCAGGTCGAGCAGGCCGAAGCCGCTCTCCACGCCCTCGGCTTCCCCCAGGTACGCGTCCGTCACCACGGCGACCTCGCCCGCATAGAAATCGCCCGCCCCGACCTCCACCGCGCCCTCTCCCTCGATGCCCTCGACCGCATCACCGCCGCCCTCAAGCCCCTCGGCTTCCTCTACATCACCCTCGACACGCAGGGATACCGCTCCGGCAGCATGAACGACGTACTCCCCGCCTCCGCGATCACCCCCGCCGTACCCCGCCTCATGAAACAATAACCACCATGCGTATCGCCTACCTCGACTGCTTCGCCGGCATCTCCGGTGACATGTTCCTCGGCGCCCTCCTCGACGCCGGAGTCGACCCCCAGGTCCTTCACCACGCCACCGCCGCCCTCAACCTCGGAGCATCCCTACACATCGAAACCGTCGACCGCAGCGGCATCTCCGCCACCAAAGTCAACGTCATGCTCGGAGAGTCCCTCGCCGAAAACACCACCCCGTCCCATACCCACGTTCCACCAGCAAAAGACCACACTCTATCCACCCAAAATACCGTCCTGAATCAGCCCCACCAGCACCCCCACTCCCACCAGCCTAAGACCCAGCACGAACATAAAGCAGGCCAACCACACTCCCACGGTCGCTCCCTCTCCACCATCCGCTCCCTCATCCAGGCCACCAGCCTCCCCGCTCCCGTCAAGCAAACCGCCATCCACACCTTCGAACTCCTCGGCGCCTCCGAAGCCAAAATCCATAACGTCGACATCGAAAAAATCCACTTCCACGAAGTCGGCGCCGTCGATGCCATCGTCGATATCGTTGCCGCCAGCGCCGCTATCCACGCGCTCAACATCGACCGCTGGTACGCCTCCCCTCTCAACGTCGGTGGCGGCATGGTCGATTGCGCCCACGGCCGCTTCCCCGTCCCCGCGCCCGCCACCGCCGACCTGCTCCGCGGACTCCCCACCTACTCCGCCCATATCGAAAAGGAACTGGTCACCCCCACCGGTGCCGCTCTCATCCGCGCCCTCAACCCCACCTTCGGCCCTCAACCCGCCATGCGCGTCCAGCACATCGGCTACGGCGCAGGCTCCCGCAACCCCAAAGACTTCCCCAACGTCCTCCGCCTCTCCCTCGGCGAATCCGACGAGGCTCCCAAACACCCCACCGACACCGTCACCATCCTCGAAACCGCCCTCGACGATCTCTCCCCTCAGGTCATCGCCCACGTCACCGAATCCGCCCTCACCCTTGGCGCGCTCGACGTCATGCTCACCCCCGTCACCATGAAAAAAGGCCGTCTCGGCACCCTCATCACCATCCTCACCGACGACGCTCACGCCCCCGCCCTCGAACGCCTCCTCCTCACCCAGACCACCACCCTCGGCATCCGCATCCACCGCCAGCAGCGCTCCTGCATCGACCGTGCTCACACCACCGTCACCACCCCCTACGGAGACATCCGCATCAAGATCGGCTCCCTCCACGGCGAAGTCCTCAACGCCGCCCCCGAGTTCGAAGACTGTCGCACCGCCGCCACGCTCCACGCAGTCCCCGTCAAACTCGTCATCCAGGCCGCCACCGCCGCCTACCTCCAGCAAAAGCAATGAGCCATCCGCCCGCGCCAACTTGGGTGCCCCATCTTCGCGCAGTATCATCGCGCTAAGGTGGGCATTCGCAAAGCGAACCGCAATCCTCCACTCAACCTCGATTCTCCCAGCCAGCCTATGAACCCCACCACGCTCCTCGAACTCCTCGCCGAAGTCCAACGCGGCAACCTCACCCCCGCCGACGCCTCCACCCGCCTCGCCAACCTCCCCTTCGAGGACATCGGCCACGCCCGCATCGACCACCACCGCACCCTCCGCACCGGCCTCCCCGAGGTCATCTACGCCGCCGGAAAAACCCCCGCCCAGACCGCCGAAATCTTTGCCACCATGGCCGCCGCCGGCTCCAACGTCCTAGCCACCCGCGCCGACACCACCACCGCCGACGCCGTCCTCGCCACCACCCCCACCGCCCTCTACCATCCCCACGCCCGCGCCATTACCCTCCGCCAGTCCACCCCGCCCGCAACCCTCGGCCACATCGCCATCCTATGCGCCGGAACCAGCGATCTCCCCATCGCCGAAGAAGCCTCCGTCACCGCCGAACTCTTCAACACCCGCGTCTCCCGCATCTACGACGTAGGCGTCGCCGGACTCCACCGCCTCCTCGCCGTCCGCGACCAACTCCTCCAGGCCGACGTCGTCATTGTCTGCGCCGGTATGGAAGGCGCGCTCCCCTCCGTCGTCGGCGGTCTCGTCGCCGTCCCCGTCATCGCCGTCCCCACCTCGGTAGGCTACGGAGCCTCCTTCGCCGGAGCCGCCGCACTCCTCGGCATGCTCAACTCCTGCTCCCCCAACGTCACCGTCGTCAATATCGACAACGGCTTTGGCGCTGCTTATACTGCTGTTCTCATCGCACGCACCGCAAGTCGCTAACCCCATCTCCATCTCCAGCACCCATCAACGGAGCCACCATGGAACGCCGAGACTTCCTCAAATCCGCCGCCGCCACACTCACCGCCGCCGCAACCACCTTTCCCGCCGCAGCCCAATCTCCCTCCCCTGCCGCCATCACCCGCCCCCAGTCGCCCGACATGATCTACCGCAATCTCGGAACCACCGGAGAAAAGGTCTCCGCCATCGGTCTCGGCGGACACCACATCGGTCGTCAGGCCGACCCCGCCGACAGCATCGCACTCATCCACAAAGCCATCGACCACGGCATCACCTTCATGGACAACTGCTGGGACTACAACGACGGCATCAGCGAAGTCCGCATGGGCCAGGCACTCCGCGACGGCAACCGCGCCAAGGTCTTCCTCATGACCAAAATCGACGGCCGCACCGCCGCCGCATTCAACCGCCAACTCGAAGAGTCCCTCGGCAGACTCCAGACCGACATGATCGACCTCGTCCAGTTCCACGAGATCATCCGCATGGAAGACCCCGACCGCATCTTCGTACCCGGCGGAGCCATGGAAGCCGCTCTCGCCGCCAAGCAAGCCGGCAAACTCCGCTACATCGGATTCACCGGCCACAAGGACCCCATCGTCCACCTCCGCATGATCGACATGGCCCATCAGCACGGCGTCCACCTCGACACCGTCCAGATGCCCATCAACGTCATGGACGCCCACTTCCGCTCCTTCACCAACGAAGTCATCCCCATCGCCCTCCAGCAAGGCATCGGAATCCTTGCCATGAAGACCTTCGGCGACTCCTTCGTCCTCCAAAGCAACACCGTACAGCCCATCGAGGCCCTCCACTACAGCCTCACCCTCCCCGTCTCGGTCGTCATCACCGGCATCGACTCCATGCCCATCCTCGACCAGGCGCTCACCGCCGCCCGCACCTTCCAACCCCTCACCCACGCCCAGATCGCCACCCTTCTCGATCGAACCCGTCAGGCCGCGCTCACCGGAAAATTCGAGCCCTTCAAAACCACCCAGCACTTCGACGGCACCGCTTCCAACCCCAAGTGGCTCGGCTGAACCACCCACACCATCAACTCATTTCACCTTCATCTTGACAACCGTCCCCACACAGTCCTAACGTCGTCCTGCACGAATTTACCTGCAACCCACTGGACCCATCCACCAGCGCAGCAGGTAAATCAAGGGGACCAAGCATGTTGCCGTGCCAAAACAGTACGTGGTCCAAATCGATCGCTCGTTCCATCATCGCCCTCGCGATCCTCGCCGCCATCGTCACCGCGTACTACCTCCACGACCAACACCTGCTCTATATCCCCGAAATCACCATCCTGCTGCTCCTCCTGCTCGCCATCCTGCCGCCCAACATCGCCATACTCTTCCGTAAAGACGACATCGGTTCCTCCGCCTCCACCCTCGATCACAACCACTCCCACCACCACGCACGCTGATAGTCATAACCCACAAAAAATCAGGGCGCATGTGAGTCCATCTCACACACGCCCCATGTACTGCCCGCAGCTATCAGCTGCCAGATCGCTCTACTGATTCACGCCGCTCGCCAGAAATCCTCCATCCACCACCAGTATCTCCCCAGTCACAAACGCCGAAGCATCACTCGCCAGGAAAATCGCCGATCCCACCAGCTCCTCCGTCTTGCCAAACCGACCCATCGGAGTCCGCATTAACAACTCCTTGCCGCGCTCGCTTTCATCCAGCAACTTCTGGTTCAACGCCGTCCGGAATACCCCCGGGGCAATCGCATTCACCGTCACCCCCTGCGAACTCCACTCCACCGCCAGCGACTTCGTCAGCGCTCCCACAGCAGCTTTACTCGCCGCGTAAGCCGTCACTTCTTTCAAGCTCACAAACGTATTCAACGAAGCGATATTGATAATCCGTCCATAGCCACGCTCCAGCATGTGACGCCCAAAGATCTGGCACGCCCGCAGCGTCCCCGTCACGTTCGTGTCCATAATGTCGTCCCACACGTCTTCCGGAAAATCCACCGTCGGCGCACGCTTGATCTTGCCCGCGCAGTTGATCAAAATATCTACCTTGCCGAAGGCCTTCAGCGTCCCCTCCAACAAAGCCTCCAACGACCCACGGTCGCCCACATCCGACGTCAGCCGCAGCGACTTCCGGCCCTTGGCCTCAATCGCCGTCGCCGCCTCATCCACCTGCTCCGCACGGCGCGAACTCGCCACCACATCGGCTCCGGCCTCCGCCAGACCAATCGCCATCGCCAGCCCAATTCCAGACGTCCCACCCACAACAACTGCCGTCTTGCCGCTCAGATCAAACAACGGATGCCCCATCGAAAATCCCTCTATTCCTTCGTAGTCTTTTCTTGCTTGGACGATTTGCCAGCAGGAAGTTGCGCCAGTATCTCGCGCACAACCTCCTCCGGGCTACGGTCATTTACTATACGCAATGCATCTACCGGTCGTTCCAATGTAGCCAACTGGCTGTCCAGCAGCTTCCCCGTCATGAACTCATGCTGCCGTGCAGCCAACCGCTCCGCAATCAACTCCCGCGAACCATCCAGCAGCACGAAATCCACCGCTCCCGCTGGCATCCCAGACGACAGCGTGGCACGGTACTTCTCCTTCAGCGCGGAGCACGCCAGCACCCCACCGCTCCCCGCCTCGTACCACCCCCGCATCAGCCGGTTCAACTCCTCCAGCCATGGCTGCCGGTCATCGTCATTCAACGCCTCACCGGCAGCCATCTTCTGCTTGTTCGACACGGGGTGATAGTCGTCCGCATCCGCAAAGACGCATCCGGTCCGCTCTGCCAGCAGCGTCCCAATCGTCGTCTTCCCAGACCCACTCACGCCCATCAATACAACAATCATCACGCTGACCCTTACCTGTTCTCGTTACAGTCCCAGAAACACTGGCTTGATGTGCCGCTCAAACAGGTTCGTCGTCACGTTCTTCGCCACAATTGCCTCATTCGCTTCCAGTGCCTTCAGATACCGGTCGCCCATCTTGGCCGCCACCTTGAACCCAACATGCAGCAACTGCCGGAAGCTCGAGTTGTACGCCGCATTGCTCTGTACATGACGCAGCGCCGACGTGTACTGCTCGCTCGTCCAGCCATTCACCTCAGCCGGTGTCGGCAGCTTCGTAGGATCGATATCGATCACCGTCGCATACGGCGCGCACAACTCCTCCGCATGCGCAAACGCCTCCGCGTAAACCTCCTTGGCAATCTCCAGTCCCGAGCCACCGGCCTCTGCCAAACCAATCAACTCTTCCAGCCACGTCGTCCCGGCCGTCTTCACATGCACGCCCACATCAAATCGCTTCACCGCATCGTGAATCGCCTTGTAGATCGAAAACTTGTCCGACCCCGAGTGAACGCTCAGCTTCAAATTATCCGGCAACCCGTACGTCTTGATCGCAAATGCAATCGCCGCCAGGTCTTCGTTGAACTCCTTCGTAAACTGCGCTACATCCCCCACATAGTCCACGCCCTTGTTGAAACGGCCCGTAAACTTCGGCGCAATCGTCTGGATCGGAATCTTCTCATCCGCAATCGCCGCCAGAATAATCAGCAACTCCACCGGCGTCTGCGGCGCATCCGTCTCGTCCATCGAAACCTCAGGCACAAACTTCCCAACGCCCTTCTTCTCCACCAACAGTCGGTAGATCTCGCCCGCATGCTGCACCGCAGCCAGAAACTTGTTCGCCACCCCACGCACAAACGCCGCATCCGTCTGGAATGGCGCATCAATGTGCGGTATCGTCACCGTGCCCACCAACTCCGGATGACGAGCCACAAATGCATCCACATCGCTCTCCTTCGCCGGCTTGCCAATCAGGTCAGCCACATCCAGCGTAAAGAAGTCGCATGGCTCCAGAAAACGTCCCACTGTATTCAAATTGATGTGGTCCGCATCCAGAAAATAAGGTTTCGTCCAGCCCAAAGCCTTCACAGCGGCATCCGCCGCAACCCGCGTCATGCTCGGCTCAGAACCGATAATCATGTGCTCGCGGTTGGACTTGTTCCACACCGGTACGACCTCAACACCGGCATCTGCCGCCATCACACATGCTGCCAACTGCGCCTTCGCCTGATGCGCAAAACGATCCCCTACGCCAACGGAATACTTCGGTAGCCTCAATCCATCACTCATCGAATTTCATTCTCCATCTCAAGTCTAATTGGTCGAACCAATTCCAGCCGTCCAAGCATACCGACTCTCCCCCATAATCCGCAAATTAAATGCAACAAACATCCTCAGCCCCTCGCCCAGACCAAGTACCTGCTCCTGCACTTGCCTCTTAACCCTGCACTCGCACTAGCCTTTGCCTGTTTCTAGTTGTCATCCTTCGCGCAGCGGAGGACCTGCTGTTGCACTTGTTCTTGTACTGGCATTCGCCTTTGCTTGTTTTTTTAGTGGTCATCCTTCGCGTAGCGGAGGACCTGCTGTTGCACTTGTTCCACACCGCCCCCTACCCCTTGAACCGCCCCTCATACGCCCACAATCCCAGCCCAGGATTCGAGATGAAAAATATCTCTTCCCCATCCACCACATTCCACCCATCCTGCAGCTTCGTCACGTCGTACTTTGCCGAGTACTCCGCCAGATCCCCATACTCAAAATGCGCCGCTTCAATCTCCTCCCGCGTCAAATGCCCCGGGCAGTACCGAATCGTAAACCGCCCCTCGCTCGACCCATGAATCAGGTGCGCCGCCGCACTCAAATTCCCCGCCAGCTCCGGATCGTCCTTTACCGCCTCCAGTGTCGCCGGCGTCCCGCAGTACCCATACTTCCGAATCAGCGTATCGATCGCCCCATCCTCGCCAAACTCATGCACCCCCGGAGCCAGCACAATCAACTCCGCCCCATCCGCCAACGCCATCCGCGTCCGGTACACACTCTTATTCCCCAGCCACGTACTCCGAAACTCATGCGGATCAAGAAACACTACGGCCTTCTTGATCTCCCGGTCCATCATCAGAAAGTTCACCTTCAGGCTCAGCGCCGCCGCCTTCTCGAAGCACTCCGCGTCATCCCCCACATACATCCCGCGAATCACCAGCTTGCCCGCGGCATTCTTTCCCACCACCGTCTGCACGTACACAATCGGCATCCCCTTGGCAAAGTGCTCACTCGCATAGTTCAGCACCCGCCGCACCGGAGTCTCCGCCCGCCCCATCATTCGCTCCATCCCATACACCGCACCCAGAAAATGCGAGCGATGAATCCCCATCACTCCACCCGTACCCACAAAAATATTCTTGTTCCCATTCGCCATCCCCACCACTTCATGCGGAACCACCTGCCCAATCGACAGAATCAGATCATGCCCGCCATCCCGCAGCAGCTTGTTCACCTGCGCCGGCCACGTGTAGTCCAGCTTCCCCTCGCTCACCTCGTACATGAACTCGCTCGGCACCTCTCCCAGCGTCACAATATCGTTCCGCCAGTCATGCACCCGGAACAACCCTCGCGGAGTCTTCCCAAACATCGTGGCAATCTCATGGTCGGTCATCGCCTTGTGCGTTCCCAGCGCAGGCAGCACATCCACCAGCTTCTCCCCGTAGTACTCCCACGCCAACTCCGTCAGCATCCCGCTCTGCGAGTGCATCCGCGTAAAGTCCGGCGGAACCACCAGCACTCGCTTCCGTTCCCCAATCATCTCCAGCGCGGTAAACAAATTCGCCCGCACCTCCGCGGGCGACATCTCGGTACTAGGCGATCCAGCTGCAAAATATAAGCTCATAGGCCGTCCATTTTACCCCTTCTAGCCAAATGGTAGTACCGCACCAACCATCGATCCAACATCTCCATCCAGCACCGCCTTTTGCTATCCCATCAAATTCACCCATCACAAATCTAGCCACCCGCAACGTCACGTGCTAGCATCCCGCAATACCACATAGGTTGTACCCGCCTCACCTCTGCACTTCTTCGTACTCCTTCTCTCGCACTCTGGGTCTGCAGTCACCGGCTACCTCGCTCGTCATCCGCGACGCGAATCACCACTCGCGCCCAGTCCTCCTCCAACTGCGCCACCTTATCGAGGCTTCCATGAAGATCACCCTCCGTCTCGTCCTTGCCGCCCTGGCCATCTGCTTCCTCTCTCTGCCCGCCAGCACGCTCTTCGCAGCCGAAAAGGCCGAAGTCCAGGACCGCACCGCCGCCTCCCAGACCGTCACCTTCGACGTCTACCTCCCCCTCCAGCATCACGACCAGCTTGAAGATCTCCTCAACTCCCTCCACAACCCCGACTCTCCCAGCTATCACAAATGGCTCACCCCGGCTGAGTTCAACGCCCGCTTCGCCGCCACCGCCGACACTGTCTCGACTATCCAGCAGCAGCTCTCCTCCTACGGACTCAACGTCGCCGTCCTCTCCCCTCACCAACTCCATGTCACCGGCCCCGCGGCCTCCGTCGAACACGCGCTTGGAACCGTCCTCAAAAATGCCACCTACCCCAGCGGTAAAAAAACTATCGTTGCCACCCAGTCCCTCACCCCCGTCTCCTCGCTCGCCCAGGCCAACGCAGTCGTCACCGGACTCTCCGGCATGATCCGCATGCGCGCCCACTCCCAGCGGCTCGCCCAGCCTTCCAACCGCTACACCTCCGGTGGACCCTACTGGTTCGACGATCTCAAGCAGGCCTACAGCTACCCCAGCTATCAGGAGCTCAACGGCAAAGGCGTCACCATCGGAATCCTCATGGCCGGAGACTTCAACCCAGCCGACATGGACCTCTACTTCGGCCACGAAAAGCTGGCCACGCCCCACTACACTTCCATCCCCGTAAACGGAGGCTCCCCCTTCGATCCCAATGGCTCCTTTGAGACCCACCTCGACCTACAGCAGTCCGGCGGTATGGCTCCCAAGGCCGACGTCGTCCTCTACAACCTCCCCGACCTCAGCGACACCAACATCATGGCCGGTCTCACCCAGATCCTCAATGATAACCGCGCCGACGTCGTCAGCATGTCCTTCGGTGGACCGGAAATCTTCTACACCGCGGCCTTCAACGGTGGCATCGACTACACCTACATCCTCCAGCAGTACGACGATCTCTTCGCCCAGGGCAACGCCCAGGGAATCACCTTCATCGCATCCTCCGGCGACTCCGGCGGCCTCGCCGCTGTTCCCCTCGCCTGCTTTGATCCCACCGCCACCGCCACCTGTGGCAGCGCCATCGCCTCCGTCGAGTCCCCAGCCTCCTCACCCCACGTCACCGCCGTTGGCGGCACCAACCTCGTCACCACCTACACCGGAATCCCCGGCGACCTCAACTCCACCTACATCCGCGAGCAAGCCTTCGCCGATCCCCTCGCTGGAGACATCTTCTACGGAACTCCAGCCACAGGCAGCGTCTGGGGGTCAGGTGGTGGTGACAGCATCGTCTACAGAAAGCCCCACTATCAGCGCTACGTCCACACCGGCAACGAGCACTTCCGCACCGTGCCCGACGTAGCCCTCCACATGGGTGGATGCCCCAACGGTGCCATCTCCTGTAGCCCCGACGATAGCGCAGACATCGACGTCATCGGCGGCGCAGCCTACGGGGTCATCGGTACCAGCGCCTCCGCACCGGACTTCGCTGGCCTCACCGCACTCACCATCCAACGCTTCCACTCCCGCCTCGGCAACGAGAACTACTACATCTACGCCCTCGCCGCCTCCGAACAAAATCGTGGCGACGACCGCGAAGATGACCACAGCGATCGCCGCCGTCCCTCATCCCTCGTCTTCCGCACCGGCATCCCAGGATTCAACGGCGTCTTCTCCACCACCCCCCGCGGCTACAACCGTGTCCTCGGCAACGGAACCGTCAACGGCGTCAACTTCCTCCTCGCCCCCGAGATTCCCGTCGCTGGCACCCCACAAACCCCCAGCAACCCATAACCCAAAACTCCAACAAAAAGCGGGAGCAGACCGAACCATCCGGTCTGCTCCCGCTTGCTTCTCGCTCACGCCCTACAGCTTGTAAGCTTTCTTCACCAGACCCACCGTCAGGTCCTTCACCACTTCGAACGCCTCTGCCTCATCCAGCCGGTGCTCGGCCACCAGCCGTCCCAGAAACGCGCAATCAATCCTACGTGCCACATCATGCCGCGACGGTATTGAGAGGAACGCCCGCGTATCGTCGTTGAACCCCACCGTGTTGTAGAACCCAGCCGTCTCTGTCGCCGTCTCCCGAAACCGCATCATCCCCTCTGGAGAGTCGTGGAACCACCAAGGCGGACCCAGCTTCAGCGCCGGATAGTGCCCCGCCAGCGGTGCCAGCTCCCGCGAGAACACCGTCTCATCCAGAGTAAACAGGATGAACGTCAGCCGCGAGTCGTTCCCATACTTGTTCAGCAACGGACGTAGATTCCGCACATACTCCGTCGGCGAAGGCATATCCGCGCCCTTGTCACGCCCAAACTTCTCATACACCTTCAAGTTGTGGTTCCGAACGCTCCCCGGATGCAACTGCATCGTCAGACCGTCCTCTACGCTCATCCCCGCCATCTCCGTCAGCATCTGCGCCTGGAACAACTCCTGCTCCGCCGCCGTCGAACTACCCGATAGTATCCGCTGGTACAACGCCTCCGCCGCACCCGCATCCAGGTCCGCCGTCCGCGCCGTCAAATGTCCATGGTCCGTCGCCGTCGCACCCAGCTTCTTGAAGAACGCACGCCGGTTCCGCAGCGCATTCAGATACCCCCTGTAGCTACCAACATCCTCTCCGGACATCGCCCCCAGTTTCGCAATGTTATCCAGAAATCCCGCATACTCCGCATCAATCACCGCATCCGGACGAAACGTCGGCACCACCCGTCCCTTCCAGCCGGAATCCCGGATCTCCTGGTGATACTCCAGCGTATCCAGCGGCGAATCCGTCGTCGCCAGAACCTCAATATTGAACTTCTCGAACAGCGCCCGCGGACGAAACTCCGGCGTCCCCAGCTTCTGCGCAATCAAATCGTAGTAAGCATCCGCATTCTCAGGCGACAGCCGCTCCGTCAACCCAAACTGGTTCTCAAACGTATAGTCCAGCCACAGCCGCGTAGGCGTCCCGCGAAACAGATAATAGTGCTTCGCAAAGATCCGCCACACCTCCCGCGGATCGGCCTGCTCCTTCCCATCCACCTGCGGAATCCCCAGAGACTCCAGCGAAACTCCCTGCGAATACAGCATCCGGAAGATGTAATGATCCGGCTGAATCAGCAACGCCGCAGGATTAGGAAACGCCGCATTCTCCGCAAACCACCGTGGGTCCGTATGTCCGTGCGGCGAGATGATCGGCAGGTCCTTCACCACCGCATACAGCTTCACAGCCACGGCACGCGCCGCACCTTCAACAGGAAATAAACGCTTCGCATCCAACATCGTCGTCACTCACCCTTCTTCACATTCAAGTCGCGTTCACGAACGCCAGCCTTAGCAGCCTATCAAAAATTGGACGGACCACGCTCAAAACTCCGCAAATCCCCAAAAAACATTGCCGGTCAACTCCCCCTCCAAAGAAAAAGGGCACCCGCCAGGGGTGCCCCATCTCAGTCTTGCAGTACAGCCTACGGCAGGTAGTAGCGGAAGCTCGTGAACACCATGTTGTTGGTGCCCTTCGGAGCCGCCACTGCGCCACCCGTCAAGCCGCCGTTGCCAGCCCACGCGCCACGCTGCAGATAGCTATACATCAGCTCATACTGCACCTTGCCCTTGGGGCCCTGGTAGAAGCGGTAGATGTAGCCCAGCGAACCTTCCGTTACCACGCGAGTCGCCGCGCCGCAGCTTCCAGCAGCAGTGTACGGAGGTGCGCCGGCAAAGCCGTTACCCGCCGTACCCGGCAGACCTTCCGTGTTGCAACCCGTGTTGTTCAGCGTAATCGGCGCATAGCCAACCAGCTTCCCGGCAGCATTCAGGTAGGTCGTGCGCTGGATGTACTCGGAACCCGCATACGCCAGCAGGTCCAGCTTCTTCGTCGGATGTGCTTCCAACGAGAACAGGCCCTGGTACGAGCGCAAAGGCTCCAGCGTGCCATCCGGATGAACCGTCGTATCCGGCAGACCAACCGTGCCATAACGGCCAACACCATCGCCAGCCATCACGTGCACACCGAGATCAACATACTTGCTCGGAGAAACCCGGATGTTGCCAATCACGCCGCCGCCAACCTTGGTGTTGTTCGTCGCACCAGCAGCACTGGGCGTCGTCGCAGACTGGTTCGGGTAGTAACGATCACGGAAGAAGCTCGCAACGCCACCAACTTCGATGTGCGCATGCTTCGGATCGAACGCAACCTTCGCAATAATGTCAGGCGAAACGTTGTTCGTGTAGTTCGTCGTCGGGTTCAGCAGGCCACCAGGGTTACCCGCGCCGCCGATAAAGAAGTTGTTCGGTGCATTTGCAGCCGCAAACGTCGTCTGCGAACCTTCCAAAGCCACCGCAACCGTAGTCAGGCTGCCCAGCTTCTGCTGCGCGCGAACACCATACTGACGTGCCCAGCTGAAACCCACGTGGTACTGAGGGTCAATCGTCTGTGGCAGGTTCTCCGTACGGGCATCCGTTCCAACCTTCGTCTCCGTCACCAACGACCACATCTGGCCGCCTGTGAACTTGAAGCCGCTGTCGGTCGCAACCTGACCCCAGATCTGACGCTGACGCAAAGGATAGCTGTTGCTCTCGTTGTTGTTGCTCGAAACACCGGCGTTCAGGAAGTCGGCCTCAAAGTAGCCCGAGTACTTGAACATCCCGTTCTTGGCTTCAATCAATCCACCCAGACGGCTCTGACGACCCGTCGCATTGAACTCGCTCACATGGGCATTGCCCGCATTCATGAACGGAGTCGCGCCAAATGGCGTATTGATGTCCGAGTTCAGAGAGCGAGTACGGTAAACAGATTCAGCCGCGAAGAACGCAACCGGCGTAATCGTCACACCCTTGTAGTGAATCGCCAGCGGAGACTCGAATTTGTCCGTCAAATCCTTCTTCGCATCGCTGATCGTCTGCGCCAGACCCGTGTTCGCAGCTTTCAAGTCCGTCACTGTGCTGTTCAACGTCGTCACCGCTTCAGTGTTGGCCTGCACGCTCGAGCTCACGCTCTGGGCCTGAGCCGTAGCAGCCGCTGCCGTCGCATTCGCAGCCTGCGCATCCTGAGCCGTCGCCGCCAGCTTCGCATCCTTATCGGCAATCTGCGACTTCAGGCTGTTGATCTGAGCCTGCTGGCTCTGCATCTCTTCCCGCAGCTCGCGAATCTGCCGCTCCGTCGCCGACTCAACCGGTGCCTTCTTGGCAACCGCCTTCTTCGTCGTCTTCTTCGCCGGCGTAGCCGTCGAACTGGTTTGCGCTGGCACCGATATGGCTGAAATCACCAGTATCGCCGCCAGAGTCGCTTGTAATTGCTTCGTCATGGATCCTCGCAAAATAGTAGAAAGGCCAAGGACGTAACAGAACGCAACATGACCCCTTTCAGGCCACGTTCACACTCTTCCTTTGCTCTTTGTCATCAATCCTCGCAGCCTTTTGTTAACAAACCTGCGCAGATAGATGAACGGATGATGAATTTCAGCCAAAATATCCATCCACCTTCCAATCCCACCCGTTTTCGTTCATCCCATCCCCCACCCTCTCCCGCTCCAACTTTCTCGCCATTTCATATACCGTTATCCCCATGCCTCTCTCCCGTCCCGGCCTCCTGCTGCTTCTCCTCGCCACCGCCCTCGCCCCTGCCGCCGCCCAATCCCTGCAGCTCATCCCCGTCCCCCGGGAACTCCACGCCGTCGGAACCCAGCCCCTCACCGCCGGCATCGACATCGCCTGCGCCGCACCCTGCGCTCCCGAAGATCTCTTCGCCATCGAAGACCTCAAAGCCACCCTCACCACCCGTGGCATCGTCATCAATCCCGCCGCACCCGTCCATATCCTCGTCACCCGCTTCGGCACTCCCCTCGCCAACTCCATCTACTCCGAATCCCTCACCCCCACAGCCTCCACCCCAGCCACCCCGCCACCCGAATTCAAGCCCGAGGGCTACAGCATCGTCCCCGACAGTAAAGGCATCGCCCTCACTGCCGTCACCGCCTCCGGTGTCTTCTACGCCCTCCAAACCGTCAAGCAGCTCATCGAAGGCTCCGGCCCCGCCGCCATCCTCCACACCGCCACCATCCGCGACTGGCCCGCTCTGGCCTACCGTGGTCTCTCCGACGACCTCTCCCGCGGCCCCATCCCCACCCTCGAATTCCAGAAAAAAATCATCCGCACCCTCGCCGCCTACAAAGTCAACATCTACTCCCCCTACTTCGAAAACACCATGCAGTACTCCAGCATCCCCCTCATGGCGCCCCCCGGCGGCACATTCACCCAGGCCCAGGCCCGCGAACTCATCGCCTACGCCGCCCCCTACCACGTCACCATCCTCCCCCAGCAGGAAGCCTTCGGCCACCTCCACTATCTTCTCAACTGGGAGCAGTACTCCCCCATCGCCGAAACCCCGCACGGACACGTCTTCGCCCCCGCCCAGCCCCAATCCCTCCAGCTCACCCACTCCATGTTCTCCGAGCTCGCCGCCGTCTACCCCAGCCCCTTCCTCCACATCGGTGCCGACGAGACCGTAGACCTCGGCAAAGGTCAAACCAAAGCCGCCGTAGACACCCAGGGCCTCGGCCCCGTCTACCTCGACTTCCTCCAGAAGATCGTCACCGACCTCCAACCCCTCCACCGCAAGCTCCTCTTCTGGGGAGACATCGCCATGCACGACCCCGACCTCGTCAAGCAACTCCCCCCAGCCTTCAAGCAAGCCACCATCGCCGTCGCATGGGAGTACAACCCCCAGCCCAAAGGCTTCGCCCGCTGGATCACCCCCTTCACCGACGCCCACATCGAAACCTGGATCGCCTCCGGAATCAACAACTGGTCACGCGTCTATCCCAACTGGAACAACGCCCTCGCCAACATCCAGCAGTTCACCGCTCAAGGCGAAGCCTTGGGAGCCACCGGACAGCTCAACACCATCTGGAACGACGACGGAGAAACCATCGCCAGCTCCAACTGGTACGGCATCCTCTTCGGGGCCGAAGCCGCCTGGCACAAAGGCGAAGCCTCCATCCCCGCATTCCAGTCCTCCTACGCCGCAGTCTTCCACGGAGACCTCTCCGGCAAAATCGACGAAGCCCAGCGCGAACTCATGGCCGCCCACCAACTCCTCCACGACTCCCCCCTCAAAGTCGACGCCTCCGACCTCGCCTATTGGGTCGATCCATGGTCCCCCGACGGCCAGCATCAGGCCGCCCTCATCCGCCCCATCCTCGCCGACCTCCGCCTCCACGCCGAGCGCGCCATCACCCTCACCGCCCAGGCCCGCGCCGCCAACCCCAACCTCCGCGAGACCGACGCCCTCGACGCCCTCGACCTCGGCGCCCGCCGCATCGACCTCATCGGCCTCAAATACCAGCTCACCGACGAGATCGCCGCCAGCTACGCCCACGCCGTCTCGCTCCAGTCCTCCCGAAAAAAAGAAGACCGCGAAGAGGTCTACCGCGAACTCAACGACATCAACTCCCCCAACGGTAAACTCCAGGACCTCCGCAACAACTACGCCCTCCAGCGCGACCTCTACGAGGACCTCTGGCTCCGCACCGATCGCCCCTACTTCCTCCGCAACAACCTCGAACGCTTCGACTTCACCATCCAGCTCTGGCTCGCCCGCATCGACAAACTCCGCTCCGCCCAGCGCCAGTACGCCCAGTCCCAAACCCTCCCCACCGCCACCGACCTCGGCATCCCCATCCCCCCCAAATAACCCGGGGTGCCGGGTGCCGGGTGCCCCATGTCTCGCCTCTGAGACATGGGAGTGTAAAAAGCCCGGGTGCCCCATGTCTCGCCTCTGAGACATGGGAATGTAAAAAGCCGGGGTGCCCCATGTCTCGCCTCTGAGACATGGGAATGTAAAACTCCCAACGACCTAACCTCCCACCTCCAAATACCTCGGAATATAAAAACGCAAACCACCGCGCGTACACTACTTCAGTCATGCAAACCCTCACCGCCCGACGCCTCCTCACTCCGCACGGACACCTCGACCACCCCGTCATCACCCTCACCACCGACGGCCTCATCGCCGACATCTCCTCCGACCCCACCATCCGCTCCGAAGACACCCTCACCGCCACCTTCCTCGACATCCACACCCACGGCTGCGCCAACCACGACGTCATGCAAGCCACCCCCAGCGGCTTCCAGACCATCCACGCCTTCCTCGCCACCAAAGGCGTTGGCCGTTATCTCCCCACCACCGTCACCGCCCCCATCGACCCCACCCTCCGCGCCCTCGAACGCATCGCCAACGCCATCGAATCCCCCTCCACCCCCGGCCACGCCACCCCCATCGGCATCCACCTCGAAGGCCCCTTCATCTCCCATGCCAAACGCGGAGTCCATCCTCCCGCCAACATCCAGCCCCCCAGCATCGAACTCTTCCAGCGCTTCCAGCAAGCCGCCCGTGGCCACATCCGCCTCATCACCATCGCCCCCGAAGTACGTGGTGCCCACGGAGAAGCAGACGCCCTCGACCTCATCCAATACGCCACCCAATCAGGCACCCGCGTCTCCCTTGGCCACTCCAACGCCACCGCGCCCGAAACCCTCGCCGCCATCGCCGCCGGAGCCACCTCCGCCACCCACACCTTCAACGCCATGCGCCCCCTCGACCACCGTCACCCCGGCATCCTCGGCACCGTCCTCGACAACGATGCACTCTTCGCCGAACTCATCTGCGACGGCATCCACGTCGCCCCAGAACTCATCCGCCTCTGGCTCCGCACCAAGGGCCCGGACCGCGCCATCCTCGTCACCGACAGCATCTCCGCCACCGGCATGCCCGATGGCACCTACGCCCTCGGCAACCTCACCGTACAGGTCGCCAACCACACCTGCCTCCTCGTCGAAAACGGCAGCCCCACCCCAACCCTCGCCGGCTCCGTCCTCACCATGGACCGCGCCGTTGCCAACCTCCAGCACTACACCGGAGCCACTCTCGCCACCGCCATCCACCTCGCCAGCCACAACCCCGCCACTCTCCTCGGCCTCCCCACCAACCTCGCCGCCGGCCAGCCCGCCAACTTCAACCGCTTCTCCCCCCACGGCCACCTCCTCTCCACCATCCTCCAGGGCCAACCCACCAACTAACCCCAACCACCACCAAGTCCCACCACAACTCCCACCACAACTCTCTGGGTGCCCCATTCATGCAGTCTCACCGCATGAGTGGGCATCGGGCAAAGCCCGACCGCTCTCCCATCCTAACCACCAAATCTTCGCAAAATCCCCTGTCAACCCCCATCCCCTCCTAACCCCAACAAAATCAACCCAATCCCCCTGAACAATCCACCCCACCCAATCCGCTAAAATAGACTTAGACCCGAAACTGGCCCAGCGCATCACCGCTGGGCCATCTCATTCAGAATCAAGACTTTACCAGTAACCCATTGCAACACAAGACTTTACGCCTGCACGCACCACCAAGTCCAAAGCTATTCCCTTTGCAATCAAGACTTTGCATCAAATAGCACCCCGGGGGGGGATACCCCCAAAGCAGCTCACGCAACCCAGGCCCAGCCGGAGAAGTCATGTCTCATCCACAAACCGCCATCGGCATCGACTTCGGCACCACCAACAGCTCCGTCGCCCTCGCGCTCCCCAGCGGCCACGTCGAACTCGTCTCCTTCCCCACCGCCACCACCCCCACCCAATCCTCCCGCTCCGTCCTCTATCTCGAACAGCGCAAACAAGCCGGTCGCACGCAGATCAAAGGCTTCACCGGCCCCTCCGCCATCGAGCACTACCTCACCGCCGACCCCAAGGGCCGCCTCATCCAATCCCTCAAGTCCTACCTCCCCAGCCGCACCCTCACCGGAACCGAAGTCTTCGGCCGTCGCTACTCCGTCGAAGACCTCATCTCCCGCATCCTCTCCGACCTCCGCCTCCACGCCGAACTTGCCCTCCAGCAGCCCATCCACCACGCCACCGTTGGCCGCCCCGTCCGCTTCGTCGGCTCCGAATCCGACGAGGATGACGCCTTCGCCCTCTCCCGCCTCGAAGCCGCCTTCCTCCACGCCGGCTTCCACTCCGTCACCTTCGAGCTCGAACCCATCGCCGCCGCCTACGCCTACGAGTCCACCCTCAGCCGCGACGAACTCATCCTCATCGGCGACTTCGGCGGCGGAACCAGCGACTTCTCCCTCGTCAACGTCGGCCCCTCCAGCCGCACCATCCCTCGCGCCCAGCGCATCCTCGGCAACTCCGGCCTCGGCCTCGCCGGAGACGCCTTCGACGCCCGCATCGTCCGCCATCTCGTCTCCCCAGCCCTGGGCTCCACCTCCTTCGAGCGCTCCTTCGCCCAGGCATCCGACCGCCCCGCCAACCTCATCCCCGCCGCCCCCGCCTGGATCTACGCCAACCTCGAGCGCTGGCACTACCTCTCCTTCCTCAAAACCCGCAACGTCGCCGAAATCCTCAAATCCGCCCGCGCCCGCGCCGAACAGCCCGAAAAAATCGCCGCTCTCATCACCCTCATTGAAGAAGACCTCGGCTACCAACTCCATCAAGCCGTTCAACGCCTCAAAGTCGATCTCTCTCGCCACGAAACCGCCCACTTCCGCTTCCCCCAACTTGGGCTGGCAGGCAGCATGGAGATCGAACGCACCGTCTCCCGCTCCGACTTCGAACTCTGGATCGCCGACCAGCTCCAATCCATCGAATCCTGCGTCGACAACCTCCTCCAAACCACCGGCATCGCCCCCGCGCAAGTAGATCGCGTCTTCCTCACCGGAGGCACCAGCTTCGTCCCCGCCGTCCGCCGCATCTTCGAGTCCCGCTTCACCCCAGCCCGCGTCCGCACCGGCAACGAGTTCACCTCAGTAGCCCAGGGCCTCGCCCTCCGCGCCCTCGAATCCACCCCCGCCTGACCACGAACCACAACGGATCGTGTTTCTTAGTTGTCATCCTTCGCGCAGCGGAGGACCTGCTGTTGCTGTTGCCCTTGCTGTTGCTGTTGCCCTTGCCGTTACCGCCCTTACCCTCGCCCGCTCTACTGCCCACCCCTCGCCCGCCACAAAGCCCCAGCCAACGAATCCACCGCACCCGACAACACCCGCACCGATGGAGCCGACTCCCGCAAAGCCTCCACCATCGCCTCCCGCACCGGAGCAATCTTCTCCAACACACTTCCCGTATACGCCAACCCCACCTCACCGCCCGCCCCACCAAACTCCACCAACTTCAACTCCACCAGCGCCACCTGCTCCGCCAACTCCGCTCCCGCCCGCGCCAGCACCGCACCCGCCAACTCATCGCCACCCGCCGCACACTTCGCCACTACCGGAGCCAGCGCCGCAAAGTCCGGCCCCGGCTGTCCATTCCCCATCTCCACCAACTCCCCCAGCGACCCCGCGCCCCACGCCTCCTCGATCGCCTCCAGCAATCCCGTCGGCACCCCACGATCCCGCGCCCACAACCCCGCCCGCACCGCCTCCAGCCCAATCCAGTACCCCGAACCCTCATCCCCCAGCACCGGCCCCCAACCACCCGCCCAGAACCGCACCATCTCCCCCGTCTCCCCATCCACCGTACGCCCCACCACATTCGACCCCGTACCCGAGATCACCAGCACCCCCCGCCCCCCCTCAAACGCCGCATCCAAAGCAATCTCTTCATCCCCACACAGCAACACCTCCCCACCCACCGCCTCCCCCAGCGTCCGCTCCGCCCACCCCCGCACTGCCGCAATCGAAAGCCCAGCCAGCCCCATGCAAGTACGCGAAATCTCCCCCAACCCCACCCCGGCCTGCTTCGAAACCTCCACCAGCAGACCGCGCAAACGCTCCGTCGCCTCCGCCTCCGACACCCGCATCAGCTTCACGCTCCCGCAACTCGCCCGCGCCAGCACCCGCGTCTCATCTGCCAGCACGCACTCCGTCTTCGTCCCACCCGCATCCACCGCCAGAAAGTATGCCAAATCCCCATCCCCCATATCTCAAAACATCAAACCAACCCTAAGCCCGTTATCATAACCTTCACGAATCCCAGCCGTCAGCCAGCACTCAGGAGAGACGCATTGCCGCTTAGCCTCACCGCCCTCATCGCCTCTCTGCCACCTGCCCTGCCCCAGCACCTTCGCCCCTTCGACCTCGCGCTCATCCTCATCTACCTCATCGGCATCACCCTCTTCGGCCTCCGCTTCCGCAAAACTACCTCCACCGGAGCCCCCGACAGGTCCCTCAAGTCCTACTTCCTCGCCAACAACACCATCCCCTGGTGGGCCATCGCCCTCTCCATCGTCTCCGCCGAAACCTCCACCCTCACCATCATCTCCATCCCCGGCGTAGCCTTCACCGGAGACTTCGGCTTCCTCCAGATCGTCATCGGCTACATGCTCGGCCGCATCGTCGTCGCCGTCCTCTTTCTCCCCAAATACTTCCACGGCGAGATGCTCACCGCCTACCAGCTCATCGACCGCCGCTTCGGCCCTACCCTCCACAAAGTCACCGCCAGCCTCTTCCTCCTCACCCGAGCCGCTGCCGAAGGCGTCCGCGTCTTCGCCGTCTCCATCGTCGTCGGCATCGCCATCGGCACCAACGACACCCTCTCCATCGCCATCATCTCCTTCCTCACCCTCCTCTACACCTTCGAGGGCGGCATGACCGCCGTCATCTGGACCGACGTCGTCCAAATGGCCATCTACATCGGCGGAACCCTCGTCGCCATCTTCACCCTCGGCACCCACGTCCCCGGCGGCTGGCAACACATCCACACCGTCACCTCCGCCACCCACAAACTCACCGTCTTCCACTTCGCCTTCAACCTCACCCAGTCCTACACCTTCTGGGCCGGCATCCTCGGAGGAACCTTCCTCACCATGGCCTCCCACGGCACCGACCAACTCATGGTCCAGCGCATGCTCGCCGCCCGCAACCTACGCGAATCCCGCCTCGCCCTGCTCTCCTCCGGCGTCGTCATTTTCTTCCAGTTCACTCTCTTCCTCCTCATCGGAGCAGGCCTCTACGTCTTCTACAATCTCCACCCCCAAATCTTCTCCAGTCCCGACCGCATCTTCCCCACCTTCATCGTCTCCCAGATGCCCATCGGCACCGCCGGACTGCTCGTCGCTGCCATCCTCGCCGCCGCCATGTCCAACCTCTCCGCCGCCCTCAACTCCCTCTCCTCCACCACCGTCGTAGACTTCTATATGCACTGGCGCCGGGTGCCCCATGCACACGACAGTTCCACCGTCGGGTGCGTGGGTGAAGCGTCACGACCTTCGACGGAGGCAGCCATCTCAGATCGCGAACGCATCTTCGTCAGCCGGGCATCCACCGTCCTCTGGGCCTTCGTCCTCTTCGCCATCGCCGTCTACAGCATCCACACCGGAGGCAAAGGCCATGTCGTCGAAACCGGCCTCTCCATCGCCTCCGTAGCCTACGGCTGCCTCCTCGGCGTCTTCCTCCTCGGAACCCTCACCCAATACGCAACCCAAACCGGAACCATCATCGGCATGATCACCGGCTTCGCCCTCAACCTCTACCTCTGGCAAGGCAACTTCCCCGTTCACCTCGGCCCCATCACCATCCCCCACATCGCCTTCACCTGGTACGTCCTCATCGGAGCCATCGTCACCTTCGCCATCGGCTCCCTCGCCAGCCTCATCTTCCGCAAACAGTCCACCCACAAAGCCGTTGCCGCCGCCGCTCTCATCCTCTGCCTGAGCCTCACCCATCACGCATCCGCACAAACCCGGGCACCCCATCTTCACGCCAGCCTAATCGTCGCCAAACCGGGCATCGGCGAAACCGCCCCTTCCACCACCGCCTCCCCACCTCAAACGCCAAAACAAAATTCCGCAGCCCCAACAAGAACTACCCCCCTAAGCAAAATCAAGCTCCCCGCACCCGCTTTTGCCCTGGCTTCTAGGTACCCCAAGGCTTCAGCCTTGGGTCTCTCTCCCCTCGCCCAGAACACCGGGCTTCAGCCCCTGGGGTATGCTCTCCTTCAATCCACCACAAACCCCGCACGAGCCACCCCCGACTTCACCCCCATCAACACCCTCATCAACAACGCCATCGCCGCCCACAAAATCCCCGGAGCAGTCGTCGTCATCGGCCACAACGGAAAAATCGCATTCGAGCAAGCCTACGGCGTCCGCAAACTAGCCGGAGAACCCAGCCCCTTTGGAACCGCCGCCGAACCCATGACCGAAGACACCATCTTCGACATGGCCTCCCTCACCAAAGTCCTCGTCACCACCACCGCAATCATGCAACTCTACGAGTTACATAAACTCGACGTCGACGACCCCGTAGCCAAATACCTCCCCGACTTCGCCGCCAACGGCAAACAAAACGTAACCATCCGCGAACTCTTAACCCACTACTCCGGTCTACCCGAAGACGTCGACCTCAAAGACCCCTGGGGCCTCACCGCACCCGACAAAGCCGAAGGCATCCGCCGCGCCCTCGCCTCATCGCTGGTCGCAACACCCGGCACCCACTTCGAATACTCCGACATCAACTTCATCACCCTCGGAGCACTCGTCGAAAAGCTCAGCGGGCAACCACTCGATGTCTATGCGCGAGAGCACATCTTTATCCCCCTCGGCATGGCCGGGACCCGCTATCATCCGTTCGAAAAAGCCTGTGGCCCTATTCAGCGTCTTGGCGCCGATATTCTGCTGCCTCGTTTCAACGCCACGCAACGCCGCCCCTCTGGTGATTGTATGGTCGGATGGACTCCAGCCGATTCCAACACCGCCCCCACCGCCCACGACAACGAAGGTTCCCCCGCCACCAACCCCGACTTCGACCACCTCCTCCGCGGCACCGTCCACGACCCCACCACCCGCCGCATGGGCGGAGTAGCCGGACACGCCGGCGTCTTCTCCTCCGCCCACGACCTCAGCCTCTTCGCCCAGGCCCTCCTCGACAAGCTCCTCTCCAACACCGGCCCCTTCCCCCTACAACAATCCACCCTCCAGCTCATGCCCCGCCCCCAGCAGCCCCCCACCGCCCAACCCGGAGCCACCATCTTCACCCCCGACGGCCAGGTCACCAAAGGCGTCGCCACCCGTGGCTTCGGCTGGGACATCAACTCCGCCTTCTCCCGCCCCCGCGGCGTAGTCTTCCCCATCGCCACCGCCGAGCACCCCGGCTCCTTCGGCCACACCGGCTTCACCGGCACCTCCCTCTGGATCGACCCCACTACCAACACCTACGTCATCCTTCTCTCCAACGCCATCCACCCCCGCGGCGCACCCCCCATCTCCACACTCCGCGGCCAAATAGCCACCGCCGCCGCCCTCGCCCTTGGCCTCGCCTCCGCACGCTCCGCTGAGTGCGATCAGCCCAACACCTTCTGCGATCCCTCGAAACGGCCAAAAGAAGCCACAACCCTGGGTGCCCCACATCTCGTTTCTGAGATGTGGGCATCAAGCGAAGCTCGACCGTCTTCCCCCACGCCACTCCCCACTTCCACTCCCGCCACCCTCACCGGCATCGACACCCTCGAAGCCACCCGCTTCGCTGCTCTCGCCTCCGCCGCCGCTCGCCACCACAACACCCTCCGCCTCGGCCTCCTCACCAACCACACCGGCCTCGACGCCATGCACCGCCGCACCATCGACATCCTCTTCTCCGACGCCCCCAAAGACGTCCCCGGCCTTCGCCTCACCGCCCTCTTCTCTCCCGAGCACGGTATCCTCGGCGCCGCCGACACCGAACACATCGGCAACGACACTGACCCCACCACCCACCTCCCCATCCTCTCCCTCTACGGACCCCACGACACCGACAAGCGTCCCTCCCACGATGCCCTCGTCAACCTCGACGCCGTCGTCATCGACCTCCAGGACGCCGGTGTCCGCTTCTACACCTACGAGTCCGTCGTCGGCTACTTCCTCGAAGCCGCAGCCGCCGAGCGCACCCTCGGCCACAACCTCGAAGTCATCCTCCTCGACCGTCCCAACCCCCTCGGCGGCCTCGCCATTCAGGGCCCCATCTCCGACGCCGATCTCTCCTCCTACACCGCCTACATGCCGCTCCCCATCCGCCACGGCCTCACTCTCGGCGAACTCGCCCGCTATATCAACGGAGAGCGCCGCCTCCCCAGCCCCACCTCCCCCAATATGTTTCTCCCCCTCAGTGCCCCGCTCACCGTCGTCCCCATGCAGTACTGGCGTCGCAGCATGTACTACGACGACACTGGTCTCGCTCCCCACGGCGAGTGGCCCACCCCCAGCCCCAACCTACGCTCCCTTACCGCAGCCACCCTCTACCCCGGCGTCGCCCTGCTCGAAACCACCAACGTCTCCGTAGGCCGCGGCACCGACACTCCCTTCCAGCACATCGGAGCCTGCTGGGCTCCCCTCAAGCCCCCCGCAAAAAAATCCCCACCCCGCACCACCTGCGCCCCCGAAGACCAGGTCGACGGCCCCGCCCTCGCCGCCTACCTCACCGCACGCCATATCCCCGGCGTCACCTTCGCCCCCACCACCTTCACCATCCCGGATGACGCCAACCGCTACCCCTACCACGGCCTCAGCATCAACGGCGTTGCCATCACCCTCACCAACCGCACCCTCCTCGACGCTCCCGAACTCGGCATCGAACTCATCGCCGCCCTCCACCACCTCTACCCCAACCGCTTCGACCTCGCCAAAGCAGCCACCCTCATCGCCAGCGTCAACACCATGCAATCCCTCGCCAACAACGAAGATCCCCGCACCATCGCCGCCGCCTGGGCAGCCGAACTCAACGCCTTCAACCAGCGCCGCCAACCCTACCTCCTCTACCCCTAGCCCTTGCATTTGCCTTCTATCCCCTAACCCCTACCCCCTCTACCCTGCCCTTCAGACGTATCCACCTCACCACTCCTCCACACAATATTCATCACCTCGTCGCCTACAGTGCGTCACAATATACGAATCAGTTTCAAAAGGGAGCCCGATCCATGCCCCGCATTAACTTCCAGCAGCAACTCGTCGCTCTCAAAGACAAACTCCTCGCTATGGCAGCCCTCTCGCAGCAGGCTCTGGGCCTCGCGCTCGAAGCCTACATCGCCACCGACCTCAGCCTCTGCGAGCACGTCTTCGAGATCGAGAACGCCATCAACACAGCCGAAACCTCCGTCGACGAGATGGCCTACGACCTCCTCGCCAAAGAGCAGCCCATGGCCATCGATCTCCGCTTCATCCTCTCCGTCATCAAGATCAACGGTGATCTCGAACGCATCGGCGACCAGGCATCCAACATCGCCCAGCGCGCCCGCACCATGAAGGACATGCCGCCCATCTCTCTGCCCCTCGACATCCCCGACATGGGAGAAAAAGTCGGAGTCATGATCCGCACCGCCATCCAGGCGCTCCTCGAGGCAGACGCTAAACTCGCCGAACACGTCCTCAAATTGGACGACGAGATAGACGACATGAACCGAACCGTTCAGGCTGAACTCGTCGAAGCCATGCAGCGGCAACCGGAACTCAGCAGTCAGGCCCTCAACGCCATCATCGTCTCCCGAAACCTCGAGCGTGCCGCCGACCACGCCACCAACATCGCAGAAGACGTCATCTTCTGGGTCCGCGGCTCCGACGTCCGCCACAAACTCTCCCTCTCCGAAGCCGACTAGCCCCTCATCCAACACCACACAACACTGCAGCACTTTTGCTTGACATCCCATAAACCTCTCAGTACCCTTAATACAAATGTTCAGTCACTTCATGCAGGCCGAAGCCATGGGAACCACCTGTTGTCCGGGTGCCGCGCGCTACTGCCTTTGTCTGAACTCGATGACCACCTAAAGTCTCGAACCCCACAGCAAATGCACACCGCGCCCACTCATCCAGTGGGCTTTTTCTTTTGCCCCATCCTCAAAAAATCCAGCGCTTTCACTCTGCTCTTCGCCGAAAAAGGAACGAACCCATCATGACCGACCTCGCCGCCACACCCGCCGCCCCCGCAGTCAAAGAAACCAAGGCCCAGAAGTCCGAGCGCCTCAAGCTCGCCAAAAACCCCTGGGAAGCATGGGACGAAGTCCGCGAGTACGCCAAAGGCGGACGCGACACCGTCGCTCCCGAGTGGACCGGCCTCTACTTCAAGTGGTGGGGCGTCTACACCCAGGGCGACGGCCTCGGTGTCACCGGTGGCTCCGGCGGAGAAGGCAAAACCAGCCCCTACTTCATGATGCGCATCGGCATGCCCAACGGCCTGCTCACCTCCCACCAGACCCGCGTCATCGCCAACCTCACCAAAAAGAACGCACGCAACCTCGCCGACATCACCACCCGCCAGAACATCCAGCTCCACTGGCTCACCATCGACTCCCTCGTCGAAACCGTAGACGCCCTCACCGAGATCAACCTCTCCCCCAAAGGAGCCTGCGGCGACGTCGTCCGTAACGTCACCGGATGCCCTCTCGCTGGCATCGACGGCCACGAACTCATCGATTCCAGCCCCCTCGCCGTCGAGGTCGCCCACCTCCTCACCGCCAACCCCGAGTTCTACAACCTCCCCCGCAAGTTCAAAATCTCCATCACCGGCTGCCCCATCTGGTGCACCTACCCAGAGATCAACGACGTAGCCCTCACCGCCATCAAGCGCACCGTCAACGGTGTCGATGAGATCGGCTACACCCTCCGCGTCGGCGGCGGCCTCTCCACCGAGCCACACCTCGCTGTACGCATCCCCGCCTTCATCCCCCAGGACAAGGCCCTCGAAGTCGTCACCGCCATGGTCCGCATCTTCAAGGAGCAGACCGCCCTCCGCGAGAACCGCACCCGCGCCCGCATCAAGTACCTCTTCATGCGCCACGGCTGGACCGCCGAGTCCATGCTCGAAGCCATCGAAGCCAAACTCGGCTACAAACTCGATCCCAGCCCCGTCTCCGAAGACACCGTCCCCGACGACGTCTACCGCGATCACATCGGCATCACCCCGCAGAAGCAGCCCGGCCTCAGCACCGTCGGAGCTTCCGTCCTGAACGGTCGCCTCTCCGGCGACCAACTCGCCAAACTCGCCGACCTCGCCGACAAATACGGCAACGGACAACTCCGCGCCACCATCGGGCAGAACATCCTCATCACCAACGTCCCCGACCGCGAAGCCGCCGCACTCGTCATCGAACTCAACAGCATCGGCCTCCACGTCGACACCTCCGCCTTCTGGCGCGGAGCCATCGCCTGCACCGGCACCGAGTTCTGCAAGCTCGCCATCGCAGAGACCAAGGGCTTCAACAAGTGGCTCGTCTCCGAACTCGAAGACCGCCTCCCCGGCTTCGACCAGCAGGTCCGCATCAACGTCACCGGATGCACCAACTCCTGCGGACAAAGCTGGATCGCAGACATCGGCCTCGAAGGCAAAAAAATCAAGAAGGACGGAAAAATGGTCGACGCCTTCTACTTCTGCCTCGGAGGAGCCGTCGGCAAGTACGCCAGCATCGCCCGCCAGATCGGCTTCCGCGCCGCCGCCGAAGACTGCCCCGACGCCATCGAGCGCCTCCTCAACACCTACCTCGAAACCCGCAACCCAGGCGAAGACCTCCGCGCCTACTTCGCACGCCACGACGACGAAGCCCTCCGCACCCAACTCGCCGGAGCCAACCTCGAACCCGTCCAGCGTGACAATCCTCCCGTCCTCGTAGGCTTCCACGCCCCCGGCGAATAGCTCCACCCTCCGGTGGCCTCTCCTGCATCCTCGCAAAAGAGGCCACCCCCAACACCCAACACCACTCCCGCAACACCCGCTATCATCTCAATGGGAGTAACCATGGATCTCTTCCCCATCTTCCTCAAACTCACTGGCCGCCGCTGTCTCGTCATCGGAGCAGGCAACCTCGCCGAATCCAAAATCGAGTCCCTCCGCGCCGCCCACGCCGATGTCACCGTCATCGCACCCGACGCCCGTCCCCGCATCCTCGACATGGCTGCCTCCGGCGAACTCCACTTCCTCCAGCGACCCTTCGCTCCGGGCGACGTGCTCAGCTACTTCCTCGTCGTCACCGCCACCGACAACCCTGCCGTCAACCGCGCCGTCTACCAGGAAGCCGTAGCCCAGAACATCATCTGCAACGCCGTAGACGACCCACCCTTCTGCGACTTCTACTTCCCGTCCGTCGTCCGCCGCGGAGACCTCCAGATCGCAATCTCCACCGCCGGAGCCTCCCCCGCACTCGCCCAGCGCCTCCGCAAGGAGATCAACGCCCAACTCCCCCTCGACACCGGAGACTGGCTCACCGACCTCGGCAACCTCCGCCGCGAAGTCACCCAGATCGAGCCCCTCAACGAAGAGCGCAAGCTCCTCCTCCACCAACTCGCCCAGCGTGAAGTCTGCGGATTCGACCAGTGCCCTTCTCGCGTCCTCGCCCGCCAACACGCCAAAACCAACCCCCTCCCGCATCCAGAAAAAGAGACCCCGCAGTGAGCACTGACTCCCAGCCCGGTACCGTCTACCTCGTCGGCGCAGGCCCCGGCGACCCCTCCCTACTCACCCTGCGCGCCGCCGATCTCCTCCGCACCTGCGACGTCATCCTCCCCGACGACCTCGTCTCCGACGAAATCCTCGACCTCGCCAGCCCCACCGCCAACATCATCCCCGTCGGCAAGCGCTGCGGCCAGCCCCGCATCACCCAGGCCGGCATCCACGCCCTCATGCTCGAACACGCCACCCAAGGCTCCTCCGTCCTCCGCCTCAAGTCCGGCGACCCTCTCATCTTCGGCCGCGCCGGCGAGGAGATGGCCTTCCTCCGCCAGCACCACATCCCTTTTGAGATCGTCCCCGGCATCACCTCTGCCTTCGCCGCTGCCGCCGCCCTCCAGACCCCTCTCACCGACCGCACCTCCGCCAGCAAACTCATCCTCGCCACCGCCCACCACGCCGCCGGTAAACTCGCTCTCCCCTCCTGGCAAGGTGCCTTCCCCGACGAGTCCACCCTCGTCCTCTACATGCCCGGCCGCGACTTCACCACCCTCGCCACCGACCTCATCGCCTCCGGCATCCCCGCCCACACCCCCTGCGTCGCCGTCAGCAAAGCCACCACCCCCGACCAGTTCGTCACCTCCACCACCCTCCAACACCTCGGTACCGCCACCATCGGCCCCGCACCCGTCCTCCTACTCATCGGACACGCCATCCAACCCGCACCACAGCTCCCCATCCCCAAAACCAGCTAAACTGGCTCCAACAACATCGGAGCCACCACCATGAAGTCCTACTTCACCAGATTCTTCCTCGCCGCACTCCTCCCCCTTCTGGCCTTCACCACCGCAGCCAACGCCCAGAACGCCCCTGCATCCTCCATCCCCACCGCCGCACTCCTCCAGCCAGCCGAACTCGCCGCCGCCCTCAAAACCCCCACCCCCCACAAGCCTCTCATCCTTCAGGTAGGCTCCCACGTCCTCTTCGCCGAAGCCCACATCCCCGGCTCCGAGTACGCCGGGCCCACCGGCCAGTCCTCCGGCCTCCAGACCCTCCGCGACCGCGTCGCCCACCTCCCCAAAGACTCCGCCATCATCCTCTACTGCGGCTGCTGCCCCTGGAGCCGCTGCCCCAACATCGCCCCCGCCTACTCGCTCCTGCGTTCCCTCGGCTACACCCACCTCCAGGTCCTCTACCTCGCCGAAGACTTCGGCACCAACTGGGTCGACAAGGGCTATCCCACCACCAAAGGCCGCTAACCTCATGAATCCACGCCCCTTCGCACTCCTCCTGTCCCTCGGCCTCAGCACGCCTTCGCTCCTTACCCAGACCCACCCCACCTCGGCACCGCACGCCAGACAGACCGCTAAATCCACCGCCAAGCTCGCCCCCGACTTCACCCGCTCCGACCTCACCGGCAAACCCATCCACCTCTCCGCCTATCGCGGAAAACTCGTCCTGCTCAACTTCTGGGCCACCTGGTGCGGCCCCTGCCTCGCAGAGATTCCACGCTTCTCCGCCTGGCAGCAAAAGTATGCCGCCCACGGCCTTCAGGTCATCGGCGTCTCCATGGACGACGAAGCCGCTCCCGTACAAAAGGTCTATCGCAAATTCCAGCTCACCTACCCCGTCGTCATCGGCGACGAGCACCTCGGCAACCTCTACGGCGGCATCCTCGGACTCCCCATCACCTATCTCGTCGATCCCCAGGGCCACATCCTCGCCCGCTACCAGGGCGAACCCAACCTCTCCCAACTCGAAGCTACCATCCAGAAAAATCTCCCCACCCCCTAGATACCACCGCTCCACTCCGAACCGCCAAGCAACTATTTCACTGAACTTGCGTTCATACTTACAAGAGTCGGGAGCGCTAAAGCCCTGAACTCTTGCAGCATCCCCATCGGCCCATCAGCCCCTAGAGGAACTGCCAGGAGGCTAACAATGCGTTTCCTACGGTACCTCGCCCTTCTCGCCATCATTGCAGTTCCCGCAGCAACAAAAGCGAACGCACAAGTCTCTTTCGGTATTGGCATCGGTGGCCCCGTCTACGCACCCGCCTATGGCCCTCCCGCCTGCGAATACGGCTACTACAACTACGCCCCCTACTCCTGCGCTCCCTACGGATACTATGGTCCTCAATGGTTCAACGGCGGTGTCTTCATCGGCGCAGGCCCATGGTATGGCGGCTACGGCGGAGGATGGGGCGGAGGATGGGGCGGTCGCGAAGGATGGGGTGAAGGAGAGCACGGATGGGGCGGTCGCGAAGGATGGGGAGGCGGAGAGCACGGATGGGGTGGTCGCGAAGGATGGGGAGGCGGTGACCGCGGATGGGGTGGTCGCGGAGGATGGGGAGGCGGTGACCGTGGAGGCTGGAACCGCGGCGGCGGCGAAGGCTTCCGTGGCGGTGGCTGGAATCGTGGCGGAGGAGGAGGATTCCGTGGCGGTGGTGGCCAGGCCTTCCGTGGCGGTGGTGGCCAGGCCTTCCGTGGCGGCGGTGGCGGATTCCACGGCGGTGGCGGTGGTGGATTCCACGGCGGTGGTGGTGGTGGATTCCACGGCGGCGGTGGCGGTGGTGGATTCCACGGCGGCGGCTCCCACGGCGGTGGCGGACGCCACTAACCAACCACCTGTCACACAAATCAAGTGGCGGTCAGGATCTCCTGACCGCCACTTGTTTTGTCCGCCGCACCAGAACTATCCGGCTATTTCGCCGGATCAATCACCTTCATCCCCGATTCATCATCCGGAACCTTCTCCAAAGCAACTGTATTCACCGTCACAAATACTTCAAGTGTCGGATTCACAATTGCCTCCCAAAGATGTCCTCCCACAGTTGATCCATCCTGCTTGCCCAACACCAGATGCGCATGAACCACGGGCCGCCCGTTGAACGTCGCCACATCGCCAATCATCGATAGCACCTCCACCTGCTGGTTCACCGGGATCCGGTGATACACCTTCCGACTCAGGTCCAGCCAGCCAACCGTCGCGCCACTCACCGCGCCAATCCCTGTAAAGTGCGCATCCCCAACGTGGTACTGCAACGCAAAGTCGGTCAGCCCGCTCAGCACCTCATCGCCTTTGCGAAAGATCACCGCATAAACCTTCTCGCCAGCCGTATCCTGCACCAGCTTTACCCGCATCCCCGGAGCCTTCCCCACCGGCACCGGACGCGTCGGCGGAATCGTATCCCCCGCCCACTCCTGCGCCAACCCACTCCCCAAACCCAGCATCACCACACCCAAAACTCCAACCCGTCCCATCCATCCAAAACCCATTCTCATTCCCTCCCTTACCCGTTATAATCCATGATTTGTTCCGAATGATTCCCGGGTGCCGGGTGCCCCATGTCTCGCTTCTGAGACATGGGAATGTAAACCGCCCAGGTGTCCATCTTCACCGCCCGGGTGCCCCATGTCTCGCTTCTGAGACATGGGTATGTAAAACTCCCGGGTGTCCCATCTTCACCGCAGCCTCATCGCGGTGGGCATTCGCGAAGCGAAACGCTCTCCTCATCGACGCCCAACCGCTCCTGTACCCATCCATCGCCCTACCCTCTCCTCGTCATTCTGGTCATCAATCGCACCGAAGTAGACCTGCCCTCGCCATCCCCTAACCCAACCGTGCCTCCGCTGCCTTCGTCGCCTCGTAAACCTGCTCAAACGACTCCACTGCATACAGCACCGGCTGCATCTCCCCGGTATCCACCACCGTCTCCAGCACCGCATCCAGATCGAAGTCCCGCACCTCGCATCCGCCCTCCAACACCCGCGTACATTCCCCATTCGATGAGATCAGACCACTCCCATACACCTTAATCTCCCCATCCTGCCGAATCAGCCCAAACTCCACCGTAAACCAGAACACCCGCCCCATTCGCTCCAGTGCCACTGGATCATGCACCAGCCCCGCGCAAACTCGTCCATAATGCTGCAGAAAATCCGCAAATACCGGGTTCGCATGCATTGGAACATGACCGAACACATCGTGGAAGATATCCGGCTCCGGCGTGTACTCCATGCTCTCCCGCGACCGCAGCCAGGTCGTCGTAGGAAACATCCTCGCCGCCAGCATCTCAAAAAACGCATCCGCCGGCAGAAAGCCACTCACCGGCGTCGACTGCCACCCTGTCCGCGGAGACAATCGCGCGCTCACCGCCTTCAAATCCGGCAACAGGTCTTCCCGCAAGCCAATCTGCTCAAACCCATCCAGATACTCCCGGCACGCATGACGCCGCAACTGCGGCATCCGTCGGCTCACCAACTCCGCCCACAACGCATGTTGTTCCCGCGTATAGTCCGCCCAAACCTGCTCGATCACGTACGGCGCAGCCACCGTCAAAGAACCTGACATCCCCGTAACCGCCTCTGCTCGAACTCCCATTGCAATCTACTCCCCATCTGTGTCGCCAAATCGGCCACTACCATCAACCTGCAAAAGCATACATCCTGCCACCTGCTCCTCGCTGAAAACTCCCCTGTACCAGTTGGGAACGATCCCAGTCACTAGTACCTGCCTCGCTCCCACTGGCCGAAAGATACCTCTTCCAACATCAACCTATGCCTTAGACTGCACATGAGTAGATCAGGAGAGAGCCATCCAACCGACACGACCAAAAAAATGGCTCCTGCTATCCGTCTGGCTCATCGTCTTGCTCTCTTCTCTGGATTTCGCCTTTCGCGGCCCACTCCGTGCCAGCGGTGACCACGCCAACGACTTCGCCGCACCCTACATCTCAGCCCGCCTCTGGCTCCTCCAGCAGAACCCCTACGACCCTGCCGCCTTCTTCCCCACCTGGCATCAAGCCCACGGACCCCAGGGACAGGTCTACGTCAACCCCTCCAGCCTCCACTCCGTCTACCCACCACCTTCCATCGTCTGCCTTATACCCTTCGCGCTGCTGCCCTGGCCCATCGCCATGCCCGCCTACGTCCTCACCAGCATCGCACTGTACCTCACCGCACTCCTGCTTCTGGCGCAGTTGGCTCCAGGAACCTGGCAAGGCCTGCATAAGCCCATCTTCCTCGCCTGTGGACTGGCCTTCGCCCCGGTTCACTCGTCGCTCCACGTCTCCAATCCCTCCTGCCTCTCGGCCAGTCTCCTGTTCCTTGGCATCTACCTCATGCAGCACCTCGGCACCTCCCCCGCAAGGCAACCGGTCCAGACCTCCTCCACCCGCGACACGCTCGCCATCGCAGCCCTACTGGCACTCTCCATCTGCATCAAACCCACCCAGGGCTCGGTCATCCTCGTCTTCCTGCTCTGGTCACGAGCCTGGCGCACCTTGGCAGCCACCATCGCCGCCGTAATCCTCATCACGGCCACCTCCCTGCTCCCACTGCTGCACCTCGGCCAGGCATGGCTCACCCAGCTACGCGCCAATATCCAATACGCCTTCACCGACGGCACCGCCAGCCTCTTCGCTCACAACCTCGTCCGCCTTGATCGTATCGACCTGCAACTTCCGCTCTACATCCTCACCAGCAGCACCACTCTGGCCGCCAACCTCGCTGCCACCATCGCTGGCGTCCTGCTTCTGCTTGCCCTCACCCTCCAACCCACCGCCCGCCTCATCACTCGCGATCAAGCCCTGCTCCGCCTCTCCGCCATGCTCGCCATTGGTATCCTCCCCATGTACCAGCGCTTTTACTCCGCAACTGTCCTGCTGCTCCCCATCCTGTGGGCCATCCGCAACCTCGCCGCGCCACCCACCACCCGCTGCGTCGCCCGCGCCATCCTCGCGCTCTCCACCATCTTTCTCATCAACACCACCGTCCTCCAACGTTACTTCCATCTGGCGCAACGACTCTCAGGTCATCTCCCCATCTTCGCCAATGCGTTCATTGCCCCCCACCTCAACTGGTTCCTGCTCGGCTTCGCCGTCCTGCTCCTCGCAGCCATCCCCATCACCCAGCGCAATCCCACCAAAACTCAAGCCCCAAACCAAGCTTGAAAAAAACAGCCTCCCGCGGCCCAGCCTGACCACACAAATCTCCACAAGCTGTCCACCCAAAAACCACACACCAAACTCCAAAAGTACGAGATTACCTCTCTAAACCGTTAAATCTGCCCCCTTCGCCTCCGGCCCCAAAGCCGTCACCAATGCCACAAATAAAGCCACCACCGCCACCGTTCCAGCCAACACCGGACGCAGCATCCCACCAAAGTAAGTAGCCGCCAACCCCGCCTGAAACACCCCATTCCGCGAAGAAATCAAGTTCCCCATCTGGTACGCCAAACCCGGAAAAATCGCCCGAACAGGCCCCGGAGAAAGCTCATTCAGATGCGCCGGAATCACTCCCCATGCACCTTGCACCATCACCTGCATCAAAAATCCCCCTAAAGCAAGACCCAACATCGAATGCGACCAGGCCCACAGCGGAATCATAGGCATCGTCAACAGTGCCGCAAAAATTATCGTCTTCTTTCGACCAATGCGTTCCGATAACGCACCGCAGCAAATCCCCCCCAGCAACGCACCTAAATTACTCACCACCACAATCAGACCCACCGCGCGCGGTGCCAATCCATTATCTTTCGCCAAAAAAGTAGGGTAAAGATCCTGCGTACCATGACTGAACGCAGTAAACATGGTCATCAAAACCACAATAAACAGAAACATGGGTAAATACCCCACCATCCCCTTCCATTTCCACCCAGAACGCCCCGAACTCCGCGCCAGTGCTCGCGTTTCCCGCGCGGCCAGCCACGTCGGCGACTCTTCAACATTGAAGCGCAGATAAAACGCCAGCAAAGCCGGCAACGCACCAATCATGAACATCACCCGCCAGCCAGTAAACATCCCCAGCCCATGCAAGTGTGGAAACAGCACCCCATACAACGCCGCAGCCAGCAGGTTTCCAACAACATAGCCTTCCTGTAGCAGCCCGGAGAAGAAACCTCGCCCCGAAGCTGGCAAAGTCTCCAGCGCCAGTGCCGCGCCTACTCCCCACTCCCCACCCATAGCAACTCCGAACAGGGCCCGGCACACCAGAAAGCTCCCGAGTGACGGTGCAAACGCAGAAGCCAGTTCAAATAAAGAGAAAGCAACTACATTCACCATCAGGGTAGGACGCCGCCCATACCGCTCTGCCATCCACCCGAAAACTAACGCTCCCACTGGACGCATCACCAACGTCCAGAAGATTGCCTCCGCTACTTCCTTGATCCCCACATGGAACTCCGCCGCAATGGCCGGAAGACATAACGTGAGGAGAAAGAAATCAAAAGCATCCAGACTCCACCCCAAAAAACAGGCGGTAAACGTACTCGTCTGGACCCGGGTCAGGGATCGTATTTCCTTGAAAAACGCCATATCGTCGCATCCTAGCATCCACAAGGCCAGAAGACCGTACAAAAAAGCTCGCGAAAATAAAACAGCCACTCCGCATAGGCCAGAGTGGCTCAAATATCAATAAATCCAGCTTGGCTACATCTTGGCGCGCAGTGGCTGTGACGGCTCAGTCTGGCCAAAACCAGTGCTGTCGGCCTCCTGCAAATACTGCTTCAACAACTCATGATGCAGACAGTAGAGAGCCAGCTCAAGACGGTCCGAGACTCCCAGCTTGTCATAAATCTTGCGCAGATAATTCTTGATGACCTGCTCAGTCGTTCCAATCTGATAGGCGATCTCCTTGTTCCGCATACCCCGCGTAATGCAGCTAATAATCGCCAGTTCTTTTTTGGACAACTTGGGCTGAACGCGCGGATCAGTCAAGGTCGTAGCCTGCGACCGATACGCCTCAATTACCCAGCTAATCGACTGGTTATCGATCCAGGTCTCGCCTTCCGCAATCTTCCGAACACACTTGACCAGCAGGTCGGGCGATATTGAGCGCGGTACAACCCCACGTACCCCACGTCGGTACAGTTCCACCGTGTTCGACTCATCTGTCTCACTCACCTGCACAATAATCTTCGCGTCAGGTGCACGCCGAACCAGCTCAGGAATCGCATCGATCGTCCCCGATATCAGTTGACCTTCCAGAACCACCACATCCGTAGGGTAGCGCTGCAATGCGGCGTACAGATTCGCCAGTGTCTCAACCTGCGCTACTACGCGGATATCATCCTCAACGGCGAAGATCTTCTTCATTCCCACACGGTAGATAGCTTGCGAGTCAGCTAGAATCACGCGTATTCCAACACCGGATGTGCTCTCGTCCAGTGGCTCTTCTTCATTACGACTTGGATCTATATTTACAACCGTCATGTTCAGGCCTTTAGAAAATATTCGTCGATCACTGCGGCGGCCTTCTTGATATCACCCTGTTGCTGGTGACGAACCACACGGCCAACGCAATGAATGGTCACATCTTTTGCAGATCCCATCACCGCAGAAGGCATCGCAATTGTGAATTCGATTCTGCTATCGATCTCAGGCAGGGTCTCGCTCACAAATAACAATCCGTTCGCAGAGATGTTCTCCGTGACTGCTTCTAATGCACCGCTTTCCGTCTTCACATGCAAAATTAACTTCATGGGAAAACGAACCGCAGTACGAACTGGATTTTCCCCGTTGGGCTTGTGCCGTAGGGCCACATGTCCTCCTTGCACCACTCGCTCAGATACACGCATGTTTTCTACGTTGAAGTCTACCGTACCTGAATAGTAACCGGAACGCACATTTAATAGGAGTTAAGTACTCACTCCTGCGGAAAAAGCACGGCAGACCCTCCTACCCATTCCCGGTTACGGTTATGGTCCACCCCCATCATCAGCCCGCGCCCCATACGAGCCAGACTCACCACGGGTTCCAGAACTCCTCCGTCCGGCCACAAATACATGATCCGTATCTCAGCCTGGGTCAGCCCGTGCGGCGTTGCAATGACAGGCTCAAAATCGACCCGCTCCTGCATTAGGTAATTATGTCGATGCCCCTCTGGAATCAAGTCCAAACTAGCATCAGAAGGTTCAAACTGTATGCCATTCCCAGCAAAGGAATACAACGGCTTCAATAGCACTCGTTCCCGCTCTTCCGGAAAGCCAACACCCAAACGACCTGCATACCAATCGTCAAGAAATACCGCTCGCGGAACCGCTTCATGATGCAAATATGGGAGAGAAAACTTGCTTATCTTGAAATACCAGTTCGGATGCCCAGCCCACTCCACTTCCAAGTCATCCCGATAATCGAACGGCAGTTTCACCTCCTTGCGTTCAATTTCGTCAGCGATCACCCGATTGAATATACGTTCAATCGGTATCCACCGTCCCCCGCGTTCGTACCACAACTTGCTCCCGACTTTGCGCACTTTCTGAACATCAACGGTCCTCACGGCCAGACGATCTTCGTAAACGTGAAAATCTGGCCGTGTCTTCTGGCTCTCCGGCTCTATCTCCATCAACACTACATTCTCGGGGTCGTGGTCTCCGACAATTACGCGCCGCAGCAAGGCCCAATAGCTCGCATCATCATGCCCACCCAGAAGCCAGTTCAGTTTGCTGTCGAGACCATAGGTCTCGATATATGCAAGGCCTAGCACATCCTGATATCCGAACATCGAAGGAAATGCCTGCATCTCGACCAGTTTCGGACGCAGCCTTCCAGACTCATCCTTCGTCAGACCGAAATCCACTGTCATGAAGTGCGGATGCCCGCTCACGCCCGGAACCCGATAAGTAGAAGGCACTGCATCTTCAGCTGCCTGTAAATACGCAGAATTATTCAGGAGTAGTTGAGTCAATTCAACGCCAAAACCAGCCATCTCCTGAACCATGTCCTGTGATAGAAAACAAGGAGTCTCGCACACCCTGAAATCAATCGCAGCCCTGGTATCCCGCTCCAGGCGAGACAACAGGGCTGCATACTGTGCCGCGGAGTAACGGTGATTGAACTCCTCACGAAAAGACTGAAGCATGGCTGCTAGTCTATCCTTACTCAGTCCCGGCCCACGATTTTTACGTCAACTGGGTTGCCAGATACTCACCGATCTCAGCGTACTCCGCCTCGCTCAACGCGAATTCCAGGGCAGGGATAACACCATCTACCTGTTTGGCGCTGCGCCCGCCGACGATCGCAGCCGTAATTGCCGGGTTATGCCGAGTCCACGCAATCGCAACAACTCCGGCAACGACACCATGCCGAGAACCTATCTGCTGCATCAAGTCCGCCAGCCCCAGGTTCCAAGTCAGGAAGGGCTCCTGGTATTGTTTTGCCTTCCGGCGAAAATCGTTATCGGGCAGTGCCGCTACCCTCTCCTTGCTCATTGCGCCAGTCAACATACCGGAGTGCATCGGAGCATAGTTAATGACGCCAATACCTTGCTTCAGGCAGAACGGCAAAATATCCGCCTCAACCGAGCGATTGATCGCGGAGTATGGCGGCTGCAACGATGTAATTGGAGCGATCTTCATGGCTCGTTCCATCTGCGCCACGCTGAAGTTGGAAACACCAATCCAGCGCACTTTGCCTTCCCGTCGCAGCTCCGCCATTGTCGTCCAGCCTTCTTCTACTTCTTCATCCGGAAATGGCCAGTGGATCTGATAAAGGTCAATCACATCTACCTGCAACCGTCGCAAACTTGCCTCTACTTCCGCCCGTATCGTTTTGAGAGACCGCGAAACCTCGCGATTTTCGTCCCATACCATCCCACATTTGGTAAAGACATAAGGCTTCACACTAGATGTCTTTAAGGCAGCTGCGACGATCTCTTCTGAATATCCCAGCCCATAAACAGCCGCAGTATCAATCCAGTTGATCCCCAGTTCGAGTGCCCGGTGTATCGCAGCAATCGAATCAGCGTCGTCCTGCGGACCCCATCCAAACGCCCAGTCACCGCCGCCAATCGCCCACGCACCAAACCCTACCGGGGAAAGGTGCAAATCAGAGTTGCCTAACTGCTTCTTAGTCATAATGTCCTTTTAGATGCCACCAAAAGAATAAAGCACCGCTTGCGACTCGAAAACCAGACCTGCCAACCATTGGCATCCTCAGGCTCCACCGATCAGCGATGGAACATGACGACGCTAAACGTCGAGCAGGAAGGCCCCATCACGCATGATCTGCTCTTCCCCATCCGGTCCACCCAGCCAGATATTGAATCCCAGGCCCACCACATCAATATGTGTCGAGGACTTCCACGGCGCTCCGGTATGTGCTCCATAGGGATCGCCAAAGGCGATATGCACCCCAGGAAATTTCTCATCCTGTAGGATGTTCCCAATTACCCGCTTTACGCCGATGTTGGTTCCAATTGCAAACTCACCCACCCTATCCGAATTTTCGTCAGTATGCGTGTACTCCCAGAACTCCTGCTCCAGAGCCTTGTTCTCACACGAAATCTGTGTGATCCGGTTACCTTCAATGTGAATTGTCAGCGGCGTCTCTCGCAAGATTCCATATCGCTTGCACAGGTAATCGCCAACAACGCCATCCACCACAAACACACCATTCACCTCCGCTGGCGATGTAAAGCACTCACCTCCCGGAAGATTACCCCACTTCTCCGGACTGATGATCCCAGAGGTTTTGAACCAACGATAATGCGGCGAAAGCTCGGCATGGATGTCCGTACCTGCTGCTGTCGTCGCACGGACGTATGTTGCCTTACGAACCTTATCCAGCACAGCTTGGCTCAACGTGTCGATCGCAAGAAAATCCGCACGCATGCCCTGCATCATGATCTCTGCCGTAATATTCACCATGTGCGCATGGCGCATTCGTCTCCGATTGACAACGTCGGTCATCTGCATGCGGCTATGTAGCTCATTCGGCTGCACCTCAACTGCAAAGATGCTCACCTGCGAAGTCTCCATATCTTCGAGCACGACCGGCGGCATCTCAACCAAAGGACGTGATGCCACGGCTTCCAAGACAAACGCATTCCAGACACAGCCAATACTATCCAGTTCACTTGCCAGTGACGCTGCAATTTCCACACATCGCTCGTCCGTTATCAGTGTCACTTTCTCACTTGGCTGAATCTTCAGACAGGTCTTCACCGCATTCCGTGCACCCGATGTAAACTCGGCCGGAAATGTCGTCGTCCGAAGATCTACAGATCCATACATCGTTGCCAACTCAACCATATTCATCGTCCTTTAATAACAACTCGTCTACAGCTTATATTGAGTTCCGCGTTTCATGACTAATCAGGTTTGGAGTAATTTGAGATAGAAATATAAAACGCCAACCGACAAACGCCAGATTCACAGAATCTGTTTACCGAAACAAGGCCACAACTACCTCAAAGACCTGCCTTTGTCTCCCGTGCCATGTAATCCACTACGGCGCGCAACGATCCCGTCTCGCGAAATACTTTCAACTGCCTATCAGCGCCTGAGCCATGTTCAAGCATCGTACGGATGTAGTTGATTTCGTTCCGGCTCCCCAACTCGTCCAGTACGTCATCGATAAACAAAAGGTATTCCTCAATCAGCTCACGTGCAGGAACCTCCTGTTGTTTGCCGAAGTCGATCATCTTTCCGTCCAACCCATACCGCACAGCACGGAACTTGTTCTCCATCAATAGTGCCCGCGAATACTGACGATAGTCCAGATTGCGTGCATGCAGATGCCATAACTTACATGCCGTGGCCTGAATCAGAGCTGCAATAGCAATGGATTCCTGCGCCCGCAGGGGTATGTCGCAAACCCTCACCTCGACAGTATTGAAGAACGGATGCGGACGAACGTCCCACCAGATCTTCTTTGCATTATCGATGCTGTTTGTCTTGATTAGGAGATTCACGTAACTCTCAAATTCGGAGTAGCTCGCAAAGCTATCAGGCAGATTCGTTCTGGGAAAGTTCTCAAAAACTTTCGCTCTGTAGCTTTTGTAACCCGTCTCCATGCCGAGCCAGAACGGAGAGTTTGTCGACAACGCCAGAATATGCGGCAGAAAATATCTCAGCGAATTCATGATGTGGATCGCCGCCTCGCGATCCTCAATCCCTACATGAACATGCAATCCGAAGATCAGGTTCGCACGCGCTACCAACTGCAGATCCTCTACCACCTGCTTGTATCGCGGATCCGGATAGATCTCCTGAACCCGCCAATCAGCGAAAGGATGGGTCGCGCCTGCAACCAGTACTAAGTTATGCTCCTCAGCCAGACGAATCATGTTACGACGCAGATCGAACAGGTCTTCCTGCGCCTCATGAATATCCTTGCAGACCCGTGTTCCCACCTCAATCACCGACTGGTGCATCTCAGCCTTGACCCGCTCCTCCAGCCGCAACTTTCCCTGCGCCAACATCTCCGTCGCTATATGCGAACGCAGATCACGCGTCTCAGGATCAACCGTCTGGTACTCTTCCTCAATACCCAGTGTGAACGTAGGACGCATAGCACTCTCCAGAATGTCGCTGCAAAACCACTAGAGCGATGTTATTTGGAATTACTCTAACTCGACTTCACCTTCGTTGCTCTGGCGGCCTTCGGTTTTGACACAGCTTTTACCGGAGCCTTGACGGGTTCCTTCCCTTTTGCCTTCGTCTCGCTTGCCCCGGACAATAAGACAGTCCAGTTCATACCTGACTGCTGACTACCAGCGTGCTTTGCTTTCTTCACGGCCAGTTTGGCGACAGCATCCACTATCCAATGGAAGCTAGCTTCCCCAACAGAGTGCAGGTCCGCATCTGGTGCGGGGTTCATAAAGTCGATTGCGTAAGGAATCCCATCCTCGACCGCAAACTCAACGGTATTCAGGTCGTACCCCAGAGCCCGGCACAAGGTAATTGCGTCCTGTTCCACCCGCTTGAGCAGCTTCTTGTCATACTTCGGTGGATCAAGCACGTACCTCTGCTCATGCGGTCGGCGCGGGTCGTACGGCATAATCCGCACATGCGATTGCCCAACAACATAGCAGCGAAAATACTCCTTGAAACTCACTGCAGCTTGCAGCGTCATGCAGAGATCACGAGTCTGATCGTACGCAGCAAAAAACTCTTCGCGATTGTGAACATGGAAGACATCCCGCCATCCACCACCATCATGTGGCTTGAGAAAAGCTGGAAATTTGACGTACTCAAAAATCCCTTCCCAATCCAGTGGATACTCCAGATTTCGGAGGGAACGGCTTGTCGTCTGGGGCGGATATTGTTTGTGTGGCAGTAGCACTGTGCGAGGGACCGCGACACCTAACTTCGACGCCAAAGCATAATTGAAAAATTTATCGTCCGCGGACCACCAGAAAGGATTGTTGATCACTTGAGTCCCGGTAAGCACAGCATTTTTCAAGTAAGCCCGATAGAAGGGTACGTCGTGCGATATACGGTCTACGATGACATCATAGCCACAGGGTTCTGCCATCTTAACGCCACCCAACTCCACAAATTCGGCTCGAATCCCATCAATCTCCATCGAATTGATCTTGTCGACAAGAGCACTGGGAAAAGTATTTTCCATCCCGAACAGAACACCGATCTTCTTCACCTGACTCCTCCGCATAACATCTAACCAAACTGCACAACCGAGTTGCGTGCAGCCTAAAGATACGTCTGTATCATCCGCTGCCACCATGGCCAATCATGCCCGGTATGGTCACCCCAGACATCCAACCGACAAGGTATCTGTTTGCTCCGGAACACTCGCGCCAAACGCTCATTGTCGTCCCAGCACATATCTTCTACGCCTGTGGCAAGGACGTAATTACCCTGCCGATATCTTTCCAGAAACCAAGGGTCCGTGGTTTTGGGCAGATAATCCAAAGGTAGATTGAAGTAACAATCCTCGTCGTAGTAGCCGCGGAGAAAATTTGCAGGATGAAATGCGCCGCCCATCGACAGAAATCCGCTGAATATGGCGGGATGACGCAAAGCCAGATTGACCGCATGATAGCCGCCAAAGCTGCATCCAGCAGTCACCAGACTCGAGGTCTGGTTGTATCTGCGAATCAGGGGGAGAACTTCCTTCATAAGGTATTGCTCGTACTGAAGGTGCCGGGCAATCCTCCAGCGTGGGGGGACAGCGCGGTTATACCAACTCTCTGAATCGACCGAATCAACGCAGATAAGCTGAAGCCGCCCCTTTTCCAGATCATCATTCACCGCCTGAACCATCCCTCGATCTTCAAACTCGAAGAACCGGCCGCACGAGGTTGGAAATACCAGAACCTGCATGCCAGCATGACCAAAAACAAGCAACTCCATGTCGCGCCCAAGTGCCTGTGAGTACCACCTGTGATAATCGCGTTTCAATCGATGCCCTCTGCTAACATCTTACTCACGGGAGCCGCCTTCTTCGCATTGGAACTACCACCCAACCAATCTGACATCCGTCGTCCTATCAACGGTCCCGTTGCACAACGGATCCTACATCCACATGCCAGCGAAGAACTTGTAGCAAATCCCCGTTATCACTTTTACAGCTTTCACTCAGCAATTCTCCCCGATGATCGAGCAGTGTCCGTTTATCTGCCACCGCAGTATCTAGTCGATCCAACCCGCAGATTTCCCGTCTTTTATCTTCACGATGGACAGAACCTCTTCGATGGCACCACATCCTACATTGCTGGCAGAACTTGGAAAGCACAGACAACAGCCGATGCACTCAATCAAGCCGACAGCATAGAACCGATCATCCTGGTTGGTGTCGCTAACACAGGGCTTCGCCGTTTGGCGGAATACACCCCCACCCGTGATTTCAAGATGGGCGGCGGCGAAGGCCGCAACTATGGGCGTTTGCTCATTGAGGAGTTAAAGCCGTTCATTGATGCGACCTACCGGACCTTTGTTGACCCGGCCAACACTGCACTTGGAGGCTCATCTCTGGGCGGTCTGATAACGTTGCACCTAGGCCTTGAGCATCCAGAGGTCTTCGGGAAACTCGCGGTAATGTCACCATCCTTATGGTGGGACCATCGATCAATCCTGACCGCTGTCGCCAATATGAAAATAAACAGTGTTCCTAGGATATGGCTTGACATGGGGACAGCGGAAGGCGCCCGCCATGTCCGCGATGCCGACCAACTTTACAGCCTTCTGATCCAGCGAGGCTGGAGGAGCAATATCGATGTTATTTACTACCGAGACCAGGATGCCGTTCACGATGAGGTTGCATGGTCGAACCGCCTCGGAAGCGTACTGCGCTTCCTCTTCCCCGCGATATAGCCGTCTCTATATCTTTTTCAGAATTGCGAAAAACAACAATATCCGCCATACTTAGGTGTTGGGTGATATCAGGCTTCGTAACCTGCTTAGAACTTCGAGATGCTGTTTCGCCCAAAATAAACGTTTTGAAAGGCAATCCCAGTGTTGATGATCCGATTGGCGCGCGTTGGAGCGCGCAAGCAGCCCCACTACCGCATTGTTGTTATCGAAAAAGACCGCGCTCGCAATGGTCGTTCCGTTGAGGTAGTAGGCACCTACAATCCCCGCACGAATCCAGCAACCGTCGACCTGAAGCGTGATCGTATCGATTACTGGACTGGCAATGGCGCTCAGCTTTCTGATCGCGTTGGCAAACTGCTTGCCGCTGCGGCCTCGAACAATCCCGAAGCAACCGCCGCCTAAGGTTACCCAAGATACGCACCCTTTGGGAACATAGCTCAAGTTCCCAAAGTTTGCTTATGTTTTTGATTCTGCTAGTTTCTTCTGCATTTCATCTCACGTAGACTTCTGGTTGATGCGGCGTTTCACTGCCTAACCGTCGCACCTTTTTGATCGCAAGCAAAATACCGCTGCCCGATTCAATTAAATCGGTATCGTTCTCGCAATAGCTCACGCCTGGAAGATCTCGCAAAAGACGAGACGATAGGTTTGAGCATGAGCCCTGTACCGTTACTCCCAGGAGGTATGTGTAATGACAGAAGCCCCTACCTCGGCTTCATTAGATAGTTTTACAGCTAACATGGTCGACCTCATCGCGGAGATCGCACATGCCTTGGTGGACAAGCCAGAACATGTGACGGTTGAAGCTTTGCCCGATCGCGATGGAACTGTTTTGAGGTTACGGGTAGCACTTGGCGATGTTGGAAAGGTGATCGGGAAACAGGGTCGTACTGCGCGCTCGATCCGCACAATCCTAAGTGCTGCAAGTATGAAGCTCAAACATCGCTACTCTTTGGACATCGTCGAAGAAGACCCCTCGCTCACAACTCCAGCACTCGATTCACATCAGATCATCTGAGTGAATCGAGTTCCTGACACAGCATCTTTGATCGATCTCGGAATGACCAAACCTACATCATGGGTCGTGTTGGCGGAGCTAATAAGGCCACAAGGCCGAAAGGGAGAGCTGCTGTCCGAACTGCTCACCGACTTCCCGGAACGATTTGACGAGCCGACGCCCGTTTATCTTGCGAAAGCAAACTTCGCCGGCCCCGCTGAAGCTGCACGTAACGCGGTGATTCTCTCCTACTGGTTACCTGTTGGAAAAAATCATGGGCGAATCGTTCTCAAATTTTCTGGCACCGACACCATTTCGCAGGCCGAAGAACTTGCTGGATTGCAGGTAATCGTTCCTCAGGAAGATCGACTGCCACTTGAGGAAGATTCCAGCTACATCAGTGACCTTATGAACTGCACGGTCTTTGATAAAGGTAATCCTGTCGGCACCATAGTAGATGTACAGTTTCCTTCAACCGCAGACGGCACCCGACGCCTATTGGAAGCAGCTCCAATCCTTGTGTTGGAATCTGCAGACCAGGACGAGATACTCATCCCTTTTGTTAAGAAATTTATTGTCAACATTGACGTCCTGCAACAACGCATTGACATGGATCTTCCCGATGGCTTAGTAGATATCAACCGATAACGCGGGAAGCTGACAGCTAAAATTTGTAAGCAAACCCCATCGAAACAATCGGATAGATCTGGTACTTCTTCAATTGTTCGTTGATCAGCGCTGCTTCCTGATTGATACTAGCTTGGCTCGACGGATCTGTCGCCATGTTGAAACAGCCCTGTGAGGTGCAGGCCGTTCCGGCCAGCTTGATATTCATCCGCGCTGCACCCATGTATCCTGCCCCAACTTCGATCGGTATCGTCAGATGCTTATGTCTTCGGGGCAGGATATTCCCAAAGCCCACCGTGAACATTGGCGCAAATCTGTGCGCATACCCGATCGAGGCCGTACCGGTAACAGGGTCGTCGATACTGTTCACAAAGGTTGCATCGCCCAATTGAAACTGCTGTCCAGGAGGTGCACTGAGAACGCTGCTCACAGAGTTCTTGAAGTAAAGAACACCCGGACTGAGGTGTAGTCCGCCATGAAACGGAAACCAATCGATGCTGGCTTGCTCAGACTGAAAATGCAGTTTTGATGCATAGCTCACACCATCTAGATTCAATCCATAGCCAAACCGTAGAAAATTACCGCCGGTACGAAGATTGAAACTCTGCGAAAGCGGTGTCGCAAACTCGATCCCTCCACCAAGAGTATCAACCTTGAACCCCACACCAAAACTTGAGAACGGACGAACCCGTCGCGGATCCTGGTTTGACTTGATTTTCTGCTTGATAAGACGGGGAGGTAGCGTGCTACCGGTAGCTGCTTCCGCTGCAATCGCTTCAGGTACCCCAGCACTCGCCGAAACTTCCATATCTTTAGCCCCGCCGACATCCTCACTGTTCGACGAGCTCAACGCGATTCTGTCGATCGAGGAGCTTCTGGCTACAAGCGTTTGCCCAAAAACCGCAGCACCGCCCGGGACAAGCAGCAACATCAATGCGGCACTTCGCTTTAGTAACATGGCGCGGGCCCTTTCATTACCTCTGTTATCGGCCTGAGTCTGAGCACGGATAGTGAGTACGTCAACCCCAAATTGAATACACTGAGAGATGATCACCTTGTACGCTATCAATTTGCTCGCAGGAGATCGATACAACCATTGTTTGATTTGCCGACCCAACTATGCGCTTTGATCTCCTGACCATCTTTCCCGACTTTTTTACCAGCCCTTTCCGCTATGGCATTTTGAGCCGGGCCATTGCGGTCGGACAGGTTGAGATCGCGACCCACGATCTCCGCAGTTTTACGCATGATCGGCATCGTACCGTTGATGATCGACCCTTTGGTGGTGGAGAGGGTATGGTTCTCAAGCCTGAACCTATCTTCGATGCCGTCGCCACACTCAATATCGCCCCAAAGGAGCGCCGCGACCCGACGCAGGAGACCGTCATCCTCCTCTCGGCACAAGGTCGGCCTTTCACCCAGGCCATCGCTCAGGATCTATCTACTCTGAAGCGAATTGTCATGATCTGTGGACGCTACGAAGGTGTCGACGAACGCGTAAACGATCTGCTTTGCGACCGCGAGATCTCCATTGGCGACTACGTCCTGTCCGGAGGGGAATTAGCCGCTGCAATCATCGTGGATGCAGTTGTACGTGTGCTTCCAGGCGCTTTGGGCAATCCGGATTCATCCCGATTTGAAAGCTTCGGCGAGGTAGATATTCCAGAAAATCGGGATCCTGCGCTAGGGCCGCCGCGCTCAACCCATGGCTCGGGTGGCTTGCTCGACTACCCACACTACACTCGGCCAGCTGAGTTTCGCGGCATGGCCGTTCCCGAAGCACTCTCCAGTGGCAACCATGAGCTTGTTCGTAGATGGAGACGACGTATGTCTCTGGAAAAAACGAAGCGTAATCGTCCGGATCTGCTCGCCAAAGCGCATCTGACCCGGGAGGATCAAGAGATACTGCGCAAATTCGAGGCGCAAAATAGTTTCGAAGAATAAGCAGAACCGGAACCAAGCATGAGTCCAGCCGTCGGTTGAGCTGCTACGCATACCCAGTATGCTCTTATTCGTGTACACTAAAGATTCGAGATCACCATAGGAAAGTAGTCATGTCAATCCATCCAATCATGCAAAAGCTGGCCGCCAAGTTACAGCGGACCGACCTTCCTCCGTTCGCCCCAGGCGATACCGTACGCGTTCAAGTCAAGATCAAGGAAGGCGAGAAAGAGCGTCTTCAGGCCTTCGAGGGTATGGTCATTGCCAGCCGCAAAGGACCACAAGGGACGTTTACTGTCCGGAAGATGAGCTTCGGTCAGGGTGTTGAGCGAATCTTCCCTTACAACTCCAAAGTTGTCGACAAAGTTGAGAAGGTTCGCTCCTACGAAGTACGTCGCTCCAAGCTCTTCTACCTGCGTGGTCTGCGCGGCAAGGCTGCCCGTCTTACTGAAGTTGCCCGTGCCACCAAGTAAAAGACTAATCAGTTTCAGCAAAAGCCACGGCCTAGGCCGTGGCTTTTGTTTTGCGAGGTAACCTCCTGTCAAGCGATACACTCAGAACTGAGCCTTATGATTCCGACCAAAGCAACCCTCCCTCCCAAACGCCTCTCTTCAGCAACGATCAAGCAGCGAATGCTGAAGCAGTTGGTATGCAGTGATGCGCCAGAACAGGCGCTGCGGCATCGCGGCTTTCGTCTGATTGCCGGCGTAGATGAGGTCGGTCGTGGTGCCCTGCTGGGTCCTGTGGTAGCGGCAGCAGTGATTCTGCCGGAAGAGATTGAGTCTCTGGCTCGTGCTGGCCTCACCGACTCGAAACAACTCAACAGCAACAGTCGCGAGGTGCTCGACCAGCAGATAAGGCAGGTAGCTCTCTCACTCTCGATAGCAGAGGTCGATGCAGCGACAATTGACCGCATCAACATCTATCAGGCAACTAGACTTGCAATGCTGACGGCAGTACAAGGTCTGGCAATTACTCCGGATCATCTCCTCATCGATGCCATGCAACTGGAGCATTCCTGTGCGCAGACCAAATTGATCTACGGCGACTCACTTAGCCTTTCGATTGCAGCTGCTTCCGTCGTCGCCAAGGTCTATCGCGATGCCCTCCTCCAGAAATTGGATAGGCTGCACCCAATGTACGGTTTGTCCGCACACAAGGGATATGGAACTCCGCAGCACAAACGAGCGCTTCAGGAGTACGGGCCCTGTACCTTGCATCGCCGGAGCTTTGCTCCAGTGGCTGCAGCAGTAGTTCGCTGTGCTGCATCACTACCGTGACCAAGCATGGGCTAACATTTCCCGTAGACAACCAGGAGGTCTAGTTGTGGTGGCTCAACAGGTTATTCCGATCGATGCCAGAGCGGCTGATGGGCGGATGTTGGTTGAGACTAGCATGGGGTCGATGCCAGTTGTAGGTATTGAGCCAGGCGTGAAGCTGCTGGCTG
>JAJXYY010000008.1 GCA_021780315.1 Acidobacteriota bacterium
TCCTCAGCAAAGACCCCGCGCAGATGAAGGCCCACGCCGCCTCCTTCGACTTCATCCTCGACTGCGTCTCCGCGCCCCACGCGCTCGACGACTATCTGCCCCTGCTCCGGCAGGACGGCACACTCACCCTCGTCGGCCTGCCCGAAAAGCCGCCCGCCTTCGCGCCCTTCAACCTCATCACCGGCCGCCGCTCCATCGCCGGCTCCATGATCGGCGGCATGAAAGAGACTCAGCAGATGCTCGACTACTGCGGCCAGCACAACATCGTCTCTGAAGTCGAAGTCATCCCCATCCAGAAAATCAACGAAGCCTTCGAGCGCATGTTGAAGCAGGACGTGAAATACCGCTTCGTCATCGACATGAGTTCGCTCAAGTAGCTCCCACTCGGCGACAATCACGTACCCCAGGTCTCACCCATGAGACTGGGAGCTAACCAAGGCGAATGCAACCTGTCGATGACCGGATGAACACTCCCGCGTAACTATGGCCCGAGATTAATGCGGAGAAGACCGCGCGTTTGACTGGGGAGAAAGAGATACTGTGGCGATCCGGATGTAGCCACAACCGTCTCCGGGGGAGTGCTAGGGCTAACACGGAAGTTATTAGTAAAGACTGGCGTCCAAGTTATTCCACCATCCGGCGACCATGAAGTCGCTGTGAACGCACTATCAGCAAACTCTGGATCTGCTGAAGGCATCTCTGAAATGCCGAGCGCCGTCCAAGAGTTTCCGAAGTCAGTGGACCTTACAGCAAGATTACCGCTCTCGAGTGCATAGATAACCGGAGGGTTCATAAGAGAGTCGAGAGAGAAAGTCGGCGTATAGACATCGGCAACCACGTTGGAAGGGACCGCCGCCCAGGTGGTCCCCCCGTCTGTCGACGTCGCCACATTCTCAGAGCTACCATTGTTGTCAACCGTGGTGAGAACCGTGTTCGGATTGACCGGGTCAAAAATGAGCGTGCCACCCATATCCGTGTATGGCAGACCAGAATTAACGGTAGCGAATGTAGAACCCCCATCCGTCGTCCGAACTAATCCAACACCACCGAATCGAGTAGAAATAAAAATCTCACCCTGTTGTTTCGGATTGAACGTAACTCCATCAACCCATATGGATTGTCCGGTAGCTGGAGCCGGTAAAGCAGAGGTGCGGTTTGCCCATGTGCTCCCACCATCATGACTCTCTTCAAGACCTACACTCCGGCCATACCCCATAAGATGCGTTGAGTCGAACGGATCGACCGCAACCCCCAGGACATCACTGGCAAAGGCAATCGCAGTCCAGGAGGAACCGCTATCTAGACTTTTGAAAATTCCAGCATCATTCGCGATAAAGTAGACTGTGGCCGGATTATTCGGGTCAACAGTTACAGCTTGACCCCAAAATGCAGAGAGCCCCTGGCTTGAAAGCGACCATGATTGAGCCGCATTCTGCGTTTGGTATATCCCAATTCCTCCGGTCACGGTGAGGAGAAACGTACCAGGTGTGGAAGGCAGAGGCACCATCGTTCCCGTAGGATTAATAATAAATACAGAGGCCGGACATGAGCCTCCGGCGGTTGGGGTTCCCGTATCGCTCGGGACGAAGCTCTTGCCTCCGTCTATTGACTTGTAGGCAGTGTGGCAGGCCAACCCATATAAGTAAACGATACTGGCGTTGTTGGGGTCAGGCACGATCCGCTCTACGTCAAGGGACGTTGCCAAAGGCGTCCATGAAATGCCGCCATCCGTGCTTTCATAGAGATCTGCATCTGTGTTGCTGGGTATTCCAGCAGCCAGGAAGACAACTGTGGGAGCCGCCGGGTCGACGACCACGTCCCAAATTGAGGTGTCTCCGCTTGAGATACCGTTTGAACTCAGAGTCCACGTGGTTCCAGCGTCATTCGAAATGTAAAGTCCGTGGTCTGTTCCGTAATAAATCGTCCCCGCGTGGGTTGGATCCACCTCAATAGGATTGTGAAGAATACTCGGTGTAGTATTGCTCGTTATCACAGGCGATGAGGCAAGCAGCGCCCAAGTTGTTCCCGAATTCGTAGACTTCAGAACCCCTAAACCAACAGCACTGAGATAAATTGTTGATGGGTTTTCCGGATCGACTGCCATCCCACCGATATGCGCAACCGGGGCAGTTTGTACCTCGGTCCACGTGCTCCCGGCATCGCTTGAAGACCAGAAGTATGGTCCATTCTTTGCCGCCGCAAAGATCGTTTGACCCCCGTTTTCAACTCCCAGGTCAGAGACAGGATAGTAATCCAGGTCAGAGTTAGTAACCATGGGCGACCAGGTGTTTCCACCGTCAGTGCTTTTCCAAAGTCCACCAACGGACCCGTAACTTGACCCAGCGTAGATCGTATTTGGCGAGCTCGGATTTTCCGCAAGGACTGTGATATTTCCCCCAGTAGGACCGCTCACCTGCCACGCCGCTGACGGAGGGGTGCGGGTTACCGTCAGCGAAGCTGTGCTGCTTTTGGTGGGATCTTGTTTCGATGTTGCTGTAATCGTCGCCGCACCGGTCACTCCTGACGGTGCGGTGTAGGTAGCTGCATCATTTGCCGTCGAGCTGATCGTCCCGGGGCTCGCACTCCAGATAACGGTGGGATCAAAACCTCCTGTACCGCCGACAGTCGCGGTGCACTGGCTGGTCTGGCCCCCGGGAACAATTGTCGGATTGCACGAGACGCTGACAGAACTGATTGTGGAGGGGGTGGAAATCGTGACCGTGGCGGTTCCAGACTTCGTCGAATCCTCAACGCTTGTTGCCGTTATCGTTGCCTTTCCAGAGCCTGGAACACTCGCGGGAGCCGTGTAAGTGCCGGCGCTTGTGATTGTCCCCGCGTCGGCTGTCCATGTAACCGCGGAACTGTAGTTTCCCGTCCCGGTAACCGTCGCCGCGCAAGTGCTGGTCTGCGATGTGGTGATCGACGAGGGCGTGCAGGAGACGCTCACCGACGTGATCGTCGTCGAGGTGGAGCCGGTGCCGCTATTGCTGCCGCCTCCGCAGCTAACTAAGTACAAAGACGCGACACACAAGAAAGCTACCAGTCCCTTGCGACTCATGACCGCCTCGTTTCATTTCAGTTTTCCCGGGGGAGCTTGGTCCGCAGGATAATACCACACATGTCGCGACTAAGTTCGCGATAAGTAACTAAAATTTATGGAATCTGATTCGCACGGAGACTGGCTTGAGCTTGACAAGGCAAAACCATCTCCGGCGTGACAGCACCAACCCCATCCTTGACACCCCACCCCACGCGTCTTTATGGTTGCCCCAATCCATCCCACGCTCGCCCACAGGACTTCCATGAAGCTCGCCGACCAGACCGGAGCCATCCTCACCGACGCCCACTTCCTCATCCCGCTCGCCGTCTTCTGTGTCGGCCTTGCCCTGCTCGTCACCCTGCGCTGAAGCCACCACCTTGCCGCCCGCCGCCCATCCGCAGCCTGAACAACACGCCCGCCACCCCGCGCACCACCTCGGCGTCCTCTGCGCTCTCGCCGCCGGCGCATGGCTCGGCGCCGCCGAAGCCCCCACCAAGCTCGTCAACTCCGGCCTCTCGCCCTACGCCGTCTCGCTCTGCATGGTTGTCGGCGTCTTCCTCGCCCGCTGGACGCTCCCCACCCTCTTCCAGGGCACCCGCCAGGTCTTCGCCGACCTCGCCCGCAACCGCCACCTCATCCCCATCGCCATCCTTGCCGGCATGCTCTGGGCCGTCGCCAACACCCTCACCGTCTTCGCCATTCGCGACGTCGGCCTCGCCATCGCCTTCCCCATCTGGAACACCAACACCCTCATCGGCATCCTCTGGGGCCGCCTGCTCTTCGGCGAGCTCAAAGGCGCCAGCCCGCGCAACGTAGCCAAGGTCGTCCTCGGCGCAACGGCCATCGTCGCCGCCGCCATGCTCCTCGGCTTCAGCACCATCCACTCCAGCGGCCCCCACGCCACCCGCGCCACCGCCGGCATCCTCGCCGCCCTCGGCGCCAGCCTCCTCTGGGGAACCATGTATGTCCCCTACCGCAATGCC
>JAJXYY010000018.1 GCA_021780315.1 Acidobacteriota bacterium
CATCCGGCAGGAGAAGCCCAGCACGAAGGAAGAGGCCGTCCGACCGGAGTACAAGACATGCAAGTACACCACCGAGGCCATCGTTACCGAGGGCAGCGAGAAGGGCGAGATACACAAAGTGTGTGCACAGCCGGATTGCCCCATCCATCACCCGAAGAAGCAGCGCGAATCCAGCGACGACAAGGGTAAGGCGGAAGAGCGGAAGCGCCGCCACGAAGAGGCACTCGCGCAGACCACCGGCATCCGCACCCTTGCCGCTATCGTCGCAGCGGTTCCCGTCCGGCTAATGAAGCGCGACCTGCTGTTTGTGGTCGAGCGGCTGACTGTCATGCTGGACGAGCGCCGTTTGGAGATCGTCGCCCGTCAACGCGGCATCAAGCAAGCCAATGACAGCAACTCCCGCGAGAGTGTTGCAAAGCTGTTTGTCGCCTACCTGCGCCGTGCCGAGGAAAGCGAGCTTGGTCGCTTGCTCGTCGAACTGACGATACTGCATTCTGCCACCCGGCAGAATGCAGCTCAAGTCCTACGCGATGCGGCCACCACCTACAAGGTGGACGTGGACGCCATCGTGCAGCAGGTCAAGCAGGAGTTTGCCACGAAAGAGAAGGCGAAGATGGCGAAGAAGCCCGCCGAAAAGCCGGTTCAGCCAAAGGTCAGAAAATCTGCCTAACAGCCAAGAATCGTTTTTGGGGTCTGCTTCGGCAGGCCCCTTTTTCGTGCGCCCGTCTTCCCACCCTTGGGCGTTGCTCCTGCAGAATCAGCAGGAGCGCCATGCCCGCCCACCCGACGGGCTTGAATCTGACGAAGAACGACTCTGATTCTTTCTAACTTGTTCCGAAGTGAGACTTTATGGCTATAGGTGCTTCAATGGAATAAAGTAGTGTTGTCAACATTTTGCATCTTGATTCGCCTTGAGTTCCTGTGCCTGAGACTCCCGAGCAGAAAGCTCGCCTGGAAATCGACGATGACCTTGTAGCCGCCGGTTGGCTGGTACAGAGTCGTGACGAACTCGACCTTACCGCTGGTCGGGGCGTCGCCGTGCGCGAGTTCCCCATGAAGCAAGGGTTTGGCTTCGCAGACTATCTCCTTTATGTGGACCGGAAAGCCATCGGCGCGGTCGAAGCAAAAGCCGAAGGCACTTTGACTGGAGTGGAGGCGCAATCGGCCAAGTATGCCGCCGGTCTGCCGGATAATCTACCTGCCCATCGGAGGCCGCTACCATTCCTGTTCGAATCGAATGGCGCGGTCACCTACTTCACCAACGGCCTTGATCCCGCTCCGCGCAGCCGCCAGGTGTTCAATTTTCCCCGGCCTGAAACGCTCGCAACCTGGGTTGCACAGGACCGGCAACTTCGCGCCCGCTTGCAGGCACTCCCCGAACTGGACCCGGCTCATCTATGGAGCGTCCAGGCCCGCGCCATCGCCAGTTTGGAAGAGTCCTTTGCCAAAGCCAACCCTCGCGCATTGATTCAAATGGCGACTGGCTCCGGCAAAACCTTCACCGCCGTCAATATCGCGTATCGACTACTCAAGTTCGGCAACGCCAAGCGCATTCTCTTTTTGGTGGACCGCGCCAACCTCGGCAAGCAGGCCGAGGACGAGTTCGCCAACTTCGAGCCGCCAGACGACCCACGAAAGTTTCCGCAGCTCTACACCGTTCAGCGGCTCAAGACGAACTCGATCAACCCTGCCGCGAAGGTGGTCATTACCACCATCCAGCGCCTCTACTCCATGCTGAAGGGGGAGACCGAGTTCGACGCCGGCAATGAGGAAGGCTCCGGCTTCGATACGGCGAAGCCATGGGAGGGCGAACCGCCCGACGTGGTCTACAACTCCGCCATTCCACCAGAGTTCTTCGACTTCATCGTCGTCGATGAGTGCCACCGCTCCATCTATGAACTTTGGAGCCAGGTACTGCTTTACTTCGATTCGTTCCTCGTTGGCCTCACCGCCACGCCCAGCGGCAAGACCATCGGCTTCTTCAATCAAAATATGGTCATGCAGTATGGCCACTCCGAGGCTGTCACTGATGGTGTGAACGTGGACTTCGATGTCTACCGCATCCGTACGCGCATCACGGAGCAGGGCGCGACCATCGAAGCCGGAGACGCTGGGGTCTACGTGGACAAGCGCCACAAGCTCACTCGCGCCGAACGGCTCGAACTGCTCAACCAGGATTTGACCTACACCGCCACCAAGCTCGACCGCGATGTCGTCAGCGAGAGCCAGATTCGCACCGTCCTCCAGCAGTTCCGCGACAAGGTGCTGCCGGAAGCCTTCCCCGGACGCACCGAAGTTCCGAAGACCCTCATCTTTGCCAAAGACGACTCACACGCCGACGACATCGTCCGCATTGCCCGCGAAGTCTTCGCCGAAGGCAACGATTTCTGCCAGAAGATCACCTACCGCACTGGCTTTACCAAGCGGACTCAGACCGTCAAGAACAGCGATGGCACGGAATCCGAGGTCACCGACTGGGTCAGGACATCGACGCTCACACCGGATGAAATCCTTACCAACTTCCGCAACAGCTTCTATCCCCGCATCGCCGTCACCGTGGACATGATCTCCACCGGCACCGACGTTAAACCCATCGAGTGCGTTGTCTTCATGCGCAACGTCAAGTCGGCTGGCTTCTTTGAGCAGATGAAGGGTCGCGGCGTCCGCGTCATCTCCCCGGACAAGCTCCGCGTCGTCACGCCCAGCGCCCGCTCCAAGGAGCGCTTCATCATCGTCGATGCCGTCGGCGTCTGCGAGCAGGACAAGACCGAGTCGCAGACCCTCAATCGCAAGCCCGCCGCCACGCTGCCGGAGCTGCTGGAATATGTTGCTCAGGGCGGCACCGATTCCGACGCCCTCATCACGCTCGCCGGGCGGCTCTCCCGGCTCCAGCGCGACTTCGCTCCGGCCCAGCTCGCCGAGCTGCGCGACCTTGCCGGTGGCAAGTCCATCGCAGACATCTCCCACGACCTGCTCACTGCCTGCGATCCGGACACCCAGATCGCCGCCGCTCAGGCCATTGCTGGCCCCGGCAATCCGCCAACAGAGGCCCATCTGCAAACCGCAGCCGAGCAGCTTGCGCAGCAGGCCGTCACGCCATTGCATAAAGCCGCCCTGCGCCGCCGCATTCTTGAGATTCGTGCGCACAACGAGCAGACCATCGACCGCCACAATCTCGATGAGGTGCTCTACTCCGGCTTCGATGCCGTCGCTGTCGAGCGGGCGCAGTCCAAGGTGCAGGACTTCCGCCGTTGGATTGAAGAACACCACAACGAGCTAACCGCGTTGCAGATTCTCTATGCTGGAACGCGCCCGCTGCGGCTTTCACTCGCAGACCTGCGGCAGCTCCGCGACGCGCTCGCCCGTCCGCCGCTGACGGCCACACCTACACAGCTCTGGTCGGCCTTTCAGGCCGTCGAGGCAGACAGAGTCAAAGGCAACGGCGGCAGCCAGCTCGCCGATCTCGTCATGCTCGTCCGCCACGCGCTCATTCCGGCGCTCACGCTCGTGCCCTACCGCGAAGAACTGCGTACGCGCTATGAGGCATGGCTCCAGGAGCGCAACGCCGAGCAGACCTTTACCCCGGAGCAGCGCGAGTGGCTCGACCGCATGGCCGAGCACATTGCCAACAGTCTCAGCATCGAGCCTGACGACTTTGAGATGGGATGGTTCGCCCAGCATGGCAGCATCGGCAAGGCCCACGCGCTCTTTGGCGCGCAGTTGGCGCAGTTGCTCGCCGAAATGAATGAGAGGCTGGTCGCTTGAGTGAACGTAATACCCAACGATTACCTGAAGGGTGGGTCATTGCATCGCTGCCAGAGATAGCGGCAATTAACCCTGCTACCGATCGCCTGACCAGCGATGATGCAACGCCGGTCAATTTCGTTCCAATGCGGGCAGTCGAGCCGGAGGGTGGTGGACTTGCAAATCCTGAGGTTCGCCCCTATGGCGAAGTGAAGAAGGGTTACACCTCATTCCTCAGTGGCGATGTAATCATGGCCAAGATTACTCCTTGCATGGAGAACGGAAAGACAACCGCCGTTCCTGACTTGCCAGGCAAACTTTGTTTTGGTTCCACGGAGTTTCATGTAATCCGAGCTGAAGATGGAGTGCAGCCAAAATGGATCTCAAACTTTTTACTTCAGCATGAGGTCCGCCGTGTTGCCCAGCGCCAGATGACCGGTGGAGTCGGCCAGATGCGCGTGCCAGCTTCGTTCCTGCAAGGTCTGCAGATTCCAGTCGCGCCAATTGCGGAGCAACAGCGCATCTCTGATGCGCTCGATGAATTGCTCTCCGATCTGGATGCAGGGGTGGAGGCGTTGCGGCGGGCGCAGGCAAAGCTGGCGCTCTATCGCGCCTCTGTGCTGAAGGCTGCCGTGCAGGGCGACCTTACCGCCGAGTGGCGCAAGCAGCATCCCGATGCCGAACCGGCCCCTGTGCTGCTCCAACGCATCCTCACCGAGCGTCGCCACCGCTGGGAGCAGGAGCAGCTCCGCAAGTTCAAGGCTGCTGGCAAAACTCCACCCGCCAACTGGAAAGCAAAGTACAAAGAACCCGCAGCCCCCGACACCACCAACCTGCCCCCACTCCCCAAAGGCTGGTGCTGGGCCTCTATCGACCAGCTCTGCTACGAAGTCCGCAACGGTTATTCCAGTAAACCGGATGCCGCGAATGGTGTCCGGATATTTCGGATCAGTGCTGTTCGCCCGTTATCGCTCGATTCCGACGACGTACGATTCCTCCCAGGCACAGAAGAGGAATATGCTGATTTTCTCGTATCGAGCGGAGATCTACTATTCACAAGGTACAACGGGACAACTTCATTAGTTGCTGTCTGTGCATTAGTTCCGAATAACATCAGCGCTACGGTCCACCCGGACAAGCTAATTCGGGCTCGTCTCGTTTCCAGCGAGGTCAGCGGAAGCCTTGTTGCACTTGCTGCAAATGTAGGAGCATCGCGCGCTTTCTTGGAAAGTCGGATCAGGACAACGGCTGGACAAGCTGGGGTCTCAGGCTCTGATATCAAGCAGACGCCAATTCCGTTACCACCGTCTTTCGAACAGCAGTTGATTGTCGATACTACCGATGACCAACTATCCGTACTGGAACACCTGAAAGCGGATTTAGAGTCCAAGAACATACGCTCACAGTCGATGCGCCAATCCATCCTCCGCCACGCCTTCACCGGCCAACTCGTTCCGCAAGACCCGAACGACGAACCCGCGAGCGAGCTGCTGAAGCGCATCGCCGCTGAGCGGGAAACTCGCAAGAAGACAAAAGCAACTCCGCGGAAGCAGACGGCGAAGCGGCAGAAACGAGAGAAATAATGGACGCATCGCAGATTGGAAAACGGGCGTGGAGCTACGCCGGAGTGCTGCAGGACGCGGGGCTGAGCTGCTTTGAGTATGTCGAGCAGTTGACGCTGCTGCTCTTTCTGAAGATGGACGACCAGCAGACCGAACCGCCCTACAACCGCCAGCCGCTGGTGCCACCGGAGCTGGGCTGGAAGACGCTGCTGCCGCTCGAAGGCGCATGGCTGGAGGAGAAGTACCGCGAGATTCTGGAGAAGCTCTCCCTGAAGCCGGGGATGCTGGGCGTGATCTTCAAGAGCGCCCGCTGCGAGATCAATAGCCCTGCACTGCTGAAGCAGCTCATCGTGAACCTGATCGACAAGGTGGACTGGCTCAGCCTCTCGGTGGACGTAAAAGGCACCATCTACGAGGAGTTGCTGCAACGCTCCGCCGCCGAGTCTGCGCGCGGTGCCGGGCAATACTTCACGCCGCGCCCGGTGATCCAGACCATGTGCGAGGTGACGCAGCCCACGCCCAACGACCAGATCTGCGATCCCGCCGCCGGAACAGGCGGCTTCCTGTGCAATGCCTACCAGTACGTCCTGGACCGTTTTGAGAAAGACCTGGACCGCGACCAGAAGCGCGCGCTGAAGGAAAATCTCGTCGAGGGCATGGAGCTATCACCCAAGGTTGGCCGCATGTGTGCCATGAACCTTTCGCTGCATGGCATCGGCGGCGATCGGGACAAGATTGTCATCCATCCCGGCCATGACAGCCTGGCCGCGCCGTGGAGCAAGGAATACAGCATGGTGCTGGCCAATCCTCCGTTCGGCAAAAAGCAGAGCCTGCTCTTTGTGAACGAAGAAGGCGACATGGAGAAGGACGATCAGATCATCGTCCGCGAAGACTTCTGGACCTCGACGAGCAATAAGCAGCTTAACTTCGTCCAGCACATCTACTCACTGCTGAAGATCGATGGTCGTTGTGCCGTGGTTCTGCCAGACAACGTGCTCTTCGAAGGCGGAGCGGGTGAGAAGGTCCGACGTAACCTGCTACAGAAGTGCCGCGTGCATACGCTGCTGCGCCTGCCCACAGGCATCTGGTATTCGCCAGGAGTGAAGGCGAATGTTCTCTTCTTTGACAAGAAAGAAGGCCGTGCCGAGGCATGGACGGATAAGCTGTGGGTTTACGACCTGCGCACGAACATGCACTTCACGTTGAAGCAGTCGCCGATCCAGCGAAAAGACTTCGATGAGTTTGTGGAGTGCTACAAGCCCGGCAAGCTGCACAAGCGCAAAGATACCTGGAGCGAAGAAAACCCCGATGGCCGCTGGCGCGGCTACGATTACGAGGATCTTCTGAAGCGCGACAAGCTGAGCCTCGATCTCTTTTGGATAAAAGACAAGAGCCTGACAGATACCGACTCGCTCCCCGCGCCAGATGTGCTTGCTCAGGAAGTGGTAGACGACTTGGAAGCTGCGCTGGAACAATTCAGCAAGATTGCAGCCCGGCTCGCTCCCAAGGTCGAACAGGAAGCATAGCGCGGAGTGGAGGAATTGAATGGCGAAGGCGGAAGCGTCTGTTGAAGAGTTAGTTGGCATGATTGAGCGAGGGAGTTGAGGGTCCCTGAAATGCAACGACGAACGATGCTGTAAGCCTGCCGCAAGCGACGGTATCTGCCGTCATAACCGATTCGGGTGAAGACGTGGCCACAATTCTGTCTACCGGTCTCCTAGCCACCATGGCCATAAGGACCTCAACCATGATCTCTTCGAGGGTATGGGTGAACCCTGTAGCGTCAGGTTCGCCGGTCGTTCATGAGCTACAGTTTCGTCCGGGGCATCTTCGTTGCTGAAGTACTTTTGCTTTGATCGCCGATCGTAATCTCGGTTGGCGTCGACCCGCTTCTGTGACCAGTCCTCATCCCAACGCACCCTGTTGTTCCTGATCCAGTAATGTGAACGACATGGAAAGTCCCAGTTGCCGATTGATGGATGGAGCGAAACGGTCTTACCATCAAACGTGAGCTTCCAGTCTGTCGGCTTCAGAGGGGTGACGACCTTTGTCTTGCAGCCACAGGCGCAAAGGTGTGTGACCGTGGCAAAGCGGATCGAGACATAGATCGTCCCCTCCTGAAGTTCCTCGGGAATGAACTGTACGAATTCATGCTTGAAGGTGACGGGCTGTTTCATTCGTCGGGCGTTTCCTCCTTCAAGGGTTTGTCTTCGTTAATCAGTTTATTCGTGGCCGTGTGGAACTGGCTGTGGTGCTCAGACTTCATATCGAGATAGAAGCCGAACAGCTTCTTCCATTTGACGACAGCCAGTGCGGCGTTCAACGCGTTCAGGTCCGCGACCTGGATGTTGCGGTTGTACTCGTTGTTGCCGAGATCCTCGAAGGAAACACGGCCGCGAAAATGGTCGCGCCTGCCAGGCGTGCTCGTCGTGACGCGCACGGCACCCGCCAGCATCTCGTCGCCGAGACGCACGCCCATCCCGACATCGACGAACGGAATGTTGAATTCCTCCAGCTTCCGGATGATGAGTTTCTTGGATTCACCGCTGTCCACACAGACAAAGACGAAGTCCATGCCACGTAGCTCCTCCACGTTGCTTTCGTCGACGTAAACCGGGTGATCCTTCACCCCGGAATGCATCTTCGAATAGATGCCCTTGAACCATGTCGCTTTCAGCTGCTGGGTTTCAAGCTCTGCCAGCGTCGGAGCGCCCGGGGACCGGAACGCGTTGTGCTGAAGGAAGACGTCCCCGTCGTAGAGATGGATCTCCCACACAGGCGTCTTTGCGACAAGGTCGAGCACGTAGGAACCCGTGCCGCCCAAGCCCACTAGAGCGATGCGCTTCAGCTTCTTGAGCTTCGCCGTGACCACGTCGATCTCGGCTCGGCTTGAAGCCGTATCGAGGTAGTTGAAGGGCGTATCCGGTTGTTCCTTTTCGGCAGCGATGACCTTGTTCGTCTGTGGCCTTGCAGACGGGTCGATGAGCTGGGCCGGGCCCGCCAGGAGCGCCGCATAGGTTGCCACCTTCTTGTGATAGTTCGGGTAGGCGTCATCCGGCTTTGGCTTCGCCGAGAACGAATGCTGGATGACCACGCCGTCGGCGAGCGTGCGTTCGCCGCTAATATGCTTGATCTCCGCGATCTCCGTGCCGTCGGGGTTGCAGGGATGGTCTCCTGCGAAGTACGCCACATGATTGTCGGGTTTGGTGGTCATGTCGCCGGCGAGGACCAGCTTCATGACGAGCGTGCCGCGTTGTACTTCCTTGCGGGAGTTCACATACGGCACGCCCTTCACCAGCAGAAATCCGGCTTTGATCTCCAACTCATAGCCGTCGTTCTGCAGTTTCTGCAAGTCCCAGCTACGACTTATCAGTTGCCGTGACATCGAAGACCATCCCGTCTTTGACGTAGACCTTGCCGCCGGGCATCAGGCTTCCCGACGGATTCTTGTGCGGGCCATCCTCGTAGCCCACCGTGTAGCGGATGTTTGGACCCGTGACCGGCGTCGGAAACGCGAGCTGAACGATCTGCTCATAGGACACAATTTTCGTCGTGACCATCTTCTCCTGGCCGTTCACGTAGATCGTGTAGTCCTTTGGCTTACCGCTGTGAAAGTGCTCGTCTTCCTTCAAGTGGACCGGTTCCGGCCCGTTAGGTACTTCCGGATCCTCGCGGTCGCCTGTCACCTCGCGATACAGTTCCAGGCCAGGTTCTACCTTGCCCAGCGCATACAAAGCGGCACCCGTTGTGGGGTTCGGCGAATGGTATGCGTGCTGATCGATGAAAATCTTCACCTCGTGCTTATGCTCATGCTCGGACATTTGTGTTTCTCCTTATGTACAGACACACTTCTAGCGCCCTAGACATCGGTGATAAGCTTGGTGGGCCGGGTTGTTCCGGCCCGCCAAGCGCGCGCCTTTACTTCCCGGATTTGTGCTGGGCAGGGTCCACGAGTTTATATGTGGTTCCCTTGACGGGTGCTGGAGGCAACGGTTCTCCCTTCACGGAAGTCACCTCCGAACCCTTTCCGCCACGGGGTCCGATCTGCTGATACAGGCCGGACACCGGGACGGTCTCACCGGGTCTCAATCCACTGGGTCTCTTCGACATTGTTTTTCACCTCCTTTCTTTTCTGAACGAAACTCATGTGCGCGCCTTGATCCGCGCCGCCGCGCGAACCGTAAGGTTCTGCGACTGGAAGCGGTTGCGGACAAGCTGCGCCATCTCGTCGTAGACGCGAACCTTCTTCTGCGGATCGGCGATCGTCACGATCAGTGAGAACGGCTGCGGCTTAAATGCGTCCTCGTCTTCAATGCCGTGCCGAGTCAGCAGGCGAAGCATCATGCGCCAACGCTCGCCGCGCTCGCCGTTCTCCATATTGCCGTGATAGGTCCGCACGGGAGCCCACTTGCGGAGCTTCTCAACCTGGTAGGACTCGTAAAGCTCGCCTGCGTTCTTGTGCTCGGGGGGCACCAGGCCGACGAATTTCAGCTTCGGCTTGACAAGACCCGTCTCACGAGACTTTTCTTTGCGGTAGACGCCGAAGTGAGCGTCGATATGCGTCTCGCAATACTCCGTTCCCCAGCGCGCGCCGCGTGCCGGCGCGAATGCCACCGTCATCCAGACCTCGCCATAATATTTACCGTCGCGCTTCAGCGATGGCGGATAAGGAAAATCGTTCCATTCGAGGAAGTACCCGGGCCGCAACACGTCGTCAAAGACAAGGGTTGACGTGTAAGGCGTGCATTCGAGGCAGTAAGGCACAGGCTCGGGCAGGCCGAAGCCGAAAAAATTCTCTTCGCCATCCGGCACCCGCTGTGAAGTCCGGGGATCGCGTGCGTGATGCGTGAGCAGCGCCCGAGCAAGCACGGGTGACGGCGTGGGCGTTACCTGGTGATAGATCTGCGCCAGCGTTCGCGCAACCAGCGGCGTCGCGAAGCTCGTACCGAGATTTTCTGCCGAGCCGTTTCCATTGACCGAGCGAATGCCGGAGATGTGTGAAGCATCCGTCGCGCAAGCGCCGCCGTAGTGAACGAGGTCGGGCTTGATGATGTGATTCGGCCCGGCTCCATGCCGCGAGAACGCTGATGGGTGATCCGTCTTCGGTCCTTTGACCTTGTAGTCGACGTGAGACACCGCGCCCACTGTAATGCCAAGAACACTGTCCGCCGGCGCGGTAATGCGCCCGGCGGCCAATTGTTTGCCGGTACGGGGATAATCCAGCAGTGGCGGCGTGTCGTAGTTACCGGCACTGATAACGAATGAGACTTGATACTTCTCCTGAAGGTTGTCGAGTTCTTCAGCCAGTTCGGAAAACCGATCGAGCGAGCAAACCGCGTTCGTGCCGAGCGACAAGTTCCAGACCTTGAATTTGTTGGCGTGTTGCTTCAGCGCCTCGTCGAGCGTTTGAAGAAACTCGGATTCAAACAGTGGCAGGGTGCTTCCTTTGGCCGGATCATCGTTCGGGATGACCTGGAGGTCATAGACCCCGCAAGGGCCGTCATCCAGGCCCTTGATCGTGGGATTGAGCTGGCTGCCCCAACAGATCAACCCTGCGACGAAGGTGCCGTGATCGGTGTTCCGGTAAGCCGGCGCAACCTCCGAGTTGCGGCCCGCGACCCAGGCCTCAAGGCCGGGAACACGGCTCTCGATGCCGCTGTCCACAACGACTACCACCGGGAAGTCCCCGGCGATGTCCGCCGGCGTCGGTAGCGGGGGCAAAGGCAGCGCGGCAAACATGCGCGGTCGAATTGTGCGGATCAGCGGCATCGGCGCAATCGAGCGCACACCGATGACACGAGAGAGAGCCTCGACATCGTCCACTGTCCGGCATTCAGCTTCATAAGTGAAGCTCGATGGTGAATACCCCCGCGTGCGCAAGGCAATGTCGCGTCGTTTGCAGGCTGCCTGCAAATCCGCGACGAGCCGCGGTTGGTCCTGATCCGGCCCGAAGTTGAACAGTCCCACGCGCGTGATGAAGCCATCCTTTCCGCGCGGGCTGTTGCGAAGGACGTCGGCGGCGTCAAGGCCGCTGCGCCGGTACGAAGGCGTGACCGGCTCGATCGTCTCCACGCAGGAGAGCTCCTTCGTCATACGCTCTGACGTGTTGCGCTCGATCAGATTTGTAAGGCGGTCAAGCCCTTCGGGTGTCGCCTTGACGAACAACTCACCAAGACTTCCTCCGCTCACGATGGGGCAGGATTGCGCGGAGAAAAGATGCTCGGGTCGGTGGCTCTTGGCGGCCGCCTGCGAGACGAGCTTCACCCTCACCGGGGCGGCGCCGGCCACCTTGATCTGCGGAACGATCGCGGCACGGATAGCCGCGACCTGGCTTGAGAGAGACGCACGGTATTTTGAGTCGACGGGGCGGAACGGCTTTGGCGGCGGTCCGCCGCCGGGCACTTTCCTCTCGACATACTGTTTAGGCATGATCACCTTGATTAAAAGGCGTTCTTGCCGTGGTGGTCTCGGTGTATCAGCCATTGGTTTCTATCTCCGTTCCCGTAGCCCAGCGATGTGCCGTCGCTTTTGAAACGCCGAGCAGATCGGCGAGCGCGGCGTGACTGTACAGCTTGGCGTTTCTCTCGCGCAGTGAAGCCGCGATGCCCTGAACATCCTTGCTCCGCAAGAGCGACAGGAAGCGGCGGTCCTCTCCCTCGCCAATGCCGATGTTCTGAAGGACCTGGAAAGCATCCTTCAGCCCGGGATGCTCATGCTTCGTCAGCTGGCGGCGGCGGAGCCGCACGTAGACCTCGCGAATGTCCGAACCGGTAAACCCGTCGGACAGATCAACCAGGAGAGCGATCTCCCGCTCCGTGAAGTCCAGCGTGCCGCTGAAGGAGGTCCACATCTTCTCGCGCAACTCAGCAGTCGGGAAATCGAGTGCGAGGCGGTAGCTGAAGCGACGCCACACGGCGGAATCAAGTAACTCCTGGTGGTTCGTCGCCGCGATCACGATCGAGTGACTTCCCAGTGTGTCGAGGTTCTGGATGAAGCTATTCACAACCCGCTTTAACTCGCCGAGTTCCTGGCTGTCGCCGCGCAGCTTCGCGATGGCGTCGAACTCGTCGAGGAAGAGCACGCAAGGTGTTTTAGCCGCGAAGTCGAAAAGCGCACGGATGTTCTTCGAGGTGCTCCCGAGAAAGGACGAGATCAACCCGTCCAGGCGCGCCACGTAAAGATCGAGACCGAGTTCCTTGGCGATGTGCCGCGCGAGGCGGCTCTTCCCGGTCCCAGGAGGACCGTACATCAGCAAGCTCAAGGATGCGGACAGGCCATCGGCATCCGCCAGCGCGTAACTCTTCGCAATGCTTAGGAACTCGTTGACGGTATCCCACTGGTTTTGGCTGAGGATGACCGGTGCTTCTGACACGGTCTTGATGTTGACCTGTTCAATCAGCGGAAACCTGCTATCTTCATCCACTGGCAGCGCCTTCGCAAACGCCGCACCAGCAGGGCGTAACTGCTGGTCACTCTCTTCGAGCATTTTGCGCAGCCGTGCTGCTGACGACTGATCTCCAGCCTTTTCGAGCTTATCTGCGAGAAATGCCGTATAGTTTCGCACCTTGTCTATATCGAGACGAAGAGCGCCATTTACGATACGAAATAGCTCGCTCATGAAACTTGTGTCTGCCTTCATGAGACGATAATTGCATTATGAGAGACGATATGTCAAGCTGCCGTCCAGCTGGACAATTTGGTGAGACGCTAAAGCCTCCCACGAGGTTCATCTCTGCTTTGTGGCCCTGCCATTTTCCCACTTACGACGTGAGTACACGAACCGCGCGTGTTTTGAACAATCTGGCCATCTTCTACCCGGATTTTGGCAAAGGTCAAAATGAGGAAGGGCAGGTTCGCTTAGATGACACCTAAACATCCCACCTCGAAACTACTGCAACGGGACTCGTCGAGAGCGTTAGCAAACCGGCTACCTTTGCATTAAGGCAGAGGTCTGGGCAGAGGTCTGAAGGGCAGAGGTCGTGGGTTCGATAAGGGTCTAATAAGCGTTGCCAAGGGTGTCTCAGGGCGCTCAAACGGGCCATTCGTGCCCCTGATTTCTATAAGTTACGCGTGGTAGGTTTGCTGTCACGGCAGAGGTCGCGGGTTCGAGCCCCGTCGTCCCCGCCATACAAAGCAAAGAACTTAGCTTCGTATGGGACCTAAAGTGACAATCAAATCTGGGTTCGATATGGGTGCAGTAAGAACGCACCCAAGCTGAACGTGGGTGTGAATTACCCCTTGCTTCACCCAGATTGGGAACCATCATCTCTACAACCTTGCTCTGTGCGGCTCGCTTATGCGAGTTCACGGCCTGCGTGTATACGTCGAGCGTGATCCTGCTGTTGGCGTGCCGTAGGAGCTCCTGTACCGTCTTCACATCTTCCCCGTTTGCCTTGAGCAACGTGCCGAAGGAGTGGCGGAAAGTGTGCCAGCCGATGTTTTTGTGGATCTGGCTTTTCGTGCCACCGGCTTGATATAGCGCTTCATGAGATTGTCCGGCCAGTAGGGTTGCTTGCCTCCCATTGACGGACCTGATCCAGCCCGCACCCCAGCCGAGAACGCCGGCGCCGAACAGCGCACCGAACAAGCCGGGAATCGCGTCCTGAAAGCGACCGCTCATCATCCGGATACGGTTCACTAGGAGACGTCTCCCGACTACCAAAAGAGAGAGACGGCCTATCCTCGAAGGGGTCGGCTTCTCGAACCGCGTAGCCGGCTGCCGTCATTGCCTTCACGATGTCGTCCGCGGTCCGGTCGCGCCCGAGGTTCCGAAACCCTCCAGCCAGCCGTCCCGCAATAACAGTGCGCCCTACGTCCAAAAGTCTCCGTAGAATGTCCGAAGCGTCTCGAATCGTCAACAAGACAGCCCGAACGTCGGTTGCGCTGCTGGAAAAGAATTGGACGGATGCCTCGATCAAGGCGAATTCGTGCGAGAAAACCTGGAGGCCTTCGACGTTCTGGTGATCCTGGCTGCGTGGCAGAGCGGCCCGCAAATCCACCAGGCTGGTGCCGTGTGGCAGATTAGCGACTTTGTTGCGACCTTTGGGTGCTCGGACAATGAGCTGCTTCGGAACCGTTCGATTCCCAGCATGAAGCGAGAGAGAATGCTCAGGGGACAGACACCACTGCGTCTTGAAGCGTTCGCGGAGATACACGGCGCAGAACGCCAATACGAGGCATACCAGACAGTGCTCTCGCCTTCCACATCATCCGGTCGGCCAGGAATCAACCAACCGTTCATGACCCGCAAGAGAAAGCCGTGGGTCAACAATCGGTCCCGGTGTGTGCGGGAAATGTCTTTGGCGCGGATCGCCGCTCCATGTTGACGTTGGAGTTTTGCGAGAACCTCCAGGGATTCGGCGAGCTTTTCTGAGGGAGTAGGGATGGTGTGTTCCGTTAGCTTTTTCGGCTGTTCTCCAGTTAGCTTTTTCTGTTGAACTCCCATTAGCTTGTTTTGTCGATTGGCTCCGAATTCAGCACTGATTCTACTCACGAACGAACAGTGGGTTGGTCGTCAACACGTATGAAGGTCGCAATCCTGAGAATCACGCTCAACCGACGGTCGAAAAGTCCATTGGCCGGTTGACAACACTTCAATCCTTCAGCTTTGGCAGAAAGTTCATACGTTGTTTCAGCGCGAAGCGCCGGTCTTCTATATGCTTTTCCCGCCGGCTGACTACCCACCAATCGGTAACCTGTTGACGTAACGGGGATCGAATGGCGAGATTTGTCCTTGTGCACGGCGCGTTTTCCGGCGCATGGATCTGGGGGCCACTGATGGACCATCTGCAGGCGGCCGGCCATGAGGTGGCTCCGTTCGATTTGCCCGGGCTCGGAGACGACAAAACGCCAGCGAGCGAAGTCACACTGGATCGCTGCGTGGCCCGCCTCTGTGAGGTACTGGCTGCCGGCTCCGAGCCAGCGATTGTAGTCGGTAACAGCATGGGTGGCGTAATCGCGACCCAGGCGGCGGCACGCTGTCCGGAACTGGTCGCGGCGCTCGTTTACGCAACTGCCTTCCTGCCAAAGGACGGTCAGAGTCTTCTCGATCTGACAAAGCTTCCGGAGGGGGCCGGCGATCAGGTGCAGGCAAATATCACCATCGAAGGTGATCCACCGGTTGCCACAATGCCAGCCGCGGCGTCGCGTCAGGCATTGTACGGCTCCTGTTTAGACGAGGTCGCGGCGTGGGCCATCGCACGGCAGCGCCCCCAGCCAATCGGACCCTTCGTGACAGCAGTATCGATCCCGACCCGGGCGCTCGACGGAATCAACCGATATTTCGTCGTCTGTACTCGCGATCAGGCGATTCCCTTGCCACTGCAGCGGCGAATGATCGCCGAGAACGTGTGCGACGATGTTGTTGAGCTCGATACAGACCATACGCCTAACTTGTCCATGACGGAGAAGTTAGCAGGGGCCCTCAACCAATTCGCGGCGCACTCATCCACGAATGGGAAGAAAGCTCGTGCCTCAATGCAGCGAGTGAATGGGTAACGCCTGCCGCGCAACGTGAGCAACACACTCCAGGATGGTGGACGTGCGGCCCGGCAGACCGAAACTCTCGGCTGTCCAGGAAGTCAATTGACGCTTTATCGCCAATGCGCTCATCGACATCGGATTATTTCCGATATGTCGGTCATTTTAGAAGTGACCGCGGGTTCACGGTCTCAGATAAGATCCACAGGGTTTTACTTGCGTTTCGGCAGAAGTCGCGGGTTCGAGCCCCGTCGTCCCCGCCATACATTCCAAAGTATCTACGGGATATACCGCCACCGAGTGACAATCAAATAGCAACAAATCAATGTCTAACGGACGCACTTCTGCGCGGCTTTATGGAGGTGCCGTTTCTTTTTGGCGTGAACCAGCGTCCTGATGGAATCATGAAATGGGGCGAAGGTGTTCTTAGGAATATCGGTCCCTCTTGCCCTGGAGCATTTGCATACGACGATTTGGCAGGTGTGTGCCCGGGAGATAGTAACGCCTAATCCTGCAGGTGTTACGGGGTGTGACTGTGGCATGGGTTCGGTATGGCTGACTAGGCAGATCGGTCTGGCCAGAATACGGTTTAGGTCGTTGTGATGGCGACTGTATAGTTGACGGATTTAATCCAGATTGCAAGGCTGATTGTGCGCTGATCAACTGGTTGGAAGAATTGGACACGAAGCTATAAGAGTACCCAACCTCAGCGTTAGGAGGCACTGGCACGCGGTCGCGATGCCTCGGGGTGGGACGTTGAAACAAGATGGGTTCTTCCTGTTTGTCCTGGTTCCAGCGTGATCCGGTGCGGGATTTGCGATGTTATTTGTCACGAGGGTCTGTGTCGTCAGGTAGATGAAAACGTTCTGGCTCGTCTGAGTGGTGTCATTCGCTGCGGTAGGGTTTGCGGTTACCTAGATGCGGTCAGACTCCCTATGAGCAACACTGGGCCTGCCGTTGTATTGGTGGACATTTTACCGATCCGTAGGAGCAGAAGACGCAGCAATCTCCGGGATGTGGGCGCAACACCTTGTGGCATTTCGTGCATTTGTGGAAGAACTGGCATGCGTCGAGGGGCATCTCTTCCATGGTAGCGTGACCGCAGTGGGGACAGGTCAGCATAGATTGGAAGATGACTATCGGGGTCGCCATGGCTGCTTGTCTCCGGTATAAAGGCTTGCTGGAGGACCAGCGTTCGTGTTCGCTTGCATGAGGGCGGATGCGTTTGTCTTGTCGGCATCATACGTGACGGATGCCGTCCTGAGGTTATAGTCCCAGTTCGCTTCCATCACTGCGGGCAGATTGCTTATCGGCCAAGGAATGGTGATCTAACACTTGGATGTCTCGCGGGTAGTTTGATTACGATTGGGCTGTAAGTGGTCGCATTACAACGGAAGTGGTGTGATTGGGACTGAGGATAGTACACTCCGGCGTGATGGGATTCTTGACTGAGAAAACGTTTTTTGGGCTGGTAGTGCTCTTACTGAGCGCAGGTGCTGGAGCGCAGACGCCGTTGCCGGTAACGACGCCGGTGCCGCAGGACGATGGTAAGGCTGCCAGCATTGGTGGGATGAGCACGAGCGGGGCGCATGCGGCGGTGCTGGATGAGGAGCACCGTCCGATTACGGCAGGGGGCTTTGTGAAGGACGGCCCAGTGATTTTCCAGAATGTCGCGGAGCAGACTGGATTGGCCAAGTGGCAGCACCGGATGGGGACGCCGGAGAAGCAGTTCATCCTGGAGACGGTAGGGTCGGGAGTGGGGCTGATTGATTACGACAATGATGGCTGGCTGGATATTTACCTGGTAAACGGCTCAACGTACGAGGCGGAGAGTGGGAAGGCCGCGGCTCCACATGCGGCGCTGTTCCATAACAATCACGATGGGACGTTTACGGATGTGGCGGCAAAGGCTGGCGTGTGGAATGATCGCTGGGGCTTTGGGGTGGCGATCGGGGACTATGACAACGATGGCTGGGCAGATATATATGTAACCAATTATGGGAAGAATAGGCTGTTCCATAACAATCACGATGGGACCTTTACGGATGTTGCCGAGAAGGCCGGAGTGGCGTTGGGGAACTGGTCGACCGGGCCGACGTGGGGTGACTACGATGGTGACGGCCGGCTGGACCTGTTTGTGCCGGGCTATGTGCACTACGATATTGCGAAGCCACCGATTCCGGGGTCTAGTGCGGTGGCCTTCAGCACCTGCCAATTTCGCGGAGTGAAGGTGATGTGTGGGCCGCGAGGGCTGGCGCCGGAACCAGACCATCTATTCCACAACAACGGCGATGGGACATTTACGGATGTGAGCGTGAAGGCAGGGGTGGCGGACAGCAGTCCGACGTACTACGGACTGGCTTCGTTATTTGTCGATCTGAATGGCGATGGAAAGCTGGATCTGGTCGTGGCAAATGATTCGACTCCGAATTATCTGTATCTGAACAAAAGCGGCGGAGTGTTTGAGAATGATAGTTATGCGTCGGGCTATGCTCTGAATGAAAACGGACGTGAGACGGCGAGTATGGGTATTGCTGCTGGAGACTATTTGCATAACGGTTTGATTGATCTGTACAACACCGTCTTCTCGGATGACTACAATCCGCTGTACCGGAACGATGGTGATGCAAATTTTACGGATGTGAGTTATGCGCAGGGAATCGCCGAGCCCACGATTCCATTTCTGGGTTGGGGTACGGTTTTTCTGGATTATGACAATGATGGCTGGCTGGACCTGCTGGTTGCGAATGGACATGTGTATCCGCAGGTGGATGACGTGGGTTGGGGGACCAGTTGGAAGCAACGTCCGCTGCTCTTTCGGAATGCGGGCGGCAAGTTTGAATTGGTGCCTGCGGTGAAAGGCAGTGGGTTGGCGGAGGTGGCAGCGTCGCGTGGGTTGGCATACGGGGATCTATTCAACGACGGTCGTATGGATGCTGTGGTCAATAACATGGACGCAGCGCCATCGCTATTTCGCAACGTGGCTGCGACGGCTAATCATTGGGTGGCATTTCGGTTGGTGGGAGGGCCCAAGAGCCCGCGGGATGCGATTGGTGCGACGGTATTTGTGACGGCTAATGGATTTCGTCAACGTGCGGATGTGTTGAGCGGAGGTAGTTTTGCGTCGTCGTCGGATCCGCGGCCGCATTTTGGACTGGGGAGTTCGACCAAGGTGGACAAGGTGGAGATCCATTGGCCGAGTGGCACGGTTGAGTCGATTGTGGTGCCCCGGGTAGATGCGATCTACAGCGTTACGGAGGGAAAGGGCATTGATGCGGATAAGCATGCTGCCAAGGATTGAGGTCTGGACTCTTGCGAAGGCAGGTGCGAGGGGGTGGCTGTGCGCGGCGTTTGGGCTGGTGCTGATGGGTTGTGGGCCGTCCGTGATGTTTGGTGCGAGCGGCGTGGGGAGTAATCTCTTGCAGGCAGATGCTGTTGCACCGGCTTCGACTCCGAGTGGATTGGTGGCTGCACGTGGACTGGTGGAACGAGGTCATTTGCCAGAGGCGGAGGCTGCCGTTCGCGGATATCTGCAAGAAAAGGGGGAGTCTGGCGGCGCTGATTTTATGCTGGGATATGTGCTGTTTCGCGAGGGGAAAGCTAAGGAATCGCTTGGCGCCTACACTCGTGGTGCACGGTTGGCTACGCCGACGGCCCACGCGCTAATGATTGTTGCGTTGGACTATGTTTTGCTTGATGACTACGTGGATGCGCAGCGGTGGCTTCTGGAGTCGACGCAGCGCGACGGATCGGACGCGGAAGCCTGGTACAGTCTAGGCCGAGTGCAGTACAAACTGAACCGATTTGATGACGCGGTGCGTTCGCTGCAGCGGTCTCTGGAACTTACTCCGCGCAGCGTGAAGGCAGCTGACAATCTGGGGCTGGCTCTGGCTGCGTTGAACCGAGGAGATGAAGCTGTCGCAGCGTATCGACAAGCGATTGCATGGCAAGCGGATGCAGTTCACCCGAGCGAACAGCCACTGTTGAATCTTGGTTCTCTGCTGCTGGAGCGGAACCAGTTGGCTGAGGCGACGCAACTGCTGGAACGGGCGGTAGCCATAGCGCCGAACGACGCCAAGATTCAGGAGGAACTGGGGCGAGTGTATCTGCTGCAGAACTGCCTGGAGGTGGCGGCGAGCCATCTGGAGCAGGCAGTAACGTTAGCGCCGGAGGACTCACGGCTACACTTTCAGTTGGGTCAGGTGTATCGCAAGCTGGGGAGAACGGGCAGAGCGAAGGCTGAGTTTGAACGTACGGCGGAGTTAAATGGAACACACTCGACACCGGAGTGATCGGAAGGTTGCAGATGGGCTGCGAATGACTGGACCATGGAGAGCCGATCACAGAATGAGGGCCGAATTGATGATAGCGGAGGCCGAGAGTCCTGGGCGACGGGGCAGGGCTGCGGTCTTGTGGGCGGTGTGGTTGTTGACCTTGGTACTGGCGTTCGCGCTGCGCCTATCTGGACAGACGCATGCTTTGGGCGGGCTGCGCAGTGATGGCAAGGGAGATGCCCATGCGAATACTTACCGGTTGGAGATTCAACGGGCTGTGGACTTGATTGGGAAGCAGGAGTTGGCGGCGGCGCAGGCTGTATTGCAGCATGTGTTGCTGGAGTCTCCGCGTGAGGCGCGTGCGCTGGACTTGATGGGTGTTATCCGAGCGGAGCAGGGCGAGAGCAGCGGCGCGGAGGAGTTTTTTCGCGAGGCATTAGCCATCGATCCTAGACTGGTGTCGGCGCACGAGAACCTTGGTCTGCTTCTGCTGCATGGGCAGCAGTCGGAGGAGGCGTTGGATGAGTTTGAACGTGCACTGGCGCTGGCGCCGACAAGTGTACGGGGCCGAGATGGAGTGGCTAGAATTTTGGAAGATCGCGCGGTTGCCTTACACGGTGCTGGCGATAAAGCTGGCGCTTTGGCAGCGCTGCAGCGCGCGCACGAGGAGTTGCCGGAGGATGCGCGGGTGGCTACCGATCTGGGGATTCTTGAACTGGAGATGGGTGAACTTCCGGAAGCTCTGGCGACGCTGGAGCGGGCGCTGCACCTGCAACCGCAGGAGCCACGAATTCTGTACGCGCTGGCGAGGGTTGAACTGGAGCGGCAGCAGATGCCTCAAGCAGAAGACTATATGCGCCGCTACCTTGCGTTGAAGCCGGAGGATGCGACGGCACACTATGGTTTGGGCCGTATCCTGTCGATGCTGGAACGAACGGCGGAGGCGAAGGCAGAGTTTGAGCGCTCGATTGCGTTGGCTCCACAGCAGAGTGAGTCGTACTACGAGTTGGGGCAGATGGCGCTTGATCGAGCGCAATATGTGGAAGCCACGGAGGAGTTTCAAAGAACGTTGGCTTCAGATCCGCACCACGGTGGCGCCCTGGCGGGGCTGGGGATTGCCGCCTACCGGACCAAGGAATACTCGAAGGCGATTGAGTACCTCCGGGAGGCGATTCTGAGAGCGCCGGAGTATCAGCCGGGGCACTATTACTTGGGGCTAAGTCTTGCTAAGGCAGGCTTTGCGGTGGAATCGCGGCAGGAGCTTGGGGTGGCAATGGCGATGTCGGAGCGGCAGGCCGCGGCGGAGCGGTTGCGTCTGCAACATGCTGCTGGACCGGTGCCGGAGCCAGGTCTGGGAGCGAAGCCTCAGTAAACGTTCTCCGAAAGAACGGTCGGGTGAGAGAAACTAACGTGCAAATTATGGGGAGTTTCCTCATTTCGTAAATATTTCTTGACAGTGCTGTTCTTGTCCCTGTAAATATTTCGTTCACTAAACACTTTGAGCTATTGGCGTCTCCTCCTAAAGGTTGAGTTCTGGTGACTGAAGGGGTGAGGCAGGAGCAAGGAAACTGGTAAGAGCATGGTGGTCGGGAAAACGTTATCCGAGTTTAAGTTGGTGAACTTATGACGTACGGGATTTCGGGTAGGCTTCCGGCGATTGTGAGAAGTGTGGCATCAGGTCTGGTTATGGAACGTGAGTTCTGGAGGAGTAGACGAATGCGGAGACGAGTAGAAGGGAGGCGCTGGCTGATGGCATCCGGTTTATGGTTGGCGGCTCACAGCCTTCTACTGTTGGCGATGCCAGTGTCAGCCCAGGAGTCGAAGTTCGAGAGCACATTCAACGACGGTGTAGCAGCGATGCGAGGTGGCAATCTGGATCAGGCCGCTGGGGATTTTGCACAGTCGGCGCGGCTCAATCCTGGCTTTGCGGAGGCGCAGTTGAATCTTGGACTGGTGAAGATGCAGCAGGGACACTGGAGCGAGTCGGAGGTGGCGCTGAACAAGAGTCTGGCGCTGAAGCCACGGCTGCGTGGTGCCGGACTGTTTCTGGGCATCGACTATTATCGCGAAAATCAGTTTGCCAAGTCGCTGGCGGCGCTGAAGCGTGAGGCCGGGATCGATCCGAAGAATGCGACTGTGCTGATGTGGCTGGGTATTGTTCAACTTGCGAACGGCGATGCGAATGCGGCAGTCGAGTCTCTGGATAAAGCTGCGATGTTGAAGCCGGACGATGTGGATATTTTGTACCACCGTGGCCGGGCACACATGCTGGTATCGAAAGAGAGCTACGACCATATGTATCAGGTTGCTCCGGGATCGTGGCGTGTGCATCAGGTGCTGGCGACGTCGTTTGCGGAGGCGGATCGTCCGGAGGATGCGATTGCGGAGTGTAAGCTGGCGATCCAGATGCGACCGAACGAGCCTGGGCTGCACCAGCAGTTGGGTGACATTTACTGGTCTGGCAATGAACTGGACAAAGCGGAAGCCGAGTTTCAGAACGAGTTGCAGATTGATCCTCAGAGTTATGAGGCGATGTACAAGTTGGGTGTTGTAAGCCTGGAGAAGTCGAAGCCTGCGATTGCAGCACAGCTGCTGGCGGAAGCACTGCGGTCGGCTCCTGACTCGCTGGAGACGCACTACCAGTTGGGCCGGGCGGAGGCGCAGTTAGGGCAGTATGACTCCGCTATTCGGGATTTTTCACGAGTAGTGGCTGATCCTCACGATGTTGAACCTGAGACTGTTCGGCAGTCTTACTACCAGTTATCCCGTATTTACCAACGTGTTCATGAGCCGGAACAGGCGAAGGTTGCGTTGGATAGTTTTCTGAAGCTTAAACAGCAATCGGACACGCAGCAGCAACAGAAGTTGCAGGACAAACTGAAGCGGCAGCATCAAGCAGCGACAGACGATGCCTCGGCCAACAATAACTAAGATTCCCGGTCTCCTGAAGGTGTGGCTGATACACGACTTCTCAAGATCCAGTGGTGCCCGGGCATGCGGTTTTTATGCAGCGAAGAAGTATTGATAGCCGTTGCGTTGTGAAGACTTCGCTATCAAGTAAACGTTATCCAGAATTTTTAGAGATTTGGAGGCATTACCATGACAAAATCCTCAATTGGTAGCAGCATACGGCGATTTGCGATGTTTCTAATGATCGCTTTCGCGGTGGGCACTACGTTTGGTCAGACGAACCAAGGTTCTATTTCAGGAACAATTCTCGATGCCAGTGGAGCGGTTGTTTCAGGCGCGAGCATTACCGCAAAAGAATCTGCAACCGGCACGACGTACCAGACGCGGTCGAGCAGTTCAGGTTCTTATCGCTTTCCCAACTTACGGCTTGGCACTTATACGGTGAGCGCGACGTCTGCCGGCTTCAAGACCGGTGTGGAAAGCGGTGTAGTGGTGCAGGTGGGATCGACTGCATCGCTCGACATCAAACTGCAGGCTGGTGGCGCGAATGAGACGGTGACGGTGAACGCTGATGCGCCGAGTGTACAGGCCGAGACCTCTGACATGGGTACGGTCGTGACGGAGAAGCAGGTTCTGGATCTGCCTCTGGCTTTGGGCAGTACGGTTCAGGCGATGCGCTCACCAGAGGCTTTTGTGTTTTTGACGCCGGGCGCAGTTGGTCCGGGCACGTCGAATGGTAACGGCGGTACGTTTGAGTCGAAGATCAGCGGTGGGCAGAACTACGCGACGGAAGTTCTACTGGATGGAGCGAGCACGTATCGCTCAGAGAACGGATCGTCCTTTGATGAAGAGGCTCCTTCAGTGGAAGCGCTAACGGAGTTCAAGGTTTCTACTTCAACGATACCGGCTGAGATGGGACGGACCACGGGTGGAATTGAGAGCTTTAGTACGAAGGCGGGTACGAACCAGTACCACGGCTCGTTGTACGATATTTTCCGCAATGAAGATCTGGACGCGAACACCTGGGCGAACAATGCACACTTGGCGACCAACCCTGCTAACCGCGCACCGTTTGGGCGTCCGTTGGATCGTCAGAACGACTACGGAGGGACGCTGGGTGGACCGCTTTCTATCCCGAAATTGTACGATGCGAAAGAGCGTAGCTTCTTTTTCTTCTCCTGGGAGCAGTATCGCCAAAACCATGGTGGCCAGAACACGACGCGTGTGCCGACAGCATTGGAGCGGCAGGGTAACTTCACTGAGACCCTGACTAACAATGCGTTAGCGGGTGTGTTTGCGTGCGACGGCTCGCAGGTATACCAGGGAGAGATATTCGATCCGACCCATACGGGCACCTTGAACGGACAGCCCTGCCGTTATCCTTTCGCTCAGATGAACATTATTCCAGCGAGTTTGCTGGCCAATCCTGCCAATCAGACGTTTACGAGCCAGATCCTAAGCTATTACCCCACACCATCGCAGCCTGGCATTGGGCCGAATTACACCTTTGCCTACAGCTATCCGATTCTGGATACGAGCACGACGGTGCGTTTAGACCAGAACATTGGTTCTCGGCAGAAGGCGTATTTTACTTACTCCTCGCGGCAAAATGTTCGTACGTCGACGACGCCAGAGTTCAACAATGCGGCAGGTGCAGGTCGCGCACAGGTATTTACTACTCACTTCATTCGCGGCGGTTATGACTTCACGATTACCCCATCCTTGTTGAATCACCTGAATCTGGGTTACAACCGCTCCAACAGCCAGAACATCGGAGCTGGAACTCGGTATGGCGGCGGGTTTGATCAGAAGCTTGGGCTGAATGGCGTACCGCCCTCAACGAGCAATACGTTTCCAGTAATCAACGTGGATGGCGTTACTACGATCGGCGACAGTGTGTCGGGCGATACGATCGATAACGGCATTCGAGTGAACGACAACCTGAACTGGGTGAAAGGAAAGCACGACTTCAAGGTTGGTGTGGACTATCGATACCAGCAGTACTCTCCTATCAACAATGCCAATGATACTGGTACGTTCAACTTCAACTCCTATTCGACGGCAGTGAACAAGACCGAGGCTGGCTTTACCGGTGCTGGGTTTGCGAGCTTGCTGCTGGGCCAGGTCGGAGGAGGCAATTTGTCGGTTTATGCTTCGCAGCCACGTTGGCTACAGAGCTACTACGGTGTGTTTTTCCAGGATAACTGGAAGGTAACGCCGACCTTGGTCCTAAACTACGGATTGCGCTGGGATGTAGATGAGCCGCGGCGTGAAGCCCATGGTAATACCTCAAATATCAGCCTGACGGCGCCAAATCCCGGTGCTGGTGGTCTACCGGGAGCCCTGGTATTTGCAGGGCAGGGAGCAGGCCGAAACGGGAATGTGGCAGAGCGCTGGGCGAATATCTGGAAGAAGGATTTTGGCCCTCGCTTTGGATTTTCCTATGCCCCTGCCGCCCTGCAATCGAAGACCGTGTTTCGTGGAGGCGGAGGTATTTATTACGGCTCGCCGGTTTATGCCGAGTTCGGTTCTGGACTTAGGACAGGCTTCGCAGCCAATCCTCAGTTCAGCAGTCCTGATGGCGGTTTCAACCCAGCGTTTACGATTGCTTCCGGCGCCCCGACGAACTATCCTTTGCCGCCAAGCCTGAACCCTTCTCAGTTGAACTTCCAAGGTCCGCAGTATATCGACCCGAAGCATGGGCGGCCTGCGATGATTGAAAACTGGAGTCTGGAGGTCCAGCATGAACTCGCACAAGATCTGATTCTTGACGTAGCGTATGTAGGGCAGCACTCCACGCACCTGCGTTCCAATATCGATCCCTTCAACCAGTATGATCCTGCGAACTTCAAGTATGGCAACCTGTTGAGCACCTCGATTGCGAGTCCAGCTGCGCAGGCGGCAGGCTTCAAGCTTCCGTATGCAAGCTACCCTGGCAATCTGGATGTAGGGCAGACACTGCGACCGTTTCCGCAGTACTACGGCTTCAACACGGATTGCTGTCTGGAGAATTTGGGCCAGTCCAGCTTTCACGCGCTGGAAGCCTCGTTGCAACGGCGGTTCCGCAACGGCTTGAATCTAATGGCGTCATACACATGGTCCAAGACGCTTACCGATGCTGACAGTTCACTACCATTCTTCGCGACGCTGCATGGTGGTGGTAGTGTCCAAAATCCCTTCAATCTGAAGGCCGAAAAGGCAGTCAGCAACCAGGACACTCCTCAGGTGTTAGTGCTGAGTTATATCTATGAGCTACCGGTCGGGAAGGGCAAGAAGTTCCTCAGCAGCAATCGTGTAGTGGACAAGGTCGTAGGTGGCTGGCAGGTTGGAGCTGTCCAGCGTTACCAGAGTGGCCAGCCGCTATCGTTTGGTTGCGCGACAGGGGTACCTGACTTCGACAAGTGCATCCGGTACTCACGGGTTGCTGGTCAACCTTTGGCGAGCACTGCGGTACGCAATGGAAAGTTCAATCCAGCTCTGCAGCCTGCATTCCTGGGCGGTACGGTGGATGCATTTACTCCAGGAGGTCCAGATCCATATCGCTACTTCAACTACAACGCATTTCTTGACCAGAATACGCCTTCGGCACGTGGAGCACGCAGCGGTGCTTATGCATTTGGCACCATGCCACGTACTACGGGTGAGTTACGAAGCTTCAAATATGCGGGTGAAGACATAAGCATCATCAAGCGAACACACCTGATTGATGGAGCAGATCTTCGGTTCCAGGCATCACTGATCGATGCGTTCAATCGACATGTATTCAATCGACCGAACACAGATGGTGCGAATGATGTGATCGGCTTTGGCTATGTTGATCCCAATGCAACGGTGGTTGGTCCTCGAATTATTCAGTTCGAACTGAGGCTTGAGTTCTAGCTTGCATTCGTTGTATCGCTCCGAGGGCCGTCAGAAGTATTTGACGGCCCTTTTTGTCTCGCTAACGATATTGAATTGCGAGCCAGCCGAGAGAAAGAGAAAGACCAGTATCAATATCATGCAATCGGTGGTTGTACTTTGTGAAACTAAGCCCTGCCGCTTAGATGCTTCGTATTATTTCCAATCATAGTCACGGTCGTCAGCTATCAAGGAATTTATGGTCTGCTCTTATGATTTGGCTTGCAGAGTGGTTCGGTGCGGTAGCGTCACGAATCGGAAGATCAGGGTGTTCCTCTTTGCGCTATGCGTTTGCTTTCTCACGAACTGCATGCAGGGATGTAAGAGTGCGACAAGCTCGCAATCGACAGCACCTGTTGTTCAAGCTGTGCTCACGATCGATACGACAATACTGCCAGCTGCTACGGTGGGCGTTTCGTATTCCAGTGCGCTGGTGGCCTCGGGGGGAGTGGTACGGGTGAGTCATGGACAATTTCGTCAGGAGCATTGCCGACGGGATTGTCTTTGTCCAACGGTGGGATCATCACAGGAGTGCCGACGACTGCGGGTACAGTTGCGTTTAGCGCCAAGGTTACTGATTCTGCGGGCAACAGTGCAGCCAGTGGCCTAAGTATGACGATCGCAGCCGAGAGTCCGCTGACGACGTACGACTTGAAGGGCAACACGTCGCCAGTGCATGATCCAAGCATTATTCGCGAGGGCTCAACCTATTATGTCTTTGCGACGGATGCATTGCCGCAGAGTGGTTTTATTCCGATTCGATGTTCCAACGACAAAGTGACGTGGAATGCGTGTGGCTCTGTCTTCAGCTCACTTCCACCGTGGATTGCCTCTGCTGTTCCTACGGCGAAGGGTATATGGGCTCCTGACATCTCGTACTTCAATGGTAGTTATCACCTTTACTATGCTGTATCTACGTTTGGTACGAATGTCTCTGCGATAGGACTTGCTACCAATGTGACGCTTGATTCTAGCAGTCCTGTGTATCAGTGGGTCGATCAAGGAATGGTCCTACAGTCGACTAGCAGCAGCAATTTTAATGCAATCGATCCTAATGTTTTAGTTGATAGTGATGGCGCTGTTTGGCTAAATTACGGGAGCTTTTGGAATGGAATTTTCCAGCAACAGATCGATGTAAGTACGGGGAAGTTACAGACGGGAAATACGGTTTATCACTTGGCACAGCGTGCCGCAAATGTTACTTATGATCCCATCGAGGGTGCGTCGTTGATTCATAAGGACAGCTATTACTATTTATTTGTCTCGTGGGACTTCTGCTGTAATGCAAATCCTGCACTCAGTACATACAAAATTGTTGTTGGACGATCAGCAAGTGCTCATGGCCCGTTTCTTGATCAGGCGGGTGTGGATATGGCATCCGGCGGCGGTACAGTCCTATTGCAGGGTGACGGTGTGAGTTGGAGTGGGCCGGGAGGTCAGACTGCGTATGTGGATCCAGCGATGGGCGATCTGATCGTCTTCCACGCGCTCAATCTGGCGCAGCAGGGATTGGACTATCTCTTTGTGCGGTCGCTAAGTTTCGGCACGGGTTGGCCGGTGATCGGTAGTTCTAGCGTATCAAGTACGGGACCTCTGGCTGTGAGCACGAGTACGACTTTGACCACTTCTGCTCCAAGTGTGACTGCCGGGAGTGCAATTACCTTCCAAGCCAAAGTTATTGCATCAAGCGGCGGCATCCCTGCTGGCACGGTCAACTTCTATGCGGATTCCAATTTACTAGGAGGCGCGACTCTGGATGGTAGCGGAACAGGAAGCTTCACGACGACTTCGCTGGCAGTAGGGGTGTACACGCTGACGGGAGTCTATATCGGAAATAGTAGCGATGCCTCATCTACTTCGAGTGGGGTGAACCTGACGGTTCAGATGCCGAGCGCACCCACGGCTACTAGTACTGCGTTGACTGTTGGGTCGGTGAGCAGTATGCAAGGGGTGCCACTGAGTCTCTATGCGGCGGTGACTCCTGTGGCTGGAACGGCGGTTGCGACCGGAGTTGTAACGTTTTTGGAGGGATCGGCGACCTTAGGGACCGGAGTTCTGGATGTGAGTGGGCGGGCAGATCTGACCACACTAAAGCTGTTGCCTGGCACACATCAAATCGTGGCCAGCTATGGCGGAGATCAAAGTAGCCAAGCGTCCACTTCGAATTCATTGATGATTACGATAACGCAGCCATCGGTATCGACGTTCACGAACCCACTGACGCTAACCGACCCCATACTTGGTTCCGTGACTAGCTGCCCAGATCCAGCGATCATCAAAAGCCAAGTGAGCGGTGTAGATACCTGGTATCTATATTGCACAGGCGATGCCCATAATGGCAGCGATCTGATCGGGTCAGCGACACTAAATAATCGACATGGACTAAGCGTTTACCATTCCAGCGACCTTGTGCATTGGAACTATGACAGGGATGCGTTTTCTACATTGCCCGTATGGGCTTCTCCGGATGCGTTGATGTGGGCGCCAGCGATCAAGTACTTTAATGGAAAATATTATCTGTACTACACGGTCACAGCGACGACCTATCCCGGCGGGGCTTCGGCGATCGGGGTGGGTACCAGCGCAAGCGCCGATGGTCCGTTTATAGATAGTGGTACAGCTGTCGTACAGCCTGAGACGGTGGCGGCTGGGATGGACTCCAGTGGGTTATATCGATGGTTGTTCGATCCTGACGTGATCGCTGATAGCAATGGACAGCGTTACATATTATTCGGGAGTTTTATTGGTGGTATATCGATACGTACGTTGTCATCGGACGGGTTGATCTCCGACCCATCGAGTGAACGTCTGATTGCAGCAGATAGCCGCTATGAAGGCGCAGCGTGGATGCAGCACGGGAGCTATTACTACCTGTTTGTTTCTGCTACAAACTGTTGCGCAGGGCCTTTGACTGGATATGGAGTTTTTACCGGAAGGTCTACGACTCCACTGGGGCCTTATCTTGATGAGCAGGGGCGGTCATTAAGTGATAGTGGTGTTGGCGGCACGCCGGTGCTCTCGATGAATGGAAATAGTCTTCTGGGGCCGGGAGGGGGCAATCCGTTTACCGATGAATCTGGACAGGACTATTACCTTTACCACACTGTTACAGCTGCGGCACCGTACTACAGTGGCTTTGCCGGCACGACCCAACGACCTGTGGCTATGAATGCATTGGACTGGGTGAATGGTTGGCCTTTGGTACGTGGCGGGTATGGTCCATCGGATGCCGTATCGCCACAGCCAATGCCTGCGGCCCAGCCGGGTGCAGCGAACTCCTATACGACGATAGTGCAGGCAAATGATGCGCCGCTGAGAGCCATTACCGCGTTGTCGGAAGACTTCAACGGAGCGTTGCTTGGTCCCGAATGGAAGGCGATACATAGTATGCCGGTCTACACGTTGACGGGAACATCGCTAAAGATTCCAACAGTGAACTTTGATACGACCAATGCAATGAGTAATGTTCCGATTCTTGCAGAATATGCACCAATGGGTGACTATCTGGTCGAGACAAGTGTGGAGATGGATATGTCTACAAGTGGCACTGGCTATAACTATGCGCAGGCAGGACTTTTGTTGTATAGAGATGACCAGAACTATCTGCGCGTGGACCTTTATGCGAATTCGGATACACGCCAGATTGAGTTTGTGAAGGCCGAGACTGCGCCTGCTGCGAACTATCCGACGTGGGGAGCGACCGATCTGGGCCCGGCAGCTCTCATGGCAGGACACGAGAAGGCGTGGATAAGGGTGGCGAAGCGCACAGTGGACGGGAGCGATGTGTACACGTGTTATTCGAGCATTGATGGTACGACCTGGTTACGCGCCGGCAGTTGGACGCATCGACTCGGGAACAATGTTTCGATTGGGTTGTATGGAGGGAATCGTGCCGGATATGACGCTATGTTCGATTACATTCATGTTTCGACTCTAAAGTGAGCTGTATGAGGTCGTCATACGAATGGTCTATAAGTGGGATCTAACGACTGACGATGAAATTCAAACCATGAACGGTCTGAGAGTAATGTTTGTAAGACATCGTTCTTCGCTGAGTAACTTGTTAATGTAAGTTGCAGGTGGCGTGGAGTTCAACTGTGGGTATGCGCCTAGAGGTTGAACAGGCCTAACCCAAAAGACTTTGTAGTTGAAGCTTGAGTTGTCACTTCCCGGGAGGGGGCAGGTGATTGCGAATCCGCTCCTTCGCAAGATGCTATTCGTATCTCCAGAAGGCCTGAGTACATGCCGGATCGTTCTGCCTAGCCCACGAGTGAGATCTGTACTGGATTTGATCTCTTGAGCCCAGCATCGGGCCACATGCCGAGTTCTTACCGAGGTAGACGACATGGCGATGTTACGACTCCTCGCTTTTGGCAGGGGTGCAACAGCGCTGGTTCCCGCAGTTGTGTCGCAAGATGAGTTGTGGCCAGGATAACTCGTGGAGTGTTGAGCAGCCTTGCAACACTTTGAGGACTTTAAGCGATCATGCCAAGAGGCACTTTCAATCGCCAATTCTAAGGTCTCTCCTGAAACGCAGGGATCAGGCTGTTGGGGGGGGTATCTACGTGACTTTCGGTGACACATGCGCTGGTCGCGATTCTGTTCGATACGGTGCGCTTCCTTGACGAACGCACGGATACGGGACGCTAGTACATCGCCAGATGTAACTATTTGTAGGTCCAGCAGAGGGCCGTGTCGGGTTGAGTTTGAAGATCTTTGTCCGCTCCAGCCCTTGTGGGACTGGAGCGTGACTTGGTATGCGGATCTATCGTCCGACAAGTTTTTGAAGTTGTGCGGGATAGCGTTCGCCATGTACTTCGATTTCGGATAGGGATTGAGCAATAGTGCGTAGGTCGTCAGTAGTCAGCTCCACGGTAGCTGCTCCTAGATTTTCTTGTAATCGATGGAGCTTGGTAGTCCCGGGGATTGGTACGATCCAAGGCTTTTGGGCTAGGAGCCATGCCAAGGCAATTTGGGCGCGCGTTGCATGCTTCGACGTTGCAATCGTGCCAAGCACATCAACCAGGCTCTGATTTACCTTTCGGTTTTCTGCGGTGAAGCGTGGAACTACGTTGCGGAAGTCTGTACTGTCGAAGGTCGTGCCCTCGTTGATGGCACCGGTAAGAAATCCTTTGCCGAGTGGACTGAAGGGAACGAAACCGATACCGAGTTCTTCGAGGGTGGGTAGAATTTCGTTTTCGGGCTCGCGCCACCAGAGTGAATATTCGCTTTGCAATGCCGCGACGGGCTGAACCGCGTGCGCTTGGCGAATCGACTGCGCTCCTGCTTCCGACATGCCGAAGTGTTTCACCTTACCTTCTGCGATGAGTTGCTTTACGGTGCCGGCGACATCCTCCATCGGGACCTCGGGATCAACTCTATGTTGATAGAGCAGGTCGATCACATCGGTCCTCAGTCGCTTGAGAGCGGCTTCGGTCATGCTGCGGATGTTCTCCGGCTTACTATTCAGCCCAAGAGCTGGCTTGCCGTCGATGAAGCCAAACTTGGTCGCGATGACAACCTTGTCGCGGACAGGTGCCAGAGCTTCACCGACCAGTTCTTCATTGAGGTATGGGCCATATGCTTCTGCCGTGTCAAAGAAGGTGACACCGCCGTCGTAGGCAGCCTGAATGAGCTTGATTGCCTGTTCTTTTTCTGCTGCAGGACCGTATCCGAAGCTGAGGCCCATGCATCCCAGACCGAGAGCTGAAACTTCCAAGCCGCTCTTTCCCAACATGCGTTTTTGCATTTTTACTCCTCATGTAAATCTGGATGAAAGTCTAATTCGATTTATGGATTAGCTGGCTGCTGCACTGAGGTTGGCTTCACGCCAGTGTTTTGGAGGTATCCCTTCCCAGCCGCTGAAGGCAGAATGACGCGGTCCGCTTCTATGGTACAGTCGGCGGGGCGTCAAGAGTTTGGGCGGGAGTAAGACGGTCGTCCTGCGTGCGATGCCCACATATCAGGGGCGTTGTGTGAGGCAGCCGGTAGTCGGTCGTCAGCGAAGCAAGTGAGGTGCTGAGAGTTCTACGAATTCTCGGCTGGTGATGACCTTGGTCTTCTTCCAAAAGGTGGGAAAGTGACGCCTGTTGCCGGTGATGAGGTAGTCGGCTCGGGCAGCGTCTGAGCATTCCAGGAATTTGTTGTCGTCGGGGTCGGTGGCAATTTCCAGCCTGTGGGATGGGACGATGATGTGGCTCTGGTTCTTGATGAGTTGAAGGAGTTGCAGGCGTAGCCCCTTGCGGATTTTCAGCTCCGGGCGGGCGAGAACTTCGGAGTATTCGTCGAGGATGGGTTGGGAGATGTAAAGGCGGGCTGGTTTTGTGATTGCCAGCAGGAAGGTGGTGCGTTGCAGGCTGGAGGGCTTCAGCGCCGCAGAGACAAGGATGTTGGTGTCAAGGACGATGCGGAGCGGCAGCATGGAGACTACTTCTTCTTTTTCTTTTGTGCCCGGGTGGTGCGGATGAGCTGGTCGATCTGGCGGGAGCTAAGCGAGCTGGTCTGGTTGCGCTCGGACTCTTGACCGATGATTTTCAGAACTTCGGGCTCGGGCGCGGCAAGCCTGACGTAGTCGTGGATGCTGAGCAGGATAGCGCGCGGGGTGCCGTGCTTCTCAATGATCAGGGAGCGGCGCTCGGTATCGACGCGAGTGAGGAGCTTGCCGAGGTTAGTGCGGGCGTCGATGGGGGACACGACAAGTGGGGTGTTTTTTAGGGTGGGGGAGGTTGCCATACAAGCTCCAGTTTAACTGATTGAACTGTACAGTTTGATCTTGGGGGAGTCAATGAAAGTGATGGGAGTGCGGTCGTCCTTCGGACGATGCCCACACATCAGAATCGATGTATGGGGCACCCGGCTATACTTGCGTTCAACGGAGGAACGTATGGTAAGGCGTGTAGTTCTTTTCATTGCCCTTTTCGTCGCAGTCGCGCTCGTTTGCTCGATCCGAGTTCCCGTGGTGGTTACCGGGGTTGCGTACGAGAATGGTGGCACTCGGGCGTACTCGAATGCGGCTAGCGACTATACCTACAAATTGATCCGCAACTGGGTACGTCCTCCTACGTCAAAGCTACCCCCTAACGATGAGAGCTATTGGAGTTCGACGCCGCCCGCGAAAGCTGCGCCTGCTCCTCCAGGGGCCGCTTCGGAAAAGGGGCCATGGAATGACTACGTGCCAACCGCGCAGCAGGAATACTCCGCTGATGAAGTGGAGTATGCACCCTCGGAGGCTGCGCCTGCACTGGACGTAAATCGGTACTTTACTCGGATCTGGATAATCTTTGTTGGTCTCGGTGTGCTCTGGTTCGGCGTTATTCCCTACTACTCACAACTCAAACGGATTGGATGGCTCCTGCCGCTGTTCTTATATGTCTTGGCGGCGATATGGAGGCTTCTATATGTGCCTTGCGAATGGCTAGTTCGTGCTCGCTATTACGCAATACCTGAAGAAATAGACGCAGAAACTCGCCCGCTATGGGATATTGGCACAGCTCGAGTGCGCTACGGTCTGGTGTTTTTCGAGGAATTAGTTCTGCTGGTTATCGTTGCTGTTAGTTACGGCTGTGCGTTTGTGGCGATTAGGTATCTTAGACCAGGTAAACGGGTCTTTCCGTTTCCCGGCCGAGGCGATGCTTGAGTCTTGCTCGTACTTTCAGAGAGCGACGCCAATATCTCAGAATCACAGTATCGGGGGACCGCTCTTAGTGGCTCTACCTAGTTTTTAAACGGTGGCGGAGACGGTGATAGCGCTGCTTCCACGGTTTGATGAAATACTTCGCTCGCACTGAGAATGGCATTCCTTTAGTGCAGTAGCAAACATTCAAGACTGGGATGCTGTAATACCGAAGAACAGTCTCTTTGCTGAGGTCTGATGCGACAACCTCCAGACCGTAGCCTGCCGATATCGGACGGATGCGATAAGTGGCTTTGTCGAACTCGTGCATAAAGCTAAAAGTTGGTGTCAAGGACTCTCCGGGCGAAAGGATGTGTTCGTCCCAGAGTTTGAAGCGGTGCGCGAGTCTTATTGAATCAACTGAGCAACTCAGCTTTATGTCGAGCAGAAGGAGCGGTTGAGTGCCGACGTTCTTGATCAAGACATGCCCTTCAGGGTGATACTTCTCCTTCTCCCAGCGGAAGTCAAACACAAGAAGAGGCTGTGTCATTGCCCTGGTCTGTCGGGCAATTGCTTTCGTCATCCGGTTCGTCAGGATGGCATACCAAATGGTTACGAAGACAAGTACAGCGCTCGAATGAGCGGCGTCTCTCACCAACCAGTCCCATACACGTCTCAGATATTCAAATAGAAGCATCACAGTTCCATGGCGAATTGGTGGGTGGGGTCTTGGTGGTGGGGTTTGGGTTCGGTGGAGAGGTCCAGGATGAGGCGTTCTAGGACGAGGAGTTTGTTGGCGGGGCTGGAGCGGAGTTCGAGGTCGGCGCGGGCTACGAGGCGGATGGCGCGAGTGAGTTCGCGGCGGGATTTGTAGCGGCGGGCTTGTTTGATGAGGTCTTCGGCGGCGAAGGGGGGCATGCGGAAGCCCTGCCAGAGGACCTGCCAGATGGCGCGGGAGTCGCGGACGTTCTTCTCGGAGATGATGAGCATCTGGCGGAAGGTGCGGGCGAGCATGTAGAGATGGCCGATGGCGGCGTCTTCGCCACCGTCGGAGGCGTTGAGGAGGCCGTGGAGGAGGAGGAGGGCGCGGGGGCGGTCCTTGGCGGAGATGGCGTCGGTGAGTTCGTAGAGGGAGCGCTGTTTGGCGGCGAGGACCATGGTTTCTACGTCGCCGAGGGTGATGCGGTTTTTGGCGAGGACGGAGGCTTCGGGCTTTGTCGAATCCCACTCATCGCGGTGAGGCTGCGATGAATGGGGCACCCGGGGTTCAGTGGCTGCGTGAGGGGAAGGCAACAGCGGGTATTCCGCTTCACCTGGGATGACACTGTTTTTGGAGATGGCTTTGGCGGGGGCGGTGACGTAGAGGATGAGCTTGTCGAGTTCGCTGGCGATGAGCATCATGTCGGCGCCGAGGGCGTCGACCAGTTCGCGGGCGGCGTCGGGGTCGATGCGGACGGGTGGGTTGGCGGACTCGGCGGTGTGGGTGACCCACTTGATGGCATCGGACTCTTCTACGCGAGCCAGTTCGACCATGCCACACCAGTCGCCGAGGGTTTCGCGGATTTTTTCGTAGCGCTCTTTGTCCTGGTAGTCCATCTTGCGGAGGTCGGTGGGGATGCGGAGATGGTCGGCGACGAAGAGTATCAGGGCGGAGGGGTTGGGGGAGCGGAAGTAGCTGTCGATTGCGGCGAATTCTTCTTTTTTGGAGCCGCGGCCGTAGAGTGCCTTGAGGCCGCGGACGAAGATGACCTGAAAGGGGGCCATGAGGGAGGGGGTTTGGGCGCGGTCGAGGATCTCGAAGATGGAGGTTTCGGCGAGGTCGAGGTCGTGGAGGCAGAAGTCGCGGGTGTCGGGGGGGGCTAGGGCTTCGAGGACGGCGCGGCGGCAGCGGTCGTAGAGGAAGATCTCGTCGCCGAGGAGGACGTAGCCGGGCTTGATCGCGGGGGTGACGATCTCGGCGAGGAAGCGGTCGGTGCTAGCGAAGCTGCGGAGCGGGGCGGCCATTAGAAGGACTCCAGCATATCGCTAACGACAGCGGTGGCAAAGGAGCGGGCGATGCGGAGGACGGCGGGGGAGTCTTCCTGGATGAAGCCGTTGAGATCGATGGTGGACTGGTACTGCTCGTGGTAGAGGAGGTTGTCGTTCTGGTAGAGGATGTGGCCGTCGTGGGCGGTGAGGAGGACTTTGGCGGTGATGGTGATGAGGTAGCTGGAGGTCTGTCCGCTGGTGGCGTCGTAGGTGAGGGGGGCGACGGTCTGGGTGAGAATGGTGCCGTGTAGGGTGGCGTCGGCATCGGTGTTGTCGGAGTTCAGGATGCGGTAGCGGGTGCGGGTGTTTAGTTCGCGGATGACAGCCTGGGTGAACGCCATTTCCGTGTGGTACGCCTGGACGTGGGTGGTGAAGATGGGGACGGCAAGGGTGCGGACGCTGGAAGAAAGATGAGCCGCGCTGCCGGCTTGATGGTAACCGCAGCCAGTGAGGGCGAAGAGAAGCGGCAGGATGAGATGGCGTCGGGTCATGCGGTCTACCTTTATTGTCGCATTGCCGGGGGGATGAGGTTGGGTGGATTTTGTGTGGGTATCGAGGTGGGGAGGGAATTGGACAGGGAGGGGATGGAGGAGGCAAAAGAAAACGGCAGCCTTGGCAGGCTGCCGTTATGGTCCATGCTGCGGAGTTATGCGGGTGAGGGTTGGCCTTCGCCGAAGCCGGGCTTACGTCCGGACTCAGGTTTGAGAATCTTCTGGGTCTCGCCTGAATCGGGTGGGCCTGCCTGAGCGAGTGGGGATTTGAGGGCAGGGAGTTCCTTGCCTTCGATGATGAGTTTGATCTCGGCTGCGTCCAGGGTCTCACGCTCCAGCAGGGCAGTCGCCATGCGGTGCATGATGTCCTGATTGGACTCGAGGATGGTGTAGGCGGACTTGTAACCCGCATCGACGAAGCTGCGAACTTCGGCGTCGATCTGCTTGGCGGTATCGTCGGAGAAGTCGCGGGACTGACCGATCTCGCGGCCAAGGAAGACCTCCTGCTCCTTCTTGCCGAAGGTCATGGGGCCCATCCTGCTCATGCCATACTCGCAGACCATTTTGCGGGCGAGTTCGGTGGCGCGTTCGATGTCATTACCGGCACCGGTCGTCATCTTCTTGAGGAAGATCTCTTCGGCGCAGCGTCCGCCCATCAGGGTGGCCATGCGTGTTTCGAGATAGTCCTTGGTAACGGTGTGCTGGTCTTCCTCGGGTAGGTAGACGGTGACGCCGAGCGCCATTCCGCGGGGAATGATGGTGACCTTGTGGAGGGGGTCAGAGTGCTCGCGAAGTGCGGAGACGAGGGTATGACCGGCTTCGTGGTAGGCGGTAACCTTCTTCTCTTCGTCGGTGAGCAGCATGGATTTGCGCTCTGCGCCCATCATGACCTTGTCCTTGGCGACTTCGAAGTCGTACATGTGGACGGCCTTGCGGTTGAAACGTGCAGCAGTGAGGGCTGCTTCGTTGACCATGTTGGCCAGGTCCGCGCCGGAGAAGCCCGGTGTCCCACGAGCGAGGACGTTGAGATCAACATCTTCGGCCATGGGGACTTTCTTGGAGTGGACCTTGAGCACTTCTTCGCGACCACGGATGTCGGGGCGATCGACGATGACGCGGCGATCGAAACGGCCCGGGCGGAGGAGTGCCGGGTCGAGAACGTCGGGGCGGTTGGTCGCGGCGACGAGGATGACCCCATCGTTGGACTCAAAACCGTCCATCTCTACGAGCAACTGGTTGAGGGTTTGTTCGCGCTCGTCGTGTCCGCCGCCGAGGCCTGCGCCACGGTGACGACCGACGGCGTCAATCTCGTCGATGAAGATGATGCAGGGAGCGTTCTTTTTTCCCTGTTCGAAGAGGTCGCGGACGCGCGATGCGCCTACACCGACGAACATTTCGACGAAGTCCGAGCCGGAGATGGAGAAGAATGGTACGTTGGCTTCTCCTGCGACTGCGCGGGCGAGGAGGGTTTTGCCGGTTCCAGGAGGCCCGACTAGCAGAACACCCTTGGGAATGCGGCCACCGAGGCGCTGGAACTTCTGAGCCTCGCGAAGGAACTCGATGATCTCCTTCAACTCTTCCTTGGCTTCATCTACGCCAGCAACATCCTTGAAGGTGATCTTCTTCTGCTGCATGGAGAGCAGGCGGGCGCGGGACTTGCCGAAGCTCATGGCCTTGTTGCCGCCGGACTGCATCTGGCGGAGGAGGAAGAACCAGAGTCCGAGGAGCAGGGCGAAGGGCGCAAGCTGGATGAGGAAGCCAAGCCATGCGTTGGAGTTCTGATCCTTGATGGTGATGTTGACGCCATGGTCGCGGAGCGTCTTGTACATGTCGGGATAGTTGCCCGGAATGGTGGTGTGGAACTGGGTTTTATCGTCGCCGCGATACTTGCCTGTGACCTCTGCTCCGTTGACGTTGACTTCGGCGATCTTACCCTGATCGGCGTCGTTGAGGAGCTGGGTGAGGCTAATGGGTTTGTCGGGACCTGCACCGGTGCCCTTGACGACGAACTGCCACAAGAAGACGAGGCAGGTGATCATGAAAACCCAAATCAGAATTTGTTTGACGGTCGAGTTCAAGCGAATTTCCTCATTTTTCCGGTCTGGCAACTGTCTTTCGCTACTGTGATGCTTGTCAGGACCAAGCATGCGGTCTGTGATGGTGCGCATGCTTAACTGTTTGACGATATCGTTTCAGGAAAGTTCCATGGGGTGGGTTGTGGCTCAGGCCCCCGGTGACGTTCCTACCCCGTCAGATAATTCGATTCTACTCTTTGGCAGGACGATTCACAGGGGGGTAACAGGAATGTTGATGCAACTAACGAGGAAGACCTCGGTTGGAACGGATGCGCTGCTGGGGAGTGGTTTTACGGCTTGGTGGGGCGTAGGGTGAGGCGGAGTTCGCGGGCGGAGCGCTCGGCGTGGAGATTTCCGGCTAACTGTAAGGTTGCGCTGGGCTTGGAGGCTACGGTTCGCAAGGTGAGGAAGCCGCAGAGGGCGAGCAGCCGGGAGGTTTCGTCGAAGCTGAGGCGCGCCCCGAGCTGACGGGCAGCGGCGCGGAGTACCCGGCGGCGGAGGGCGGGGTCAAGGGCGCGGAGGCGTTCCAGCTCGACGGCGACGGTGGCGTTGGATTGTCCGGCGGCTGTACTGACGGCTCGTCCGCCGCCCCGAACGGGTTTGCCGGGGAGCAGAAGCTGGGGTAAAAGGCGGCTGAGCTCGGCCTGCCAACGGGACTCCTCTTCGCGTGCCAGCTCGGCGAGGTTGGCCAGGGTGTGGTCCAACGAGGGGTTGAACAGGCGGAGCTGGGGGAGCAGTTCGTGGCGGACTCGGTTGCGCGTGAAGGCGGTGTCTGTGTTGGAGGAGTCTTCACGCCAGGGTTGATTGAGGCTTTGGAGGAATGATTCGACTTCGTGACGGCGCGTGTGGAGGAGCGGGCGGAGGATTTTTCCGGAGCGGGAGGTGGTGTTGACCAGGACGATGGGGTGGATGCCGCCCAGACCCTCGGTCCAGGCTCCGCGGAGCAACTTGATTAGAACGGTTTCGGCCTGATCGTCGAGGGTGTGGGCGGTGAGTACGGAATCCGCCTGGCCGGATGCGATGAGGGAAGAGAAGAAGTCGTAACGGGCTGCGCGGGCTGCCTCCTCGATGGTCTCGGGTGTACCTGCGGCCCGAGTTTCGGCGACGCGTTCGGGGATGCTCACATGATGGAGGTGCAGGGGAACCTCCAGGTGCGCACAGAGCTCCTGCACGAAGCGCTGGTCGGTGTCTGCTTCTTCGCCACGGAGTCCGTGGTGGACGTGGACGGCGGAGAGGCCAATGCCGAGGGCGTCACGCCGGGTGGTGTTGGCGGCATGAAGGGTGAGCAGCAGGGCTACGGAGTCCGCACCACCGGAGATAGCGACGCAGAGGCGGTCTCCCGGGTGGAGATGGGTACGGTCGAAGGCGAGGGCGTTTGGTGGCGGCATGGTTTTCTCTGGTAGTGGTGGGAGAGGTTAGACGTCGAGGCCGATGAGTCGCATGAGTTCGATTCCATTGCTTTTGGTAACGACCCCTTCGCGTAACTGGTAGTCGAACTTCATCTTGCCAGCTTCGATCTGGTCCTGCAGGTGCATGTTGTGGAGATGCTGGGCGATGGTTCCGCCGAGGTGGGTGAGGGCGAGGTCGTGGGTGCTGATGATCCCGATGGCGCCGCGCTCGATGAGGGTGCGGACGACACCTTCGGCGCCGGTTAGGCGGTCTTTGGAGTTGGTGCCCTGGAGCAGTTCGTCGAGAAGGAAGAGCAGGGGCGGGGTCTGGGTCGCTAGATCGCAGATCTGTCGCAGGCGGGTGATCTCGGCGTAGAAACGGGAGCTGCCCTGCTGGAGGGAGTCGTTGATAAGGATGCTGGCACCGACCCGGAGCGGTGTTAGTTGGAGGGCATGGGCACGCACGGGTGCTCCGGCCATGGCGAGAACAGTGTTGATGCCGACGGCACGCATCAGGGTGCTTTTGCCGGACATATTGGAACCGCTGATGAGCAGGACGGAGCTTTGTTGCGGGTTGGCTCCGTGCTGTCCGATGGTGACGTCGTTGCGGACGCAGCGGGCGTCTGGCAGCAGTGGGTGGCCTAGTTGCCGGGCGTGAAAGGCGGGCGGACCGGAGAGGAACTCAGGGAAGTGATCGTCAGGGTGCTCGTAGGTGTAGGTGGCAAGAGCGAGGAGCGCTTCAAGTTGGCCGAGGGTATCGAGCCATGGGCGGACACTGGTTCCGTGTTCGCTGCGCCAGGCCTCGGCGGCATAAGCGGCCTGAATGGAGTAAAGGAGTGGGATGTCCAGAAGGCGGACGAAGAAGTTATCGAGCGAGTAGATGTGCTGGACGATGGAGTCCAGCTGGGTGATGGCCCGGGAGACGGGCAGGTGGTGGGAGGAGAGTTTCTGCTGGAGTGCTTGCAAGGGCGCTGCTTCGAAGCTCTCCTGCTGGAGGCGGGCGAAGAGCGAGGAGAGCAACTGGAGATCCTGGAGGGCATGTTCGGTGCCGTGGAAGACCTGCTGGACACGGCGGTGGAGGAGTGCGACGATGGCGCCTTCCAGAAGCAGGATGAGGAAGAAGGGGATGCGGATGCCGAGGGTTGCCCAGAGGATAGCGGTAGAGATCGCCAGCAATGCGAGGGCCAAGGCGAGCCAGCGGTACCGAGGGTGCTCGAGCAGGCGAGGCGACTCTGCCCAGGCGGTGAGTGCTTCGGGATGCACCCCGGGGTTGAGATCTGCGCCGAGGATGGCCATGTCTTCGCGGAGGTCGAGACGGTCGCGAAGATCGGCGATCGCGGCATGGCGCTGAAGGAGATCGGTGACGGGTGCGGGGGCGAGCAGCCAGCGGGCGAGCGTGTCTTCTCCCATGCGGGTGCGGGCGGTGGAGAGTAGTTGGAAGAGGCTGGCGTGACCGAAGAGATCCAGGTCAGTGGCGTAGAGGTGGGGGGTGGCGGCGAAGCGCTCTCCTTGCGGTCCTGTGCCGATCCAGCGGTCTTCGACGCGGGCGAGGCCGCGACGGTAGACTTCGGCAGCGCGGTCTGCCTGAGCGCGCTGCCGCAGCAGGCTGGCGTGATAGATGATCAGGGAGAGAAAGAGCAGAACAGGAAGCGGCAGCCAGAGCACGGATACGCCGGAGCCAGTGAAGAACCACCAGAGTAGGATGAGGCCGAATCCGATGGTGAGCAGGCGCAGGTATCCGAGACGGATGTGGCGCTGGTTCAGTTGGGCTACGCGTCGCTCTCGGGCTTGCTGGCGTTGGCTGTATTCAGCTGCGGGGGTGGTGGAGGATTGCACGTGATGATTATCGCGCACCGTTGGCAGGGGAGGGTGCTGCGTTGAGTCCTGCTGTGGGGAAGATGCGTAGGTGTGGGCTGCGATCTTGTATACTCCGGTGGTTATGCGAGTATTTGTGATTCTTCCAGCAGCAGGTATCGGTACGCGGATGTCCGCAGGGACTCCGGGCGGAGTTGCGCCAAAGCAGTTTCTTGAGATTGGCGGTGTGCCGATCCTAATTCGGTCGCTGCGGGCGTTTCTGGCAGTGCCACGTGTGGATGCCGTGTGCGTGGCGGTACGGGCCAGTGAACGTGAGCGTGTTGAGGCCCAGGTGATCGAGTACAAGCTGGGTGCCCGGGTGCATATGGTGGAAGGCGGCGATAACCGTCAGGCCTCGGTGGGCAATGCGCTGGCGGCGCTGCACTGTGAGGACGACGACGTGGTGTTGGTACATGATGCTGTGCGCCCCCTGATCGATCCCGCGACGATTGAGCGGACGATTGATGCGGTGGTGAAGCATGGCGCGGCGATCGTGGGACTCCCTGCGGTGGATACGATCAAGCAGGTGGAACGCACGGCAGATGGAGCGATTGTTACCGCGACCATTCCGCGGGAACGGGTGGTCCATGCCCAGACGCCGCAGGGAGCACTGTTTGGGCTGCTGCGCCGGGCGTTTATGGAGGCGGAGGCCGATGAGTTTGCCGGAACGGACGAGGCGAGTGTGTTGGAACGGGCAGGCATCGAGGTTGCTGTCGTTCCGGGGTCGGCGAGAAATTTCAAGATAACCCAGCCAGGTGATATCGAACTGGCAGAGTTTTATTTAGGTGGCGACTAGTGGGAATGCGTATTGGATATGGATTTGACTCGCACGCCTTCAAGGCCGGTGTGCCGCTGGTGATTGGCGGATTGAAGATCGAGCATACTGAAGGGCTGGCAGGGCACTCGGATGGTGATGTGCTGCTACACGCGATCACGGATGCGTTGCTGGGCGCGGTGTCGGCGGGTGATATTGGGACGTTTTTTCCGCCGAGCGATCCGCGCTGGAAGGGCGCCGATTCGACCGTCTTTCTGCAAACGGCGCTGGAGGAGATTGCCACGGCAGGATACAAGATTGTGAACATCGATACGGTTTTGATTATGGCGCGGCCCAAGATCGTACCGATCGCAGGTGAGTTGCGGGAGCGGGTGGCGGAGTTGCTGGGGGTAAAGCCGGGCGAGGTTGGTATCAAGGCAAAGACCCCTGAAGGCATGGGTATGGACCACATGGCGATGGCGCATGTGACCGTACTGCTGGAGAGCCTGGCAATTCCGGAGTCGATGGGCAGGATGGTTGCGAGTGCAGACGCGGACGACATGGATGCGGTAGTGAAGGGACTGGTCGGCGGAGCGAGGGATGTGTCTGCGCTGGGACGGAAGGTGACACCCTTTGATACGGAAGATCTGACTTAGCAGTACAGCAGAAAGACCGGTCCGCTGCTGCCAATGAGTGCTGCATCAGGGGGATAAATGAGAGTTGCGTTTGGGGTATTGCTGGCTTTGGCAGGCGGGGTAGCACAGGCGCAGACGGTGGGGGATGCGAGTTTGCAGCCTCAGGTGAAAGCGGTGGGTGCTTGTGTGCCGGTTGGGGATGCCCAGTGGCTTACTCCAGCGGAGAAGAGCTGCTACGCGACGACGCCGGATTATGACGAGACGATGGCATATTTGCGGCATGTGCAGGGGGCTGCGGCGAGTCAGGTAAAGATTGAGGCGTTTGGGAAGACGGGTGAGGGACGCGAACTGGATGTGGTGGTGGTGTCGAAGGATGGGGTGTTCGATCCTGTAGCGTTACATTCAGCGAAGCGCCCGATTGTGCTGGTGCAGAACTCGATCCACGCAGGTGAAATGGATGGCAAGGACGCTTGTCTGGCGTTGCTGCGGGACATGGTGATTTCGAAGACGAAGGCTGCTCTGCTGGAGCGCGCGGTGTTTGTATTTATTCCGATGTACAACGCGGATGGACATGAGCGGCGCAGCGCGTACAACCGCATCAACCAGGATGGGCCAGCGGAGATGGGGTGGCGGGGCAACGGAACCAATCTGAATTTGAACCGTGATTATCTGAAGCTGGATACGCCGGAGGCGCGGGCGTTTATGGCGATGTTTCACCGCTGGCTGCCGGACTTTTTTGTAGATGACCATGTAACGGATGGTGCGGACTATCAGTACGATGTCACGTTCACGATTGACGATGGACCGAACGTTCCGGTGGGTACGGCGAAGTGGGTGGATGAGGTGGTGACGCCGGGGCTGGAGAAGTATGTGGATGCGCATGGGCATCTGGCTTCGCCGACGTATATCAATCTGGTGAACGACAATGATCTGGCGCAGGGGTTGGGGTTCAACGACGATCCGCCACGGTTCTCGACCGGATATGTGGTGCTGGAGGGACGTCCGGGCATGCTGGTCGAGATGCACATGCTGAAGGACTACAAGACAAGGGTGACGGGGAACTACGAGATTCTGGCGGGGTTGATGGAGTTGATGAATCGCGATGCGGACAAGGTGATTGCGCTGAACGCCGCGGCCGACAAGGAGGCGGAGGCCATGGGTGCGCATCCGCTGAACAATGTGAAGTATCCGCTGGCGCTGGGGTGGGGTGGGCAGACGACGCCGTTTCTGTTTCGTGGATATGCGTACAAGCGGGAGTTGAGTGCGGTTTCGGGGGCGATGTGGGTGAAGTACTCGCATGAGCCGTGGAATGTCTCACTACCGTTTCAGACGGGTTTCAAGGTAACGGCGGAGACAACGCTGCCTGCGGCTTACATCATTCCGGCGCCGTGGGTGAAGGTGATTGATGTGCTGGCGGCGCACCAGGTGGAGATGGAGCGGACGACGGCAGAGTGGACGGGTGAGGTGGAGACGTATCAGTGTGCGGGGATGACGTGGCAGGATCAACCGTTTGAGGGACGGCATCCGACGTTCAATGGCGAGGCGCTGCATGATCCTGGGAAGTACGGAAGCTGCGTACCAGTGCGTGAGAAGGTGACCTATCCGGCAGGGTCGGCAGTGGTGCGGTTGAATCAGAGGCTGTCGAAGGTGGCGGTAGCATGGCTGGAGCCTGCGGCACCGGACTCGGCACTGCAGTGGGGATTCTTCGACTCGATCTTTGAGCAGAAGGAGTACGGCGAGGCGTATGTGCTGGAGCAGTTGGCGCGGGAGATGATGGCCAAAGACCCCAAGCTGAAGGCGGAGTTCGAGAAGAAAGTGGCGAGCGATCCGGTGTTTGCAGGCAATGCTGCAGCGCGCCTGGAGTTTTTCTACGAGCGGTCACCGTGGTTTGCTGCGAATCGGGTAGGGAAGTATCCCGTAGGGCGATTGATGGGGCTGGATGGAGTTCCCGTAGGACGCTAGGTGAGTCGTTTGGTGCTGGGTGAAGATGCCCTCTTCAGCGAGTACAAATCTTCGCTGAAGGGGCATTTATTTGCGGCTCGAGTGTCTACCAGATTTTGACGCGGTCTTTGGGTGACAGGTAGAGCTTATCGGTGGGCTGGACTTTGAAATCGGTGTACCAAGCGTCGATGTTGCGGACAGTTGCGGCGCGAAATTGTCCGGGTGCGTGGGGATCGCCGAGGATCTGTTGACGAAGAGCAGCCTCACGAGTGACGCTGCCCCAGTTCTGCGCGAAGGCCAGAAAGAACTGCTGGTCGGGAGTGAATCCGCCAAGGGCAGGTTGCGTGGTGCCCTGGGTGGCGGCGTGGAAGCCGTCGAGCGCGGCGGCAATTCCTGCAACATCAGCGATATTTTCTCCAAGGGTTTGTTTGCCGTTGACGGCAAGGTCGGGGAAGGGTTTGTAGGTGTCGTACTGAGCTGCGAGTGCTGCGGTTACGGCGTCGAAGTGGGCGAGATCGTCCGGGGTCCACCAGTTGCGGACACGGCCCTGGGAGTCGAATGCGGCCCCTTCGGAGTCGAAGGTGTGGCTGATCTCATGGCCGATGACGGTACCAATTGCGCCGTAGTTGGCTGCTGCGGGTGCCTTGGGATCGAAGAATGGCGGTTGAAGAATTGCGGCTGGAAAGTTGAGACCGTTGTCTAGCGGCAGGTTGACGGCGTTGACGGTCTGGGGCTCCATGGTCCACTCCTTGCGGTCGACCGGGGTGCCGATGCGGCTGAGGCTGTCGTGATACTCGAACAGGCTGGCGCGCTGCATGTTGCCGAGCAGGTCGTCGGGTTTGATTTCGAGTGCGGCATAGCTGCGCCAGTGGTCGGGATAACCGACGCCGACCTGGAGGGTGGCTAGTTTGGCGAGGGCTTCTTTTTTGGTCGTGGGAGCCATCCAGGTGAGGTTTTCGAGGCGGATCTTGAAAGCGGCAAGCAGGTTGGCTACGAGGGCCTGGGCCTGAGCTTTTGCCTCGGGGGAGAAGAAGCGCTGAGCATAGATCTGGCCAACGGCGTCGCCAAGTGTGGTGGAGACGAAGGCATCGCCGCGGAAGTCACGGGGCCGCTGGGCAGGAGTTCCGGAGAGGGTTTTGCCGAAGAAGGCGAAGCGTTCCTCTGCGAGATCTTTGGAGGTACCGATCGCACTGGCTTCGATGAGGTGATATGCGAGCAGATCTTTCCAGGAGTCGAGGTCGCGGAAGATGACGATGCCCGCCTCTCCAATAACTGCAGAGGGCTGCCAGACGATGAAGGTGGGCTGCTTGCCGTTGGGATTGGTAAGGCCGGCGGCGAGGAAGAACTCAGTCCAATCGAGGCCGGGGGCTTTGGTAGAGAAGTCGGCCATGGTCCAGGGATTATTTGCGGTGTGGATGTTTTCGCTGTCAGCTAAGGAGATGTGCTGGCGCGCAATCGAAGTCTCCAGGTCAAGAACAAGGGCGGCGCGGGTGTCGGCGTCGGAGAAACCGGCCAGGCGGAACATGGCGGCGATGTGTGCCAGGTATTTGGTCCGAATCTCGCGCATGTGGGGGCTATCGAGAAGGTAGTAGTCACGGCTGGGGAGTTGGAGGCCGCCCTGTAGGAGGTAGGGAGCGTAGTGGTCTGGGTCGTTGAAGCCGGGAGCGACCCAGAGTCCGAAGATATTAGCGGTGTGGAAGTTGGTGTTGTTGAGGGCATCAACGTCGGCGCGAAGAGACAGACCGAGAGCGTGGGCCAGATCGTGACGATCCTTGATGGCGGCTATGACGGCGAGTTGGGTGTGTAGCGTGGATAGACCGTGGGACTCGATGGCCGACTCGTCCATGTAGGAGCGGTAGAGGTCAGCTATCCTGCGTTGGTCGGAGCCTGCGGGTGCATTGGCCTTGGTGGCGTCGTCGATGATGCTGGCAACTTGTTTGAAGCTGTTATCGCTGAGGGAACTGAAGACTCCGATTGCGGCACGGTCTGCTGGAAGCGGGGTGTTCCGCGCGATGAAGCCGCCGTTGGCGAAGTGGTAGAAGTCGTCGCCTGGGCGGATGGCTGGATCCATGTTAGCCAACGAGATGCCCTGATGGGGCGCGTTGGCCGGGGGGACTGCCGGAGTCTGCGCCTGGGCGAGTGCCAAGGTAGTGGCGGCGAGAGAGAGCGCTAGGAGGCGGGCGGCAGACGATGGCAGGTAACTGATCATTACGGAAGCTCCGAGAATTCTGAAGATGAGGGTATGCGATTGACGCGAGGTTGTCGATCAGGTGGTGGCGAAGGGGACTTCGAGCGATGGACTTTGGGGCGTAAAGAGGCGGGCTCCGTCGGGCGTCATGTGCATGTCGTCTTCTAAACGCACGCCGAATTCAGCGGGGAGGTAGAGGCCGGGTTCGTTGGAGAAGCACATATTGGGTTCGAGTTGTTGGGCGTTGCCGCGGACAAGATAGAGCCATTCGTGTCTATCCATGCCGATACCGTGGCCGACGCGATGGGTAAAGAACTGGTAGTCGGGGCTGACGCCTGCATCGGTAATGATCTTGCGTGTGGCTGCGTGCGGTCTGGCAGAGCACACAGGGGCTGGCAGCGGCGGCTGAGCGTGATTCCAGTGATTGTAGCGAGGTGGGTGAGCGGTAATCGTACTGATCTCACGAATTTCGCACAAAGGGTCTTGTTGGGGGATATTTGACGATGCTAGAGTTGGCATCTGTCCGGGTTGAAACGCTGACAAATCTGAGTGGCGAAGGGTTGTGACGATGGCGATGATCACGACGGTGCAGCAGCATATTTTGCAACAGCAGCAGGCGGCACTGAAGGCTACAGGGCGCGAGGCCTCGGGGACATTCAGCTGGCTGCTGAGCGGCATTACGCTGGCGGCCAAGATGGTGGAGGCGCGGATTCGTTCGGCTGGGCTGAGCGACGTGTATGGCTCGTTTGGCGCGGAGAATGTGCAGGGCGAGCAGCAGCAGAAGCTGGATGTGTATGCGAACCAGGCTCTGCTGCATTGCCTGGGGCTGCGGGACAGCGTGGCGGCGCTGGTGAGCGAGGAAGATGAGCAGCCGGTGACGTTCAATCGGGATGCGGAGACGGGCAAGTACATTATTGTGTTCGATCCGTTGGATGGGTCGTCGAACATTGATGTGAATGTGAACGTGGGCACGATCTTCAGCGTGCTGCGGCGTATGCCGGCGGAGTTGGGGACGCTGGAAGAGTCGATTTTGCAGCCGGGATTTCGGCAGGTGGCGGCTGGGTATGTTGTCTATGGGCCTTCGACGGTGCTGGTGTACACGACGGGCAATGGGGTACATGGATTTACGCTGGACCCGACGATCGGTGCGTTTGTGTTGAGTAACGAGCAGATGATGATGCCGGAGCAGGGCAGCTACTATAGCGTGAACGAGGCCAATGCGGCGGGCTGGCCGGAGGAGTACCGGGCGTATGTCGACGGGCTGCGGAGGGGTGACCTGGGGAAGGATTACAGCTCACGGTATATCGGGAGCCTGGTGGCGGACTTTCATCGGACGCTGTTGAAGGGCGGGGTGTTTCTGTATCCTCCGACGACCAAGCAGCCGAAGGGGAAGCTGCGGTTGTTGTATGAGGCCAATCCGCTGGCGATGATTGCGGAGCAGGCTGGCGGGATGGCGACGAATGGGGTGGGGCGGATTCTGGATATCAAGCCGGAAGGGATTCATCAGCGAACGCCGTTCTGCGTGGGCAGCGTGCGCGAGATGGAAGCACTGGTGAAGGCGGTGGCACGATGAAGCAGTTTGAAGGCGTGGTGATGGATATCCGGTTGGAGTCGCGGGTACAGGCGACGGCGCGGTGGCAGATATTGCTGGACCGGACGGAGTTTGGCCGCGGCGCTGAGACCGGGGCGCTGGAGGCGGTGGCGCGCAGTGGTGCGCGGTTGACGGTTCCGGTGCTGGGGGTGGAGGTCGATGCTACGGGCGAAGTGTGGCATGTGGTGGAGAAGCCGCTGACGGAGGGAACGGTGGTGACTGGGTGTGTGGGCACTGATGCTGGACCTGATGCTGCGAGCGGCGCGAAGGGTTGAGCGAAGTGCTGGCTGCTGGTACACTCGAAGAGTTGATTGACATGGCGTTCGCCTGTAGTTCGGGTGCGTTGGCTGTGTCTGGTGGGGGGCTGTAGCTCAGCTGGGAGAGCGCCTCGTTCGCAACGAGGAGGTCAGCGGTTCGATCCCGCTCAGCTCCACCAAAGAATCAACTCTCCTACATTATTTCCCTGAGAACACAAGGCGAACGCAACGTGCTGAGAAGCATTTGCTGCTGCGTTGCCGACCATCCGTGCTGGTGGCGGAGGTCTTTGGTGCGGGTTGCGTTAGCGGGAGGCGACGAGGTCTACGGCGTGGCGTAGCCAGTGGAGCAGCAGGTTGGGGGTGCAGCCCAGCAGTACGAGGCTGGCTGCGATGAGGCCAAAGACGAGATTGTGCACGAAGGGAGTGCGGATGGGGGCTGCGTCTGCGGGTGGGTCGGTGACGTAGATGGCTTTGAGGACGCGGAGGTAGTAGAAGAGGGAGACTGCGCTCATGGCGACGGCGAGGACGACCAGCCAGATGAGGCCGAGGGTGGGTGCCGGGGTGGAGAGGGCTGCGGAGAAGAGATAGAACTTGCCGAAGAAGCCTGCGAGTGGTGGGATTCCGGCGAGGGATAGCAGGAAGATGAACATGCAGAATGAGGCGATGGGGGCGCGGCGGCTGAGTCCGGCGAAGTGGGCGAGGGTGTCTCCGCCGGTGTTGGCTTCGACGAGTGCGACGACGCCGAATGCACCCAGGACGGTGACGGCGTAGGTGATGGCGTAGTAGAGCAGGGCTGGGAGGGACTGTTCCGAGTGGGCGAGGATGCCGATCAGCATGTATCCGGCGTGGGCCATGGCGGAGTAGGCGAGCAGGCGGCGGACGCTGGTCTGGCGAATGGCGACGAGGTTACCGAGCACCATGGAGAGCACGGCGACGATGGCGAGGACGGGGACCCAGCCGGGGGCGTAGGTGTGCCAGGTTGCGCCACCCTCGGCACCGGCGAGACCGATGACCATGACCTGGTAGAGGACGTAAAAGGCTGCGACCTTGGAGCCGGATGCGATGAAGGCTGCGCTGGGTGCGGGCGCTCCCTGATAGACGTCGGGTGCCCAGAAGTGGAAGGGGACTGCGGCGACTTTGAAGCCGAGCCCGACGATGACCATAACGATGGCGACGATCAGCAGTGGGTCCAGAGATGATCCGTGGATGGTGCTGGCAATGTGCGTGAGGTTGGTCGAGTTGGAGAAGCCGTAGAGGAGGCTGAAGCCGAAGAGCAGGAAGGCTGCGGAGGTACCGCCGAAGAGGAAGTACTTCAATGCGGCCTCTGCGGACTGGCCACTGCTCTTGTTGAAGGCAGTGAGGATGTAGAGCGAGAGGCTGAGCATCTCCAGCGCGAGGAAGATGAGCAGAAGATTTTGCGTGCTGACAAGAAACATCATGCTGACGGTGGCCAGCAGGATGAGGGCGAGGTATTCGCTGACGTGTTGGGTAAAGGAGGAGGAGACGAAGAGCAGAACGGTCAGCATGGTGAGCAGGAGCAAGACGATTTGGATCTGCTGGACGAGTGGATTAAGGACGATCATGCCATCGAGCAGATTGGCCTGGAGGGGCGTGTGCAACGTGCGGGCGATGGTAAGGGTGCAGCCGATGAGCGAGAGCACGACACCTGACTTGATACGGACAGGGGTGTCGGCGGCGCGCAGGAAGAAGGCGTCGGCGGCGAGAACGGCCAGCGCGGTGAGGACCAGGATGATCTGCGGTACGAGCAGCGAGAACAGCTCTGCGTAGGGAAAGGGGGTCATTGTTGGGATCCTTTCCACAAGCCGTCAAACAGGGGTGAGTGCAAGGCGGGAACGATGATGCGTAAGAGCAGTTGCGGATAGAGTCCGATGAGGACGCTGGTGGCGACGAGCAGGGTGGTGCCGATGCGTTCGGGCATAGTGATGGGAGGCAGGGGGGCGACGTTTGCGGGCTGGTTGGTGGCGGGTTCGCCGAAGAAGACGACCTGCATGACGCGCCAGGTGTAGGCGATGCCGATGACGATTCCGAGACCGGCGAGCAGGGTGAACCGCGGGTAGGCGTGCCAGGTGCCGATGAGCACCTGGAGTTCTGCGACGAAGCCGCTGAAACCCGGCAGGCCGATGGAGGCCATGGATGCGATGACGAAGGTGGCGGCGGCGAAGGGAAGAACTTTGCTGAGTTGCATGGTTTGCAACTGGGCTAGTTCGCGGGTGTGGGTGCGGTCGTAGACCATGCGTCCGACGACGGCGAAGAGGAGTCCGGCGAGTATGCCGTGGGAGAACATCTGCAGGACGGCTCCGTCGATACCGATTTGCTGAAGGGTCATGAGTCCGAGCAGGACGAAGCCCATGTGACTGACGCTGGAGTATCCGATGACGAACTTGAAGTCTTTCTGGACGAGTGCGACGAGTGCGCCGTAGACGATGCCGATGACTGCCATTAGGGCGAATACGTCGCGCCAGGAGCCGAAGCCGAGGAGGTGGAATCCCCAGGCGTCGAGGCCGCGGGGGAAGAGGGCCATGGCGACGCGGAGACAGCCGTAGGCGCCGAGCTTCATCACGACTCCGGCGAGCAGCATGGAGGCTGCGGTGGGTGCGGCGACGTGGCCAGTTGGAGCCCAGGTGTGGAAGGGCCACATGCCAGCCAGGATGGCAAAGCCGACGAAGACCAGTGGGAAGACCCACATTTGAAAGTGGACGGTGAAGGGGAATTGGGCCAACTGCGACAGGTCCATGGTGCGGGCACCAGAGGCGACGTAGGCGGCGATGAGTCCGATGAGGACCATGGCACTGCCGATGAAGGAGTAGAGCGCAAGCTTCATGGCGGCGTATTCGCGGCGGGTGGAACCCCAGATGGCGATGAGGAAGTACTTGGGGATGATGGCGATCTCGTAGAAGATGAAGAGCAGCAGCAGGTCGAAGCTGAGGAAGACGCCGTAGACTCCGCCGATGAGGGCGAGGTAGAAGGCGAAGAACTCGGAGACGCGATGGGTGATGTTCCAGGAGAAGAGGACACCTGCGATAGCGACGATGCCGGTGAGCAGGAGCAGGGTGAGGCTGATGCCGTCGGCGGCGAGATGGTATTCGAGACCGAGGGAGGCGACCCAGGGGACACGGGTGATGGTTTGGAGTTCGCCGGAGCGATGCTGCCAAAACGCCGCGAGGGTGACGGCGAAGGCAGCGATGGCCGACAGCAGTGCGACGCTGCGGGCGGTACGCACCATGCGGTTGGGCAGGAGCAGCAGCACGAACACGGCGCAGAACGAGATGTAGATAGTCCAAGCGAGCATAGTTAGACGGCCATAGCGCCGATGGCGTATCGACCGAGGTCGAGTGGGCATCGCACGATTGTGAATCTGCTGAGATTGGTATCCATGAGGTCGATTACCTGAGTTGCTGCACGAGGTGCAGGACGGTGCTGTTGATGACGCCAAGAACAAGCTGAGGGTAGATGCCGAGTGCGACCATCAGGGCGAGAGGGGGAAAGAGGGAGAGGCGCTCGGCCGTGGTGAGGTCGGGCATGTGGGCGAAGCTGGGGTTGAGTGGGCCAGCGAAGACGCGTTGGATGAGACCCAACAGGAAGATTGCGGTGAGCAGGAGGCCGAGGGTGGAGAGCGAAGCGGCCCAGCCTGCAAGCGGGAAGACGCCTTTGAAGATGAGGAACTCTCCGATGAAGCCGTTGAGGCCGGGCAGGCCGAGCGAGGAGAATAGGGCCATCCCCATCAGGCCGGCGAAGACGGTAGCAACCTTGCGGAGGCCTCCGAAGTCATTGAGGCCGCGAAGGCCGCCGCTACGTTTCTCCAGCAGGGCGACGAACCAGAAAAGGGTTGCGGCGGTCAGGCCGTGGTTGAACATCTGTAGGAAGACTCCGCTGAGCGCGGCGGCCTTCTCGGAGAGCATGGCTGGATCGTCTCCGGTGAATTTGAGGATGGAAAAGATGCCGAGCAGGCAGTAGCCGAGGTGATTGATGGAGGAGTAGGCGAAGATGCGCTTGAGGTCTTTCTGGACCAGGGCGGCGTAGGCGGAGAGGACGATGGTGGCGACGGCGAGCCAGAGCAGGGGAGTTCGCATGGAACGCATCTGCAGATAGAAGATGGGGAGCAGGATGCGGATGAGGCCGTATAGGCCCATCTTGGACATGGTGCCGGTGAGCAGCATGGTGGTGCCGGTGGGTGCTTCGGCGTAGGTGGCGGGTAGCCAGGTATGGAAGGGGACGATGGGCACTTTGACGGCGAAGCCCAACAGAGCACCGAGGCAGATAAGCAGGGCGAAGCGGTCTGCGGTTGCGGCAGTGCCGTGGGGTGCAGTCGCGAGCGATTGGAGCAGGTGGCCGCTGCGGGCCAGTTCGCCAAGGGTGATGAAGTCGAAGATGCCGGTGTAGAGGAACAGGGCAAGGAAGGAGAGCAGGAGGGTGACGCTGCCGACCATGGTGTAGAGGAAGAACTGGGTGGCGGCGGTGGCGCGCTGCGAGCCTCCCCAGAGACGGATGAGGAAGAACGCCGGGATCAGGCTTAGCTCCCAGAAGAGAAACCAGTGGAAGAAATTGAGTGCAGTGAAGGTGCCGATGAGGCCAGCTTCGAGCAGGAGGATGAGCGCGAAGTAGAGGGACGGCTTCTCTTGTATGTTCCATGAGGCCGCCATGGACATGGGGACGACGAGGGTGGAGAGCAGCAGCATCAACAGGCTGAGGCCGTCGGCGCCGACGTGGTACTGCACTCCGAGGACGGGAATCCATGCGTGGATTTCTTCCAACTGCAGTGTTCCGGATGCAGGGTTGAAGCGATGCCACAGCAGCAGCGTGAAGATCAGGGCGAGGAAGGCGAAGGCCAGTGCGATACCGCGAGCGAGTTTTCTGTTGGAGCCAAGGGCGAGTACGGCCAGCGCACCGACCAGTGGCACTACGGTGAGCGAAGAGATGGAGGGGGTCAAGTTCATGAACGGGCGCTCCAGATCAGCACGAGGACCAGAGCGGCAAAGGCGATGCCGACCAGCCGGAGATAGCTTTGAGTGCGACCGCTTTGCAGGCGCGCCAGGAGCTTGCCGCTGGTGGTGACGGTGTTGCAACCCTCGTCGAACGAGGTGTTGACGAGGTAGGTGTCGGTGGAGCGGGCGAGCCAGGAGAGCCCAAGCACGAGGTTGGAGACGGTCATGACGACTCCGTTCCATACCCAGCGATCCAGCCAGTCGCTGAAGGTCGCGAGTGCGCTGTTCCAGCGGATGACGGTGTGCTCGTAGAGTTCGTCGACGTAGAACTTGTTTTGGAGCACGCGGAAGATGCCGGGTTGTAACTGTTCGAGTGCATCGGGCAGATCGGCGGAGAGGATGGGTTGGCGTCCGTAGAACCACCAGCCGAGAGCCAGACCCAGGAAGACGATGAGGGTGGAGGTGAGCATCACGGGGAGTATGCCGTGTTCGAGGAATCCGGCGAAGGCGAAGATTGGCGCTTCTCCGCTGAGGAAGGAGTCGAACCAAGGCCAGGCGGGTGTACCGACAGCGCCCAGCAGGATGGCACAGCTGGCGAGCAGGACGAGCGGAAACGTCATGCTGCTGGGGCTCTCGTGTGGGGTTGGAGGAGCGGTGTGAGCGGCGGGTGTGGCCTCGTGGTGGGAGGCTAGTCTGGAGGTGCCGAAGAAGACGTAGTAGACCTGACGGGTCATGTAGAAGGCGGTGAGGAGCGCCCCGAGACTGCCGAGGTAGAACGGTATGCGGGAGATGCTCCAGCCCATGGCTGCGTGGAGGATGGCGTCCTTGCTCCAGAAGCCGGAGAAGAACAGGGGGAAGCCGCACAATGCCAACATGCCAACAGCGTAGGTGGCGAAGGTGACGGGCATGAGTTTGGAGAGACCGCCCATACGGCGAATGTCCTGCTCCTCGTGGCAGCCGTGGATGACGGAGCCTGCGCCCATGAAGAGGAGCGATTTAAAGAAGGCGTGGGTGATGAGGTGGAACATGCCGACTGCGACTCCGCCAACGCCGAGGCCCATCATCATATAGCCGAGTTGCGATACGGTGGAGTAGGCCAGAATGCGCTTGATATCGTTTTGCGCGACGGCGATGAGGGCGGCGAAGACAGCGGTAATGGCTCCGATCCAGGTGACTACCTGAAGAGCCGTGGTGGCGCTGAGGGCTGAGGCGGCATCGCTATGGGCTGCCATGAGCGGGTAGACACGGGCGACGAGAAAGACGCCTGCCGCGACCATGGTTGCGGCATGAATGAGCGCGCTGACCGGGGTGGGACCTTCCATGGCATCGGGCAGCCAGACGTGCAGAGGGACCTGTCCGGATTTGCCGACTGCACCTGCGAAGATGAGCAGGGCGATGCCAGTGGAGGCGGCCATGCCGATGCCGGTGAGGTGGGCGACCATGGCGGTGAGGGCGGAGTGCTCCAGGCAGCCAGCGCCTTGGTCGTAGAAGAGCAGGGTGCCAGCCTGTGAGAACAGCCAAAGCATTCCAACGAGAAAGGCGAGGTCGCCGATGCGGGTGGTGATGAAAGCTTTTTTGGCGGCTGCTGCGGCGCTGGGCTTGTGATACCAGAAGCCGATGAGCAGATAGGAGGTGAGGCCTACGAGTTCCCAGCACATGAAGAGCAGGAGCAGACTGTTCGCGATGATCACGCCCAGCATGGCGGCGGCGAAGAGCGAGAGGAAGCAGAAGAAGCGGGTGAAGTTGTCGTCGTGGGCCATGTAGCCGGTGCTGTAGATGAAGATCAGCAGGCCAACAAAGGTGACCATGACCAGCATGATGGCGGTGAGTGGATCGAGCATCCAGCCGAGTTTGAGCCACTGGTTGCCGAACTCGAACCACGGGAAGTTGACGACCTGCCGTGATGGCTGCCCATGGGTGATGGCGAGCATGACTTGCGAGAAGGCGCACAGTGAGAGCAGAAACGACAACCCCATGGCGCCGATTGCAAGCGCTGCGGAGTACCTGCGCTGGTGGCGTTTTGCAAGAGCCGTGAGGCCCGCTGCAAGAGCAGGGAGAGCGGGAATCAGCCAGAGGTTGCGTACGATCCAGGTCATATGATCTCGAAGGAGGGTTGGTGATGGGAGTCCAGTGCGCCGATTGGTCGGGGTGCTGGATTCCAGGGCCTAGTTGCGTGGTGTCGCTGCGTATGGGTTGTTATCCTCGCATGGAGTTAATCCTGTCGATCTGGGTCGTTTTTCTGTGCCGGTAGATGGAGATGATGAGTGCCAGCCCGACGGCTGCTTCTGCAGCGGCCACGCCGATGGAGAAGATAACGAACATGACTCCGGTGAGAGCCTCGGGTGCGGAACCGTAGCGCCAGAAGGCAATGAAGTTAAGGTTGGCGGCGTTGAGCATCAACTCGATGCCGATGAGAATGAGGATGGCGTTGCGGCGCATGAGGACTCCGGCAAAGCCTACGGAGAACAAGAGCGCGGAGAGCATCAGGCAACTGGAGAGTGGTGTCATGGTCGCTCCTGCTTCTCGTGCAAGGCAATGGTGGCCGCACCGATGAGGGCCGCTGTGAGCAGCAGGCCGATCACCTCCAGCGGGAGGGCAAAGCGAACCATGAGCGCGGTTCCAATCTGCTGCATGGTGGCTTCGGGCTGCGGTGGCAGAGCATGTTGCAGGGCGGCGCTGGAGTGGATGGTCCAGGCTAATGTGCCAAAGACGGCGATGACGATCAGAGCACCGAGGTTCCAGGAGGCCTGAGATGAGGTGCCGAAGGTGCCGTCGTTGCGCGTGAGCAGAATGGTGAAGACGATCAGGATCGCCACAGCGCCAACATAAACGAGGATCTGGGCGAAGCCAATGAACTGGGCGCCGAGTAGCAGGTATACCGCAGCCAGTCCGGCGAATGCCAGTATTAGCGACAGGACGGAGTGTACTAGGTTGCGGAGGCTGATGGCCGCCACTGCTCCTGCTATCGTGAGTGCTGCGAAGATCGTGAACAGCAAGATCGTCCTTCCTTGAGAGCCGTTACTGCTGTGACCAGTTCTGCGGAGTGCAGGTGTTGCAAGCGATTGGAATCAAATGCTCTATTTCATTCTCGCGATCGTGAGCTGCTCGCGATGTGATGCATGTCACAAAGTTATTCTGCAAAGCGATAGACGCGTTTCTCCAGGTGGCTTTTGTGCATCTGGTTGCGACCCAGCAGGGTGTATGGGACAACGACGAGCACGATGCTGACCAGCCAGCGTACCGGGCCCGAAGGCATGAAGTGCCAGACTGCGGCGGTGATGAGATTGAGCAGCGCCATGGGCAGCATGAACTTCCAAGCGAAGTTCATCAGTTGATCCATGCGCAGGCGTGGAAGAGTTCCGCGGACCCAGATGAAGGCAACGATGAGGGTGAGTAGTTTGGCGAAGAACCAGAGGTAAGAGGGGACCCAGGTGAGGAAGGGAAGCGGTGCGTTCCAGCCGCCGAGGAAGAGGGTGATGGCCAATCCGCTGATGGCGAACATGCCGAGGTATTCACCCAGGAAGAAGAGGGCGAACTTGAAGCCGGAGTATTCAATGTAGTAGCCGGCGATGATTTCGGATTCGCCTTCGGGCAGATCGAAGGGCGAGCGATTGGACTCCGCCGTGGCTGCGATCATGAAGAGTACGAAGCCAGCGAATCCCCAGGGGGTGAAGAGGAACCAGTGCGGGAGGATTCTGCTGAAGCCAGCCTGCTTTTCGACGATGGTTACGGTGGAGAGCGAACCGGTAGCCATGATGACGGTGAGCGACGAGAGGATCAGAGGGACCTCGTAGCTGATCATCTGGGCGATAGCCCGCATGGCTCCGAGGAGCGAGTACTTGTTGCGGCTGGACCAGCCTGCCATGAAGACTGCGACCTCGGTGACGGAGCCGATGGCAAAGAAGAAGAGGACACCTGCGTCGAGATTGACCAGGACCATGTTGCGGCCTACCGGCAGGACGGCGTAGACGGAGAAGGCGGCCAAGACGAGCAGGATAGGCGCGAGCAGATGCACGAGTTTGTCGGCCGTCTGGGGGACGATGTCTTCCTTGGTCAGGGATTTGATGGCGTCGGCGATGGGTTGCAGCGAGCCGAAGAAGCCTACGCGGTTGGGGCCGTAGCGATTCTGGATGCGGCCCAGACCTTTGCGTTCGAGGATGGTGGTAATGGCAAACAGCAGGCCGAATCCGCCTACGATGGCGACTACGGAGAGCAGGATAGCCAGGAGGGATTGCAGTCCGGCTGGTGCGTGGCTGACGATCCAGTGCTGAACGATGAGGAAGATCTGGTCGGCGGCCTGGGGGCTGGCGTGATGCAGCGAGTTGTAGGCGAGGGCTGTCATGATGTTGAGGAGACCCCTGAATTGGCTGGCGGGGCAGCAGGTGGTGCGGCGGGTGGTGGTGCGCTGGTCTTGGCTTCGGCGGCGGCCTTGGCTTTGGCGTCTGCTTTGGCTCTTTCTTCGGCCAGGCGTCCGTCAACTTCTGCGGCCTCAGTGGGATGAACATGGTGATAGTGCTGGTTGGGTTTGGCGAGCCTGGCTTTATCCCAGAGTAGTCCGCCGAAGCGGTCGACGGTGCTGAGTTCGAAGGCGGTGTCCATCTTGATGGCGTCGAATGGACAGACTTCGACGCAGATCTGGCAGCTCATGCAGACGGAGATATCGATGTTGAAGACGGCAGGATAGAACTGGGGCTTGCCTACAGCGTCTGGCTTTTTGTCGGTGCTTTTTTCGATGAAGATGCACTTGGGGGGGCACTCTTTTTCGCAGATCTGGCAGCCGACGCAGCGCAGGCCTGCTTGCCAGTCCTCGCCGTCGTAGACCAGGAATGGGAAGTCGCGCGTGGCCTCGGCCTGCGGAAGGCGTTGTTCGGGGTATTGCACGGTCGTCAAACGGTCTTTGTTGACGTAGCTGCCCAGAAAGTTTCTGGCTGTCTCGATCAGACCTTTCGCGATTCCTTCACCAAGCATGATTTCAGCCCTTCACGTTAGTACTGCACCAATAAAGCTTGACCAGTGTTACTGCTTGCTTGTTTGCTGCGAATGATTGATATCTTGTGACGGCATGGGAGTTAGCCCGCCCAGTCTACCGATCAACCTCCCCTAGAACAATATCGATGGTGCCAAAGATGACGACCGTATCCGCGAGACTGGAGCCGAGGCACATATCTTCGAGAACGGTGAGATTGATGAGGCTGGGGGGACGGACCCGGTAGCGGTAGGGGTTGGGCGTTCCGTCGCTGATCAGGTAGAAGCCGAGTTCGCCTTTGGGGGATTCGATTCGGCCATAGGCCTCACCGGGCTTAGGGCGGAAGCCACGGATCTTGGCCTTGGGATCGATGATGGGGCCGGGGGTAATCTGGTGCAGCGCCTGGTCGAGAATCTTGAGGGATTCGCGCATTTCGAGCATGCGGATCATGTAGCGGTCGTAGACATCTCCATGTTCGCCGAGTGGAACCTTGAAGTCGAAGCGTTCGTAGATGCCGTAGCGGTCGACTTTGCGGATATCGTAGTTGACTCCGGAGGCGCGCAGGATTGGCCCGGTGACTCCACCTTGAATGGCGAGTTTGGGGGGCAACACGCCGACGCCCTGAGTCCGGGCGAGCAGGATCTCGTTGCTGGCAAGCAGGCTTTCGAATTCATCGAGGAAGCGGGGATACTCGTCCACGGTCTTGCGGGCCTGATCGAGCCAGCCTGCGGGGAGATCGACACGGCAGCCGCCGAAGCGCATGTAGTTACACATCATGCGGGAGCCGGTGAGGGCCTCGAAGAGATCGAGAATCTTCTCGCGTTCGCGAAAGGCGTACATGAGCGGAGTGCCGCTGGCGCCCATCTCCTGCATGAGGAAGCCGATGGTGGAGGCGTGATTCTGGAGACGTGTCAGTTCGGCGGCGATGACGCGTATGTACTCTGCCCGCTCCGGCACCTGGAGGCCGGCGAGCTTCTCCACGGACAGGGCGTAGGCCCAGTTGTTGGAGAGCGAGCACATGTAATCGAGGCGATCGGTGTAGGGGATGGAGGCGAGGTAGGTGGTCGATTCGGCGATCTTCTCGTGGTTGCGATGCAGGTAGCCGAAGACGGGCTTGAGTTTGACGACACGTTCGCCATCGAGGACGACATCCATGCGGAAGACGCCGTGGGTGGAGGGGTGATGGGGGCCGAGGGAGATCTGCAGCAGGTCCGATTCGTGATCGATCATGGTCGCGTCGGCGAATCCCTGATGAGCGGCTGGCGTGGATGCTTCCATACTGGTGCTCATGCTCCTTGCCCATCGGGAGTGCTGATCCGGTTACGGTGTTCGAGGGCCTTTTTCAAGACGGCATCGTGCGGTGTGGGTTCGTACTCGTAGTCGTCGGGTTCCACGTAATCCTTGCGCATGGGATGGTCTTCAAACTCATCCCACATGAGGATGCGACGTAGGTCGGGGTGGCCGTCGAAGATGATTCCGAAGAGATCGAAGACCTCACGCTCTTGAAACTCGGCGCTGCGCCAGATGGGGGTGAACGATGGCAGGTGTACGCTGTCGGTTCGATTCTCTGTCCGGAGTCGAACCACCAGCGGCCCATGCTTCTTCTGCATGGAGTAGAGGTGGTAGACGGCCTCCAGATAGCCGGGTGTGCGGGTCTTGCGAACCTCGTCGACTTCTTTTTCCACGCCATCGACCAACTGCGTGACTTTTACTTTTTCACTGGTTTCGGTGTCGAGCCAGTCGAGTCCGGTGACGTTGGAGCAGTAGTCGAGGCAGAGGGTGGGATCGTCGCGGAGAAACATGGCGGCTACGAATGCGTGCTCGCGATCGAGCAGGAGCGAGTGCTGGCCGGAGGGGCTGCCGTTGGTCACGATCTGTGGCGAGCAGCCGGGGATGGCAGCTTCCAGCGTCGATTTAATCTCTTCCAGATTCATCGGTTCCTGTGGGTAACGGCTTTGGGGAAGTGGCATTGGTGGTGATGTGCCACAGGGTTGGGTTCTTGGCGGGTTGCAGGTCGTGCGCGCCGTAGGTGGGGACAGGGAACTCGCTGGGCGTATCGTCGCGCAGGTGACGGGGGCGGGCCTCTCCGGTGAGGGCCTGCGCGTCGATCTTCTTCTGCAGGGTGATGAATGCGTCGATGAGGGCCTCGGGTCGCGGAGGGCAGCCGGGGATGTGGACGTCTACGGGGATGTAGCGGTCAATGCCCTTGAGGACGCTGTAGCCCTGCTTGAACGGGCCGCCGGAGATGGCACAGGCGCCCATGGCGATGACATACTTTGGCTCCGGCATCTGGTTGTAAAGCCGGACGACCTGCGGGGCCATTTTTTTGGTGACGGTTCCAGCGACGATCATCAGATCTGCCTGACGTGGCGAAGGGCGAAAGACCTCTGCGCCGAAGCGTGCCAGATCGTAGCGCGCCATGGTGGTGGCGATCATTTCGATGGCGCAGCAGGCCAGGCCGAAGGTCAGCGGCCAGACTGAATTTTTTCTGCCCCAGTTATACAGCTCTTCCATGGTGGTGGCGAAGATGCCTTGTTGACTCAACTCGATCTTCAACTGCTGATCCATGCGGAAGGCCCGTTTCTGCGGAAGACACTCTCGTTCGGTTAGAAGTGAAACCAGTGGACTTGCTCTGTCACTGGCAGGTTATGCCCAGGTAAGTACACCTTTCTGCCATGCCCAGATGAGCCCTTCGACGAGCAGCATGAGGAAGACGAGCATGGCAAGCGATGCTCCAACGGTAAGACTTGAAAACGCAACGGCAAAGGGTAGTAAGAAGATGGCCTCTACATCGAAGACCAGAAATACGATGGCGTAGATGTAGTACTCCGAGCGGAATTGAACCCAGGCATCGCCCTTGGACTCCAGCCCACACTCGTAGGTGGCGTTTTTGACTGCACCGGGCTTGCGAGGGGAAAACTTTTTGGACCAGAGCCACGCCAGAAGCAGTGGCGTTACGGCAAAGCCAACGGCTGCAATCATCAGGATTGCGATGGGGCGGTAGGTGTCGATGAACAGTGAATTCATAGGTGTCCGACTGTGCGGGTTAGTGTCGACTTGGAGTTGAGCCGTTGCGTTAGGTAGAGCATAGAGAGCAGGTTTTGCAGCAGAACAACGTGCAACCCATAGTACTGCGAAACCTTAAATATGTTTAGAGCGGTTGGTTTCGAGCGGCTCGGTTGCACTGGTATGCGGTCAGCTTGTGCTGGCGAGGCATGAGCGGAGCAATGGCTTTGGATGGGTAACACTGTCGTCATGAATGGGGCACGCCCGGGCGGAGGGTATAGCTGCTGAGTGTTTTGATGTAGTTTCCCCGGTCGAAGGGGCTGGTATCAGGAACGGACCGGCGGCTGAGGCTGCCGCGCATCTGGCGAATGGAGCTGTATTCATGCTCTTCCATCCAGCGGATCAGATCGCTCTGAACGTCGGCAATCCACGGAATTCCCCGGAGATGCAGGGCGGAGGTCATCATGGCAACCTGTGCGCCGGCCATGATGCATTTGAGTACATCCTCGGCGGTATGGACTCCGCCGGTAATGGCAAGGTCACAACTGGTATTACCGAACAGGATGGCAACCCAATGGAGGCGCAGGAGCAACTCCTCCCTGCTGCTGAAGACGATTCTAGGGACGACCTCGAGCTTGTCGATATCAAAGTCCGGTTGGTAGAAGCGATTGAAGAGGACGAGGGCGTCGGCGCCTGCCGTTTCCAGTTGCCGGGCGAGATGCGGAATGGTGGTGAACTGCGGCGAGAGTTTGACGGCAACCGGAATGGTGACGCTGCGCTTGATCTGGGCGACGAGATCAATCAGTCCTTGCTCCACTTCGCTGCTGGGGATGGTGGGGTCGGTGGCCAGAGAGTAGGTGTTGAGCTCCAAGGCATCTGCACCCGCCGCTTGCAGTTCCTTGGCAAAGTAGGTCCAGCCGCCGGGAGAGGCTCCGTTGAGGCTGGCGATGACCGGGATGCTGACGTTGCGCTTGGCAGCCTGCAGGTGGGCAACATAGGCTGCCTGGGTGTAGTGGTAGGTATCCTGCGATGGAAGGTAGCTGAGGGATTCGGCATACGACTCCGACCCACGGGCCAGATCTTGCTCCAGTGCCGCTGCGTCCAGCGTGAGTTGCTCTTCAAAGAGGGACGGCAGGATGACGGCACCGGCTCCTGCTGCCTCCATGCGCATGAGATTGTCGACTGATTTGCTCAGGGGGGTTGAGGAGACGACAATAGGCGACTTGAGTTCCAGCCCAAGATAATCGGAGGTCAGATCCATTAGGAATGCCCCTTTGTCAGGATGACTGGAGAAGCGGAAATAGGTGGCGTAGGCGTGTTGGCGGGCCCTGGCATATCGGCCCTTGCCGCATAGACGCGCCACTGACGGTCAACGTCGTCCTGCGCCTGATGTAGCAGTTTCTCCGCGATCTCCGGGTGGCTGCGTACCAGCATGGTGTAACGCGTCTCGTTGTAGGCGTACTGCTTGAATGGAATGGAGGGTGGCCGCGAGTCGAGTTGGAATGCATTCTTGCCTTCGTCGCGTAGTGCCGGGTTGTACCGCATCAGCGGCCAGTAGCCGGAGAGTACGGCTTTTTTCTGCTGATCGAGGCTGTAGGAGAGGTCGTATCCGTGGGCGACGCAAGGACTGTAGGCGAGAATCAACGCCGGTCCGTTATGGGCCTCGGCCTCTTGAAACGCTTTGACGGTATGGGTATCGTTACTGCCCAGAGCGACGCGTGCAACGTAGACGGAGCCGTAGCTGATGGCCTCCATCGCAAGGTCTTTCTTGCTGGTGGTCTTGCCGCCGACGGCATACTTTGCCGAGGCTGCGCGCGGCGTGGCCTTGGACATCTGTCCGCCCGTGTTGGAGTAGACCTCCGTATCGAGCACGAGCACTTTGACGTTGTGGCCGGAGCCGAGCACATGATCGAGTCCACCGAAGCCGATATCGTAGGCCCAGCCGTCGCCGCCGATCAGCCAGACACTCTTACGAACCAGAGCATCGGCGATAAGGCGCAGGGTGGTGGCGGCGTTTGAGAGGTTGCCAACTAGCTGCTTCTGAAGCTGTTTGACGCGTTCTCGCTGCGCATCAATGCCAGTTTCAGTCGACTGATCAGCCTCAAGTATCGCCTCGACAAGCTGCTCCCCGACGGTCGAAGCCTGTTGCCGCAGCAGTTGCTCGGCGTAGACCTTCTTCTGGTCGAGTGCCAGACGCATCCCCAGACCGAACTCGGCGTTATCTTCAAAGAGGGAGTTGGACCACGCCGGACCGCGCCCGCTGCGATTGGTAGTGTAGGGCGTGGTCGGCAGGTTGCCGCCGTAGATGGAGGAGCAGCCGGTGGCGTTGGCGATGTGCAGACGGTCGCCAAAGAGCTGGGTCAGCAGCTTGATATATGGCGTTTCACCGCAGCCGGCACAGGCGCCAGAGAACTCAAACAGGGGATCGAGCAGTTGAATGTCCTTGACCTGGTTGTGCGAGAGGCGAGAGCGCTGGACGCTGGGTAGGGTTTCGAAGAACTCCCAGTTCTGCTTCTCTGTATCGCGCAGCGGAGCCTGCATCTCCATGTTGATGGCCTTGTGCTTGGCCTCGCTCTTGCTCTTGGCCGGGCAGGCCTCCACACATAGCCGGCAGCCGGTACAGTCTTCCGGCGAGACCTGCAGCGTGTAGACCTCTTTCTCCATATCGCGCCAACGGGCCGCCGTGCTTTTGAAGGTGGTGGGGGCGTTCTCCAGTAGTGCTGGATCGTATACGCGGGCGCGGATGACGGCGTGCGGGCAGACCATCACGCATTTGCCACACTGGATGCAGAGATCCTCGTCCCACACGGGAATCATCTGGGCGATATTGCGCTTCTCCCACTGCGCGGTTCCGGTAGGGAAGGAGCCGCCAGGAGGCAGCGCGCTGACCGGAAGCTGATCGCCCTGGCCCCCGGCGATGGCCCCGAGAATGTCGCGCACGAAGGTTGGAGCGTTGGAAGAGATTACGGGCAGTATGTCGAAGGTGGAACTGACTTTCTCCGGCAGAGGTACGCGATGCAAGTGTGCCAGCGCCGCATCGACGGCGGCGTAGTTCTGCTGAACGACTGCTTCGCCGCGCTTGCCGTAGCTCTTCTGGATAGCCTTCTTGATGTGGGAGATGGCCTCATCGCGTGGCAGTACGCCGCTGATGGCAAAGAAACAGGTCTGCATGACGGTGTTAATGCGGTTGCCCATGGCAGCTTCTCGCGCGACGGTGTAGCCGTCAATCACATAGAACTGGAGCTGCTTTTTGAGGATAGTCTCCTGGGCCTTGCGTGGCAGGTGCGACCAGATATCTTCGGGGCCGTAGGGGGCGTTGAGTAGAAAGACCGCGCCGGGTGCAGCGGCCGTCAGCACATCCATCCGCTCGAGAAAGGAGTACTGGTGACAGGCGACGAAGTTGGCCTTGGTGATGAGGTAGGTTGACTCGATGGGATCGGGTCCGAAGCGCAGATGCGATACGGTGACGGAGCCGGCCTTCTTTGAGTCGTAGACGAAGTAACCCTGGGCGTAGTTGTCGGTCTGCGATCCGATGATTTTGATGGAGTTCTTGTTTGCGCCCACCGTTCCATCCGAGCCTAGTCCGTAGAAGAGTGCACGCACCGTACGTGGGTTCTCGGTGGAGAACTCAGGATCGTACGTGAGGCTGGTGTGCGTGACATCATCTTCGATGCCGATGGTGAAGTGGTTCTTTGGCTTTGGCTTCTTCATTTCTTCGAAGATGCCTTGGACCATGGCCGGTGTGAACTCCTTGGATGACAGACCATAACGTCCGCCCAGGATTCTTGGTTGCTGCTCGAAGGGCGATGTGCCGTCAGCATGTGCTTCGCTGAAGACGGTGACGACGTCCTGATACAGCGGTTCGCCCAGCGACCCCGGCTCTTTGGTGCGATCGAGCACGGTGATTGTGCGCACCGTCCGCGGCAGCGCTGCGAGGAAGGCATCGGCGGCGAAGGGCCGGTAGAGATGAACTTTGAGGAGCCCCAGCTTTTCGCCCTGGTGGTTGAGCACGTGGATGGCCTCTTCGGCAGCGCCTGCTCCGGAGCCCATCAGTACGATCACGCGATCGGCATCCGGCGCACCAACGTAATCAAACAGATGGTAGGTGCGGCCAGTCTGCTTCGCGAAGCGATCCATCACGTCCTGCACGATGGTGGGGCAGGCGAGATAGTAAGGATTGCAGGCCTCGCGTGCCTGGAAGAAAACATCGGGATTCTGTGCAGTTCCGTGCAGCGTGGGACGGTCGGAACTTAGGGCTCGCTGGTGATGCGCGAGGACGAATTTGTCATCCAGCAGCGCACGGATGTCCTCGTCGCTGATGGGCATGGCTTTGTTGACCTCGTGCGAGGTGCGGAAGCCGTCGAAGAAATGCAGGAAGGGTACACGCGCCTCGAGTGTTGCGATATGCGCGATCAGGGCAAAGTCGCCAGCCTCCTGCACGGAGTTGGACGCGAGCATGACATAGCCGGTGGCGCGGCAGGCCATTACGTCGGACTGGTCGCCGAAGATGGATAACGCATGGGTGGCAATTGCACGGGCGGCAACGTGAATGACGTTGGCCGTCAACTCGCCTGCAATCTTGTACATGTTGGGGATCATCAACAGCAGGCCTTGCGACGCGGTAAACGTGGTGCCGCACGCGCCGGCCTGCAACGCACCATGCAGTGCACCGACCGCTCCGCCTTCGCTCTGCAACTCGGCGACCAGAGGAACAGAGCCCCAGATGTTGGGCTTGCCTTCTTCGCGCCACTGATCGGCCCACTCGCCCATGGGAGAGGACGGTGTGATGGGATAGATCGCGATTACTTCCGAGAGCCTGTACGCGACCGATGCAGCAGCCTCATTGCCATCAAGAATTACTGGTTCCATATAGCCCAACGATCTCCCTGCGGATGCACTGCTCCCTGACGCGGTATCAGCTTGTAAAGCTGAGTCTGAGCGTGGGTGCGATGGATCATGGAATGAAGCATATGTCGGCGAGATTGTGGATGGATGTGACGTAGCTCACAATTGATGACAATTCTTCAACCCAGACGGCAGGCATCAAGTTGTGAGGCTCTTGTGCCAGTATCGGCAAGGGAGTGCTAGGATTCACAGCGCATCACATGCAGCATCCGAGGACGCCAATGACGAATACTGGAACGACTCGCCCTGATGAAGGCCTGGGTAAAGGTGCAGTCGAAGATGATGGACCAGGCAACGGACAAAAACGTCGTGGCGAACATAGCAACTTTGTCGGCCAACTCGGACACCGGGATCAGGATGAGATGCTGAAGGACAACGATACGGACTTTCCCGGCGCCGATGCAGCAGCGGAGCATAGCGGTCGATAGACCTCGGTGGCTGGGACGCCGAGGGAAGCGTCTGTCTGTTTGCACGGGATAAAAAAACAGCCCCAATCTGGGATCGGGGCTGATTCTGTCGCAGGTTTGGAATCGTTTTGCGGTGTGAACTGATTTACATCAGTCGTTGCATCATCTCTTCCAGAACAGCACGGCCTGGCCGTACGCGGTCATCGGGTAGTGTGCCGAGCGGTTCGTCGACCAGATTCAGCATCTCGGTAAAGCTGGGCTGCTGCGTATTGATGTAGAAGACGCCGGTAAGCACCTCGTTGTTCGCGTGCGCATGCAGTTGTGCTGCGATGGAGGCGACTCGATCAGTCGGATCGAAGTCTTCATGCAGTTTACGCAGGCGCATGTGGCTGCCATCGTGCATCTGGACGTTGATGGTCGTGCCGGGATCGTACTCGACGTCGATCTCCTGGAAGAATGGTACGAAGCCAACCTCGTCGATAGCCTCGTCATGCTCCTGCATGTACTTGTAGCTCTTGGTGGAGCCCTCGTGATCGTTGAACGTGACACATGGCGAGATCACATCGAGCAAGACGGTGCCGTTGTGCGCGATGGCAGCCTTCAGCATCGCAAGCAACTGCTTCTTATCGCCGGAGAAGGACCGACCAACAAACGTAGCACCGAGCTGGATTGCGAGCGTACAGGTATCAATGGGCGGCAGATCGTTGATGACGCCTGTCTTCAGCTTGGAGCCGATATCAGCAGTAGCCGAGAACTGGCCTTTGGTGAGACCGTACACGCCGTTGTCTTCGATGATGTAAATCATCGGGACGTTACGCCGCATCAGGTGGACGAACTGGCCGATGCCGATGGAGGCGGAGTCGCCGTCGCCGCTGACTGCCAGTGCCTTCATGGTGTGGTTGCCCAGCAGTGCGCCTGTGGCGACCGAAGGCATACGGCCATGTACGCTGTTGAACGAGTGGGAGCGGCTCATGAAGTAGGCCGGGCTCTTGGACGAACAGCCGATGCCGGAGAGCTTCATCACGCGTTCCGGCTGTACTCCCATCTCGTAGAACGCGTCGATAATACGCTCCGAGATGGCGTTGTGGCCGCATCCGGCACACAGCGTCGTCTTACCGCCGCGATAGTCCAGTACCTGTAGTCCGATGCGGTTGGTTTTGGCTGGCGTGCGTGGTGCTTCAAGCGGAGCAGATGGAACAGGATTGGTTGCCATTAGATTCCTTCCTGCGAGACAAGGTCATCGGTGATGGTGCGGGCATCGAGGGGAAGTCCATTGAAGTGGCGAATGCTGCGGAGTCTCACAATATCCTTTGCATCCAGATCCAGCTTCAGCAGACTCAGCATCTGCGCATCGCGATTCTGTTCGATCACATAGACGCGATCGTGCGAGGCGATAAAGTCGTGGATCTCGCGAGAGAATGGAAAGGCTCGAATGCGGAGATAGTCGGTGTCGAGCTTGAACTCCTTGAGCAACTGATCGCGGCTTTCACGGGTAGCAAAGTCGGAGGTGCCAAAGGCGATCAACCCGATTCTGGATTTGCCGCTCTGCACGACTTCCGGCTGTGGCATCAGGGAGCGGGCTGTCTCAAACTTTCGGGAGAGGCGCTCCATATTGTGCACATAGTCGTCGGGGCGTTCGGTGTACAAGGCTTTCTCGTTGTGTCCACTGCCGCGGGTAAAGTAAGCAGCCAGCGGATGATCGGTGCCGGGCAAGGTGCGATACCCGATGCCATCTCCATCGACGTCCTTATAGCGGGCAAAGCCCCCCAGGCGGGTCAGGTCTTCCGCGCTGAGAACCTTGCCACGATTCAGAGGCTTCTCGGGATAGGCAAATGGCTCGGACATCCAATTGTTCATGCCCAGGTCAAGATCGGACATGACGAAGATGGGTGTTTGCAACTGCTCGGCCAGGTCGAAGGCATCCATTGCCATCTCGTAGCACTCACGGACACTGCCCGGGATCAACATGACATGCTTGGTATCGCCATGGGAGAGATACGCGACGGAGAGCAGATCGCCCTGCTGGTTGCGTGTTGGCATTCCAGTGGAAGGGCCGGTGCGCTGTACGTCGAAGATGACGCCGGGCAATTCGGCATAGTAGCCGAGGCCGGCAAACTCCGCCATCAGCGAGATGCCAGGACCGGAGGTTGCGGTCATGGAGCGAGCCCCTGCCCAGCCTGCCCCGAGCACGGCACCAATCGCGGCAAGTTCATCCTCGGCCTGCACTATCGCAAAGGTCGCCTTACCGTCTGGTCCAATGCGATAACGCTTGGCCAAGTCGATGAAGTTCTCGACCAGCGATGAGGACGGGGTAATGGGATACCACATGACGACCGTGCAACCAGCAAAGATGCTGCCCAATGCTGCTGCCGCATTGCCATCGATGATGATCTTGCCTTCGGTTGCGTTCATCGGCTGCAAAAGAAAGGGATCGTTCTTGGTGAAGTTTGCGGCGGCATACTCGTAGCCGGCCTGTACCGCTGCCCAGTTCAGGTCCGCCGCTTTCACTTTTTTGGCAAATTGCTTACGCAATGCGGCTTCGACGGCCTGCATATCCATTTGTAGCAACTGCGCGGCAACGCCTACGTAGATCATGTTCTTGACCAGCTTGCGGAGCTTTGCTTCCGGGCAGACGGCTGCGGTCAGTTTGTCAAAGGGGACTGGATAGCAGGCAACATCGTCGCGGAACTGCTTCAGATCCGCCGACTCTTCATAGATGGCAGCGGCGCCAACCGGCAGCGAGAGGATATCTTCTTTGCTGGTCTCCGGGTTCATCGCAATGAGGATGTCGATCTCCTTCTTGCGAGCCACATAACCATCCTTGCTCGCACGAATGGTGTACCAGGTAGGCAGGCCTGCGATGTTGGAAGGGAATAGGTTCTTGCCGCTGACTGGAATGCCCATGCGGAAGATGGAGCGCAGTAGAACCGAGTTGGCTGATTGCGATCCCGATCCATTGACGGTTGCGATCTGGATGCTAAAGTCATTGACGATGGTGGATTGTGGAGTCTGGTGGTGTGTGTCCGGCTTGCTCAGGATGCTTTGTTCAGCACTGGCTGCCAGAGCGACGTCTTCTGTCGCCATAAGGTTTGCTCCCCCGTGGTGAAACCTTCTGGCTTCACAGGGCGAAACGATAACACAGTCCGATAGCGGTTGGCTGTGTTGCGGCGCAACGCTCTGGAACGATTGCCGCAGTGTATCGTGCTGTCATGTTGCGAAACCCCCTGATTTTGCTGGCTTATCCGCTGATCGGAACACAGCCGCTCTAGTTCGGACTCCGGTCACGACGTGGCTTTTGGCTGTCCACTATTCGCACACTCGGCTGTCGGGGTGCATACAAGAGACCTAGGTCCATCCCCCGTCAATTGCATAGCTTTGGTTAGTGATGGCGGCGCTGTCGTCGGAAGCCAGAAAGACAGCCAGACGGGCCACTTCTTCCGGCAGAATCAAGCGCTTCAGTGCTTGGCGTTCAAGTATCTCTGCCTGGTAGTCGGGCGTGAACCAGAGTTGTTTCTGACGTTCGGTGAGGATGGCTCCAGGCAGGATCGCATTGACCCGAATATTGTGAGTCCCCAGTTCGTGGGCCAGGGTTCGAGTCATCCCGACGATAGCTGCCTTGGCTGTCACGTAGACGGGCAGATGGATGGACGGTATCAGCCAACTAATAGAACTGAGGTTGAGGATAGACCCGCGACCAGCACGTTGCATCGTCGGTATGACAGCCTGCGCCATGAAGAACTGGTGCTTGAGGTTCAGGGCCATGGTTTGGTCCCAGTGAGAAGGAGTTACCTCCTCGATGCTGTGGCGGGTGTCGTTGCCGGCGTTATTGATCAGGACATCGACGGTAGAAAAGCGCTCCAGAATACTCACGGTTGTCGACTGCAGCGCGGCAATGTCGGTCAGGTCGCAGCGATAGTAGAGCGGAGGGCGCAGGCCTGTGGTCTCAATTTTCTGTACCAGTTGTTCCGCTGCCGTGTCATGAATATCAAGAAACACCACCGTTGCGCGCTGCCCTGCAAAAGCCTCCACCATGGCAGCTCCGATGCCGCTTGCACCGCCTGTAATCACAACCACACGATCCTCAAGACTGGGGTAACGTGCGTACGAGTCGGTTGGCTGCGCTTGATTCCTCATTGCTGCGTTTTGTCCTTCTCTCCGAGATCAGCCTGTCCGAGGCAGTCTGTGCTGCTGCTCGCTTCCTGCTGGTACGGCTTAGCCTCTAGCGTTATGAACTGATTGTATTCTCGCAGTTGATCGGCGCAGGCAGCAGCTGCAACGTCCCGCTGCGTGCCGATGCCGTACATGTTCATCGAGAGAGAGGGACGCTACCTGTGATATTAGTAAGCCAAGCGCAAAGCCGCGTATCTCCTCCATTCAGCTAAGGTCGATTATGACGATGAAGTATGTCCAGCGGATCCTCTGCAGTATGTTGTTTTCTCTGTTGCCTGTAGCGCGCATGGGGGCAGCAGCGAAGTCAAGCGTTGCCCAAGGCTTTTCTGTCGAAGAGACGACGATTGCACAGACTCTGGATGCCATTCGGACGGGGAAGGTGACCTGTCATCAATTGGTCGAGATCTATCGGAAGCGTATCCAGGCGTACGACCAGACGACGCATCTGAACGCAATCGTGACGCTGAATCCAGCTGCGCTTGCGGATGCAGACAGGTTGGATGCAGAGTTTGCCAGCACGCATCGACTGCGTCCTTTACATGGCATCGTCGTGATCGTAAAAGACAACTACGATACGAAGGGTCTACAGACAACGGGTGGCTCGCTTGCGCTGAAATGGTTTGTTCCCGCAGACGATGCTTTTATGGTGAAGCGACTGCGTGATGCAGGAGCGATCATACTGGCCAAGTCCAACATGGCGGAGTGGGCATTTAGCCCTCTGCTGACTGAAAGCTCTATTGCCGGTATCACGCGGAATCCCTATGCTTTGGATCGTGTCCCGGCAGGCTCCAGTGGGGGTACTGCTGCTGCTGTTGCTGCGAACTTGGGTGAAGTGGGACTGGGCACGGATACTGGCGATTCCATCCGTGGACCTGCATCGCACAACAGCCTCGTCGGGATACGTCCGACCATTGGACTGGTAAGCCGCGATGGCATTATTCCGCTGTCGTCCACCAACGATATGGGTGGTCCATTGGCGCGTACGGTGGCTGATGCTGCCGCGATTCTTGCGGCCGTACAGGGGTACGACCCTGCTGATCCCATCACTGTGCTGGCCAAGGGCCATACACCAGTGGATTACGCCAGTTCACTCGATAAAGATGGACTTCGTGGAGTTCGCATCGGTGTGGTTCGGTCCTATTTTGATACGCCGACTACCGATCCTCAGGTAAAGCAACTGGCGGAACGAGCGATTGCACAGTTGAAGGCGCAAGGTGCGGTGATCGTCGATTCTTTTCCGCTTCCTGAGTACGAGCGTGCTGGAGACAAAAGTACCTGTGGAGGCTTTGAGTTTGACTTGAACCACTACTTTGCCATCCATGGTCAAAACGCACCCTATCAGAGCCTGCAGGCACTCCTTGATTCGGGCCTGTACCTTGGGTCGATTGCAGAACGGCTGAAGCACGCGGCGCAAAGCAACGCGTCCGATGCTGTCGCCCAATCTACGCCAGTGGCCGCATGTCCCGACACTTATCACGATCCCCGCAAGATAAAGTTCCGCGAGGCTATTTTGCAGAAGATGGACCAACTGAAGCTGGACGCTCTGGTCTATCCCACCTGGAGTAATCCGCCCCGCAAGATAGGCGACCTTACCAGCCCCGGTGGTGATAACAGTCAGATCATCGCGCCCATGACCGGATTTCCGGGTATTACTGTGCCCATCGGATTTAGCTACGATTCGCTGCCTGCCGGGCTTACATTTATTGGTAGGAGCTTCAGTGAAGCGAGTCTGATCAAGTTTGCCTATGCCTATGAGCAAGCGACGCGGTACCGACATCCGCCGAGTCTTTTCGGGCCTTTGCCATAGCCGATTCACTTTCTTGTCGAAGCCACTGACGATGAGGGTCAGGGGTGCTTCTCGCTAATTGTGCGCGGTGATGCTGGGATCAGATAGCATGATTGCGTAACGATATCCTTTGGTGACGAAAACATTGAACGATCCTATTCCGCGGCGTCGCTGGAGAATTGCGGTACTTCTCGGCCTGGGAGTTCTAGTCAACTACTTTGACAGGGTGAACCTCTCGGTCTCACATGACGCGCTCTACACCACCTTCGGTATATCGACGATTACCTTCGGCTATCTGTCGGGAGCCTATAACTGGACCTATGCGCTGTGCCAGCTTCCGGTCGGAGTCTTGCTGGACAAATTTGGTACTCGCCGAATCGGACGCGTCAGTTCGTTCCTTTGGAGTGTTGCTTCGTTCGGTGCTGCGGCCGCGCCGGGGCTGGGCGGATTCTTCACAGCACGGCTGCTGCTGGGGGTTGGGGAAGCGCCAACGTTTCCAGCGAACGCTAAAGCAATCGGTCTATGGTTTCCTTCGCGAGAGCGGAGCTTGGCCACCTCAGTCTTCGATGCGGCGGCAAAGTTCGCTTCCGCGATTGGAGTGCCGATCATCGGGGTACTGTTGCTCAAGGTTGGATGGCGTTGGAGCTTTGCGCTTACCGGGCTAGTCAGCCTGGCCTACTTTGCCCTCTTCTGGAAGGTCTATCGCGATCCTGAGGATGACCCTTTGCTCACAACGGTAGAGCGAGAGTACATCCGTCGCGCCGACGCGACGGACGCTTTAGAGCAGGATCAGGCGCACTCGCTAAGGTACCTGTTGGGCCAGCCCAAGGTGTTGGGACTGGCGCTCGGCTTTGGCTCGTATAACTACGTCTTCTACCTGCTGCTCACCTGGCTGCCAAGCTATCTCTCGTCGGCGTTGCACATCGATCTGCTGCACTCCTTTGTGTATACCGGTGTCCCATGGCTGTTTGCGACCGTGACCGATCTGGTGGTGGGAGGATGGCTGGTGGATGCACTGATTCAGAGGGGCTGGACTGCCAGCCGCGTCCGGCAAGTTGTGCTGGTTGCCGGGACGGCGTTTGGTCTCGGTATTCTTGGTGCAGCGCACGCCCATACCGCCACGCGCGCACTGATCTGGATCAGTATCTCGATTGGCGGACTGGCTGCTGCTGCTCCTGTTGGATGGTCGATCCCATCGATGATTGCACCGCGCAGCAGTGTCGGGAGGGTGGGCGGGATCGTGAACTTCTCCAATCAGCTTTCGGGCATTGCCGCCCCGATTGTCACCGGCTATCTGGTCGCCGCACATCAATCCTATGCATGGGCGTTCGTGGTTTCTGCAATCTATTTACTGATCGGAATAGGTGGATATCTGTTTCTGTTGGGCAAGATCGAGCCGATGGATTTAGCTGGCGCAGACGGTCATTGACGAAGTAGGGTCAGGGCCTGGCTGCTGGCGGTTGCACGGTGGCCCGCGTGGCTCCGGTTGAGATGCCTCCATCGACCAGCAGCGTCTGACCGGTGATATATCGGCTTGATTCAGAGGCAAGAAACACGATGGCTCCATCTAAATCGTGTGCCTGCCCCGGACGCTTGAGCGGGATACGATCAATCAGATAATCGAGCCACTCCTGGTTGTCGTACAACACCTTGTTCTGCTCGGTGCGAAACCATCCCGGGGCGAGACAGTTGACGGTGATGCCATGCTTGCCCCAGTCATCGGCCAGACTCATCGTCAGTTGGCGCACGCCACCCCGGCTCGCGCCATAGGGTGCCAGCCCGGCATAGCCGAAGACGCTGGTGACGGACCCAATGTTGATGATGCGTCCGTACCGATGGGCGATCATGCTCTGGGCCAGTTGCTGCGCTACGAAGAAACTTCCCCGCAGGTTGGTTTCCAGTACCAGATTCCAATCGTCCCAGGTCACATCCAGCGCCGGCTTGCGCACGTTGCATCCTGCGTTGTTGACGAGGATGTGAATCTGTCCACATGCGGACTCCGCTGCAGCGGCCATCTGCATGATGCTGTCCTGCTCTCGCACATCCAACTGCAGGGGGACGGCCCTGCGTCCGAGTGCTTCGATCTCCGCGACAAACGGCGCGAGAGCCTCTGGGTTGCGACTGGTTACAACAAGGTCGGCGCCAGCCTTGGCCAGGGCTCGACCGAAGTGTTGCCCCAGGCCTCGACTCGCACCTGTTACCAACGCAACCTGTCCAGTCAGATCGAATAAGCCTCGTGTCATTGCGGTGCTCCTGCTTCTGCTCTAGGGTCCAGCACAATCTTCATCAGATTGGGCTCTCGTGCGTGCAGGCGATCAAACCATTGTGGCCCGTCGCTCAGAGGAGCAACCGCCGTGATCAGAGGGGCGACCGTTATCTGTCCGTCTGCAATCAGCGTCATTGCCTCGGGGTACTCTCCTGCTGAAGCGCATGAGCCCTGGAGGCGAATCTGCCGGGTCACCACTTTTTGCAGCGGTAGTGTAACCTCGCGTGCGATATTGCCTACCAGAGTCACCTTGCCACCTTTGCGCACGCAGTCGATGGCAGCTCCGACGGTCTCGCTGCGACCTACCGCCTCCAGTACCAGATCGACGCCACGTCCGTCCGTAAGTCCCAGAATATCCTTTACCAAGGCATCGCCAGATCGCTCCAGCGTCTTGTTAGCGCCCAGGCTGGCGGCTAGTTCCAGACGGGTTGCATCAATATCCGCGACCAGAATCCGCGAACAACCTGAGACGCGCGCTGCTTGCAGCAGAAGCAGCCCAATCATTCCGGCGCCGATCACGAGCACGGTCTCGCCACCGCTTAGCTCCGACACGCGAACGGCATGCAACGCAACGGATACAGCTTCCAGCATCGCCGCCTGCACGAAGGACAATCCGTCGGGCAGACGATAAAGAATTCTCTCGGGCACAGCGACATACTCGGCGAAGGCACCGGGGCGTCGGTACTCGCCACACGATACTCCGACGACCTGGCGATCATCGCAGAGATTGACTTCGCCCCGGCGACAGAACTCGCATACGCCGCAGTAGACGGTCGAGTCGAAGGTGACACGATCCCCGGGCTGAAATCTCCGGACTTCGCTACCGACCGCGGCGACTACTCCGGCGGCTTCATGCCCCATCACGATTGGCGGGATACGACGCCCGGAGGAGCCGTCGTATCCATGAACATCGCTTCCGCAGATCCCACACGCGGCCACCTGAACCAGCACTTCGTTAGCAGCCACCTGTGGCAGCACCATTTCCTCCATCGCAAGATGTTTGTATTCGGAGAGGAGTAGAGCCTTCATCGTTACCATCGAACCTCGCACTGCAAGGGTATATGGAAGGCCCCATAACCGACTACTGCCGGCAGTGCTGAGGCCTGAGAGGGCGCTACCCGAGTTTTAGGTCGCCATCGCCCGTCGCGCCAGTTGCAGGGCATCGGTCCAGAAGCTGGTTGAAGCGTGAATGGTCTCGACGACATCGCGGATCGATTCCACTATATGGTCCAGTTGGGTGTCGGACACCGTGAGTGGTGGCGCAACCTTCAGAACCATGAAGTTGTTTCCGCAGATCTGGGCGAGAATGTTCTTCTCTTTGAACAGTCGCATCACCAGGATTTGACCGAACAGGCCTGCATGAATGGCCTTGAATGCCTCGTAGGAGACGCGTGCCGCCAGAGTCGTAGGGGCTTGAAACTCAATGCCGGTCAACATGCCTTCGCCGCGAATCTCCTTCACCATCTGGAATCCCGATAGCGCAGTGCGCAGCCGCTCTCGCAGTTCCATACCTTTGGCTTCTCCGCGCTCAATCAGGTGTTCGCGATCGAGAACCTCGATCGTCGACAGGCCAGCGCGCATCGCGAGGGAGTTTTCGCTGAAGGTCGAGGTATGGATGAAGGCTCGGCGCAGTGAGTGGAAGACGGAGTTATAAATCGCATCGGTCATCAGGACGGCGGCGCAGGGTACGAGACCACCGCTCAGGGCCTTTGCCATCACGATCATATCGGGCTCAACGCCATAACGCTGCGAGGCAAGGAACCTTCCGGTACGGCCCATTCCGGTCTGCACTTCGTCGAGCACGAAGAGCACGTTGTATTGTCGGCAAAGTTTCTGGACGCCCTCCAGATAGCCTGGTGGTGGAAGCACGATGCCAGCCTCCGCCTGAATTGGCTCCAGAACGACGGCTGCAATCTTGCGGCTGGCAAGCAGCTTTTCCAGCGGCTTCAATTCGCCAAATGGCACCTCGTGGGTGCCAGCCAGCATGGGACCAAAGCTTTCCCGCCAGAAGTCGCTGCCCATCAGTGAGAGCGCCCCACAGGTCAGACCGTGGAATGCACCGGAAGCGTATACGATGTCGGTCTTGCCGGTGTGGGCGCGGGCAAACTTGATCACCGTCTCGACTCCCTCACTGCCCGAACTACAGAAGAACACTTTCGATACCTTGCCGCCAGCGTGATCGCACAGCGTTCTCGCCAATGCCCCGGCCTCTTCCACCACATTGCTCTGCAACATCGCAGGGCTTTGCCGCTGGAGTTCCGCAACCAGTTCAGCGACGATGTGCGGATGATTGTGGCCAACGTTATGGACGCAGTAGCCCGACAGGCAGTCCAGGATGGTTCGCCCGTCGGCTGTAAACAACTCCGCTCCGCTGCAGTGGCTGTACTGCACATTCATCCCCAGCACGTCGAGCAGCCTGACCCAGATCGGATTGACGTGTTGCGCGTAGGACTGAGCGTCCTGTAGTTGGGTGATTGTCGTCGGTTGGGTTGGTGTCTCCAGTGCTGGTATCGCTGCCATAATTTCGATCACTCGTCTCTTCGCAGTTAACCCTCGATCAAAATGCCAATGATTCAATAGTTGGGCGAGGTTATCTATTCATTTGACGTTACAGCATGGAAGACGTTGCCCTGCCCAGTTTCGGACGGAGAGCAGGCCTTCCAAGCGACACCGCATCCTTTGGATAGGTAAGCTGTTGAAAATACATGTTCCACTTTGAATGCATGCGCTAGTATCGAAAGGTAAGGTGCATCACGTCACAGAGGTCAAGATTCAAGCCGTGTCATGTTTTCAGACAAGATGCAGGAACGTCTTTTATTTCAGTAGCTTGAGGGTTGTGATGGCCGTCACATACATAGAGCAATTTTTGGGCGAAGCTTAGCTGTGTTGGATGGTCAGGTTTGGATGGTCAGGTTTAGATCAGGCCAACTTTGTAATTGCATGTATTTCGAGATATGAGCGCGCACGTTACCGTTTTCGCAGCAGAGTTGCATTGGAAAGCCAAGGAGTCGCTGTGCGGAAGACAATTCTAGCAATACCTTTTTTATATCTGTTACTTGCCATAGGGGATGCCCACGCGGTTCCAAGCTTTGCCCGTCAGACGGGACTCTCCTGCAATGTTTGCCATAGCAACCCCCCGGAACTTACGGCGTTTGGGCGCAATTTCAAGCTGAAGGGCTATGTCTTGACCGACATGACTGCGACCGACAAGGTCGGTAACAGCAAAGACCTGTTGCTGTCGAAATACATCCCGTTGTCCGCGATGGTGTTGCTCTCCGATACGGCTGCACAGGCAACCCAGCCTGCGACGCAGAATGGTACGGCTGGCTTTCCGCAGCAGCTGAGTATCTTCCTTGCGGGAGGATTTGCTTCGCATTTTGGGGGAATGGCGCAACTGACCTACACCCATCAAAATGATCACTTCAGCATGGACAATACCGATCTGCGCTACGCGAATCAGAAAACTCTCGCTGGGCGCGACTGGATGTACGGCATCACGCTGAACAACAATCCCACGGTGGAAGATGTGTGGAACAGTACTCCCGCCTGGGGCTTTCCCTGGATCTCGTCCAGTGCTGCAGTCGGCCCAATTGCGGCTCCGGTGATAGGCAGCCTGGGTGGCGATGTTGCCGGAGTGGGCGCCTACAGCATGTGGAATGGGCACTTGTATACCGATGTCACGCTCTACCGATCGGAGCACGCCGGCTCAGCCGTTCCGGTGACCGGCGTCGGCAGTTCGTATAACATCAGCGGCGTCGCACCCTACTGGCGTGCGGCCTGGCAGCAGACCATCGGTGACAACTACTTTGAAGTGGGAACCTATGGCATCGCCATGAACTCTTATCCAGGAGCGATCAGTGGTCCTCAGGATCATTACCGTGACCCAGCGGTCGACTTCCAGTACGAGCATCCGTTCGGTCCCAATCTGCTGGATGTTCATGGAACCTACATCCATCAGTCAACGACCCTTAATGCGACCTCTGCCGCGGGTGGTTCTGCCAACCTGAAAAACCACCTGAATACCTTCAAACTCGACAGCACCTATCATTGGGCCAACAAATACAGTGCGACGGGAGCAGTCTTCACCACCAGTGGCAATATGGATGCGCTTCTCTATGCCCCCGCAGCAGTCAGCGGCAGCAATAACGGGAGCCCCAACAGTACCGGATATGTCGCCCAGTTTGGCTACTGGCCGGTGCAAAACATCGATATCAGCGTAGCCTATACGGGCTACACCAAATTCAACGGTGCCAGCACCAACTATGACGGCGCGAATCGTAATGCGTCTGACAACAATACGCTGTATATGGCCTTGTGGCTAAATTTCTAGGAGACAGTATGGGACACGGCCCTGGGCTGGACACGAACGAAACGAAAGAAAATGTAATCGTCATCAACCGCCGTTCCTTCTTTGGGGCGTTGCTCGGGATCGGCACCGCAGGAATGGGTGCATTGCTGGCCGTCCCTGTGCTCCGCTATGTCCTGTATCCGCTTTACACCAAAGCAGGTCTGGGAGAGTGGTCGGTGGTTGGCCCGGTCGATGAGTTTTCCGACCTGGCGAAGCCCATCCGCAAAACCATCGATTTTGCCCAGCGCGATGGCTGGCGCGAGGTCGTCTCTTCCCAGTCGGTGTATGTCACGAAAGCCGAGGACAACCAGCTTAAGGTGATCTCGGCCATCTGCCCCCATCTTGGTTGCAGCGCCTCTTGGCAGAATGCGCAGAATGAGTTTGTCTGCCCGTGCCATGGTGGCCGTTTTGCAGCCGATGGCGCGCACGTATCGGGTCCACCGCCGCGTGGACTCGACGCCCTTCCGCATAAAGTGGAGAACGGAAAACTCATGGTCCACTTCAAGTATTTCCGATCCAACGTTCCGAACCAAGAAGTGCTCGGCTAGGAGCCAATGTGAGCGAATCAGTGAAGCCCGAACTCTCCCAGAACAAAAGTGCGCCAGCCCGTTTGTATGGCTGGCTCGACCGACGAACAGGTATTGGCAGCCTGATGCACACCTCCCTGGATGAACCGATCCCGGGTGGTGCGCGTCTGGCGTATGTCTTCGGATCGGGCCTGATCTTCATCTTCATATCTCAGGTCATCACGGGTCTCTGCCTCGCGCTCTACTATGTGCCGTCGGCGGAGACTGCTCACACCAGTGTTGCCTACATCACCAAGCAGGTCGCCGCTGGCGCATTTCTGCGTAGCCTCCACTACTACGGCTCCAGCGCGATGATCGTGGTGTTGTTGCTACACTTCCTGCAGACGTTCCTCTATGGGTCCTTCAAAGGCCGTAGGGAACTGCTGTGGGCTTCAGGCGCGCTGCTTTCCTTTCTGGTGCTTGCCATGGGCTTCACCGGATACCTGCTGCCGTGGGACCAGAAGGCCTACTTCGCTACGGCTGTCGGTACGAACATCGTCGGCGAAGTGCCACTGGTAGGAGAGTGGTTGACCCGTCTGCTGCGTGGTGGAGACACCCTTGGCACGCTTACTCTTTCGCGCTTCTATGTGGCTCACCTGTTTCTGATCCCGGGCGCGATCTTCCTCTTTATTGCGGTCCACATAGCTCTCTTTCGCAAGGCTGGTCCGGCTGGCCCCATCAACGAAGATCCAGTTCATCCCAAGCTTGCCCCGGAGGGTTTCTATCCGCGCCAGGTCATCATGGACATGGCCTTTGCTCTGTTGCTGATGATTGGTCTCGGAATCCTGGCGTTCTTCCATCCAGTAGAACTGGGACCCGTTGCCAATCCTGCAGACACCCAGTTTCTACCCCGTCCCGAATGGTATTACCTTTCGATGTTTGAGTGGCTGAAGTTCTGGCAAGGTTCCATGGTCGTCTTCGCGATTGTGGTCATCCCCGGAATTCTCGCCCTGATGTTCTTCCTGATGCCGTTTCTTGATCGCAGTCTGGAACGCAGACCGTGGCGTCGACCGATCCCGCTCCTTGGCGTATCCATTGTGCTGCTGGGCATGGTGTATCTCGGCATGAAGAGCCACCGGGACGACGAAAGCGATCCAACCACCGCAGCCCAGATCGCCCGTCAGGATGCTCAAGAAGAGGCATACAGCAAGGCTCCCTTTGAGCCATATGTCGCCTCGCCAGGTGGTTCTGCCGGGACAGGCGCTGCGGCCTCCGGGCCGGCTAATCCAGTCGTCAGCCAGGGTAAAGGGGTCTTCAGCGCCAACGGCTGTTCCGGTTGTCACGGAGAGACCGGTATGGGCACTGCAGCTGCGCCCAGCCTCGTTGGGGTTACCAGTAAGTATCCTGTAGAACAACTGACTGAGTGGCTACACAATCCCAATCCCAAGATGCGTGCGGGCAATATGCCCGCTGTTGATCTCTCTCCCAGCGATATGTCCGCTTTGCTTAGCTATCTCGGAGTACTAGGTACCAGTGCTGCCAACGTTCCCGCAACTTACAACGCGGAACAGCCAAAGCTCGCATCGAGTAACAAGGAAGCGCCCGCCGCGGGGAAGACAGTAGAAGCGCCTGCCCTCTCGGTCAAGGCAATCGCCGGTCAACAGTTCTTCCAGAGCCATGCTTGTTTTGCCTGTCACGGTCAGGCAGGTGCAGGGACTGCACGCGTAGCCCCGATGGCTGGTCTGATCGCAAAACAATCGGACGCTCAGTTAGCGCAACTGCTGCATAACCCCAGCGCGAAGATGCGTGCGGGTGGTATGGCTGCTCTGGAGGCAACGCCGGATCAGATCAACTCGGTGGTGGCGTATTTGCGGTCACTTGCGCCAGTCCCTACAGGTCCATCGCAGCAGGTAGTGATGGCACCCGCTGCAGAGACCCCGGTCGAGCAAACAGCGAACGCAGCTGCGCCGTCCCCTTCGGCCGCAGCCGTTCCTGCTGTGCCCGTTGCCGGCTTCCATGCTGTCGGTGCCAACGCTCAACCTTTGCCGGGACGCGCTGTCTTCGTCGCCAATGGTTGTGCCGCATGCCATGGTACTGTCGGTCAAGGCACTCACTTTGCTCCTGCGTTGATCGGAATCGACAAGAAGTTTTCACCAGCTCAACTTTCAGGATTAATCCATCATCCGACCAAGAAGATGCGCGATGGCGGAATGCCCTCCATTACGGTGACCGATACCGAAATGCAGCAACTGGTTGCTTACCTCACGAGTCTGGGTGCGACAACGGCACCACAGCAAGTTGTCGCCAGCCAAGGGGCCGGGGCCGCACCGGTAGCCAATCAGGCGGCCTCTGCTCCTGTCAGCGCCAGTCAGGTTGCCGCCATGACCCGGGCTGCAACGGAGGAACTCAAAGCGCTTCCGCTCAGCCCCGAAGCCACTCTTGGAAAAGCTGTCTTCCAGAAGTACTCTTGTGAGACGTGCCACGGCGTGGGTGGTCTGCACGGAACGGTTGCGGCGCCAGGATTGGCGGGAACTGCCTCGATTCTTCCTGCGACTATGTTGGAAAACCTGCTGCGCCACCACAGCAAAAAGATGCAGCAGGGGGGAATGCCACTGACCAACATGAATGCGCAGGATATGAAGGAGATCGTCGCCTACATACGCTCCATGCCTATGCCCAAGGGTGGACAGTAAGAAACACAGGCGAGGGAGTGGCTGCTCCGGCAGCCACTCCCTCACCCGGACTTGATGACCCTTTCAATTACCTCGATTGCCACCGCTCAAGTTACCCTCATGCGAAACCAGCATGAGTTGGATAAGCCCGCAACAGACTCGATCTCGATGATGTCTCAGCTAGTCCTTGGGTCAACCTGCTTTTTTATAAGTAAAAAATGGAGTTGGTTGCTCCAATATCTGCTACGTTGTGAAAGTAGCTCACGACCGCCTACATGACGAAAACTGTTACGAAACGCTACTACCCGACACCTGCCTTGGAAAAAGGTCTCGATATTCTTGAGTTGTTTGCCAGCACTCCGGAAGGTATGAGTGTTAGCGAAGCCGCACGACGGCTGGATCGTACCGTATCAGAGATCTTCCGCATGATTCTTTGTCTGGAGCAGCGTGGGTACCTGGCTCAGTCTCCGAATAAAGAGCGGTATCACCTCACGCTTCGACTGTTTCGTCTGGCGCAGGAACATCCGCCAACCAAACGTCTGGTTATGGAAGCCCTGCCGGCTATGCACTGGCTTGCCCACGAACTGCGGCAGTCCTGCCATCTGGGAGTGATTGACGGCGGCCATGTGGTCATACTGGCTCAGGTAGATTCGCCTGCGCCCACAGGGTTCTATGTTAAGGTTGGCTCCAAAGTCGACTTGATGCATGCAGCCACAGGTCACGTCATTTTGGCTCACCTGCCAGAGGAAGACCGTCAGCGCATCGTTGACGAATGGCGTTCTGAGTCTAAACGGCGTAAGCCATCCGATCTGGAGGAGCACCTCGCCAGAATACTGGTTCATGGTTATGAGCGACGAGCCAGCTACGAGATCGCTGGTGTCGTCAACGTGAGTTTTCCCATTCTGAACGTACAGGGTTCTGCCATCGCCGGGCTTACTGTTCCATATGTAAAGCGTATGGAAGATACGGTAGGTATACGGGATGTGATTAACAAATTGCGAATTGCGAGCCGCAGGTTGTCTGAGGCGATGGGCGCTCAGATGACGGATACGCTTCCGTCATCTCACTGATTGAGTCGCCAGCTCCGTGTTCACTCACTGCTGCTCGCATCCGAAACCAAGAATCTGGCTGTCGTAGTTTTGTGTTGTGTCACAACGCTCTCGCCTATAGTTTCCACTATGAACAATAAGTCCTAGAAGGTGTGAGTGTGCTAGGTGACAAGGCAGAAGCTAGTCGGTAGCCCTTCAGCACTCACCGCTACTGTGCTGGTACCGCCATTGCGCACCAGAGTAATCTCTGCACGGCCGTTATAGAGCTGAACCACGCGTGAGCCACGAGAGGTCCCTTGATTGTCGATGAGGGTGGACTTGCCCGCAACGCTAAAACGCACCTGATTTCTAGCGTCGAGGCATAACACGTTCTTTTCGTCGTACAGCTTTGCTTCGAGTGTTACCGTGTCTTGGCCCGATGCGGCCGCACGACTCTTTTCCGTCAAGATGAGCTTGGCTGCTGCTCCCCACTTCTCTATCTGATAGATGAATTCGATCTCATCGACTACTTTCTTGCCGTGTCTGTTGGCAATCACTTTGAGATGATTCTTGCCTGATGCAAAAACACAGGCCCATCGCAGTCCGGCAGCAGGGAAGTCCTGGCTGTCGCGTTGCTTTACTCCTGCAGACTTGCCGTTGATAAATAACTCTGCCTGATCGCAGTTGGAGTAAACCTTGACCATCTTCATCTCATTCGCTTCGCCCCAGCGGACTGGCCAAGTATGTCCATAAATATGTGCCATCGGCTCGTCAGTCCAGTACGACTGGAAGACGTAGTAGGACTCTTTCAACGTCATGTCCCGCTGAATCACTCCTTTCTGATTGATGCGTGGCACAGGATTTTCAACTCGCAAAGGCGTTGTAAAGTCCTTGAAAATCCACTGTGCCGATCCTGTCAGCCATGGCAGGGTCTCCTGCACCTTCAGGTACCAATCGAATAGATTGCATGCATAGGTCTCGGACCAATCACCATCCTTTGACACGCGCGCCTGACCACCGAACGGGAGATAATCCGTATGGCGTTCATCCGTACCTCTCCCGGCCGTGATCTTTGCAAGCACTTTGTCCGGGTCTTCCGAGTGCCGTCCCGCATGACTGTCTGCGCCCCATTCGACATGGATCAGCCTCTTTACCCGCTCGCGCTCCGTCTCCAGCGATTTCTCATACTCCTGATATGTGCCTCGATACCAACCCGCCCAGATGGACGGCGAGTAGACGTCCGGTATGTCGCGTGCAAAGTCACACCGGCGGACCGATGTCATTCGCGATGGGTCCAAATCGTGCGACAGCGTGTTTAGTTCCTGCATGAACTCACGGATATTTTCAACGTTGGTCTCCGGATATTCGTTGGGCCAGTCGTCTTCATTGCCCAGCCCCCACAGCACCACCGAGGGATGGTTGTAGTGCTGGCTAATCATGTTGTGCAACGTCCGCCGAGCCATATCCTTGAACATTTCGTTTCCCACGCCGCTGCGGCACCACGGAATCTCTTCCCATACCAGAATGCCCAAACGGTCACAGTGCTCGAGCACTCGACGCGACTGTTGATAATGAGCCAGACGAATAAAATTAGCTCCCATCTTTTTGATCAGGTGCATCTCCTGTGCCAGCAGATCGTCCGGCATTGCTGCGGCATAGCCTGCATGGTCTTCATGACGATGGGTGCCACGCAGCAGCACCCGCTCTCCGTTCAGCTTGAATGGCCCATGCTCAACGAACTCCGTATGCCGCACGCCGAACTGCTCATGTGTCACATACTCGCTCTCGGTAGTACCCAGGCTCAGCCTACACTCATACAGATGCGGCGTAGCAGGGCTCCATGCCTCCGGCCTCGCAATGCGGAAGCTAACGATCTCCGTAGCAGCATCCCAGGGCTTCATCGTATGTGTGGAATGGTGCACTACCTCGCTCTTCGCATTGAGCACCTGCACCGCAATCTTGACCGCCTCGGTCGAGTGCGTGGGGTTGTACAGTGTGCCAACGATGGAGATCTCCGCACTACCCCTTGGCGACTCGAGTGTCGTCTGCACATGCATGGTTTCCAGCGATATTGTAGGCACGTAGACCAGATTAACCTGCCGGTAGAGTCCGCCATAGAGACTGAAGTCGCTCAGGTCAGACGGTATTCGATCCAGATCTCGGGAGTTGTCGCAAAGCACTGCAATGGGCACTCCTGCTGGCCGCTTTTCCATGGCCGGGGCAGCACTTGTCTCAGCGAGTTCAAGGAAAGCGATTAGGTCAGTGATGTCCAGTACAAACTCGTCATATCCACCCGTATGGACTCCCGCCAGTTTTTCCCCCACATACACGCTAGTGGTTTGGCCTGCTCCTTCAAAGTGCAGCAGCGTCCGACCATTCTTGTAAGGGTTCGCGGTCTTAACGTGGGTTCTGTACCAGCCATTGCCACGGTAGTACGGGACATCCGGGTCACAGCCATCGTAAGAATTGAAGCAGTGCGGCATGGTAACGGGCTCAAAGACTGCAACTTCATCGCTATTCCATACCTCCCATGGCCCGCCAAGCGATCCCCGCAGAAACTCCCATCCTGAGGAAAGTCGATGCCTGCTGTAACTGTGGCTGGCGCCTGGTGCTGTTTCCGTCATGACTGCAATTGATGCGTGAAGAAACGGTGCGGGTAACATGGCCATAGCAGCAGCACTTGCACCTGACTTGATGAACTGGCGGCGAGAATGCATTGAAATGATTTACTCCTGGCGCGATCGCAGCTGAAGATTTCGATCAAAAATACCTGTGAATGCCGATCTGTTGCTACCTGAGCATGAGCCCGGAAGATTTAGTTCATAGAGTCTACAAAAGCGCTTAAGTCAGTGATATAAAGACTCGTCTACTAAGATGTCAAGTAAACTGCTGCCAACTGCAACGGCCCCCATATATTATTGTTTTCAGCCGGAAAGAAAAATCGAATGACTCCTCCCGCATCCCGGTTTGCCTTTACTCAAAGGCAGAGTGCCTCGAACAAGACACCCCGCCAGATCAATCGTAATCTGGTTTTCAATCTTATTCGTACCCGTCAGCCAATCTCGCGTGCAGACCTGGCTCGTGTCTCTGGACTCCAGCGCAGCACCGTCTCGCTGATCGTTGAGGATTTGATCCGCGACAAGTGGATTCTGGAAGGCTCAATCGGTCGTCTCCCCCGTGGACGCCGTCCTACGTTTTTAGAACTGAATCACCATCGTGCGGTGGTCGCCGTGGACATCCATCCTTCACAAACCACGGTTGCGGTGACCGACTTGGGGGGAAGGATCGTCGCACAAAATCTGGTCCTGTTGCCGGTGGAGCCAGCGAAGGCTATTCCTGCGATTATCGCCGGCGTACGCAAACTGATTACTGCCAACGAAGACAAGACGTTTGTGGGCATTGGTATCAGCCTTCCAGGTCGTACGGATCTCGGTCTGCAGAAGCTTATCTTTGCCCCAAATCTCAACTGGCCGGTCCTAAGCATCAAGCCACGTATCGAACGCGCCACCGGCCTGCGGGTCGAGATGGACAACGCAGCCAACGCATGTGCTTTATCCGAAGTCTGGTTCGGTGATAGCGACGGCAACCATGATCTGGTGGTCGTCAATGTGTCCGAAGGCATAGGCTCCGGCATCTTCGCCAATGGACGTCTCCTGCGTGGCGAGAACGGAATGGCTGGGGAGTTTGGCCATATTCAGATTGATGCCAATGGCCCCCTGTGCGGTTGCGGAAATCGCGGTTGCTGGGAGACGGTTGCCTCCAATCGCGCGGCGCTTCGCTACTTTCAGGAGGGTGGTGGCAGTGCATCCGTACAGACAATGGAGGCTCTCATCAAACTTGCACAGGCAGGCGAGGAGCATGCCGTCAAGGCACTGGAAACGATGTCCGTATATCTTGGACGCGGATTGCGTATGATAGCTTCTGCGCTGGCGCCCAGAGAGATTATCGTAGTCGGCGATATCACCTCTGCCTGGTACCGCTTCGGCCCGCTGGTCGAAGCAGAGTTCAAAGTCAACTCGCTCTCCAAAGGTCCCAGACTCCGGCCATCGCTCGATGGCAACACGGCACGCCTGCGCAGCGCGGTTGCACTCGTCATGAATGAAGGCTCCATCTGAACTGCGGCACGCCCGGCATGGTGTCACCCTCTGTAGTAGCGAAGCCTAAGACCCTAGGAACATTTGGGTTGAGACACAGTGGCCCCCCTTAGTCGACTTGCAGCGCGGTATCGACATCGACCACTAACGAGTTACCCTCCACAATCATGGAGTGGATCTTGAGAGACGTCAGCGTGAGCGAATAGCCAGTCGTCTGTGCCGACTGCGCGAGTAGCTTTCGCAGCAAGTCGGCCGCGTTGACCTTCATCTGCGTCGGGAGTTTACGACTAAGAAAGGGAACAAGTAGAAAATTGAGTTCCTTTGATTCGCTCAGTCGCTCAATCCGCGCATCGCGGAATCCAATCGACTCGCCCTCTGCATCTGGAATAAACGATACGTCGGCATCGGTAGCCAGCGAAATTCCGACGCATGTTCCGCGCAGCGAAGTGCCCAGTTTCGACCGTGTGTGCACATGCACGACAACTCTATCCTGCACAAAGCTCACCTGGGGTGAGTCCGCATACACATAGCACGCAGTCGTTGCATTGCCGCGCATATAGTAACGCCCGTCGGCTCCGTTGAATAGTTGTGTCCGCAGCGTTCGCTCCAGAGCTTGTGCAGATATCTTTAGCTCTGCACCATAAGCAGCTTGAACCAAACCGGACAGCAGGCAAACTCCCCATAGGCTACGCGTCAACAATCGGGACATACGATTAAGCATAAGGCAGACGCTGCTTTCTGGACGTCCAATCAGCCAATCCGAAGGAATCTCTTCAGAGAAGGCCTGTTTGTACGCGGAGTTTACTGCGAAGCAGATATACGCTGGCTCACTTCGTGTTATCGGACTGTTCCAGACGTCTTCATCGTACGCAAAACAGCGTTGCCCCTGTGCTTGGACAAATGTGTTGCCACGGTTACAATTCGCAGCAGAGGTCAAGATGACGAAATCGAGACGGCAGTTTCTTAAGCACAGTTCCATGGGTATTGTGGCGGCAGTCGCTATACGTGGAGAGGCCCAAACTTCGGCCAATCAGGCTCCAGAAGCCGCGACTCCCGGTGCGCCGCCAGCCTTCGGCACTTCGCCTGCTTTTGGCCCGGAGGTCTCCCCGGCAACCTTTGCCGAAGCCGAAAAGCTCGTGAGCGTCACCTTGACTCCAGCAGAGCGTGCGCAGGCTGCAGGCAACTGGCGTAACTCCCTCGCGTCCGTGTATGAGCGCCGCACTGGCCCCAAGAAAGTAGAGATTGCGCCGACCGTTCCGCCGTACTCCCGTTGGGATGCAGCCTTGCCCGGAGAGTTCAGCGGTCCACTCCAAAATCACTTTGTACGCAGCCACAGCCAGCCAACCCCGCTTCCCGCCCGTGATGAGGATATTGCCTTTGCTCCCGTTACTTTGCTCTCACAGTGGATTCAGCGCAAGCAGATCAGTTCAGAACGGCTGACGCGCATCTACATCGACCGCCTGGAGAGGTTCAACCCCAAGCTAAACTGTGTGATTACGCTCACCCGCGATCTTGCCCTGGCACAAGCAAAGCAGGCCGACGTCGAGATCGCAGCGGGGAAGTATCGTGGACCGCTGCATGGAATTCCGTGGGGTGCCAAAGATCTGCTGGATACTGCTGGTATCCCCACCACCTACGGAGCGGAACCTTTCCGCGACCGTGTCCCGGCGATGGATGCGACCGTGGTGCAACGCCTCCACGATGCCGGCGCCGTTCTGGTTGCCAAACTGAGCCTGGGCGCGCTGGCACTGAACGATATCTGGTTTGGAGGCCAGACCATGAACCCCTGGCTGTTGGAGGAGGGCTCTTCCGGTTCCAGCGCAGGTCCTGGTGCTGCCACCGCAGCCGGTCTCGTGGGCTTTTCTGTCGGTAGCGAGACCGGGGGAAGTATCGTGAGTCCCAGTATGCGCTGCGGCGTAAACGGACTGCGTCCCACCTACGGACGTGTGCCGCGAACCGGAGCCATGACGCTGTGCTGGTCGCTCGATAAGCTCGGCCCCATGGCTCGATGTGTCGAGGATACCCTCCTGGTGCTCAATGCCATTACCGGCCCGGACGGTAAGGATCTCTCCAGCGTCCCCTGCAAGCTGGACTACGATGCCACAACCTCGGTCAAAGATTTGCGCGTCGGCTACTTCCCCCAGTGGATGAAAGAAAATCCAGCCACAGACATCGACCGTGCGGCACTGCATATGGTCAAGCAGCTAGGCATGGTTCCAGTGGAGGTGTCGCTGCCGGATTGGCCGTATGACTCGCTCAACCTCATTCTCTTTGCGGAGGCAGCAGCGGCATTTGAGGAACTGACCCTCAGCCATAAAGTCGACCAGCTCAAAGCGCAGGTTCCAGATGCGTGGCCTAACCTCTTCCGCCAGGCACGGTTCCTCTCGGCCGTCGATTTTGTCCAGACTGATCGCCTGCGCCGCATGGTTGCGTTGGAGATGGCACGGATTTTCTCGCAGGTCGATTTGCTGCTGGTGCCGTCGTTGCGCGATGAGATGCTGACCTTGACGAACTTCACCGGTCACCCGTCGCTGACGATGCGCGCCGGCTTTGTCGAGGTCTCGGAGGCACGCAGCGACTGGGCCCCCGACCCAAGCAAACCGTTGCCGAAGTTCTCCCCGCCGCGTCGTGTACCACACGGAGTAACGTTCATCGGCCGCTTGTTCGATGAAGGCACGCTGGGCCGTGCAGGTCTGGCCATGGAAACCGCGCTCAACGTTGTCGGTGAACGCCCTACAGGTTTCTAGTTTCCTACAGGGCGCCAACGCTAGCGACCGCTTCCCACGTTCGCCTCGGCGACGCTGCTGATCGAGACAGGTGTCTCACTGACTGGTTGCAAGGCGTCCAGGACACACTGGTATAGCCGGTTTCTCATCTCTACTCGGTCAGAGGCCCGAGTCACATAGCGGACGAGAACGTCTACCCCTGAGCCGCTCGGTCGCAGGTTTACCGCAGGGGCAGCGCTGTACTGGCTCAATCCATGCTGCTTGGCGTTGCGCTTCCACTCCTCCTCTGCCTGCTTGGCATCCACCTCGGTCGCTTCCAGTACTGCTTTATGGATGCGTTCAATCGTCGGATAGGTCTCGGTGGATGTGGGAACACTCACCGTAATCTCATCCCACATCCATTGCCCAGCGGTGGAGAAATTGAAGTATTGGCCGCTGATTGCGAATTTATTGATGAACGTAACTCGCCGCCCGGTAGGATGCCCTTTGTCGGTCCAGTTACCCGTCTCCATCACTGAGGTACGAAACAGACCAATCTCGGAGACTTCGCCGTCGACTCCGTTGATCTCGACGATGTCTCCAATCCGAATTCCGTTCTTGCCCATCAGCACAAACCACCCGAAGAACGCAAGAATGAAGTCCTGCATGACCACCGTTATACCTGCAGTCGCCAGACCCAGAATCGTAGGCATCTGCTGCGGAGTCCCAAAGACAATCAGAAGAATAACGATGACCCCGACCAGCTGTACCGAAAGCTCCAGAATCTTCTGCAGCGTCTGCGTGCGTCTCCGATCCAACCTCGGACGCTCCAAAAAATGCCGGATCAACAAGTCGCACAAGGTAACGAGGATCAACGTAAATGCAATCATTGCCAGCGACTGTAGAATCAGGTGCAGCACGATGCGGTGCTGCACCAGCACCTGCGTCGACCAGTTGGCATAGACGCTCGCCAATTGCTGCTCCGTCTGGTATCGGTCGTCGTAGATACTCAGCAGTTGATGCTGATCGGCTTTTTCCTTGATTCGTGCCAATACTGAATTTGCCGAGGTGCTTTGCACCGATTGCTCACCAGTTCCGGTCGAACTACTGGTTATGCTGGCTCCGGCATTCGCCTGTAGTTCCAACACATGGTGTTCCGCCATCAGTGCTACGCTGTCAGAGTCAGCCTGCCGCCTGGCCAATTGTAGTAATTGATAGCGTGATCGCTGTGCTAGCCAAGCCTCCAGTCGATGGGCAAGTGTGCCGTATCTCTTGGAAGAAACAACCGCCATCTCCCCAGGCTGGTTCGCCTGGCTGTCATATTTCTTCATGGTGGCTTCATGGGCCGCCAACTCCTGTTGTATCTTGATGCGCTGGTCGCCGGATGCTCGCGCAAGATCCTGTTCGGCATCGTTCAGTTGATCGGAGTCCAGTCCCAGTTGGGCCTTGGCAATGGCTACGTCGTCCGAGTTTGCCCCCGTGCTGCTCACTCCATGGCTTGCTGCAGTTACCTGTTGCAGCAGTGACTGGTCACTCTTCACTGTCTGCTGCAGTTCGGCAACTTTCTGCTTCAAAGTCATCGCTTCTGCATTCAACGGCTGGGATGTGGTATCGGCCTGTCTCAGGGCAGCAGCAAAAGCCTGATCCACTTCATGATCTGCCAGCCGTTCTGCTTCCCGTGCATGCTCCATCTCTTCCGTGCTGACAGCAAGTGCAGCCAGAGCCTGTGCTGTCTGCCAGGGGCGCAGGTCAACCAGTGTCTTCTGACCTGTGGGCGAGCCACTTCCGACTCCTCTTTGCAAAAAGGAAAGGTTGTTCATCGCGTCACGTGTCGTCCACGAGAACGTGACACACAATACCAGCACCACCAGAAGCGGAATCAAAACAAGACGATGAAATCGAGTGAACAAACGATAGGGAGGGATGCTTGTTGCCGAAATCTCAGGAGCCGGGGGACGAGTTGCCATAACCTATTCTTACAGGTTGGTCACGCTCTCCTCAAGCGCATCACCGAAGCTCAAGCCCTCCTGCGAAAATGAAGAGCCCGACACCTCCTCGATCACCATCACTCCTATGGTCAGGAGAGATGCTCATTTCGCCGGGTTATCTGGATAATCTTCCAGTTCAACACAAAGAAACGAATGATTTGCCATGGGATAAAAACTCGTAGCCAACGTGTTAGCCTCGTGGGCTTGGTCGCGTAGGCTGATAGTTTCATGTGCGACTTTCCTGCGGTCCAGACGATTCGATCGCTCATCGTTACTCCGGGATCAGGGTCCAGCCAGGCAGCAGCCGAGCCTTGTACATAAACAAATAGTGCAGCAGCAGCTTCAGCCAATGGCCGGCAAGTCCAATTTCGCCAACCGTGTAGTTCAGGTCGCGTCCGTACTCGGGATAGCGATCGTAGTCCTTCACAATTGGAAATACCGTCATACTGGCTGCGGATCCATGCCTCAGATCAGCACCGGCAGAAGCAACACACGCAGCTCCCAACTCCGACATCGAAGCCATGTGCGGCGCACGTTCAACACCGCGAATTCTGTCTGCGATCGTGTGTGCAACCGCCTTGCCGATCATCGCTGAAGGCATCCCGGTGCGGGGTGGCGCGGCAAAGATCGGCACACCCGAAGCGGTATAGTGCGGCTGTGACATTGCATGTGGCGGTGCGAACGCGATGCCTGCCGCAAAGATATTGGAGTACTCCGGCGTCTGGTAGGTTCTGGGCCAGTCGCTCGCCTTCCACTGCTCGTAGGGCTTCACGGAATACTCTGCATCCACACGCATAAAGCCATTCGGTGCAAACAGCCGCGACGAGATGTTTATACCGCTTTTGTCAAAGGCCTCCAAACCCACGCCCGAGAATGGTGGTAGCAACATCGCCATATCGAAGGTCAGTTCATACTCTTCGCCCGACAACGTCTGGTACAGAATTCGTGTTGGCTCAACCTTCGTTACATGCGAGCGAATGATCCACTCGATTCCACGTTCCGCAAACAGTGACTCCGTAAAAATATTGGTTGGGGTGATATATCCATTTCTGCGAATATGTGCTCCCCCCATGCCAAAATCACCCAACTCATACTCATTCGACAGGTACACAACTTCCGCCTGCTCCCGTACCTTGTGACGGCGTAGTTCAAACTCCAGGTTAACCACATATTCAAATGCTGCACCCTCGCACGTGCAGGTGCCATGTCCCGTTCCAACCACAAAGCGTCTCCGTTCACCACGCTTCATCGCTGCCACATGATCGAGAAAGGTATGTGCAGCCTCTTGTGCATGGTCTGCGGTACAAACGGACAGGCTATGGCCGGCAGGGCCCAGTCCCTCTGTGGCGCCAAAGTTCAGCCGTGGACCGGTCGCGTTGATTAGAAAATCGTACGTCACCAACTCCTGCTGTCCGGCGCTTTCGGGCAGAGTTGATTCAATCTTCACATGTGGTTGAGCCAACCCATCGCTCCCTTCCGGATACAAGCTCAAAGCCTTCGCCTGCTTGAAGATGATTCCATGACGTTTGTAGATCGGTGCCAGCGGTATCAATACGTCCTTTGGCTGCATCCGTCCAAGACCTACCCAGATGTTGGAAGGCAACCAGTTATAGTCAGGCTTTGGAGAGACAACTACCACTTCATCGGCAGCGTCCAGCCATCTGCGCAGAAATGCAGCGGCTGTATGGCCCGATACCCCTGCTCCAAGGATTACGACACGTGCCATGATCGTTGCTCCCTTCCTGCCACGTACGAACCCATCAGCACCAGGCCGTAACTGTGCCGGACTTGCCTCAATCCTTGCGTCACCGACGTCAGGCCTGTGCAGATCGTCGTGCGGCAGGAACAATCCACCACAACTATGGTCGCCTGAGAAGACGCTTGGATGTGATACGGGTCACACTCCCACCATTCCTCGTAACTAACTCTAGAACCATAGTCTTCCCGCCTGTTGTACCTTGTGGAGGTGGCGCAGAACGACCTCCCGCCCATGTTGCAGATCCGGAGTGGAATCGACGAGTTGGAAACCCAATCTATGTTGCTCTTCAATGCGCCAAAAACACTCTACGTGCTCACGGTCGTCTTTGCGGTCGCGCTAACGATGGCCATGCCAGCATGTGCCACTGCTGCGATAGCTCCTGTTCCTGCGGAGATAGCTTCAACTTCTTTCGTCGTGACGATCAACGGCTTACAGTCGCCAGTCATGCACGCTGCACGCAATACATACTTCCTTAATTTCGACGCACACAAGCGAACCAGAATCTCCATCACGGCATCCACCGACAACTTCTGGGCCAGTGGTGTCGAGGTGCAACCGTGGCGGCTGGGCATTCGTCCAGTTCGCCATGGAAACACTATTACCTTCGATCTCGACGGTCCGGCGAAGATCTCCATCTCACGGCCTGGTGACTACCTCGGAAACGCGGAGATGCTTTATCTATTTGCGAACCCACATAAGAAAAATCTCCCATCGGCCAATCAGCTTGGCCTGCGTTACTTCGGCCCCGGCGTCCACCACCTTAACATCGACGCAGCGAGTGGAGATCGCATTTACCTTGCGCCTGGTGCCGTGGTGTTCGGATCGCTCAATATCTGGGGCGTTCAGCATGTCAAAGTATTCGGTACTGGCGTTATCGTCTACGACGGAGAACAGAATCCCGCAGACGATGACGGATGGATGCACAAACCCAACTGGCACTGCATTGTGATGGACCATGCAACTGATATCGCCATCGAGGGCATCACATGCGTCGTCCGCAGTAGAACCTGGCAGATACAGATGAAAGATTCGCGTCGCATTTTATTTGAAAATATCAAGGTCATCGGCGCGAATGCAGCCAACGCCAACGCGGACGGCATGGACTGGCTAGGCGGTGGTGAGACAATCGTGCGTGACTCCTTCATCCGTGCCGCAGATGACATCTTCGCTATGCAAAGCAGTTGGGAGGGCTACAACCCGACAGCGTTTGCCGTGCCAGGAAATCCAGTTACGAACATCACCGTCGAAAACAGTGTCCTATCAACCAGCATCTCGAACGTTGTCCGTGCCGGATGGCCCCATAAGAACTTTCAGGGCGGGCACTTCCTCATGCGCAATACCGATGTGCTCCACGCTGGTATGGGCGGTTGTGGCATTCCATTCGCATTGTTCGAGATATGGGCTGACCCTGATGGCAGGGGCCAGAGTAGTGATTTCCGTTTTGAGAATATCCGCCTGGAACACTGGTACTCTCTAACACAACTAAGGCAGCTGTCCGAGGGAGTCCGCGGTGCTAACTTCACGGACGTCGCATCGCTGGAGCAACCATCGCATGTAGCTTCCGTTCTGGCGGGAAACATCCACGATGTCGTCCTGGACGGCGTGCAACTCGTCGACAAACTTGCGCAAAAGAGTACCGACATTCCCATCGAGCAGCGCAACAGTGCCGACCAGCCAGTGTTTCGAGCATCCGGCCCATCGGTGCACGTCACCTACCCATCAGGCTTGATCAAGCCTGGAGACAAGCTTCGACTCAAGGCAATTCCAGACGGCAGCAACGTCCGAGCACTTCGCTACCAATGGACGTTTGGCGATGGTACCCGCGCAACTGGCCGAAGAGTCACCCACCGCTTCACCGATACCGAAGGCACCTTGCTCGATGGCTCTGGTCGATTCCGTGTTCTGCTTCACGTCACCGACCCAGTTGGCCGAAATGACTGGGTGAGCACTCCGATTGTCGTCGCCAATACCGCGAAGCCTGCACGCAATGCTCAAAGTAGCGCGCCCGGCCTCATCTACCAGTACTATGTCCATGACGTGTCACAGCCAACCGGAACAAAAAATCAAAGCCATATGGTGGCCGTCGGGGTCAGTACAGCGTTCGACGTCTCCGCCATTCGCACTCGAGAGCAGCAGTATGGCATAACCTTCGCAGGACTGTTGGATGTTCCCAAAACTGGTGGGTACAACTTCACGATGCTCTCCAACGATGCTGCCAAAATTGTGATCGATGAGGATACGAAGGCAGTATCTCCTACGCCATTTGCCCAGGTGTGTGGACTCACGGGTAATGCGGTGCAAACGACTACGCTCAGCGTCGTACTCAAACAAGGCAAACATCGTATCGCCGTGAGTGAGACGCATTCCGATGGAACTGACGGCTTCGGCCTCTGGTGGCAGGGTCCGGGCATCCCCCTCGCGGAAGTGCCCGCGACCGCCCTGTCGCACGAAGTGGACCAACCGTAACTCTGCCTGCGGGCCTTCACCGAACGTCACAAGCCGGCGGACTTCCAGCTAGTGAGGGGTATGATCCCACATCGTGTCGATCTGTTCCTGACGATGCTTCTCAAACTGAGCATTCTCGTTCGGTGACATGAAAGAGGCACCCACCGGCCATACAGAGAAGTCTCGAAGAGCCATACGCCTGGGCGTTCCATGCATGCTGAGCAGTGCCTCCTCCAATTCGAGTAGTGCTCCGCGCGAGAGAGCAAGTTCGTGCTCATTCGGCTGGTAGATTGTGCCCACTGGATAGTCCACAAATGGCGTGCTGCTCTGCTCGATATGGTTGCCCAGAATATTTGAAATTGGCTTTCCTTGTGTGAATTGGATTAGCCGTTCGGTACTGGCCTGAAATGCAGGGAAGTCCGCAACGTAAAGCCGCCCAGGATACAAACTGTCGCCCGCGAGTAGCAAGGCAGTGTTCCGGTCATACAGAGCCACACTCAGATCGCTGTGTCCCGGAATCGGAATCATGTCGATCACTCGTCCACCCAGATCGACATGACCGACATCGGTAGGCCAACGTGCTACGCCATAGAACCGCTTCGTCGCTTCCAACTCGGCAGGAATAAATGTGATCGGCATCGCTGGATCGTGGATCGCCTGAACCTCGGCATCGCCCGCAACATGATCTTCATGCGGATGGGAGTGTACGACGATCAAGGGTATGCTTGTCCTTGAATTGCGTTGCAACCACATCCGAACAGTTCTTTGCAGTGTCGGAACCAGATTGCCATGGCGTGATCCCGTATCCATCAAAAGAGCCTTATCTTTTCCAAAAAACAAATAGATAAATGGCTTCTCAAAATCTGTACAGCCGGACTGCCGCAGCAGGAAGGTCGTTGAGTTGTACTCATGCACCTGCCACTCGGGAATCTCCATGCACTTTGCGCCTTCGGTATCCCAATGCGCAGGAAGAGTACCGCGTTCGATAGACCCTCCGTTAGGTTGCGACAGTTGTGCGGCAACCGAGTAAGCACCCGCCCAAAACAAGGCCGCCAGAAGAATTCCACGCTGAGATAGCTTCAACATTTATCCTCGATCCAGATACAAGGTCAGAGTGCGCCCGACTGGGCCACATTCCAGAAAATGGGCGCGCCCAGACTGATGCGCGCCACGATAAACCATACCTTACTGGCTAAAAGCCATAGCGCAGAGAGAACTGCATCCTACGTGAGTCGACCAGCGTCCGGCTGTATACTCCGAAACTGCCAGCATTGAATGGGTTATTCTGCACACTTGCAGGATCAAACCGAACGGCATTCGTTGTGTTGAACACATCCCACTGGAACTTCAACGTCTGTCGCTCAAATACTGGAAATGTCTTTGCCAGACTGGAGTCAATCGTAAAGTAGCCATCACCGCGGAAGGGATTGCGCTGCCCAGACTCGCCCGCATAAGGTGGACGAATATTGGCCAAGGCCGTGGTCTGGCTCTTGAAGGCGTTTGGTTCCCCATTGATGATCTGGTGATGGCCTGAGGCGATCTTCCCAGTCACAACGGCAAAGCTCTGGACAGCCCAGTCCGTGCTCCAACCCAGGCCATCCACCGGCGAGAAGGGAAGTCCACTTGTCCAATGAGTCAAGCCCGAGAGATCCCAACCACCAATCAATTTATTAACCAACGGACTTACATTCGAGGCAAACATAGCCCCTTGCCCAAACGGCAGCAGGTAGCCCCAGTTTCCGGTAATCGCATGACGAGTATCAAAGTCAGACACGCCACGATTCCCCTTGATGTTCCACGCATTGATAATGCTGCTGAAGTTCTGTCCCTTGTTATAGTCTGTGCGTTCAGAGTCCGAGCCCAGGTCGATAGACTTCGCCAGCACATAGTTGATGTCGAACTGAAGTCCATGCGTCGCAGCATGATGCAGTGACAATTGCATCGAGTGATAACTGCTGGTCCCTACGGAAGACCACGCGTACAGGGAAGAATATTGCGCGTCGAAGAAACGATTCGTCGGCCCGCCAGGCGTTCCATAATAGCCATTATCCAGCGTGTAAAGAGGATAGGTCTCGTTCCCTACAGCCGCACTCCATAGATCGTTATAGATATTCTGTGTGGCCGACCGTCCATTTCCGGCAGCATTCGGAAACATATCCTCAAAGTAAGGATTCGCAACAACGGAATCCGTTGGCGTTCCAGCGGCAGCCTGTTGCGACATCTTCTGCGCGGCTTTGAAGTAATCGGAGCCGCTCTTCATATCGATCAAGTCCAACGGTGTGGCTAAATCTAAATTCTGTAGCAATCTACGGCCAAGTCTGCCCACGTATGCCGTCTCTACCGTCCAGCTTTTTGCAAACTGCCGCTGAAATGAGAGGTCGATGGCATGTGCATACGGCGTCTTGACTTTATTGTCCACAGTCCAGGAGAGCGCACTGATATCACCCGGAGTTACTGGGAACGAGGTAGCAGGAGCAACCGGCGGTATGATCTGTGTCGGAACTGCCGTTGTCGACGAGAAGCGCGGGGCCTGATCAGGAGTTAGATTGATAGGACTGCGCACCTGTGATGACAAACCATATGCGCCGTTGGCATCGAAGGTATCCACGATCCCTTCGCCAAAGTGATCGTAGTACAGTCCCCAACCACCGCGAATCGAACTCGCTCCTGAGCCGAAGATCTTGCCCAGAAAGCCAGTAAACCGAGTAGGAGAGTAGGCAAACGCGAAGCGAGGAGCGATGTCAAACTTATCCTTCGCCCACAACCCAGCTGCATTATTTGCATGACCTGCGGCTGCAAATGATATCTCTGGCTGATTGGTCAATCCTTTGTACATTGCCGCGCCGCGTGTCTGGAACCAGTCATGCAAGCTGATCGTTGGCGCAACCTCTTGGCCATTGATCTCATACGGAGTCTGAAGAATGCTGTGGCGGATCCCATAAGTAATCGTCAAATCTCTGGTCACCTTCCAGCTATCTTGAAAGTAATATTCCAGTTCATTTGATTTGTAGTTCCGAGTCAATGGACCGGCTGGCAGAGCGGACAGGTTATTGCCGGAAACCTTGTAATTGAAGTACTCCGTAGCTACCGGTATCAATCCTGCGACAGCTGCAATGGCATTGCTGTAAGCACTCCCGAAAGATTGGGCGACATTAGGAATTCCTAGCCCTGGAAATCCCGATGGATCCAGACTGTTTCCGGTATTTGCAATGCTTCCGGCGCCTAAATTGTAGTAGTCAACTTGTGCATTGTTATAAGCTGTTGCATTGCTCTGACGATTATTGTGAATCAATCGATAGTTCACACCTACCTGAAATGTATGGGCCTTCTTTGTCCAACTCAAGTCGTCAATCAGATTGTGAACAGGCACATTGACCACTAGATCACTCGTCGTCGCCGCGAGAGGATCAATGTTGGCGAACGTGACATAGTCGCCATGGAGTGCTCCGCGACTGGCAAAACCCTGCCGAATATATCCATAGCGAAGATTATTGACGAGGCTGTCTGTAATCATCCATGTATGGCCAACCCCTATTCCTCTGGAGTTGTCAAAGTTCGATGTGCTTGGGGTTCCGCCCGGGTACTGTACTGCTCCCGTTGCGTTATCGCTTTGAAGGTCCCCACGCACAAATAGTCGTTGTCTGCTGTTTATGTTGTAGTCAAATTTAACGATGTTAGTAATCAACGATTGTGGGTTAGGTGAAGAGAAGGTGTACGAGCCAAAGTTGTATCCATCGCCAAGTAAGCTTCCATTAGCCTGAGGAATCGTGGCAAAGTACTTCAATGCCGCTGGATCAACCCCATTCCCCAGCGGACATGTTCCCAGCGACGTGCAGTTAGGGTCCATCTGGCCAATCGTAGTTGGGTTTAGCGTCGTTGTACTGCCCGTGGCGTTCACATAAGTAACATACCCCTGTCTAAGTCCAGGATTGGCTGCAGTTCCCAGCGGGACTTCTCGCGTCTGCTGCACGTTCTGCGCTTTCTTGTCACCTTCATAGCTTGCAAAATAGAACAGCTTATCTTTAATGATGCTCCCACCAAGCGAAACCCCATAGGTGTTACGTATGTATTTTCCTGGAATATTAGGCTGGCCGTTGGCTATCTGTGCCTGTTTGATAAACCAATCATTCGATACCGTGTTGGATGGACGATAATACTCATACAAACTGCCATGCAGTGTATTCGTGCCGCTTCGGGTGACGACAGAGATCTGCGCTCCGGAAGACCGACCCGAATCTGCGTTGGAACTTGTAGTTACGACACGAAACTCTTCTACCGAATCGCGTGTAGGTCGAAGTACACCTTCAAAGGCATAGCCCTGAGTCTGGGTATTGTTGTCCAGTCCATCCAGTGTCACATTCCCCTGGTCGGAACGAGCTCCGTTGACCGCACCTGCACGGCTATCGGAATTCATCGTAGCGTTACTCTGATCTCCCAGTGATAGTACCCCCGCCTGCAATGCCAGCAGCGAGAGAACGTTGTTGCCCTGAAAGGGAAGTGTCTGAATCTCGGCTTGATTGAATGGAGTTCCAATCGTCGCATCGGTTGCATTCAGTGCGTTCGAATCCGCTGTTACTTCGACGGTCGTATTTTCCCCGCCAAGCGACAGAGAGAGATTGACTGTGGCTGGCTGATTGACTAGGAGTTGAGCTTGTGTCGTCTGGTCGCTAAATCCAGCTGCACTTACCTTGATTTTGTAGGCGCCCGGGGGAATCTGTTGAAAGCTGTACTCCCCCTGACCATTCGTCTTGTGGGTCTGCATAAACCCGATAGAACTCTCGGACACCGTAACATCTACTCCTCGTACAATCGCACCCATCTTGTCAGTAACTACACCACGTACAGACGTGGTTGCTGTCTGGCAGAAGCAGACTGAAAGTTGTGATGAAATTACCAGTAGAAAAACATAAAAAGCAGTACGGCGCATAGGCAAGGCTCCATAGTTGAAGTCAAAGCGACTGGGAAGAAAGAAGTAGACGGCGTAGTGCGCAGGGTAATTCGTATAGGTAAGAGGCTAGAAGGAGCTCGTTGTAGTGCAACAGATGCAAGCCTGCGAAGGCTTGTTAATAGCCGAGCAAAATACTCTGGGGTACGGTGTGAAATGTAGTATGCCGGGTAGAAAACCAGAAATCAATCAAATGAAGATTGAGTTATCGCGCGGATAAGCTATGCGAATAACGGCCACAACGCGGCCGCGTCGAAGGCGGCCAGTGTATTGGCGCTCAGAGGGGAGGGCAAGTGCATCGTGGCATAAATACGGTAACGCGAAAGTTGAGCAGAAACACGCAGAATCGAAGATCGGAGTGACGGTAGGGCTCATGACAAAAGGGGGAACAGGATTACGTCACAGATCTTCCGGGGCAGGGCGTACCCCTCCCGTCGCAAAGGTAAAAAATGAGTTTCCGGCTCGCGTCAAAGGACGATCCTTGCGGCTGATAAGCGCAAGATCCCTGGTCAACTCCACCTGCTCAATGGTTACGATCTTGAGGGAGCCTGCCTGTAATTCATCTAGAACATTAATCTTTGGGAGAAAGCCAATGCCTAATTCATTCAAGATCAGTCGTTTCAGTAGCTCATTGGAATCAAGTTCCATCGCAATCTTCGGAATCAATTTTTCTTTGGCAAACAACTCCTCGATCTGTTCGCGTCGTCGTCCCTGCTTTGGTAGGAGCAGGCGATGTTGTGCCACGACATGGAGCGGGGCCTTATCCAGTCCAGCCAAAGGATGGTTGGCGGAGACCACTAGAACGAACGTGTCTTGATGGATAAGTTCAATATGCAAACGAGGATCTTTCAATGGCAATGAGACGACCCCAAAGTCCACCTCTCGATCAAGGACCAATTCAAGCGACTTGACTCGTTCCGCTCGCACAATGTTCAAGGCCACTCGCGGGTACTGTTTGCGAAATCTGCTGAAGAAGACAGGAAGAACGTACAGTGCAGTAGAGTCATTTGCGCTCACACTGAGAGATCCTCTGGGCGACCGTTCCAGATCCGCAAGGGTCATCACCATATGGTTCAGACGTGAAAGACAGTCCTCGGCAAATGGCTCAAACACTCGTCCTGCCGCTGTCAGCGTTACCTTGCCGCCACCCCGCTCCAGCAGTCGATAGCCCAGGTATGTTTCCAAAGAACGAATCTGTGCAGAGATTGACGGCTGTGTAACATGCAGTTTCTCAGCAGCACGGGAGAAGCTCTTTTGACGGTTCACTTCCAGAAATGTCTTGAGTTGATCGATATCCATCGTGTCCCCTGCGAAAAGGTAAGCGTTGTTACGTTTAGGGTCAGGTAGTCGTTGCGGTTGACGATTAAGTCAGCGCAGCTCAGCCTCATGGAATGTACTACTGTGTACTCAGGAAAACACAGTCCGCGAAAAAGTCATAGGAAAAAACAATCCGCGCAATCACAAATGTCAACCTATTCGATTTGGTTACCTTCGCAATAGAGAAAGCATATGTCAGACGGGCGGAGCCTTTCAATCAAGGTAGTATGAAATATCTAAACGGTGTCTTGATGGTGATGCAGCATGTAAGTTCTAGACCAAGGAAGATGAACTACCCAGGACTTATAGGTATTCGGCTCAATCACACAGTGGGAGATGATGATGGGAATGGGCTACAGCAGGTGCCAACAAGCTTTTAGAATTGTTGCAGTTGGATGTCTAGTAGCGGCTCTACAGCCTATTGAGTCAGCAAGTGCCAGTACCGGTGGCCAAGTGACCAGCGCCGACATCAAACAGAGTCAGAATTCGTATAACGAGAAGTCGGCATATGCCTACAGTCTTCCCAACGCAAATGGCAAAGACACTCCAGTCGCGAGCTTCAAAGGTAAGTATGTTCTTATTGTGAATCTGGCACGGAAATCAAGCTATGCAGATCAACTGCCCGCTCTAATAAAGCTCTCTGAGAGGTTTCGCGACCGAGGGCTGGTCGTCATTGGAATACCCTCTAACGATTTTGGGGCTTCGGAGCCAGGAACCGATCAGGAAATCCAGAAGGCATACGCTGATGCTAAGGTTAGCTTCCCTGTCATGTCGGTATCTAAAATCATCGGAGACGACCGGATTCCTCTCTATGGATACCTTACCGATAGTAAAGATGCACCCAACGGCGGAGCAGTACATTGGAACTATAGTAAGTTCATCCTCGACAAGGATGGCAATGTTATCGCACGCTTGGAGCCAGCAGTTTCTCCCGACTCTCCAGAGATGATCTCAACCATTGATGACATACTTGCTGGAAAGTATAAACCCAAACAATCAAAGGCATTTGACGAGAAAAGCAAGGACAAGCCGCTGGAGTAAGTATTGGAAATCGTGATACCGTCCTACTCTCCTCGCAAAGGCAGTGACGAAAGATACTGCCGCCATCCGCCTAATTGAGTAATCTCAACACTATCTTCGACAGCACAAGGCTCCACCAGAAAGCCTTTCACTTTACTGCCATCCTCTAACTCCAGTGTCCCAATCGATAGGGGCTGTGGAACTCCATCTACAAATGTTCCAACTGTATGCGCGGGCAGTGCCCAGACCTCTACGTCAATACCTGGACCAACATAGCCCGGATGACGAACCAGCCCAGGTTTAGCGGGAGTGGTATTGCGCAAGGCATAAAACCTGTAATCAGGTGCGGTTTTGCAGCTTCGCAACAGTCTCCCGCCACGTTGCACCAACTGCCAATTCAGTGGTTGTCCAGAAAGATGTGCACCTACTACAGCCATCATTAAGCAGGCATGAGGTACGCTGGGGGTACCTATCTCAGGAGTCGTAGCAAGCTCACGTGACGTACCGCCAAGATGTTTGCTCAGTGCACGGTGCAGTCTGTCTGCAAGCGGTAACAGACCCAGCTCAGTGAATGCTCGTCCTATGAGGCTGACTCCGAACGGCAAGCCATCCATCCGCAGACCACACGGTACTGCTACCGCAGCCAGATCCAGCAGATTTACAAAATTGGTGTAATACCCAAGTTGACTATTACGCTCGACAGGCGAATCGCGAATCTCTTCAATGGTGTAGGTACGAGGAGCAGTCGGTAGTACCAAAACGTCAATCTTACTCCAGATCATTGTCGTCGCTTGGCGGTATGCTGCAAGTTGATAGGCCGCCTTAAATGCATCCGTCGCAGTGTACTTCGCACCACCTGCGATGATGCCAGCAACAGTTGGATCCATCTGGGCAGCGTGGTCCTGAATAAACGCTGCGATCGCTGTGTAACGTTCCGACACCCACGGCCCCTTGTACAGCAGGGTGGCTGCGCCAAAAAATGGAGTCAGGTCCGTCGTCACTGGCTCACCGCCCATTGCGACCAAAGCATCAATGGCAGCCTGGTACTGTCCTCTGTTAAACGGATCGCCAAAGAACTCTAGTTGATCGTCATCCGGCACGCCAAATCGAAAACTCTTTGCTCCAGACCACGGGGTCGCACCGGTTCCGACCCCGGCGTCACGAGAGTATGGATCACCTGCATCCAAACCGCTGATAACTCCCAAGACTACCGATGCATCGTGCGCGGTCTCAGAGAAGATTGAAACGCAATCCAGCGTCCGGCAAGCGGGAACTACTCCATCGGTACTCACGACTCCGCGTGTCGGCTTCAATCCAATGAGATTGTTAAACATTGCCGGAATTCGACCCGATCCGGCCGTATCGGTTCCCAGTGCAAACGACACAGTTCCATTCGCGACGGCAACGGCGGAACCGGAACTGGACCCACCAGAAATATACGACGAGTTGAAGACGCTGGAGCATGCCCCATAAGGCGTTCGCGTTCCTACCAGTCCCGTCGCAAACTGATCCATGTTCGTCTTTCCGATGAGGATCGCTCCAGCCGCTTCGAGCTTCGATACCACCGTCGCACTTTCCGTGGCAGTATATGCATAGGCCGGACAGGCCGCCGTGGTTACCATGCCAGCGACGTCGATGTTGTCCTTGACCGCAAAAGGAACTCCATAAAGCGGCAGGGAAGCGCGGTCTTTTAGCTGCAAGGCTTCCGCGGCAGCAACAGCCAGTGCTCGCGGTACAAGGGATATCCAGACTGGCCTAAGCCCCTCGGCTTCAATTCGGTCATATACGCTTTCGATAACCCTCTTCGGACTCAAATGTCCCGCGGTGTAAGCTGCCTGCAGTGATGTGATGTCCATGTCGCTCCCAATCTCTCTGCTGGAATTCAAATACACGCAAAACTTAGGTTGGGCGCACGGTTACGAGAAGTTGTCCGCCATTGACCAACGCTCCAAAAGAACAATGCACCTCTTCAACCACGCCATCTACATGAGAAGCCACAACGATCTCGGTCTTCATGGCATCGAGCACTATCAATTTCTGACCATCCTTGACTGCAGTACCCTTCTCGATGGCTATCTGAAAAATACTTGCAGTCACAGGGGAAGAGATGCCCTCACAACCTTCAGCCACACATGCCGGGGCGACCTCCACTGTAGCCTCTTCCACTTCCGTCACCGCCAGCAAACCAGCAATTCTCCACCGCTCACGTTCTGCATGGAACGCTTCCTTCTGACGCTTTTTGAAAGCATCCGCCTCATAACAGATGGAATCGAGAAACTTCTGATACTCCGCCAGATTGAACGTCGTCTCTTCAACACGCAACTCGTATCGCCCATGCGGAAATGCCTCCCGGGCAATCAGCAGTTCCTCCGCACTTACCGGATAAAAGCGTATCTGATCGAAGAATCGCAAGGACCACGGCGTACCTTCAACAAAGGCTGCGGTAGACTTCCACGTATTCCAAACCTGGATCGTCCGCCCTACCAGTTGATATCCACCCGGTCCTTCCATTCCATAGACGCACATGTATGCACCGCCAATGCCGACAGCATTCTCCGGTGTCCACGTCCGTGCAGGGTTGTACTTGGTTGTTACCAGGCGATGCCGTGGGTCAATAGGCGTTGCCACGGGAGCGCCAAGGTAGACATCGCCCAATCCAAGCACCAGATAGCTCGCCTCATGCACAATCCGATATACATCCGCAATCGAATCCAGCCCATTAATTCGTCGGATAAATTCAATATTCGAGGGGCACCACGGCGCATCTGGCCTCACTGCCTGCATATACTTCTGCTGTGCCAGCTTTGCTTGGGGATCATCCCACGATAGCGGGAGATAAACAATGCGTGACGGAACCGTTATGTCAGTTAGCTCCGGCATCGTGCGATCTATCTCATCGAGAACCTCGATCAACTTCTGCCGTGCCATCAGCCGACTGTCATAGTGAATATGTAGAGAACGTACACCCGGCGTAATATCCAGAATTCCGGACAAACATGCGGCGCGGAGATTCTGCTCCAGAATGTGCACTCGGAAGCGCAGATTCAGATCCAGTTGCAACGCACCGTACTCTACCAAGAGATACTTGTCGCCGTCCGCCCGAAATACCATCGCCTGAGGTCGATCGGTATACGCTGCGATCACGGCTGGCTCCGGAACTGATGCCGTTGGCAGGGAAGGGGGCGGGTTGCCGAAGTCCCTCAGGAACAAATCCTGCGCGGCTTCCATTGCCTCCGCCTCTGTCAGCGTAATGCGCCGGAACTGGATCAGGTCTCCAGCCTTTAGTTGTCCCAACTTCCATAGTTCGGCCTGCACAATCGTCGCAGGACAAACAAAGCCACCAAGGCTTGGTCCGTCCGGCCCTAACAGAATCGGCATATCTCCCGTAAAGTCGATGGTCCCTATCGCGTAGGCATTATCGTGGATATTCGAAGGATGCAAGCCCGCCTCACCGCCGTCCGTCCGGGCCCACGTAGGCTTCGGTCCCACCAATCGAACACCTGTGCGATCGCTTTGGTAGTGAACCTTCCAGTCAGTTGAAAACAGCATCGTGATGTCAGCTTCGGTGAAGAAATCCGGAGCGGTATGCGGGCCAAACAAAACGCCGATCTCCCATCGTCTGGAGAATAGCGGGATAGACTCGACCGGCAGCTTAGCAGGCTCGCACAGTGCTATCCCGGGCTCCCCTAGATGCAGTACATCACCTGCCCGCAGCGCCCGGCCGGCATGGCCGCCAAAGCCACCCAGCATAAACGTACTGCGACTGCCAAGGTAAGGTTGCGTGTCGATTCCACCGCGCAGCGCCAGATAGGTCCGAATTCCTTCCTTTGCCGCTGCTCCAAGCGACAACGTACTGCCACTGGCTACCGGAATTACAACCCAGCGCTCCACCGGTTGTCCGTTCAGCCTGGCACCCATATCTGCGCCGGTCAATGCGATCAGAGCATCTGTATGGAAGCGAATCCGTCCGCCCATCGTTGCAAACTCAATTGCAGCCGTGCCCTCCGGATTACCCACCAGCCTGTTCGCAATCCGGAAAGACTGATGATCCATCGGCCCCGACGGTGGCACTCCAACATTCCAGTATCCAACCCGGCCGGGATAATCCTGAATAGTCGTCTGTGTGCCGCCTTCCAGTACCTCAATCGCATTCCGAGAGAATGCAAATTGTCCCAGAAATGCAGTTGTAACCTTTCCTGATACAAACTCCGGTGTAGCTGCTACCTTGCGCAAATATCGCAGATTAGTCTCTGTGCCATCGATTGAACTCGCTGCCAACGCCACATCCAGCTTCTGCAGTGCTTCTTCGCGATCTTTTCCGGTCACGATAATCTTTGCAATCATCGGATCGTAGTACGGCGTTATTGTCGCTCCGGATTCTATCCACGTCTCAACTCGGGCCAACTCCTCGCCAGGGAAGCGAACCAGCGTTAACTTGCCGGGAGAAGGCTGAAAATGTTGCGCTGGGTCTTCGGCATACACTCGCGCTTCAATCGAGGCCCCTGTGCATTTGATGTCGAATGAATCCAGCGGCTCCAACTCCTCCGCAGTCTGACGCACCATCCATTCCACCAAGTCGATACCAGTTACCTGTTCCGTCACGCCGTGCTCTACCTGTAGCCGCGTGTTCACTTCTAAAAAATAGAACTCCCCGCTGTCATCGTCGTAGAGGAACTCCACTGTACCTGCCGATGCATACTTCACGGCTTTGCCCAACAGTATTGCGGAGGTGTACAGATGTTTCCGCGTTGTATCCGATAACCCCGGTGCTGGTGTCTCCTCCAGCACCTTCTGGTGACGCCGTTGTGCGGAGCAGTCCCGCTCCCCCAGCGCAATCACGCCACCCTTGCCGTCGCCAAATATCTGTACTTCAATATGTCGTGCCCGGGCGACGTATTTTTCCAGATACACTCCGCTGTCCCCAAAATTTGCGCGACTCAATCGAAGCACAGACTCATACCCATCCGCCAGTTGCTCCGCGGAGAGACACACCCGCATCCCAATCCCGCCACCACCGCCCGAACTCTTCAGCATCACGGGATACTTTAGTTGCTCCGCCTGCGCCAGGGCATCATTCAAGTCTTGTAGCAAACCGGTTCCCGGCAGCAACGGAACCCCGCATCGCTGCGCTGTCTCCCGCGCCGTATGCTTCAATGCAAAGGCTTCAATGTGCTCCGGCTCAGGCCCAATGAACCGAAGGCCTCGGGCGGCGCACTCCCGCGCAAACATAACATTCTCACTCAGGAATCCATAACCAGGATGGATCGCCTCAGCCCCCGTCTGCCTGGCAGCCTCAAAGATTGCTTCGAAGGAGAGATAGCTTTGTGCCGCCGGAGCAGGCCCAATCAACACCGCTTCATCTGCATCGTACACATGCAGTGAGTGTCTGTCGGCCATCGAATAGACCGCAACAGACCCAACTCCCATGCGGCGCAAAGTCCGTTCGATCCGACAGGCAATGGCTCCACGATTTGCAATCAATACTTTCTTAAACATCATTCTCCTCGGCCGCATTCCAAATCAGCACTTCTACCGGTGTGGGGTTGTATGCATTGCATGGATTGTTCAGTTGCGGACAATTGGAGATCACCATCAAAACGTCCATCTCGGCACGTAGTTCAACATACTTTCCTGCATCGGAGACACCGTCTTCAAACGTCAACTGGCCTGCCGGGGTCACCGGAACATTCATGAAGAAATTGATATTGGCCGTCAGATCGCGCTTGCCTAGCTCCCTCCCCGTCGTCGCCGACCAGTTCAGAGCCCCCTTCAAGAAACTCTGTCTGCACGCATGCATATAACGCTTTTCCAGCGCATAACGAACCATATTGCTCTCGGTCGAGCACGCTCCGCCCAGCGTGTCATGGCGCCCGCATGTATCAGCAACAATTGTCAGCAGCACATTGCGTGCGGTAGAGATTAGTCGAGTACCCGTTGTCAGATAGATATTCTGCTGCGTGCGAATCGTATCCTGTGCACTATACCGATCGGTATAGTCGTGAGCGTTATAGAACAGCGTATCCACAGCTTGATTGCCTTCCAGATCGACAATACGTATAAACTGTCCCCGCAGAATCTCATGAACAAATGAATCACCGGCACCGATCACTGCGCGAAATGCAGCTTCTTTCTCGACTCGTGGTCTGGACGCTACGACTGCATCTGGCATCGTCAACACTCCTGGTGTGTAAGCTAAAAGCACTAAAGAAAATATCGTTCGGTCAGCACAAAGCCACGTGCATTCTCTGCGCAGAAACTCCGGCACACGTCGTCGGCACCCACTGCCCCTGCCCGTTTCAATGTCAACGTCACAGGAATCGATTGATACTCCGGATTCGGATCCATCGGATGCTGGCAAGTATTTAGGATCAACAGCGTATCCATCTCTGCCCGCAACTCCACAGCGGTACCGGCCTTCGCGTGTCCACGCACAAACTGCATGCGGCCATCCGGCTGCACTTCAACCTTGCTGAAGAAATTGACATTCATCATCAGGTCACGACGGTCCAGACCGTACTTTGCCAACTCGATCAAGAATCCATCCAGTGCATTCTGGTGCCAGTCGTTGCGACCCTGCTGATACGCGAGTGACCCATACCTGGCTTCCACCATTCTGGCATCCGAACAACCACCCAAAGGATCATGCCATCCCACAGTATCGTCAGTGATCGAGCACAGTATCCGTGCCATGTCGGAGAACAGTACCGATCCCGTTGTCAGGCGTGCGACATGCTGTGCCTTCAGCGTATCCGGCAGGTTTAGTCGCTCCGCAGGATTGTCAGCGTTCAAAAAAAGTGCCCCTACATTGGCGTTGTCTTTGGTCGCCGTGATGCGCAGTGCGGTACCACGCTTCAGCACATGCGACCAGGTGGACGATCCATGCAGTTGCTCCTCCCACAAAATCTCAGAGTTCAATCTGACCGACTTTCTTCGGCAACGGTGCCGACCTGTATAAGTGCTAAAGTCACGCTAGCGTTTTCTACTTCTGTGCTGGAGAAAGTTGCCAAACACTCGCCTGATGCAGGTTTGACAGCCAAACCGATCCAAATCCATAGCGCACTCCATCGCCACCTTGTCCCTTCCATTGACGAACTGGAACGTTGGTAGCGGCATCCACCTGCGTCAGTGGAAAATCAAACATCGCAGCCCACACCGATCCCGCACCAAATGTGATCTCGCCACCCTCGCCTGGAATCCCGCAGGCAATGGTCGCCAAGACTTTTCCAGTCGCCATCTCCACTCGTGTAATGGAACCGTCCCCTTGGTTCAGTGTCCATACCGAACCTGCACCCACGGTCAAAAAACGAGGCGTCGGCCCCACGGCAATCCTCCCTGCAATTGCCATCGTCTTTGGATCTACCTTTAATAGTTCGTCGCGTTCAGAAGATGAGACCCATATAAACCCACCGCCAAACACAGGATTCTCCGCCCCCAAAGGCAGCGCCACAATCCCGACAATCTTGTTCGTCGTTGGGTCAATCCGCATCAGTCGACCCGGCTTCGCAACAATCCAAATTGAGCCATCGCCAACCGTTATTCCTCCTTCAGAGTTGGCCGGATCCAACGCGATTACTGCCGTCACTGTCCCCGTGCGCTCGTCCATCCGGGCAAGCACGTGGCCTCCACAGCTAGGCACCCAGATCGAGTCATAGCCATAGGCCAGCCCGGAGCAGGGCCGTTCAATCGTGACGACCATTCCCACCGTGCCGGTCGCCGGCAGTAACTGCACGAGATGATTCACCCGTGCGCTCGAAACCCATACGGTATCCTTCGCCATCACCGACCAATCCGGAGAACCCTCCACCGGGTACACTGCCTGCTTCGCCAATTCGCTCAAAGCCTGCACAACTCCCGGTATCGTCACCCCCGGCCGCTGTATTGGCTTCGCCACCGATATGCCTGTCGGCTGCTGCGCCTCTACCCGCGGAATGCAAGGTAGAAAGCCAGCAATCAAGCCTGCCACGACCGTTGCTCGAAACCACTGACCCATAAATAGATCGCTCCCTAACATGAAAACCTGCGCTCCCGGTAATTAGCCGATGGGTTATGTTCTGAACTAACCGAACCTGAATGACTTTGGATAACTCCTACTAGAGCAAATATTCCGCAGGAACTCTTCTCGCATTGCACTTATCTATCAGAGCTATAGGCAAAGACGTTGTTATAGGGATTCCCTATCGTCCTAATCGGGTTCCCTCATGCCGCTCTTGCATTTCCCCTTCTCGATCTAAACTCGTTATTACTCGCGACCATAATTTGTCGATCCTCCAACGAAAGACCACCCCGTTCGACTGTCAGGAGCCAATGAAAGCGACGAGCCCACGCTTCTTCATTCTTATCTGCAGCCTCCTGTTTCTACAGGGATTCGCCGTTACCGCAAAGGCACACGCCGACGTGCCCACATTCACTGTAGGTTGGTCCGTCTATGCCGGGTGGAATCCCTACTTTTATATGCAGAAGTCCGGAATCCTGAAAAAATGGGCAGACAAATACGGCATCGTCATCAAGGTGCAGCGCTTTGACTACGCTGCCTCATTAGATTCGTTTGTTGCAAAAAACATCGACGCCTGCACCATGACCAACATGGAAGCACTCGATATGCCAGCCGCCGCCGGCGTCGACTCCACCGCCATCATCATCGGCGACTACTCCAACGGTAACGATGCCATTCTCGTCCGCAATGGGCTCACCTTCGACAAACTACCCGGCCAGCGCATCATGCTCGTCCAAAAGACCGTATCGGAGTATCTGCTCGAGCGCGGCATGGTTCTCAATGGACAGCAGGCCCAGCTATCGAAACTCAAACTGATCAATACGTCAGACTCTGACATCGTGCCCGCCTTCCTCAACAACGCCTCCAATCCCGCTGTCGTCACCTGGAAGCCGCTCGTCTCTCAGATACTCGCAGACAAGAGTATTCATTCCATCTTCGACTCCTCCAAAATCCCCGGTGAAATCCTCGATCTCCTCGTCGTCCGGACTGAGATCCTCAACCGGCCCGATGGCTCAGGTGCCAGATTCGCCAAGGCTGTCAGTGGTGCCTGGTACGAGACCGTACAGCAACTCGCCACCGGCCAGCCTCAGGCTATCAAGTACAGTGCAGCAGCCTCCGGTGACTCCGTAGAATCCTACAAAGAGCAGCTCAAAACCACCTCCCTCTTTGCAACTCCCGGGTCTGCGTCTGAATTCGCCACTGGCCCAGCCATCAAGCAGAAGATGGATCTCGTGCGGCAGTTCTGCTACGCCCACGGACTTCTGGGCCAGGGCATCAAGTCCGTCGACGATGTCGCCATTGCCTACCCCGACGGCACTATCCAAGGCAGAAAAGACCGTGTCCGCCTGCGCTTCAACGCTACCTACATGCAAGCAGCACAACAGGGGAAGCTATAGACGCTATGGCTAACTTCTCCCCATTCGATATTCAGGCCACGCCTAACCGCTTTCTCAGCCAGTCGTTATCTGTGCTGCTGTTCGTCGTTTGTATCGGCTTGTATATGCAGACGTCCATCAGCCGTCATCGCGAGAACAGTGAAGATCGCGTCGTCCCCAATGCGCATCAACTCGCCGCAGGTATCCATGCCTCCGTCCTGGAGCCAGCCGAAGAGGACGACTACATCCCTGCCGACAACGCCTCCAGTTGGGAGCGTCTGCACCACTCCATGATCTGGAAGGACACCGTCTCCAGTGGACGTCGCTTCTTCATCAGTCTGCTGCTGCTCATTCCTGCGGTTCTCCTCGCTCTCCACATCGGTCTGTTCCCCTGGTTTGGTGCTGGTTTCCTACGTTTCATCCTCTTCTTCGATAAAATCGTCGCCCTCTCGCTGCTGCCGATCCTCTTCATCGTCTTCGGCATCGACGAGTGGTCCAAGATCGCACTCATTGTTATTGGTGTTGCCCCCACCATCATCCTCGATGTCAGCCAGATGGTTCGCGCTGTCCCGCAGGAGCAGATCGTCAAAGCCTTCACCCTCGACGCCAACAACTTTGACGTAGCATATCGCGTCGTCTTTCGCCAGATCCTGCCCCAGATCATCAACAGTCTGCGCCTCAATCTCAAGCCCATGATGCTCTTCCTCTTCGCGGGTGAGATGATCGCCGCCTCCGACGGTCTCGCCTACCGCATCGCCATCATGCGCCGCCATATGGGTATGGATGTCATCCTGCCCTACGTTTTGTGGGTGGCTTTCCTGCTGTTCCTCATCGATCTCTCGTTACGGGTACTCAATAGGAGGATGCATCCATGGTTTCAAGCCTGAGCGCACCTCAAGCACACCCGCACGCAGAGGCCTCCTCGTCGCTGTTGCCATCGCCCAAGGCCATCCAGATTCAGAACGTCTCCGTCTCTTATCCCATCGGTAAAAAACTCCGCAGAACCATCCTCGAAGACATCAGCCTCGATATACAGCAGGGGGAGTTTGTCGTACTGCTCGGTGAGACCGGTTGTGGCAAAAGTACGCTTCTCCGCACCATCCTCGGTCAGGAGCATCCCACGCAAGGCTGCATTACCGTCTCCGGCAGTACGGTCCAGCGGGTCGACTCCCGCTGTGGCTACGTCCCCCAGAAGTACTCACTCTTCCCTGATCGCACTGTCCTCGAAAATCTTGCCATGGGTCCCGAGACCTCCAACTATCACATCCTCGGACGGCTCAAGCCCAGCTTTCGTGCCTACCGCAGGAAGGTCCATGCCGAGGCGCTCAACCAACTCCGTCACTTGGGATTGCAACAGTCCGACGCAGGCAAGTATCCCCATCAACTGTCGGGCGGCATGCAGCAGCGCGTCGCCATCGCCCAGGCACTCATGATGAAGTCCCGCGTCTTGTTGATGGATGAGGCCTTCAGCGCACTCGATCCCGCCACCCGCGGCAGCCTGCAGCGCCTCCTCCGCTCCGTCTGGTCCGAGACCAAACCCACCGTCGTCTTCGTCACTCACAACACCGCTGAAGCTCTCTATCTCGGCACACGTCTGATCGTTCTGGCCCGCTCCAGCCAGGCAGATCACTGTGGCTCACGCGTCGCCCTCGACATGCAGCTACCTGCCTCCGGCATGAGCCTATGCAACAACGGTCAGGAGTTCCTCGATCTCGTCGACCACATAGAACAGTTCTCGCGTGGCGACCGCCACACCATGCCCTCGCCCGACGGAGAGACACGATGACATATCCCCGGATACTTGGTGCCTGTACCCTCCTTATCCTTGCAGCCATCGCTGGAAACATCGCCTCAGTACGCGGCCAGGAAGCCAAAGCCCCCACATCCCAATCGGCCGATATCCAGTTCTTCAACGATAAAGTCCGCCCCGTCCTCGCGCAGAACTGCTACAAATGCCACACCTCCGAGGTCATGGGTGGCCTCCGCCTTGACTCTCACGCCGCCATCTTGCAGGGTGGCGACTCCGGCCCGGCCATCATCCCCAAAGACCCCGAAAACAGCTTGCTCATCCAGGCCGTGCGCCAGACCGGCGACCTCAAAATGCCGCCCAAAGGGGTCAAACTCAACGAGAGCGATATCGCCAACCTCGTCGAATGGGTCCGTCGTGGAGGCGTCTGGGATACCTCTGAATCGGCCCAGCCAGTCGTAGCCATGCTCACCGCAGCTCAGGCCAAAGGCTCAGCCGGAGATGAGTTTTTCGAAAATAAAATCCGCCCCATCTTTGCCATACAGTGCAGTAGTTGCCACATCGAACGTTCCTCCGGCGGCCTCAGTCTCACCTCGCGCGATAACCTCCTAAAAGGCGGAGCCACCGGCCCGGCAATTGTCCCCGGCGACGCGGAAAAGAGCCTGCTGCTCCAGGCAGTCCATCAAACTGGCTCCCTTAAAATGCCCAAGGGCGGCAAGCTCTCCGCCGACCAGGTGCAGGCACTCACCGACTGGGTCAGAATGGGCGCTCCCTGGCCCCAGAGCAGCGCTCCGATCCGTGCACAAGGCAAGCAGATCACCGCCGACATGCGCAAATTCTGGTCCTTCCAGCCACTCCAGCAACCCGTCATTCCAACGATCAAGGACGCAACTCTCGCCAATTGGCCCAAGTCCGACATCGATCGTCTGGTTCTCGCTCGGCTGCAGCAGAAAGGCTTCAAACCCGCACCCCAGGCGGACAAACGCACCCTCATCCGCCGTGCCACCCTCGACCTCACCGGCCTTCCACCAACCCCCGAAGAGATCGACGCCTTCGAGCGCGACTCCTCGCGCGACGCCTACGCCAAGGTCATCGATCGTCTCCTCGCCTCGCCCCGTTACGGCGAGCGCTGGGGCCGCCACTGGCTCGACGTAGCCCGCTATGGCGATGACGATATCCGTGGTCTCGATCCCCGCGGTCGTGGCTACATGCCGCTCGATGGTGCCTGGGTCTATCGTGACTGGGTCATCAACGCCATCAACACCGACCTGCCCTACGACACGTTCGTCAAGATGCAACTCGCAGGCGATCTCATGTCCCAAAATCCCAGCCCCGAAGACCTCAAGGCCACCGGCTTCCTCGGCGGAGCCCCCTGGATCTGGGATCAGGCAGAACCCATGCAAGGCCGCGCCGATGAGCGCAACGAGCGCATCGACGCCGTCACCCGCGGGTTTCTCGGACTCACTGTAGCATGCGCCCGTTGCCACGACCACAAGTACGATCCCATCCTCGCCCGCGACTACTACTCCCTCGGCGGTATCTTTGCCAGCTCCACCTACAAGGAGTACAACTTCGTCCCCGATGCCCAGGTCGACTTCTGGCGGCAGTCCTTCAAAAAAGCCAACGACCTCGACGAGGCCGCGCAGGACTACACCAGAATCGCCAGCGAGCAACTCGCCCAGGCCCTAGCCTCGCAGGCCTCCACTTACATGGTCGCCGCGTGGAACGTCACCGGTAAGCCGAAGATGAAGGTTGAAGACGCCGCCGACGCCGCTCACCTCGATCCCGACCTCCTCGATCGCTGGGTCAAATTCCTCGCCAAACAGCCGCTCTACTACCCCGACCTCATCGACTGGCAACGCATGGTCGCTCAGGGGGGCACCGAAGATCAGGCCACCTATCTCGCCAAGGTCTTCCAGCAGCGCATCATCGATCTCGAGCTCGAAAACAAGGCCATCGAAGACGAGAACGACAAGATCAAAGCCAAGGCTGGCGTCCCGACCGAACGCGAAAAAGACGTCAAGCCCAGCGACTTCGATACCTACGATCAGTTCTGCCCCGGCTGCACCCTGGAACTCAAAGTCATGACTCCGGAGAAGGCCAATCTCTACACCGACCTCTTCGTCCGCAACCTTGCCGGAGGTAACGATCTCGATAGCGGTGAGCGCAGTATGCCTGGCCTCTTCACCTTCCGCGGCTGGGAACTCACTCGCCGTCTCGGTCCGGCCCAGCAGGCCTACCTCGCCGCACTCGAAGGTACAGGCTCACGACACGGCACACTCAAGGGGGTCCCCGCCATCTACCCCTTCGTACATGGCATGGCCGACAAGCCCCAGCCCGTCAACATCGCTCTCAACCTCCGCGGCAACCCACACTCCCTCGGCGATGTCGTACCCCGCGGCTTCCTCACCGTCCTCGGCCCACCCGACAAGCAACCCTACTCTCAGGGCAGCGGTCGTCTCCAACTCGCCGAAGATATCGTCGCCAGCCCCATCGCCTCCCGCGTCATCGTCAATCGCGTCTGGAAGTGGCACTTCGGAACCGGCATTGTCAATAGCCCCGATAACTTCGGTGCCGTCGGCGATCCACCATCCAACCCCGAACTGCTCGACTACCTCGCCCTCCAATTCCAGAAGAACGGCATGTCCCTCAAGAAGCTCCACCGCACCATCATGCTCTCCGCCGTCTACCAGCAGAGCAGCAGCGAGACCCCACAGGAGCACGCCGTCGATCCGCTCAACCGCCTCTACTCGCACTTCACCCTGCAGCGTCTCGATGCCGAACAGCTTCGCGACTCCATGCTCTTCGTCGCTGGAGACCTCGACCTGGACAAATCCGGCGGACCCTCCACTGAACTGGGCATCGACAACACCCGCCGCACCGTCTACGCCAAGGTCAGTCGCTTCCGCATCGACCCCTTCCTGCAGGCATTCGACTTTCCCAACCCCACCTTCACCGCGGAGCAGCGTTTCTCCACCAACGTCCCCGTCCAGCGCCTCTACTTCATGAACAACACCTTCGTATATGCCCAGGCGGGCAAGCTCGCTCAACGCGTCTTTGCCAAGGGCGACGACACCGCCCGCATCACCGAGGCCTATCGCCTTCTGTACGGACGAATCCCCACACCCACCGAACTGCAGGTCGGTCTCGACTTCCTCAAAAACACTCCCGAACGCCCCGGCTATCTCGTCAATCAGCAGCCGCTCACCGCTTGGAAGCAGTACTCCCGCGTTCTCTTCAGCTCCAACGAATTTGAGTTTCTCAACTAACCCGCCACCGCCCGCGAGGGCCAGCTTTGCTGTCGTCGTCACCTATCAGAAGTACAGGAGATCAACTCATGTCATGCCAGAAGCCTCAACCGATCAACCGCCGCGATGCCCTCCGCCGTATCGGTGGCGGCTTCGCCATGATGAGCTTCGCCAGCATGATCGGCGAGTCCCTCGCCCAGGCCGAGACGCTCCCCGGCAACGCCGCCGTCACCACCTCCACCCCTAGTCCCTGGATGCTCAAGGATCCCAACTTCAAACCCAGAGCCAAGCACGTCATCTTCCTCTTCATGAACGGTGGCCTCTCCCACATCGACAGCTTCGACCCCAAGCCAATGCTCACCAAGTACGACGGTCAGCCCATGCCCGGTGGCGACCTCGGCCACGAGCGCAAAACTGGCACGCTCATGAAGTCCCCCTTCGAATTCAAAAAGTACGGCCAGAGCGGCATCGAAGTCAGCGAGCTCTTTCCCCACGTCGGCGAGTGCATCGACGACATCTGTGTCGTCCGCTCCGTATTCACTGAGATCCCCAACCACGAGCCCGCGCTCATCATGATGAACACCGGCGCCAACATCATTGGACGACCATCCATGGGCTCCTGGCTCACCTACGGTCTCGGCACTGACAACAAGAACCTCCCCGGATTCGTCGTCCTCTGTCCGCAGGTCCCCACCACCGTTGGCCCGCCACTCTGGAGCTCGGCCTTCCTCCCCCCGGTCAACCAGGCTACCTACGTCTCCACCGATACCCGCCAAAAAGAGTTTGATCCCTACAAGCTCATCCCCAATATCCACAACGACCGCTTTGACATCCAGCAACAGCGCCACGAACTCGACCTCATCAAGAAGCTCGACGAACTCAATATGGCCGAGACTCAGGCCGATCCGCAGCTCGAAGCCACCATCGGCTCCATGGAGACCGCCTATCGCATGCAGACCGAAGCTCCCGATGTCTTCGACGTCCGCAAAGAGAGTGCCGCCACCATCAAAATGTACGGAGAGGGAAGTACCGCACGCGGCTGCCTCACCGCCGCACGCCTCATCGAGCGTGGCGTCCGCATGGTGCAGGTCTATTACTCGCAGGGCGACCCCTGGGACGCCCATCAGGATATTCAGGCACACCGCAAAAACGCTAAAGACTCCGATCAGCCCTTCGCTGCACTCGTCAAAGACCTCAAAGCTCGTGGCCTCTTCGACGAAACCATCATCGTCTGCGGCTCGGAGTTTGGCCGCACCCCGGTAGTCGAACTCGGAGGCGCTGGCACCCACGCTGGCCGCGACCACAACCCCCACGGCTTCAGCATGTGGCTCGCCGGTGGCGGCATCAAAGGCGGCATCACCTACGGTGCCACCGACGACTTCGGCTGGAAGGTCGTCGACAAGCCCGTCCACGTCCACGACATCCACGCCACCATCCTCTACCTCATGGGCATCGACCACACCAAGCTCACCTACCGCTCCAGTGGCCGAGACTTCCGCCTCACCGACGTCGCCGGCAACGTCATCCACGACATCATCGCGTAGCCAACAACCCTCTCCTCTCACTCATTTACAGGACACCATTCTTCATGACCCAAAGCCGATACGCCACCGCCATTGCTGTCCTCCTCGTCCTGGCCATCGCAGGCATCCGCTCCGTCAGCGCCAAAAACAAGGACGTAGAGCCCCCGGTCATCGAAATCCACTCTAAAAAATTCGCCTACGAACCCGCCGAAATCACGCTGCGCAAAGGTGAGACCTACAAGCTTCATCTCACCTCCGACGACGTCCCCCACTCCTTCCGCATCAAGGCCCTTAACCTCAACGCCAAAATGTCGGTCGGCACCTTCGATGATCTCCTCTTCACCCCGGAAGAAGACGGCGACTTCAAAGTCGACTGCGGCCTCTACTGCGGCTCCGGCCACAGCAAAATGGGCATGACAGTTCACGTGGTCGATAAGTAATGTGCGGCGTTCCCCCATCGCTCATGCTCCTGTCCAGCGTACTCGTCGTCATCCTCTCCGGCTGTCGTGCTCAACCCCCCTCCGCGCTCGAAACCAGAGCCATCGACTGGACCAAACTCCACATCACCGTCGGTGGAAAGAACGACATCAACCCCGTGCAGGCCTCTGCGCAAGCCATCGAAGACGGCCGTCAAGCCTTTAGCTCCTACTGCATGGTCTGTCACGGCCTCGATGGCCAGAACACCGGCGTCCCGTTCGCGGCCACACTTGCCCCGCCGGTCCCCTCGCTCGCCAGCCCGCAGGTCCAGGCCTACACCGACGGCCAGCTCAAATGGATCATCGAGAACGGCATCTCCCCCTCCGGCATGCCACCCTCACATGGCGTCTTCTCCGACGACGACATGTGGCGTATGGTCATCTTTATCCGCCACCTGCCCAGACCCGGCAGCCTCGGCGACCCACCTGTCTACGGAGGCTCCACCCATTAGCACCACGTTCGTCGCCCGTACGTCGCTCCGCTATCCCCGCGACCCGGTCCCCAGTTCCAGTATCTGTTTCGTCGCCAGAAACACGCTGACCACAGTGCCATGCTGCTCGCCATCGCTGCAGCTCTCAACGCTGATCGTGCCGCCATGTTTCGTCACTATCCCTTGACTCACCCATAGCCCCAGACCCGTTCCGTGCTCGCCCTTCGTCGTAAAGAATGGCTGAAATATCTGCGGCTGGACCTCTTCCGGAATCCCACTCCCATTATCGGCAATCCGAACTGTCGCCCCATGCTCCATCCTGCTGCTGCCCGGTTCCAGCGAGACCTCCCCAGGCACAATGCTCACGCTCACCTGACCGCCCGGATTCGACGCCTCCCCCGCATTCGTAATCAGGTTCGTAAACACCTGCCGAAGCTCGGAAGGGAAGCCCTCAACATACACTCCCGCCGGCAACTCCGTTCGCACCGTGACCCCCAACTCCGTCAGGCGGTGTTCCAGCAGCAGCAGAATCTCCTTCAGCATCTCAGCCAGGTCCACCCGCACCGGAGTCTTTGACTCCCGATACAGCCCCAGCATCGCTCGGCTGATCTGTGTCACCCGAGCCAACTCCTGCTCCGCCAGCGTCATAAACAGTGCCGACTCCTCCGGTGAAGCACCCGTCCGCATCAGATACAGCAGGTTCGACACCGAATCCAACGGATTGTGAATCTCATGCGCAATCGTCGCAGCCAGTCGGCCCGCCACCACCAGCTTTTCATTCGCCAGCAGTGCCTCCTGCGTCCGGCGTTCCATCGTGTTGTCCCGGAACACCAGCACAAAACCCATCATCGCCCCGTGCCGGTCCCGTATCGGTGCACCACTGTCCGAGATACTCACCTTAGACCCATCACGCCGTCGCAACACAGTATGGTTCGTCAACCCCACCGGCTTGTTTAGCCGCTTCACCAGCGTAATCGGGTTCTCGACCGGCTCGCGCGTCCCCTCGTCCAGTATCTGGAACACCTGTTCCAGTGACTTCCCCCCCGCCATCTCCTGCGTCCAGCCAGTCAGCTCCTCCGCCACGGGATTCATCAGCAGCACACGCCCCTCCAGATCGCACGTAATCACCCCATCCCCAATCGAAGAGAGCGTCGTACGCAACTGCTCTTCCGACTGGAACAGATCCTCCGCGCGCCGGTTCAGGATCTCCAGATACTGGCTGTACACGCTCGACACCCGATGCATACGGCTTCGCACAAACAAGCCAATTGCGATGCCAAAGATCAACGCAAACGCAAACAACCCCAGAATCGTCCGGTGTACCTGCTGCCGCCAGCGTTCAATCCGCGTCTTCCGGTGCTCCTGCGCCTCATGCACTACCTCGTTCAGGTCGTCCCGTATGGTATCCATCAGGACCTTCCCATGCAGGTTCAGCTCCACATCCGGTGGCCGTCCGCCAGACCGGATCGCCGCAATCACCGGCTCCGCAAACCCGTCATGCCACGTCTGGTGAGATTCTCGCAGGTCCTGCAACCGGCTCTTCTGCAGCTCATCCGCTCCCGGAACCCGTTCCAGCGCCATGAACTGCGCCTGCAAGCGAGGCTGTGCATCCAGGTAAGGCTGCAGAAAACGAGCGTCCGTCGTCGTCTGATACCCCCGCAGAGCACTCTCTTCATCCACGATCAGCTTGCCGGCAACCGTCGCCTCTGTAATCCGGTCGTCCGACTGCTGGATCAGCTTGACCGTCTGATTCGCCCCTTGAATCTGCAGGTACAGCGTAACCGCCAACAGCAGCAGCGCAGCAATAGGCAGTATCAAAACCTGCCGCAGTATCCGATTGAACTCTCTTGGTTCCACAGTGCTCCCGACTTCTTAACTCCACCTGACCCGGCAGTTACGGTACAGATACCTTCTGTAGCAGACACTCCAGCTTCTCCAGCAGCACCGGCGCGCCTTCGCCCTTCGTCATATACAGATTCACCAGTGCCGTCACCTCCAGTGGCAAGCCGACATACGCCGACAACAGCAGAATCGGAACCTCAGGCTTCGTCGCCCGCATCTTTATCGCCACTTCGCCGCCGTGCATCCCGGGCATCGAGTAATCCAGAACCACCGCATCCACCGGCTCCTGCGCAAATAGCTCCAGTCCCGACGGTCCGTCCTGCGCCGTAAGTACCCGATAGCCAGCACGTTCCAGCAAAATCTTCCGAACATACAGCCCCACCTGTTCGTCGTCCACGCACAACACGAGATGGGAAGTCTGAGCCATATAGGAGATGTAAACCGAAAACGGCAGCGGTAGCCTAAGTGCTACCAAAAGTATACGTCGTCCCTTCCGCCCCGGCCCCACCCAATAAGTCTGCAATGTTACAGATTCATCGTACGTTCGCAATTCCAGACAACCTTTGCGCTAACCTGACCTTGGATAGTTGCACCACAGAGAGGTTTTGCACTTGAATCAGACGATCTTTGTTCTCGAAGACGACGCCGATATCTCCCGCTTAGTTCAGTACCACTTGGAAAGTGCAGGGTTTACCGTTCGCCCCTATCTCGCCATCAACCAGATCCTCTCCGATGCCGAACGCCAGCCACCCGCCCTCTTCCTGCTCGACATCATGGTCCCCGGCGGTGATGGCCTCGACCTCTGCCGCCGCCTCCGCCAGAACCCCACCCTCAGTGTGGTCCCCATCATCTTCCTTACTGCCCGCGCAGCCGAAAACGACCGCGTCCAGGGACTCGAACTCGGTGCTGACGACTACATCACCAAGCCCTTCGCCACCCGCGAACTCGTCGCCCGCGTCAAAGCCGTCCTCCGTCGCTTCGAGCGTCCCACCACTCCTTCCATCGTCAAGTTTGAAGATATCGAGATCGACGCCGGCGCCATGCAACTCCGTGTCAACGGACAACTTGTCACCACCACCGCTACCGAGTTCCGCCTCCTCGACTATCTGGTCCGCCATCCCGGCCGAGTCTTCAGCCGAGACCACCTCCTCGACGCCGTCTGGGGCGACGCACGCTTCGTCACCCCCCGGTCCGTCGATGTCTACGTCCGTCGCATCCGAGAAAAAATTGAAGTCGATGCCGAGACCCCGCGCTATCTTAAAACCATGCGCGGAGCAGGGTATCGCTTCGAAATGCCCAAAACCGCCTAACCGGACCGCCCAGCTCCACGCGTTCCGCGAGTTGCAATTCAGGTGCGACATTGACCCGTAGTCTCTTCTTCTCCTTCTTCCTGCGCATGACTGTCGCCTTGGCGTTCGTCGCCGTCATGCGCGTCTGGTTCACCCCCTACGGGTGGATCCCCGGCATCACCCTCGTCATCCTCTGGGCCGCCGTCAACGCCCTCCTCCTTGCACGATCCGTCCGCCAGAACATCACACAGCTCCAGACCTCCACCGCCGCCATCGCCGACCGTCCAGTCGCACTGCTCGACCAGAAATTCCAGGACTTCGACGGCCTCGCCCGCGCCATCTCCGTCGTCTCCTCCCACGTCGAACACGTCCTCGCCGAAGCCGCCGAAAGCCGTAACGAACTCGTCGCCATGATCGACAGCATGCAGGATGCCGTCGTCGCCGTCGATCAGGCCGGACGCATCCAGTGGACCAACCAGCGCATGCAGCGCCTCATCCCCGGTGCTTCCGTCAGCAGTTCTGTCCGTGTAGGCCACGCACTCGTCCAAACCATCCGCGACCCGGACGTCCTCCAGTGCGTCCGCACCGCGCTCGACCAGCGCATCGTCGTCGAACGCCGGTCCACCACCCTCCTCCCCGGTCGCATCTTCGAAGTCAACGCCGCGCCCATGCCCGGCGGTGGAGCAGTCGCCGTCCTCCACGACATCACCCGCATCGAGCAGGTCGAGCGCACCCAGCGTGACTTCGTCGCCAACGTCTCCCACGAACTCCGTACCCCGCTTACCTCCATCACCGGATACGTTGAAACCCTCCTCGACCACGAGACCTCCCTCAGCCCTCAGGCCCGCGAATTCCTCGAAACCATCCATAAAAACGCCACCCGCATGAACCGTCTCACTGAAGACCTCCTCATGATGGCCCGCGTCGAATCCTCCGAGCAGGAACTCCACCCCGCCCCCATCCCCGCCGACATCCTCATCCGCGATGCCGTAAACGCCATGAAAGGTCTCGTCCACGACACCGACGCCGTCCTCGAGATCGGCACCACCACCTCCTGCCTGGTCCTCGCTGACTTCGACGCCATAGTCCAGGTCCTCAGCAACCTCATCGAAAACGCAGTCAAATACGGTCAGGCCCGCGGCGAGTCCCACGCCCGCGTCATCGTCAGTGCCCGCGAGTTGACCGACCCCATCCAGGCCGTCGAGTTCTGTGTCCGCGACTTCGGCCAGGGAATCCCGTTTGAGCATCTCAACCGCATCTTCGAGCGCTTCTACCGTGTAGATAAAGCCCGCTCCCGCGAGTCCGGTGGCACCGGCCTCGGCCTCGCCATTGCCCGCCATATGGTGCAAACCCACGGCGGAACCATCCGCGCCGAAAGTGAACTCAACATCGGCAGCACCTTCCTCTTCACCCTCCCCAAGGCCAACGCTCCCAGTGAATAGTTAGGTTTATCGCCGTTTTCACTCGTATGTAACTTTCCCGTAACATTCCACCGTCACACTAAAACTACCGAGATTTCCCAGGGGGACGTGTGAAACTGAAATACGTAGCAGCAGCTCTTCTCGCAGCAGCAACCGCAGGCGCCACCGCGCAAAACATCAACGGAGCAGGAGCAACCTTCCCCTATCCGATTTACTCCCGTTGGTTCAGCGAGTACAGCCAGTTGCACCCAAACGTCAAGATCAACTACCAGTCCATCGGCTCCGGCGGCGGTATCCGCCAGGTCACCGAAGGTACCGTTGACTTTGGTGCCTCAGACGGCCCCATGAACGACGATCAACTCCGGTCAGCCAAGGTCAAGGTCATGCACATCCCCACCGTCCTCGGAGCGGTTGTTCCCGTCTACAACATCCCCGGAGTCAACAAGGACCTCAACTTCTCCGGTGACGTCATCGCCGACATCTATCTCGGCAAAATCGCCAAATGGAACGATCCCCGCATCGCCAAGGATAACCCCGGCGTCAGCCTCCCCGATAAGTCCATCCTCCCCGTCTATCGCTCTGACGGCAGCGGCACCACCTACATCTTCACCGACTATCTCAGCAAGGTCAGTGCGGACTGGCAGACCAAGGTTGGCAAGAATACCTCCGTCAAGTGGCCCGCAGGCATCGGCCAGAAGGGTAACGAAGGCGTCGCCGGAATGGTTCGCCAGTCGCCCTACTCCTTCGGCTACGTCGAATTGATCTACGCCGTCCAGAACAAGATGTCCTACGGCTCCGTCAAGAACGCCGCTGGCAAGTATCTCCGCGCAACCACCGAGGGCGTCACTGCCGCCGCCGCTGCTTCCGCCAAGACCATGCCCGCAGACTACCGCGTCTCCATCACCAACGCGCCCGGAGCAACCTCTTATCCCATCTCCAGCTTCACCTGGTTCCTCATCCCCACCCACTCCGCCGATGCCAACAAAGCAAAGGCCCTCGCGGAGTTCCTCGGTTGGATGTTGGATCACGGCGAAGCCGAGGCTGCAGGTATGAGCTATGCACCGCTTCCTAAGCCGGTGCAGGACATGGTTCGCAAGTCCATCGCTCAGGTCAAGTAGTTCCACGCGCCGCAGGGGCCAGTCATATAGACTGGCCCCTGCGGCGCTTCAATACTGTCTCGCCTCCTGAGTTAGCCCAGCACGGCCATCACACGGAAACTGGCCAGGAAGTACATCGTGCCCCCTATTCCAATGACGACTGATCCTGAACCGCGGTCCTCCATGCAGACGTCCAACCTGGCGCCTGCAGTTTTTGTTGCAGACCCTCACGCCGTGCAGATCCGTACGGTTGAACCTTCCCCCGTCCGGGCCTTCCTCAACGCACGCGGTAGCGGCAAACTGGCCGATGGCAGCTTTGCCGCCGTCATGATGCTCTGTGCCTGCAGCATCTTCGCCATCGTCCTCTTCATCTTCAGCATCCTCATCCTCCGCTCCAAACTCAGCCTCGTCGCCTTCGGCTGGAAGTTCTTCACCCGTCAGGCCTGGGACCCCGTCAGCGGCGACTTCGGTGCACTCCCCTTTATCTACGGCACTCTGGCAACTTCATTCCTGGCACTGCTCATCGCCGTCCCCCTCGCCCTCGGCGTCGCCGTCTTCCTCACCGAACTCTGCCCCAAGCCCCTCCGCGGACCGATCTCCTTTCTCACTGAACTCCTCGCCGCCATCCCCAGCGTCGTCTACGGCCTCTGGGCGGTCTTCGTGCTCGTCCCGCTCATGCGCGACGTCCTCGGTCCATTCCTATACAAAACCCTCGGCTGGACCGGCTTCTTTGAAGGCACTAACTTCGGCGTCGGCATGCTCACTGCCGGCATCATCCTCGCCATCATGATCCTGCCCATCATCTCCTCGCTCACCCGCGACATCATGACCGCCGTCCCCAACAGCCAGCGCGAAGGCGTACTCGCCCTCGGGGCCACCCGCTGGGAGATGATTCGCATCGGCGTCCTCCGCAACTCTCGCATCGGCATCGTCGGTGCCATCATGCTCGGTCTAGGCCGCGCCCTCGGAGAGACCATGGCCGTCACCATGGTCATCGGCAACCACCCCGAGATCAACAAATCGCTCTTCGCTCCCGGCTACACCCTCGCCAGCGTCATCGCCAACGAGTTCTCCGAGGCCACCGGCGACCTCTACCTCAGCGCCCTCATCGAGATTGGCCTCGCACTCTTCCTCGTCACCATCGTCGTCAACGCCATCGCCCGCCTCATGGTCTGGGCCGTCACCCGCGGCGCACCGGCAAGGGTGGCCTGATTCCCATGAGCTATCAACCCATCCACCAGCCGCCCCCCATGGACTTTCGCTCAAAATCCATGCGCCTCAATACCCTCCGCCGTTCGGTGATGAACCACCTGATCACCGCCCTCTCCATCCTCGCCACCCTGCTGGTCATCGCACCGCTGGTCGCCATCTTGGCCTACCTCATCTACAAAGGTGCCAGCTCGCTCAACCTCGCCTTCTTCACCCACATCCCGGCACCTGTCGGTGAGCCCGGAGGTGGCATGGCCAACTCCATCGTCGGCTCAGGAATTATCCTCGGACTCTCCAGTCTCATGGGTGTTCCCATCGGCATCGCCGCCGGAGTCTACCTCGCCGAATTCGGCCGCGGAACCCTCCTCGCCAACGCCGTCCGCTTTACCGCCGACGTCCTCAATGGCGTCCCGTCCATCGTCATGGGCATCGCCATCTACTCCCTCGTAGTCATGCAGCAAAAACACTTCTCCGCCCTCGCCGGAGGTGTCGCCCTCGCCATCATGATGGTTCCCACCATCACCCGCACCACCGAGGAGATGCTGGCCACTGTCCCCCACGCCATCCGCGAAGCCGCCCTCGGCCTCGGTGTCCCAAAATGGCGGACAGCCATCTCCGTCAGCCTGCGCACCGCCTCTCCAGGCATCATCACCGGCTGCATGCTCGCCTTCGCCCGCGTCGCCGGTGAGACAGCACCCCTCCTCTTCACCGCCTTCGGCAACCAGTTCTGGAGCTTCAAGCTCAATGAGCCCATCGCGGCCCTCCCCCTCCAGATCTTCGTCTACGCCATCTCCCCCTACGACGAGTGGCATCGACTCGCCTGGGCCGGCGCTCTCGTCCTCATCGTCCTTATCATGGTCTCAGTCACGCTCGTCCGCATCGTTGCCAATCGCGGCGTACTCAAAGGAGCAAGCTAGTGGGTGTCGGTATTCAGGTTGAGAATCTAAACGCGTGGTACGGGTCCACACACACCTTGCAGGACATCAACCTGCATATCCCCGCCAATCACGCCACCGCCCTCATCGGCCCCTCCGGTTGCGGCAAGTCCACCTTCGTCCGCTGCCTCAATCGCATGCACGAGACCAACCCCATCGCCCGCGCCACCGGCGTCATCAAAATGGGCGACCTGGACATCTACAAAGACGCTTCCCCCGTCGAAATACGCCGCCGGGTCGGCATGGTCTTCCAGAGACCCAATCCGTTTCCCACCATGTCCATCTACGACAATGTCGCCAGCGGACTCAAACTCAACGGCTTCCGCAACCGCCGCATCCTCGACGAAACCGTAGAGCGGTCCCTCAAGCAGGCAGCCCTCTGGGAAGAGGTCAAAGACGACCTCAAAAAGAAGTCCGGTGCCAGCCTCTCCGGTGGCCAGCAGCAGCGCATGTGCATCGCCCGCGCCCTCGCCGTCGATCCCGAGGTCCTGCTCATGGACGAGCCCGCCTCCGCACTCGATCCCGTCTCCACCTCCAAGATCGAAGACCTCATCTTCCAGCTCAAAAGCCAATACACCATCGTCATCGTCACCCACAACATGCAGCAGGCCGCACGCGTCGCCGAAAACACCGGCTTCTTCCTCAACGGAAAAATGGTAGAGTTCGACTCCACCCACAAGATCTTCACCAACCCCTCCGACAAGCGCACCGAAGACTACATCACTGGGAGGTTCGGCTGATGCGCGTCAAATTCCATCAAAGTCTCGACGACCTCAAGGAAAAACTCCTCGTCATGGCAGGTATGGTCGAGCAGGCCATCCAGCGTTCCATCGAGGCCTACCGCACCCGCGACCTCTCCATCTGCGAACTCGTCCTCCGCTCCGAGCCCTCCATCAATCGCCTCGAACGCGAGATCGACCAGATGGCTCTCGACCTCCTCGCCATGGAGCAGCCCATGGCCATCGACCTGCGCTTTATCCTCTCCGTCATCCGCATCAACGCCGACCTCGAGCGTGTCGGAGACCAGGCCGTCAACATCGCCGTCCGCGTCCGTGAGATGGGAGCCTTTGCCAATATCGATCTCCCCGTCGACATCCCCAAGCTTGCCTCTCTCTCCTCCGCCATGGTGCGCAAAGCTCTCCAGGCCTTCATCGAAGCCGACGCCGACCTCGCCAGCTCCGTCCTCAAAATGGACGATCAGGTCGACGAGATGAACGACGCCGCCTTCTACGCGCTCAGCTCCCTCATTAAGGAGCGCCCCGAACTCACCCCCCAGTCCCTCAACGCCCTCATCATCGCCCGCAACCTCGAGCGCGTCGGCGACCACGCCACCAACATCGCGGAAGACGTCATCTTCTGGGTCCGCGGAGCCGACGTACGCCACCACACCACCCCGGCCTAATCCGCCGCCGACATCGTCGTCGGCTTCCACCACACCATCTCCGCAAGCAGCGGATAGTACAACCCCACCCGAATCTCCGCGCCCCTGCTCGCCAGCGCCCGCGCATACCCCTCCAGTTGCGGCCCGTACTTTGCCCGCTGCGCCTGCAGAAACTCCTCCACCGCGTCACCCCCCGGTGTCGTCGTCTTGTAGTCCACAATCCACAGGCAATCCGTCCCATCAGCCAACGGCTCAAACCCAGCCCGAAACAGCCGATCCACCCGCACGCTGCTGCGCCGCTCCCGCCACGTCGTCAGGGCAAACTCCGTCGCGCCCTCGGCATGCGCCTCCAGCATCCACCGGCCAACCGCATCCCGCAGCGTTCGCTCCACCGCCACCCGTACTCGCCCCGCCTGCCGCTCCACCAGTCCTGGTGGCAGACCATCGCCCCGCAGCACCGCATGCATCCGCGGCTCCCAGCCGTCCATCTCCGCCAGCAACTCCTCCGCCTGGGCCCCCTGGCTCATCCGCTTCGCCGCCAACTCCAGAAAGCCATGCACCGCATTGCCAAACGAGCGTGCCGCAAACGAACCCTCGGGCCGTACAAAACTCGCACGCTCCCCCAGCCCATCCTCATCGCCACTCCACCGCCGCTCTGCGCCCAGTCCCTCTCCAACCAGCCGCGCCTTAGCATCGAACCCCGCCGGCAGCCGCTGCAGCCGCACTCCAGTCCGCAACTCCACTCCAGCCTCCGCTGCCAGCGCGACCACCCCTGACTCCTCCGGCATCGGCGTCAGCAACACCGGTCCTCGCTCCGGCAGATGCCGCTCTGCCGCCGGCCACGCCGCCTTCAGCAGACTGTTCGGCTCCACCACAATGCTGCCGTCGTCCTTCTGCTTCGGCGCCGCAAATAGGTGCAACTCCTCCCGCGCCCGCGTACACAGCACATAGAACAACCGCTTCCGCTCCGCCGCCTCACGCACCGATTGCACGCTTCTCAGCCAGTCGTTCAGCGCCTGCGAGGCCTCCCCCTTGCCCGCAATCGGTGCCAGCACCACCGCTGCCGCCGTCTTGTCCTCCTGGTCAATCTCATTCCACGTCAGCAACTGCTTCTCCCCTGACGGAGCCTTCCGCTCCAGCCCCGGTACCAGCACCACATCCCACTCCAGCCCCTTCGCCTTGTGGATCGTCAGCAGCTCTACCGCTTCCGGCGAGGTCTCCGCCTCCGCATACAGCTTGCCCAACCGTTGCTGTAACAGTCCCGCGTCGATCTCCTCACCCTCCGCCTCGATCTCATCCAGCAGTTCGAAGTATCGCTCCGCATTGCCCCGTTCCGCCGTACTCAAATACGCATCGCCGCCCAGGGAGCGCCACGTCCGTTCCACCAGTTGCGCCGTCGTCAGCCGCGCCCGTTTCGCCCGCGCCGCCTGCAGCACAGGCCAAACCCGCATCAGTCGTGTACAACCGTCATCGCTCAGCAGGTGCCCCCGCTCTTCGATCAGCCGCTCAATCGCGCGTTCCACAAACTCCGTATCGTCCCCTCCCGCCAGTTGGTGCAGATCTTCCAGCGTCAGTCCGCACCACGGAGCCCGCAGCACCGCCAGCCAGGCCGTCCGGTCCGCCCCATGCAGCAGCGCCCGCGTCAGCGAAGTCAGATCCAGCACCTCCGGACGATCTCCTAGCGCATCGATCTCCACCGCTCGAAAGGGAACTGCGCCCTCACCATCATCCCGCTGCAGCGCCGCAACAATCTCCCGTAGATGGCTCCGCCCCCGCACCAGCACCGCAATCCGCCACGGCTCATTCCGCTCCTTGCGCTGCGTCGGCAACGCCCGCGCCCGCCAGTCCTGCACTATCTGCCGCACCGTCTCCGCCTCCTCCCGCCGTTGCTCCTTGCGACTCATCGCCGAACCTCCGCCCGCGCCCGTACTGGACAAAGGATGGATGTGCCACATCACCCCATTCGGCGCTGCCTCCCCTCCGCGCACCCGCTCCCGTACCGCTTCGGCAGGTGCATACGGAATCTCGTCCACGTCCGCCATCTCGCTCACCTTCGGAAACAGCAGCGAAAACGCCGTGTTGAACTCCTCCACCAGCCCCCCCTGCGAGCGAAAGTTCGCCGTCAGACGTAGACTCTTTACCCGCATCTCCCCCAGTCGCTCCTCGCGCATCGTCCGCAGAAAACGCTCCACACGCGCCTGCCGAAACAGATAAATCGACTGCTTCGGATCACCCACCAGAAACACCGTCTGGCTCTGCCCATCCCAGCTCTGCGTCAGTCGTTCTATCAACTCATACTGGCTGGTCGACGTGTCCTGCATCTCGTCCACCAGCAGATGCCGCAGCTTCGTCCCCAGCGCACTCTCCAGATCCGCCGGCCCCTGATCGTTGCGCAGCGCCGTCCGCGCACGCAGTCCCACCTCCACCAGGTCGCACTCCCCCCGCTCCGCAAACACCAGTTGCAACTCCACCAGCGCCCGGCTCAACATCCGGAACAACGCCTTCGCTACCTCCCACTGTTCCATCGGATACGCCGCTGGCGGCAGCTTCAGCACCCGCTCTATCAGGCCCAGCAGATCGTTCCGGTCTCGCACCTGGTCCACCAGCGCCGCCATCTGCTTCTTCTGTGCCGACGTCGATTCGAACTTTATCGTGTTCTTCGCAAAACTCTTCCGCCAGGTACCGCTGGAAGGCGTCACCAGCAGATGGATCAACCCGCGCCATCGCGCCTGCGCGTCCTCAGCCTCATCCCCCGGCATCCGGCCATCCGCGCACGCAGCCAGCGGATTCACCTCCGCCATGTACGGCTCCAGCCCCGCCAGCGAGGCCGCCATCGCCATCGCCTCCCGCACAAACGGCTTCGGCATCCCCTCAGCCAGCGGTCGCAAACCCGCCAGCACCGCCAGCTCCAGCGCTCGCTTCAACTGCGGCAGAACCGTCTCTTCCAGGTACGTCTCATCCAACTCCCCCGGCTGCAGCGGAATCAGCTCCCCCCACTGGTCCCGCACGGCCAGCATCTCCGCCAGCAGCCGCTCACACTCCGCCAGGTTCCCATCCCGATGCAGCAGCACTGTCCGCAACGCATCGCTCAAAGTCGCATCGCTTCCGCCCAGCAGCAACACCGTCCGCCGTGCCGCCGCGCCATACAGCCGTCTCGCATCCAACACCGGAGTCTGCTGCCCACCACCACCCGCCAGCACCGGCAGCGAACTCGCAACCAGCACACACACACCGTCGATCGTCCGCAGATGCATCCGTTGCGGATCATCCAGCAGCCCCCACCCCAGCAGCCGGTCCCGCTCCAGCACCGCCTCCGCCAGCCGCCGCGTCTCCCGTGCAAATTCATCGCCAGTCTTCAACGCCGTCTGCCGCGACGCGCCCTCCAACTGCTCCAGCAAACGGTCCCGAATCTCCGCCGTCGCCTTCACCGTAAACGTGATCGCCAGCACCTCCTGCGGGTCCGTCACGCTCTCGTCGCCCAGCAGCTTCAGATAACGCTGAATCAGCAAACCCGTCTTGCCCGACCCCGCCGGAGCCTCCACAATCCACGACTGCTGCGTACCCAGTGCCTGTTCGCGCGCCTCCCAGTCCGGCGGCCTGCCCTCGCCATCCAGCACCGCCCCACCGCCGCCACCCAACACAAACAGATCAGCCACCCTCCACCTCGCTCAAGCTCTCGCCCTTCGTCTCGTCATCGTCCAGAGCCGCGCCATTCACCCGGCACAACCCCCGCTGTCCGCAAAACTCACACGTCTGCGGATACTGCTTCGGCCGTACCCGCACATCGCCACCCGCAAACTCTTCCGCCAGACGGGTCAGCACCCGCCGCCAATCCTCCACCTGCAACTCCAGATTCTCCGGTGCATTGCGGCCAATCTTGATCCCCACATCCTTGCTCACCGCCAGCCCGTGCAAGCCCCGATCTTTCCCCGCACGCACCTGTGCAAACGCCACCCCCGCCAGCTTCTCCGTCTCCGACAAAATCGCATACAGCGGCAGTTGCGGTGCATCCGGACGCTCCGACATCCACTCCGATGCCGCCGCATGTCCCGTCTTGTAGTCCAGAATCACATCCCCCAGCTCGGTTGAATCCACCCGGTCCACCCGCACCTTCAGCCGTAGCGGACCCAATCGCACATCCTCCAGCGTATGCTCGCGCAGCCGAACATCAAACTCCAGCCGCTCCAACTCCAAATCCAGCCACGGCTCCAACAGCCGATGCAGCCGCGCCCGCTGCATCTCCACATACGCCGCGTCCCACGCATTGACGCCACGCCCCCGCACATCCTGCAGCGCCCCGTCGATCGACCACGCCAGAACCTTCGTCCGTTCTGCCATGCTCATCGCCCTCAGCGCCGCCTGCGTCTCGACCTCGCTCCAGAAGATCTCCAGCGCCTTATGTACAACAATCCCGCGCTCCGACGGGTCCATCCCCAGCTCCGTCTCCCGCAGCTCCGAGGCCCACAGCCGTTGCTCCGCAAATGCGCGAAACCCGCACGCCGCCTGTAGCTCCAATATCTTCGCTCCCCCGCGGCTCACTGCGTCCGGAAGCTGCGGCAGCCCAGGCCACTCCTCCATCTCGTCCACCGCCACCATGCCCCGCTCCGCCTCTGGCTCCACCAGCGATGCCGCGCTCTGCACCGTCAGTTGCAACCCCTCCACGGCCGCCGCCGAGCGTTGCCGCCCATTCACCGTCACCGCTGCATAGCTGAACACCACTCTGCCTTCCTCGGTCGCCGCGCTCGTCGCAATCCGCCGCGCCAGCCGCGCCTGCTCCTCTCGGTCTCGAACTCCATCCGTACCCGGAATCCCCAACTCCTCCTGAACCTGCCACGGCAGCAGGGAACTGCCCATACGCGCTGCCGTCCAGCTCAAATCGCCCGCCCGCAAAAACCACACCGCATCCCACACGCCTCCCGCACCCTCCAGTGGTCCCATCACCTGCACCGGAGCCTCCCGAGACTGCGCAGCAAATATCGTCTGCCTCACAATCCGTTCCACCCCGGTCAGCGCTTCGAGATACCCCACCCGCACGCCTTCAAAGTCCAGTGTCGCCAGCTCATCCAGCGCACTCTCCCACTTCTCCCGCGTTTGGAACTCCACACTGTCCTCCCCCTCGCCCGCACCCCAATCCGCCGCCTCCAGCACCGCCCGCATCGACTCAGCCCACTCCCCATAGGGCCTCGTCTCCTCAACCGCTATCCGCTGAGAACGCACTCGCTCCACAGCCTGCAATATCTCCGCCAGGTCCACCAGTCCAGCCCGTTGTTTCGAAGCCTTCACCGCATCCGTCAGTCCTGCCACCGTCATCTCCGGACGCAGCATCTTCACCCGCCGTAGTCCATACGCATCGAACTCCGCCCGCACCCCCGGCTCGGCCGCATTCCCGGCAAAATAAGGCGACGCCAGCAGGCCACTAATCCGTTCCACCGTCAGCGGTCCCGTCATCCAGCGCAGCACATCCAGCGCCACCCGCACCATCGCCGTCGCCTCCAGTGCCACCCCCACCGAAAACTCATACACCCCCGCACTCTCTGCCGCCGCTATATCCTCCAGCTCCGGCGTCAGCACCTCGCGAAACACCCGGTCGATCCCGGACTTCTCCCCCGCCAGCCCCGGCACCATCACCGCCACTCGCGCCCCCGCATGTTCCGCCAGATACGCCCTAATCCACCGCGCACACACCCGCAACTCCTCGCGCTCGTCCTCTGCCTCCACCAGCAGCATCTCCTCCGCCGCCATCCCAACCGACACCTCGTCCGCCCGTCCACCCTGCTTCCGCCACTCCTCCAGCAGCCCTCGCTGCGCCGGGGTCCACCCATCGAAACCCACCAGCGCCAACTCCTGCTGCTCCGGCCTTATCTTGCCCTCTGCCACCTTGCCCTGTAGCACCGCCTCCAACTGTCCCTGCGTCAGGTATCCCTCCGCCCGGCAGCGCCGCTCGAAACCCATTGCCCACCGCTGAAACGCCCGCGCATCCGTACTCCCCGTCAACTCGCGTAGCCGCATCGCGCCGCCATACGCGCACAGCCTCGCCCACGACTCCGCTGCCATTCCCGCCAGCGCATCCGTCCGAAAACTCCGCAGCTCCGCATCGCTCGCCAGCACCCGCTGCCAAACCTGTTGTTCCTGCGTCCGGTTCAGCAGCAACTGCGTCGCATCCCCCTGCATCACCAACCCGTGCCACAGCCCCGCCGTCCACCCATCCCACGCCAGCACCTTCGGCGGCTCCCAACTCTCCAGCCCCAACGCCCGCTGCCTCCGGTCGAACCCCTGCCGCAGCGTCCGTGCTGCCCGCTGGTTCGCCGTAATCACCGTTGCCCCGCGTTCCAGCGCCTTTGCAACCTCTTCCGGCAGCATCCCCACTCCGTCCATAGCTTCGTTTATACGCCTGCACTCATCGGAAAAATCTTCACCTAAAACCGGCCCACCCTCCATCCCGCCGGAGACTCGCCGTCTACTCAGTCATCACTCCTGTGCCAGCCCCACCGCACCACTCCGCTGCGTCCTCTTTGCCGCCACCGCCAGCCCCAGCAGCACCACCGCAGCCCCCAGCGGCAACCCCAGTGCCACCTGCAGCGAACCCGCCCGCGTCGATACCACTCCCATCAGCCACGGCAGCGCCGCCGCGCCCAACCCCGACACCGCCAGCACTACCCCCGCCTGCCGTGCCGTAGGACGCTCCGCCATCAGCAGCGCAAACGTCGCCGGAAAAAACGGTGCCAGGCTCAGTCCCAGCAGCACCGCACACCCCGCAATCCCCACCGCCGTATGCGCCACCGCCAACCCCGCGGTAAACACCGCCGCCAGCACCAGCGATATCCGCTGCACCGCCTGCTCCCCCACCCGCAGCATCACCACCGAAGATCCCGCCCGCCCCACCGTCAGCGCCATCCACAACAGCAGCGTCGTGTACTCGCTCACCACCAGCGTCTTGTCCCCATACCGCAGCGCATACGTCGTCAGCCACCCACTCAGGCACGTCTCCAATCCGCCATACAGCACCAGCAGTGCCGCAAAATACACATACGCCCGCCACCCCAGCCCCTGACCCTCACCCGTCGCGACGGGTATCTCCGTCAACAACTCCACCTCCGCTCCACCCCCGCGCAACTCCACCAGCAGCCACCCGCCGCCCACCCCAAACATCCCCGCAAACCCCACCAGCACCGTCCGCAGCGCAAACACCGGCAGTAGCCACGCCGCCAGCAGTGCGGATAGCATCGCCCCCAGGCTGAACGCAAAGTTCAACGCCGCCAGCGCCGATCCCCGGTGCCGCGTAAACCGCCGTCCAGCCAGAATATTCGTCGCTGTAATCAACTGCCCCAGCCCGTACCCACCCACAAACAGCGCCACCAGCCCCCACCCCATCCCCGGTGCGTACGCAAACCCGCCAAACCCCACCACCCCCGCCGCCATCCCCATCACCAGGCTCCGCCGCAGATTCCGCTGCACCGTCACCCCACCCAGAAACGCCCCACAAAACTTCGCCGTCATCAGCAATCCGCTCTGCGCGTCCTGCATCTGCCACTGCCGCGCCAGCAACGGCAGTATCGGCCCCAGCAGCGCCGTCCCCAGACCCGCCAATCCCAGCCCATACACCATCAACCCCGTAGAAGGCCCACTCCGCTTCACCCTTCGCCTCCGCTCCGCCAACCCGCACCCCCACCAAACTTCCGCCAAACCATTATCATCATGGCAGGAGTTCCACATCGTGCCCCGCAAACTCTTATTTCTCCTCCCTGCCATCCTTCTCTCCATCGCCCTCCTGCCCACAGGCTGCAAATCGACGCCCACCACCACCCCCGCTGCAAACCAGTATCCCCAGAAGACCTTCCCCGTCCGTGGCAAGGTCATCAGCACCGATGCCACCCACGTCACCCTCCAGCACGATGCCGTCCCCGGTTTCATGGACGCCATGACCATGCCCTACAAGCTCAAGGACCCCAGCATCATCGGCGAACTCCACCCCGGCGACCTCATCTCCGCCACCATCATCGTCCAGCAGGACGCCGCCGGCTTCCGCGATCCCGAACTCGATCACATCGTCGTCATCGGACAGGCCCGCCCCGACTACAAACCCGCCGTCCAGTTCCACGTCCCCCAGCCCGGCGACGCCGTCCCCGACTTCCAACTCCTCAACCAGAGCGGCCGCACCATCCACCTCTCCCAGTTCAAAGGCAAAGCACTCCTCGTCACCTTCATCTACACCCGCTGCCCCATCGCCGACTTCTGCCCCCGCATGAGCCGCAACTTCGCCGAAGTCGACAAAGCCCTCGCCGCTGACCCCAAACTCTACGCCAACACCCACCTCCTCAGCATCAGCTTCGATCCCACCTACGACACCCCCAAGGTCCTCCGTAGCTACGGCGGTGCCTACACCGGCCAGTACACCCGCGAGACCTTCGCCCACTGGGACTTCGCCGCACCACCCCAGAAAGAACTCCCCGCCATCACCCAGTACTTCGACGTCGGCGTCACCCCCGGCGACAGCCAGACCCTCACCCACTCCCTCTCCACCATCCTCATCGGCAAAGACGGCAAAGTCGTCGCCTGGTTCCCCACCAACGACTGGAAGCCCGCCGACCTCGCCGCCCAGATGAAAGCCATCGCCAGCTCCTGACCTTTACCCAGCATCCCGATCCACCCAGCCAAACCCCATGACCCTATCCCTACAGCAACGCACCGCCCTCGGCCGCAGCCGCCGCAAACTCCTCCGCCGCACCGACCACGCTGGCTGGAACCCTCGCCACCGCACCGCCGACCCCCTCAAGCTCCTCCACGCCTCCATGCGCGGCCGCGTCCCCTCCCTAGTCGATCTCAAGTACCAGCGCATGGCCCTCTCCCCCTTCGGCTTCTTCCGCGGAGCCGTCCCCGTCATGGCCTCCGATCTCGCCCTCACCCCCAACACCGGTATCCTCAACCAGCTCTGCGGAGACGCCCACGTCAGCAACCTCGGTGCCTTCGCCGGTCTCGATGGCCGCGTCGTCTTCGACATCAACGACTTCGACGAGACCATCCCCGGACCCTTCGAGTGGGACGTCAAGCGCATGGCCACCAGCATCCTTCTAGCCGGGCGTGAGGCCGGAGCCAAAAACGCCCACTGCGACGAGGCCGCCGCCACCTTCCTCGAAAGCTACCGCCTCACCATCCACAAGCTCGCCCGCATGTCGGTCCTCGACATCGCCCGCTACCAGGTCCACCGCCTCCAGCAGGCCTCCCCCATCGCCAACATCTTCACCCTGGCCCAGCGAGCCACCCCCCTCCACAACCTCCTCGCCCTCACCGAAGCTATCCCCGCTCCTCACTCCGAAAAATCCTCTTCCGCCAAACCCCACCCCGTCCTCGCCCCGCAGCAACGCTTCTTCAAATCCAATCCTCCCGTCCTCACCCGCGTCACCGGCCCCACCGCCCGCCTCGTCCTCGATGCCCTCACCCCCTACATCCAGAGCCTCCTGCCCGAACGCCGCCACTTCTTCACCCAGTACCGCCCCATCGACGTCGCCTTCAAGGTCGTCGGCACCGGCTCCGTCGGCCTCCGCGACTACTGCGTCTACCTCCAGGGCAACGGCCCCCACGACCCTCTCTTCCTCCAGATCAAAGAGGAGACCCACTCCGCCTACGCCCCCTACCTCGCCTCGTCCAGCCGCAAACTCCATCAGGGCCGCCGCGTCGTCGAAGGCGAACGCGCCATGCAGCTACAGTCCGACCCCTTCCTCGGATGGACCACCATCCAGGGCCGCGACTACCTCGTCCGCCAACTCAACGACCACAAAGCCTCCGTCAACCTCGCCAACCTCAAGTCCTCCGCCCTCTTCGAATACGCCATCGTCTGCGGAGAAATGCTCGCCCGCGGACATGCCCGTTCCGGAGACCCCGCCGTCCTCGCCGGATACCTCGGCAACTCACCCCGCTTCGACCAGGCCGTCGCCACCTTCGCCAATCAGTACGCCGACCAGACCGAGAAAGACTGGCACCAGCTCCTCCGTTCCAGCCGTGTCAAAAAATCCCTCGCCAAAGCCGCACCAAAGCCCGCCTGAGCCGCCAGCCCCACCACCCAACCTGTTCTAATAAACCTCAACAGCGCACCAGAAAGGCATCACCCATGGCTAAACTCACCATCGTCTTCGGCTTCCTGCTGCTCCTCCTCAGCGCCTTCGCCTTCGCCACCCTCGGACACCACCCCCACACCCTTATCCCCGCGCTCTTCGGCCTCCTCCTCATCGTCTTCGGCGCCCTCGCCAACACCCCCGACGCCAAACGCCGCATGCTCTTCATGCACATCGCCGTCACCGTCGGACTCCTCGGCTTCCTCGGCACCATCCCCGGCATCATCGGCACCATCCGCATGGCCACCGGACACCTCGTCGCCCGTCCCGACGCCGCCAGAATCCAGACCATCATGGGCACCCTCTGCCTCATCTATGTCCTGCTCTGCGTCCGCTCCTTCATCGCCGCCCGCCGCGCCCGCCTCATCTAATCCCAATCCGGGCCGCTGAGCCCCCAGCAGCGGCCCTCCCATCGCCCAGTCCATCCTCGCCGGGGCGTACACTTGAGTTAATATGTCTGCTTCCTATGGTCCATCCAGCTTTGGCGGCGGAATGAAGTCCGTCGACCGTCCCTCCCGTGGCACCGGCCGCGCCACCACCGCCGAGCTCACCGCCGCACGCCCCAAGCCCAAGCTCAAAAAAGTCATGCCCGAGGTCTGGAAGCTCGTCAAACCTCGCCGTCTCCTGCTGGGCGGCAGCTTCCTCCTCATGATCATCAACCGCGCCAGCGGTCTCGTCCTACCCGCCTCCACCAAGTACCTCATCGACAACGTCATGGGCAAGCACCAGCTCAACCTGCTCCCCATCATCGTCGGTGTCGTCGTCGCCGCCACCATCCTTCAGGGCGTCACCTCCTTCACCCTCACTCAGCTCCTCTCCAAGGAAGGCCAGCGCCTCATCGCAGAACTCCGCATGAAGGTCCAGGCCCACATCGGCCGCCTCCCCGTCGCCTTCTACGATGAAAACCGCACCGGAACCCTCGTCGCCCGCATCATGACCGACGTCGAAGGCGTCCGCAACCTCATCGGCACCGGCGTCATCGACTTCTTCGGCGGCGTCCTCACCGCCCTCTTCGCCTTCGGCTACCTCATCAAGCTCTCCGTCCAGATGACCCTCGTCACCTTCGTCATCCTCCTCCTCTTCGGCCTCATCCTCCAGCGAGCCTTCAAAACCATCCGCCCCATCTTCCGCGAACGCGCCAAAATCAACGCCGAAGTCACCGGCCGCCTCACCGAATCCCTCGGCGGCGTCCGCGTTGTCAAGGGCTACCACGCCGAAGAGAGCGAAGCCCGCACCTTCGCCACCGGAGCCAACCGCCTCCTCCAGAACGTCATCTCCTCCCTCACCGCCCAGTCCCTCATGTCCCTCGCCTCCACCGCCGTCCTCGGCGTCGTCGGTGCGCTCGTCATGTTCCTCGGCGCCCACCAGGTCGTCCGCGGAACCCTCACCACCGGCGGATACGTCACCTATGTCATGTTCCTCGCCTTCATGATCGCCCCCATCGTCCAGCTCGTCTCCATCGGCACTCAGCTCACCGAGGCCGTCGCCGGACTCGATCGCACCACCGAAATCCTCTCCGAACAGGAAGAAGACTCCGAGCCGCACCGCACCCATGCCCTCGCCACCATCCAAGGCGACGTCGCCTTCCACAACGTCACCTTCTCCTACGAGCCCGGCAAACCCGTCCTCCACGGCATCACCTTCAACTCCAAACCCGGCTCCGTCACCGCCCTCGTCGGCTCCTCCGGCTCCGGCAAATCCACCATCATCTCCCTCATCTGCGGCTTCCACACCGCCACCGGCGGCCAGGTCCTCATCGACGGCATCGACCTCGCCACCATCCGCCTCTCCAGCTACCGCCAGCAACTCGGCGTCGTCCTCCAGGAGACCTTCCTCTTCGACGGCACCATCCGCGAAAACATCCTCTTCTCCCGCCCCCAGGCCACCGAAGCCCAGCTCATGGAAGCCTGCCGCATCGCCCGTGTAGATGAGTTCGCCGAGCGCTTCCCCGAGAAATACGACACAATCGTAGGCGAACGCGGCGTCAAACTCTCCGGCGGCCAGCGCCAGCGCCTCTCCATCGCCCGCGCCATCCTCGCCGACCCCCGCATCCTCATCCTCGACGAAGCCACCAGCTCCCTCGACTCCGAGTCCGAAGCCCTCATCCAGTCTGGCCTCAACTTCCTCATGCAGGGACGCACCACCTTCGTCATCGCCCACCGCCTCTCCACCATCCGCCGCGCCGACCAGATCCTCGTCGTCGAACAAGGCCAGATCGTAGAACGAGGAACCCACCAAACCCTCTACGACCTCCACGGCCGCTACCGAGACCTATACGACCGCCAGCACGGCCTAGAAGCCAACCTCTTCCTCGCCCCCGGCGAAGGCGACAAAGTCGAAGATCCCATCCCCACCAAGGCCTGATATTGCGGAACCTCCGCCAAATAAGATTGGCTGCCCCGAGAATGCTCTGCTACTGCCGTTGCAGCGGTGATAGCCTGACCCCACGATGAACCCGGTATTGCCATTTTTAGTGCTCCTGTTGGCGGCATCCGATCCCACCCTGCCACCCGCAGGGCGACCCGTAATGACGGCCACAGGAAACGGCGTGCAAATCTACATTTGCCAGCAGCAGGGAACCTACGCCTGGATATTTCAAGCTCCTGAAGCGACACTCACGGCTCCTGAAACTGGAGAAACACTCGGCAGCCACGCTGCCGGGCCCACCTGGACCTGGAAGGGTGGCAGCTCCATCACTGGCAAAGTTATCCAAAAGCAAGCCGCATCCGATTCACACAACATCCCGTGGCTGCTTTTATAGGCGCAGCACCCAGCTGTCGCCCACACCGCCCTCACCCCCGCCTAGCCCTCCACCCCCAACTCCCGCAGCAAAAACGCATAGTCAAACGCAATCTCCTTCAAGTAGTCATACCGCCCACTCGCCCCGCCATGCCCCGCGTCCATATTGATGTGCAGCAGCAGGGAACTGTCGTTCGTCTTCAGCGTCCTCAGCTTCGCCACATACTTCGCCGGCTCCCAATACATCACCTGCGAGTCGTTCAGACTCGTCTTCACCAGCATCGCCGGATAAGCCCCCGCCTTCAGATTGTCGTACGGCGAGTAGCTCTTCATATACGCAAACGCCTCCGCCTCATTCGGATTTCCCCACTCCTCGTACTCTCCCACCGTCAGCGGCAGGCTGGCATCCAGCATCGTATTCATCACGTCCACAAACGGAACATGCGACAGCACCACCCGGAACAGCTCCGGCCGCTCATTCACCACCGCACCCATCAGCAACCCACCTGCACTTCCGCCCTCGATCGCCACGCGATCCACAGCCCCATACCCCTTTTCCACAAGCTGCTCCGTCACCGCAATAAAGTCCGAGAACGTGTTCCGTTTCACCATCATCTTGCCAGCGTCATGCCACACATCCCCCATCTCTCCACCACCACGAATGTGCGCATACGCCATCACCACACCACGATCCAGCAGCGACAACCGCGCCACCCCAAACCCCACTGGCAGAGGATACCCATACGACCCATATCCATACACATACAGTGGATTGCTCGCGTCTTGCTTGAAGAAATCCCGGCGGTAAACCACCGACACCGGTACCTTCACGCCATCCGCCGCCTCCACCCAGACCCGCTCCGAGCCATACCGCTCCCGGTCAAATCCGCCCGGAACCTCCTGCTGCTTCAACAGCTTGGAGCTGCCCGTCTCCACGTCGTACTCATACACCGACGCCGGCGACACCAGCGACTGGTAGCTGTATCGAAACGCCCCGGTCTCGCTCTCCCGATTCGCATGTGCCTGCGCCTCATACACTGGCTCAGGAAACCGAATCGGCCGCGCCTCTCCCAATCCGCCATCCTCGCGAAACTGGAATACCTCCAGCACTGGTAAGCCAAGTACGCGGCGGGAAGTTACACAGAATGAATCGAATAGATCGAAATCCTCAAGCGGAACTTCCGGATTTAGTGAAATCAGCTCGCGCCAGTTCTCCCGCCCCGGACTCGCCACCGCCGCCGTCACCACCCGGAAGTTCTTCCCCACATCGTTCGTCCGGATATACAGCAGCCCTCTACGGTGATCCACCGAATACTGCTGCTCATCCACCCGGCCCGCAATCAGCCGAAACTCGCCTTCCGGAACATCCGCCTCCAGCAGATGGCACTCCGTCGTCGTATGGCTACCCACCTCCATCAACAGATACTTCCCATCCCGCGTCTTGCCCACCCCCAGGTTGAAGCGTTCATCGGTCTCGTCGTAGACCAGCACGTCCTGCGCCTGCGCATCGCCCAGCCGATGCCGGTACAGATGGTTGTGCCGTTTTGTTACCTCATCCTCGGTCGTATAGAACAGCGTCGTCGAATCCGCCGCCCACGCCACCGACCCCGTCCGCTCCGCCGTGTCCGCCAGGTCCTGCCCCGTCGTCAGGTCGCGGATATGCAGCGTGTACTGCCGAAACCCCGTCACATCCGTCGAGTACGCCAGCAGCAGCCCATTCGGACTCACACTCATCGTCCCCACGGCCATATACGGTTGCCCCTCGGCCAGTTGGTTCACATCCAGCAGCACCTCCTCCGGCTGCGTCTCGTCGAACCGCCCCTCCGTCGCCCGCCGCCGGCAGTGGATCGGGTATTGGCTCCCCTCCACCGTCCGCATCGAGTAGAACCAGCCCCGCGACCGGTACGGCACCGACTCGTCCGTCTCCTTGATGTGCGACACCATCTCCTCATACAGCTTCGTCTGCAACGCCTGCGTCGGAGCCATCACTGCCTCTGTATACGCGTTCTCCGCCTCCAGATACGCAATCAGCTCAGGCGAAGTCTTCTCCCGCATCCACCGGTAGTCATCCTCCAGCGTGTGTCCATGCAGCATCGTGGGTGTAGCTTCCTTGCGTGCAACCGGTGGCTTGACTTGGAAATCGTTCATTGGTTTTCGGGCTCCGCTCCAAAGAATACAGTCTTATCCCAGCCAACCCAAGGCAGCCCCTCAGCGGCCGACACCGTCAGACAGAGCGATCAGAATAAGTGCTCACGCAATGGAGTACGATCACTCCGCAGGGGTAGTAGCAAACCAGTCCAATTCCGACCACCTCAGGGAGGGGATAACGTCATGTCGCACATCCGCATCCACATCATCGCTCTGGCCATCGCCACCGCTTTACCCACGCTCATCTTCGCTCAGGATCCCACTGCTCCACCCGCATCCATCATGCAGCCCAGCCAGCCCCCGCGATCTCCATCCGCCTCTACCGCCATGCAGGACTCCTCCAGCGCCTCCGACACTGCCGCCCTCATGAAGGACCGCATCTTCCTCCGCAAAGCCCTCGAAGCCGGTATGGCTCAGATCCAGTTCGGTCAACTCGCCACCCAGAAGGCCACCAGCGACGACCTGAAGCAATTCGCAGACAAGATGGTCGCCGAGCACACTGAACTCAATCACTCCTTCGCACCCATCGCCGACTCCCTCGGCCTCCCCATCCCACACCACCTCAACAAGGATGATCAGACTCAGTTGGACAAACTCGCCATGCTCTCCGGCAACGACTTCGACACGGAATACCTCACCCTTATGGTCCGCAGCCACCACAAAGACCTCCGCGAGTTCCGTCAGGAACTCCAGACCGTCGCGGACCCCACCCTCCGCGACGCCATTGAAACTGGGGAACACACCCTGCACGACCACACCGTCCTCATCGACAAGCTCGCCCGACAGAAGGGAATCGCCATGCCCGGACGCCACTCCATGCCCCCGCCGCCCCAGTAACCCACCACCGAACACCCGACCGCCACCCCCCGCCGCCGCCGCGCAAGCGTAGAATCATTCTTGATGAAGCGTCTCGCTCGAGGTCTGGTTCTCGTTCTTCTGGCCGTCCTTTCGGCTGCCACGCTCCAGGCCGAAAAGGTCGGCGATCTCCCCGCACCCACTGGCTATGTCAACGACTTCGCCGGCGTCCTCTCCCCAGCCACCAAACAATCTGTCGAAGACCTCTGCACTCAGGTTGATCGTCAGGCCCACGCCCAGATCGCCGTCGTCACCATCAAAACCCTCGACAACGATCAGTCCATAGAAGAGTTCTCGACCGAACTAGAAGACAAGTGGAAGGTCGGAACCAAGGGCACCGACCGCGGCGTCCTCATGGTCCTCGTCATGAACCCCCGCCGCGGCCGCATTGAAGTCGGCTACGGCCTCGAAGGCATCCTCAACGACGCCAAGGTCGGCGACATCGGACGTTCCATGGTCCCCGCAGCCCAGCAGGGCGACTACAACACTGCCATCCCCCTCGGCGTCCAGCAGATCGCCAACGTCATCGCCGCCGACGCCGGCGTTACCCTCTCCCCCATCATTCACCAGTACCACCGCCAGTCCCAGCAGCAGACCGTGCAACTCAGCCCCCTCCAGGTACTCATCGGTGGCGGCGTCATCGTACTGGTCATCATCTTGCTCGTCAGCACCGGAAACACCGGAATCCTCTTCTTCCTCCTCGGCAACCTCCTCGGCGGCGGCTTCGGCGGTCGTGGTGGCGGAGACGACGACCGCGGCGGCGGTGGTGGCTTCGGAGGCTTTGGCGGTGGCGGCTCCGGCGGTGGTGGAGCCAGTGGAGATTTCTGAGGGCACCCATGTAAATTGCGCATCGCAACCAAACGCCGTATCTCCCGGTGATACAGTTACCGGAACAAGCGGCCAGAATCCAGCGAAACACTCACGAAAGGAAGTCAGGAAACCACATGAAAGCTCTTTGGATTGTCTTAGGAGTCGTCGGTCTTATGCTCGTTGTGCTCCTGCTCATCGGCGGCAGCTACATCGGCGCGAAGAACACCATGGTCCAGAAAAATGAGGCTGTCACCCAGGCCTACGCGCAGGTCGATGTCGTCCAGCAGCGCCGTCTCGACCTCATCCCCAACCTCGTCGCCTCCGTCAAAGGCTACGTCGCCGAGGAGTCCACCGTCCTCACCAACATCGCCAACGCCCGTGCCGCCATCACCAGCGCACCCGACCGCGCCAGCAGCATCCAGGCCAACGCCAAGATGGACGTCGCCCTTGGGCCCTTCTTCCGCCTCCAGGAGCAGTACCCCAACCTCAAGGGCAACGAGCAGTTCATCCGCCTTACCGATGAACTCGCCGGCACCGAAAACCGCATCGCCGTCGAGCGCCAGCGCTACAACCGTACCCTCGAGGACTACAACGTCTACATCCGCCAGTTCCCCAACAGCATCTGGGCCAACTTCGCCGGCTTCCACTACCGTGACGAGTACTTCAAGGGCAATCCGGAAAACAGCACCGCCCCCAAGGTCGACTTCAGCAAATAACCTCGATCAATCCTTCCATCCAAAAGAAAACAGCCGTCGCGTAAGCGGCGGCTGTTCTATTTCATCCTGCAATCAACCAGAAGCTACTTGGCAAACGCTGCAATCGCAGTCGCTTCATCGTCCTTGATGTCGAACACCGTGTACAGCTTCGTGATCTGCAGCAGGTCGTGGACCTTCTTCGTCAAGTTCAGCAGCTTCAACTCCCCGCCGCTGTTCCGTACCGTCGTAAACGCGCTCACCAACTCACCGATCCCGGAGCTGTCGATGTAGTTGATGTCGCCCAGATTCAGCAGGATCTTGTTCGATCCCTTGGCCAATACGTCGCGAACCGCATCGCGGATAGTCACGCTGCCTTCGCCGAGCGTTATCCGGCCGCTTAGATCCAGTATGGTAATGCCGTCCACTTGGCGAGTATGTACTTTCATGCTCATGAGTCGTCTTCTCCTTAGGTCCCCGGCTGCGCCGGTGTACGGTGCTTAATCAATGTCATTTCTGTGCCAGGGTTTAACTGCCGAAAGTTTACCTCATCCATAAATGCGCGGATAAGGAAGATCCCACGACCCGAGCCGCGGAGAATATTCTCTGGTGCCAGGGGGTCGGGAATCCCTTCGGGATCAAGCCCCGGACCTTCATCCGAAATTCGGATGATTAGCGAATCGGAAGTCGTTTCAAAGGCTGCATGGATACGCTTGTGCTTGTCGTACGCATTCCCATGCAACACTGCATTCACGGCTGCCTCGCGTACTGCCATCGCAATATGCGGTACTGTGTCTTCATCGAACCCTGCTTGTTTCGCATACTGCTCTGCCGTCTGTTCAACCTTGTCAACGCTCTCGAGGGACGAGTCTAGGGTGAAGCTGACGCGGCTTGTGATTGAGTCGGCCAATACGATCCCTCTTCGCTCCCTGAACCCCGAGCAGCTGTCAAACAGTGACGATGTTGGCAGTTTGCTTGCGGATCAGGGGAATGTCAAGGACACCAGCCAAATTAGTCCACCTGCCCATCACCTGCTTCCGCACCACCACCTGTTCATCCCATCCAACTCATCCGCCAGCCCCCTCCTCAAATGCCCCGGCGTCCGTCCACCCGTAAGGTAGCATTCGTTACGAGGACAATCGTTATGCGCATCCACCCGGCCCGGCTCATCGCAGCTCTCCTGCTCATCTCCCCCGCTGCCTTCGCCCAGCAAACCGTCGCCCAGCCACCCGCCCAGCCGCTCGCCCAAATGCCCTACGCCCCCAGCCTCGACCCCGCCTCCCTCGATCGTTCCGTCGATCCCTGCACCAACTTCTACCAGTACTCCTGCGGCGGCTGGATGAAGAACAATCCCATCCCCGCCGACCAATCCAGTTGGGACGTCTACTCCAAGCTCGCCGACGACAACCAGCAATTCCTCTGGGGAATCCTCCAGGCCGACGCCACCGCCACCGCCCGCACTCCCGTCCAGCAGAAGGTCGGCGACTACTTCGCCGCCTGCATGGACACCGCTGCCATCGACCGCCGTGGCCTCACCCCGCTCACCCCCGAACTCGCCGCCATCGACCAACTCCACGACCGAAAATCCCTCATCGCTGCCCTCGGCACCCTCCACCAGCACAGCTCCGGAACCTTCTTCTTCAACTCCGGCTCCGCTCAGGACCCCGGCGACTCCAGCCAGATCATCGTCGATATCGGTGCCGGCGGTCTTGGCCTTCCCGACCGCGACTATTACCTCAAGACCGATGCCAAAAGCATCGAAACTCGCGCCAGGTACCTCGACTACATCACCCACCTGCTCCCCCTCTCCGGCCAGTCCGCCACCACCGCCGCCGCCGATGCCGCCACCATCCTCCGCATCGAAACTGCCCTCGCCTCTGCCTCGCTCACCCGCGTAGAACGCCGCGACCCCTACAAGCAGTACCACAAGATGACCGTCGCCCAACTAGCCGCCCTCAACCCCGCCATCCCCTGGCCTCAGTACCTCGCCGCCCAGTTCGCCGGCGTCCCCAACCCGCCCGCCATCTCCACCCTCAACGTCTCCCAACCCGCATTCCAGCAGGCCGTCAACACCGTCCTCACCACCGAACCGCTCCCCGCCCTCAAGGCCTACCTCCGCTTCCACCTCCTCTCCGCCGCCGCACCTTCCCTCTCCACCCCCTTTGAGACCGCAAACTTCGACTTCTACAGCCGCTACCTCCGCGGAACCCAGCAGATGCCTCCCCGCTGGAAGCGCTGCGTCCGTCAGGTCGATCGCTCCCTCGGCGAGGCCCTCGGCCAGGAGTTTGTCCGCCGTACCTTCTCCCCCGAAACCAAGCAGAAAACCCTCCTCATGACTACTCAGATCGAGCAGGCCATGCAGGAAGAAATCCAGCAACTCGACTGGATGAGCCCCGCCACCAAAACCGAAGCCCTCCGCAAACTCCACGCCATCCGCAACAAAATCGGCTATCCCGACACCTGGCGCGACTACTCCTCGCTCACCGTCTCCCCCACCGACTACTTCGGCAACACCACCCAGGCCCACCAGTTCGAGTCCCGCCGCGACTGGGCCAAAGTCGGCAAACCCGTTGACCGCAACGAGTGGGGCATGACCCCACCCACCGTCAACGCCTACTTCGATCCCCAGATGAACGACATCAACTTTCCCGCCGGAGTCCTCCAGCCACCCCTCTACGACCCCCGCTCCGACGACGCCCCCAACTACGGCGACACCGGAGCCACCATCGGCCACGAACTCACCCACGCCTTCGACGACGAGGGCCGCCAGTTCAGCGCCGAAGGCAACCTCAAGGACTGGTGGACCCCCGCCGACGCCACCGGCTTCGAGCAGCGCATCAACTGCCTCCGCGACCAGTTCGCCTCCTACACCGTCGTCGACGACATCCACATCAACAGCAAGCTCACCAGCGGAGAAGACGTAGCCGACCTCGGCGGTACCCTCATCGCCTACATCGCCTGGAAGAAGGCCACCGACAACCTCACCCTTCACCCCATCGACGGCTTCACCCCCGACCAGCGCTTCTTCATCGGCTTCGCCCAGTGGGCCTGCGAAAACACCCGCCCCGAAGACAGCCGTCTCCGCGCCCTCACCGACCCCCACTCCCCCGGCTTCGCGCGCATCAACGGCATCGTCACCAACATGCCCCAGTTCGCTACCGCCTTCGGCTGCAAAGCCTCCCAGCCCATGGTCAAGGCAAAGGTGTGTAAAGTTTGGTAGAGCAGTCTTCTGCCAAATGACCCGATGACTAAACACGCCAACCAGAGAACCAGCGTCGCCGCCCTCATGGGCACCCCCATCGTCGATGCCCAGGGCAGCCCCATCGGCCACGTCAAGGAGTTCGCCGTCACACCGCTTGTCGACGCCTTCCACGTCCACGGCATCGTCTTCAAGCGCGTCGCCGCCCCTCGCCACGCCCCCCGCGCCCTCGTCCCTATCGCCGATCTCCAACTCACCGACACCGGCGCCATGCAACTCCGCGAGACCGCCCGCCCCACCGACCTGCCCGACGATGAGACCTTTCTCCTTCTCGAGCGCGATCTCCTCGATCAGCAGATCATCGACGTCAACGGCCACAAAGTCGTCCGCGTCAACGACGTCGATCTCGTCTGGGAGCCCATCTCCGACTCTAGCCCCGACCTCCTCCTCCGCATCGCAGAGGTTGAGGTAGGCCTGCGCGGTGCTGCCCGCCGCCTCCTCAAGGGCCTCCCCGAAAACACCGTCCACGCCATCGCCGAGCGCTTCAGCGCCAGTGTCATCCCCTGGAACTTCGTCGACCTCATCGATCGCGATCCCGCCCGCCGCGTCCGCCTCAAAATCGAGCAGGAGGGCCTCGCCAACATGCACCCCTCCGATCTCGCCGACATCCTAGAAGAACTCGCCCCCGCCGAGCGTCACGCCCTCTTCATCAGTCTCGACGAAGAGGTCGCAGCCGAGGCCCTCGAAGAAGTCACCCCCAAAATGCAGCAGACCCTCATCGAGTCCCTGGATTCCGAGCAGATCGCAGGCATCGTCGAGGAGATGGACCCCGGTGCCGCCGCAGACCTCCTCTCCGAGATGTCCGATGAGCGCTCTGAAGCCATCCTCGATGAGATGGACCCCGAAGAGCGTCAGGAAGTCGAGGAACTCCTCGAATTCGAGGGCGACTCTGCCGCCGGACGCATGACCACCGAGTACCTCGCACTCCCCCACGACGCCACCGTCGCCCACGCCATCGCCGCACTCCACGACTACGAGGGCGATATCGACACCCTCACCGAGATCTATCTCCTCGACCCCGAAGAGCGCATCACCGCCCTCATCCCCATCGTCCAACTCCTGCTCGCCACCCCCGAAGCAGCCCTCGACGCCCTCCCCCACGGACACCTCGTCACCTGCAACGGCGACGCCAACGGACGTAAAGTCGCCGAACTCTTCGACAAATACAATCTCCGTGCCCTCCCCGTCCTCGACAACGACAAAAAACTCATCGGCGTCGTCCATGCCGAGCAGGTCATCGCGCTTCTCCGCGCCAAAAAATAACCACCCCCATGAAGATCCTCTACGCCTCCCAACTCTCGCCCAACGACTCCTCGCTCTACCGCCTCTGGGCCCTCGAACGACTCGGCCACACCGTCATCCCCCTCAACTTCTACGACTACCAATCGTCCAACCAGCTCCTCCGCAAAATCGTCTACCGGCTCAGCGCTGGCCCTGGCGTAGACCGCCTCAACCGCGACCTCCTCCACCTCGCCCAATCCGAAAAGCCCGACCTCCTCTGGGCCGACAAGCTCCTCTGGATGAAGCCGAAGACCCTCGACCGCCTCCGCGACCTCGGCATCCCCACCATCAGCTACATGATCGACAACCCCTTCGGCCCCCGTCAGGACCCCGGCTGGCGCCTCTACATGAAGTCCATCCCCCACTACGACCTCCACGTCGTCCAGCGCGATAAAAACATCCTCGACTACCGCCAGCGAGCAGCCCGCGACGTCATCAAAATCCAGACCGCCTACGAGCCCACCATCCACTTTCCCCCACCCCCCACCTGGTCCGACGCCGACCGCAACCGCGACGTCTCCTTCGTCGGCACCCCCTACGACGACCGCGCCACCACCCTCACCCGCCTCTCCGAACTCAACCAGTTCGGTGTCACTATCTCCGGCAACCAGCGCGCCTGGCAACGCGCCCTCACCCCCCAGGCCTTCACCAACCTCTACCGCGAGGGCGAACTCTTCCTCGACCAGTACCGCGAAGCCATCTGGCGCTCCAAAATCAATCTCAGCTTCCTCACCCACTCCAACCAGGACGAGTTCGTCCACAAAAGCTTCGAGATCGCCGCCTGCGGTGGCTTCCTCCTCGCCGAACGCTCTCAGGGCCACCTCGACCGCTTCCGCGAAGACGAAGAGGCCGTCTTCTTCTCCTCCTTTGACGAGTGCGTCCAGAAGATCCGCCGCTACCTCCCCGACCCCGCCGCCCGTGCCCGCATCGCCGCCGCCGGACAGGCCCGCGCCCTCCGCGACGGCTACCACAACGACCACCAGGTAGCCCTCATCCTCAACAGAATCCAGCCAAAAATCCACGCATAAATCCGCCCTGCCCCCCTCGCTACCCACTCCGCCCGCAATTCACAGCCCGGGTGCCCCATACATACCGCAGCCTCATCGCGGGATGTGTGGGAAGGTAAACCGTCAATCTAGCCGCTGTTGTCGTTGTCTGTTTTTATTAGTTGTCATCCTTCGCGCAGTGGAGGACCTGCTGTTGTCTTTGCCCTTACTCTTTCCCCGCCCCCCCACCCCACCTGTTCACCCTCTCGCTACTCCCCCCATATCCTTCCCCAATTCACAGGCCGCTGCCCCCATCTGCGCTAACCTGATACAGGTACAGATAAGCTAAAGGCTTGGCACTCGCAGGGAACTCCCTCGTCGGCCGACACCCAGCGGAGGAGCAGGCAATGACGTCGTGGCGCAACTGGAGAACTCGGCTGATGATCTTCTTCGCCGTCTTCGGTCCCGGATTCATCACCGCCAACGTCGACAACGACTCCGGAGGCATCCTCACCTACTCCCAGGCCGGAGCCCAGTACGGATACACCCTGCTCTGGACCATGATCCCCATCACCCTCGCCCTCATCGTCGTTCAGGAGATGTGCGCGCGCATGGGTGCCGTCACCGGAAAAGGTCTCAGCGACCTCATCCGCGAAGAGTTCGGCCTGCGCATCACCTTTGTCGTCATGATCCTGCTCGTCATCGTCAACTTCGGCAACGTCGTCGCCGAGTTCTCAGGCATCGCCGGCAGCATGCAGCTCTTCCACATCAGTAAATATCTCAGCGTCCCCGTCTGCGCCTTCCTCGTCTGGTTCCTCGTCGTCAAAGGCGACTACAAAAGCGTCGAAAAGATCTTCCTCATCGCCAGCGTCTTCTACATCGCTTACATCGTCGCTGGCGTCCTCAGCGGTCCCGACTGGCACCTCGCCATCCTCCAGACCGTCAAGCTCCCCGCCCGCAGCGTCTGGAGCAACAAAACCTACATCTACATGACCATCGGGGTCATCGGAACCACCATCGCCCCGTGGATGCAGTTCTACCTCCAGTCCTCCATCGTCGAGAAGGGAATTGGCGTCCGCCAGTACAAAGCCTCCCGCCTCGACGTCATCGTCGGCTCCATCTTCACCGACGTCGTCGCCTGGTTCATCATCGTCGCCTGCGCCGCCACCCTCTACGTCCACGGCATCCGCAACATCGCCGACCCCTCCGACGCCGCCGAAGCCATGAAGCCCCTCGCCGGCCAGTACGCCTTCATCCTCTTCGCCGCCGGCCTCTTCAACGCCTCCCTCTTCGCCGCCTCCATCCTCCCCCTCACCACCGCCTACACCGTCTGCGAGGGCCTCGGCTTCGAGAGCGGCGTCGACAAGCACTTCAACGAAGCCCCTTTCTTCTACTGGCTATACACCCTGCTCATCGCCCTCGGAGCCGGTGTCGTCCTCACCCCCAACTTCCCCCTCGTCAAAGTCATCATCCTCTCCCAGGTCCTCAACGGTGTCCTCCTCCCCATCATCCTCATCTTCATGCTCAAGCTCATCAACAAGCACGAGCTCATGGGCAAGTACACCAACACCCTCTGGTTCAACATCGTCTCCTGGATCACCGCCATCATCGTCATCGCACTCTCCCTCATGCTCGTCTGGAACACCCTCCACACCTAGCCCCAACCCCAAATCCACCACTCAAAGCCCGGGTGCCCCATACATACCGCAGCCTCATCGCGGGATGTGTGGGAATGTAAACCGCCAACCTAGCCGCCGCTGCCTGTTTTTTAGTTGTCATCCTTCGCGAAGCGGAGGATCTGATTTTGTCCTTGCCGTTGCCTGCCCTTGCCGTTGCCCTTACCTTCTTAAGGTAGGCGAGGGCTTCAGCCCTCGCATCCAACACCCCACCACGCCTCTTCCACTCTGCCGAAGGCATTCGTGCAGGCGAAGCCGAAACGAAAATATATCGCCTTTGCCGTTGCCTGTTTTTACCCCACCCCAAACCCCTAAAGCAACTTGCCTTCCGACAAATCCCGAATCAGCCCCAGATCCGCCGCCAGAAAGTCATACTCCGGCAATGTCCCCAACGGAGCCCATCGCATCTCGTTGAAGATCCGGTTCTCCAGCTCCCCATCAAATCGGTCCACCACAAAAAACTGTAGGTCGATCGTCCCGCCATTCCGGTACTTGTGCCGAATATGCGCGATCCGCCGCCCAATCACCGCCGATATCCCCAGCTCTTCGTTCAGTTCGCGTGCCAGCGCATCTTCCGAAGTCTCCCCCAGCTCAATCTTTCCCCCGGGAAACTCCCACTTCAAGCTCATCGGCTGGTCCGGACGCCGCTGACAGATCAGCACCTCCGTCACTCCCTCTGCGCCCACGCGCAGAATCAGAGCCGCCACCACCAACCGCACCGGCTTGGCTTCGAGCGTCTCTGTATATCCATCCAGCTTGCGTATAGGCTCTTTCACCGTCTCTAGTTTAGACGGTAAACGCCGTGCAAAAGCTTCACCATTCGTTACTTGGAAGAAATACCCCGAGGCGCAACCGACGCTGGCCAATACACCGGCCAACCCTCCGCCGCACTCCGCGCTATCAGCTCCGCCGAAGGGTTCACCGGAAACGCCCGCCGCGCTATCCCCAGCATCGCCGCATCATGCACCGAATTCCCAAACACCGCGTCCGGAGCTACAATCCCCACCCGTGCCAGCGAAGCCACTTTGCCCTCATCCGTCGGCACATCCAGCAGCTTCTCCGTCACCACCCCGTCCACCACCTGCACCCGCGCCGCCAGCACCCGCTCCGCCGCAATCCCAAACCGCGTCACACCCTCTTCAATCACCCAGTCGTTGGTCGAGCTCACCGCCCAAATCTCTACGCCCTTGGCCTTCAACTCCCCCACCAGTTCCAGCATCTCCGGAAAGATATTCTTCTCAATCTGGCTCGCAAAAAACTCCCGCGCCGCCCTCCGCATCTCCTCCTCGCGCAGCCCGTGGTACATCTGCACCATCTCCCCGCAGATCGTCAGCTCCGAAACCTCACCCCGCCTATACCCGCGATACCGCGCATCGATCCAGTCCGTTGTCTCCCGCGACACCAGCCCCGTATCGATCGACCACTTCATAAACGTCGATCCCGCATCCCCCGACCACAACGTCCCATCGCAATCGAACACCGCCACCACCGGCTCCAACCCACGCACCGCCCCATGAAACTCCGCCGTACTCAAGCTCTCAGCCAAAACCTTCTCCACCATCACTCTCAACTCTTCCGCGCGGCCTTCCCGCACTCCGAAATATCGCAATCCTAATCTCTCTATCTTACCCAACCAACATTACAAATCAGTTGATTTTCCCCACCCTAAATCGGCTTGATCCCCTCCACCACACTCACCCCACTCGGCACCACAAACACAAAGTCCCCATCCTTCACCGGCACATTCTCCTTCATCTCCGAGAACGTAAACTCCGTCACCGCCCCATCCACCTCTTCCAGCTTCATCCGCTCAATCGCCCCCGCCGCCGACACTCCCAGCGTCAACAGCTTCACCCGCTCCCCCATCCCCTTCGGCACACCGCTAATCCGGAACCCGCCGCCCTCAGGCGCCACCGCAATCCCGTCCAGCTCTTTCTTCAACTGCGTATGCCCCAGCAGAAACCGCAGTGGCGACCGCAGATCATCCAGTTCCTTCGCCGGAACCCGCTGCACCTGCGCATCCCCCGGCGTATAGAACCACGCATACTTCCCATCCAGCACAAACACCTTACCCACCGGCTCCGCGTAGCTCCACCGCATCCGCCCCGGCTTCTTCAGCAGCAGCGTGCCTTCTTCCGAGCGGTCCATCCCCATCCCGCTGTAGCGCTCCACATAGTGCGTCCGCAGCGAGTTCAGATGGTTGTAGTGGTCATCCACCTTGCGGATGATCGCCGCATCATCCTGCGCCAGCAACGTCGCAGCCCAACCCAGCACCGCAAGCAGAACAAGCCGCTTGATCATTACTGCATCGCTACCGTGCAGTTCGTACCGCCGGTCGGGTCTTTGCGGATGATGTTATTCTCATCCGAGCAGTAGCCGTTATCTCCAGTTTTACCAATCGCCTGTGGTACTGCGGTCACTTGAAATGTGGTGTACATATCCTGATTGTTCACCGTGACTTTGTTGCAGTTCGTAATCGCGAACGTGTAGCCAGCCTTCTGCCCCGCCGCCAGACCCGGGTCGATTAGTTGTGCTGCCTGCGCAGATGGGGGACCTGATTTCGGGTCTCCGCCTAGCTGGGCGATATTGCAGGCAAATCCATTTGCCGGATAGGCCGCGTTGAAAGAAAGTTCCGCTGCTGCAATCGTGCGGACAGACTGCACTGCTGACGTTTCGTTCGTTGTCTTGCGTAACTTCAGCAACTGTGGAACCGCAAGAGTCATCAGAATAAGCATCACGGACATTACGATCAGCAGTTCGATCAGCGTGAATCCTGCTTCGCGCTCCTGCTCAATCAGATCCAGTTCAAGGTTACGTATTGTCGTCATCATTCCTCGGTTGTCCGGTCTCTGCGACCCTCTAAAATATAGTTGTAACTCTCGACCAAACTCTATCAGCACACCCACCCACTCAGCCACTTCAGCAAGCCAGATGCTCCTGCTCAATCTTCATCGTCCCCAGGTTACCCAGCAGCGTCAGCGCCATCACCTCAGGCCGAAACAGCTCCTGCGCCAGCCTCTGAATGTCCGCCGGCGTTACGGCCTCAATCTCCTGCGTAATCTCTTCCACCCCAAAGAACCGCCCAAAATACATCTGCTGCCGCGCCAGATTCGCCATCCGGCTGCCCGAGCTCTCCAGCCCAATCACAATATTGCTCTTCAACTGGTCCTTGGCGCGCTTCAGCTCCCCTTCGCTGACCGCCTCTTCTTTCAGACGCCGAAACTCCTGCATCGTAAGCTCCAGCACCTTCTCCGTCTTGTCCACCGCCGTCCCCGCATACACGCACAGCGACCCGGTATCCCGGAACGGGCTCATCTCCGAGTAGATCGAATACGCCAGCCCCCGGTCTTCCCGGATCGACTGGAACAGCCGCGAACTCATCCCCCCGCCCAGCATCGAGTTCAGCAGATACACCCCATACCGGCTTGCATCCGCCACCGCCGGAGCCGGAACCCCCAGGCACAACTGCACCTGCTCCAGGCTCTTCTTCCGCTTCAGCGTTATGTGCGGCGAAGCCACCGGTGCCGCCACCTTCCCCACCACCCCATCCCCACTCCCCATCAGCGACTCAAAGTGCCGCTCCACCTGCCCCACAAACTCGTCATGCTCCAGGTTCCCCGCCGCGGAAAACACCATGTTCTGCGGCGTAAACCGGCTCGTATAAAAATCAAACACCGTCCGCTGGTCAAAACTCCCCACCGTCTTCGCCGTCCCCAGAATCGGCCGCCCCAGCGCATCGTCCTTCCAGAAGTTCTGCGTAAACAGCTCATGCACCAGGTAATCCGGGTTGTCCTCGTCCATCTTGATCTCTTCCAAGATCACGCCCTGCTCTCGCGCAATATCCTCCGGCGTAAACGTAGGCCGCAACACCAGGTCCGCCAGCAGATCCAGCCCTGTGGGCACGTTCTCATCCAGCACCTTGATGTTGAAACAAACCATCTCCTTGCCCGTAAACGCGTCCAGATTCCCACCAATCGTGTCCACCTCCCGCGCAAACTCCTGCGCCGTACGCGAGGTCGTCCCCTTGAACACCATGTGCTCCACAAAGTGCGAGATCCCGTTCAACTCCGCCGCCTCATCCCGCGACCCCGTCCCCACCCACGCACCCATGGACACGCTCCGCACATGCGGCATCGTCTCGGTCAGCACCAGCAAACCATTCGCCAGCGTCGTCTTGCGTATATTCCGCGGCGCACTGCTGGCCGTACGTATCTCTTCAGTCAAAATTGCGGGCATGAATCTCCTGTACTACCCATTCTTTCACAGCCCCACCCCCCAGCCGGGTGCCGGGTGCCCCATGTCTCGCTGTTGAGACATGGGAATGTAAAACGTCCGTCTGCTGGGTGCCGGGTGCCCCATGTCTCGCTGTTGAGACATGGGAATGTAAAACGCCCGTCTGCTGGGTGCCGGGTGCCCCATGTCTCGCTGTTGAGACATGGGAATGTAAAACTCCCGGGTGCCCCATCTTCACCGCGCTTCATCGAGGCAAGGTTGCGCATTCACAAAGCGAACCGCTCTCCTCTCCCCACCACCAATCCTCGGACGGGGGGGGACGGTAAGCCCAACCCCGCCCCTGCATCCGGCACCGAACGCCCTCTCAGCGCCGCGCAAACGGCTTCAACGCAATCAGCGCCCCGCGTGCCGATCGCCCTCCCTGGAACGCTCCGCCATCTGTAACCACATACAGCGTGTCGGAGTCCTCTGGCGTCCGCCCAAATGCCGCATCCGTCGCCCCCACAATATTGTCGCGGGCGTCTGCAATCACGCTCCGGCTACCATCCGGAGCTATCCGTACCACCGTGTTGTAAGGATGCGTCGTCACGAACAGCGATCCATCCTGTCCAATCGCAAAATCATCCCCCGGAATCCCCGTAGCAACGACGACCGGCCCGCCAAAGCGTCCATCCGCCTGCAGCACATACCCCAACACCGTCGTCCGGTCCGAGACCGTAACCAGCATCTCCTGCCCACGGAAGTGAATACCATTCGCTCCCGGAGCCAGCGAGATCAACCGCCGCGCCTTCAACAGCGGATCCTCAATCACCCGTTCCGCTCGCCCAGTCGCAGGATCAATCCGCCAGATCACCCCCAAAGCACTATCGGCCGAGTACAACTTCCCATCCGGACCAAAGTCCAGGCCGTTCGGCCACGCACCCCGAGGTAGACGCATCATCAACGTCGCTGCCCCCTGCGGTGTTATTCGCCAAATCCCCAACTTCGTCCCCGTTCCCGTCAAATACAGCGTCCCATCTGCCGAAATCGCAAACACCCCCGAAGTCGACCCCATCGGCAGCGTAAACACCACCCGTTCCTCCCCCGCCGGAGACCGCGCAATCACCTGCCCCTGCGCCTGGCTCTTGTCGCCAGTCGCATAGTTGTCCCCACGGTTGCAGGAGAGATACAGCGTCCCATCCGGACCCACCCCCACACTCTCGAACCACGCCCCCGCACCGTAGGTCTTCACCGTCCGGGTAGGAACCGGAACATACACCAGCTTGTCGGCCTTCGGCAGCAACAGCACCTTCAACCCCAAAGGCTGCAGCACGCCCATCGCCAGGCTGCCCGCCAGCAAAGTCCCCGCCACCGTCCCCAGCCGCTCCACGCCCAACCCGGACAACTTCGTCCACACCCCTGCCACCACTGCACTGTCAAGGACCGCAGCGAAAAACGTCAGGAAGGGCACCTGCGTTGCGACCAGCGTCACCACACCCCCCACTACCATCAGCACCCCCAGCACTCGCCCGCTGGACCCAATCCATCGAACCTCAGCCAAACGCTCTGGCCGGATCACCGCAACCAGCCCCAGCGCCAGAAAGCTGAGACCAATAACAACCTGCAAAATCATCTCCAAAGCCGTCATAGTCAAATCTCCGTAGGATGCTACCGAACTCAACGCGCCCGGTAGGTTATGGATAGGTTCCTAAGTTTCACAGTAGGAAGCTACCGAATTAGGCATAGGTCATATCAACTTACGACCCCGTCACTTCATCTAGATTCACTTCCACCCGTCTGAGATACCTTAAAAAATCACGCCGTTCATTCTCCGTGAAGCCACGGAACATCTGCGCGACCAGACTCTCCCCAGCCTTGCAAAACGCCTCCGAAGCACACAGCGAACGGGCCGCATCCGTCAGGTGAATCGTCTTCAGGCGACCATCGTTGCTCTCCGATCGCCGAACGATATGCCCATTCCGCTCCAGAACGTCCAGAATATTCGTCAGGGTCGGGGAAACAATGTTCAGCCGCCGCTGCAACTCCCGATGCTCTATCCCATCCTCGTGCATCAACAGTTGCAGCACGTCGAACTGTCCGGCCGTGAAATGGAAAGGTTTGACCGTCTGATCCAGCGCCCGCCGCAAAGCTAACGAAGCGCGTTTCAGATCCAGGGTAGGATGAGACATAACCATAGCTTCCTACCCAACTCTCGCGCCTGTCAAGTCCCGTCAGTCTCTCGGCCTGACTATCGAGTCACCCGTCATCCCCACCCAAAATCTCCCCCGCCGCTTGACACACCTCGTATAATCTAAGGCAGGGAAGTAGCCGTGGGGGCATCTCCCCAGCTCGAAGAAGCCCAATGTAATCAATACTTTGCATCTAAGTCTTTTCTTTACAAGACTTTGCCGCACAAGTCCGGACCTAAGCGCAATCGAATGAAGACTTTGCCACAAATCGACGGGGGAGGGGATACCACCCCCAAGCCGCTCTTCGGCACCGCACCCGACCAACTCAAGCTCCTCATGCAGAGCCTCGGCCAGTCCGCCTACCGCGCCACCCAGCTCAAAGATGCACTCTACCGCCAGCGCATCACCTCCCTCGACCAGATCACCACCTTCCCCCAATCCCTCCGCGAATCCCTCCTCGCCAACGGCTACACCCTCGGCCTCCCCGAGATCGTCCAATCCGCAAAATCCATCGACGGCACCGAGCGCTACCTCATGCGCATGGCCGACGGTGAAACCGTAGAAACCGTCTGGATGCCCAACGGCGACGGCGGCGAACGCGGCGACGGCACCGAAGCCGCCGACGAAGAACGCGACGAACAAAGCAACGAGCAAAGCAACGAGCAAAGCAACGAGCTCGACGCACCCGCAGCCAGACCCGACCTCCGCAACCGTGGCACCTTGACCGCCCAGGGCTACCGCCGCGCCACCATCTGCATCTCTTCCCAGGTAGGCTGCGCCGTCAACTGCCAGTTCTGCCTCACCGCCAAGCTCGGCATCCGCCGCAACCTCACCGCCGGCGAGATCGCCGGACAAGTCGCCGCCGCCCTAAACCGCAACCACGTCAAGATCGGCCTCGACCGCATCAACCTCGTCTTCATGGGCATGGGCGAGCCCTTCCTCAACTACGACGCCTTCATGGACGCCGTTCGCCTCCTCGGCCTCATGGGCATCCCCGAGTCCCGCATGACCGTATCCACCTCCGGCATCGAGCCCGCCATCCGCCGCTTCGCCCTCGAGCCCATCCGCCCAAAGCTCGCCCTCTCCCTCAACGCCTCCAACGACCTCGTCCGCGAGCAGGTCATGCCCATCACCCGCAAGTGGAACATCCAGGCCCTCCTCGACGCCCTCAACACCATCCCCCTCGGCAAGCGCGAGTACGTCACCTTCGAGTACGTCCTCCTCGGAGGCATCAACGACCAGCCCCAGCACGCACGCGAGGTCCTCGCCCTGCTCAAGGGCTACAAAGCCAAGGTCAACCTCATCGTCTGGAACCCCGGCCCCGGCATCCCCTACACCCAGCCCTCACCCGAAGACGTGGAACGCTTCCACAAATCCCTCATCGCCGGCGGCATTCCCACCTACATCCGCCGCCCCCGTGGCCGCGATATCTACGCCGCCTGCGGTCAACTCAAGCGTACCGTCGATGCAGCACCACCCACCCCACTGGTTGAAATCGCTCCCGCCCCAGCCTCCTGACCCTCCCACACCCCTCAATTCGAACTGACAAATAAGGGCGCAGGACGTGCCAGCGCCAGCGCCAGAACCCGCTCCGCCACCAGGTCGTAGTCATGCCGCAGCACATCGCCTTCATGAACAAAATTCCCCGTAATCGGCTCCACTCCCAGCGCACGAACCGCCTCCAGATCAGCTTCGATCGGCGTCTGACCCTCCCGCGCATACTGCTGCAGACGATCCGGTGAGATCGGCCCCGTATTGATCAGCGCATAGTCGAAGATCGGTCCATGCGTCTGGCCCGCATGTTGCAGTATCTTCTCAATGTGCTGCGACGCCGTCAGCCCCAGCGACTCGTTCGCCTGCGTCATCAGGTTGCACACATACACCCGCGTAGCGCCCGAAGCAGCCAGCGCCTCCGGAATCCCACGCACCAGCAGATTGGTAATCAGCGACGTATACAGCGACCCCGGCCCCAGCGTAATCAGGTCAGCCTGCGCAATCGCCTCCAGCGTCTCCGGCAGTGGATGCGCCGTCGCCGGCTCCAGCATCAACTCCACAATCCGCTGCTTGCTCGCCGTAATATTCGTCTCGCCCCGCACCACGGAGCCATCGTCCATCCGTGCCGCCAGCGATACGTTCGTGTTCGTCGCCGGAAATATCCGCCCGCGCGTAGCCAGAATCTGCGACGACATCTGCACCGCCTGCGCAAAGTCCCCGGTAATGTGCGACAGCGCCGCCACAAACAGGTTCCCGAAGCTGTGCCCTTCCAACTCGCCCTGCTCAAACCGGAACCGGAACAGCTTGGAGAGCAGGTGCTCATCCTCCGACAGCGCCACCATGCAGTTACGCACGTCGCCGGGAGGCAGCATCTTGAAGTCCTCCCGCAACCGGCCCGAAGACCCCCCATCATCCGTCACCGTCACCACCGCAGACAGCTCCCGAATCACGCACTGCGCATCCGGACACCGCTCCGCCGCCCGCCGCTCGCCACCCTCCACCCGGTCCATCCGCACACCCTTGCGCCGATCCGGTGCCGCAACATACCGCTTCAATCCCCGCAGCAGCGTAGATAACCCCGTGCCGCCGCCTATCGCGACCACACGCAAACCCTTATCGCTGGACACACCAGAACCTGCCACCGTCATGCGTACCCCTCCCCACCCATGCTAACGCCTGACCAACCTCGCTTCATCGGGTGGGGCATTACACCTCCGGGTACAGTAGCTCAGTAAACCGTGGGTCGTCCGTCATATCTTGAAAATCCGAATCTGCCCTGGCCTGAATGCGATTGCGAGGATTCTGCCGGATCGCCTCCGTCAGGTGCTCCAGGCAAGTATGCGAGTCGCCCGTCATGCTCGCCAGCACAGCCAATCCATAAAACGCATAGTCGGCCTTGTCATTCTGCTGCAGAATCATCGTGAAGTGCTCGCGGGCATCTTCGTAGTTCCCATCGTTCAACAGCGAGACGGCATAGTCATATCGCTCTTCATGCGTAGCAAAAACCGTCTTGCCCTTTGCCGCCTGCGACAGGCACGCATTCATGTACATCCGCACCCGGTCCGCCAAATCGCCAGGACACGTCCCCAGCATCGTCTGGAACGCCGAATGGGCCTCCACATACTTGCCTGCCTGCATCAGCCGTAGCGCGGCTTCGTACATCGCCAGCGCGTCCTTGCGCGAGTGGTCCTGTCCAGTGGCTACTGTGCCTGCAAGTGTCCGTGGGGTTCGTTTCGTTCCGGAGGGAGTTACTGTCTTCGTCTGTGCCATCTTTGTCCTGTCACCCTTGATGCTCCGGCCATCCAACGTAGCAGACGGCCAATTGCTTGTGTTGTGCTTGTCTCGGTTTTATACGCAGACCCGGCACGCAGGTCAACTACCACTCCGTCCGCCAGCCATCTGCCCATACAACACAGGGTTTAACTCCGGATCGTTATACATCTTTAATTGACAATACAGCTTGAAGCGCCGCTTCCCCCGTCTCACTTCGTCCAGCAAGGCATCCAGACAGCCCGCCAGATCGTCGCGCTGCGCTATCAGTATCGCCAACCGCTCCCGATTGCGCGTCCGGTGCTCCGCACTCGCGCTCTCGCGTACGGACTCCTCTTCCGTATGGAAGATCTTCAGCGCCAGTATCGACAGCCGGTCGATCATCAACCCCGGCGTCTCCGAGTGCAGTGGAGCCTCGCCATTCTGTTCGCCAAACTCCCGCAGCAGCCATTCGTCCATCTGCTGCACCAGATCGTTCCGCCGCTGGTTCAATCCGTCAATCGCATGCTTCACCCGGGCAATCTCCGCATCCGCCGCCTGTGGATTTCGCGCCTTGTCTTCCTCGTGCCACAGGTCAAAGTTAGCGCGGTGCTGCGCCATCGCCAGCGCCATCAGGCCAACACACCTGGGCTCTGGAGCGGCCCCGTGCCAGCCTTGCGTCCGCTCAGTCTGCATCCGCGTAATCGTGTCAGCCTTCACCATCATCGTCACAACTGTCTTCCACTCTCCCAGCAACCAAACTCTATCAGGTGACTCGCTAAACTTGCCCACAGCCTCCAAACCAAGCAGACTAGAGTGCAGACATGGCAACCACCATCGAACGGGTTCTGATCTATCGGCTTGGCAGCCTGGGCGACACCCTCATCGCGCTACCCGCCCTCCATCTCGTCGCACGCGCTTTCCCCCACGCCCAACGCCGTCTGCTCACCAACTTCCCAGTCAACGTCAAAGCCCCCCCCGCCGCCGCCATCCTCCAGCACACCGGCCTCATCCACCAATACATCCCCTACGCCGTAGGCACCCGCAGTCCAGCCGAACTCCTCTCCCTCTGGTGGCAGATCGCCCGTTGGCGTCCTCAGGCCCTCGTCTATCTTGGTGCTCCCCGCGGCATCCCATCCGCACGCCGCGACGCCGCCTTCTTCCGCCTCTGTGGCATCTCTCGGCTCATCGGCATACCCCTCACCGAAGACATGCAGCACAACCGCTGGCAGCAGCACCACCAGGCCCTCGAACCCGAAGCCGAGCGCCTCACCCGCAACATCGCTGAACTAGGCGCCCCCAACCTCGACTCGCCTGCCTCTTGGGATCTGGCCCTCACCGGCGCCGAACATGCCACCGCCGCGCAGGCCCTCAACTTCACCGCCAACCTCCCAGTCATCGCCGTCAGCGTAGGCACCAAAGTCCAATCTAAAGACTGGGGCCGCGACAACTGGCAATCCCTCCTCACCCACCTCGCCACCCGCTATCCCGGCCACGCCCTCGCCCTCAGCGGAGCACCTGAAGAGAGCGAAGCCAGCGAGTTCGCCGCCTCAGGGTGGCGCACCACCCCCCTCGCCGGTCCCGTCGTCAACCTCTGCGGCCTCCTCACCCCCCGTGAAAGTGCCGCAGCCTTCGCCCGCGCCCGCCTCTTCATCGGCCACGACAGCGGCCCCATGCACCTCGCCGCAGCCGTACAAACCCCCTGTGTCGCCATCTTCGCCGCCCGCAACAAGCCCCGCGTCTGGTTTCCCCACGGCAGCCAGCACCGCATCCTCTACCACCAGGTCGATTGCTGGGGCTGCGGCCTCGAAACCTGCATCGAACAGAAAAAAAAATGCCTGACCTCTATCACCGTCGCCGAAGTCCTCGCCGAAGTCCGCGCAATTCTCGGTTAAACTGCTCTCAGCAATCGCAGCCACGCACCGCACCGCCGACACACCATAAAAACACCGCAACATGTCCACGTTTTTTTACCGCAGTCCAGCCATAACCCGCAGAGATGCGATGATAGTGCCAGCCAGTATCAGGAGACTCCCCGCACCCTATGCTCCCCGAACTTCACGCCATCCTGAACCTCCTTGAAGGCGGCTTTAGCCAGCTTAAAGTCCTCGTTATCGGCGATATCATGCTGGACCGCTACATCCACGGCGAAGTCGACCGCATCTCTCCCGAAGCTCCCGTACCAGTCCTCCGCCACGCTCAACGCTATGAGCGCGCCGGCGGCGCAGCCAACGTAGCCATGAACCTCGCCGGCCTCGGCTGCCACACCATCCTCGCCGGCTTCTGGGGCGACGACACCGAACGCGAAGAGCTTGCCGCAATCCTCGATAAAGCCAATATCGACACCGTCGGAGTCGTCCTCAGTTCGCGCCCCACCATCTCTAAAACCCGCATCGTAGGCCGCAATCAGCAACTGCTCCGCCTCGATATCGAGAGCCGCGACCTCCCCCCCGCAGACGAAGCCGAGCGCCTGCTCGACCGCGCCACGGAACTCGTCACCAAGGTCCACGCCGTCATTCTCTCCGACTACGCCAAAGGCGCCGTCACTGAACCTCTCTGTGCCGCCGTCATTCGCGCCGCACGCACAGCAGGCATCCCCATCCTCGCCGACCCCAAGACCCCCGACTTCAGCAAATACTCCGGTGCCACGACCGTCTGTCCCAACCTGAATGAACTCTCCCTTGCCACCGGCGTTCCGGCACATCACACCGAACAACTCCTTGCCGCTGGACAGGCACTGCTCGCCGAACATGACTTCCAGTTCCTCACTGTAACCATGAGCGAGAAGGGAATCAGTGTCTTCAAGCCCGGCAGTGTCTACCACTCGCCCGCCCGTGCGCGTGAAGTCTTCGACGTCTCCGGCGCTGGCGACACGGTTATTGCCACGCTTGCAGCCTCGCTCGCCGGTGGCCTGAGGATCGAGGCTGCAGTCGAACTCGCCAACCTCGCCGCTGGCATCGTCGTCGCCAAGATCGGCACCGTCCCCATCGCCCAGCACGAACTCATCGCTGCCCTCACTCCCAGTTCAGGACTCACCGCAGGCGAGAAGATTCTTGACCTCGAACGCATGGCCCTCCGTGTTGCCGAGTGGCGCGCCTCCGGTGAGACCATCGTCTTCACCAACGGCTGTTTCGACCTGCTCCATGTTGGCCATATCACGCTGCTGGAAGACTGCCGCCGCTTCGGCTCCAAGCTCATTCTCGGCCTCAATGCGGATGCTTCCATCTCGCGACTCAAAGGCCCTTCGCGGCCCATCGTCGGCGAACGCGAGCGTGCCCGGGTGATGGCGGCTCTCGCTGCTGTCGATGCCGTCGTTCTCTTCGAGCAGGACACTCCGCTCGAACTCATCCGCGCCATCAAACCCAACGTCCTCGTCAAAGGTGGGGACTACACCGTGGAGACGGTCGTCGGCCATCAGGAGGTCATTGCATCCGGTGGTCGCGTCGAGATCGTACCTACAGTGGAAGGCTTCTCTACATCAAACATTGTCAACAAGCTCACGGCAAAGCACGTGCAGCCTCAGGAGGACTTCAAGTGATTATCGTCACTGGCGGCGCAGGTTTCATCGGCAGCAACCTTATTCAGCAACTCAACCACGCGGGCATCAACGACATCCTGCTCGTCGACAACTTCGCCCCAGCTCCCAATCTGACCGGACCCAAATTCCTTAACCTTGCCGGTGCCCAGTTTGCCGATTACATGGACAAGCGCGAGTTCCGTGCCGCCCTCAAAGCAGGTGACTTCGACAACCTCAAGATTCGCGCCATCCTCCACCAGGGCGCCTGTTCCAACACCCTCGAAGATGATGGGCGCTACATGATGGACAACAACTTTACCTACTCCAAAGAGCTGCTGCACTTCGCTCTCGATCACAAGATTCCACTGGTCTATGCCTCCACCGCTGCCGTCTACGGAGCCAGCACCGAATTCAAGGAACATCCCGCCAATGAGCGCCCGCTCAACGTCTACGGCTACTCCAAACTGGTCTTCGACAACTACGTCCGGCGCCATATGCCCGAGTTCAAAAGCACCGTGGTCGGCCTGCGCTACTTCAACGTCTACGGGCCACGCGAGCAACACAAAGGCCGCATGTCCAGCGTCATTCATCACTTCACCCGTCAACTCAAGGACACCGGCACCATCCGCATGTTCGAGGGCTCAGGCGGCTATGCCAACGGCGAACAGCGTCGCGACTTCGTCTTCGTCAAAGACCTCGCGCACATCAACATGTTCTTCGCCGGACTCCTGCCCGATAGCCCCAGAAAGTCTACCCACGCCGTCGTCAATGCCGGTACAGGTGAGGCTCGCACCTTCAAGGCCGTCGCTGAGGCCCTCATGCAGGTTCACGGTCCCGGAAAAATTGAATACATCCCATTTCCCGGTGATCTGAAAAACCGTTACCAGCACTACACGCAGGCTGACGCAGCGGATCTTCGGACCGCCGGCTACACCGCACCCTTCACCAGCCTCGAAGAAGGCGTCCAACAGACCTTTGCCGAGGAGCCAGCCGTGTAGCGCATCCAGCCGCTTGTAGGGGAAAGTATCGTCTGCAGAGAGCAACGCACGAGTCTTGTTTCCGGATCCAGTCTGGGGGAATGTGTGATCGAGCAGCATCGCCAACCGACCGTACTCTGTATCAGCACCTACGAGAAAGGCCAACCCTTTCTCATTGAGGCAGCTCGGCTGGGCTGCCGCGTCTTGCTGCTCACCACCGACCGGCTTGCCCACGGCGACTGGCCTCTCTCCTCACTCGCCCGCTTCATCACCATGCCCGAGGGCCTTACCCCGCAACAGATCCTCAACACCGTCAGCTACCTTGCCCGCGAGGAGAAGATCGAACGCATCGTCGCTCTGGACGAGTTCGACCTGGAAGTCGCCGCACTCCTCCGCGAACACATGCGTCTCCCAGGCATGGGCGAAACCGCCACTCGCTTCTTCCGCGACAAACTCGCCATGCGTGTCCGTGCCCGCGACACCGGTGTAGCAGTTCCTGAGTTCACCTCGGTCTTCTCCTACGACGACCTGCGGGCCTTCACAGCCTCGGTCCCCGGTCCATGGCTGCTCAAACCACGCACCAACGCCTCTGCCATCGGTATCAAGCAGATCGAAACCACCGATCAACTCTTCGCCATCCTCGATCAACTTGGCGACCTGCAAAGCCATTACGTCCTAGAGCGCTTCGTCCCCGGTGACATCTATCACGTCGAAGGAGTCACCTGGCAAGGTGAGATACTCTTCAGCGCACCCCACAAATACGGCGCCCCGCCCATGCAAACCATGCATCAGGGTGGCGTCTTCAGTACTCGCGCCCTCGCCCGCGACAGCAGCGAAGCCCACCATCTCGACGTCATCCACCAGCAGGTCATCGCATCTCTGGGAATGGTCTCCGGCGTTACCCACACCGAGTTCATCAAGGCCCACGCCGATGGCAGATTCTACTTTCTGGAAACGGCGGCACGCGTCGGAGGAGCCTACATCGCCAATGTCGTTGAATTCGCCACGGGTCTCAATCCCTGGGTTGAGTGGGCCCGTATCGAGGTCGCAACGGTCCGCTCCGAGCCGTACAGACTGCCACCTCTGCGCCAGGACTACGCTGGCAGCATCATCTGTCTCGCCCGCCAGCAGGAGCCCGACACCAGCGACTACAACGATCCCGAGATCGCGCTCCGCATGCAAAAACACCACCACGCCGGGCTCATCGTCTGCGCCACCAATCCCGAGCGGGTCGAGTCTCTGGTCGCCAGCTACAGCGAGCGCTTCCTCGATCAGTTTTGCGCCTCGGAGCCCGTGCCCGATAAGCCTACGGCCTAAGACCGTCGCGCAGAAGAGCGGCACCGCACAACACACGCATGCCTCTGATTTAGGTAGGGAAGGGATGGAGGAAGAATGGTGAGAGCGCTGGGGCTCGAACCCAGGACCAACGCCTTAAAAGGGCGATGCTCTACCAACTGAGCTACGCTCTCTAACCACTCGTTAAAGGTAGCACAGTCAACGGTGTATCTTGCTCGACTCCGTATTTTCCGTTCTGCTCATATCGCTGTTATGCAACTCCAGATACTGCGACTTGCGTCACCTCACAAACTCTGCTTCGTCATTGTCTTAACGCCACTACAACTTTCAATGCAGCTATCGGCCGGACGCGTCGCAGCAACACCGCAATCCATCCTGCTCTCCTGCCCCTGTAAACCCGCTGAATCCCACTGGCATTCCGCAGCCAGTGCTGATAAAGCCCACGTCCTGCCTAGCGATTTCGCGCACCAGCAAAGGTACCGTGACACTAAAGTGTCATCGTTGTTTCATTGACTTGGGGTACCAGCCAACGTAGCCTCAGCCTATTGCAGGACTCAAGTTACGGCTCTTTCCGAAAGCTCCTGCACCCGTAACAGAACTAAAATTAACCAGCGCGACACAAGCCGGAAATCGATAGGACTCATAACCATGGACTCCCGCGGCATAGACAAAATGGACGAGCTGCCAGTAGCCGACACCCCCGAGGATGTAGCTGTTCTCTATTCCTGGGCCAATCTGCACGGCGCCAAGTATCGCGACTTCTCCGCTTCCCGCAGAGAGTACCGGGCACAGTTGCGCCATCGTGCTGCCGAGCAGGTCAGAGAGCAGGAACTCAAGGCTCAGGCTGAGGCCGAAGCCGCTGCCGCTGCCGCCGATGCGGCCGCCAGAAATGCTGCGTCGTCCGCACAATCAATGGTAGACAAGCCTGCCGACTCCTCCCGCCAGCAAGCCCTCCGTGAAGCTGGTCGGGCATCCCGTATCGCCTCCGCAGAGCGCGTCGAGGCAGCCCGTCGCGCCGAAGCCGCTGCCCTCGCCGAAGTCGCCGCCCGCCGTGAAGAGCGGGAGATCGCAGAAGCTCAGGCATCCGCGCGGAAGCAGGCCGCACGTTACGCTGAATCCGAGATACGCAGCCGCGATAACGTCAGCCGAGCCACCGCTCAGGTTCCAGGACAGATCTCCGACCCCTACACGCCCCACGGACAGGGAGCCCCGCAGCAGTTCAATGAGCGGCCATCCGAACGTCCCGTCGTGCGTTCCAACTCCACGCCGCAGTCCGTACGCCTCGATACCCCCTATCCTCCCGTTCACGAGGTCTACGTTCCGGAGCCAGTCCAGCCGCCTGCCGTTGTATCGTCGTCCTCCTCAGGACGCCGCCCACGGGGCTATCGTCCCGACGATGCCTCTGGTGTCCGGCAGATCTATCGCGACCCTGAGTTCGAGGCGCAACAGGCGGAGTTCGTCGCTGCGGAGCCCGTTCGGCCTCTTCCTCCGCCACGGCCTCGTCCCTCCACCGAGCCACCGCTCGACCCGCGCTTTGCGCCCATCTCCGTCTACCCAGCCGCGGTCAAATCGCCCGAATACGCCGATCAGACCGTCCCAGCACTGCCGCAGAAGCTTGCCGCCGCGAACGCAGCGATTCAAGGATTTGTCCCCGCGGGTTATGAGGCCCAGACCCCTCAGCCCATGCGTGCCGCACATTTCGATTCGTCTCTCCAGATTCAGCGGCCTGCCGGATGGCAAGGTGGCTCCCCCGACCGAACTGAAGCACCAATCGAAGCGCGCCCGGTCGATACTCGTCAGATCGCATCCCGCGCAACTCAGGCCCTCCCAGACAGTCCCATCTCCTCGCATCGCTCGCCGGTTGCACCGCGTCCGGCTACGCAGTATCAGCCCGGCAACCTCCGCCAGCCTTCGCCCCAGTCCCTTCCGCAGGAGGCCTCGCGTGCTCGACGCGGTCAGGATGACCTGAGCTTCCAGCCAACCCCCTACTATCCCGAAGCTTCCCAGCGTCAGACCCAGCCAGCTACAAATCTGGATACCACCTCGTCCTATAAAAGCTCGTATACAACCGAGCCAACCGGACCTGCATGGCTTTATGCCCCCCAGACTCCTGCGTCTGCCGTACCTCCACCCCGGAACGTCTCGCCAGTTTCCTCCCCGGCTCAATCCTCCGTGGCTGATACACTCCAGCATTCCCGCGAGCGGGTCGCCGCCCGCTGGTACGCACTCAAAGGGGTCTTCGAACAGCCCGGTCAGGAGCAACCCGAAGTCCCCATTCGCCAGAAAGAGATTCGTACGCCAGTACTCGCTGTCTTCTCGTTGGCAGGCGGCGTCGGCAAAACCAGCCTTGTAGCCACACTCGGACGCTCGCTCTCCTCCATGGGCGAAAAAGTCCTGCTCACCGACACCACCTCTCACGGCCTGCTGCCCTTTTACTTCGGCGCCAGCGAGCTCCGCCAGGGAGTCGTCCGCACCTTCTCCCCACCCAGCGGCAGCACCGACGCGCCCATCTATCTCGTCAGCTACGACGTCGACCAGAAGGGCAATGACGAAGAGTCCCAGGCTCAACTCGTCGACGAGATCACCCAGAACTCGAAGGGAACCCATCGGCTTCTGCTCGACCTCACGCCCAGCTCAGGTTGGATCGCCCGCCGCATGGCCCGCATGAACCCCACTATCCTCGTACCCGTCGCTCCGGACATGAACTCGGTCATCAGCCTTCAGTCCGTGGAAAAGTACTTCCACGGCTCCATCGACGCTGACGGAAGGCCGTTGCAACCCTACTACGTGCTCAATCAGTTCGATGCCTCTCTGCCATTGCATCTCGACGTTCGCGAGGTGCTTCGCCGCCAACTTGGGGATCGCCTGCTGCCCTTTGTCATCCGTCGCGCCCCTAGCGTCAGCGAGTCACTCGCCGAGGGCATGACCGTCGTCGACTACGCTCCAGACGAGCCAGTCGCAGAAGACTACCAAAACGTAGCCTCCTGGCTCCGTACCATTGCGGCACCGGCCACCGCTGGCTTCCGCAACGTGCGCTGGAGTGAACGATGACATCATCTTTTTGGAAAGAGTTTGAATCTGGCGACGCCTTCCTGCTCCGAATGCTGCGTGTCGCGGTGCTCGTCGGCGGAGCCTTTGTCCTCATCTTCACCGGTATCCTCGAACTCACTTGGCCCCAGCAGGCTGTGCTGGGCCTGCTCACCGTTCTACTTGCTATCTGGATGGATCGTAGCTCCAGCTCCTACCTCGTCACGCTGACTTTGATGCTGGCCTCCTGCTACTCCACCTTCCGTTACGGTTTCTGGCGCCTGTCCACCACTATCAAATTCTTCTTGGATCCCGGCAGCACCTGGACCTTCCTCGACGCCTTCTTCATTTGGATGCTCGTCGGCGCAGAGACCTACGCCTTCGCCATCCTCTACCTGGGCTTCATGCAGACCCTCTGGCCCCTCCGTCGTACCCCCGTCCCACTTCCGGACGACCCCGACATGTGGCCTTCGGTCGATCTCGTCATCCCCACCTACAACGAGCCGCTCAACGTCGTCCGCTACACTGCGCTCGCCGCCATGAACATCGACTGGCCAGCAGACAAGCTCAACGTCTACATCCTCGACGATGGCAAGCGCGAGGAGTTCCGCAAGTTCGCCGAAGAAGCCGGCGTCGGCTACATGACCCGCGACGACAACAAGCATGCCAAGGCCGGCAATATCAACCGCGCTCTGGAACGTCTCGACTCGCCCTTCGTCGCCATCTTCGACTGCGATCACGTCCCTACTCGCAGCTTCCTGCAGGTCACCCTTGGCTGGTTCCTGCGCGATAGCAAGCTCGCCATGCTCCAGACGCCCCACCACTTCTACTCGCCCGACCCCTTCGAGCGAAATCTCAGCCAGTTCCGCATCATCCCCAACGAGGGAGAACTCTTCTACGGTATCGTTCAGGATGGCAACGACTTCTGGAACGCTACCTTCTTCTGCGGCTCCTGCGCAGTCCTCCGCCGCACCGCGTTGGACGAGATTGGCGGCATTGCCGTCGAGACCGTCACCGAGGACGCGCATACCTCACTGCGCATGCAGACCAACGGCTGGAACACCGCCTACATCAATATCCCGCAAGCCGCCGGCCTCGCCACCGAGCGCCTCAGCGGTCACGTCAAACAGCGTATCCGCTGGGCCCGCGGCATGATCCAGATCCTCCGCACGGACAATCCACTCTTCGCCAAAGGGCTCAAGTTTGCCCAGCGCATCTGCTACTTCAACGCCATGTCGCACTTCCTCTATGCCTTCCCGCGACTCATCTTCCTCACCGCACCGCTGATCTACCTTGTCCTGGGACACACCAATGTCCCGGGCTATTGGGCTGCAATTCTTGCCTATGCCTTTCCTCACCTGGTTCTCTCCAGCATGACTAACTCCCGCATCCAGGGTCAGCACAGGCACTCCTTCTGGAATGAAATCTACGAGACCATTCTCGCGCCATACATCCTGCTGCCCACCTTGCTGGCTATTGTCAACCCCAAACTCGGCAGCTTCGACGTCACCGCCAAAGGTGGCGTCGTCAACCGAACCTTCTTCGATCAACGCATCGCCCAACCCTTCCTTTTGATGATAGGCATGAACGTCGCCGGAATGCTCTGCGCTATCCCACGTTATTGGCAGATGCCGGGATCAGACTGGATCTGGCCGCTGAATATCCCTGCCGGAATGTTCGACGGCACTCACCCTGGCACCATCATCATGAATCTCATCTGGGTCTGCTTCAACCTCGTCCTGCTCGGTGTATGTGTCGCCGTCGCCTGGGAGAACCAGCAGCGCCGCCAGACCGTTCGTGTCACCATGGCAGTCCAGGCAGATATCCTCCTCCCCAACGGAAATAGGGTACAAGGTGTTACCGCTGACATGTCCAGCGGCGGTGCCATGATCAAGGTCGATCACAACTTCGTCTCCTCGCCGGGCGACCTCGTCAAACTCACCTTCCCCGTCCTGGATGGAGAAGCAACCTTGCCTGCCACAGTCATCGGAGTCAGAGACAATTTGCTCCGTGTTCAGTTCGATCCGCTCACCCTCCAGGAAGAGGAAGCGCTTACCATGGTTCTTTACTCCCGCGCCGACAGTTGGCTCGGATGGGGCGAGACACGCGAAGCCGATAAGCCTATGAAGAGCCTCGGCCTCATCTTCCGCCTCTCCATCAAGGGACTAACGCAGACATTCCGAGGTTTGATGAAGACCAAGAAAACTCCACCGAAGGGCAAACTCGCGACCAGTGTCGTGCCGCTCCTGCTCTTTACTCTGTTGCTCGCCTCCACTAGCCTCTCCGCCCAGCTTCGTTCGCTGCAGGGTGCCCGCTTCGCCGCACAGATGGTCCCTGCCACTGCCCCCACCGGCGCCGCTGGATCACAATCCGCTGCCTCCGGAGTTGCACTACAGACCACCGATGGCGGTGTCCCCGCGCGCCCAGTCGCACCAGGCAGCTTCGACAACATCTTCTCCCTCTCCGATGTCGGTGTCACCGATACCATCGTCCTTCGCGGCGTCGACGCGTACCACTCCGTCTACTTCTCGGTGCCCCAGACGCAGGTCGTCAAAACTGCGACCATGAAGCTCCGATACCACTTCTCGCCCGGACTCATTCCCGCGCTCAGCCATCTCAAAGTCAGCCTCAATGGAACACTCTTCGCGACGCTGCCCGTCACCAATCAACCTTCACCCATTGCCGCTCACAGCGACAGCGCCAACGGCCAGAACGAAGCCGACCAGCAGACCCTCGTCGTCACCCGCAACGAAAACAACGCCCTTCTGGAAGCAACCCTCACCCTGCCCGCAGAGATGCTGGTCCACGACAACGAACTCACCTTCGAGTTCGTCGGCCACTACACCATGCAGTGCGAGGACCCCTCCCACTCCACCCTCTGGAGCCATGTCGACAACACCTCCACCATCGAGATCGCCGGCTCGCTCCTCCCGCTCCAGAACGACCTCAAACTCCTCCCGCTTCCGTTCTACGATGCCGCCGTCAATCTCCATCCTGTCGTGCCCATCGTCTTCCTGAGCCAACCCTCGCCCAAGGCGCTGCAGGCCGCTGGAATCGTCGCCTCCTGGTTCGGTATTCTCACTGACTTTCGCCCCGTCCGTTTTCCCGTCTCCCTCGGCTCCATCCCTAGCGGCAACGCCATCGTTATCGGCGAAAACGCCGCCGATCTTCCCGCCTCACTCAAGATCAGCGCCAGCTCCGGCCCGACCGTAGCCATGCGCACCAATCCCATCGACCCTTACTCCAAAATCCTCGTCCTCACCGGCGATAATCCTGACGACCTCGTCATCGCGGCTACCGCACTGACCTTGCAGCGCGATCTCTTCCAAAGCGATCAGGTCCGCATCCCCAGCCTCAAGATGCCCGCACCCCGCGAGCCCGACGACGCTCCCCGCTGGCTCAGCACAGAAAAGATCACACATATCGGCGACATCGCGCAGACCGGCGACCTCCAGGGCGACGGCTCCGTCCCCGTCGGCGTCTACATGCGCCTCCCGCCAGACCTCTACTACGGCGCACAGCAGAATCTCGGCTTCCACATGGGCTACCGCTACAACGCGATTCCGCTCGCCAACGAAAGCACGCTCCAGGTCTACATGAACAACGGCTACGTCAGCTCGACGCCCATGCCGCACACCGATAAAGCCTCATCTGTTCTGGAAACCATCGTCCCCGTGCCGGTCGTCAACATGCGGCCCTTCTCCAACTCGATGATGATGAAGTTCATCTTCCTCCTGCACAAGAAAGGGAAGTGCGAAGACACCGCCCCCTACAACCTGCAAGGCGCCATCCTAAAAGACTCCTACCTCGATATTCGCGATATCCCTCACTGGGCTGTGCTGCCCAATCTCGAGATCTTCGCCAATGCTGGCTATCCCTTCACCCGCAAGGCTGACCTCGCCGATACCGCCGTCGTCATGCCCGATACCTCCGGTGCCGACGAGATCGAGATGTACCTCACCCTCATGGGCCACTTCGGCGCGCAAACCGGCTACCCCGTCCTCAGCGTCGACGTCACCAACTCCGACGGCATGAAGACCGACCGGCGCAAGGACTACCTCGTTCTCGGAACCGTAGAAGACCAGCCTGCACTCAGCCGCCTGAGCCCCTCGCTGCCCGTAGCCGTCGACGGCAGTGGCCTCCATATTCAGGACACTCAGGGCTTCTTCGCCAACATCCAGCACGCCTGGTGGAAGGTTCGCAGCTCCGACCACATCCAGTCCGGCCAGTTGGAGACCGCCGGTGGACTCCCCGATGCTCTCGTCGAAGGCATCGAGTGGCCCAGTGGATCCCGGCGCTCCGTCGTCATCGTCGCCCTCCGCGATCACAGCGTAGTCCCCAACTTCCTCTCGGTCTTCCTCAAGACCTCCCAGTCCTCCGATATCTCGCAATCGGTCAGCGTCCTCCACGGTTCGCGCTTCGTCTCCTACCGCATCGGCAACGATGTCTACCGCGTCGGCTCGCTCTCCCTGTGGATTCAACTCAACATGCTCTTCTCTGAGTTCCCCTGGCTCATCGTCGTCTCAACCCTCATCTTCTGCTTCTTCATGGCGATCATCATCCGCGCCATGTTGCGCCGTCATGCTCGGGCTCGCCTGCAAGGGAACGACTAACGCCGTATGTATCCAGTTCTGTCCGCAACAAATCTTTCCGCCGCAGCTCGCATCCCCCGTTGGTTGCAGAGATGCTGGTCGCGCAGAGTATGCACTGCGGCGCTTCTCCTCATGGTTGCCCTGCAGTCCGGCTGTCGCGCCCAGCAGTCCTGGCCGCTGTGGGAGAGCTACACCCGCAACGCAATCGATCCCAGCGGCCGCGTCGTCGACCACAGCGCAGCAGACCGCACCACCAGCGAAGGACAGGCCTACGCCATGTTCTTCGCACTCGTGGACAACGACCGCTCCCGCTTCGACAAACTCTTCCATTGGACGCAGGACAACCTCGCCGATGGCGATCTCTCCCTGCGCCTGCCTGCCTGGAGCTGGGGCAAGGCCCCCGACGGCAGCTGGAAGGTCCTCGACCAGAACCCCGCCTCCGACGCCGACCTCTGGATCGCCTACGACCTTTCCGAGGCTGGACGACTCTGGCACGACCCCCGCTACGCCCAACTCGGCAGCCTTATGGCCACCCGCGTCGCCCAGCAGGAGATCGTCATCATCCCCAGCCTCGGCCCCACTCTGCTCTCCGGTACTCAGGGCTTCCATCCAGACTCCTCCATCTGGATTCTCAACCCCAGCTACATGCCGCCATCGCTGCTCAGCTACTTTGCCACCACCCAGCCTCAGGGCCCCTGGGCCTCAGTCCTCCAGTCTGTGCCCCAGATCCTCTCTCAGGGCTCACCCTCCGGCTTCGCCATGGACTGGGTCGCCGCCGGCTCCACCATCCGTCCCTCGCCCCCGCCAGCACTGCTCGCAACCGGCAACTCGAATGCCCCCGCTGTCGGCAGCTACGACGCCATCCGCGTCTATCTCTGGCTCGGCATCGCCGACCCCGACACCCCCGGCGTCTCCGAAAGCCTCACCGCAGTCGATGCCATGGCCACCTACCTACAGCACCACTCCACCCCGCCCCAGCGTGTCGACTCCAACGGACATATCCTCGACGAAAATCCCCCTGTCGCGTTTTCGGCTGCCGTAGTACCCTACCTGCACGCGGTTGATCTACCGCAACTAGTAAAGACTCAAACGGATAGGATGGCCGCCCTCAAAGACCCATCCACCGGGCTGTACGGAAGGGAAGCAGCGTACTACGACCAGAATCTGGCTCTTTTTGCCACAGGATGGTCCGAACATCGCTATCGTTTTGCGCGCGACGGCAAACTTATCGTTCCTTGGAAGTAACCAAACCAAGCCTATCTCTAGGAATCCAACGGGACAAGACAGTGGATTCCACGAAAAAAACGGTACAAAAACATAAAAAAGCGGTAAGCTTCGGAGAGGTACTGGGTTGTCTAATCTGATTCCCTTGGGTCCAGTACCTTGTCGGCGCACTTTTATGAAGATAGTCCCGCAGATCCGGTCAATTCGATTTCTGACGTCAGCCCTCCTGTTTGGCGCGCTGGCTGTCTCGCTGCCGTACACGCGGTCCTACGCGCAAAACGTCCAATCCACTACTCAGTCCCTGCTCGACAAGGCCCATGCGCTCGAAGTCCGTGGGCGTCTGGACATGGCCTCCCAGACCTGGCAGCAGGTACTCCTCGCCGATCCCAACAACCCCGAGGCTCTCGGTGGCCTCGCTCGTGCCGCGAAGTTTGCCGGCAACTCCGCACTGGCGAATACCTACCTCGATCGCCTCCGCGCCATCAACCCCAATGACCCCAATATCAACCGGGTCGAGAACATGGGCAGCCAGCAGACCCAGCAGACTCAACTCAAGCAGGCAGGCAAGCTCGCCGAATCTGGCCAGTACGCCCAGGCTATGGCCATCTATCGCCAGGTCTTTGGAACCAATCCGCCCGCTGGAGACTGGGCGCTCGCCTACTACGAAACTGAGTCCGCAACCGAAGGTGGCCGGCCACATGCCATAGAAGGCCTTCGCGCCCTCATGGGCAAATTTCCCAGCGACTCCCGCTATCAGATCGCACTCGGCCGAATCCTTACCTACGACCCCAAGACTCGTCAGGAAGGCCGTCGCCTGCTCGAACGCCACACCGCCGACCCTCAGGCCGCGGAAGCCCTGCGCCAGTCACTCGTGTGGGACGCGTCCAACCCCGCCAGTGCTGCGGATATCCGCGCCTACCTCGCCAGACATAACGACGCCCAGCTTGCTACCGCCCTGCGCAATCAGCCCAAAGTGACCACCTCGAGGGGCAGCACCGCCGTTCCGCAAACCCCTGAAGAGATCGCTGCTGTAGAAGCAGCCCGCGCCAAAGGAGTTCAGGAGCAGCAAGCCTACAACGCCCTCAATGCGAAGCATCTCGACGAAGCAGAGTTGCTCTTCAAAGCTATCCTTGCAAACGATCCGGAGAACCCCCGCGCACTTGCTGGAATGGGTTACATCCGCATGCAGCAGTCCAACTTCGGCGGAGCCATCAGCTTCCTCGAGCAGGCCAAGCAGAATGGCTCCCGCGATGCCGGTGTCGACACTGCCCTCGAAACCGCACGCTTCTACGCCGTCATGGCCGACGCCTCCACTGCACTTAACGAGAACGACCTGACTACTGCAGAGCAGCAGTATCGTGCTGCGCTCGTCATGCGCGCCAATAGCTCAGAAGCTCTCGAAGGTCTGGGCGGCACTCTCCTCAAGGCCCAGCAGGCCGAGGCTGCTATCCCCGTCTTCGACCGCTACACCAAGGTCAAGCCGTCTGCTGCCGCTGCATGGCGCGGTCTCTTCATGGCCTACTACGGAGCAGGCAATGCCCCTCAGGCTCTGCTCGTCGAACGCAAAATCCCCACCGCCATTCACGCCCAGTTGATGCGCGACCCGGAGTTCCTGCGCACCTTGGCCTCGGCCTACTCCGCCGTCGGTCGCGACGCCGACGCCCAACGCGTCCTTCACAGTGCCCTCGACCTGCCCTTCCCGTCCGGAGCCAAAGGCCTCAAGGTAGAAACCCAGCTCCAGTACGCCAGCCTGCTCCAGCAGGCCAATCGTCTGGATCAGGCGGGCGGACTATATCGTCAGGTGCTCGCCTCGGATGTCTCGAATACCTCGGCCTGGCAAGGCCTCATTCGCGTCCAGCACGCGATGAAGCAGGATCCCATCGCACTGCAAACCCTGCAGAGCATGCCTCCCTCCAGCTACGAGATTGCCATGCGCGATCCCGGCTTCCAGACTACCGTCGCCTCTATCTATCAGAGTCAGAACCGCCTCGATGCCGCTCAGGACATCCTTGAGAAATCGGTCAATCAGCAACTAGCCGCCAACCAGAAGCCTTCCACCGGCATCCTGCTGCAGCTCGCTGGACTGTATTTGCAACGCAATAACCCACAGAAAGCCTTCCCCATTTACCAGTCGATCCTATCTGAGAACCCCGATCGTCCGGATGCATGGAAGGGCCTGCTCTCGGTACTCCACACCTCTGGTCGCGATCAGGAAGCGCTCGCCCAGATTCAGCAGATACCTACCCCTGTCCGTACGCAATTGGAGCAGGATGTCGATTACCTCCAGAACGTCGGCGCTATCTACAACGCACTCGGCCAGCCCCAGCAGGCCATGGTATTTATGAATCGCGTGCAGCAGCACTATGCCGTGCAGCACGCCTCGGCACCGGCCGACGTCGATATTCAGGATGCCTGGCTGCTCTTCAACGGCAACAACGACGCAGGACTCTATCGCCAGTTAATGCTGCTCGGCGGACGTCAGGATCTCAACGACGAGCAACGCCGCACCGTCCAAACCATTTGGACCAACTGGGCCGTCCGCCGTGCCAATCAGACCGCAGCTACAGGCAATATCCGCCGTTCGCTTGCCATCCTCAACGCCGCGGCAAAGTCCTTCCCCGATAACCCCGGCGTACTCCGCGCTCTCGCCTCAGGCTATGCACGCGCTGGACTGCCCAAGCAGGCTGTCCTCATCTTCAAAGCGCAGGACATGACCTCCGCCACCGCATCCGATTACAAGGCAGCCGTGGGTGCCGCGCTCTCTGCCGGCGATATCAAATCCGCCGAAACCTGGCTCCGTTACGGGCTCGATGCTTATCCCAAAGACGCAGAGATGCTCAACCTTGGCGCCCGCTTCGAGCAGTCCCGTGGCGACAGCGGTCGCGCTGCCGAGTACTATCGTGCCTCGCTTGCTGCCATGCCGCCCGGAGATCCCGGCGCAGAGCTTGCCAATGAACTCAGCATGCCCGCACCCGTCACCCGTCTGCCCAGTCAGGCCCAGCCCCAGGATCTCGCCACACTCCTTCGCAACTCCGTCAACGACTCGGTAGACATCCCCCAGAACACCCCGACTCCCCAACCCTACCTGCCCAACTACGGCAACTATAGCGGTCAGGCTCCGATCCAGGTCAACGGTGGCACTTCCAACGTTGTGCCGTCGTATATGGCCAATCCCAGCTCCCGCAACTCCAGACCGCCCGGAGGCTCTCGCCTGGGTGATTATGTCCCCCAAGCCGCAACCAATTCCTCCCCCGAACCCTACATGCCCTCCGCCCCTGCGGGGGATTCGTCGTATCTGGCATACCAACGCCAACAGATCCAACGCCTCACCCAACAAGCCCAACTACAGCAACCCATCTCCGCTGAGCCGCAGCAATCCGAGCCGCAGCAAGAGGTCTACGGGCCCTACGTCCCCTACAATCCAACGCCACAGACCTATGGATACTCCCCATCTCCTGTACCCGTTCAGCTAGGCGACAGTACCCCTCATATCACACCGCCCCAGCGTGAAGTGACCGATGTTTTGCCCACTGCTCGCTACATGCCAAACGCCCGCGGCAACAGCAAGACCTCCAGCAGGGCGATGACCGGCACTAGTACACCCCCGCCCGACGACTACAGCACTGCACCCACGCAGAATACCCAGTACAACACTCAGGCCGACGTTCAGAAGCCGCAGCCCCATACTCGACCCAGCGCTTCAGTTACCTATCCGGACACAGCCTCTGCCGCTTTGCAGTCCGGCGACAACTACGGCCAGCAATATCCACAACCTGGTACCAGTCGACGCACAGCAACCCGCGCACGCACCTCCTCGTCCACCCCCACCCAACCGCTCCCGGCCCTCAGTTATCCCGGCGTCGCCCAGCCACTCAGCGGCTCGGCCTATCCCGTCATCGGACCTGCCGCCCCCACCGGCGTCCCGCCGACCGACGCGGAGTTGGCAGCCAAAAACGTACCACCCCTCCGTGGTGGCTATGGCGCGGTAGTCCCCGGCCAGGCGCTCTCACCCCGCGAGCAGACCGAACTCGAACTCTCCACCTTGGAATCCTCCTACAGCGGCTGGATCGGTGGCACCGTCGTCGGACGATATCGCAGCGGTACCGCCGGATTCGATCGCCTCACCGCACTCGAGTCGCCCTTTGAGGCCTCCGCCGTCCTGGGCAAATCCGTCCGCGTCACCATCGTCCCGCGCGCCGTATTCCTCAACTCCGGAACCGTCGACAGCACAGCCTTCCAAAACGCCGTTGGTACCATCCCGGTGCTCGGCACCTTGTCTGCCGCTGCGCTCACCGCGCCCCCGCAGCAGTTCTCCAGCGGAGTCGGCGGCGAACTCCAGTTGACCACCAAGAACCTCGGTCTGGCTCTCGGATACACCCCCTACGGCTTCCTCGTTACCAACATTACTGGCCGCGCCCAGTGGACCCCCTTCGGCGGACACTTCACCTTCTTTGCGGAACGTGATTCCGTCAAGGAAACCCAGTTGTCCTATGCCGGATTGCGCGACCCCGGTACCGTCTCCGCCATCTACGACGGCAACATTTGGGGCGGCGTTATCTCCACCACCGGCGGTGCTCGCATCGATATCGGCTCCGAACGCTCCGGACTCTACGTCTCCGGCGACGGGGGCGTACTCACCGGCTACCACGTCCTCGACAACACCAAGTACGAGGGCTCCATGGGTGCTTACTTCCGTGTCAAGCGCTGGCCAGGATACGGAAGCCTCAACATCGGTGCCAGCTTCTTCGGCATGCACTACGACTACAACGAGCGCGGCCTCACCTACGGGCAGGGCGGCTACTTCAGCCCCAACGTCTACTTCCTCGCCGCCGTTCCCGTCACCTTCAACGGAAACTACAAGAATGACTTCCACTACACCATCAACGGCAGTGTAGGCGTGCAGACCTTCCAGGAAGCCAAAGCCCCCTACTACCCGCTCGACCTCTCCCTGGAGACCGGCTCACAAAACGCGCAGTATCCACTCAATAGCAACACTGGCCTCAACTACGCTCTCATCTCCGAGGGCTCCTACCGCATCGCCGACCACTGGTACGTTGGCGCCTTCGTCAATGGCAACAACACCAACAACTACAACACCGTCTCCGGTGGCTTCTTTGTTCGGTATCTCTTCAAGGCCCAGCCCTCAACGGAAAACGCCCCCTCCGGTCTCTTTCCCACCAGTGGCTTCCGTCCCCTGCGAGTCCCGTAGCCTGCAATCCGCATAGCCTAACTCATCGCACGATCCCACCTTCCATCCAAGCCAAACTACGCAAGAATTTATCTTGATTCCGGACACTTCGCGTCGTATAACTGCGGCAACTGCAAAACTTGTCTCGTGCCGTATCGTTTCTGTCTTGGAAAGGGTCCATGAAGCAATCTGAGCTGTATCTGCTTAGGCCCCGCACTTGGAGTCATCTCGTCTCTCGCCACCCAGCCACCCTTCTGGTGCTCGCTCTGGTTGCGCCTTTACTGGCTACCCCAGCCGTTGCCTCCAAGCCCGAGACCGTACCCGACTGGGTCCGTACCGCTGCTGCCCAGACCCTGCCCACCTACTCCGCCGAGACCAACGCCGTCGTCCTCCTCGATGAGACCACCTACACCGTTGCGCCTGATGGCCAGGCGACCGAGCACTACCGCCGTGTCATCAAAATTCTTCGCCCACAGGGCCGAGACCAGGCCGTCGTCGCTGTCCCCTACGACAAGGCCACCAAAATTCTCTCGTTGCACGTCTGGAGTATCGGTCCCGACGGCCACCAATTCACCCTCAAAGACAACGAGATCGCCGACTACGGCTATCCTGGCCAGGGAAACTTCTTCGAAGACAACAAGATCAAAGTCGCCAATGCCCCCGGCAGCGATCCCGGCGGCATCGTCGCCTACGAGTACGAGCAGCGCATCCGCCCCATGCTCACTGAAAAGACCTGGTTCTTTCAGGACGAAATCCCTCACCTTAATCAGTCCTTCACCCTCGAACTTCCTCCGGGATACACCGCCGGTACCGTCTGGGCGCATCATCCCCTGGTCCCCGTCGCCGACCTCGAAAACCAGCGCTCCCGCTGGGATCTCAAGGACACTCCCGGCATCAATCTCGATCGCGTCATGATGCACCCCTCGGAGCGCGCACTTGCCGGCAGAATGACCGTCCACTACGCCGGTCCGGGGCTTCCATCCCCCACGCAAGGCACCTGGCAGAGTATCGGCCTCTGGTATCAGCAATTGTCGCAAGACCGCCTCGCCTCCACGCCGGAGATCGCCGCAAAAGCCCAGGAACTCGCCGCCGCCCAGCCTGACTTCTACTCCAAATCCGAGGCCATCGCCGAGTTTGTCCAAAAGCAGATCCGCTACTTCGTCATTGAGATGGGTATCGGCGGCTACCAGCCACACTTCGCCAGCGACATCTTCCACAACCGCTACGGCGACTGCAAGGACAAAGCCACCCTGCTCTCCGCCATGCTCTCCTCCGTGGGCATTCACTCCGCACTCATGATGGTCGATCACCGCCGCGGAGTCATCGATCCTGACGCCCCATCCATCGTCGGCGATCACATGATCGCTGCCATCGAGATTCCTTCTGGATACAACTCCCCCAGGCTCCGCAGCGTCGTCACCGCTAAGACCGGCCGCCGCTACCTCATCTTCGATCCCACCTGGGAGCAGACCCCGTTCGGCCAACTTGAGCATGGCCTCCAGGGCAGCTACGGCATCCTGATGGAAGGCGAGCAGAGCCAGGTCATTCAGCTTCCCGTCCTCCCGCCAGACCTCAATACCATCCGCCGCACCGCCTCCTTCCAACTCCAGCCCGATGGCTCCCTCCAGGGCAGCGTTACCGAGAAGCGCTTCGGCGATGTCTCCGAGCGTCGCCGCACCATCTTTACCACCGGCGACGCCAAACAGCAGGCCGAGTTCCTCGACCACGCGCTCGAAGACGACTTCACCTCCTTCAAAATCACCAGCCTCAAGGTCGAGAACGCCGCCGCCCTCAATCAGGACCTCACTACCACCTACCATCTCGATGCGGATCACTTTGGTAAAAGCATAGGCTCACTCCTCATGGTTCGTCCTCGCGTCCTCGGCAGTGAATATCTCCTCCCGGGCAGGGAAGCGCGCTCCATTCCCGTCGACCTCAAGCAAACCATGCAGGCCACCGACGACTACACCATTCAACTCCCCGCCGGCTACACCGTAGACGAGCTGCCAGACCCCATCAAGCTCGATCTCGGCTTTGCCGCCTACGAAAGCACCACGCAGATCAAGGACAATCTCCTCCACTACTCCCGTACCTACACTGTTCGGGCTGTCACTCTGCCGGCAGATAAATTTCCCGATCTGCAAAAGCTGGCTGGCGTCATCGCAGCCGACGAGCAGAATCACGCCGTCCTCAAAAAGCAATAACCACCCATCGCGCGTCAGGGCCCCGCAATACAAAATGCAGTTATCGAAAATAAGGATAGTTAGACATGACCCGGAAGCTGAGCCGCACCCTCCTTGTCGTTTCGTTCTTTGCCGCCCTCCTCACACCCATCGCGCACGCCGATCAATGGACCCAGCCCACTCCGGAAGAGCTCTCCATGACCTCTCAGCCAGAGGTCCCCGGCGCCCCGGCTGTCTACCTTTACCGCGAGCAGATTACCCAGGACAATCTCCACGTCTTCAAAATCTACGTGCGCCTGAAAGTCCTCAACGAGCGAGGCAAGGACTTTGGCAACGTCGAACTCAACTACTTCAACTCTGAAGACGGCGGCTATACCGTCAACGATGTCGCCGGGCGAACCATCCATCCAGACGGAACTGTCATCCCCTTCACCGGCAAGCCCTACGAAAAGCTCATCGAAAAGTCTCATGGCACCAGCTATATGGCGAAGGTTTTCTCCATGCCTTCCGTAGAGGTCGGCAGCATCATCGAGTATCGCTATACCTTGCGCTACGGCGACCATCACTACTTCGCCCCCGACTGGTATATCCAGTCCAATCTCTTCACCCGTAAGGCGCACTACCTCTGGGAGCCAACGGACCGCACTCTCGTCACGGGTGGCAAGCACGAACAACTCACCAACTCCATCTCCTGGACGCCCATCCTCCCCGCCGGAACCGTAGTCCAGCAGTCTCGTCTTCCCGGCGATTACGGACACCTTTCCTTCGAGGTCAATATCCAGAATGTCCCTCCCGCACCCGAGGAGGAGTTCATGCCCCCCGTCTCCAGCTTCACCTATCGTGTCCTCTTCTACTATTCTGCCTACCGCACCATGGGTGAGTTCTGGAAGAACGAGGGTAAGTTCTGGTCCGAGGATCAGGACAAATTCATTGGCCCCGGCCATGCTGTCGATGCAGCCGTCCAGCAACTCACCGCAGCTTCCGACTCCCCCGATCAAAAGCTGCGCAAGCTCTACGCTGCCGTGCAGCAGATGGAGAACACCGATCTCACCCGCGCCCACTCCACCGCAGAAGAAAAATCGCAAGGCCTCGGGCAAATTCACAACACGGACGACATCCTCACCCGCAAACGCGGCAGCAGCGACCAACTCACGGAACTCTTCGTCGCCATGGCCCGGGCCGCTGGCTTCAAGTCCTACCTCGCATCTGTAACCAACCGCGACAACCATCTCTTTCTTGCGTCTTACCTCAGCCTCTCGCAGTTGGATGACTACCTCGCCATCGTCGTCGTCGACGGCAAGGAAGTCTACTTCGATCCCGGCTCTCACTTCTGCCCCTACCAGCACCTCGCCTGGAAGCACACTGCCGTCGGAGGCCTCCGCCAAACCGAACATGGCACCGAACTGCTTACCGCCACTCCGTCCGAGAGCTATAACTCCTCCCGTATTCAACGCGTCGCCAACCTCACCATGGACCCCCACGGACTCATCACCGGTACGGTCTACATGACGTATATCGGTGCCCCTGCTCTGCGTTGGCGCCAGCTCTCCATCACCGGCGACACCACCAGCGTCGGCAACGATCTCCGCACCAGCCTGGAGTCCCAACTGCCCCACGGCCTCGACATCAAACTCATCGCAATCGACAAGCTCGCCGACTACGAGCAGCCACTCGTAGCCCGCTTCGTCGTCACCGGCTCCATCGGCTCCTCCACCGGCAAGCGCCTACTCATCCCCGGGGATCTCTTCGAGGCCAATACCACCACCACCTTCCCGCACGAAAAACGCGAGATCCCCATCTACTTTCATTACCCCTACCGAACCCTCGATGCCATTCGCATCACCTTCCCCAAATCCTTCGCGCTGGAGTCCCTGCCCAAGTCCGACAGCTTCAGATTCCAGCAGTACGCCGCCTACAGTCTCAACACCGAGTCTGCCTCCAACAGCGTCACCATTCGTCGCGACTTTGCCCTCGCCGATGTCCTCTTTCCCACCACGGATTACCCCGCACTCCGCACCTACTACAACCAGTTTGAGGCGAAGGATCAAGAGACCGTCGTGCTCAAAGCCGTACCGGAAGCAGACCAGCCCGCCACCTCCGGCAACTGACCCTCACGCCGCTTTCTTTGCCTCTAAGGAAGGCGGCACACCTTCACCGCAGAGTTCTCATACGCACACGCAAAATCCGTCCTCGCCCCACGCTCCAGTACCAGCCACTGAACCCCCAGCGGCTTCAGTCTGGTCTCTCGTTCCGCGTCGCTCGCAGCACTCAGTCCCCGCTGCGCCGTCACCCCTTCCACCCAGGCTGCTGTCAAAGACGGCGTGATCGAAACCTCACCCCCATCCTTCGCCGAATCCGGCAACACGCTCCGCTCCGCAATCGCTCGAAACGTCTGGGCATCCTCTCCCGGCGCATCAATATACCGAGCATCAATTGCAAACAGTGCATCTACCGGCGTGTTGTCACGAATCCACTCAAACGCCTGCTCCCACGCATTCTTCGGCGTACGCCCCGGCAACTCGACATGCGCCGAGTCGGGAAACGTCTTCCACTGTGCCAGCAGCATTGGCCCACCCAGCAGCACCATCGCTATTGTCCACCGAGCCGCACTGCGGCGCAGCACCCGCTCTCCCAGCGCCGCCCCCACCACCACGATCATCACCACGTAGACCACCTGAAACATCCGCAGCGGCTGCAGCCGAGCCACCAGGTGCGTAGCCAACTCCGCCCGGGCAAACACCGTCGCAACCAGCATCGCCGCCGCTCCGCCCACCACGGCCGCACGAGCCAGCAGCGCACGAACCAACGGCGCACGTCTCGCACAATAGCCCTCTGCCTTCTGCCAATGCACTCCTGCCATCCCCAGAATCAGCAACGGAGCCACCAGCCCAAACTGCTCATACCAGGTCCATCGCCCCACGAACCAATACGTCCGCGTCATCACCACACTCAGGTACGCCGCACTCTCTGGCGCGGCAGTCTCCTGCACCATCCAGGCGATTCCCATCGCCAACAGACACAGCCCCAACGTTCCCACCGCCCGCATCCCCGCCTTTCGGACAGAGATCGCCGCCAGCAGCAAAACAAATCCTAGCCCATACGCAGCCATCAGCGGATGCAGCACCCCCGCCACCAGCAGCGACACCACGCACAACGCCAATCCACGCCAACGCTCCCTACCCTCTCCCTGCAAGGCATCCAGCATCCCCACCAGCGCAAGCAGCGTACACGGTGTAGAGATACTTCGTGCGGAAACATAAGGGTCCATCAGCATCAAGGCAGTCCCCGCCAAAGGCAGCCCGATCCAGGCCGCCAGCAGCATCGTCGCCCCACACCGTGCCGCACGACTCTCATAACATCGTGCCGCCAGTTGCCACCCCGCAAACAGCGTCACCCAAATACTCGCAACATACGTCGCCAGCAGCACCACCGTCAGCCCCACATGCGACCCACGCACCAACCCCGCCATCATGGGAGCAAACAAGCTGAACCGCAGATGCTCCATCACAAACGCCGAGCCATGCGGATACAACTCCGGATGCAGCAATCGCTTCACGCCGGCTAAATACACCCCGCCATCTTCGGCATACGGATGATAGCCGTTGACCGCACAGGAAAAAATCGTCAGCATACTAGCCACGGCTGCCCCAAATCTCTGGTCCAGGCCGCGTGTCGCACTCTGTCTCAATTGCTCTGATACGGGTACCGCTAACGTTGTTGCCAAACGACCAGATCTCCTGACGCGACCCCGGGGTCAATACAGCCTAAGCTCTTCTCATGTTAGACGGCTGACTCATGTGTGTGTATGCAAAACAATCGCCGCTTCCCGCCATTCCTCCAGCCCTGTATCGTGCTTTACTGGGGAGCAGGGAGCCGCAACACATGAATCGCACCGAAATCAACCGCAAAAAGCAGCAGTTCATCTTCCCCGCGGTCTCCAACTTCTTTTCCGATCCCCTCCCCATCGAACGCGGCCACATGCAACACGTCTGGGACGTGGACGGCAAGCGCTACCTCGACTTTTTCGGTGGCATCGTAACTGTCGGCGTAGGCCACGCCAACCCCCGCATCACCGGCCCCGTTAAGGCCCAGATGGACAAACTCGGCCACACTTCAACCCTCTACCCCCACAGCACCATGGTCGCACTCGCCGAGAAGATCGCCCATATCACCCCCGGCCGCCTCGAAAAAAGCTTCTTCACCACCAGTGGCACGGACGCCAACGAGACCGCCATCGACACCGCCCGCCAACACACCGGCAACCTCGAAATCATCGCTCTACGCCACTCCTACAGCGGTCGCTCCTCCCTCACCAAATCCCTCAACGGCATCGCCTCATGGCGCAAGTCCTCCTACCAGGTCGGCATCGTCCACGCCATGAATCCCTACTGCTACCGCTGCCCCATGGGCAAGACCTACCCCTCCTGCGAGGTCGCCTGCGCCACGGATATCGAAGCCGTCATCCAGGCCAGCACCAGCGGAGCCATCGCCGGAATGATCGCCGAACCCATCCAGGGTGTAGGCGGCTTCATCACCCCGCCCAAAGAGTACTTCAAGCTCGCCTTCAACATCGTCAAACAGTACGGCGGAGACTTCATCGCCGACGAAGTCCAGACCGGCTGGGGCCGCACCGGCAAAAAGTGGTTCGGCATCGAGCACTGGGAGGTCGAGCCCGACATCCTTACCTCCGCCAAGAGCCTCGGCAACGGATACCCCATTGGCCTCACCATCGCCACTCCCGAGATCGCCAATGCCTACCAGGGGCCATCTATCGCTACCTTCGGCGGAAACCCCATCGCCAGCGTCACCGCCAAGGCCGTCATCGACCTCATCGAGGAGGACGATCTCCTCACCAACTGCGCTGTCGTGGGTGGCTACCTCCGCGAGCGCCTCCTCGAACTCCAGCAGAAGTACCCCATCATTGGCGACGTCCGCGGTATGGGCCTCATGCAGGCACTCGAACTCGTAACCGACCCCGCCACCAAACAACCCGCCCCCACCTTCGCCAACGAACTCCTCGAATCCGCCCGCGAACACGGCCTGCTCATCGGCAAAGGTGGCATGTACCACAACGTCATCCGCATCTCTCCCCCCATGAACATTGCCAAATCCGACGTCGACGAAGCCGTCCGCCTTCTCGACCTCAGCTTCGCCGCCGTCACAGCCGACGTCGGTTCTGTCGGCTGAACGCACCTCCAGCCCGACTCGTCACCCTCCCGCAGCCAGAAACTTGCTCGCCGAAGATACAATAATCTTCGATGTCTTCTCACTCTACCCTTTGCCACACAGATCGCCGCGCATGACGCAGACCAACAGCCGCAACTTCCTCAAGACGGTCCCCGGCCTGCTCGTTAGTGCCTTCTTCCTCTGGTACACCTTCCGCAACATCCATCTTGCGGAGATTCGTTCCCTCCACCCCACCCATCCCGTCTGGATTCTCGGCGTTCTGGCCTTCACCCTCGCCAGTTATACCCTGCGTTGCGTCCGCTGGACCCACATGATGCACTCCACCGGAGCCCGCTTCGGCGTCTGCGCCCGTGTCCTGCTCACCTCGCTCGCCGCCAACAACATCCTGCCCCTCCGCATCGGCGACATCATGCGCGTCTTCACCTACGCCCCGGATCTCGGTGCCTCCCCCTCCATCATCCTCAGCACCGTCATCCTGGAGAAACTCCTCGATGTCTTTGTCGTCGGTCTCATGTTCGTCCTCACCATGGGCTCTGGCATTCCGCCCCAGGTCCGCCACGGAGCCGACGCTGCCGTAGGCATCTCCGCCATTGGCCTGCTCGTACTCATCTTTGGAGCCCGCTTTCTTGCCGCTCCCTTGCGTGCCATCTTCGCCCGCCTCCCCCACCATCCGCTGCTGGACAAACTCGAGCACTGGCTCCTGCTTGCCGTCGACACCCTCAGCCAGATGGGCATCCTCCGCAGCTTTCTCCTCCTCCTCCAGTCCATCGTCATCTGGACCTGCGAGGGTCTGATCTTCGTCTCCGCCGCTCGCCTTATCGGTCTGCCCTCCGACTGGCTCGGCCCATGGGAGGCTGTCTCCTTCGGCAATCTCTCCTACATGCTCCCCAGCTCTCCCGGTGCCATCGGCACCTTCGAGTGGGCCGTCAAAACCTCCCTCGTCAGCCACGGTGCACCTGCTGCCCAATCCGCCCTCTTTGGCCTGGCCCTCCACGCCTGGCTCCTCATCTCCGTCACCGGAGCAGGCGGCCTCGTCTTCCTCATACACCGCGCCAAAATTCACAACCACAAACCACTCCTCGAAGAGATCGAAACCCTCCCCGAAGAACTCCCCTGAGGCCTTCCAACACCTCTCAAGTAAACTGTAGTAGTCCCACACTCTTTGCAAAGCGGTGAACCCTCCAGCATGTATCGCACAATCCAGCAGTCGCTCTTGGCCCGCATTCAGGCCATCCTCCTCAGCAAGTATGAGATCACCCTCACGCAGCTTGCCGTCGAGCAGCCCCCCAGCATCGCCCTCGGCGAACTCGCCCTCCCCGTCGCCTTCGAACTCGCCAAGCGCCTCCGCAAGGCCCCCCGCGCCATTGCAACCGAACTCGCCGCGGAACTTACCGCCGCTCTCCCCCAACTCCCCGGCATCGCCAGCGTAGAAGTCGCCGGCGCCGGCTACCTCAACATCCGCCTCCAGCGCTCGGCCGCCGTCCGCGCCATCGCGCAGGACCAGCACGCCGATATCGGCGGCCCCGGCTTCCGCCTCATCGAGCACACCAGCATCAACCCCAACAAAGCCGCCCACATCGGCCACCTCCGCAACGCCATCCTCGGCGACACCTTCCAGCGCCTCCTCCGCCCCGACTCCTTCAAGCGCGGCTACGAAGTCGGCGTGCAGAACTACATCGACAACACCGGAGTCCAGGTCGCCGACGTCGTCGTAGGCCTCGTCCACCTCGAAGGCAAAACCCTCGACACCACCCGCGAACTCCTCAACGAACTCCTCGAAACCAACACCCGCATCGACTTCTACTGCTGGGACCTCTACGCCCGCGTCTCCCAGTGGTACACCGCCTCCAGCGACGCCGCAGAACTAACCCGCCGCAAACAAATCCGCCTCGACACCCTCCACGCCCTCGAAGCCGGCGACAACGACACCGCCACCATCGCTGACATCATCTCCACCGCCGTCCTACATCGCCACCTCGAAACCATGCAGCGCCTCTCCATCGAGTACGACTTCCTCCCTCGCGAGAGCGAGATCCTCTCCCTGCACTTCTGGGACGCAGCCCGTGCCCTCATGCTGGAAAAAGGCGTCCTCTACCTCGAAACCTCCGGCAAAAATCAGGGCTGCTACGTCATGCGCCGCGCCGGCACCGACGGCCAGCAAAAGGGAACCGACGCCCCCGACGAAGAAGCCAAAGTCATCGTCCGCTCCAACGGCACCGTCACCTACGTCGGCAAAGACATCGCCTACCACCTCTGGAAGTTCGGCCTCCTCCCCGGCAAAGACTTCGGCTACGAGAAGTTCTTCGAATATCCCACCCACTCCTGCTGGATCTCCACCGCCGCCCCCACCGGCCCCCAGCCACCCACCTTCGGCCACGCCGACGCCATCTACAACGTCATCGACTCCCGCCAGAACGACCCCCAGAACAACGTCATCGCAGCCCTCCGCGGCATGGGCTACACCGACGTCGCCGACCGCTACACCCACTTCTCCTACGAGATGGTCGCCCTCACCCCCCGCTGCGCCCTCGACCTCGGCTACCCCATCAGCGAAGAAGACCAGAAGCGCTCCTACATCGAGGTCAGCGGACGCAAAGGCTTCGGCGTCAAAGCCGACGACCTCCTCGACCGCCTCATCGCCGCCGCCAAAGCCGAAGTCGATACCCGCCACCCCGAGATCCCCGAACCCGAGCGCCTCACCATCTCCACCCAGATCGCCGTCGGCGCCCTCCGCTACTTCATGCTCCGCTTCACCCGCAACACCGTCATCGCCTTCGACTTCAAAGATGCCCTCAGCTTCGAAGGCGAGACCGGCCCCTACGTCCAATACGCCATCGTCCGTGCCGCCAACATCTTCCGCAAGGCCAACACCACCGCCGAAGCATCCCTCAGCGCTATCGCCACTCTGGACCTCGCCCCCATCCTCGATAGCGAAGAGGGAACCAGCCTCTGGGAGACCTGGCTCCTCTCCTCCAAACTTACCCTCACCATCGAGCAGTGCATCGCCACCGCCGAGCCAGCCTACCTCGCCAAGTACGCCTTCCAACTGGCCCAGCAGTTCAACAACTTCTACCACCGCCACCACGTCCTCAACGAAACCGACCCCACCCGCAAAGCCATCCTTCTCTCGACCGCAGCAGTAGCCCAGCGCGAGATGATCCGCGCCCTCGGTTACCTCGGCATCGAAGCCCCACCCGTCATGTAACCATTCCCCATACAAAAGGCCTCCTCGGGAGGCCTTTTGTATACACCCTCATACTCGCCAAACGCTACGCCGAGTAACTTCGCACCCACTCCACAATCGACCGCACCGCAACCCCACTCGGCCCCCGCGCAATCCACGGTTGGGCTTCATCATTCCACGCACACGCCGCAATATCCAGATGAATCCACGGAGTCTCCCCCACAAACTCCTTCAGAAACATCGCCGCCGTAATCGACCCGCCATACCGCGTCGCTCCCGTGTTCATAATGTCTGCAATCTGGCTCTTGATCTGGTCCTTGTAATCGTCGGTGCAGGGAAGCCGCCAGTACTTCTCGCCCGAGATCTTCGTCCCCCACTGGAACCGCTCCCACATCGCCTCATCGTTGGAAAACAGGCCCACATTCAGCTTGCCCAGCGCAATCGCTACCGCTCCCGTCAGCGTCGCGGCATCGATCAAATGCGTACAGCCCAGCGCCTTGGCATAATGCAGTCCGTCGGCCAGCACCAACCGCCCCTCGGCATCGGTATTCATGATCTCGATCGTCTTACCCGACATTGCCGTCACCACATCGCCCGGCTTGAACGCCTTGCCATCCGGCATATTCTCCGCCGAGCACACCACCCCAATCACTTTCACCTTCGGCTTCAGATCGGCAATCGCCCGCATCGCTCCAATCATCGCCGCAGCTCCAGCCATGTCATATTTCATCTTGTCCATGCCGTCTGCCGGCTTGATCGAGATACCGCCCGTATCGAACGTAATCCCTTTCCCCACCAGCCCCAGCACCGGAGCAGGTGTACTCCCCGCAGCCTCTGCGCCCTCTGGCTCGTACGTCATGACGATCAGTGCCGGAGGCTCCGCTGATCCCTGCGACACCGCCCAGAAAGCTCCCATCTTCAACTCGTGCAGCTTCTCCGTCGAGTAGACCTCGCACTTCAGCCCCATCTCCGCGCACATCGCCGCCGCACGTCTGCCCAACTCCGTCGGTGTCAGCACATTGCCCGGCTCATTCACCAGCGAGCGCGCAAAATTCTGTGCCTTCGCCACCATCAGACCATCATGGAAGCCCGACTGCATCTCCGCAATCGCGGTCTTCTCCAACTCCTTCGCCAGCACCGTCAACTTCTGTACCGACAGATCTTTCCGCTCGCTTTTATAGGTGTCATAGTCCACCTCAGCCAACTCAGCGCCCTCCACCAGCGCACGCGCCAGCAACCCATTCGGCAGGCTCTCCAGGTGCTCATCGGAGAGCGCGTGGTCCTCAGGAAACGCAATCGCCAACTCACGCAGCCCCCGTGGCTTCAGCGCACGCACCGCCGCTCCCGCACCCTTGCGTACCTCGTCGATCGAGAGCGTCTTCGCTTTGCCCAGACCAACCAGCAGCAACCGCTCGGCCTTCAGCCCGCTCGGAGCATGTAGCAGCAGTGTCTCCCCCAGATTTCCCTTGAACTCGCCCGATGCCAGCACCTTGCCCGCGGCATGCGTCACTGCATCCGAAGTCGTCAACAAAGCAATCAACGGCTCAGCACCCGCTGCCACTGCTATATCCACCGCAAACACTGCGAGCAACGGCGTCGCAAAACCTGCCGCATCCTGTATCAGAAGACGTGTATCCATAACTGGTATGGTAAACCGTGCGGTATCCTGCTACGAACCGTGTCTCGTTACAACTTAAGTACGTTGTTCCAAAAATAACTGTCCCACCAACCCCCTACCGCCGCTGACTCCGCGCAATCGCTGCTTTTGCTTCACTATCGGCCTCGCGTTTGCGCTCCGTCTCGCGCTTGTCCCAGTCCTGCTTGCCTTTGGCCAGCGCCAACTCGCACTTCACCCGCCCATTACGAAAGTACAGTCGCGTCGGTATCAGCGTGTAACCCTTTTGCCGCGTCATGCCTTCCAGTCTGCGCACCTCGGCCTTGTGTAGCAACAGCTTCCTTGTCCGCAGCGACTCATGGTTCATCGCGTTCCCATGCGAAAACGGCCCGATATGCGCATTCAGCAGAAAGCACTCCCCATCCTTCAGCAGCCCGTAGGCATCCTTAAGGTTGGCCTTGCCCTCGCGAATCGACTTCACCTCGGTCCCCCGCAGCGCCACTCCAGCTTCGAACTTGTCGCTCAAAAAATAATTGAAGCTGGCCGAACGGTTGTACGCCGCATCCCGCTGTCCAGCCGCTACGGGATCGCGGTCCTTCGCCTTCACCACCGCCTTGGGTTGGTGCGCCACCGTCGGGTTGGAAAGATTGCGAGCCATCGAACCTCTTACTTTAACACGAATTCAGCCCCAGACTGCTTCCGCTATACCCCACGTGACCCTCGCCTGCCGCCTTTCCCCGCGTCTAATCACCAAGCCTCAAGCATCCAGCCTGAGCCCTATCGCGTATGCTTCAACCAGTAGCTACGCGTACCATAAGAAGAACAGTAGTTGCCATCCGCTGAGAGGTCTTATCGTCCCCAGAATGCTATACTCACGCGTGCGCAGGAGCATGTCTCGCCTCTACAGGGCGTCCACCGCCCCCACCGGCAGCACCCCCTACGCAGCCTCCAACCGGTACCTTGGCCCAGTTGGCAAACGCTTCACTCTGTTCCGTGCAAAGGATGCAAACGAAGGCAGCATGAGTCGCAGAAACCCAATCGTAAACACACTCTTCCCCTTCGCTGCACGGGCGCTCTCGCTCGCCCCTCTCTTCGCCGTGCTGCACCTCGCCGCCCCCCTTCCGCTGCACGCTCAGTCGGCCGGTACCTGGAACAAGCGTGGAGCAACCGCCGAGTCTCACGACGAATTCGACGCCGCCTACGAAGACTACCGCCAGGCACACCTCAAGAGGCCCAACGATCTCCGCTACAAAGCGCACTACGAGCGCATGAAGTTTCAGGCCGCCGTCGCCCATGTCGATCGTGGCCGAGTCCTCAAGCAAAGTGGTGACCTCACTGGTGCAGTGACCGAGTTCTCCCGCGCCCTCATCATCGATCCCGGCAACCAGACCGCCCAGCAGGAGATCGACCTCATCCAGCAGCAGCAACAGCAGAACCCAGCTCCCCCTTCAGCCGCCGTTCAGGAGCAGATGTCCGGCCAGCGCGAGACCCTGTCCAATATCGGCTCCGTATCCGGCCCCGTCGAACTCAAACCCGTCTCCAACGACCCCATCACCCTCCACATGGTTGAGGACGTCAAAGTCATCTACCAGGCCATCGGCAAGGCCGCCGGACTCAACGTCCTCTTCGACCCCGACTACTCCTCCAAGCGCATCCCCGTCGATCTCACCAACGTCACCCTCTCTGACGCCTTGCGCATCGTCGGAACCATCGCCGGCACCTTCTACAAACCCGTCACCCCCAACACCATCTTCGTCGCCCAGAACACCCGTACCAAGCGTACAGACCTCGACGAACTCGCCGTCCAGACCTTCTATCTCACTAACGCCAGTCAGCAGAACGACGCCAACGAGATCCAGACCGCTATCCGCAACCTGCTCGACCCCAGCATCAAGATCTATCTCGTCCCCAGCCAGAACGCCCTCGTGATGCGCGCCACCCCCGACCAGCTTCTGCTCGCGCAAAAGCTCCTCAACGATCTCGATCGCGCCCGTCCCGAAGTTGTCGTCGACGTGGCCGTCCTCGAGGTTAATCGCGATAAAATCCGCAGTCTCGGCATCACCCTTCCGCAGTCTTTCGGCCTCACCCCCCAGGCCAGCAGCAACACCCTCAACAGCACCACCACCAGCACCGCGACCGCTACCGGTACCGCCGCCGCTGTCTCAAACTTCACCCTCAACTCTCTCGCTCACCTCAACGCCACCAACTTCGCAGTCAATATCTCCGGCGGCACCCTCAACGCGCTGCTCACCGACTCCGACACCCGCATCCTCCAGAATCCCCGCATCCGCGCCACCGACGGACAGAGGGCCACACTCAAAATCGGTTCCAAAATCCCCGTCGCCACCGGCTCCTACAACGCCGGCGTCTCCACCGGAGTCGCCAGCATCGGTGTCCAGACCCAGTTCACCTATCTCGATGTTGGCGTCAACATCGACATGACCCCCACCGTTCACTTCGATCGCGAGGTCACCCTCAAGATGAAAATCGAGGTCTCCTCCCAGAACGGCTCCGTCACCATCTCCGGCGTCACCGAGCCCATCATCTCCCAGCGTGTCATCGAGCAGGTTATCCAGCTCAAGGAGGGAGAGCCCAGCATCCTCGCAGGCATCCTCACCCGGCAGGACAACCGTACCAATAACGGAACCCCCGGCCTCGGCGAACTTCCGCTCCTCAAGTACTTCTTCGGCACCCAGGGCACCGAAAACCAGCAGGACGAGGTCGTCTTCCTCCTCATCCCCCACATCGTCCGCGAGTCGGTCCTCTCCCGCCTCAATACCCGCGCCATCGACACCGGAACCGGCCAGTCCATTGAGCTTCGTCACGACGCAGCCCTCAGCCAGACCGCCGACCAGGCTGACCCCCGTCTGGCTCCCCGTACCAGCCCCGCAGCTCAGGCCACCAGTGCGGCGAACGCTGCCTCCGCCATGGTCCAGCAGCTCAAGCAACAGGCCCAGCCGCTCCAGCCAGGTCAGCAGCCTCAAGCCCCAGCATCACAGGGTACGTCAGCCCTGCCCCAGGCAGCCGCACCTGCAGGCTTGCCCATCAGCTTCACCGTAGTACCGCCAGCCATCCCCCAGACCGTCGGCAGCACTTTCCAGGTCGCCGTCATGCTCGGCAACGCTCACGACGTCTACTCCGTCCCGCTCCAAATGCAGTTCAACCCCGCTGTCCTCGAACTGGTCAACGTCGACGCCGGAGACTTCCTCGGCCGCGACGGTCAGGCCGTCTCCATCGTCCACCGCGACGAGGGCAACGGTCTCGTCACCATCTCCAGCTCCCGTCCACCCGGCGTCGCCGGCGTCACCGGGCAGGGAAACGTCGCTACCCTCACCTTCAAAGCTCTTGCCGCCGGTGACTCCAACCTCGACCTCGTCAAGGTCGGAGCTCAGAACAGTGCGCATGCCAACCTTCCGGCCGCCGGGTCGCAGGCCGTGGTACATGTAAAGTGATTCGTCGCCCAACCACACCGGGTGACCCACGTCCGGACTGTACGGACGTGGCCTCCCCCGTGGCCACCCACCACGAATCTGGTCTCACGCTCGTCGAACTCATTATTGTCGTCGCCATCGTCGCCGTTCTGGCCTCGGCTGCTCTCCCCATCGCACGCTTTCAGGTCAAACGAGAGAAAGAGCGTGAGCTGCGCCGTGACCTCTGGCAGATGCGCGATGCCATCGACCACTACAAAGACGCAGCCGACAAAGGTGCCTTCATGACCAAGGCCGACAGCATGAACTACCCACCCGACCTCGAATCCCTCGTCAACGGTGTCGACGTCCAGGGGAAAAAGGTCAAGTTCCTCCGCCGCATCCCCATCGATCCCATGACCGGAACCGCCGAATGGGGGCTCCGGTCCAACCAAGACGATCCCGATTCTGACTCATTCGGTGGACAGAATGTCTTCGACGTACACTCCAAGAGCAACGGAACCGGCCTCGACGGAACAAAATACTCCACATGGTAGCTAACTCCACATCCCGTCTATCGCCGCCACCCAGCCGCTCCAGCACCACTCCTGTGGCCATCGCTCTCGTTCCTGCCGCAGAGTCCGGCTTCACCCTGCTCGAACTCATGATCGTCATGGTCGTCATCGGCCTGCTCGCCGCCATCGCCATCCCCTCCTACACCAACAACATCCGCCGAGCCAAAGAGGCCGTCCTACGCGAAGACCTCCATACCATGCGTGGTGCCATCGATTCCTACACTGTCGACAAACAGAAGGCCCCACAGGCCCTCGACGATCTCGTTCAGGCCGGCTATCTCAAGGCCATGCCCAAGGATCCCTTTACCGACCGCACCGACACCTGGATGCCCTCTCAGGATGACTCGCTCCAAAGCCTGGACCAGACCCAGTCCGGCATCAACGACGTCCACTCAGGAGCCCAGCAGACCGCCTCCGACGGCACGTCCTACTCCAGTTGGTAGCCTCAGATCGATCTCCTTCCGCACCTCGCGCCGCTCACCAAAAAAGCGCATACTAAGTCCAAGATTAGTGGAGTTGCGCCCACCGCACCGGCAGCGGCTTACTAGGAGAATCCATCATGCGTCCAATCCTGCCACTTGGCCTCGCAGCCTTTATCTCCATCGCCACCCTCTCCTATGCCCAGAACCCCGTCAGCACCTCCCCCACACCCGCCGCCTCCACCAAGGCCGACGACACCAGCGACGCCACTGACACCTCCGCCAACCGGCCCGAAAAAAACGATAAGTCCCCCAAAGACTCCAAGGCAGCCAAAGACTCCAAAGACGCCAAGGCCAGCCCCCAGAACGACGTTCTCCCCTCGCCCGGCGAAGCCCTCGATCCCCATATCAAAGCTGGCAGCGAAGACGACGTCAACGCTGTAGGAACCCGCAACATCGGCGGTCGCGGCATGGGCAACTGGTACTCCACCGACTGGGAGATCCGCAACGGCAAGTCCTACTCCATGGAGATTGAGAAGTCCGCCCACCTCGTCACCGATCCCGTCGTCGTCGAGTACATCAACCGCGTCGGCCAAAACATCGTCAAAAATTCCGACTGCAAAGTCCCCTTCACCATCAAGATCATCGACTCCGACGAGATCAACGCCATGGCTCTCCCCGGCGGATTCTTCTATGTCAACTCCGGCCTCATCATGGCCGCCGACGAGGAAGCAGAAGTCGCCGGTGTCATGGCCCACGAGGTCGCTCACGTCTGCGCCCACCACGCTGCCCGCGAGATGACCCGCATGAACTACGCGCAGATCGGCTCCGTCCCGCTCATCATCTTCACCCAGGGCTCCTGGACCGGCTACGGCATCTACGAGGCCACCCAACTCGCCGTCCCCATCACCTTCCTCCAGTTCTCCCGCAACTTCGAGGCGGAAGCCGACTGGCTAGGACTCCAGTACATGTACAAATGCGGATACGATCCGCAGGCGTTCATCCAGTTCTTCGAGAAAATTGACGCCCTCGAAAAGCACAAACCCGGCACCCTAGCCAAGGTCTTCTCCGACCACCCCCAGACCCCCGACCGCATCGCCCACTCCGAAGACGAGATCGCCACCATCATGCCCGCCCGGCCAGACTACGTCGTCACCACCTCCGAGTTTGACGACGTCAAAGCCCGCCTCGCCCGCATCGAAAACAAGCGCAAGATCAACGATAAGAGCAACGGCAACAAGCCCACCCTCCGTCGCGTCGGTGGAACCAACAACGACCCCAACAATCCAGCGTCCAGCACCGACGATCGACCCACCCTCGGCCACAAAAACTGATACAGCCCCAGTCTGCACAGTCCCGGTCGCCCGAGCAACTCAATTGGTTCTTGGACCGCGCGATCGGCAGACACAGGTGTGGCCCAGCAAGAACCGAGACCATATCCAGATCAGCCGTCGCGGGCGTCCGCACATCCAGCCCTCGATCCAGTCGTTACGCGTGGCCTGTCAATCGAGCACCGTTCCCAGTCGCTGCCTCCTCCGAGGTTGCCGCAGCGAAGACCGATCGCCCGAACAGGAGAGTCGCGGAAAGATTCCATGCAAACAGCAGAACCGCGCTAAGCTCAAGCACGCCCGACAGTGGTAGCACTCTCCAGGCAAAGCCCAGAAATCCCTCGTACGCTAATGGCTCCGACGATACCCGCAGAAAGCAGCCAACGGTCAAAAGCAGCAGACTCACCAGCATCAGTCGCTTGCTGAAGATGTCTGCAACTCCCGTGAAGTGAGGCAGAATCCGCGGCCCCATCGCGAACACCATCGTCGCTGCAAAACCAACCGTCAACGCATGACGAGAAGCACCCCATATCCCCCCATGATGATCGCCAATCGCCGCCCATAGACTCATCCAGCCCGCCACCATCAGCCAAAGGAAAGCCAGCCGAACAAAGTACGGAAAGCTTGGATGGATTCCCTGAACCTTCGCCCTTCCATGAGGCCGTTGACCAAGATGGAGCGCAAAAAAGATCGTCACTGTACTCGCAGCCAGAAGCAAAGTCCCCACTTTACTGAACCCGGCTAACCCAAAGAAAGCGCCGGCAAGATCCAGCCCCAGGGCAAGCCGAAGCTTCTTTCCGTCCGCGGCGGAAATCGCGAGAAACGCAGGTAGCCAACGCGCAGAAAATCCCCAGACCATCGGTACCAGGAATCCCCAGCCAATCAGCACCAGATACTTCTGGTCCAGCGCATGTGGAAAAGACTCCATCGTTCCGCCAAGAGCCAGCCGGACGCACTCCACAAAGTTGAAAGCAACCCCACCCGTAAGACCAACCGTCCCGATCATCACCGACATCATCCACGGCTCCATCCCAACTTTTTTTGCCGTCGCGCGGTCGGCGGTCGGCATCTTGTGTTGTGACGCCGCTTTCAGAAACAGAACCACCGCAATCAACTCGAATCCGGCCGACACCGGAAACAAGACCCTCCACTCCCACGCGTAAATGTTGGCCAGCCAGCGAAGCGCTACACCCGCCGTCCACAGACCAAAGCAAATGGACTGCATCTGCAGCCATTTGCGATCACGCCACGGCTGCGAGTAGTACCCAATCCCCAGTATGAAGCTGCCGATCCAGCCAAACATCTGCGCGTGCCCATGACCCTCCATCCAGGCAGCAGGCAACTGCTGCATCCCATGATGAGCACTGATCGCCATCAGGTTGGAAAAACCCAGTAGCGTCCCCGGAAGTGCCATAAAGAACAGTCCGCTGAGAATCCAAACTCGAAGCATCACGCTCTTTTGACGTTCGCGCGCCACCATGGTCCGGGCAGAGATACCTGTGTCGGTCATCGATTCCTCCAGTCCCAACACTAGACGCTGCCAAATCGTCCGACAGTAACTTTTGTCACTGCACCCCACCTGCGGGTGCGGTTGTATGAGGGTATGAATCCACTCATCGATGCCATCGACTTCAGCGAACGCCCCTCTATAGCAATCGGGAAGGCTACGCAGGCGCACGACCTGGCCTGCGTCTATTGCCGTTCATCCACACAGCCGAACTGAGATCCGATGGAGCTATCGACAGCACCAGGCAAACACCCGATCGACCAGATTGCCGCCTTGAAGGTGCCTGTCTTCGCTCTTACCGGCAACCCCGATGCAGAAGAACCTTGCTGCTCGTACCTGCCTAAGGGATGTATCCCACAGGCTCAGACCGTCAAGAATGCCACCACGCTGCATCTACTGAAATACGCTTGATCGACAAGTCAACCATGGATTCCGAAATCTAATCTTAAGATACCCAGTGGAAGAGGCAACCAATGGCAGTTCAGATCGGTGCTAAACCGGACAGTGGATTCGAAGATCCCATCGGTATGTTGAAAGACTGCCATCGTCGTATCGAACACTTCCTCGACATCCTCTGCGTCGTGGCACAGCGTGCCGCCAATCGCAGCCTCACCGAAGAAGAGCGCTCGGCGGTAAAGGCGGCACTGCAATACTTCCACGTCGGTGGACAGCGCCACACGCGGGACGAGGAAGAGTCCTTGTTCCCGCGGCTTCACGCGATTGCTGCAACCGAGACCAGCGAGATCCTCGCACGACTGCTACGGGATCACGGCAACGCGGATGATCTACATGCATCCATCGATTGGCTGTACACCGAATGGATCTCCTCGGGAGTGCTCGATGAAGCCGATCAAGCCACACTCCTGTTCCACACGGAGACCCTCAAGCGGCTCTATGCCGACCATATCCGTATCGAAGAGAACGAAGTCTTTCCCCATGCTGCGCTCACCCTCAACAGCCAAACTCTTGCCGAAATAGGACGCGAATTTAGCATCCGGCGCAAGCAAACCAGTTAGCGTCCATTGTGGAACCAAAGGCTCCGCAGCAAACGCGTCTACCGTTCCGCCGTACTTTTGTCCCTCTGGTCTGCGCCAGCCTTAAGGCTCGCCATGCACCACCCCACGCTGCTGTACCCTGCCCGCGAACTGGTGCTTATGCATCCAGATGGCTTCGGTGGTGGCCCGGGCAGGAGTCCAACCTGCGACCTTCGCGTTAGGAGTGCGCTGCTCTATGCAACTGAGCTACCGGGCCACTCAGCCTAGTGTATCGCGAGGCCCGCACACCCGCCCGAATGGTAAACTGCTCTTAGGAAAATCTATGCCACAGCTACAGCGTCGTCGTTCGGTTACGGTAAACATCGGTGCCATCAGGGTAGGGTCGGAAGCACCCGTCGCAGTTCAGTCCATGACCAATACAGACACTGCGGACATTGAGAGCACCGTCCAGCAGGTCGCCGCCCTCGCCCGCGCCGGCTCCGAAATGGTACGCGTCACCGTCAACAACGACGAAGCCGCCAAAGCCGTCCCCTACATCGTCGAGGCCCTCGCCAAAAAAGGCTGGAGCACACCCATCATCGGTGACTTCCACTACAACGGACACCAGTTGCTCCGTAAGTATCCCGACTGCGCCAAGGCCCTCGCCAAGTACCGCATCAACCCCGGCAACTGCTCCATCGGACGCAAGGACGACGATAACTTCCGCACCATGGTAGAGGTCGCCGTTGATAACCAGAAGCCCGTACGCATCGGCGTCAACTGGGGCTCCCTCGACCAGGCCCTCCTCACCAAAATGATGGACGACAACTCCCGCCTCGCGCACCCCGCCGATGCCCGCGACGTCATGATGGAAGCCATGGTCGTCTCCGCACTCGACAACGCCGCCGCCGCAGAGCGCTACGGCCTTCGCCGCGACCAGATCATCCTCTCCGCCAAAGTCTCCGGCGTCCGCGACCTCATCGACGTCTACACCGAACTCGCGCGCCGCTGCGACTACGCCCTCCACCTCGGACTCACCGAAGCCGGCATGGGCATGAAAGGCATCGTCGCCTCCACCGCTGGCCTCGCCCCGCTGCTGCTCGCCGGCATCGGCGATACCATCCGCGTCTCACTCACCCCCACCCCCGGTGGCGACCGCAGCGAAGAAGTACGCTGCGGCCAGCAGATCCTCCAGTCCCTCGGCATCCGCTCCTTCATGCCCCAGGTCACCAGCTGCCCCGGCTGCGGACGCACCACTTCCACCTACTTTCAAGAGCTCGCCGAGCGCATCCAGACCTACCTCGTCGAGAGCATGCCCGAGTGGAAAAAAGTCTACCCCGGCGTCGAAGAACTCAAGCTCGCCGTCATGGGATGCATCGTCAACGGACCCGGCGAAAGCAAGCACGCCAACATCGGCATCTCTCTCCCCGGTACCTTCGAGGAGCCCAAGGCCCCCGTCTATGTCGACGGCAAACTCTTCACCACGCTCAAAGGTGACCGCATCGTCGAAGAGTTTCAAGTCATCCTCGACGAGTACGTCGAGAAGCGCTACGGACAAGCTCTGGTCGAGGTCTAGCTGTGGTGGCTCAACAGGTTATTCCGATCGATGCCAGAGCGGCTGATGGGCGGATGTTGGTTGAGACTAGCATGGGGTCGATGCCAGTTGTAGGTATTGAGCCAGGCGTGAAGCTGCTGGCTGCGTTG
>JAJXYY010000004.1 GCA_021780315.1 Acidobacteriota bacterium
TGGGGTGAGCGGTGAAGACGGGGATGATGAGCACGCGGCGGAGCCAGTCCATGGCCTCGGCGGCGGTGATGCCGACGCGGCGCATTTCGCAGAGAGTGCCGGCGAGGGAGCCGCGCTGGCGGCCGGCTTCTCCGCTGAGCTGCAGGGCGATGCGGCGGCGCTTGCGGTGGTTGGTCTCAGCCAGGTTGATGAGCTCGAAGTAGAAGGCGAAGGCGCGGGTGAGCAGAATGGCGCGCTCGACGGGGAGCGAGTGGACCAGCTCAAGGGCGCGTGCGGCCTGGCGGGCGGCTTCTTCTTCGTTGCCGTGCGCTTCGGCGTCGCGGCGCCGGATGGTGCCCTGGCGGAGGGTTTCAACGTTGGCAAAGAGCTCTTCGCCGGCCTGCTCGCGCAGGACTTCACCGAGGAGCGTGCCGAGCGAGCGAACGTCGCGGCGCAGGGGCGCTTCCTTCAGGTCGCCGGTGCGGGCTTCGAGCTCGGCGAGGCGCTGCGACCAGCTTTCGGGATTCCACAGGAGAGGCATCTTGTTTGATTATGCACGAGTTGGTGCGAAGGCCGTCTCAGGATGGAGGCTGCTGGCGCTGCGACCGGCGGAACACAAGACTGCGTAATTCTCTGCAAGCTTTTTGTGGAAAACTGCAAATAATTTTGAGGGTGGGGGGGAGGGGGGGGTGGGGCAGCTTCTAGCTTCCAGCCTCTAGCTTCCAGCTTCCAGGTCCCGGCCGGGGTGGTGACTCGATGGAATCCCGTTCGGACCGGGAGCATACCTGATGGATTTCTGCTGATCCAATTCCATTGTGCGGGATTGTGGGGAAATTATATGCAAACTGGAGGGAAGTTTTTCGGACCCTGGGGTTCGTCGCTACCCCACCCTGTCCTTCGCTGGGGCGTAGGACAAGGGTGGGGCAACCTGGCTCAATTGATCGTCAGTGAAAGATGTGCTGATTGCTGGAGCATGCCGGAGGTAGCTGTCACTGTGATAGTTGCAATGACAGGTTGCGAAGGCGGGGCATAGTGATTGAAGCTGGCGCAGGCGCTTAAGAGCATGGCTCCGGCAATGCAAAGCGCTAGCGATAGGGCAAGCCGGGTTGCGGAGCGACGTATGCGGCGAAAGCCGAAGCCGGCCAGGATTGCGGCAAAGACTGCCTCGGGGAGGAAATTATTGGAGCCGGGCTGCGATGGGGGGTGGAGAGCGGCGCTGGCTGAGGCCTGCAGCGTTACGGTTGTAGAAGCGGCGGAACCTGCGGGAGTAATGGTCGCCGGGGTGAAGCTGCATGTCACCCCGGCGGGCAGACCGGAACAACCAAAACTAACTGGAGAACTGAACCCATTGGAGGGAGTCACGGTAAGAGAAGCAGTACCACTCTGGCCAGCCATGATGCTGAGAGATGCGGGGGTGACTGCAACAGAGAAATCTGGCGATGGGGGTGGCGTCCAGTTGGGGTTATAGACCCAGAGGTCATTGAGAAGTCCAATTATCTGGTTTGCGGCCAACCCGTTGCCGACAAATAGCCACAGGTCGTTATTGATGTCGGTCCAGCCTGAGCCACTCAAGAGTAATCCGGGGGTATTCTGCGCTGAAGTGATGCCGAGGCTTCCGTAGATCGAAGCAGCGCCTCCTTTCTCAGAACCACTCACCCAGGTCCATTGCTGAGATGCGGGATTGAATTCCCAAAAATCCCCTAAGGTACTACCAGGCGCTCCGTTTGCGTCGTATCCCCATCCGCCGTAGAGCCAGAAGTTGCCGTCATGGTCGGTCCAGAAGAAGCCCGGACTGCGGCTGCCAGGCAGGTTAGCGGCGGATGGAGTACCCATGACACCGTAGATACCAGCGTTACCGCAATTTTGCGTGGAATTGGCAGGGCAATTCATCTTCTGATCACCCGCCATCCATGTCCATTCATTGGTGCCAAGATCGTAGACCCACACGTCATTGAGCCAGCCGGTATCTCCCAAAGAGTCGTAGCCCTGGCCTCCGAACAGCCAGAGTCTACCTTGCGTGTCGGTCCATGTTGCCGTGTTCATCCGCCCACCGGGGATGTTGCCAGGAGCGGGAATGCCCTTGGCTCCGTAGATGGCTGGAGGGTACAGCACGCTTCCAAAGGTTGAGCTGCCGCTCATCCATGTCCATTGATGAGACGCACTATCGAACTTCCAAAGAGCATTCGACCAACCAACTTTGGCATTCGCGTCACATCCCGTTCCTCCGAAGAGCCAGGCATTACCGTTGAGATCGGTCCACACCGCACTGGAGATGAGATCACCGGGATAATTCGCGGCTGAAAAAACACCCAGCGAGCCAAACACTGCAGTACATGTGCCGGAAGCCGGTAGCGTGATTCCTCCCCCCATCCATATCCACATCTCGGTTGTGGGGACGAATTCCCAGAGATCGTCCAACAGGCCGAGCTTGCCCGACGAGTCGAATCCGAGACCGCCAAGAAGCCAAAAGTTTCCCTGTTGATCAGTCCAGGTAGCAGCGGCCTCGCGGCCGCCAGGGATGTTGCCTGCGGCGGGGACGCCGAGCGTACCGTACACCCCAGGATAGCCGCACCAACTCGCTGTGGTTTGGGATGCGGCACATGGGAGCGAATTGCTGCCACCCTGCCAAGTCCACTGATTTGTTGCTGGGTCAAACTCCCACAGGTCATTCAGCTCATAGGCTGTGAGGCCGGAATCAGAACCTCCCCCGAAGAGCCAGAAGTGATTGTTACTATCTTTCCAGGTGGCGCTGTGGGTCCGTCCCGATGGTGTGTTTGCGGCGGCAGGAGTTCCCAGCGCGCCGTAGACGCCTGGGATACTTCCATTGCCGCCATTCGGAATCACATTGGTTCCGTGCATCCAGGTCCACCCACCCTGGGAAGCAGACTGCGGGTGTGCAGTGACGACGGCGATCAACAGAATTGTCACGGTGCAACCCGGCACGAAACAGCGGGGAAGAGCTGTCGGCATGCACTATCCTCGAGACTTGGTTTGACGTCTACTAATTTCCTAGATGCTACAGAGGAGGCAGAAGTTGGGCGGGTTGGCCCGGCCTTTCGCATCATAACTTCTCGATGAGTTGCCCCGTCCTTTCGCCTGGTGTTGGCGAAGGCGAGATAACTTTGATTCTGCCTGGCAGGGGCTGAAGCCCCGTTTCCATTGACATGAACGTTCGGCACGACTGAAGTCGTGCCCTGACACACGGCTCAACCGGCGTCGTGTTTCGGCGGCGGGTGGTGTGTTGAGGCTTCCAGGGGGTGGAGCGGGCTCGCGTCCCAGGTCTCAAAGGCGAGACCTGGGGCACCCATTCATCAGAGGGTTGGTCAAAAGGGGGTCGGGCAAAAGGGAATTGGTCAAAAGGGGGTTGGGCAGAAGGGGTTGGGTGGAGTTAGGCGGATTCGAGTTGGAGCATGAGGTCTTCCCACTCGGTGGTGAGGGTGGAGAGCTGTTCGCGGAGGGTGGCGGCGAGGTCGGTGAGGCGCTGGGTTTCGGCGGCGGAGACGTAGGTGCCCAGTTGCTGCTCGGTGTGGGCGATGGCGGCTTCGATGCGGGGGATTTCTTCTTCGAGGAAGGCGCAGCGGTCTTCCATCTGCTTCTGCTTGATGGGATTGAGGCGGCGGGGGCGGTCCTTTGCGGGCTCGGAGGCAGGGGCTGAAGCCCCGTTTCCGTTTGCGTCGCTTTTCGGCACGACTGAGGTCGTGCCCTGATACAAAGCCGCTACGGATTCGCGGTTGGGAACAGACGGCGCACTGGCGGCTGCGGTGAGGGCTTCTTTGCGGCGGAGGTAGTCCTCGTAATTGCCTTCGTATGCGGTGACGGAGGCGTTTTCGACTTCAAGGACGCGGGTGGCGAGGCGGTCAATGAAGTAGCGGTCGTGGGAGACGAAGACGACGGTGCCGCTGAAGGCGGCGATGGCTTCGAGGAGCACGTCTTTGGCGCGCATGTCGAGGTGGTTGGTGGGCT
>JAJXYY010000021.1 GCA_021780315.1 Acidobacteriota bacterium
CAGAGCCACTCCGCCCAGCGCCGCCGCGACTACCAGCACAGCGTCGTTCTTCAGGCCCCGCCACCACAGCAAACCCGCAGCCAGCGCCACGGCTGGCACCAGCGCAAAGGGCGACCCGATCCAACTCAGCGCCAGCATCCCTTGCGTCAGCATCGGTGTCGCCAGGCCATGCACCCAGCTCTGAATCGCCTGGTCCCAATATCGGAACGACGCTTTCAGAATCTCGTCATGGAGCTTCACCAGACCGGATGTCGCCACCAGCGCGGCTCCGAAACCCACCAGCAGTAAAGTTCCTGATAACTTCCACTTCCGCAAGGAGCGCATCAACCGCAAGGTATCACGGACCCATCCAGCAGCGAGGGTTGGCGGGATTGTTGCGTTCGCTATTGGCCGGTGAAAGGGTCGGGGGTGCCGGGGGTGCCGGCGGGTGGTGCGGGCGGATTGTAGGGGCGCTCGGGTTCGATGGGGCGGGCGGGGTCGGGGCCGGGGACGGGGATGGCGCCGCCGCGGAGGCCGGCGAGGATCTGGGTCTGGAAGTCGTTGGATGCGCCGGGATTGTTGGGCAGGAAGAGGGTGTTGGTGCCGCCGCGGGTGCCGATGTCGCGGAGGGTGTCGAAGTACTGGGTGAGCAGGACGAGGGCCATGACCTCGCCGGCGGAGGAGCCGGGGACGCCGTGCTGGAAGTGCTCGATGGAGGCTGAGAGGCCGTCGATGATGGCCTGGCGCTCGCGGGCGATGCCGTTGCCCTGGAGGGCTTTGGATTCGGCTTCGGCCTCGGCTTGTTTGACCTTGAGGATCTTTTCGGCCTCGCCGCGGGCCTGGGCGGCGACCTGGGCGCGTTGCGCCGCGTTGATGTCGTTCATGGCGGCTTTGACTTTGACGTCGGGGATGATGTCAGTGACCAGCGCGGTGAGGATGTTGAAGCCGAAGCCGGACATGATGGAGTCGAGCTCGTTCTTCACGGCTACGGAAATTCCCGATTGCTGCTCGAACGTCTCGTCCAGGGTGAGCTTGGGGACGTGGCCGAGGATGCTGTTGAAGACGAAGGACTCGATCTGCTTTTGCGGCTGGGAGAGGCGATAGAAGGCGTCGTAGATCTTGTCGTCGAGGACCTGATATTGGACGCTGACGGGGATCTGGACGAAGACGTTGTCGTGGGTCTTGGTCTCTACGGAGAACTGAGCCTGCTTGACCTGGAGGTCGACGAAGAAGACGCGCTCGGCGAAGGGCACTAGGAAGTGCAGGCCGGGGCGGGTGATGCGGTCGAATTTGCCGAAGCGCTCGACGACGCCGGCGGTGAAGGTGCGCACCTGGTAGTAGGTCTTCGCGATGAGGATCAGGACGAAGAGTGCGACGAGGAGAATGGGGATGAAGATGACCGGCATGCTTGCGCCTTTCGGGGTACATGGCGAGGATATACCTGCGCGGAGGAAGGGGTGGTGGAGTTGGGCGGGTTGCATTTTTATTGCACGACGCGGCGATCCTCAGGAAATATCTGGTGGTAGGTTGTCGGGTTGTGTTTTCGCATGAAACTCTTCATGCGCTCCACCTCACTCTCCGACAGGGGCAGGTCGTTCCTTGGATTATCGTCTTTCCAATTGCTCCAAACCCCAATCTCTCGCTTGCTCAAATTCGGGTCCCGTTTCCATGCTCTCAGAACGCTTGTGATGGCCATGATTTCGTAAAGCATTGCAGTGCGGTCCTCCTTTGAGCTTGATGTTAGCTATCGATCCGATCATCTTCCAACCTTGTTCGTGAAACCTGAGGCTCTGTATCGCTGGAGGATATCGGGTTGAAAATCTTCCACCTCAGTAGCCGCTATGCAGCCGTTGACTCGCGTGTATTAAACTGGTCAGGCATCACGCCTCAGTCTCTTGAATCGCTGCTCAGGCCACATGCTCTTTGGAATGCCTTCCAGTTGTTTGGGTTTTTGTACTTATGGAGAGCACTGTGGCAATTGGGACAGATGACGAGCAGATCATCGAGCGAGGTGGTCACGCCATTGCGTCCCGCTTTGCCAAGTGCATCGATGTGATGAACCTGAACACAGGTCTTCGCGAATTTGCCGTATATCGCTTCGAAATTGAAGCCGCAGATCTCGCAGAGAGTCCCTCTCTTGGCAAGAACGAGACTGCGTAGCTTCGGGTCGCGCTCCCGTTTGGACAGCGTCACCAGCTTGGTCTTGCCCTCCTGAGCCCAAATGTCGCCTTCTATTAGCCTCAGTTTCGCGGCCAGAAGATCCCCTAGCAACTTTGCGGATTCATCGGAAAGTTTCCTACTTGCACGAACCTGCCTAGCGATATGGCTATCCTTGGACAGTCTTTCGGTAGAGGTCCCTTCGAATCGAAGGCGCCATTTCAATCCTCTCAAGGGGATGATTCGAAACACTCCGCTAAGGCTCACCACCTCAGCCCAGTCTTCCCCGCTCCGCAGCACTTCAAGCGCACCTAGCAGGTAGAGCTCATTGTGATGTGTTGCGATCACAAACATCCGGTCGCCTCGCGTAAGGCCACCAGAGTGTTTACCGTAGGTGCTTGTAACTGCGTGCCCGTCTACGCGAAGGGCTTCGGTGTACTTCCACAGCACAAGGCAATTGCGGGCGGCATGAGATTTCATTGAGTGCCCTCATCTTTGCGGCTTCATGATAAATCAGACGACACCCGGCGGTGGGAGCGGTGGTGGTTGTGGTGGCTTTAGGCGAAGTGGATGCGGAGGGCGATACCGAGATCGGAGGCTGGGGTGGGCGTGGTGGGGAGGGTGACGCGGAGGCCGGTGGTGTCCTGGTTGAAACGGAGGGGGTCGGCGGTGCGGCCCAGAAGGCGGACGTCGAGGGCTTTGCCGGGTTGTTGCGGGGAGTTGGAGGCGAGGGACTGGATGACGAGTTCGCTGCTGGCAGGCCAGCCCATGGCGAGGGCGTAGAGGGTCTTGCCCTTGGTGGTGAAGCGGATGTCGGCGGCGGTGAGGTCGGGCTGCTTGCCTTCGTTCGGGTCGAACTCCTTGCCGTTGGACTTGATGACGACTTTGGTGGAGGGGCCTTCGCCGTGGATCTTCCAGGGGCGCGTGGAGAAGATGGCTTCGCCGTTGATCGCGGTCCACTGGGTGATGCCGGCCAGGACGCGGAGCTCTTCGGGGTCGGGCTCACCGGAGGCGGGCAGCGGGATGTTGAGGAGCAGGTTGCCGTTCTTGCTGACGATGTCGGCGAGCATGTCGATGACTTTTTTCGGGGACTTGTAGGTGGCGCCGAGCTTGTAGTGCCACTCGCCGATGCAGGTGTCGGTCTGCCAGGGGTGGGGGTCGATCTGGTTCAGGACGCTGCGCTCGTGGTCGATGACGCAGGAGGTGCCGTCGGGGCAGTCGGTGGGGGTCTTGCTGAAGTAGATGGCTTCGGATTTGCCTTCGTAGGAATAGGGGCCTACGTTGTAGAGCTCGGCGACGGTGCCGAGGCCGTACTCGTTGAACTCGATGCCGCCGTCGGTGTAGAGGAGGTCGGGCTGGTGCTGATCGAGGAGGTCCTTGACGCGGTTGAAGTACTGGAGCTTCCACCAGTCAGGGGCGGTGCGGCCCATGGGGTCGGGGAGGATGGTTTTGGCGAAGTTGGCGGGCATGCCGGCGTAGGAGTGGTAGAGGTCGGCGAAGGCGGGGTTCTGGCCGTCGTAGGGGATGTTGGCGTAGGGGCCCTTGGTGTCGGCGAGGTGGGAGGGGGCGAACCAGTCGAAGGAGTTGGAGAGGTGCTCGGAGACGCCGAAGCGGAGGCCACGGGCGCGTGCGGCGGCGGCCCAGAGGCCGACAATATCCTTGCGCGGGCCGGTGGAGACGGAGTTCCAGCGGGGCTGGTATTTGGAGTTCCAGAGGTCGTAGCCGTCGTGGTGGACGCCCATGGAGAAGAAGTATT
>JAJXYY010000029.1 GCA_021780315.1 Acidobacteriota bacterium
GAAGAGCTTGAGCCCTTTGCCGACGCCTTTGAACATTCCGAACGGGCCGCCGCAAGGAAAGCGATCTGACGATATCTAAATGGCATATTGCAAGAACAGACACCAAACCAGCCATCGACGCGCAAGCGGCGTGCAGCATCTCATCGATTTTGAAATCTTCTGATTCGGGGTGGAGCCGTGAAGACACCAACAAAGATGGACGAAAATAAGGTAGTCCGGGCAATTGAAGGCGATGCGGAACATGCGCTGCCGGGTCTGCGTGAGTCCCTGGCACAAGCCAAGTCGGGCAGTTTTTCGCGAGTTCATACGCCAGAGTAGATTGTTGCGCGCCGCCGAGGCCGTCCCATGAGAAGCAAAAAGAGGTTACCAAAGAGGCCGTCAAAGTCCGGTTGGATGCCGACGTAATGGCAGCGCTCCGCGCAAGTGGAGACGGATGGCAAACACGCATCAACGATGCGTTGCGTGCATTTCTGGCTTTGAGTGGAAAGATTTCTACCGCATAAGGCGACCGATGGAGCCTCACTGTCGGACCGAACAGCCACCACGTCAGAGTGGCGGATTTGATGCCCGGAAACGATCGAATTGCCCTAAAACTTGTGCAGGTGTAAGTGCTTATTTCCCAACTTGTTACAGCGCAAACAGCCATCAAACAGCCACTGAATGTTCGAAAAAAGCACTGAACGTAGGGCAAATCCGAGCGAGAGCTAGATAAAAATCCGCCGAAACGAGTCAGTGGCTGTTTTGATGGCTGTTCGTTTCCAACTTTTCTGCTTTTGGTTGCGTCACATTGCAGCCTTAGATATGTCTACATCTCTATGTAAATAAAATACTTATTGCGATTTACTGCGTCGCGATGCAATACCCTGCAAAATGCCTAAAATCAGACTCAAAATCCGCCGAGGGCAACCTCGTGGGGGTTCGACCCCCCCTCCCAGCACCAATAGTATCAATATTTTGGAAAATCAACGCATCTTCGGATGCGTTTTTCTGTGCCCAAACTTCAGCGTTGGTGACCTGCCCCTTTTTCTTGTCGATTGGTAGTTGGAGTTTTCTCCGTTGTTTGCATGGTTCTGGTTTACGGCGGGGAGGGAGCAGGTCAACATAGTCCCGATAGCCCCGCGGAATCTGGAGTTTTCGTTCAGCCTCGCTCAGTGAGAGCTTGCACAAAAGGGCTGGGCGTTCCAGCTCGAAAAGTCTGATGCCGCTCATCCTTTCAAGCGTTGGAGGAGGAGATGTAGAGGGGGCAGTTGAGGTGGGTGGAGGCTATGGCTATGGCGGCGATGGCTGCGGTTTCAGCGCGCAGGATGCGTGGGCCGAGGGTAACGGATTTCCATTGGTGCTGGGTGAAGAGAGAGATTTCTTCTGGTGTCCAGCCGCCTTCCGGGCCTATCGCCAGAGCCAGCGTATGAGTACTTTGAGCGGGGGGTGCTTGAAGAAGTGTTGGGGAGGTTAGCGGTGCGGATTGGATGAGGGCGTTGGACAGGGTGGTCGTCTGTTCGGTTTCGGAGAGGAGGATGCGGCTGGAGCTGCGTTCTTGCTCGAGGGCCAGTTTGAGGTGGCTGGGGTCGGCGATCTCGGGGATGTCGGTGCGGCGAGATTGTTTGGAGGCTTCCAGTGCGATGCGGCGCCAGCGTTCGGCTCGCTTGGTGGCGGCGAGGGCGAGGTGTTTTTCGGTGCGGCGGGCGAGGATGGGGGTGATGTGGGCGACGCCGAGTTCGGTGGCTTTCTCTATGGCCCATTCGAAGTGATCGAATTTGAAGATGGCCAGGAGCAGGTGTATTGGGAGTGCGGAGTCGGCTTCCAGTTCTTCGTGGAGGATGAAGCGAACTTCTTGATCGGCAACGGTGGTGATTTCGGCGCGGTGGAGGAAGCCGTTGGCGACTACGTCGAAGATTTGGCCGGGTTCGGCGCGAAGGACGCGAGCGAGGTGAAGGGCCTGATCGCCAGTAAGGGCGGCGGTGGTGGGACGTCCGGTGGCGGGGAAGAAGGTGTCGGCGATGAAGCGGCGGCGAGTCATAGGATCAGGGTTTAGGGGTTGGGATGGGTACGGAAAGCTGGCCCTGGTGGTAAAAATCTATGGTCAGGGTGGCGGTTTTTCGCTGGTTCCATGTGGTCTGAGTGACGGGAAAATGGAGTAGTACGGTGCCTTCGGCGAAGTTGCCTGGGTCAATCTGGATTTCTCGATAGAGAGGCTGGGCGGTTTGCTGGGCGGCGAGGGCTTTGAGGGCTGGGAAGCTGGTGTAGAGGTTGGGGATGTCGAGCTTTTGGACGGCGCTGGAGGTGATTGGCTCTGCGGGGGTGCCGTCGGGATTCGAGGGGGTGAGGGTGGCGGTAAAGTCCTTGATGAAGAGCGGAAGACGGAGGCGGTCCTGAATTCGGACAGTGACGATGAGGTACAGGTCGTCCTGCGAAGGGTCCTGGCCTACGACGATGGAATTGGACTTGAAGACGGTATGGGCGGCATAGATGGCGGGTTGGGAGACGGAGATATCGGCGATGGTGTGCGGGGTGAGGTAGAGGACTAGTCCCAGGACGATGCCGAAGAGCACCAGCGCGGTGGCGATGGGGGCGAAGAGATTGCGACGGGCGGGTTGAGCGAAGGTGAGGGCTGCCACTTAGAGACGATAACAGGGGCGAAGGCGAAGATGAAGAGGGTGGGTTATTTCCAGTCTTTCTGGACGACGTACTCGTCGAGGAAGACGGAGATAAGTGCTGCGGTGGGGACGGCGACGAGCGCACCGACGACTCCGGCGAGCGCGGTTCCGAGAAGCAGGGCGATGAGGACGGTGAGGCCCATGAGGTTGACGCTGGAACGCATGATGCGTGGGGTGAGCAAGGCGTTCTCCAGGTTGACATAGATGAGATAGAAGGTGAGGACTCCAAACATCTCCGACCAGGAGTCGATGGCTGCGACACCAGCGGCGACGATGATGGTGATGACTCCTCCGGCGATGGGGATGATGTTGAAGAGGCCCATCAGGGTGCCAAGGAGGAGGAAGTAGCGGACGTGAAGCAGACCGAAGGCGATGGTGCTGCAGATTCCCAGGATAAGCATGAGGAGGCCCTGGCCGAGGAGCCATTTGCTCATTTTGACATCGGCTGCACGGAAGGTCTGGTCTAGGCGGCGGCGTTGTTCCAGGGGGAAGAGCGAGAGGAAGAAGCGGTATGCGTGTTCGCCTTCGAGCATGAAGTAGATACAGAGGAAGGCAGTGGTGAGGATATCGAAGAGGTGACTGAGCCAGTTGGGGAGGGATATGAAGAGGTATCCAGCGGTACTGGCGATGGTTCCTTCGGCACGCTGGGCTACAGAGTCGATGCCGAAGCGGTCGGCAAGGGGGAGGCGCTTGAGTTTGCTGACAATGACGGGGATTCGCTGGGGGAGGTCGTTGGTGAACTCGCGGAGGTCGCGGAGGACGGGGGGCAGGCCGAGTGTAAAGAAGAGTCCCAGTGCAAGGAGAACGATAGTGATGAGCAGCAGGATGGCTACAGGGCGGGAGGGTCGGTAGCCACGGATGTTGAGTTCGGTGATGCTGGTGACGATGGGCATGAGGACTGCCGCGAAGAGGGCACTGACGTAGAGGATGAGCAGTTCTTTGCCGAGGGTCCAGGCGAGGGCGAGGAGTAGCAGGATGACGAAGGTGAAGAGGATGTGTCCGCGGACGGCTGCGCTGCGGTCAGAGGAGTCCGGATTGAGGTGTGGCGCTGGGGTGGACAGTGCTGGCTCCTAAGCGGCTGCGTTACGTGTTGTTGTATATGATGCAGCTTTCTTGAAGGTTATTGGTGGTTTATGACTTTTTCAGGTTGTCGAGCAGGGTGCGAACGGTCTGGTGCGGGGTGAGGTCTGCGGTATCGAGCGTGAGACCGGCTACGCGGAGGTAGAGGGGGTGGCGCGCGGCGAACCTCAGGTTAGCGGCGTCCGGGTCTGCAAGGACGGGGCGGGCGGTGGCTTCGGGGTTAAGGGCCTGGATCATGCAGCGGTCGTAGAGTGTGGGGAAGGGTGCATCGAGGAAGATGGTAAGGGTTCCCGGGGTCTGCTCTAGGAGGAGCCGGTTGGTGAGGCTCTCGGGGGTTCCGCCGCCTAGCGCGATGACGGTGTGTTGGTGGCTGAGGGCGGAGGCGAGGGCTGTGGATTCGAGGCGGCGGAAGCGGGGTTCGCCATGGAGGGCGAAGATCTGGGGGATAGTGGTGCCGGCGCGTTGTTCGAGATGAGCGTCGAGATCGAGGAAGTTCCAGCCGAGTTGCTCCGCCAAGAGGCGTCCTACTGTGGATTTACCAGCACCCATGAATCCGGTGAGGACGATGCGTTTGAGGTGCGGCGGCAGAGTGCCGGTGTGTGGGGATGTGGTCTCTGCGAGTGCTTCGGCGTTGGAGGGGCTGGACGTCATGACGTTCTCCTTTGAGTGTAGTGCCGTGATACGACTGCCGGGTGCGAATTGTGGGTGATAAACAAACGAAAGCCGCGACCTTTGTGGGGGTCGCGGCTCGGGAGGTTCGAAGATTCTGAGTTTCTTTATTTATCTCAGAGATGCATGCGAGTGCTCTACCGGGCCACGAAGGCGCCAATAGCAGAGGGTAAAGCTCGCGTGCTGGAAGTAAAGATTCATTCTGACGACAGAATACACGGAAGCGATGGAAGTATGCAAGGGTTATTGGTGAAACTAGTCGGTCTGGAGTTTTGGGGTGAGTGGTAGCTCTGGTATTGCGAGTTCGGCGCTTAGCTTGCTTTGAATGTTGGCCCAGACTCCGGGACTGGGCTCTTCTTCGGCAGGCTCGAGCAACATGCGGGCCTGGTCGGCGATGTACTGGAGGTCGCGAACAAGGTTGGCACAGTTTTCACAGGTGTCGAGGTGATGTTGCAGGGTTAGATCATCTGGAACTCCGTTGCTTCCAGAGGCAAAGAGGTCTGGCAGACGCTCTTGAAAGTCTGCGCAGGAGATAGGTGCGGAGAGGTTCTGGTCGTTCTGTGTCATTGCGCCGCCTCCTTGAGAACGGCTGGCTGGGAGGACTGACCGTTTTGGCGGAGCAGTTCGCGGAGCTTGAGTCGTGCTTTGTGTAGTTGGGACTTGCTGTTGCCGGTGGAACACTCGAGCATGGTGGCGATTTCGTTGTGCTCGTAGCCTTCTACGTCGTGGAGCACGAAGACCATACGATATCCCGGGGGTAATGCTGCGACTGCCCTTTCAAGGGTGACGCGATCGACGGAGCCGGTGAGTTGGGGGTCTCTGCTGCCGAAGTCGCGCTTGGGGGAGTCCTCGTCGGTGGGGCTGATGGTCTCTTCGAGGGAGACGAGTTGGAGGCCCTTTTTGCGGAGTTGCATGAGGACGAGATTGACCGTGAGGCGGTGAAGCCATGTGGAGAAGGCTGACTCTCCACGGAAGCTGCCGATCTTGCGGAAGAGGTGAAGGAAGGCTTCCTGGGTCATGTCTTCGGCTTCGGAGACGTTGCCCAACATGCGCAGGCAGAGGGTATAGACACGGCGTTTGTGTAGGGCGTAGAGCTTGGAGAAGGCTTCTGCGTCACCAGCCTTGGCGCTCTCGATAGCCTCTGCTTCCCCTGCGATGGGCGGGTTCCTCTTGAAAAGACTGGGAGCGGGCCCGGATGGAGCAATGGGGACGGCCTGGAGTGTCATGGGATTCGATTCCGAGGTCATTGGGTTGATTCGTCGCCTTTACTGGTCTGGTTGGAGGTTATCGCAGATTGCGGAAGATTTCACGCACAAGCAGTACGAGGGTGCATTCGAGGCAGAGGTTGCCTGAGATTGTCGTATTTTAGAAGACTAAAAGCTCTGGGATGATTCAAGAGCCTATGAAGCGGGCGTAGAGGGAGCGTGCCAGGGTTACATCGGTGGTGCCCTGGATGATGGCGCGGCCGTCGCGGAAGAGAGAGATGGTGTGTGGGGGGCGGTCGAAGCGGAGGAGGAGGTCGTTGAAGCGGACGTTTCCGTGAGGAGCTAGGCGGTTTTGCATGGCTGCGAAGTCGACTGGGCGATGATGTTCGTGAATCTGGACTGAGTTTCGTCCACAGAGGGTGATGTGGGGACGGCCCTCTCCCGCAAGATGAGTGAAGAGGTTCTGGCCGCAAACGGAGCAGCTTGGATCAGGGGTGGAGGTGTTGATTTCAGAGCGGTTGAGGCTGCCGTTGGGTTCGCTGGCCCAGAGATCGAAGGAGAGCAGGGTTCGGCGCATCAGTTGCGACTGGCCGGTCAGGAACTTGAGGGCTTCCGTTACCTGGATTGATGCGGCGAGGTTGACGGCTGTGGAGAGAATGCCTGCGGTGTCGCAGGTTTCGACGGGGCCGGAGGGGGGCTTGGGGAAGATGCAGGCGAGACAGGCGGTGGGGGCAAAGCTGGTGGGTGCTGGTACGGAGTCGGTCTGATTCGTTTTGGGAAGGATGTTCATGGATGCTGCATAGGCTCCTATGGCCGCAGCGTAGATCCAGGGTTTGGCCTGCTGAACGGCGTAGTCGTTGAGGAGATAACGGGTTTCGAAGTTATCGGTGGCGTCGAGAATGAGATGGGCGGGGGCGAGGAGTTGGTGGATGTTGGCTGGGACGAGGTCGGCGACGTGAGGGTGGACGGAGATGGCGGAGTTGAAGAGGGCGATTTTGCGGCGAGCTGCTTCAGCTTTGGGGAGGGACTGGAGGGCATCGGCCTCGTCGAAGAGTATCTGGCGTTGGAGGTTGGATGGCTCAACAAAGTCACGGTCGATGAGTGTTAGGGAGCCGACGCCGGCGCGGGCGAGGAGTGCTGCGGCTGCGGCTCCGGTGGCTCCGCAGCCGATGATGGCGACGTGGGCAGCTGCAAGTGCTTGCTGACCGCTGATGCCGATTCCGGGGAATAGGATCTGACGGGAGTAGCGGTCTTGGGTGGAGATGGCCGACGAGTCAGCGTGCGGGGTGGGCATGATCGATTCCGGGAAGGTGGAGAGGGGCATAGGGAGTTCCTGCAGCGAGATTTCCGAGTTTGTGCGGCAAAAAGTAGCTTCTACTTCGTAGTATAGGGAAAGGCAGTGAATGTGACCTGATCGGATGACTGCGAGGAGAGAAGAGGCATCCTAGCGGATATGGCTTGATCCGTTGGAACACGTGGCTTGACGCGAATGGAGCGACGTATGGGCGTGGACCGGAGAGATTCTGGAAGAAGAGTTTATCTGCCAAGGGAAAGATGTACTGATCTGGTTTGCCGGTGCAGGTAGGGAGATTGCGGAGTAATTTGCGACGAATTGGCGATTGGCGCAGTGGCATGGCCGCGATGGCCTGCGGCGGAATGCTGCTGGCAGTGTTGACTGTGCTGCTGACCGTCATGATGAGTTTGTCGGCTAACGCTCAGAGTGGTGGGGGTGCGGAGTGGCCGAGTCTGGGGGTGGGTGGGTTGGGAGAGTTGCAGTTGGAGGGTACAGCTGCGTTGGCGGAAGAGCAACTGTCTGCAGGTCCGGTGCTTGCAAAGCAGGCTGATTCCGGAGTTTCGATTTGGCAGTGGCGCGGGTTGTTGGTGGAGAAGATTACGTTTGATGGTGTGATGTTTGATGCAACCGATACGCTTCCGTTGGAGTTAGCGCAGAAGGCTGGGCAGCCTTTGGATCCGCGTCAGGTGCGGGAGAGTACGCGGCGCTTATTTGCGAGTGGCCGGTATCGCGATATTGCCGTGCGAGGTATTCGCCATGGGGATACGGTCGTGTTGGTGTTTGTGGGGGTTCCACGGTACTACGTGGGCCGGGTCGTGATCGAAGGGGTGAAGAGTGATCGGTTGTCGTCGCAACTGGAGTATGCGACCAAGCTGGACCCTGGTACGGCACTGACGGAGGGAGCGGTGGAGGCCGGTGTGGAAGGGGTTCGGGAGACGCTGCGGCAGAATGGCTACTACCAGCCTACTGTGACGGTGAAGTCGGAGCTGGATACGGCGGGGAACCAGGTGAATGCGACCTATCGGGTGGTGGTAGGGCCGCAGGCGCGGATCGGCAAGGTGACGGTAGAGGGGACGGACCCGGGAGTGACGGTGGAAGAGTTTCGCAAGCAGGGTAAGTTGAAGATGGGGAGCAAGGTATCTCACGATACGACGGGCAATGCGTTGACGCGGTTGCGCTCGCAGTATCAGAAGAAAGATCGTCTGGAAGCGACGGTGACATTGCAAAAGCAGACCTACAACGCTGGGCGGAAGCAGTTGGATTACACCTTCCATGCGAATCAAGGGCCTAAGGTACAGGTACTGGTGGAGGGAGTGAAGCTGTCCAAGGGAAAGCTTCATAGCTTGTTACCGATCTTTGAAGAGGGGACGATTGACAACGATCTACTGAATGAAGGGGTATATAACGTCCGGGATTATCTGGAGCAGCAGGGGTATTTTGACGCGACTGTAGACGTGAAGGTGATTGGAGCGGGCACGGCGTCGGAGCGAGTGGTTTATGCGGTCGTACGAGGGGTGAAGCATAAAGTGGTGGCGGTGGCACTGGAGGGGAATCGGTACTTCTCGGACGATCTGTTGCGGGAGCGGTTGAAAGTGCAGAAGGCGGACGCATACCAGCGGAGTGGACGATACAGCCAGTCGCTGGTGGCTGCGGATGTGGCGTCGATTGCCGGTCTGTATCGTACGAACGGGTTCGACCAGGTTAAGGTGACTCCAGTGGTGGATGATACGGATGAGGGTCCGAACGGGAAAGACCTGAAGCTGGCGCAGATCCACGTCACCTATCAAGTGCAGGAGGGGCCGCAACAGAAGTTTGGGAGTGTGGAGTTGACGGGCGTAGATGCGAGCCGAATGCAGGCAGTGCGGGTGCTGCTGAACGCGCAGCCGGGACAGCCGTTCTCGCTGATCACGCTGGCGGGTGACCGGGATGCGGTGCTGGCTTATTACGTGAGTCATGGCTTCGACCAGGCGCGGGTTGAGATTCGCCAAAATAAGGCAAGTGGCGATGTCGACAAGACAGACGTGTCGCTGAAGGTAACGGAAGGCCAGCAGGTGTTTGTCAACAGAGTGCTGCTGTCCGGGATTGAACATACGCGGCCGAAGCTGGTAGCCAGTCAGGTCTTGGTGCATCCGGGTGATCCTCTAGACCAGAGTGCGTTACTCGAGACGCAGCGGAACCTGTATAACCTGGCGCTGTTCAATGAGGTGGTGGCGGCGGTGCAGAATCCTGCGGGGGATGCTCCGCGCAAGAATGTGGTGTTACAGGTAACGGAGGCCCGGCGGTGGGACGTGACTTATGGCTTCGGGTTGGAGGCACAGACGGGCACACCGCAGACGGGAACGATCTCTGAGGCTTCGCGAATCCAGTTGGGATTGCCTCCGAATGCGCAGTATTCGCAGGAGGGAAAGGCGGGAGTGAGTCCCCGGGTGTCGCTGGATATTGGAAGGATCAATCTGCGTGGTTCTGAGAACTCGCTGACACTTCATACCACGTACGGACTGCTGGAAAAGGTTGCGACCCTGAGTTTTCAGGATGCGCGTCTGCGGAACAGTAAAAAGTTTTCGGCGACGGTTTCGGGTGGCTATACCAATGTCCAGAACATTACGACCTTTGCCTCGTCTACGGCGCAGTTTGATATCCGGATGACGCAGAAGTTTCGGTTGACGGACACCTTCATCTACGACTTCGAGTACCGGCGCGTCAAGGTTGACCCGAATAGCTTGCAGGTGTCGGCGAACCTGATCCCGCTGTTATCGCAACCGGTGCGCGTAGGTGGCCCGGGTTTGACCTGGTTTCACGACACGCGGCAACCGGGGCCACTGGATGCGGTGAAGGGTTCGTATACGTCGGTGCAGGCGTTTGTTGCATCGTCGAAGTTCGGGTCGCAGACGGACTTTAGCCGGACCGATATGACGAACTCGACTTACTACGAGTTTGGAAAAGAGAAGTATGTCTTTGCCCGGAATACACGCATCGGCTTCGAGCGCGCATTTGGGTCGAATCCGAACGTAGGGAATACGGAATGTCTGGGAGTATTGCTGACGACCAATCCCAGTTGCATTGCGGTGCCGCTGCCAGAACGTTTGTATGCAGGCGGTGCGACGTCGCATCGCGGATTTGGGATCAATGGGGCGGGCCCGCGTGATTTGCAGACAGGTTATCCGGTGGGTGGGACGGCGGCTTTCGTAAACTCCTTCGAGCTACGGATGCCGGCCCCGACGTTGCCCTATGTGGGGTCCAGCGTGAATTTTGTTTTGTTCCATGACATGGGGAATGTGTTTCAGAATGTGTCCACGATGTTTCCGAGTTTTGCCCGTTTCCAGCAGCCGGACAAGCAGACATGCAACGATGTCTCCGGATCGATCGGGACGTGTAACTTCAATTATTTTTCACATGCTGTAGGAGCGGGTGCGCGCTACAAGACTCCTGTTGGACCGATACGTCTCGACTTTAGTTACAATTTGAATCCTCCCATTTACCCGGTGATTTACGACTTCAATAACAGTTCGCCACACGTGGGCCAGGCGGGCCACTTCAATTTTTTCTTCAGTATTGGGGAGAGCTTCTAGTGGCCAGGCACAGGTACAGGACGGTGGGCTTTCTGGTGCTCTCGATGGTGTGCGCGGTACGTGGGACGGCGCAGACGTCGACGGGCACCGCAGGGACCAGTCAATCGACACATGCTTTACCTGGTGTGGAGTTGGATCGACTGGTGGCAGTGGTGAATGGCGAAGTGATACTGGAGAGTGATGTAGATGAAGAGCGCCGGATGAACGCGTTTCAACCGTTTCAGGATTCGAGTAAAAGTTTTTCGAGGGAGCGGGCGATAGACCGGTTGGTGGACCGCGTTTTGATTCTGCAACAGGCAAAATTACAGCCCGACCAGGAGATTTCAGATGCCGCGGTTGAGGCGCAATTGGCGACTCTGCGGCAAGATATACCGGCGTGTAAGCAATATCACTGCGCGACGGCGGCAGGGTGGATGAAGTTTGTGACCGACCAAGGTTTTACGATGGACGAGTTGATGCGGCGGTGGCGGGAGCGGATGCAGGTTCTGCGTTTTATCGAGCTGCGTTTCCGTGCTGGGATCCGAATATCTGACGACGAGGTTAAGGATTACTACGAGAAGACTCTGTTGCCGGAGTATGAGCGGCAGAAGAGTGTTGCTCCCAAGCTGAATACGATTGCCGATCGCATTCAGGAGATTCTTTTGCAGCAGCAAGTGGGCAACCTATTGGTGGATTGGTTGAAGACGTTGCGCGCGCAGGGCTCCGTACGGATGATGCAGCCGGGCGAGGTGGCTCCGTGAGCGAACACCGCCGTAAGCGTGAGGATGAGGTAGTGCCGGGAGACGCCGCGAAACAGGGTGTGGGGTTGATGGCAGCGTGGTTTTCGCTGGGACTGGCAGTGATTTTGCTGGTAGTGACGGCAGGCTTTTCCTGGTACACCAGGACCGCAGATTTTCAGCGAAGGGTGAAGAGCGAGTTTGTAAGGGTGCTTGAAGATGCAACGGGCGGGCGAGTGGATTTGGGAGCGATTACGTTTCACCTCTGGCATTTGACGGTGGTGGCTGATCGGTTGGTTATCCACGGTTTGGAGGGGCCAGGGGAGGCTCCGTATCTGTCCGCAGAGCGCGTTGAAGTACGCGTAAAGATCTTCAACTTCTTTGCTCATACGGCAGGCAGTGGGCTGGGATCGCATGTCGCACTGAATTATTTGCGGGTGGACCGGCCGCTGATTCATCTGATTGTGAACGCGGATGGTACGACGAATCAGCCGATACCGAAACGTCCGCGCACCAGCACGGTGCCGGTTACGGACACGCTGCTTGATCTGCGGGCCGAGACGGTGGAGATGGCAGATGGCGTGGTGTTGGTGAACGAGAAGTCTACGCCGTTTGAACTGGCTGCTCGCGGTTTGAGTGCGGACGTGCATTACCTGCATGGTATGGATCGGTACAGAATCCAGGTGGACTTGAAAGACCTGCGTACGAAGCTGGCCGGTGGGCCAGAGGCGAAGTCTGAGTTGCGGGCCATGGCAGAGTTAGGTCGAGATGTAGTGGAGTTGCATCAGTTTGATTTTCGTAGCGGCAAGGCTTCAGAGCTAACGGCAGTTGGAAGCCTGGTGCATTTTGCGAAGCCAGAGTGGAAGATACGGGCTGAGGGTTCGGTGGAGTTGACCCAGGTGTCGCTGCTGAGTGGGGTGGAGGGATTGAACGCCGGTTCGGTAGAGCTAGAGGTAGACGGCCACAACTGCGTGGCAAAGCCGGCGGAAGCGCCCAAACAGGGCGGGTTCTGGAGACGGGGTGTGGGGGGCAAGGACAAGAAACATGGACCGAATGCAGCTTCTGCCGATCCTGAGTGCCTTGCGGGATATCTATTTTCGGGTACAGCGAAGGTGCGAGGTGCGGCCTACCGGAACATCTATGTGCAACTGCACGATGTGAACGGTGGAGCGCGGCTGCATGTGACTCCCGATGAGTTGTTACTGACGGAGATGACAGGTGCCGTCGTGAGTGGTGGAAGCGCAGAGGGAACGTTGCGGATTGTGAACTGGCTCGGCAATGCCCCGCAGAGCACGGGGGTGCATCCGTCCAAGAGTACGGCTGCACAGGGGAGTTGGACGCGGGCCTATCTGGATGCGACTGTGACCAAGCTGCCGTTGCGAACGATTATGGATGTGACAGCGGAGCACTACGGGGACCTGGGGTTCGATACGGCGGTGAGTGGGCCGGTAAAGGTGCAGTGGGGCGGGCCAGAGAAGGATGTAGCTGATACGGTCGAAGCAGATGGGGAGTTAAGGCTGACGCCGACCGGTGTGAAGCGGAAGGGTGCATTGTCAGACGTGCCGGTGACGGGTAGGGCGGTTGCTCATTACGTTGGTAAAACGGAGGTGGTGCAGATCCAGAGTATGGCGCTCCAGACTCCACAAGCGAATATGGAGGCAAGTGGCTTGCTAGGGGTTAACCTGGGTGATCGCCTGACGGGCCTGCGTGTGGATTTGACCGTGCGGGATCTCGATGAGTTCAACCAGTTGCTGACGACGCTAGATCTGGAGGGGTTTGGGAAGAAGGGGCGCGCGGCGATTCCGCTGGTATTGCATGGTCCACTGCAATTCAATGGGACGGCGCGGGGGGTGATTGCGAATCTGGACGTGAAGGGACACCTGCAGGGGAGTGCGGTGGAGGCGCAGCTGAGTCCGACTGCGAGTGTGCTGATGGATACGGTTGATGCAGATGGAGAGTACTCGCCCAACGGTGGGGTAGCGTTGGCTGCGTCGACGATCCGACACGGAACGACACTGGTGCATGTGATGGGCGATACGCGTCCGCACAAGTTGGTATCGGGCCGCGGTGTAGCGACGTATGTGTGGGATGAGCTAACGAGTGTGGATGCGAAGGTGCAAATCGCAGCTGCACCGGTGCAGGATGTGTTGCAGATTGCGGGACAGGCGGGTGTTGCTCCGGTTACTGGGACGATGGATGCGGATGGTCAGTTACGCGGGACGTTTGCGAGCATGTTGGGCGATGGACGGGTTACGTTGCGAAAGGGCGTGGCGTATGGCGAGCCCTTCGATACGGCCGCGGCGAGTCTGACGGTGCAGGGAAAGGATGTTGAGGCTAGCCAGATAGTGGTGCAGTTGGCTGGGGTTACGGTGAAGGGCAACGGCGGGTTCAACATCGGTACCAAGCGTCTGCATGGACATGCTGAGATGAGCAACCTGTTGCTGTCTAAGCTGCATGCAGTGCAGCAGAGCAAGTCGAATGTGGATGGAGTATTGAGCGTGGTGGCGGACGCGAATGGGACTCTGAGTGAGCCGGGCATGAAGGCCTATGCGACGTTGAAGAACCTGACGCTAAACGATCAGGCGGCTGGAGAGATTGCAGCGAACGTCCATAGCGAAGGCAAGGTTGTGAATTTTGTTGCGAACGCGAATGTGGTTGGTGCGACGGCGCAGATCTCAGGAGAGACTGAGTTAGTGGCGGATTATCCGACGCAGGCGAAGCTCACGTTTTCCGGGCTGGACGTAAATCGTCCGCTGGCAATCTATGCTCCGGGGCGGGTGGTGGTGGAGTCATCGATTGGCGGCGTGGTGACAGTGAGTGGGCCATTGCGGGTCCCGAAGGAGTTGACCGGGCAGGCAGTGGTGGAGAACGTGGATGTGAAGCTTCAAGGGATTGAACTGAAGACAGTGGAGCCGATGCGGATGGGTCTGCAAGGCGGTATTGTGCGCCTGGAAGCCCTGCACATCCTGGGACAGGATACCGACATGACGGTGAGTGGGACGGGGCAGATATTTGGTGCAAGTGATGTGAAGGGTGGCAAATTGGATGTGAAAGCGAAGGGCAGCGTGAGTACGGCACTGCTGCATACGTTTGATCCAGATATCGTTTCGAGTGGCAAGGTGGAGTTTACGGTGGCAGCGGGTGGGCAGGTGTTGAATCCGACGGTTACTGGGCGAGTGAAGTTCGATAAGGTGAATGCGTCTATCGACGGTGTGCCGAATGGGCTAAGCGATATGAATGGGACGCTGGTTTTCAACCAAGATCGGCTACAGGTGGAGAGTCTGACTGCCATGACGGGTGGGGGGCAGTTGAATATTGGTGGGTCGCTGCGGTATCGGAATGGTGTGTATGCCGACCTGACGGCGACAGGGGACGCAGTTCGGGTGCGGCTCTATGGGATTAGTGCAACGGCGAATGCGCATTTGAAACTGCAGGGTGGAATACAGGGTGCGCTGTTGAGTGGGAACGTGGTTATTACGCGGTTTGGGGTAGGGCAGAATGTAGACTTTGCCGCATTCGCTGGTGGAGCCGGGGTGAGTGCACCGAGCGATTTAAACGCTCCGACAAACAAGATTCGACTGGATGTGCGGGTGACGAGTGCGCCGCAGTTGGACTTCCAGAATTCGTATGCGAAGCTGGCTGGAACCGTAGACCTAACGTTGCGGGGGACCGTGGCGGAGCCGACCGTGCTGGGACGTATCCAGATTACGGATGGGAGTGCGACGTTTGCTGGTACCAAGTATCAACTACAGCGGGGAGATGTTTACTTTACGAACCCAGTGCGAATTGATCCCGTGATTGATTTGGATGCAACGGCACGGGTGGAGAATTATGACATCACGATTGGGCTGCATGGGACTGCGACGAGTTTGAAGCCTACCTACCGGTCGGAGCCACCGCTGAGCGAGGCGGATGTGTTTGCCCTGCTGGCACTGGGCCGGACGCAGGAAGAGGCACAGCTGTATCAGGAGCAGCAGATGCAGGGAGGGGCTGATCCTACGACGAGTTCGCTGCTGGGTGGTGCATTGAATGCGACGGTGAGCAATCGGGTGGAGAAGCTGTTTGGGGTGGGGAGTGTGAAGATCGATCCGGCCTTTGTTGGGACGCTGGGGAATTCGGCGGCCCGTATCACGGTGCAACAGCAGATCTCGCGGCAACTGACGGCGACGTACGCGACGAATGTAAACCAATCCGCGCAGCAGTTGATCCAATTGCAGTATGACTTAAATCGGAACATGTCTATTGTAGCGACACGCGACGAAACAGGCGTTTTCAGCATTGTGTACAAGCTGCGTCGGAGGTATCGTTAGGTTGCCTGAAAGCTGGTTCAAGCATCTGTTCATTGAGGGGTATCGGTAGCAACGGGACAGGCAGTGCAGTTGAGACTTTTTGACCAATAAAGGAGCCGTCCGATGAATGTTCGAACGAAGACTGCAGTATCGATGTGGGTATTTGCTGTATTGATTGCGGTGGGTATGCCTTTGTGTGCATATGCCCAGGCGACGAGTGCCGGTGCTGCCAGTGTGAGCGATGCGCCGATCCAGACCGACGTGCTGAAGACACTGGATAACAAGCGGTACAAAGACGTGAAAGTGGCGGTTCAGGACGGTGTAGTGAAGCTGACTGGCACAGTTCCGTTGTATGCCGATAAGGAGGATGCCGATAAGCGAGCGCACCATCGTCGCGGGGTAAAGGGCGTCGAGAACCTGATCGAAGTTGGTGGCCCTGTGGTAGAAGATGTGACTCTGCGGGATAAACTTGCGGAGAAGCTGGCATATGACCGGGTGGGCTATGGGACAACGGCCTTCAATGCGTTGACGATCAGCGTGCAGAATGGTTCGGTAACCCTGGGTGGCGTCGCGTACGGGCCGATGGATAAGGATTCTGCCTTGAGCCTGGTTTCGAATTATCCCGGGGTGAAGGATGTGATCGACAATATTGAAGTCGCACCGACTTCACCGATGGATGATCGAATTCGGCTGGCGGAGGCACGTGCGATTTATGGTGCGCCGCAGCTAAACAAATATGCAATCGATCCTGCCAAGCCAATACGGATTACGGTGGTGAACGGCAATGTCACGCTTTCCGGTGTTGTGGACAACCAAGCGGACAAGGATGTGGCGAATATCCGTGCGAATGGGGTTTCCGGGGTGTTCAAGGTAATTAACAATTTGCAGGTGGCTGGTAGTCCTGCTGAGAAATAGGCATGGTTTTTCTGTTTCAAGGCGGCATCGGTCTCCGATGCCGCCTTGATTCTTTTACGATGAAGAGATGAAGACTTGGTGGACAAGCACGGTTGCTACATTGGAGATGATTAAGTGGGAACACTCGATCTTTGCGCTGCCATTTGCGCTGACGGGTGCGTTACTGGCGGCTGGTGGGTGGCCGCGGTGGAGTGTGTTGAGCTGGATTGTTCTATGCATGGTGTCGGCGCGATCGGCGGCGATGGCGTTCAACCGTCTGGTGGATGCGAAGCTGGATGCAGCCAATCCTCGTACGGCTATGCGCGCGCTTCCGGCTGGGCAGTTGCAGAGTGGCTTTGTAGGCGGGTTTGTGGTGGTGATGTCCGCGGTATTTCTGTCGGCTGCGGGGATGCTGAATCGATTGACGTTGGAGCTTGCTCCGGTGGCACTGGCGGTGGTGCTGGCCTATAGCTACATGAAACGGTTGACCCGGTGGTCGCATGTTGTGCTGGGGTTAGCGCTGGGGATAGCGCCGGCGGCGGCGTGGATTGCTGTGCGAGGATCGCTAGATGCGAGAATTCTGGCTTTGACGGCGGCGGTACTGCTGTGGGTAGGCGGGTTCGATGTGCTGTATGCGTGCCAGGACTTTGAGCATGATCGCAAGGCGGGGCTGAATAGTGTTCCGCAGGCGTTTGGGGTGGAAGCTGCATTCTGGATTGCACGTGGGATGCATGTGGGCATGGTGGTGCTGATGGTGTGGCTGATTGTACTGTTTGGGCTGGGAAAGTTGGCAATGACCGGGGTAGTGGTTGTGGCAGGGTTGCTGCTGTATGAGCACTTGATCGTGAGTCCGCAGGATATGCGGCGCATGAATGCTGCGTTTTTTACGTTGAATGGCATTATCTCGGTACTGTTTTTCTGTTTCGTGGCTGCGGATGTGTTGTGGAGACAGTAGAAAGGCCCACGAGAGTGTGGGCCTTTCTAGGTGCTGACACGCAGTTGCGCTAAGGTGCTAGACGGTGTGCTTGTGTTTGAGTTCGTCGAGTTTGGTAGAGATGCTTTCCTTGATGTTCTGTGCGGTTGCAGTGATCTTCTCTCGCAGTTCGTGAGTGGTGTCCTGAGTTTCCGACCTTAACGCTTCGGTGTTGGAGTGCAGCTTGGCTTGAGCCTGAGTGTGGGCCTTTTGATGGAGGTCGTTGGCAGTATCCTTAACGTCGCCCCACGCCTCGTTGAAGTGGCCTTTGACTTGTTCGGCGACACCGCGGTTGGCCAGGGAATCGTTGCCAACGGCTTCGCCCACTGTTTGTTTAATTTTGCCTGCGACTTGATCGATTTTGCCTGCGACTGTGTTGGTATTCATCCGATTTATCTCCGAGACTGAGTAGGTTGCGGAACAGCTTTTGATGCAAGAGGACGCTGATAGTGGCGATATGAAATCTTTCGGTACAACGCGAAAGGTATCGACAGGTCTTAGAGGACCCGCCTGCCCTGAATGAGCTGGATGATGAGTACGACGACTGCGATGATGAGCAGTATGTGAATATAGGCTCCCAGTAGATGTAATCCGACGAATCCAAGGAGCCATAGAATGAGTAGAACGACAAAGATGGTCCAAAGCATGATGTAACTCCTGAGAGTGTGGTTGCATGGTGGTCTGGCTGCCAAATGCAATAGGGATCAGCACAATCTGGTAGTAAGGTGCAGTCGGAGCAAGAGAGGTTGCCAGTGGACTTAGACTTTGAAAGAGAGGCGGTCTGCATTGAAGATAGCTATCCAGGGTGAGATTGGCTCGAACAGCCACATGGCTGCACAGGCAATGTTGTGCGATGCGTTGGAGTCGGTTGAGATAGTGGCGTGTAACGTATCGGCCGAGGTGATGGAGAAGGTGGTGGCGGGCTCGGTGAACGGCGCTGTGCTGCCGATCGAGAATAGTTTGCACGGTTCCGTGGCGGAACACTACGATCTGCTGTTGGAGCAACCCGTGCGGATTGAACGGGAGAGTCTGCTTCGGATTCGGCATAATCTGATTGCGATGCCTGGGGTGAAGCTGGAGGAGATACGGCGTGTGATCTCACATCCCGTAGCACTGTCGCAGTGTCGACGGTTTCTGGGTCAGCATCCGGAGCTGGAGGTGATGCCTTTTTACGACACGGCGGGGAGTGTGAAGCACCTGATGCAGATGGGATTACGGGATGTAGCTGGTGTGGCTCCGCTGCTGGCGGCAGAGCAATATGATGCGGAGGTGCTGGTGGGAGGGATTGAAGACCATGCAGAAAACTACACGCGCTTTCACTTGATTCGGCGGGATGAGCCTGGCGGAAAGTTTCAGCAGGGATTGGTGAACAAAATGTCCATTGCGTTTGCGATTGAACATCGGGCCGGGACGCTGGTAGCGGCATTGGATTTGCTGGCAAGGGCAGGGATTGATTTAACCAAAATTGAGTCGCGGCCGGTCCCTGGAAGTCCTTGGGAGTACATATTTTATGTGGACATCCGGTTTCGGGACCTGGAGCAGGCGGAGCTGGCGACCGATTCGTTGCGCGCACATTGCCGTTTGGTGAAGGTGCTGGGGCGTTACGAGGCTGCGGTAGTTTGACTTGGGAGCTTGGAGCGACCGAGTCCAAAAGGACGAAACGGCTGTGGACATGCGGATCCGCATGTAGGGAAATGGTCCTCTCGCTCTGCGGAGAGAGATATATTTTGTTCGGCATGTGCACTGGGGCGCAGGATTCTGCGTCCAACTTCTACTGAGCGGTATTTGTCGGCGTACTGGCGTACCGATGTGGACATGTTTGTGGGTGGTTGCAACGGTGGATAGCTGTCGGGTTCTGGGTGGACTGGTTGGGCGCGATTCGGGTCAGGTTGGAAGGTTTTGTGGGAAGTCACTGATGGTAAAGGGCCTTGAGCCGATGTTGGGGAGATGAAGTTATTTGTGGTGCTGGCAAAAGGGGTCTCTTAGGCGTAAGATTGCGACCGACGGCAAAGTTGCTGCATCAAAAGAAGGAAATCTGATACGAGGACACTCAAATGCCCAGTGATTTTGTAAGTGTAATAAATCCAACCGCGAGTAAGGGTGCAGAGGTTTCCAGCGAAGTGGTGCATGGATCGCGCTCGATTCCGGTGCTGCCGGTCCGCGACACGGTGTTATTTCCACATGCGGTACTTCCGTTGACGGTGGGTAGGGAGAGTTCGATCCAGCTGATCCAGTCACTGGGGGAAGAGAAGTCGATTCTGGTGGTGGCACAGCGCGATGCGCGACAGGATGCGCCGGTGGCAGCCGACCTGTATGCGGTAGGAACGCGTGCGACGGTGCATAAAGTGGTGAAGATGCCGAATCAGAGCTTGTTTGTGTTTACCGAGGGCAATGAGCGGGTACATCTGGGGGAGTTTTTGCAGCTGACCCCATTTATGACGGCGGAGTATGAGTCGATTGCGGAGGTAGAGCCAGAGAAGTCGCCCGAGGCGGAGGCTTTGCAGCGCAATGTGGTGAGCCAGTTCCAGACGATTGTGACATCATCAGCGACGCTTTCGGACGATCTACAGACTATTGCGATCAATATCGATGAGCCGGGGCGGCTGGCTGACTTTATCGCTTCGTCACTGCCTTTTTTGACGACGACGGACAAGCAGGAGCTGCTGGAGACTCCTGATGTAACGGCGCGGTTGGAGCGCATCAACAAACATCTTGCGAAGGAGCTGGAGGTACAGCAGCTGCGGAATAAGATTCAGACGGAGGTGCAGGACTCGGTACAGCAGTCGCAGCGGGACTACTATCTGCGGGAACAGTTGAAGGCGATTCAGAAAGAGCTGGGTGATCTGGACGATACGCAGAAAGACATTGCGGAGCTGAAGGAGAAGATTGAAGCTGCGGGGATGCCGGAGGATGTGAAGAAGGACGCTCTGAAGGAGCTGGGTCGGTTGAGCCGGATGAATCCTGCAGCGGCAGACTATGGGCTGACACGGACGTATGTGGAGTGGCTGGCGGTACTGCCCTGGTCGAAGACGTCCTCTGGCGAGGTGGATATTGCGAAGGCAAAAGAGATATTAGATCAGGACCATTATGGATTGAAGAAGGTGAAAGACCGGATATTGGATTATCTTTCGGTGCGGCGATTGAAGCCGGACATGAAGGGGCCAATTCTGTGCTTTGTGGGGCCTCCGGGTGTGGGCAAGACTTCGCTGGGGCGGAGTATTGCCCGGGCGTTGGACCGTAAGTTTTCGCGAATTTCGCTGGGCGGCATGCATGATGAGGCGGAGATTCGTGGACATCGGAGGACGTATATTGGCGCGTTGCCAGGGCAGATTATCCAACACCTGAAGAGGGTGGAGGTGAAGGATCCAGTGTTCATGCTGGATGAGATCGATAAGCTGGGCCGCGATTTTCGGGGTGATCCGGCGAGTGCTTTGTTGGAGACACTGGATCCGGAACAGAACAATACGTTTCGGGATAATTATTTGGATCAGCCATTTGATCTAAGTAAGGTTCTGTTCATCTGTACGGCAAACCAGTTGGATGCCATCCCCGGCCCGTTGCTGGACCGCATGGAGATTATTGATTTGACGGGCTACACGGAGGAGGAGAAGGCAAATATTGCCGTGAAGTATCTGATTCCGCGGCAGACGAAGGAGAATGGGATCACGGAGGAGCAAGTGGAGTTTCCGCTGGAGAGCGTGCACTTGATTGCGCGCCACTACACGCGGGAGGCCGGAGTTCGGAAGCTGGAGCAGCAGATTGGTACGGTGTGCCGGAAGGTGGCGCGACGGATTGCAGAGGGTAAGACTGAGAAGGTCGTGATTACGCCGGAGCTGGTGCATGAGTTTCTGGGTGGCATCAAGGTGCGTGTAGAGACGGAGATTGCGACACGAACCAAGCGTGCCGGGGTAGCGGTAGGACTGGCGTGGACTCCGGCAGGCGGCGATGTGTTGTTTATCGAAGCAAACCGGATGAAGGGTAAAGGCAGCTTCACGATCACGGGTCAGATTGGCGATGTGATGAAGGAGTCGATGCAGGCTGCGCTGACTTGGGTGCGGTCGAATGCGGCGGCGCTGGGTCTGGAGGAAGACTTTACCAAGGATACGGACCTTCATATTCACGTGCCTGCGGGAGCTATTCCCAAGGACGGCCCGAGCGCTGGTGTAACGATGGCGACGGCTCTGGTAAGTCTGCTGACGGATCGGCCGGTACATCCACTGACGGCGATGACGGGCGAGATCACCTTGAGCGGCAATGTGCTGCCGGTAGGTGGGATCAAGGAGAAGTTTTTGGCAGCCAAACGAGCGGGTGTACGGGACGTGATTCTGCCGACGGAGTGCAAGCAGCAGGTAGAAGAAGACCTGACGGCGGAGCAGACGTCGGGAGTGACGATCCACTACGCCGATCGGATAGAAGATGTGCTGGCAGTGGCCTTGCCGAAGACGCCGAGTGAATTGGTGCATGATAAGGAAGTACGCGAGGAGTTGTTGCACGCGACGGTGTAAGTGTAAGTCTGACGAGCAGTTTTACTGTGATGTATAAGAGGGCGGTCTGGCTTTGGCTGGACCGCCATTTCTCGTTTTTGGGGTGGTTGGGTCAGGGGGAGTTATGCTTGCAGTATGCGTGTGCGAATGCTGTATTTTGGGATCGTGAAAGACCTGCTGGGAGTTGAACGAGAGACGGTGGAGGTGCCAGTCGGGATGACTGTGGAGGGGGTTCTCAGCTTTTCGCGGCTACGGTCGTCTAAAGAAAGTGAGATTTGGAATTCGCTGGCCGTGGCGGTCAATCGCGAATACGCGCAGCGGAGTGCGGTGTTGCATGAGGGCGATGAGGTGGCACTGTTGCCGCCGGTGAGCGGTGGGCTGGATAGAGCGGAAAAGAACGAGGAAAGACAGGACGCATGAGGATCGAGATTGTAGACGACGTAATTGCTGCGGATAGGATTGTGGCTGAGATGAAGGCTGGCGCGGATGGTGCGGTGTGCGTCTTCGACGGCATTGTGCGAGACAATACGCGTGGGCGGAAGACGTTGCATCTGGACTACGAGGCGTATCGCGAGATGGCTCTGGAGCAGATGGCAACGCTGGCGGCGGAGGCAGTGACCAAGTATTCCGTTCGCGATGTGGCGATCGTGCATCGGCTGGGGCGTTTGCTGGTAGGCGAGACGAGCGTGCTGATTGTGGTTTCTTCGGCGCATCGAGGTGCGGCGTTCGATGCTTGCCGGTGGCTGATTGATACGTTGAAGAAGACGGTCCCGATCTGGAAGAAGGAGCAGTTTGTGGATGGGGTACTTTGGGCGGATGGAGAGCCGTTTCCTGAGGGTATTGTTGCTCCGGTGGTGGAGGAGACGCGGGGATGAAGTCGGGTGGGATGTGGCTGGGAGTTGTTGGGTTGATGCTAGGCGGTTTGGGGTTGGTGGAGTGCTTGGCACAAGCTCCGATTGAGCGGCGTGCTCCTGGGGAGGTGCCGACGATTCGGGTGGAGACTCGGCTGGTGAATGTTGCGGTGAATGTGGTGGATGCGAAGGGAACTCCCGTGGCGGGGTTGGGGCGGGACGACTTCGAGATACTGGAGGATGGCAAGCCGCAGAAGATCGCGATTTTTGAGAAGGAGTCTTTGGCGCCATTGTCGATTGTGCTGGCGATCGATGCGAGCGAAAGCGTACTGCGCAACGAACGACTGGAGCGGGACGCTGCGAAGCACTTTGTGCGGGCGCTGCTCCGAGATCAGGACGAGCTAGACCTGATGGATTTTTCGGACACGGTGCGAGAGATTGTTCCGTTTACGAATGAGAAAAAGAAGATTGAAGCAGGCTTGAGCGAACTGAAGCATGGACAGGAGACAGCGTTGTATGACGCCATTTATCTGGGGTCGCAGCGGCTGGCGGGAACCAAGGGAGATGAGGGACGGCGGCGGGTGCTGGTACTGATTACCGATGGCGGAGACACGGCGCACGGTTCGCGTTATACGCAGGCTCTGGAGCAGGCTCAACGAGCAGGGGCAATGGTGTACTCGCTGATTATTGTGCCAGTGTATGCGGATGCAGGGCGCAATACGGGGGGCGAACATGCGCTGATCCAGATGGCCGACGACACCGGGGGCAAGTACTACTACGTGGTGGAGCCCAAGGATTTGGTCCCGGCGTTTGCGAAGGTGTCGGACGATCTGCGTACACAGTACGTTCTGGGGTATTACGCGCCGCAGTTGGAGAAGGACGGGGCTTACCGGACAATCAAGATTCGGATGAAGGATGGGGCGCTGCAGGGAAAGTACAGCTTGCGCTACCGAACTGGCTATTATGCGGATGCTCCATAGCGGTAGCAGGGAGCGAATGGACTAAGCTGGTGGGAGAGGATCTTGATGAGAAAAGCAGAAAAGCGGTTTGAGTTTGCGCATGTAGCTGAAGGAATTGCACGGCAGGCGGGCGGGTTGCTGCGTGGTTTTTACGAAAAGGGCGTGACGGCGGAGTACAAGGGAGATGTTGACCTGGTAACCGAGGCGGATCGAGCCAGTGAGGAGTTGATTGTGGCTCGCCTGAAGGCTGCGTTTCCTGAGCATGGAATCTATGGCGAAGAAGGCACTCGTGACCGGCTCGATGGAGAGTATCGCTGGTATGTTGATCCGCTGGATGGGACGACGAACTTTGCCCATGGGTTTCCGGTGTTTTGTGTAGTTCTTGGGTTGGAGCGACGACCGGTGGGGCTGGCTGCTGATGCCGATGGAGAGATGGTGGCGGGAGTGATCTACGATCCGCTGCGGGATGAGATGTTTGCGGCGGAGCGCGGTAAGGGCGCTTGGCTGAATGGTCGTCAGATCCATGTCTCGAAGACTGCGACACTACAAGAGTCTTTGACGGGGACCGGTTTTCCTAGCCATAAGCGGCACGACAGCCCGAACGTTCATTTTTATCAGGAGATTACCCTGCGGTCGCATGGGGTTCGGCGAGCCGGTTCAGCGGCGCTGGACCTGGCGTATGTGGCGTGCGGCCGGATGGATGGGTACTGGGAGTTCAACCTGAATCCGTGGGACACTTCGGCGGGGTATCTGCTGGTGGAGGAGGCGGGGGGAACGGTAACGCACTTCGATGGCGGGAAGTTTACGCTGGACAGCCGAGAGGTGCTGGCGACGAACGGTCTGATCAAGCGAGAGCTACAGCATATTTTCAAGGAGATGTTTGCGGGGAGAGGCCTGGAGCCAATTCCGACACCGGCAGAGTTTGCGCGCCGGCGGGCAGAGGCGGCGGGGAAGTAGGGCAATCAGATTGGATTTGCAGGATGGCCGCGATGTGCTGCTAGAATCGAGGTCTAGGTATAAATCAGCAGTAACTTTCAGGATGAGGTAAGGGAGACAGAGATGGCATATGTGATTGCGGAACCGTGCATCGGAACAAAGGACACAGCTTGTGTGGATGCCTGTCCGGTGGATTGTATTCATCCCAAGAAGGATGAGGCTGGCTACGGTGAGACGGAGCAGCTTTATATCGACCCAGTAGAGTGCATTGACTGCGGCGCTTGTGTTCCGGTTTGCCCGGTTTCGGCGATCTATGCTGGTGATGATCTGCCTGAGAAGTGGGCAGCCTTTCAGGAGAAGAACGCCGAGCACTACGGACGCTAGTCGACTGTCGGTGTATGAAGCTTCAAGACGCGTAGCCTGAGGGCTGCGCGTTTTGTTTTGCGAGGAGCAGTACTGGGGATGATACAGCGGCAAGGTGAAGCGATCGTGTTGCGGACGTGGCCGTTTCTGGAGGCGGACCTGCTGGTGAGCCTGTTTACGCGGGATCAGGGACGTGTGAAGGGGGTGGCGCGACATGCGCTACGTAGCCGGCGGCGCTTTGGCGGAGCGTTGGAACCGATGACCCATGTGCGTGCGACGTATGCCGAGCGGCCGCGGCAGGAACTGGTCCGCCTCGATGCATTCGAGATACTGTCGTCGCCGCTGTCGCAACCTATTGACTACGCTCGGACGGCAGGGTTGGAGCTAGTCACTGAGGTCCTGGAGGAGTTGCCGGAGGGGGCGGTGGATGATGCTGTGTTTCGCTTGTCGCTGGCGGTGCTGGAGGAGATGCAGGTGGGCCGGGTGTGGATGCCGGTGACATACTTCTGCTTGTGGATGAATCGTCTGATGGGGTGGATGCCAGAGCTAGGACATTGCGTGGTGTGTGGGTTGGATTTGAGAGGGGGGACGGTGTGGTATTCGGCCAGCAGCGATGGGGTGACGTGCGAGGACGACCGTCGGGGCGGGAGCACAGGGCTGCCGGTAGAGTCTGTGCGGGAGGCGGGGAGGATCTTTCGCGGAACGGTGCAGGGGCTAGGGACGGAGGCATGGCCAAAAGAGCGTGGCTCCGAGTTGAGGCGATTTGCTGTCGACACGCTGGAGAGGCATCTGGAGAGGCGTCTTTTGAGCGCACGAGCCCTGGGACGCATCTAGATCGTGTTGCTGGGCGTGTGGAGTGGGCTAGAAGGTAAAGACCAGCCCTGAGGTGAATTTTCCAAAAATGCTAGGCAGGCCCTGAATTTGTGAGTCGCTGGCGTTGAAGTGGGTGTGCACCATATCGGCTTCGATGCGCAAGGCGACGTGGGGGGACAGGGGGGTGTCCATGCCGCCACCTGCTTCAAGAGCGAGGGCATAATTGGAGGCCAGGCCTGTGCCGATAGCGTCGCTGTTGAGGTGCGTAAAGCCGCCAAGACCGTGCACAAAGACTGTGCGACGACCGAGATGGTGGGTGTACTGCGGGCCAGCGAGCAAGACGGTGGGGTGTTGGGGGTGGGAGTCGTTGGTGCCATACTCGCCAAACATTTCTACTTCTGCGGAGAGGCCGCGGTACGCCTCGGCGTTGAGGGCAGCGTCGAATCCGTTGAGTACGGTGTTGCTGACGGGTGGCTGAGAGGAGTGATTGAGCGAGCCCGTGAAGAAGGAGTACCCTGCATAGATCTCGGCCCGAGGATTCGCAATAGTCTCTGGCTTGCGGTTATTTTGTGCGCGGAGGCAAGTGCTGGTAGTGAGGGCAAGTGCGGGGATGAGAGCGAGCAGAGAACGGCGAAGCGACATGTAAATATCTTACAGATGTTTGATGCAGTTGGGGATAGATTGCATACGCAAGTCTGAGTCGGCTCTGGGATAATTCCGAGATGAGATGTAGACGCGGAAACGGCGGGCTGGGTCGGGCGATGATGGTGATCGCCCTGGCGGCGTGTCTGGTCGGGCTGGTATTCCGCGGAGGGATAGCGGTTGCTCAGGATGCTGGTGTGCCTACGTTGCATGTGTATGCGGACCTGATTCAGATACCGGTGCTGGTGTTGAGCAAGAAGCAGGAGCGGGTGAAGCCAATTGCTCGGGAGCGGTTTTCTGTGAGTCTGGATTCCGGGCCGTGGTTTCCGGCGTCGCATGTCCGTCTGGAAGGAAACGATCCGATTTCGCTGGCTATATTGCTGGATGTGCATGGGGACGAATCTGAGCTGATGCCGATGGCAGCGAAGGTTTTGTCAGGCTTGGCTCCAGGATACTTGCATCCGAATGATCGGGTCTCGGTGTATGGATTGGATTGTGAGATGGTGCGTTCGGAGCAGAATGCGCCGGTTGGGCCACTCTCTTTGAAGCTTGGGGTGACGTCGGTTTTGCATTCGTGGACGGCTCGGCAGGTCAGCCTTAGTGCGACCGACCAGCATGCGGATAAGAAGCGTCCGGCTGACTGCGAATCGCAGATACATCTGTGGGATGCCTTGACGTATATGACGCGGCAGTTGAGTGATCAACCCGGACGACGTGTGATTCTGGCTATGTCGAGTGGAGTGGATGGCGGGAGCAAGACGAGTTGGAACGATCTGAGAGAGTTTGCGCAGTCAACGGGGGTGGCCATCTTTGGTGTGACGTATGTTCCGCAGACGGTTGCGGGTTCGCTGCGGTGGAGTCCGGGTGCTGAGAATGCCTTCAATGCAATGTGTGAGCTGACAGGTGGGGTGGTGCTGCTGGCGGTTCCGGTCGATTTGGATATGCAGTTGAAGCGTTTTACGGAGATCGTTCGGGAGCGATACATTGTGGAGTTTCCGCGGCCGGCCCATGGTTTGCCGGGGGAACACAGTCTGCAAGTAAAGATAGCGAAGAGTCATGACATGATTCGGCCAGCAGGGATTTCGGTGCCAATTCAAGACGCGAAGGTGATGGCCGATCCATCGACGGTTCCGATCGACCCATCGACGGCGCCGGAGTTCGGCACGAGGAAGGTACTGGATATACCGAAATAGGTTACGTGCGGTTCATACGTTTGTGGTCAGGGGTTCCTATGAAGATGAGTTCTCGATTATTTTGTCTGGCGACGCTGCTTTTTTCGCTGCATATGGCAAGGCTCACAGCACAGAGTCCGGTGGCCAGCATCGATACGTTTCATAATCCTCTGCTGTCTACGGGGCCTGATCCGTGGGTCGTGACGCACAATGGCTTCTACTACTACATGAATACGACAGGTAAAAACCTGACTGTATGGAAGACTCGTGACATTGCGGACCTGGCACACTCTGAGAAGAAGGTGGTTTGGACGCCGCCGACAGCGGGGCCTTACTCGCATGAGATCTGGGCGCCGGAGCTGCACTGGGTGGATGGCAAATGGTACATATACTTTGCTGCCGATGCGGGAAGCAATGAATCGCACCGCATCTACGTGGTGGAGAATGCTGCGGCTGATCCGCTGGATGGAGAGTGGACGTTCAAGGGCAAGGTGGGGGATGCGACGGATAAGTGGGCCATTGATGCGTCGGTGTTTGAGGACCGGGGGCAGAACTACCTGGTGTGGTCTGGCTGGGAGGGCGACAGCGATGGCGAGCAGCGCATCTACATTGCGCACTTGAAGAATCCTTGGACGGTAGATTCGAAGCGGGTGATGCTGTCCCATTCCGATTATCCGTGGGAACGGGTGGGGGACCTGCCGAATCGGCCGGAGATGCCACATGTGAATGTGAATGAGGGGCCGGAGATACTGCAGCACGGCGAGAACATCTTCCTGGTGTACTCGGGTTCGGCCTGCTGGACGGATTACTACGAGTTAGGTGTGTTGGAGGCGAAGTCTGGTGCTGACCTGCTGGATGCGGCTTCGTGGAAGAAGTTCGATCATCCTTTCTTCAAGCAGGATCGTGCGGCGGGAGTATTTGGGCCGGGGCACAATGGGTTCTTCCAATCACTGGATGGGAAGGAAGACTGGATTATTTATCACGCGAATCCTGGCTCGAACCAGGGGTGCGGGGGTATGCGCTCGCCGCGGATACAGCAGTTTGGGTGGAAGGAAGACGGGACACCTGATTTTGGGAAGCCTCTCTCGACCGATACTCTGATTCAGAAGCCTTCGCATTGATTTTCTGGTGGCCTGGATTGGAGGCTGCTGCGCGGGGTCTGCAGCGGTGCTATTACAATCGGAAGATTCACTGTTTTATGAAGGATGCGAGCGGATGCAGGCGATTGCGGAGAAGAAGAAGGCGCTGACGTTTCAGGAGCTTTTGTTCAGGTTGCAGCGTTTCTGGGCGGACCGGGGTTGCGTTTTGCAACAGCCTTACGACGTTGAGGTTGGGGCGGGGACGATGTCACCGGATACGTTTCTGCGGGTGCTGGGGCCTAAGCCGGTGCGGATTGCGTATGCCCAGCCTTCGCGTCGGCCAGCGGATGGACGGTATGGCGAGAATCCGAATCGTCTGTTTCGGCATACGCAGTTGCAGGTGATTCTGAAGCCGCCACCGGTGCGGATTCAGGAGATGTATCTGGAAAGCCTGGAGGCGATCGGGATCGACCTGAAAGAACATGACATCAAGTTTGAAGAGGACAACTGGGAGTGGCCGGTGGGCGGCGCGTGGGGCGTTGGTTGGCAGGTGATGCTGGATGGGCTGGAGATAACGCAGTTTACTTATTTTCAGCAGTGTGGGGGGATGGATCTGGATCCGATTTGTGGGGAGATTACGTATGGGTTGGAGCGGATTGCGGGATTTTTGCAGGATGTGGATTCGATCTATGACATTGTGTGGGCGGTGGAGCCAGATACTGGAAAACAGGTGACTTACGGGGAGATTCGGCTGGCCGAGGAGGAGCAGTATTCGGCGTATGGGTTTGATTATGCGGATGTTTCGAAGCTTTGGGAGCATTTGAACCTGTATGAGGCGGAGTGCCTGGGTTTGCTGGAGAAGGCGAAGGGATTTGAGGATATGGATGCGCTGGCTTTGAAGCGGTTTCCAGTGCTGGGGGCTTATGAATTGGCGCTTAAGTGCTCTCATATGTTCAATTTGCTGGATGCGCGGGGTGCGATCTCGGTGACGGAGCGGGTGGGTGTTATGGCTCGCATACGGACACTGGTGGTTGGTGTGGCGAAGATTTATGCGGCGCAGGGCGTGGCGGTTGGTGGATGAAAATCGTGGACATGATGTGATTTTTTGTCTGGCAATCGTGGTCAGTTTCAGCAGTGAGATTGGGTTGGGTTTTTAAGGCCGCCTGTGTGGCGGAGATTGAGCGAGAACATGGCTGATTTTTTATTTGAGATTGGGTTGGAAGAGATCCCTGCGCGGATGATTGCGGGGGCACAGGCGGAGTTGCAGAAGCGGGTGGTGGGGATGCTGGAGCGGGAGCGTCTGGTTGGCAGTGGGGTGGTGAGCCGGAGCTATTCGACTCCGCGACGGCTGGCGGTGGTGGTGGAGGGCGTGGCGGCGCGGAAGGAGGATGTGTCGGAGGAGCTGCTGGGGCCTGCGGTGAAGATTGCGTACAAGGATGGGGCGGCTACGCCGGCGGCGGTGGCGTTTGCGAAGAAGGCGGGTGTGGCGGTGGAGCAGTTGTCGACAGTGACGACACCGAAGGGGGAGTATCTGGCGGCGGTGGTGGTGAAGGCTGGGCGTGGAGCTGCAGAGGTGATTGCGGCAGAGCTGCCTAAGGAGTTGGCGGGGATCTACTGGGCGAAGAATATGTACTGGCGGGCAGGGAAGCCAGAGCGGTTTGTACGTCCGGTGCGGTGGATGGTGGCGCTGCTGGGTGGGGACGTAGTTCCGGTTGAGTTTGCTGGATATGTAGCGGGGAATGTTACGTATGGGCACCGGGTGTTGTTTGGGGCGCAGGAGATTGTGGTGGACGGGCCGGAGGCATATGCGACGGCTCTGGAGCAGGCGTTTGTGATTGCGGATGTGGAGGTGCGGCGGCACAGGATTCGCAAGGCTTTGGACCATGTGACGCGCACGGTGGACGGGTTGCGCTGGCGGGAGGACCATGCGCTGGTGGACAAGCTGACGCATTTGACGGAGTGGGCTTCGGACCGTTCGGTGGTGCTGGGTGAGTTTGAGGCAGCATATCTGGAGTTGCCGGAAGAGGTTCTGGTGACGGTGATGCGGGACCACCAGAGCTACTTTGCGGTGGAGGACAAGAGCGGGAAGCTGGCACCTTATTTTCTGGCGGTGCTGAATATGCAGGCGGATGAGGCGGGGCTGGCGGTGATTCGGCATGGGAATGCGCGGGTGCTGCGGGCACGGTTCAACGATGCTCGGTTCTTCTGGGAGTTTGACCAGCGGACTCCGCTGAAGGAGCGGGTGGAGTTGCTGAAGAATGTGACTTTCCAGAAGGAGCTGGGGAGCTACGCGGCGAAGAGTGAGCGGGTGGGGAAGGTGGCTTCGGGGTTGGCCGGGCTGTTGCTGGAGCGCGAGATTGCGTTGAATCCGACGGCGCTGGGGGAGGCGGTGGTGCTGGCGAAGACGGACCTGACGAGTGAGTTGGTGAAGGAGTTTACGGAGTTGCAGGGGATTGTGGGTGGGTTGTATGCGCGGGCGCAGGGCTATAGCCAGGCGACGGCGGATGCGATCTACGACCAGTATCTGCCGGAGTCGATGGAGGACGCGGTGCCGCGGACGGTGGAGGGTGCGGTGCTGGCGCTGGCGGACAAGGCGGATACGATTGCGGGGATGTTTGGGCTGGGTCTGGAGCCGACGGGGTCGAAGGATCCGTTTGCGCTGCGACGTGCGGCGAATGGAATTGTGAAGATTCTGGCGGAGACGACGGTAGCTTTGCCGCTGACATTGCGTGAGGTCGCTACGGTCGCATGTGGGGAGAATGAAGCACTGGCGGCGAAGGTGCGCGGGTTTCTGGCGGAGCGGCTGGAGTTCTATCTGCGTGAGGCGCAGGGGCAGGCGTACGACGTGGTGAAGGCGGTGCTGGCGGCTGGGGCCGAGGATGTTCGGGATGCGGTGGCGCGGGCGTTTGCGGTGACGGTGGTGCGGGGCGGCGGCGACTTTGCGGCGGTTTCGGCGGCGTTCAAGCGGATGAAGAATATTCTGGCGCAGGCAGCGGAGAAGGGGCTGGTCGCGGCGGAGTTTGTGAATGCGGCGTTGCTGTCGGATGCGGCGGAGAAGGCGTTGTGGGAGCGGTCGTCGGAGCTGGCTTCGGAGGTGGCGGTGTTGCGTTCGGAGACGAACTATCACGCTGCGCTGGAGGTGATTGCGACGCTGCGTCCGCAGGTGGATGCGTTTTTTGATGCGGTGATGGTGATGGATCCGGATGCGGCAGTACGGTCGAACCGGCTGGCTCTGCTGCGTGAGGTGTTGGGGGATTTCTCCGGGATTGCTGATTTTTCGGAGATTGTGACGGCGGGGTAGGGGACGGGGCTGTGGTGGGCGGGGAGTGGCGCGGGATGGAATGGCTAACTCCATAAGTGACTACTGTTTGCCCCGGTGACGCTGCAGACCATTTACACTGATACTTGGGGCAAGTGCGCCCGAAGGACACCAGTTTGCTCAATACAGTTATTGCTAAGGTCTTTGGAACGAGTAACGAACGCGCGGTGAAGCGCATTATGCCGCTTGTGGCACAGATCAACTCGCTGGAAGCGTCTATTCAGGCGCTCTCGGATGATGGGTTGCGTGGCAAGACGGTGGAGTTCCGGGAGCGGATCGCTGCTGCGATTGCCGGGATTGAGGATGCCGACGAGCGTTATACGGCGGAGCAGGCTGCGCTGGATGCGTTACTGCCGGAGGCGTTTGCGGTGGTGCGCGAGGCGGGCAAGCGCACGGTAAATATGCGCCACTTCGACGTGCAATTGATTGGCGGTATTGTGCTGCACTCGGGCAAGATTGCCGAGATGAAGACGGGCGAAGGCAAGACGCTGGTAGCGACGCTGCCTTGCTATCTGAATGCTCTGGCGGGGCGTGGCGTGCATGTGGTGACGGTGAACGATTACCTGGCCAAGCGCGATGCGGAGTGGATGGGCAAGATCTATGGGTTTCTGGGTCTGTCGGTGGGCGTGATCGTCCATGATCTGGACGACCAGCAGCGGCGTGATGCGTATGGTTCGGACATAACGTATGGCACGAACAACGAGTTTGGGTTCGACTACCTGCGCGACAACATGAAGTTCGAGATTAAAGACCAGGTGCAGCGTGGGAATTACTACTGCATTGTGGACGAAGTGGACTCGATTTTGATCGATGAGGCGCGAACTCCGCTGATCATCTCCGGACCTACGGACCAGACGACGGACAAGTATGCGCGGGTGAATGTGATCATCCCGGAGCTGGAGCTGGGGGAACTGGTGGAGACGCTGGAGACCAAGACCTGGACCGGCGATTATGTGGTGGATGAGAAGTCTCGTGCGATCACGGTGACGGACGAGGGCTGGGAGAAGATTGAGAAGCTGCTGGGGATTGGGAACATTGCCGATCCGGAGAACTGGGATCTGAAGCACCACGTGGAGACGGCGATCAAGGCGCACTCGCTGTACAAGCGGGACGTGGAGTATGTGGTGAAGGACGGCGAGGTAATCATCGTCGACGAGTTTACTGGCCGGTTGATGCCGGGACGGCGCTGGTCCGATGGGTTGCACCAGGCAGTGGAAGCGAAGGAAGGCGTGGCGATCCGGAAGGAAGACCAGACGCTGGCGACGATTACCTTCCAGAACTACTTCCGCATGTACAAGAAGCTGAGCGGTATGACGGGCACGGCGGAGACGGAAGCGGCGGAGTTCGACAAGATCTACAAGCTGGAGATCGTGGTGATTCCGACGAACCGGAAGATGTCGCGGATCGAGAATCCGGATGTGGTTTTCCGGACGGCGAAGGAGAAGTACTTTGCGGTGGCCGATGAGATCAGCCGTTTGCATGAGCTGAAGCAGCCGGTGCTGGTGGGTACGACTAGCATTGAGAAGTCGGAGCTGCTGAGCGAGATTTTGAAACGCAAGGGCGTGCGGCATGTGGTGCTGAACGCGAAGTTCCATGAGAAGGAAGCGGAGATCGTTGCACAGGCGGGACGCCTGGGAATGGTGACGATTGCGACCAACATGGCGGGCCGCGGCACAGACATTCTGCTGGGCGGGAATGCTGAGTTCATGGCGCGGCAGGACCTGGTGCGCAAGAGCCAGGCGCGTGCGGTGAGTGCGGCGGAGGGCGCGATCTCTCCGGTGGCGGGGCCGGGGATGGTTCGGTTCTACTACTCCGGACAGGAGTTTGAGACGACGCAAGAGAGCTGGGATGCAGCGACGGCGGCGCATGCGGCGCAGACGAAGGCGGAGCACGATGCGGTGATTGCGGCTGGCGGCCTGCATATTCTGGGCACGGAGCGGCATGAGTCGCGGCGCGTGGATAACCAGTTGCGTGGACGTGCAGGACGGCAGGGCGATCCGGGTGCTTCGCGGTTTTACCTGTCGCTGGAAGACGATCTGATGCGCATCTTTGCGCGGGAGTGGGTTTCGACGCTGCTGCAGCGGCTGGGCATGGAAGAGGGTGTACCGATCGAGTCGGGGATGATCTCGCGGCGGATTGAAGCGGCACAGAAGGCGGTGGAGAGCCAGAACTTCGAGTCGCGCAAGCATGTGCTGGAGTACGACGACGTGATGAACAAGCAGCGCGAGGCAGTGTATGGCTTGCGTCGGCAGCTGATGGAAGGGGTGGACCAGAAGCAGTTGATTACGGACGACTATGTTTCGACGATTCTGTCGAACGTGCTGGATGAGAACGCTCCGGAGAAGTCGCACCCGGATGAGTGGAAGATGGAAGCGCTGTACACCCAACTGTACGACATGTTTGGGGTGCGGTTTGAAGGCGAGATTGACGTTGCAGCGATGAACCGGCATGAGTTGGGCGAGACGATCTTCGAGAAGCTGCGCAGCCGGTACGAGGTGAAGGAACAGATACTGGGTGCGCCGGCGATGCGATATCACGAACGGATTGTGATGCTGTCGGTGCTGGATGGGTTGTGGAAGGACCATCTGCTGGCGATGGACCACCTGAAGGAAGGGATTGGTCTGCGTGGGTATGCGCAGCAGGATCCTCTGGTGGCGTACAAGAAAGAGTCGTTCGAGATGTTCGAAGGGATGATGCTGCGGTTCCAGGAGGATACGGCACGACATCTTTTCCGGATGCAGATTATCGGGCCGGATGGGACACCGATTGAGACTGCGGAGCAACTGGCGGAGGCGCAGGCGATCACGCAGGCACAGCAACTGGCGCAGCAGCAGCAGGCGGAGTTGCAGGCGCAGCAGGAGAGCCGAGTGCCGACGTCGACGCTGTCGGCCGGGGCGACGATGCCGCCGCCACAGCGTCAGCCGATGCAACTGCCTAGTCGGTCTCCTGCGACGACGATTGATGCGCTGGAGAAGGAGTTTCAGAAGAAGAAGCAGCGTGAGCTGGAGCAGGCACGGGCAGCGAGCTCTGCTACTGCCGACAGCCAGAGCGCGACTCCGCGGCGGGCGGGGGAGAAGGTTGGGCGGAACGACAAGTGCCCGTGCGGCTCGGGCAAGAAGTTCAAGAACTGCCACGGTGTGGATGCGTAGAGGCTGTGCTGGCTTGAGGGCCTAGAGGCCGCCGTTGGGCTTGTCGAGGTCGTCGAGCAGGAGCTTGGCTTTGGTGGCGAGGGTCATGGCGCCTTCGGAGTCGCCTGAGTCGAGGGCCTGGCGGGCTTGCTTTTGGAAGTTTTTGATTTTGCTGATCTGCGAACGCTGGTTGCGAACGATCTCGGGGCGTAGGCTGAGGATTCGTTTGTCGTTGGTTGCGATGAGGTCGAGGGCCTGCTGGTGGCGCTGGGGTGTGGCGTCGGAGCCGGTGGTGAGGTCGCCGATAGCGGCTACGTCGGCGGGTTCTTCGTCGACGGCGAGTTGGTTGGGAGCAGAGGGGGCGGTGGTTTTTGGTGCGATTCGGCGGCGCTCGCGGTGGGGTCTGGCTGCTGCGGCGGCGATGGGCAGATCGGGGAGCGGCTCGTCGGATGGCTCGACGATGATCTGGGCGATGGACTCGGATACGGGCTCGGTGTCGACCTGAGTGATTGTGGGTGGGAGTGGCGCTAGGCGGACTCGCTTGTGGAAGCAGCCAGTGAGACTGACGGACAGGGCGAGGCAGAGCGATGTCGCCGTAAGCTTCCGCAGTATGTAGGCTTGCACGCTCAACGAGTTCTCCTATTAAGTGACCGGGCCGGACGCCGGAGTTAGTTGCGATTCGATGCTGCCGTTACAACCTTACGCGGGTCGTTGGCGATTCCAGTGGTGAGTGGCATTCTTAGCGTAAATGTAGTTCCGCGTTGGGGTGAAGCTGGGTCGGAGTTGGAGAGGACGTCCATGGCGCCTCCGTGCATCTGGAGGATGCGATAGGTGGTGGCGAGACCGATGCCGCTGCCAGTGGATTTGGTGGTGAAGTAGAGTTCGAAGATGCGTGGCAGTAGTTCGGGTGGGATGCCTTCGCCGGTATCTGCGATCTGGACCATGGCGAAGTGCTGGTCTTTTTTGATGGTGATGCTGAGATCTCCTCCGCTGGGCATGGCCTGCATGGCGTTGAGGAGGAGGTTGAGGAGGGCCTGGCGGATGAGTTCTGCGTCAATCCGGACGGGGACGATTTCGTGAGGGTTTTCGACGAGGATGTGGACGTTGTTTTCGGCTAGTTCGACACCCATGAGTTCGATGACGGCTGCGACGACCTGGCGGAGGTCGTGTTCGTGGAGGTGAAGTTCCATGGGGCGGGAGAAGTCGGCGAGGGTCTGGACGACGCGATCGAGGCGTTGCATCTCGCCGGCGAGGATATCGACGTGGCGTTGTGCTCCTTCGCAGGCGCCGTTGCCTGCGGCTGCGATTTTGGCGCGAAGGAGTTCGAGGTGAACGACCATGGCGTTGATGGGATTTTTGACTTCGTGGCCGACGCCGGCGGTGAGTTTGCCGATGGCTGCGAGTCGGCGTGAGACTTCGAGTTCCTGTCCGAGTTGGAGCGCGGACTCGGTATCGCGCAGGGTGAGGAGTGTTCCGAGGCTGCCGGTGCCAGCTAGTCCGTCGTCGATGCGGTCGAGGGTGATCTGTACCTGACGTCCGTCTTCGAGGGTGACAGTCTCTGCGTTGACGGTGCGACCGCTGGCGAAGGCCTCTAGGACGGCTGCGCCGAGGGCGGTTTCGGGGTGAAAGATCTCTTCGATGCGAAGGCCGACCATGTCCTGTTTGGAGTCTTCGGGGAGGTTGAGGAAGTATGCGACGGCATCGGAGACCATGATGGAGCGGTGGTCGGCGGTGAAGAGCAGGACGCCGTCGCGGAGGGTATCGAGCATCTGGTTGAGGTTGGCCTGGAGGGCGGAGTACCCGGCTTCGGTGGAGCGAATCTGCTGGCCGAGGCGGTCGATGGTTCTGGTGACGCGGACGACGGCATCGTTGGTTTTGGGGCGCGTACCGGGGAGCAGTGGTGTGGCGAGGCCTTCGGCGAGGGTGAGGTGTTCGAGACGCTGGCTGATCTGTTCGATGGGAAAGAGAGCGAGATTTGCGAGGAGTCCGGCTGCGATGATGGACGCGAGACCGGCGAGACCGGCGAAGAGGAGCGCGGCCTTGAGCCAGGGGGCGTAGGAGTTGCGCAGGAAGGTGGAGAGCACGCCGACGTGGACGATGAGGAAGGGCTGTCCGTTACGAACGAGGGTTTGGGAGCTATCGAAGACGCGGGGTTTTCCGAAGACCTGGCGGGTCTGGTAGGCGATGCCTCCGTCGCGGACGGAACTGAGGCTGGTGCGGAAGGAGGCCTGCTGATCGAGGGCATCGGGGTCGGTGCTGAGGAGGATGGTTCCGTGGGCATCGGTGACGCTGACGTCCTGCACGGTGGGGGAGTAGCGGACGACGGCGTTCATGACGTCGGCGAGCGCGGTGTTGCTGCGGAGGGCGTCGGTGACGGCGGCGTGGAGTGCTTCATCGGAGCGGTCGATGGGTGGCTGGGCTCGCAGGCCTGCTTCGACGGCCTGACGGGTCATGAGGAGGACTTCGTGGGAGAGGACGTCGTTGGCGGCGACAGTTTGTTCGATGCGCTGGCGGAGTAGTTCTGAGACGAAGAGGGTGGAGAGGATGAGGACGATGGCGCAGGTCAAGGCCGAGAGCGACAGTACCAGCTTGGTCTTGAGCTGCATAGGCTACTCCGTCACAGCGGCAGAATTTGAGTATTCTTTCAGTTTGTTCTGGAGGGTTTTGGCGCTGATGCCAAGAATTTCCGCGGCCCGGGTTTTGTTGTTGTGGGTGGCCTCAAGGGTTTTGAGGATGAGTTGCCGCTCTGCCTCATCGACAGTGGTACCGACCTCGACGTGGACGGTTTTCTGGTCGTTGAGGTAGCGCTGTGCTTCTGCTTTGATCTCGTCTACATCGCGGACGCCGGAGGATTTGCCGGGCTCACGCGGACGGCTGGCGAGGGGTGCGAAGCCGGGTTCGCCGAAGTGTGGCGGCAGATGTTCGACGCCGATGAGGCCGGAGCCGGCGAGGATGGTAGCCCTCTCGATGGTGTTGCGGAGTTCGCGGACGTTGCCGGGCCAGTCGTAAGATTCGAGTCGCTTGACGAAGGAGTCCTTCATGCCTGAGACCTTGCAGTGATGGCGCTCGTTCATGTCGACGATCATCTTGTCGGCGATGGGGACGACATCCATGAGGTGTTCGCGTAGGGGCGGCATCTGGATATTGAAGACGTTGAGCCGGTAGTAGAGGTCTCCGCGGAGTTCGCCATTGGCGACGGCTTGCTCAGGGTCTTTGTTGGTGGCGGCGACGACGCGGACATCGACGGGGGTTTCGACCTTGCTGCCGAGTCTTCGCAGTTTGCGATCTTCGAGGACGCGGAGGAGCTTGGCCTGGGTGGCTGCGGGCATCTCACCGATTTCGTCGAGGAGCAGGGTACCTTCTTCGGCGAGTTCGAAGCAGCCTGCGCGTCGTTCGAGTGCGCCGGTGAAGGCGCCTTTTTCGTGGCCGAAGATCTCGCTTTCGATGAGGGTTTCGGGGATGGCGGCGCAGTTGACGGCGACGAAGGGTTTGCTGCGGCGGGAGCTGAGTTCGTGGAGGGCTCGGGCTACGAGTTCCTTGCCGGTGCCGCTCTCTCCGGTGACGAGGACGGAGACGTTGGAGGGGGCGACGCGTTCGATGAGGTTGAAGATGTCCTTCATCTGGGGGGAGTTTCCGACGAGCGGGCCGAGGATTCCGGTGTCGCGGAGTTGGCGGCGGGTGACTTCGAGTTCGACGTCAGCCTCACGCTGGCGGCTGGCGTTCTGGAGGATGGTGCGGAGGCGGATGGGGTCGACGGGTTTGGGGATGTAGTCGTAGGCGCCCATGCGCATGGCTTCGACGGCGGACTCGATGGAGCCCTGAGCGGTGAGCATGACGACGGCGATGCGCTGGGGGAGTTCGCCGATGCGCTGGAGGAGTTGCATGCCATCCATGCGGGGCATTTTGAGGTCGGTCACGACGATGGCTGGGGTCCAGGCGAGGATCTTCTCGAGGCCTTCGACGCCATCGGCGGCACAGTCGGCTCGGTAGCCCCAACTCTCGATCAGTTCGGTGAGGCCGGTACGTGCATGCAGCTCATCTTCGACAATCAGAACCTTCTCCAACTCGCCTCCGCCGTTCTTGAAACAGGATGTACCGGGCCCAGCCAGATTGTTTGGATGCAATCCGATAGTCCAGTGTACCGCTGTGAGTGGAAGTTCTTGAAGGAGGTTCATTGGAGGTAACGGCTGGGGGAATGTTCTATGCTGGATACATGCTAGAACTTGAGATTACGCCACAGACTTACGCTGAGCTTTGTCAACTTCCTGAGGTTCCTCTGCTGCTGGATGTCCGGGAGGGCTGGGAGCACCAGACGGCGCATATTGCCAATTCGTTGCTGATGCCGATGGGTGAGGTCACGTCGCGGGCGCATACGGAGCTTGATCCTGAGCAGCATGTGGTGGTGATGTGCCACCATGGTGCGCGGTCTCTGAATGTGGCGCTATGGCTGCGGGAGCAGGGGTTTGAGCGGGTGCAGTCGTTGGCTGGGGGGATTGACGGCTGGTCGCGGCTGGTTGATCCGAATGTGCCGCGGTACTAGGGATTGCCGGCAGCCATGGCCTGAGATGCTGCTGATTGCCGGCTACTTGGCGCGGGGGTGGGTTTCGTCGTAGACCTTCTGTACCTGACCGACGGTGAGCTGGGTATAGCGTTGGGTGGTGGAGAGGCGTTCGTGGCCGAGCATCTCCTGAATGGCGCGGAGGTCGGCTCCTTCTTCGAGCATGTGGGTGCCGAAGGCGTGGCGGAGGGTGTGGGGGTGGACGTCGGCGGCGAGGCCGCGGCTGAGGGCGATGGATTTGACGATACGGCCGACGCTGCGGGTGGTGAGGCGGCAGTCGCCGCGCATGCGGAGGTTGGTGAGTAGTGGGCCATCGTGGAGGAGCCTGGCTTTGCCGGCGGCGGTGAGGCGGGCCTCGCGGAGCGGGAGGTAGGCCCGGATGGCGGCAGCGGCTTCGTCGCCGAGGGGGACCAGACGCTCTTTGCGGCCTTTGCCACGGACGAGGATGGCGTCGTTCTTCCACTGGATGTGGAGCATGTCGAGGCCGACGAGTTCGGAGTTGCGGATGCCGCACCCGTAGAGGAGTTCGAAGATGACGCGGTCGCGTTCGGGCCAGGCGGCGGACTTTGGCGGGGAGTTCTGACCGGGAGTGGGCGGGGTGGATTCGAGCGAGTCGAGGACGCGGTTGACCTCTTCCATGCTGGGGACGCGGGGGAGGTGGCGGGGGAGCTTGGGGGTGCTGACGAGCAGAGCTGGATTTTGGGAGACGTGTCCTTCTTTGGCGAGCCACTTGAACCAACTGCGTATGGCGGCGAGGGCTCGGGCGGCGCTGGCTTTGGTGAGTCCGCGCTGGTAGAGCTGGCCGAGATAGGCGCGGATGTGTAGGTGGTCGACGGTGCTGATGTGAGCCTGGTCGCCGAGGGAGGATTGGAGGTAGTGGGCGAAGTTGCGGACCTCGCGGTTGTAGGCGCGGACGGTGTGCTGGGAGGCGCCGCGCTCGTTGGCGATCATGGCGAGGAAGCGCTCTGCGAGTGGAGTGAGTTCAGGCACTGGCTGTGATCCTTCGCTGTCCGCGGGGGTGGTGGAGTCGATGCACGGCCTTGAGGTGTCCGAGTGCGACGTGGGTGTAGACCTGGGTGGTGGCGATGTCGGCGTGGCCGAGGAGGGTCTGAACGGTACGGAGGTCGGCTCCGTGCTCGACCATGTGGGTGGCACAGCTGTGGCGTAGCTTGTGGGGGCTGGCGTGCCGGTTGGTGGCGCGGACCATCTCCCAGACCCACTGGCGGGTGAGGGGATTTCCTCGAACGCTAAGGAAGAGAGCACGCTGGACACCGGCTTTGACGAGGCCGGGGCGACCTAGTTTGAGGTATCGCTCGAGCGCCTGGATGGCGGCGTGGCCGAGGGGGACGATGCGCTCCTTGTCGCCTTTGCCGCGGACCTGGGCGCGGGCCTGATCGAGGTGGAGATCCTCTTCGCGGAGGGCGCAGATTTCGCCGACGCGGAGGCCTCCGGCGTAGAGGAGTTCGAGGATGGCGTGGTCGCGGAGGGCGAGGGCATCGGCATCGGGGGCGTGGGCGGCGTTGCCGGTGCGCTGGAGCATGTCGGCGACTTCGCTTTCGGCGAGGGATTTCGGGAGGATCTTCCAGGCTGTGGGGGTTTCGACGTTGACGGTGGGGTCGTGCTGGATGCGCTTGTCGAGGAGGAGCCAGCGGAAGAAGCCGCGGAGGCAACTGAGCTTGCGGGCGATGGAACGGGACTCGACGGCGTGACTGCGTAGGCCTTCCATGAAGGCGCTGACGTCGGCCTGGGTGGCGGTGAGGAGGAGACCGTGGTGCTGCTCGAGGTGTTCGGCAAACTGCTCGAGGTCGCGGCGATAGGCCTCGCAGGTGGCGGGGCGCATGCCTTTTTCTACCTGGAGGTAGGCGCAGAACTCGCGGATGGTTTGGACGTTTCCCGAGAGTTGGCCAGGACCTTGCATAGAAGATGATTATCGGCGCATGGGATGGGTAAAACGTGTGGATTGGCGTGGTTGGAACCCACCTCGCCAGCACCAGATTTGCCACTTGCGCGGGCGGAGAACGAGGACGGTGCGGCCACTGGTAAACTATGGTCAGTCATGTTTGAAAACCTAAGCGACAAGCTACAACGCTCTTTTAAGAATCTGCGCGGTCAGGGTACGTTGACCGAAGAAAATATCTCCGAAGCGATTCGGGAGATTCGTCTGGCCCTGCTGGAGTCTGACGTTAACCTGAATGTGGTGAACGAGTTGGTGGAGCATATCCGCAGCCGGGCACTGGGGACTCAGGTGACGACGGCGCTGTCTCCTTCGGAGCAGATCGTCAAGATTGTGCATGATGAGTTGGTGACGCTGCTGGGCAAGGACACGGCTCGGTTCAAGACTTCGTCGCAGCCGCCGAGCGTGATCTTGATGGCGGGACTGCAGGGGTCGGGTAAGACGACGACCAGCGGGAAGCTGGCACAGTGGCTGAAGAAGGGTGGGCACCGTCCGATGCTGGTGTCGGTGGACGTGTATCGTCCGGCGGCGCGGGAGCAGTTGGCGATTGTGGCTCGCTCGACGGGCTCGAATATTTATGAAGGCGACTTGAAGGGCGAGGTTGCCAATACCGATCTGGTGCTGCGGTTGGCGAAGGAAGCCAAGCGGGATGCGGCGAACTATGGCTGCGACATCCTGATTGTGGATACGGCGGGCCGGAACCAGATTGACTCGGCGCTGATGGATGAGATGGCGCAACTGAAGAAGCTGCTGAATCCTTCGGAGATACTGTTTGTTGCCGATGCGATGACGGGCCAGGACGCGGTGAATTCAGCCAAGGCGTTCAATGATCTGTTGACGATTACGGGTGCGGTGCTGACCAAGATGGATGGCGATGCTCGCGGCGGCGCGGCGCTTTCGATCCGGCAGGTGACGGGTGCTCCGATCAAGTTTCTGGGTACGGGGGAGAAGCCGGATGCATTTGAGCCTTTCCACCCTGACCGGATTGTTTCGCGCATTATGGGGATGGGCGATATCGCTACGCTGTTGGAGCGGGCGGAAGAGAAGCTGGATAAGACGAAGGCGGAGCAGTTTGCGAAGAAGGCTTTGTCCGGGGATGGATTTTCACTGGATGATTTCCGGGAGCAGTTGCGGCAGATCAAGAAGATGGGCAGCATGAAGTCGATCATGAAGATGCTGCCATCGGTGGGGCCGTTTGCCGGGATGGCGCAGGCCGCGGAGAATGTGGACGAGGGCCAGTTGACGCGAGTGGAGTCGATCATCAACTCGATGACAGCCAAGGAGCGGGCGGATCACGAGATCATCAATGGCAACCGGCGCAAGCGTATCGCGAGGGGATCGGGTACGACGGTGCAGGACGTGAATAACCTGCTGCGGCAGTATGCGCAGATGCGGAAGATGTTCAAGATGATGGGTGGGGGCGGCGGCATGAAAGCCCAGCAGCGGATGATGAGCCAGATGCAGGGACGGCAGAAGTTTGGTCGGTAGGCGGCCGGTTGTTTCGTGAGAGCAAAGGCATGGCATACGCCATGCCTTTGCTCTTGCTGGACCATCTTTCTCATGGAACGAACGATAGCCAAGTCTAGCTATTTGTTGATGATGTCGATGGAGGACAAACGATGCCGGAGGGGGATACGATCTATCGGACAGCGCGGGCTTTGCAGGGGGTTCTGGGGGGTAAGGTGGTGACGGGGTTTGAGACGGGGTTGGCGGGGCTGGCGCGGGTGGAGGATGAGGCTACGCTGGTAGGGCGGGTGGTGGAGAAGGTAGAGTCGCGGGGGAAGTGGTGTCTGATTTATTTCTCGGGCGATTTGATTCTGGTGACGCATATGTTGATGAGCGGGAGTTGGCATGTGTACCGGACGGGGGAGCGTTGGCGGGTGCCACGGAGAGCGATGCGGGTAGTGATACGGGTGGGTGGTGGCGTGGCTGGGGAAGGGGGCTGGGAGGCAGTGGCGTTTCATGTGCCGATAGCGGAGTTTCATACGGCGAGGTCGTTGGGGCGGAGTTCGCAGGTGCCAAAGCTGGGGCCGGATATTTTGGCGGATGGGTTTACGGTGGAGGACGGGTTGATGCGGTTGCGGGCTTACGGAGCGGAGCATCCTGCTGCTGAGGTGGGGGTGGTGCTGCTGAATCAGCGGGTGCTGGCAGGGTTGGGCAATGTGTACAAGAGCGAGGTGGCGTTTGCCGCAGGGGTGAATCCGTTTCGGGCGCTGGGGACGGTGCGTGAGAACGAGATGGAGAAGATGGTGGAGGCGGCGCAACGGTATATGAAGGCGAATGTGGTGGATGGTAAGGGGGATGGAATCGTGACGTATGCTGGCCCGCGGCGGACGACGGGTACGTCGAATCGGGAGGAGCGGCTGTGGGTGTATGGGCGGCAGGGACAGGAGTGCCGACGGTGTGGAGGCACGGTGATGATGCGGAAGCAGGGAGAGCAGGCGCGGTCGACCTACTGGTGCGGGGAGTGCCAGCCGTGGGTGGGTGAGGGGAGCGCTCCGGTGGGGAAGAGTACGGTGGTGCGGCGGAGGCGGGTGGGGTGTTAGAGCAGGTGGCAGGATGGTAGCTCGTGCTGGAGCGGGTGCTCCGGCACGAGCTTTCGTTGTGGCTATTTCTTGTTGGCGGCTAGTTTTTTCTGGGTGTCGAGGAAGCGGCGGAGGCGGTCGAGGGTACGGGCCTTGCCGAAGACGACCATGCTTTCGAGCAGGGGTGGGCTCATGGTGCTACCGGTGAGGATGGCGCGGAGGAGCATGAAGTTTTCTTTGACGGACCAGGAGTGGGTTTCGCCTAGTTGCTTGAGGGCTGGCTCGATGGCCTCGGTGGTCCAGTCGGTGGTTTCGAGGAGAGCGAGTTGTTCGGCGGCGAAGAGCAGGGTTTCTTCCGGGGTGCGCTTCTTGGGGACCCAGACTTCGGGGGGTGGGAGGACGTTGTCTTGGAAGAAGAAGGCGGTAAGGTTGCCGAATTCGCCGAGGGTTTCGATGCGGGACTGGACGAGGGTGGCGACGTCGCGGAGGTACTGATCGGAGAGAACGGTTTCGCGCAGGGCGGCGAAGAAGGTGTCGGGCGGGAGGGCGCGGAGGTACTCGCTGTTGAGCCACTTGAGCTTGGTGAGGTCGAAGACGGGGCCGCCGAGGCGGATGTTGGGGACTTCGAAGCGTTGGACCATCTCTTCGAGGGAGAAGACTTCGGTTTCTTTGGCTCCATTGACGATCTCGACGGGGGTGGGGGAGGGCATACCGCCGCCCATGAGGCCGAGGAAGTTGATGATGGCCTGAGGGAGGAATCCGGCCTGGCGGTAGTAGACGAGGGAGACAGGATTTTTGCGTTTGGAGATCTTGGATTTGTCGATGTTGCGTAGCAGGGGCATGTGCCAGAAGCGGGGCTGGGGCCAGCCGAAGGCCTGGTAGAGGAGGACGTGTTTGGGTGTGGATGAGATCCACTCTTCGGCGCGGATGACGTCGGTGATGCGCATGAGGTAGTCGTCGACGACGTTGGCGAGGTGGTAGGTGGGGAAGCCGTCGGACTTCATGAGGACCTGGTCGTCGACGTTGTTGTGGGAGAAGGTGATTTCGCCGCGGAGTTCGTCGCGGAAGGTGGTCTCGCCTTCGGTGGGGACGGCCATGCGGATGACGAAGGGCTTTTCGGCGGCCAGATTTTCGGCGATCTGGTCCGGGGTGAGGTTTCGGCAGGTCCCGGGGTAGCGCGGCGGGAGCTTTGCCGCCATCTGGTGCTTACGTGCGGCTTCGAGGTCTTCGGCGGTGCAGAAGCAGCGGTAGGCGGTGCCGTTGGCTAGGAGGATTTCGGCGTGCTCGCGGTAGATTTCGGTGCGTTCGGACTGGCGGTAGGGGCCGTAGGGGCCGCCGACGTCGGGGCCTTCGTCCCAGGAGAGGCCTAGCCAGCGGAGGGCGTCGAAGATCATCTGCTCGGAGGTGGCGACGAAGCGGGCGCGGTCGGTGTCTTCGATGCGGAGGACGAACTGGCCACCGCGCTGGCGGGCGTAGATGAAGTTGATGAGGCCGATGTAGGCGGTGCCGACGTGGGGGTCGCCGGTGGGGGAGGGGGCGATGCGGACGCGGATGGGGGCAGAGGAGACGGGTGCTGGGGTCGTTGAGCTATTCATTGGGTCGTTTCAATGTTAGCAGGGGATGGTGTGAGGATGAGGGGAGGCGCATGTCCCCGCGGCGGGGACATGTGTCGGGTTAGTTGGGCGTGGTGACGATGCCGACTGCAGAGTCGGCACAGCCGTAGTAGAGGAGCCACTGGTTGTGGAAGCGGACGAGGCCTTCGGCGAAGGTGGTTCCGGCGGCGTATTGGCCGGTTTTCTCGAAGGGCTGCTCGGGCTTGAGGGTGGGGGCTTCGTCGCGGGAGATAAGTTTGGTTGGGTCGTCGGGGGCGAAGAGGGCCTGTCCGGCGGCGTAGGCGTTGGGGCCGAGGGTGGGGTCACCGTGGTCGGGGTCGTTTTTGCCGTTGTAGAGGACGACGATACCGCGGGAGGTGAGGATGGGTGGCGGGCCTACTTCGGGGAAGCCGCTGTCGAAGTGGCCGGGGCGCTTGGTGAGGACTTCGATGGGTGCGCCGGTGGCGTCTTCGACGGGGGTCCAGTGGATGAGGTCGGGGGAGGTGGCGAGGTGGATGGCGCCTTCGCCCCAGAACATCCAGTATTTTCCTTTGATCTTTGCGGCGAGGATTTTTTCGCCTGCGAGGCGGGTGACGATGCCGCCGGATTTGTATTGGAGGTGCGCGTACTTGCTGTTGGCGCTGGCGTCGTCACTGGAGCCGAAGGCGGGGCCGTACTTGGTCCAGTGGAGGAGGTCTTTGGAGGTGGCGATGCCGATGGAGTAGGTTATGCGGTTCCACTGGGTGTAGGTGAGGACGTAGGTGCCGTCGGGCGACTCGACGATGCGGGGGTCTTCGACTCCGCCGGGCCACTCGCGGGATTGCTGAGTGTCGGTGGAGGGGTAGAAGACGGGTTCGGGGAGGCGAGTGAAGGTGGTGCCGTCGGTGGTTGAGGCGAGTCCGAGACGGGAGGTGTGCATGCCGATCTGCATGGTGCCGGAGTCGTCTTCGGCTCGGTAGAGGACGAAGATTTTGCCGTCGCGGACGATGGCGGCGGGGTTGAAGGTGTGGAGGGCTTCCCAGTGGACGGGGGCGTGGGTGATGGGGTCGGTGAAGGTGGCAAACTTGTCCGGGGAGATGACGGGGGCCTGGATGGGGCGGGTGAAGGGGCCTAGCTGCCAGTTGGCTAGGGGCTGGGCTGGGGGCTTGGCTGCAGCGAGGAGGGCCGTGGAGACGAGAGCGATGGTGGCGAGGGTGTGTCGCATGTAGGGATAAGTATCGACGAGAAGGCGTACTTCGTCACCTGCCTGTGACGATGCGGTCGTCCTTCGGACGATGCCCACACATCAGAATCGATGTATGGGGCACCCGGTTTAGTTGGTGGTGGGGAAGGGGATGAATTTCTCGGTGCAGGAGGTGGGGGTGGCGTTGGAGGGCTGGCCGGTGACGGTGGAGTCGTTGGTGGTGGGGATTTGGAGGTTGGTGGGGCCGGGGCCGAGGGTGATGTCGGCGAAGTTGACGGTGTAGGTGTAGGCGGTGGGGGAGTCGGTGAGGAGGACGTTGTCGAGGCGGACACCGAGGCGGTGGTCCTGGTCGTAGGCGTCGAAGAGGATTTTTCCGCCGCCGGAGATGCGGACGTTGCGGAGAGTGATGTCGCGGAAGGTGGGTGGGGAGTTGCCTTTGACGGGACCGTTGGCGGCGTAGGCGGAGGTGAGGTCGATGGGGCGGGGTGAGTTGCGGATGCAGATGTCGTCGTAGAGGACGTCGTGGACGAGGCCGCCGCGGGTGCCCATGGACTTGATGCGGATGCCGGAGTCGGGGCCGTCGAGGGAGAGATCGGAGACGTGGATTTTGCTGACGCCTCCCTGGGTCTCGGAGCCGATGGACATGCCGTGTCCGTAGTAGAAGTGGTTGTGGGCGACGGTCATGTTGGTGACGGGTTCGCCGCCTTTGATGGCGATGTTGTCGTCGCCGGTGCGGATGAAGGAGTGGGTGATGGTGATGTTTTTGCTGCCGCCGGGGTCTACGCCGTCGGTGTTGCGGGCGAGGCGTTTGGGAGTGTCGATTTTGAGGCCCCAGACGGTGAAGCCGTTGCCGTGGTTGTAGACGACGTGGAAGTTGGGGGAGTTCTTGAGGGTGATGCGGTAGAGGGTGAAGTCGTCGGCGTAGTCGGTGACGAGGATACGGGGGACTTGCTGGCGGGGGCCAGTGCGGGCTTGTTCGGCGAGGTCCCACCAGGTTGTATTGCTGCCGAGGAGCTTGGAGCCGCCGCGGCCGTCTATGGTGCCGTCGCCCATGATGGCCGCTCCGGCGATGTGCTGGGCGGAGAGCAGGGGCTTGCAGAAGTGGCCTTCGTCGGAGAGGATGCCGCACTTGCCGGGGACGGTGGCGTAGAGGGCGGGATCGCGGGAGGCGAGGAGGGTGGTGCCTTTGTCGATGAATAGGGTGACGCCGGCGCGGAGTTCGAGGGGGCCAGAGAGGAAGGTGTTTTGGCTGCCGCCGGTACGGAGGGCTACGGCGTGGCCTTGGCGGCAGTGGTCGAGGGCTTGCTGGATGCGGGCGGTGTCGAGCTTTTGCTCATCGACTTCGGGGAGGGGGGAGTGGAGTTGGGCGGTGAGGGTGGTGCAGACGGGTGGGAGGATGGGCTCAGTGACGGTGCGGGTGTCTTGTGCGTGGAGTGCGGTGGTGGAGGCGAGGGCGGTGAGGAGGATGAGGGCGCGGATGGGAGGCTCCTTGTGGTCTGACCACTGGAGGCTATGATGGAGAGTCCGCGCTGTAGCTGTCAAGGGGAGGATGTACGGAAGCGGGTGGGATTGCGTGGGTGTTTGAGGTGGTGGAGGCATGAAAAAGCGCTGGCCAGGAGGGTAAGCTCTTGACCAGCGCGGATGGGTTGATGAGTCGGTTGAAGCTTAGAGGCCCTTGGCGACGAGGAACAGGATGAGGTCCTTGACGCGGTTGGAGTAGCCCCACTCGTTGTCGTACCAGCTGATGATTTTGCCGGTGTTGGTGCCGACGACCTTGGTGAGGAGGGAGTCGAAGATGGAGGAGAGGGGGTTGCCCTTGAAGTCGGAGGAGACGAGCTCTTCGTCGGTGTAGCCGAGGATGCCCTTGAGGGGGCCTTCGGCTGCTGCCTTGACGGCCTCGTTGATGGAAGCGACGGTGATGGGCTTCTCGGAGACGAAGGTGAGGTCGACGACGGAGACGTTGGGGGTTGGGACGCGGATGGCGAAACCATCGAGCTTACCGGCCATCTCGGGGATGACGAGCTTGAGGGCCTTGGCGGCACCGGTGCTGCTGGGGATCATGCTGAGAGCGGCAGCGCGGGCGCGACGGAGGTCCTTGTGGGGGGTATCGAGGATGACCTGATCGTTGGTGTAGCTGTGGATGGTGGTCATGATGCCGGAGGCGATGCCGAAGGTGTCGTTGAGGACCTTGACGACGGGCGCGAGGCAGTTGGTGGTGCAGGAGGCGTTGGAGATGACGTTGTGCTTGGCGGCATCGTACTTGTTGTCGTTGACGCCGAGGACGACGGTGATGTCCTCGTTGGAGGCTGGTGCGGAGATGATGACCTTCTTGACGGTGGAGCCGAGGTGAGCCTTGGCTTTGTCGGCGTCGGTGAAGAAGCCGGTGGACTCAACGACGATCTGTGCGCCTACGGAGGCCCAGTCGAGCTTAGCTGGATCGCGCTCTGCGAAGACCTTGACCTGCTTGCCATCGACGGCGATGAAGTCGGCTCCGTGGGTGATGGTCTGCTTGAGATTGCCCAGAATGGAGTCGTACTTGAGGAGGTGAGCCAGAGTGGCTGGCGTGGTGAGGTCGTTGACGGCGACAAATTCGATGTCAGGGTTGCCGAGAGCTGAGCGGAAGACGTTACGTCCGATGCGGCCGAAGCCGTTGATTCCTACCTTAACTGCCATAAATTTAAGATCGCTCCTGTGAGTACTACGTTGTACACATCACTACGATTGTAGACTGCGCGAGGCATGAAAGGGCATAAAGAAGGAGATGAATCGGCGGATAAGGTTTGCGTGGTGTGCGGGGGGTGCTGGAAGAGGTGCAAGGATTTGCGAGGGTGTTCCGGGCTGTGTTACAAGCGTGACATGCGCGAACTGCGCGAATGGATGCGCGAAAAGATGAGACGACGCCCTAGACGTGGCCCGAACGAATCGGAGTCCACCGGTAAAAGCGGGCAGGAATTGCCTGTCAACCAACTTGCACCTTTACGGCCGACGTACCCGGAGCCTTTGCCGGTACGAGTGACGGAACCGACGACGCCGATTGCGGTGGAAGTAGCTGTATTCGATACGGATGTAGCTGCTGCTGGATTTGAGCCTGCGTTGGCGGCTGCCGAGAAGACGATCGTTGTGGAGACGCAGCCAGAGTCGTTGAGTACCCCTCCTGCAGAGCCTCAGGCGTTGAAGTCGCCACGGGGTTATGTGGTGCTGACCATTGGGCTACCGGGATCGGGCAAGACGACGTGGTACAAGCGGCGCGGGGTGACTCCGTTGTCGAGCGATCTGCTGCGTACGCTGCTGTTTGACGATATTGCCGAGCAACGGTACCAGGGGCTGGTGTTCAGCACGCTGCGCAGCCTGCTGCGGGCACGTCTGATTGCGAAGATGCCGTGGAATTATGTGGATGCGACCAACCTGAGTCCGCATGAGCGGAAGCAGTGGATCAAGATGGCGAAGAGCTTCGGGTACGAGGTGCAGGCGGTGTTCTTCGATGTGCCGCTCGCGGTGTGCATGGAGCGGAACAGCAAGCGTGACCGCGCGGTGACGGACGAAGTGATGCAGAAGATGGCAGAGCGTCTTAAGCCACCCTCGTTCAAAGAAGGCTTTGAAAAGATAACGGTTGTGCGTGTGAAGGGGCAGCCGGGGACGATACCAGTGGCTGCGGCCGATGAGGTTGCGGCGGGTGAGCAGGGTGGAGCGATGCATGCTCCGGAGGCTGCGGAGTAAGGCGTTCCCCAAGCAAGGGAAGATCGAGAGTACAGACATGCCCAATGCAGGCGTTACGTTCGCGAAGGTGAGCTATACGCTGGCAGATGGGCATGTTTTGCTGCGCGATGTTTCTTTGGAGTTGGAGGCAGGGAAGACGACGGCTTTGCTGGGACGGAGTGGGTCTGGCAAGACGACGCTGCTGCGGATGGTGAATGGTCTGGTGGGTGCGACGGCGGGGGTGGTGGGGGTGGGTGGGGTGGAGACGGCGGGGCTGGATGGGGCGGGTATGCGGGGTTTGCGGCGGGGGGTAGGGTATGTGATCCAGGAGAATGGGCTGTTCCCGCACATGACGGTGAAGCGGAATGTGGGGATGGGGATGGAGTTAGCGGGATGGTCGCGGGCGGAGATTGAGCGGCGGGTGGAGGAGGTTCTGGGGCTGGTCGGGCTGGAGGCTGGGGAGTTTAGCGGGCGGTATCCGTGGCAGTTGAGCGGGGGACAGCGGCAGCGGGTGGGGTTGGCGCGGGCGTTGGCGCTGGACCCGGCGGTGCTGCTGATGGATGAGCCGTTTGGGGCGCTGGATCCGCTGACGCGGACGGAGATGCAGGCGATGCTGCGCGGGCTGTTGGAGCGGGTAGAGAAGACGGTTTTGCTGGTGACCCATGATCTGGATGAGGCGCTGTACCTGGCGGATCGGGTGGTATTTCTCGCGGCGGGGGAGGTGGTTGCTGACCTGCCTACGGATGAGGTGCTGGGGTCGGATAATCCTCATGTGAGGGATTATGTGCAGGCTGTAAGTTGCAGGTTCAAAGCATGATGCTATTTCTGAGTGCGCATGGCTGGGAGATCGCTCGACTGACGTTGGAGCATGTGTGGCTGACGTTGAGTGCGATGGTATTGGCGGTGGGGGTGGGGTTTCCGCTGGGGGTTTTGCTGACGCGGCGGCGGGGTTGGGCGCGGCCGGTGATCGGGTTTGCGAATGTGGTGCAGACGGTGCCGAGTCTGGCGTTGTTTGGGCTGTTGCTGCCGGTGCCTTGGCTGGGGGAGAGTGCGGCGCGGTTGGCGATTGTGGCGTTGACGGGGTATGCGCTGCTGCCGATTTTGCGGAATACGTATGCGGGGGTGGGGAGTGTTGATCCGGCGCTGCTGGAGGTGGCGGAGGCGCTGGGGATGACGGGGTGGCAGCGGTTGATGAAGGTGGAGTTGCCGCTGGCGGGAAGCGTGATACTGGCGGGGTTACGGACGGCTACGGTGACGTGCGTGGGGGTGGCGACGATTGCGGCGGCGATTGGTGCGGGCGGGTTGGGGGAGTTGATCTTTCGCGGGGTGGCGAGTGTGGATAACGGGCTGGTTCTGGCGGGGGCGGTGCCGGCGGCGTTGCTGGCGCTGGTGGCGGATGGTGGGCTGGGGTGGGTGGAGAAGCGGTTGGCGGTGCGGCGGGTATGAGGCACTCCCCCCTCCCGTCGATATTGCGCAAAGTCTACGAAGAAAAGGCTTTAGGCTTGGACTTGAATGACGGTAGCGGGGTTGTGGCGGGGGGGAGCACTGGGGTGAGAGGGTGGTTTGGGCTGGGGTTGTGTCAAGTGGTAGGTGTGCTGATGTTGGTGAGTTTGGTGGGGTGTGGGCCACCGCGGTGGCTGTCGGGGCGGGGGCGGGTGGTGATCGGGGCGAAGAATTTTACGGAGCAGGTGGTGCTGGGGGAGTTGCTGGCGCAGGAGATAGAGGCGGTGGCGGCGGAGGAGGGCAGGCCGGAGCGGGTGGAGCGGCGGTTTTATCTGGCGGGGAGTTATATCTGCCAGCAGGCGTTGGTGAGTGGTCGGATTGATGGGTATGTGGAGTACTCGGGTACGGCGTTGACGGCGATTCTGAAGCAGCCTTTGCCGCCGGCGGATGCCCGGAGTGCGGATGCGGTGAGGGCGACGGTGGCGCGGTTGTACGCGGAGCGGTATGGGGTGCGGGTGGGTCGGGGGCTGGGGTTTGAAGATACGTTTGCGATGGTGGTGCGGGGGGAGGATGCGAGGCGTTTGGGGTTGCGGACGATCTCGGATGTGGTTCGGGCGGGGCCGGATTGGCGGTTGGGGGTGGGTTATGAGTTTGAGGAGCGACCGGATGGCTTGCGGGGGCTGGAGGCTGCGTATGGGTTGCGGTTTGGGACGGCTCCGCGGGTGATGGATCTGGGGCTGCTGTATCGGGCGCTGGTGGCGGGACAGGTGGATATGGTGGCGGGCAACTCGACGGATGGGCCGATACGGGCGTTGGGGCTGGTGGCTCTGGAGGATGACAAGCACTACTTTCCGCCGTATGAGGCGGTGCCGCTGGTGCGGGAGGAGTCGATCCGGGAGCATCCGGAGATGGGGGTGGCGATGGAGCGGCTGGCGGGGCGGGTGAGCGCTGAGGAGGTGCGGGGGATGAACGATGCGGTGGATTCGCAGCATAAGGATGTGGGGGAGGTGGTGCGGGCGTTTCGGGTGGGGAAGGGGTTGTGATGGGTGTGGGGTTGAGCGTGTATGTTGATGGTGTTGAGGCGAAACGGGAGGATTGCGATGGTTGAGCCGTGGTTGCGAGGGACGTTGCTGGAGGTTGATCCGCTACAGCGGGGGGTGCTGCATGCGCTGGAGTTGGCGGTGGAGGATGTGGGGCGGTGGTGCGAGGGGCTGTCGGAGGAGGAGATGGAGGTATGTCCGTATGGGATGGCTTCGGTAGGGTTCCATGTGCGGCACATGGTGCGGAGTCTGGACCGGCTGCTGACGTATGCGGAGGGTGAGGCGCTGACAGAGGCGCAGATGGGTGAGCTACGGTCGGAGATGGATGGGGTGAGCCGGGAGGCGACGCTGCTGGAGTTTGCGGAGGGGATGGAGGTGGCGGTGACGCGGGTGCGGCGGTTTAGTCCACGGAGCTACAGGACGGCCAGGGGGGTGGGACGGAAGCAGATGCCGACGACGGTGGGTGGTTTGCTGGTGCACTGCGCGGACCATACGCAGCGGCATGTGGGCCAGGTGGTGACGACGGCGAAGGTGGTGGTGGGGATGCGGCGTTGAGGTTGGAGCCTGAAGCTGGATGGAGGACGAGATTTTAGTCCAGATGTTGCTGAGTTTTTGGGTTTGTCTGCGTTTGCCGAATTGGTTGCGTGGAATGGTTGGGACTGGGGTTGAAGAGGATGAGAGTAGCGGTGAGGTGCGGCTGATGGGAATGCGGAGTTGGCGCTGGGTTTTGGGCTGGGTGGTGGTGGGGTTCGTGGGCGTCGGAGGAGTGCGGGCGCAGCAGGGGAGTGGGCTGGAGAATGTGCCCCCGCTTCAGCGGCGGGTTCCGGGGGAGAGTGGAGTGCCGACGATCCACCAGGAGGCTCGGCTGGTAGTGCTGGATGTGGTGGTTACGGATGGGAAGGGGCATCCGGTGCAGGGGTTGAAGGCGGAGGATTTTCGGCTGCTGGAGGATGGGCAGGAGCAGCGGCTGAGTAGCTTTACGGAGCATGGGCCGCCGGATGCGGGGGTGGCGGCGCAGCAGATGGCGGAGTTGGCGAAGCATTTGCCGCCGAATACGTTTACGAATTACTCGCCGTTGCGGAATAGCAGTGCGATGACGGTGATCCTGATGGATGCGCTGGATACGCCGGTGACGGCGCAGATGTACCTGCGGGACCAGATGATCCAGTACATGAAGACGGTACCTGCGGGGACTCCGATGGCGATCTTCGAGCTGGATACGCAGTTGCATGTGGTTCAGGGGCTGACGTCCGATCCGGCGGTCTTGCAGGCTGCGGTGAATGGGAAGCGGGACCGACCGGTGCTGTCTCCGCTGCTGGGTGGGCCGATGGCTCCGCAGGAGGTGCGGATGCAGATGCGCCAGGACATATTGATGCAGGGGTTCCAGATGCTGGCGCGGTACTTGTCCGGGTTTCCGGGGCGAAAGAACCTGATCTGGTTTACGGGGCGGCTGCCGATTGATGTGTATGGGGATGGGCCGATGGCACCGTTTCCGGATATGACGAGCTTTGTCGACGATATGACGAAGACGACGGATGTGCTGACGCTGAATCGGATTGCGGTGTATCCGATTGATGCGCGGGGGCTGCAGACGGACCGGCGGTTTTCTGCGGCGAATGGCGGGAACGGCGGTTTTGGTGGGGGCGGCTTTGGTGGAGGCGGCTTTGGCGGCGGTGGGGGCGGCATGGGTGGTGCGGATGGTGATTTTTACCGGAGGACGATGCAGCAGGGGTACCTGGATGATATTGCGGCGACGACGGGTGGCCGGGCGTTCTACAACACGAATGGGTTGAAGGAGTCGATTGCTGCGGTAGTGGATGAGGGGTCGCACTACTACACGATGTCGTATACGCCTATGAACAATCGGTGGGATGGCAGCTATCGGAAGCTGAAGGTGTTGCTGGCGGAGAAGGGGTTGCATCTGGAGTACCGGCAGGGATACTACGCGCAACTGGATGAACAGAAGCGGCAGCAGCATGAGGTGGCGTTGTTGCGGCGGATGTCGATGAAGGGGACGGCGGGGCGTTCGGGGCCAGGAGGTGTGGCGACGGAGAGCGAAGGGAAGACGAGGAGCGCGGCTATGGACGCTGCGATGGCGATGGGAGCGGTGGCCCCGATGCAGGTGGTATTTGAGGCGAAGGTGCTGCCGACGATGAAGGTGGTGAAAGACGGCGGGAAGCAAGCCGCGGAGGCGGGGAATTATCTGAGTGAGGCGCTGCGGAAGAATGGGTATCGGGACTATACGATCCACTTTGGGTTGCGTGCGGAGGATCTACAGCTGATGCCAGCGCCAGACCTGAGCTACTACCAGGGGCATATGGAGTTGGTGGCGGTGTTGTATGACGATCAGGGGCAGCGGGTGAACTCGAAGATGGCGGATGTTCCGCTGCTGCTGGACAAAGGGACGTATGAACAGATGGAGCGGAGCGGGGTGGGGGCGGCGTTGACGATCCAGGTGCCGGTGAAGGGGAGTTATTTTCTGCGGATGGGGGTGCGGGATGTGGAGACGGACCGGGTGGGTGCGCTGGAGATTCCGGTGGACCGGGTGGTGCTGCCGGGGAAGTGAGGGTGCGGCAGTTTGCTGGTGGGGTGGCGGCTAGCTGACGAGGTGGCCCATTTTTTCGCGTTTGGTCTGGAGGTATTTTTCGAAGGTCGGCTCGGGTGCGACCTCGGCGGAGATACGCTGGGTGACGTGAATGCCTACGGCTTCAAGGGCTTCGACTTTTTCCGGATTGTTGGTGATGAGGCGAACGGCGGGGACGTTGAGGAGCTTGAGGACTTCGGCGGGGAGTTCGTAGTGGCGGCAGTCTGCGGCGAAGCCAAGTTCGAGGTTGGCTTCGATGGTGTCGCGGCCCTGATCCTGGAGTTCGTAGGCCTGTAGCTTTGCCATGAGGCCGATTCCGCGGCCTTCCTGATTTTCGTAGAGGAGGATTCCGGCGCCTGCGTCGGCGATGGTGGCGAGGGCGAGTTCGAGCTGCTGGCGGCAGTCGCAGCGTAGGGAGTGGAAGACGTCTCCGGTGAGGCACTGGGAGTGGATGCGGACGATGGGCGGGGCTGCGTGGATATCTCCCATGACGAGGGCGACGGCGGTTTCGACGCGCTGGCTGGAGGGCGGGAGGGTATTGTTGCAGGACTCGGGGTTGTCGATGACGCCCTCGAAGCCGAGGATGCGGAAGTGTCCCCAGCGGGTGGGGAGGTCGGCGTCGGCTACCTTGCGGACAGAGGCGAAGGGCATGGATTGATTATACGTTTGGTGCGCCATGGAGATTGGATTGCGGCCGAAGGTGTTTTGATGCAGTGGGGGTGCGCGGGGGTAAAGTAGTGGCATGGTGCAGGTGGACGACAAGCTGATTTTGATCACGCTGCTGGTGGAGTTGGGTGTGGCGGCTGCGGTGTCGAGCTCACTGGCGCGGTCGAACACGTTCAAGCGGCTGCTGCTGGCTCCGCGGCGGACGGTTCGGGAGACGGTGGGTTTGGTGGCGATGATCTGCGTGCCTTTGACGCTGGGGGTATGGGTACGGGTGATTGTGCCGAATTTTCTGGCGGCGGATATCTCTCTGTCGACGACGATACTGCTGGGGGTACTGGTGGGGCCGCTGGCGGCGATGGCCGGCGGTGCTGCGTTGGCGGCGCCGGCGGTGCTGCACCATGAGTATCTGGCGTTGCCGGTGAACCTGCTGGCGGCGGGCGTGGCGGGGGTGTACCGGCGGTTTGTGGATGCGGAGGATGTGTGGTCGTTCTCGCCGATGATTGATCTGAGTATCTACCACTGGGTGACGCGGAATTTGCGGCGTCCGCAGCTGGACCGGCAGATTCTGCTGCTGGTGCTGATTACGCTGATGGAGTTTGGAGCGAGTCTGCTGGCGCGGGTTTATCCGCGGCGGTACTTTGGGCTGCATTCGCGAAGCTGGCTGGTGGAGATGACGATCTGTGCGACTGCTCCGGTGGTGGTGGGGATTCCGCTGAAGATATGGAATGCGATCCGAATTGAGGAGAAGCTGGAAGAGCAGGCCCGGCTGCTGCTGGAGGCTCGGCTGGATGCGTTGCAGCGACAGATTAATCCGCATTTCCTGTTCAATACGCTGAACTCGATTACGTCACTGGTGCGGTCGCAACCCGAGTTGGCTCGGGAGATGATTCTGAAGCTGGCAAACATACTACGGGTGCTGTTGAAGGATCGTGAGGCGTTTGTGCCGTTCCACGAGGAGTTGGCGTTTACGGATGACTACCTGGCGATTGAGGTGGTGCGGTTTGGAGAGAAGCTGCGGGTGGTGAAGGAGATTGCCGAGGAGACGCTACAGGTGGTGGTGCCGGGCATGCTGCTGCAGCCGCTGCTGGAAAACAGTATCAAGCATGGACTGGAGCCGCGGATTGGTGGTGGGACGGTGACTCTGCGTAGCCGGATTTCGGAGCAGGGGGAGCTTGTGGTGGAGGTGGAAGATGATGGAGTGGGGATGGCTCCGGAGGTGGAGGGGGCCTCGCCGGTGAGCGGGTTGGTGAGGCCGGGTGCGGGGATTGGGATGCGGAACGTGCGGGAGCGGATGGCGGTGCTGTATGGGAGTATGGCTTCGGTGGAGATAGTGAGCCGTCCGGGCCGAGGCACGAAGGTGACGTTGCGGATGCCTATTGCGGAGTCAGCCGCGGAGACCTGGGCGCAGGCGGGACGGGACGCACTGGGGGCGGCGAGTCATCTGGTGGATGATGCGGTGCGGGCGATGACGCGCTCGTAGTAGTCCTCGTATAGAGGGATGATGCGGGAGGCGCAGAAGCGGTCCTGTGCGGTTTTGCGGGCGGCGCGGGACATAGTGTTGAGGCGGGTCCGGTCGAGGAGGAGATCGATGGCTGCGGTGGCCATGGACTCGATGTCTCCGACGGGGAAGAGGAGACCGTTGACCTGGTCGGGAGAGCCCTGGTCTTGAATGAGTTCGGGCACGCCGCCCACGCGGGTGGAGATGGTGGGGACACCGCATGCCATGGCTTCGAGTGCGGCGAGTCCGAAGGATTCCATCTCGCTGGGGAGGAGCATGAGGTCGGCGAGAGGGAGGAGTTCGTTGACGTTGTCCTGTTTGCCGAGGAAGTGGATGCGGTCTTGAACGCCGTGGGTGATGGCGAGATGCTCTGCGATGGAGCGGTCGGGGCCGTCGCCGATGAGCAAGAGTCGAGCGGGCATGGCTTGGGCGACGCGGGCGAAGATTTCGATCACGTCGGTGATGCGCTTGACGGGGCGGAAGTTGGAGAGGTGGACGAGGAGGCGCTCGTTGGGCTGGGCGTAGCGGGGGCGCATGGCGGCGACGAGTTCAGGCTTGCGAACGTAGACGTCGCAGTTGACGAAGTTGCGGATGACCTCGATTTCGGAGGTGATGTTGAATGCTTCGCGGGTGCGGTCGCTGAGATAGCTGGAGATGGCGGTAACTCCGTCGGACTGCTCGATGCCGAACTGGGTGATGGGCAGATAGGAGCGATCTAGGCCGACGAGGGTGATGTCGGTGCCGTGCAGGGTAGTGATGAAGGGGAGATGGCGGCCACGGACGGCGAGCATCTGGCGGGCGAGCAGGGCGCTGACGGAGTGGGGGATGGCGTAGTGGACGTGGAGGAGATCGAGCGAGTAGAACTCGGCGACCTCGGCCATGCGGGTGGCGAGAGCGAGGTCGTAGGGTGGGTGCTCGAAGAGGGGGTAGTTGGAGACGGCGACTTCGTGGAAGTGAATGTTGGCCTCACGGCCGGTGAGACGGAAGGGTTGGGAGTAGGTGATGAAGTGGATGTCGTGTCCGCGTGCGGCGAGTTCGATGCCGAGTTCGGTGGCGACGACGCCGGAGCCTCCGTAGGTGGGGTAACAGGTGATACCGATTCTTCGGGGCTGCATGGGCTTATGTATCCATTTCAGTTACAGGTTGAGCTACAGGATTTTTTCGTAGCCGGTGTTGGGAGTGAACTGTCCGGCTGAGCGGAGGACGCCGAAGGAACCGAGACATCCATAATTGATGAGTTGAGGAGCGTTTGGTTGCGCAAATCGTTTTGGGATGATGGTTGCCAGGGTTTCGCGCTCGGTGTCGCGAGAGGAGCGTAGGCGGGTGGTAACGGCGTTGAGGTCTGCATCATGGTAGCCGGGGTGGCAACAGAGTTCGAAGGTGCCTTCGGGGGGCAGTGCGTCGAGGATCTGGTTGAGGGTAGCGTCGTTAAGGTGGCCGGTGGTAGAGATGCCCAGGGTGCCATCTGTGGTGAGGACGTGGGTGTGATGGAGTTGGGGAAGGTGCTGGAAGCGTGGCTGGAGGCTGCCGAGGAGTGCCATCTGGCTGCGGCGCAGGAGACTGGCATGGCCGAGGCGGCGAGCCCAGAGGGGCTCAAATGGGTTGCGGATGGCTCCGATGCCGCAGCGTTGGGCGAGATGAAGGAGGGGGCGGGCGACGGCAGGGAAGAGGTGGGTGTGTTTGTGGGAGTCGAGGTGGGTGATGTCGATGCCGGCGCGCTGGAGTTTTTGTATCTGAGCGAGGGCTTCGCGCTCGATGTCGTCTTCGTCGATGTCGTTGCGGAGGAGTGCCTGAACGAAGTCGATGAGGGTGGGCCGGAAGGTTTTGCCGTCGGCACCGAGTAGGGTAGGGATGCTTTGGGGGTGGGCGGCTGGGATTCCGTCGGTGAGGACGATGTGGCAGCCTATGCCGAGTGTGGGGTGGCTGCGGGCGATGGCCACGGCGTCGTCGAAGGCGGGGCCGGTGGCCATGAGGGTAGCCGACGTGAGGGCTCCGGCGAGGTGAAGTTCAAGGATGGCACGGTTGATGCCGGGGGTGAGGCCGAAGTCGTCCGCGTTGAGGATGAGTCGGGGAGGCATGGTGTCGAGAGGAAGAGCATGAGTGAGGCTGGGTGTGACGATGCAGGCTGGGCTGCGGTTTGGCGTTATGGTTCGTGACGAAGTCTACCAGATTGAGATGGTTGGGATTTGAGGGCTTTGGACTTGGTTGAGGCTGTTGATGAAGCTGCATCGGCCATACTGATTTTGTAGAAGGCTATCTGGATGAGGCAATGAGACCCGCAGTAGGCGCTAGATGGGTTGCACGTGGCGTGCGGCCGAACAGGTTGCCGCGGAGATGGGTGAGCAGGACGAAGGCTGAGGAGGGATGAACTTGCGCGGCGGGAAGAGGTCTTGCGATGCACAAGGAGAGGTGGTGGGCAGTGAGGGACTCGAACCCCCGACATCCTGCTTGTAAGGCAGGCGCTCTAACCAACTGAGCTAACCGCCCTTTCCTTGGCGTGTGTCCAGTGTATGGGAGCAGCGTTGAGTATGCAATGCAGAAGGGCGATTGGGGATGAAAGGCAAAGCTGGATTTGACCCAGAGAGCAACAGTGGGTAGTATCGAAGAGTTGCATGTGTAGACCGCCATGCGCATCAGGGCGTGAAGAACGACCTGGGGACGTAGCTCAGTTGGTTAGAGCGCTGCCCTGTCACGGCAGAGGTCGCGGGTTCGAGCCCCGTCGTCCCCGCCATCATTCTAAATCACTTAGGATGATGGGTGACCCCCAAAAGACAGAGGTCTCGGGTTTGATATGGGTGCAATAAGCACCTTACCCCGCGATCTGTGGGTGTTTTTCATCCTGCGATTCACCCAGATTCGGAACCATCATCCTTACAACCTTGCTTTGTGCGGCCCGCTTGTTGGAGGTCGTCGCCTGCGTGTATACCTCAAGCGTGATCCTGCTATTCGCGTGCCGTAAAAGCTCCTGGACGGTCTTTACATCTTCCCCATTCGCCTTCAGCAACGTGCCAAAAGTATGACGGAAGGTGTGCCAGCCGATTTGTTTGTGAATGCCGATTGCTTTCGCTACCGGACGGATATGCCGCTTCATCAGGTTGTCTGGCCAGTACGGTTGCTTGCCCCGCATGACCTCGCTGGCAAAGACATAATCGTCAATCAGTGGGTACGCGCTCTG
>JAJXYY010000045.1 GCA_021780315.1 Acidobacteriota bacterium
ACGCAGTTAGCTCCGCAGGAGCCAGCATGTCCGGCTTGAAGCCCGCAATCGCCACAAACCCCGGCTCATCGCCCAACGCCTCCGAGATGCGATTCCAGAGGAAGAACGGCGAAGTCGTCGGCAGCAGTATCATCTTCCGCTCCGGCAACGGCATCGCAAAGTACGTCCCCCACGTCAGCAGCACCAGGCACGCCCCCACGGCACTGAAAAGATAGACTGGGGAATACAGGGACTCAACACCTCGAGTCGCGATCCAGGCAGACTCGAGTAGGTTAGCCACTCCGTATATCCCAAGTCCCAAGCTCACGCCAAAGATATGGCTTCTGTAGGTAAGCCCCAAATAGCGGGTGGAGAAACAGACGAACAGTAACAGGCAGAGCATGAGCACGCTAACGCCTTGCTCAATTTGGCTGATCAACGCTAAGGCATGAGCAGGTCCCTGTGTTGCCATATGTGGTCCTACAGCTGCCCCAACTGAAAGAATCAGCGAAACACCCATGACCCAGCGGAAGATGAGCTTGCCCGCCCGGTGCAATCCCTCTAGCGGCCTCATCGCCTGGCGGAAGACGCTGTAGATAACCAGCAAAATCAGAGCATACTCTGCAAAGAAGTATACCCAAAAAGAATACACATAGATGGCGTAACAAAGAGGCTTAGGTATTCCCATAGCTTGCCGGTAAAACAAGCATAGAACTGCGGTGAAATTTCCAAGACCCCAGGTCGCTAGAAGTACGGCCAAACCCACGTGCTCGCGAACCAGTCGCCTGCGCCAAAGGACAGCGATCACCCCCACCGACAAGAGGGACACCGCAAACAGTGCATATTTAAGAAATACCTTTGTATCCACAGCTGACGCCTCCCGCTACAAACAATGTAATCGTAGATGGGAGGCGGTGCAATGTTTATATGAAAAATTCTGTTCTAAGAAACTACAGGCGCTGGATTAGTCCATGCCGCAGTATCCGCTGCTGGCGCTGCAACCAGCGGCCGGGATGTTCGCCACAACAACGGTCGGGACGATGACCTTCGACGCCTTGGTCGCCTGGGTGGTCGCGGCCGACGAGATGGACGAGGCGCTGAATCCTACGACTGCGAGGGCGACGACGAAGGTGCGAATGGCGATGTTTTTCATTTTGCGTATTTCTCCTTGGCGGTATAAAAAGATTTCTAAGATTTCTCTGGACAAACCAGATAGACACAACATAGAGTGATAGAAATGGTAAGTCCATCCATATCAACAACATAACCATGTACTCTTTAGTTAACGTTACTGAGGTAATTAGATTACGTTAATCAAGTTACTGGTAGTTACCTTGGTTCAGTTTTGATGGTGACCACGGCGTCGCCTCTTTAGTTCTTTTCCGCTCTTAGGTACATACGACTGCTAAGCATCCTGCTTCTCGCTCGCAGCCATGACCTCGACTGCGAGACCATGTTGCAGGGCAGCGTAGAGGCTACAGATCGCTCCTCCTGCAGCGCTGCGCCACCTCCCACGGCTCCCGCGCGTATGCTCGTCTTAGACCATGGCCCGGCCCCCATATCCCCGCGCTGATCGCCACCTGCCCTCCCGCAGCGACCGTGACCTGCTTGCCCGCATCAGCCGCTCCGCTAGCGGCAAGGTCGGCTACAAACAACTCATCCGCGAACTCGGCCTCGGTGGCGGCCGGGAGCGTCGTCTGCTCGTAGAGCAACTCACCCGCCTGGTCGCCCGCGGCGAACTCACCCGCGCTGGTGATGACATGTGGGCTATCCCAAAGCGCGAACCCCTTGTGCATCAGCCGCTTACGACATCCGAACGGAACGGCGGCCAAGGTGGCCGATGGGACGGCATGGAGGCTGCCGCGCGTGGAGGCCGCGAGCGGCTGGTCAGTGGCCGCCTCGATTTGCATCGGGATGGGTTCGGGTTTGTCCGGCCTGAAGCGCCTGCGTCCCAAAGCCGTGCTGAGAGGGGCGATTTGCAGCCCAACATTGCGTTGAGATCGCACCAAAAACAGGAAGACATCTTCATCCCGCCCAATGAGATCAACGGGGCCATGCAGGGCGACTTAGTCCTTGTAGATGAAGCACTTCCGGGGCGCGATGGACGCCGTTCCGGGCGCATTGCCCGCGTTCTCACTCGCCGCAACCCCACCATCGTCGGCATCTTCCACTACGCACGTCCTCATCAACGCGCTGATTCCATTACACTTACAGGCAATTACGTCACTCCGCTCGACGAGCGAATCGGGGGCGCCATCGCCATCGCCAGCGGCGATGAAATCCTCTCAGATGGGTCGGAATCGCCACACCGGATGCTCGGAGACGAGGCTCGACGAGCCCTGCAAGCTGCTGAATCGAAAGACCCTAAGCACCCACTGGAAGGGATGGCCGTGGACGTCGAGATCACCAGTTTCCCCACTCCAGGGCGGCCAGCGCGGGGGCGGGTGATTGAAGTGCTGGGTCCACCCGAGGCGTTCGGTGTTGACGTCGAGATCATCATCCGTAAACATCACATTCCACATACTTTCCCGGCACCGGTGCTGGCTGAGGCGGCTGACCGGGCGCTCGAGACGGTTGCGTCCGTTGACCCGGAAGTGCTTGAAAACAGGGAGGATTTCCGTGGATTGCCAATTGTCACCATCGACGGAGAGACGGCGCGGGACTTCGATGACGCGGTGCTGGTGCGTCGTATGTCCAATGGAAACAATGAGTTGCAGGTTCATATTGCCGACGTGAGCTGGTACGTACGGACGGGTTCGGCGCTGGATACGGAGGCGCGGCTGCGCGGAACCAGCGTGTACTTCCCTGATCGGGCCGTTCCGATGCTGCCTCACGCGCTCTCAAGCGGCATGTGCAGCCTGCTCCCAAATGAAGACAGGCTTGTACTTAGCTGCATCATGGAGATCGATCCGGAGGGCGAGATCGTCGCCTACCGGCTGGCTGAGGGAGTGATCCGCAGCGTCCGGCGAATGACCTACACCAGCGTTCAACACTGCATCAACGCGGGCGCAACTGGCGAAAGCAGTGCAGTCTCAGCGCAAACTTGGGCTGCAAATCGATACTCTCAGCACGGTTTTCGTGCTCCGACCGCGGAAGACCTCGCGGAACGGGAGCGGGTGGGGGCCGAGCACCCGGAGTTGCCAGCCGCCTTCGACGCGATGCTCGACCTGGCGCTGAAGCTGAATGCGAAGAGGGTGCGTCGTGGGTCGATAGATTTTGACCTGCCGGAGCCGATCGTGGAGTTCGATCCAGATGGGAACATGAAGGCCATCGTGCGGTCAGAGCGGGGGTGGGCGCACCGGTTGATCGAGGAGTTCATGCTTTCGGCGAATGAGTGTGTGGCGCATTGGCTGGAGGGACGGGGATTGGATCGGGGTGGGGTGGCTTCGATCTATCGGATCCATGAGATGCCGGACCCAAAGCGGATTGTGGATTTTGAGGAGACGGCGGCGGGGTTTGGGCACTCGCTGGGGCTGGGGAATCTGCCGGTGAAGAAGTTGACGATGAAGTCGGACCGGAGGGATTCGAGGCAGAGGTCGGCGCGGGGGAGGGACTCGCGGGCGACGGAGCAGCACGAGATTCCTGAGAGCATTCCGGTGACGCCGCAGATGTATCAGAAGCTGGTGCGGCGGATCAGCGGGACGCCGGAGGAGCGGATCCTGGCGTACCTGATGCTGCGGTCGCTGAAGCAGGCGCGGTACGCGGAGAAGAACGAGGGGCACTTTGCGCTGGCGTCGCCTTCGTATACGCACTTCACGTCGCCGATCCGGCGGTATCCGG
>JAJXYY010000005.1 GCA_021780315.1 Acidobacteriota bacterium
AGCGCAGATCGCCGCCATCGCGCGCACCCTCAACCCCTCCCTCACCGACGCCGAAGCCCGCTACCCCAACACCTTCCCCGTCACCGCCACCGTCCCCCAGCTCCGCGCCATGGGCCGCAGCGGAGACGACAGCCCCCTCACCACCGAAGAGCTCGCCGACATGCACATCGAGGCCGCCATCGCCGGCCGCATCATGGCCATCCGCGTCCAGGGCAAAGCCGGCTTCGCCACCCTCCAGCAGGGCGGCCAGCGCCTCCAGATCTACGTCCGCAAAGACGACGTCGGCGATGACCTCTTCAACCTCTACAAGCTCCTCGACCTCGGCGACCACATCGGCGTCCGAGGCTTCCTCATGCGAACCCGCACCGGCGAACTCACCCTCCACGCCGCCCCCATCACCCTCCCCGGACACGAGTCCCAGCCACCCATCACCTTCCTCGCCAAGGCCATGCTCGCCCTCCCCGACAAGTTCCACGGCCTCGAAGACATCGAACTCCGCTACCGCCGCCGCTACCTCGACCTCTTCACCGACACCGGCGACTTCACCTACACCCCCGAACCCGTCCCTCCCCAGGAGCCTGTCATCCTGAGCGAGCGCAGCGAGTCGAAGGACCCCGTCGCTGCCCATCCCGCCACAAGCTCCCAGCCCCTTCCAAACCCCACCCTCACCCGCCTCCCCGCCCGCGACGTCTTCGTCAAGCGAGCCCACATCCTCCGCTCCATCCGCCACTTCTTCGACCATCACGGCTTCCTCGAAGTCGAAACCCCCATGCTCCACACCATCGCCGGAGGAGCCACCGCCCGCACCTTCTCCACCCACCACAACGCCGAAGACATGGAGCTCACCCTCCGCATCGCCCCCGAGCTCCACCTCAAGCGCCTCGTCGTCGGTGGCCTCGACCGCGTCTACGAGATCAACCGCAACTTCCGCAACGAGGGCACCGACCGCAGCCACAACCCCGAGTTCACCATGCTCGAGTTCTACCAGGCCTACGCCAACTACCACGACCTCATGCAGCTAACCCAAGAACTCATCGCGCAGGTCGCCCTAGAGGTAAACGGCACCACGATCACCCACTTCAACGGCACCGAAATCGACCTCAGCAAATGGACCAAACTCTCGATGCGCGAAGCGATAGTGAAGTTCTGGCCACCGGAACGTGCTGACGTTCAACCTTCACGAGAAGCATTTGATTCTGTAGAGAATTTCAAAGCGTGGGCATGCAAAATCGATCCTGATGGAGAAAGAGAACCATTTGGCGGGCCAATTGAAATAGACGAAGAAGACATCGAGCCAACCGAACCTACGCCAGAACTTACAGAAGAAGAAGGACGATACCTAGTAAGTCATGCAGCGCGTGTCATCTATGCTGTAGGGCATCAGTACAGGACACTTTGTATAGGGCAGCAATCACTAGGCAAAGTAATCGCAAATATTTTTGAAGAGATAGCCGAGCCCCACCTAATCCAACCCACCATCATCTACGACTTCCCCCTAGCCGTCTCCCCCCTCAGCAAGGTAAAGCCCAACGAGCCCGACTGGGTAGAGCGCTTCGAGTTCTACATCGGAGGCTTCGAAGTAGGCAACGCCTTCTCCGAGCTCAACGACCCCGACGACCAGCTCCGCCGCTTCGAAGCCCAGCTCGAAGACCGCAAGCGCGGCGACACCGAAGCCATGGCCGAAGTCGACTTCGACTACGTCCGAGCCCTCGGCTACGGCCTCCCCCCCACCGCCGGCGAGGGCATCGGCATCGACCGCCTCACCATGATCCTCACCGGTTCCCGCAGCATCCGCGACGTAATCCTCTTCCCCCTAATGCGCCCCCAAAACCCCACCCCCACCGACGACGCCGCCCCCGCCAACCAGCCCCGCGGCGAATCCGCCGAATAGCCCACCGCCAAGGCCCACCACCAAGGCCCAACGGCCCGGCACCACCACAGCCCGGCCCAAAGCCCCGGCAACCCACACGCACCACCAAGGCCCAACAGCCCGGCCCATCACAGCCCGGCCCAAAGCCCCAGGCACCCCCCGGCCACCACCAAGGGCCAACGGCCCGACACATACCAGCCTAGGCCGAAGGCCTAGGTAAACAGCCGGGCCGAAGGCCCTTCCTTGCTGCCGCAGGCCGGAGCGCAGCCGCAGGCGGAGCGACTGAATTGCTCCACCCCGCCACAAATCCCGCAAACCTGTCACCCCCGCACCACCGCCACAAACCTCCGCACCCCCTCCATCGCCCGCTCCGCCTCGACCTCTCCCCCCAGCCCCAATCTCACCGCCCTCGGAGCCACCGTCCCCGGAGCAGCAAACCAGTTCCCCCCACTCACCAGCACCCCCCGCTCCTCACATCTCTTCTCCACCTCCGCCGCCGTCAACCCCTCCGGCAGCGCCACCCACAGATGCCACGCATTCACCCCCGCACTCACCTCCAGCCCCTCCAGCAACTCCCTCGCCTCCGCCTGCCGCCTCGCCCCCTCCAGCCGCTTGAACGCGATCACCGCATCCAGCGTCCCATCCTCCACCATCGAGCACGCCGCCCCCGACACCACCCGCGACACTCCCGTCGAGCTCTGCCTCACCGCAATCCCCAGCGCCGCTCCATACTCCACCGGAGCCACCACAAACCCGGTCCGCACCACCGGAGCAAAGTTCTTACTCAGCCCCCGAACATAAAACGCCCGCTCCGGAGCTAGCTTCGCATAGTTCATCGGCTGCGGATCAGGATGCAGAAACCCATAAGCGTCATCCTCAATCACCACCAGCCCAAACTCCCTCGCCACCTCCACCACCGCCAGCCGCCGCTCCAGCGACGCCACACACCCCACCGGATTATGCAGCGTCGGCATCGTAAACACCGCCGCCACCGGCCTCCCCTCCGCCGCTCCGCGCTCGCACACCTCCCGCAGCGAGTCCGCCCGCAGCCCCTCCGCATCCATCGCGCAAGCCACCGTCTCGACGCCCAGCATCCGGCACTGCTCAATAAACCCCGTATACGTCACCGCCTCCACCGCCACCCGCTTCCCCGCCAACCCCGCCGCCATCAGCGCCACCAAACACCCCTGATGCCCGCCGCAAGTCAGCGTCACGCGCTCAACCTCTTCCCCCAGCCACTGCGCCGCAATCTCCTTCATCCGCGCATCGCCACCCCCGCGAAACGACGGCCGCAGCGCGCTCAATCCCTGCTTCGCATTCGCCTCCACCACCGCCCGCAGATGCTCCGCCCACAAAGCATCCTGCCCCACCAACAACGGAAAATTGAACTGAAGATCGATCATCCCCAAAGTCTACCGCCGCCCCCCAAACTTCTCATCCCTCACCCTAAACTTTGTCATCCCTCACCCTAAGCTTGTCATCCTTCGCCGCACCGGGGGCCCCGGCGAGCGTTCTTAGCTCGCTGGGGTGGTCTGGCGGAGGACCTGCTTCTGCCCCTGCCCATCTCTCCCTCTTCCCTGCAAACACATCTCCATCACCACGCGCTAAAATCCATAGGTGAACATTCTCTTCGTCGGCGACGTCTTCGGATCGCCCGGCCGCCACATCGTCCGCGAGCATCTCCCCCACGTCATCGAAACCCACGCCGTCGACCTCCTCGTCATCAACGGCGAAAACTCCGCTGGCGGCTTCGGCATCACGCCCTCCATCGCCGAGGAGCTCT
>JAJXYY010000033.1:0-345486 GCA_021780315.1 Acidobacteriota bacterium
TCAGGGTTTCCCCCATTGCGCAAAATTCCCCACTGCTGCCTCCCGTAGGAGTCTGGACCGTGTTTCAGTTCCAGTGTGTCCGTGCGCCCTCTCAGGCCGGATACCGATCATCGCCTTGGTGGGCCATTACCCCGCCAACTAGCTAATCGGCCGCGACCTCCTCCCCAAGCGCATTGCTGCTTTGACTCGTAAGTGTTATGCGGTATTAGCCCAGATTTCTCTAGGTTATTCCCCACTCGAGGGTAGATTAGTCACGTGTTACTCACCCGTGCGCCACTTTACTCAAGACCGAAGTCCCTTTCTCGTGCGACTTGCATGTGTTAGGCACGCCGCCAGCGTTGATTCTGAGCCAGGATCAAACTCTCGTTTAATCTTGGTTTGCTTGCCATCCATCGACAGGGGTCGGGATGGTTATCAAGCGCCCCCGGTGCTCGAAAGACCGGAGGTTTATAACTAGTGAGAATGACTAAACCAAATTTCTGATCATCTCACGACTGGCACATTCAACTATGTTGTCAAAGATCCTTGTCTACTCTCGCCTAAGCGGGCAGCTTTGGATCAAGGACCAGCAGGGCATAAGCCACTACTTGTGTCCTCGAACTTGATTGCGCTGTGATCGTCTTTGCTTGCCTCGCTGATCTCGACGCCTTTCGGCTTTAGAAGCTTACCTATCGAGTCGCTGTACGGCTTGTGACGTTTTTAGCTAACTTTCTAATCTTACTAAAACCGCTCTTACTTGTCAAGCTTTATTTTTACTTGACTCTGGCATTCCTTTTTTATCTAAAACAAGGAAAGATTAGAAAAACATTCGCTCAGCACTAATAAATATCGTAACGATCGGCATGCGATCGCGGAGCACTTAGCTCCTAAAAACATTCAACTGCAGTGGCTTGGGTTGGATTCGGTCGGCCAATACTTCTCAGGCTCAATTACCGCGATCAAACGCTTGGACTGCGCTCCGTCTTCCCTTTACTATCTGCCCAACGTTCAGGGCTAAGGTGCGAAGCTTGCTTTCTTGCTACTCACCAAGAGTACCGTACTTTTTGTTTCCGTGCAAGCTTTATTTTCGCTTTTCACTTCGTTTCCAGCACTGCATCTTTGCGACTTCCTGAGATTAGCAGCGCAGCCCTGCCTCTGCAACCCCTCGCCCTGTGAAAAAAAGCCCTATCCTGTTGGAATCTAACCAAAACCCAATGAATACAAGAGTTTTATTGCATCACTTTTCTTGCAATTTTATCTTCCATCCTTACAATCACACACTGCGACATGGAATTAGGTGGTCAAAATCGCTCGCCCCCCCCCACCAGCTCTCGCTCTGAGAACGTCCCCGTTTATATAGAACCCCGAAGTTCATTGCAATCGAAGTAGAATCCCACCATGGAACCCACCGAAATACAGGAATTCTCCAATCAAATGAAAGAGGCAGGCGAGCAGGGGGAATCTCTCCAGTCCATCTCACTCGCAATCTCTATCCTCGCAGTCCTGGTTGCCGCCATCACCGTGCTAGGCCATCGCAGCCACACCGAAGCGATCCTCATGCAAACCCGAGCTGCCGATCAATGGAACCTTTACCAGGCAAAGAAGATCCGTATGGACAACCTCACTTCCATCGTCGAAATCCTCTCGCTACAGCCATCCATCAATCCTCAGGCCACCGCCGGCAAAATCGAAGAGGGCAAGGCTCACATCGAAAAGTGGAAGACCGATCTGGTCGAAGAACAGAAGGCCGCCGCCGAATTTGAACGCAAAGTCGCCGACGCCGAAGCCCATGCCGACCGCTACGATCTCGGCGAAGCACTCCTCCAGATCGCCGTGGTCCTCTCGTCCATCACGCTCTTCACCCGCAACCGCAGCTACTTCGCGCTGGGTCTCGCCATCGGACTCATCGGCCTGCTGGTCGCCGCATCCGCTGTCTTCATCCACTAACTCACAGCTTCCAGGCGGCGGCTCATTGCGCCTGGAAGCTTTGCAGCATGGCCACAAATACCGGCTTCACCATCGCAAAGTCCCGCTCCGGCGAAACGAACACAATATAGTTCACATCCCCATCCGGCCGCGCCACCGTTACCAGCCAGTCCCGCTCCGCCACTGCCGTCCCATTCTCCATCAACGGCGACTTCCCTCGCAGCTCCAACCCATCGGCCATCTTGCCGCCCACCTGCATCCCACCCACCGAACCCAACCGCTGCAACCCGCCGTTCTGGTCGCTCAACTTCTGCGCCAAAGCCGCGGTGGCAGTATCCAACGACGTCTGGTCATACACCCCGTCACCCGACTGCTTCGCCACTCCAATTACCGCGCCGTACACCAGGCCCGCCCCGCCCGAACCACCCTGCGGCACCAGCAGCACTGTCCCCCCGCTGTCCTCCTGCTTTACCCAGTTCGCCGGATAGTCCACTGCAAAACGGGCGGCCTGTAGATGCACCATCCGCGCCCCCACCCCTAGCGCACTCGCGCTCAACCGTACCGCAGTCTCCGTCCCAGCCCCCGTTCCAGCCGTTGCACCAGCCCCACCGCCCTGTCCCGCCGCCATCGGCGCACTCACCGTCGTCGCACTCGCTCCCGGTCCGGTTGCATAGCCCGCCCGCTTCCATACCCCAGCCGTCACATCCTTCGCCGAGTACGCCTTCTCCCCCATCGCCACAGCGTGCATCCGTTGAAACGCAGGCGTCGTAACCACTGCGTTCGTCCGTCGCGGAAACGTCGCAATCTCCGCATTCACATACTCCGTCCGGTTCCCGGGATTAGGATGGTCGCTCAACCACTGCGCCCCACCCGCACCATACTTCGCCTCAATCGTCTCGAAGAACTGCACCATCCCTCGTGGATCGTATCCCGAGTCGTACGCAATCCCCGCCCCCAGCAGGTCGGCCTGCTGCTCATCCTCTCGCGACATCTTCAGAAACGTCGCCTTCGCCCCTAGCCCCAAAGCCCCCTGCGCCAGCGTCCCCAGCGCAGAGTCCCCCAGCAGCACCGAGGACAGCACACTCGCAATCCCAAACCCCAGCTTCGGTGACTGCTGCTTCGTTATATTGCACGTCGAGTGCCGCATCACCACGTGCGAGATCTCATGCGCCATCACCCCCGCCAACTGCGCCTCCGTATCCGCAGCCTGAATCGTACCCATATTCACAAACACCGCCCCGCCCGGCAGAGCAAACGCATTGATATCCGCACTCGCCACAACATGAAAGTTGAACGGCCACTGCTGCCCCACTCCCGGCAGTACCGGAGCATGTGCCACCAGCTTCGCACCCAGTTGCTGCACATACCGGGCCACCGGATCACTGTCCGGCAACACCGGCATCTCCTGGTACACCTCCGCCGCCGCCTTTGCCCCCTCCGCCACCTCCTGCTGTGGGCTAAACGCATTGTTCTTGCACGTCACCGGCTCAAACCGGGCCCACGCCGGAGCAGCCCCCAGCAACAACACCACCTCCAGCACAACCAAGCCTATCCGTCGCACGACCATCTTCCCGTACCCCCACTCCAGTTCATCTGGACGGCTACGCCCCAGCCAACACCGCAACGCAGTCGCAACTACAGTCTCGGGCATCATACCCAAATCGAACCCGAACTTCACCCTTCCCTAAGCAGCCCGCTAAGGCTTGCTCACCACACCCAGATCCGCCATGCCATTTACAAAATACTGCACCGCCAGAGCCACCAGCAGCAGACCCATAATGCGCACCAGAATTCGAATTCCCGTATCGCCCAGAGCCCGCGCCACCCGGTCCGAGTTCCCCAAAACCAAATAGCAGATCCCCGCCGTCACCGCAATCGCCGCGAGTATAGCCCCCATCTGCCAACTCGTCTGCGCCTGCCCCACCAGCACCATCACACTCGTAATCGAACCCGGCCCCGCCAGCATCGGAATCCCCAACGGCACAATCCCCGCATCTTCCTTGCTCGCTGCCTCTTCCGCCTCGCCGCTCACCTCTTGCGTCGCGGATCGCTTCGCCTGCAGCATGTCCAGCCCAATCAGCAGCAGAATGATTCCGCCCGCAATCTCAAACGCCGGCAGCGTTATCCCGAACATCTTGAAGATGTACTGGCCCCCCACGGCAAACGCAGACAAAAACAGTAACGCCGTCAACGAGGCCTTGCCCGCCATCCGCCGCCGCTTAGCCTTGTCAGCACCCGCAGTCACAGCCAGAAACGTAGGTAGCGCCGCAAACGGATCCACCAGAAAAAATATCGAACTCAACGCCAGCAGCGAAAATCGCACATACACCGAGTGCTGTAGGCCGGACAAACTCACACTATGCGGATCGAACATCACTCCACCATTCTTTCACGCCCCGCTATAATCGAGCTTTATACGAGGAGCCGATCCATGCCCATTCAGCCCACCACCAATATCTGGCACAACGGAAATCTCATCCCCTGGGATAAAGCCCAGATCCACGTCATGTCCCACGTCGTACACTACGGCTCCTCCATCTTCGAAGGAATCCGCGCCTACACCCAAGGTTCAGCCGCCAGCATCTTCCGCCTCCCCGAGCACATGCTCCGCTTCGAACAGTCTGGCAAAGTCTACCGCATGCCCCTCGGCTACTCCGTAGACCAGATGTGCGCCGCCGTCGTCAGCGTAGTCGAAGCCAACGGCGTCGCCCCCTGCTACATCCGCCCCGTCGCCTTCCGTGGATACGGCGAGATCGGCGTCAATCCCCTCAAGTCGCCCGTAGAGGTCTACATCGCCAACTACCCCTGGGGCAAATATGTCCCCGGCAACGACGGGGCAAACGTCTGCATCTCCAGCTGGAACCGCCTCGCACCAAACACCATGCCCGCCATGGCCAAAGCCGGTGGCAACTACATGAACTCCCAGCTCATCCGCATGGAAGCTGAAGCCAACGGCTACGACGAAGGCATCGGCCTCGACGTCAACGGATACCTCTCCGAAGGCTCCGGCGAAAACCTCTTCCTCGTCCGCGGTGGCACCCTCTACACCACACCGCTCGCCAACTCCGTCCTCAACGGCATCACCCGCGACTCCATCCTCACCCTCGCCAAACAACTCGGCATCCCCGTCGTCGAGCAGGCCATGCCCCGCGAGATGCTCTACATCTGCGACGAAGCCTTCTTCACCGGCACCGCCGCTGAAGTCACCCACCTCCGCTCCGTCGATCGCATCCTCGTCGGTGATGGAACCATGGGCCCCATCACCAAAGCCCTCCACGACGAGTTCTTTGCCATCGTCAACGGCACCAAGCCAGACCGCTACAACTGGCTCACCCCAGTCAACGTCCGCGCAGCCGAACCAGTCGGCGCATAACGGCACTCACCCCGTTACACACTCCGAAGTGCAACACCAAAGGCAGCCGCCCAGGCTGCCTTTGGTGTTGCACTTAACCCCGTTCCTTTGCTGGAACACCCCACCTCACCGGCCACGTCCAGTCTGCACTTCTCTCTCCGAATCGATACGCTTCGCCAAGTGAGTCCGTACACCGCACTCGAAACCCAGGCTGCGCCAGCACCCCACAAGAGCCCGGATTCCTCCCCCTCCTGCACTGATTCAACAAATTCCTCAGATTTATCTACCCCATCAATTTTATGCAACTTTTACCTCAACTCCTACGTCGCCACACGTCCTCCTCGGGAGTCTCATGGGAAAGAACAACCGATGAATGCTGCACCGCACTATCAACGGTTGCTCCAAATGCTCCAAACCAGTATCCGCAGTTCACTCCATGAGGCCATACATGAACACGATTCGAATCGCGCAACTCGCCGCCCTGTCCGCTGCCCTAACCCTCTCTGGCTGCAGCAGTATGTCGAACTATTCCTCCTCCACTACAACTCCCACCACACCCGCGGCTCCCGCAGCAGTCATCGCACAACTCGCCACTTCCACCACCATCGGTTCCACCGTCGATCCCACCAACGGCGACGCCAACCCCTACGGACTCACCATCGCGCCCATCACCGCGGGCCTCATGACCGCCGGCGACCTCATCGTCTGCAACTTCAACGACAGCAAAGGTAACGCCGGGGCAGGAACCACTATCGTCGACCTCAAGCCAGTCGCCGGTTCCAAACCCGTTCGCATCGCCCAGGACGCCACCCTCGCCGGATGCAACTCCCTCGCCCTCAGCCCCGGAGACAACATCTGGGCCGCAGCCTACACCGCCAACGACAATCCCATCTTCACCACCTCCGGAACGCTCGCCACCAGCCTCGCCTCCAACTACCCCTGGATGCAGCCCTGGGGACAGGTCTTCGCATCACCCACCCTCCCCGCTGGCTCCACCGCCACCGCTCCCAAAGCCTTCTACATCACCGACGCAGGCGACGGCTCCGTCATCCAGTCAAACATCACCTCCGCCGGACTCGTCTTCAACAAAATCATCACCGGCTTCCCCCACTCCGTCAGCACCACCTACGGTATCCTCGCTCCCGCCGGTCTCACCTACGACCCCTCCAGCGACACCCTCTACGTCGTCTCCAGCGACACCAACAGCGTCCTCGCCTTCTCGTCCGTCTCCACTATTCCCGCGGGCGGTGTCGTCATCACCTTCACCCCAGGAAGCTCCTCTGGTGGCTCCTACCCCACCACCACCTCCGCTGCTTTTAGCTTCAGCGGCTCCGCAGCCGCCCAGGCCAAGGTCGTCTACTCCGGCACACCCCTCAACTACCCCATCAGCGCTGCACTCCTCTACAACGGTGACCTCGTCGTCGGCAACACCGGTGACAACAACCTCGTAGAAATTCAACCCTCCTCCGGAAAAGTCCTCGGTACCAAAGCCGTCGACACCGGCAACCCAGGAGCCATCTTCGGCATCGCCACCACCGGCTCCACCCTCGCCACCCAGAAGATCTTCTTCAACGACGACAACACCAACACCGTAGTCCAGATCAGCCAGTAAGCACCCACCAACCAACGCCCCTGCCGGAACCCATCCCGCAGGGGCGTTCTCTTCAGCTCCTTAGACCGCATCCTCGTCGGCAATCGCCCCAGCACCAAGGCCCTCTACGATGAGTTCTGCACCATCGTCAACGGCACCAGACTCCAAAGCTACAGCTGGCTCAACCCAGTCAACGTCCGCGCCGCAGAACCCGTCAGCGCATAAGCAACTTACACTGTTACAAATACCGCTTCGAACCCGAGAGGCAGCCGCAAGGGCTGCCTCCTATCATTGCAACTGGTAGTCGACCGTTCAGCCCACCCGCTACTCCGGTACAACAATAGCTTCCTTCTTGGCCATCTTCTGCAGCATCTCCTCGCCCACTGCAATATGTTGGCTCACCAGCCGCGACGGCGTGTGCGCCAGCCACTGCGCCAGAGAAATATCCTCGTAATACGGCGTCGGAAACACCTCGATAAACACCAGGTCCGTATCACCCATATTCTCGATATAGTGAGGCACCGACTTGTCGATATAGCCCACATCGCCCTCCTGAAAGTCCATCGTCCGCGCCCGGCCACCAGCCGCAAACACCGTCATTCGGCCCTTACCCTTCACGTAATACTGCCATTCATCCTCATTCGGATGCCAATGCAGCTCCCGCAATCCGCCCGGCTTCAGCGTCACAATCGCCGCAGCAATATTCGTGGCCGGCCACAGCTTCCGGTCAACGATCTTTACCTCACCCCCCTTGGACACCTTTGTAGGCTTCATCTCGCCCGGACGGAAATCAAAGCTGTTCGGCACCGCACCCGTTCCCGCCTCCACGTCTCGCTTCTCCTCCTCCAGCGACCGTGGCAGCGGACGCTCAAAGATAAACAACTCCTTCTTCGGCACCTGCGCGAACGTCGACTCCGGCACATTGAAGTTCTTCGCCAGCACCTCCGGTGGCGTATGCGCCAGCCAGTCCGTCAGCAGAAACGTCTCGAACTCATTGAAGTTGCCATCGTCGAACACCAGCAGAAACCGGCATCCGTCCGGCCCCAGTCCCTGAATCGAGTGCGGTATTCCACCCGGAAAGATCCACAGGTCTCCTTCCTTCACATCGCTGATGTGGCTGCGCCCCTGCTGGTCCACTGCCGTAATCCGTGCACTCCCATACAGCATCAACGCCCACTCCGCGCCAACATGCCAGTGCAACTCGCGGATACCGCCCGTGATCAGCCGCATCTCCACGCCAGCCATCTTCTTCGAGATTGGCAGGTCCCGCACCGTCACCTGACGCGTCCATCCTCCTGCCTCCAGCCGCTTATGCGACAAAGAAAACGAGTACTTGAAAGGAGGCTGTCCACCCGCATCCGTCTCCGGCGCCCATACCGAACTCGGATTCTGCTTCTCCAGTCCAACATTGCTCGGCACTGGCTCAGTCTCATTCGGCAGATGATGATCCGCCGACCGCGGAACCTGCTCCTGCCCTTGGGCAATCTGTAACCCCGCCGCTGCCGCTACCATCGCGGACCCCGCTTCAATAAACCGCCGCCGACTCACCTTCGTTTGATCGTCAGACACCTGCCACTTCCTCTCTTATCTCGACCCGGCCATCCCCAGCGCCAAAGGCAATCTACAAATCTAATCGAAGTCTATCCAAGCTTCGCTCTCATCGCGAACCCTCAGTGAGTCGCTCTTCCTTGCTCAGCACCTCTGCCTGCGCCGCAATCGCCTCCGCCACTCCCGGCTGTGCCTCCCACCCCGGCAGCTCCTGCGACCCCGTAATCAGCCGCGCCCCATCCGTGAACGTCAGATACGTCCACGCCCACTGTCGAAACACGCTCAATCGGTTCCGAAATCCAATCAGAAAAAAGATATGCACCACCAGCCACGTCAACCACGCCGGAAACCCGCTCCAGTGCGCCTTGAACGGCCACTCAATCCGCGCCACCGCCGCCTTCCGCCCAATCGTCGCCATGTCGCCCTTGTCGAAGTAGCGAAACCCTGCCTCCACCCCGCTCCCATCGCTTCCCCGCCCCGCTGCAATCAACCGCGCTATCCGCCGCGCCACAAAATCTCCCATCTGCATCGCCGGCTGCGCCACCCCCGGAACCTGCTTCCCATCCTGCTCAAAATGAGCCAGATCGCCGCACACAAAGATCTCCGGATGTCCCTTCGGATTCAAATGCTCATCCACCACCACGCAGCCCTTCCGGTCCGTCTCTACCCCCAGCAGCGCCCCCAGCGGAGAAGCATGCACCCCTGCCGCCCACAGCGTCACCACCGCATCAATCCGCTCCTCCCCCACCATCACATATCCCGGCTGCACATCCGTCACATGCGCCCCCGTCCGCATCTCCACGCCCAACGCCGCCAACTGCTCCCGCGCCTTCACCTGCAGGTCCTCCGGATACATCCCCAGAATGTGCGGCGATCCCTCCAGAATCAGCACCTTTGCCCCCGCAGGATCAATATGCCGAAAGTCCTTCGCCATATACAGCTTCGCAATATCGCTGATCGCCCCAGCCAGCTCCACCCCGGTAGGCCCACCGCCAATAATCACAAACTGCAATGGAGGATGGCTTCCAGTCTCCACCATCTGCCGCTCCGCCAACTCAAACGCCAACAGCACCCGCCGCCGTATCTCCGTCGCATCTTCCACCATCTTCAGTCCCGGTGCCAGCTTCGCCCACTCCTCCCGCCCAAAGTAGGAGTGCGTCGCCCCCGTCGCCACAATCAGATAGTCATACTCCAGCAGCGTCCCCGACTTCAGCACCACCCGCTGCGCCTTCACCTCAAACCCCACCGCCTCTTCCATCAGCACTTCAATATTCTTGTGTTCCCGCACAATCGACCGGATCGGCTGGGCAATATCCGCCGGCGACAGAACCGCCAACGCCACCTGATACAGCAACGGCTGAAACAGGTGATAGTTCCTCCGGTCCACCAGCGTCACATCCACCGGTACCTTCGCCAGCCCCAGCGCCGCATGGATCCCCGCAAACCCGCCCCCCAAGACCACTACCCGCTTCCGCACACTCCCCACGCCTGCCTCAACCCCCATCGTCCCGCCTCCTTGTGTACGCATCCATCTTGTCAGATGCCACATCAACCCACCCGGGCTTTCTAATATCCCCTATCGCCCCACCACCAAATCCATCGCCACAAAACCTGCAGTCCCCACCGCCAACGCCACATGCGTCACCTCCACTCCCGCCGTCTGCACCGCAGCCACACTCACCAGCCCATCTCCATCCGACGTCGCCTGCCCCTGCCACTCCTCCAACACCGGAGCCGCCGGACACCGCCCTCGCGCCGGACACGTCCCATCCCCCGCCGTCACCGTCTCATGTTCCATCACCACCGCCCCCGCCACCGGATGCCCCGCGCCATCCGTCACCCGCACCACCACCGGTTCCAGTCCCACCCCCAGCCCCACCACCTGCCCTCCACCGCTTACCACCTCCAACCGCTGCTCTCCGGCTGCCACACCCTGCGCACCAAACCCCACACACACCGTCCCCCACGCACACGCTGAACCCACCGCCGCCCCACCGCCCACCAGCGGCCCTACCGTCGCCAACACACTCGTCACCCCAGTCCCATCCGCCGTCGTCATCACCGCTCCCAGCCCGCTTACCCCCAACCCCATCGCTCCACTCCCCACACTCCACTCCACCCCCACCCCCAGCACCGGAGCCGAGTTGTCCGCCACCTGCACCTGCAGCTGCCACCCCACCACCGCACCCGCCGCCATATACTCCACCGCACGAGCCACCGTCATCGTCCGCACCGCTGCCACTCCTGTCAGCCCTGCAGACACGCTCCCCGCAAACCCCGTCGCCGTCACCACCACTCCGCCCACCACCAGCGGAGTCACACTCGTCGACGCCATCCCATGCGCATCCGTCATCACCGTACAACTCGCCCCGCCGCACGCACCAAACAGCACCGCGCTCCCGCTCCCGCCCGTCGACGAAAATACAATCGCCTCCCCCGCCACCGGAGTCACCCCATCCATCTCCGTCACCTGTACCGTCCACGCCACACCCGCCACCGTCCCCACCGTCACCCCGCCCGTCGGTGCGCTCACCACCCGTATCCGCTCCGGCAGTGGGGCAGCATAGGTCAACGCCCCCGACATCACCGTCACCCCGCCAGTCGTGCCATCCTGTACCGCCACATCCGCCACCAGCGCCGTCGTCACCCCCATCGAACGCGTCGAGGGCACCGTGACCACCAGCGAATTGGTACTCCAGCGCTGCACCACCGCCGCCACCCCGTTCACCGACACCTTGCTCCCCGCACGAAACCCCATCCCCGTAATCGTCACCACGCCACCCGATGCCGCCACCTGTGCCGGACTCACCGCATCCGCATACAGCACCCGTCCCTGGTACCCAAAGTCCGGACGACCATCCCCCCGCTCATCCGCAATCGCAATACGTAACTGCTCCGGTTGCGTACTCTGTACCGCCAGTTGCGTCATCCCCGCCACCGTCCCGTTGAACGCACCCGTCACCGCCGCCACCGTCGGAGCACTCCCCACCGCATCCCCCGCCTGCCACACCCCCATCACCGGCATTGCTTTCACCGCCGTCGCATACCCCTGCTCGTCCACCGCCGTCACCTCCAGCGCCAGACTCCGCCCCGCCTTCATCGCCACAGTCCACCACGCCGTATGCCCATACCCGCACAATGTACCCCGCCACCATCCGCTCGCCGCCACGCCGCTCGGAGCGCTCTCCGTCCCATCACCTCCCGTATTGCAACCCGCCACCGCCGTACTCGCCAGCATGTCGAACCACCCATAGTTCGCATAGCTCGAAAACAATCCCGCCACATACCCCGCATTCGTCCCCGACGGCTCCACCGTATTCGCCCCATACGGCCCCACCGCATATTGCCCCGTATACAGAGGATTCACCGCCTCCGTCGACAACACCACCTGCTGCCAGTCTCCACTGATCAAAGGCACCCGTCCCAGGTTGTAGTACCCCTCCCAATACCCGTTCAACGCACCCAGGCTCCCCACCATCGAACCATCTACGCCCGTCACCGCACTCCCATTCGTCCGCCGGTACAAATACCCTGAAACCGACGACACCTCTTCCCAATCCTCCGGTACATTCCAGTACTGCTGCAGCCGCCGCCCCACCACATTTACCCCTTGCATTCCCTGTCCATCGGGAAAGCTCAATCGCCCGCTGATCTCGCTCGCCTGCAGCAGCGTATCCGTCTCTCCCGGTCCCGCCTGGCCCTGACCGATAAAGTACAACTGCGCCAGTCCCGCCAGATCATCCGGTCGCAGCACAAACGGCTCCGCCATGCACTGGTAGGTGTACGGCCCACACACAATGTCGATCGGATGCATCACCGGCCAGTGCAACTCCTGCTCATACGTCGGCACCGGACTGCCCGTAAACACGTTGTCATTCAACTGCGACCACCCCAGCCCCAGCACCCGTCCAAACGCCCGCATCAACTGGTACTGCAACTGCGTCTGCATCTCTGCCGCGCTGCCCGTGCACCGCCCGTTCACCACCAGCACCGCATGTTCGATCCACCCGCTCGGCACAATCGAGTCCACACTCTCTGTCACCCCGTTCTGCCGGCACCCACTCGGATCGCTCGCACCCTGTCCCAGCAACAGGTCCGTCACCGATCCATCGCGGTCGTACACCACCGCAATCTGCACGCTCAGGTAATTTCCCGCCTGCACATCCGCCGGAAACACCACCCCCGTCGCACTCCCATACGTATTCGCTCCACTCACCTGCTCCGCCAGCACCCCGCCCTGCGCCAGCACCAGCCTCGACGTCGGCACATTCCACACTCCCGCCGCCGCCGCCACCAGCGCATCCGCCGCGGCATGGTCCACCGTCGCACTCAAATCCCCTGGATCGGTAAAGTACTTCGGCGCATCCGTGTACCAGACCACCGGAACCCCCGCCGTCGTAAAGTAAGGCGGCCCCGTCACCCAGCGTGGCCCGCCCGCCCAGGCAACCCCACCCAGCAGCAGCCAGACCCACCACGCCCCAAGCCCCCTACCGAGCAACCCGCCCACCACTGCCCCACACTCCCAGCATCTTCACCACCGCCTCCACCGAAGCCATCTGCGCTGCCACCGAACCAACCCCCGCTTCTGGGCTCCCAGGCTCACCACGCACCCCACCACCCGGCCCCACCCGCAACTCCGCTCGTACCCCGCCTCCCGCACCCGAACTCACCCGCCGCAACAGCTTCGTCCCCACCCAGCGCAGATCCACCACCGCCACCGCCGGAGCAGCCAACCCTCCACCAGCGTTGCCAGCCTCCTCCACCCCACTCCCCGTCCCCCGCACCGGAATCGCCCCATCCAGCCCGCTTACCGGAGAACTCAATCCCGCCGCATCCGGCGTATGCAGCATCATCAGCAACGCCTGGCCCACCCGGTAGCGCTGTGCCCCACCCGCCCACAATCCCGCCCACTCCCGCAACACGTACCGCCCACCTGCCGAGCAGCCTCGCACCGCCTGCTCAATCGAAAACTCCACCTCCACTACTCCCGAAGCCCCACCCTCGCCGCCCACCCGCCGCACCGCCACCACCTGCCCCACAAAGATCACCCCCGCCGCATCCGCCATCTGATGCAACGCGTCCTCCACCGTACTGGCCGGCACCACCGTCGTACTCGCCTGCGCCCAGCCACACCCCACCCCCAGCACCGGCAACAAACACAGCACTACCAGAATCCACACCGCCACACGAATCCCAGCCATCGCACGCCTCCGTACCCTCCTTCTTCGTCAGAAGCAGCGCACAGCAGCCCACATGGCCTGTTTCGAGACAGCCACCGCCGTCATCACCCAACCAACCTAGATCTCCGGATAAAAATCGAAAAACGCATCCAGACTCAGCTTCAACTGCGCCTCAATCCGCTCCCGGCTCCCCTCCAGAACATGCATCGTCACCCGGGCTTCGTTGCCGTTCTTCAACACAATCGGCGCATCGCCCACACTCGCCACCTCATCCGCAGGCAGCAAACGCATCCCATAAACCAAAGTCAGATCAGCCATCCCCACATTCTATGCGCCCCCCTGCCCCCAATGAATCCAACGCACCCATTTACAATCAAATGCACTGCCATGTCTGAAAACACCATCCCCACCTCGACTCGCGACACCGTCATCCTCGGCTCCGGTTGCGCCGGACTCACCGCCGCCATCTACACCGGCCGTGCCAATCTCAAACCCCTCGTCCTCGAAGGTCACGAGCCCGGCGGTCAGCTCTCCATCACCACCCTCGTCGAAAACTTTCCCGGCTGGCCAGAAGGCGTTCAGGGTCCGCAGCTCATCGAGAACATGAAGCAGCAAGCCACCCGCTTCGGTGCCGAGCTCTCCATGTCCCACCTCGACGCCGTCGATCTCTCCAAACACCCCATCGAGCTCCGCATCGGCAAGCAGATCATCCACACCCGAACCCTCATCATCGCCAGCGGTGCCAGCGCTCGCTGGCTCAATCTCCCCTCCGAGCAAGCACTCATCGGACACGGCGTCAGCTCCTGCGCCACCTGCGACGGCTTCTTCGCCTCAGGAAAAGAGATCGCCGTCATCGGTGGTGGAGACTCCGCCATGGAAGAGGCCATGTTCCTCACCCGCTTCGCTACCAAGGTCACCATCATCAACCGCACCGAGCGCTTCCGCGCCTCGAAAATCATGCTCGATCGCGCCATGGCACACCCCCAGATCAAGTTCCTCTCCAACACCACCGTCGAAGAAGTCCTCGGAGTCGAAGAGAAGGACGTCAAAGGTCTCCGCCTCAAAGACCGCATCACCGGAGAAGAGTCCATCCTCCCCGTCAGCTTCATGTTCCTCGGTATCGGACACACCCCCAACGCCACCGCCTTCAAAGGCATCCTCGATCTCGACGAAGACGGCTACATCCGCACCACCAACAACGTCTTCACCACACTCAACGGAAACATCATCCCCGGTGTCTTCGCCTGCGGAGACATCCAGGACCGCCGCTACCGTCAGGCCATCACCGCCGCCGGCTCCGGCTGCATGGCCGCCCTCGAAGTAGAAAAATACCTTGAAGAACACGGCCGCTAATACCCGCTCCCTCCAAACGTAGCAAGGCGCGCAATCTCTGCGCGCCTTGCTGTTTCTACAGCTACTTCCCTTCGCTTAGAACTTCACCGTCAACCCGCCCGAAATCGTACGCGGCGCGCCAACCTGTAACGTGTTGTTGTTCACCGAAGTAGGATCGCTCGCAATAAACCCGTTCGTGCCTACCGTCGAGTAGTACTGCGCGCCAGCCAGATTGTAGATGTTCATCTGCAGCTTCAACTCGCTCAACGGTCCCAGTTCCTCGCGCTTGTAGCTCACACCACAGTCCGCCAGAAACCGCCCATCCACCGAGTTGTCGTTGGTGTACGTAAAGTAACGCTTGCCCATATAGTCCGAGCCAATATGCGCATTGAAGCCCTTAGCGTCATACGACAGCTCATCCTTGTACAGGAACTGCGGCGAATCCACCGCCACCTTCCCGCCCGTAGGAATCACCACACCATTGCTCGTAAAGTCCGAGTCGTACGTCGACTTGCTCAGTGTCAAGCCGTTGTACAGCGTCCAGCCCGAACCGAATCGAACCGTCGCCGCAGCATCCACACCGTTCGTCGTCACTCCGCCCACGTTCGACAGCAGCGAAGCATTGCCCGCAATCCCAGGCCCCTGCTGAATCGCCAACAGACGATCGCTGAAGTTCACATGGAAGTAGTTCGCCTGCGCCGCAATCCGGTTGTCCGTATGGCGATATCCAACTTCCTCGCTCCACGAACTCTCCGGCTTCAGCGTGCTCCCCAACGTGTTGAACCCAGCCTGCGACGTGCCCCAGGGAGAGTTCCCAAACCCCGGCCCGCCTGCCTGGAACGCACGCACATTCTCCGCCACGTCCGCAAACAACTCGTCCTTCGTGTTCAACTTCCAGTTCGCGCCAAACTGCGGCAGAAACGCCTTGCCCGACTGCAAGCTGCCCTGCGCATAGTTCGCCGCAGTCACCTTCGTATTCAGCAACGAAAGTCCCGTGTTGAACGCCACCAGGTTGCCCGTCATGTTCGTCTCCACCGTCTTGAACCCGGCAGACAACGTCACCGTAGGACGAATCTTGTACTGGTCCTGCAAGTGAATCTGGTACACCGTACTCGGGAAGTTATACGCCCACTGCGTGTAGAAAGGATTCGAAGGGAAAGAGTACAGCGAGTGCCCAGGAGAAGCCACCGTCGTGCCGTAGAAACGACGCGCCAGATCGAAGCTCTCCTTCTCAAACCACACTCCGCCTTCCAGCGTGTTGTGGTCGGTCTCATACGACAGCGACGTCAAAAACCCGCCCCGGCTGATCCCATACTCCGACGTACGCAGCGAGATCGGAGACACCACGTTGTAGTTCGCATCAAAGCTCGGCAGATACGGCGTAAACCACAAGCCGCGACCGTCGTTCCTATGCCCATACGCCGTTGTCTTCCAAGTCAAATGGCTCGTCAACGCCATCTTGTAGTTCATGTACGTCAAGAAATCCTTACGCAGTCCCGATGCGCCAAAGTAGCCCGCATCGCAAGGATCTTCATTCGCCGCCAGCGTGTTCACCGGCGAAGGATAGCTGCCCACGCCATTGCACGCGTTCGCCGCCTGCACCGCCTGGCCCCAGTCGCCAAAATTGTCCCAGTTGTAGCCCAGCTTCGCCGTCCACACCTTGTTCAAATCCTGGTAGTCCACTTCCTTGCGGTTCGAGTAATCCGCATAGAACGTAAACACGCCCTTGCTGCCGACAAACTGCGTCAACTTCGTATTGAACTGGTAGTAACTCTGGCCAATCTGGCCCACGCTCTTCCACTTGTTCGAGTTCTGGTACACCCCATCAATAAAGAACTTCGTGTGCGTCCGCATCAGGCCGCTATCGAACCGGCCAAACGTCCGCAGCCCATTGAAGCTCCCGACCGACTGCGTAAACAGCAGCCCCCGTTTATCCGACGCATCCGCGGAATAAAACTGCACCGCGCCACCCAGGTTGCTCGTCGAAGCCGTCTCCAACGATCCCGTCCCCTGAGACAACGTCACCCGGCCCATATTCTCGTCGATGATCGCACGGCTGATATGCAACCCGTTCAAATTGCCATACGACATATCGCCCAGCGGCACATCGTCCAGCGTAAAGCCCAACTGGTTCTGGCTGAATCCACGCACCGAAATCCGCAGCGCCCACTCATACGCGCCATAAGGGTCCGCCGACGTAACACTCACGCTCGGCAGCCGTGCCAGCGTCTCAATCGGGCTCGTTCCGGGTGCAGCTTCCAACAAAATCTGCGAATCGATCGTCTGCTCATCGCGAACTTCGCCCGGGGCCGTCACCGTCACTGAATCCGTCGTGCTCAGCTTGTCGCCCTTCTGCGTCGCAACCCCAGCCTTCGCTGGCACTCCGCTGCCCGTTGCCGCAGGCTGCTGTGCATAACCGCTCATCGCCAACAGCAGCGACGCTCCCATCAATCCACTCCACACAAAACCTGGTTTCACACTTCCTCCGTTCAATTGAACTGCTCAAATCCAGACACGCTCACGCGCCGCACTTATCTCGCATCCCTTATCCTGCGGATGTCGTAGACCGCTCCCCCTAAATCGAACCCAGCCCTGCGTTCGCGAGTATCCGCACAGCGAATTTTCGGCTCGCCGCACCCCTCGACTTTCGTCCAGGAGCACCAAACTGAAATCCGGTTCAAGAGTCTTACCCACCCTATCCACCCAGCAACAACACCACGTTGCCACCGCATGAACGCCACGTTAATCCCACACGTCACTCTCGATAACTACTGATGTATCAGCAAATACCGACTCCAGCCCCACTCAGCAGTGCTACTGCTCTCTGTCGTCCTTGCCCAAACCCAAAGACCTGCCCCACAACCTGCGCCGGAGGTCGCCACAACTCATCCCACAAACCACTGAAAACATTAGCGATACCCGCACAAACCTCAAATTATGCAACTCTTGGCCACAAATCGCGTCTACATAAGTAAGAACCTGTTAAACAAATCAGTTTTTGGACGGTACTTGTTGCGTTTCTTCCTGCACGTTGCTCTCATTCTTGCCTCCGCCAGTGTCTTTGCGCAGCAGCCCTCACTCCCCCTCCCAGAAGCGCCCCAGATTACCCACAACGTACTCCTAGCTCAGGCCTCCAGCTTCTCCTCCTCAACCCCCTCCGATAGCAACTCAGACAACCCCCAGGCGCAGGTCCAGACCGCTCCCACAGCCCAACAGAACCTCCCCGAAGGACCCACCCAAACCCCGGAACTTCCCCCAGAGCAGCCAAAGAGAATCCTCGGCATCATGCCCAACTACCGTGCCGTCAGCGCCGGAACCACGCCAGTCCCCCCCAGTTCCAAGGAGTCCTTCGTCATCGCCACACGAAACAGCTTTGACTACTCCTCCTTTGCCTTTACCGGGCTCACCTCGCTCCTCGCCAAAGGCACCGATGCCCACCCAGATCTCGGCAAAGGCGTTCCAGGTCTCTGGGCCTACACCTGGAGAGGATTCCTCGACAAAACAGCCGGCAACTACCTCGTCATCTGGGCCCTCCCCACAGCACTCCATCAGGACGAGCGCTATTACGCCATGGGCGAGGGTAGCAAATGGAAGCGCCTCGGCTACTCCCTCATCCAGATCCCCGTCGCCCGCGACTACCACGGCCACCGCCAGATCAACTACTCCGAACTCTTCGGCCGCGCCGGCGCCCAGGCCCTCTCCACCACCTACTACCCAGCTGCCGATAGCAACTGGTCCGACCTAAGCGCCAAGTACGCCTACGCCCTCCTACGCGACGGCGCCACCAACGCCTTCCGTGAGTTCTGGCCCGACATCGCCATCCACGTTCTCCACCGCCAACCCTGACGCACCACCCCCCATTGGCGGCTACCATGGAGAGACATGTCCGTAGCCGCCAATCTCATCCCCATCCGCGAAGCCATCGCCGCAGCATGCCGCCGCGCACAGCGCGACGAGTCCTCCGTCGCCCTCATGGCTGTCTCCAAAGTCCATCCAGCGGAAGCCATCCTCGAAGCCCACGCCGCCGGCCTCCGCCTCTTCGGAGAAAACCGCGTCCAGGAGTTCCAGGAAAAAGCACCCCTCGTCGCTAATCTTCCCGACATCGAAGTCCACCTCATCGGCCCCCTCCAGTCCAACAAATCCACCCGCGCCGCGGAACTCTTCCACGCCATCGACACCGTAGACTCCCTCAAAATCGCCCAGCGCCTCAACTCCGCTGCCGCCGCTCTAGACAAAACCCTCCCCATCCTCATCGAAGTCAAACTCTCCCACGAAGAGTCCAAGCACGGTCTCCCCCCCGATCAACTCCCCGCCCTCCTCAACGCCATCGCAGAACTGCCCCTCCTTCGCGCCTGTGGCCTTATGACCGTCCCCCCCTGGTCCCTCGACCCTGAAACCGCACGCCCGTACTTCCAGACCCTCCGCAGGCTCCGCGACCAGCAGCAGGCCATCCACCCCACCCTCACCCAACTCTCCACCGGCATGTCCAATGACTTCACTGTAGCCATCGAAGAAGGCAGCACCTGCGTCCGAATCGGCACCGCCATCTTCGGCAAACGCCCCAAACCCTCCCAGCCATAACCGCAGCACCCCGCACTACAGCCGCATCCTGTGTCCCATCACACAACCGATCAGCTTTATTTGATCTGGGAAAACACCCGCATCTCCAGCACCATCCCCATCCATCCCCCGCAACATCTCAAGAGTAACGAAAATCACTGCTCGCAAGCACTTGCAAGCACAACTCTCCAGAGGTGTTGTTCGACATGCACGATCTAACCGGCCTCAAGCCCCAACTCCACCCCGACCAACTCAACGTAGTAGACCCCGAGCGCGTCGAGCAGCAGATCGACGAAAAGCAGATCGGCGAGCGCATCCGCCGACTCCGCCTCAAACGTTCCATGGGTCTCGTTGAACTCGGTAAACTCACCGGGCTCTCCGCCAGCTTTCTCTCCCAGTTGGAGACCGGCCGCGTCGTCCCCACTCTACGCAACCTCGCCCGCATCGCCCTCGTCTTCCAGAAGGACATCGCCTGCTTCTTCCAGCCCGATCCTCAGGTCGTCTTCCGTAAACTCGCCCAGCGCGACCGCATCTCCCTCACCCGCAAGCTCAAGAACGACTCCCGCTTCGTCTCGCAATCCCTCAGCGCCCTCATCCCCGACCGCCACATGGTCCCCTGCCTCGCCGAGTTCCTGCCCAACGGAGACTGCTGCGACTTCATCCCCAAGATCTTCGCCGGAACAGAGTTCCTCTACCTCATCCAGGGAACACTCGACATCTCCATCGCCACCGGAGCAGCAAACCAGCGCCACTACCTCGAAACGGGAGACGTCGTCTGGATCGATGCCAACACCCCACGCCAGTACCTCTGCAACGGAACTCACTCCGCCAAAGCCCTCATCATTACCCAGCACGCCAAACAGTAGCCAGCAGCACTATCATCGCGTCATGTGCCCCTTCACCCACGACGCCCCCGACGGAGCCACCCTCGCCGTTCGCATCCATCCCGGAGCCCGCAAAAACGCCGTCACCGGTATCCACGACAACGCCCTCAAAATCTCCCTCACCAGCCCGCCCATCGACGGCCGAGCCAATCAGGCCCTCATCGACTTCCTCAGCGACCGCCTCCGCCTCCCCAAAGCCCGCATCGCCCTCCTCTCCGGACAAACCAGCCGCTCCAAACTCCTCCGCATCACAGGAAAAAGCGCAGCCGATATTCAGGCCGCGCTCGATCCAACCATCCTCTCCTAGTTGCTACTTCGTCATCGTCACCTGCGCCGTAGGAGTCACCGTAATCCCCTCCCCTACGCTCGCCGTCACCTTCACATTGCTCGCCGTCACCACCGCATACGCAATCTGCAACCCCTTCTTCGCCTCAATCTCCACATTCTTCATCACCAGATTCTTCACCGGAGACTCAGGCAGCCCAATCACCACCCCCGCCCACTCACTCCCGACCGACTTCAGATTCTCAATCGTGATGTCATGGAAAAACGGCGTCAGCCGTCCAATCGGCGCGCTCTCGACCGTCCCCTCCGGCAACGCCTTCGGATAATACTCGCTGATAATCAGTGTATTCTTCACATCCTCCATCGTGATATCCCGAAAGATGATCCCGCTCACATCACTGCCGCGGTCACGGTTCGCCTTCACCCGAACCCCATTGTCTGTCCCTACAAAGTGGACTCGCTCCACCAGCACATTCTGCGCTCCTCCGGCAATCTCGCTCCCAATCGAAATCCCATGGCCATGCCGGATCTCGCAGTCCGAGATCGTTATATTCTTGCTCGGAGCATCCGGCCCAGGTGAATCAATCGGTCCGCTCTTGATCGCCACATCGTCATCGTCCACATCTTCATACATGTGCTCAATCACAATATTGCTCGAGCTGAACGGATCGATCCCATCCGTATTCGGCGCATGTCGCGGCGCCAGCACCCGCGAATTCCGAATCACAATATCGTCCGAGTAGTACGGCACGATCTGCCAGAACCCTGAGTTCTGCACCGTAATGTTCTCCACCCGGATGTGTTGCGAGTGGTCGAACACCAGCCCCATCGGCCGAGGATTCGCATTCCCCAGCACCCCGCCGTCCTTCTTGCCCCGAATCATCTCCCACCAGCTCTGACCATTCCCATCCAGCACCCCGCCGCCCGTCACCGTCACATGCGTCGCATGCACTGCACTCACAAACGGCTGCACCCCCGGCAGCTTGAACACCATCTGCGGCTTGAAGTCCGCATGGTCCGGCGAAGCCAGCAACGTCGCACCCTTCGCTATCTCCAGCGTGATCCCGCTCTTCAACTCGATCGGCGCACTCAAAAACGTGCCCCCCTCCAACCGCACCACATTGCTCTCCGGCAGCATCCCCTTGCCCACCATCGCAACGTCCTTCCACGCACACGCATCGATCGCCTTCTGGATCGCGACCGTGTCCTTGGTCACGCCATCTCCCTTGGCCCCATATGCCCGCACGTCGCACACCATCCCTGCGGCCAACGCGCTTTGCGCACACGCCATCACCACACCGCCTACCAGTACCAACGCACCTGTCCCAACCACACTCAGTTTCATCCCGCCTCCACACGCAATTCTGCGCTCACGGAATCCTACCTGAAATTGGTCGTACCACGCACCCGAAATCTGTACCCACCAGCAGACACCCAACACCACCCCCAGCCCAACAAGTCCTCCAAGACCCACAAAAACGCTCTCCGGCTACCCGCGAACCAGTTGCCGGTTCCACACCGCCTGACCCTCACTCACAAACTCCACCGCCGTCATCTCACCAGCCGACAGACGCTGCCGCGCATCGATCGTATACCGCAAAGAATCATTCCACGACAAACCCTTATCCCTCGCCTCACGCATACAGCGATTGAAAAATGGAGTGTCCTCGTCGGTCGGGCACGCGAGCGTCAACAGCATCCCGAAGTTAGGTGCAAACCCATGGGTCAACTTCATAGAGCGCAAGAATATGTCCTGCCCACGGCGCACGGAATCACCCAAAGGTGTCATATCGCCTCCTATGTCCTTAGGCATCAATTCCTCAGCGAGTACGGCCTCAGTGGTCATATACGTACGATGCACGTTCTACTCGGAAAGCCGCATGGTCTCGCCTTCTTCCAGCACCCGTACCTGATCGAGTATCCCCAGCCGAGCCGCCTCAGCCACCAGCCGCTCCACCGGCTCCTCCCGTGGCTCACGCCCCAGCAGAAATGTCCCATAGTGCATCGGAACCATCCACCGCGCTCCCAGCTCCACAAATCCCCGCACCGCCTCCTCCGGACTCGTATGCACCGCCCGATAAGCATCCGGAAAATAAGCCCCGATCGGCAGCAGTGCCACCTCCGGCTTCAACCGTCGCCCCACCTCCGCAAATCCAGGAAAATAAGCCGTATCGCCCGAGTGATACACACTCCGCCCCCCATATGCCACGCAATACCCCCCATACCCCCGATGCGTGTCCCGAAACATCCGTGCCCCCCAGTGCTTGCACGGCGTCATCGTCACCGTCAGCCCCTCCACCCGCAACTCGTCCCACCACTCCATCCCATGCACCCGCGCAAACCCCAGCTTCATCACCAGGTCTTCCACCCCGCGCGGAACCATCACCACCGGTGCCACCATCCGCTGCGCCTTCGTCAACCGCACAATCCGCCGTAGCGAAGCCACATGCAGATGGTCCATATGCGCATGGGTCAACAGAACCACATCAATCGGAGGCAACTCCTTCAATCGCAGACCCGGACGCCGCTGCCGCCGCAAAATAATAATCCGCTTCGCAAACACCGGATCGACCAGCACCGTCTTCCCACCAATCTGCAGCAAAAACGATGAGTGCCCAATAAACGTCACCCCCAACTCATCCTCACCCACCACCTCCAACTCCCGAGGCTCCCCCGTCAGCGGCTGCTCATGACTCTCCCGAACCACCTGAACCAACTGCTCCAGCTTCCGAACCGCAAAAGGCCGCTTCTTCCACATAGTCGCCATAATCCCAATCGTCCCATCCAAATCCAATGCCGCCGTCACCATCGCCCGCTAAAGCCTTGCCCGTCCCACTTCAGCGTGTCATCCTCAGCAAAGCGGAAAACCCGCTGCTGCCCTTGCCCTTGCCGTTGCCCTTGCCGTTGCCGTTGCCGTTGCCTGTCTTTTAGTTGTCATCCTTCGCGAAGCGGAAAACCTGCTTTTGCTTTTGCTTTTGCCTTTGCTTCTGCCGTTGCCGCCACCGTTGCCGTACCTCCGCCCTCTACTCCCTACTCCCTATTCCCTGTCTTTAACGTCTTCGCCGCCCAGGCCTCATACGTCAACTCATCCTTCTTCGCGGTCCACTCCGCCTCCGGCAACACCATCAACTCCTTACGTTGGATGCCGGGAAACCCCGCACCCACTGCATCCAACCCGCCCTCACGGTCTTCCCTCATATAGTTCGACGTAATATCCACGCCATTCGCCTTGGCCCACGTACTAACGTGCGTCACTGGAGCCGCGGCAATCTCCTGCTCTGACCACAGCGCAAAATGTATCTGCTTCTCCAACCACTCCACTCCATCCTTATTCACCCAACTCGTCCGGTGGCTGATCCCCGGATACACCACCGTCGTAAACATGTCCTTCTCTGTCCCCCGCAACGCCACCGCCCGCGCCCGCACGGCTGCAAACCACTCCGGCGGATGATGCGCCATATCCATCACCGTATCCGCCCCGCCATTCATCACCAGCATCGGGCCGCGGTCTGCATTCAGGTCGTATAGAACCGCCGCACGGTCCCCCAACCCACGCAACGACCGCATCGGAGGCCCCTGGCATGGCAGCCGGCTCGCATCAAAGTACCCCGGCCCCACCTCGTCGAACACCCCGCCCCCACTCAGCACCACCGTATGCATCCGCGGCCACCCCTCCGCCACCTCCCGGTCCCCCCACGCACCATCACCCGGCAACATCGCACCCGTAAGTCCCAGCACAAACGCCCCCATCGAATACCCCACGCCCGCAATCCGCTTCGGATCAACCTCAGGACGAGCCGCCAGGTACGCCGCCGCCTGCATCATATCCACCTGCATCAGCCCTGCCAGCCGCTGACCCCACTCCTGCCCCCACGCCTCCGGCGAAACGCCCGCCTTCAATCCCGCAGGTAGCGGAGCCGCAGCATCATGCGACCCCGCCCGCGACCGCCGCTCGCTGTTCCGCTCCCCCTCGCCAATCGGGTCGTACGTCACCACCATCGCTCCTGCTTTCGCAAACAGCAGCCCGCTGTAAAACGCATACCAACTGAACTTGTCTCCACCATGCCCATTCACCACCACAATCCCCGGCAGCTTCCCCTTCCATTGCGCCACCGCCGGATCAGGCCGGTACACAATCGCCGGAACCAGCATCCCATCCGCCGTACGGTACGTCACCCGATCCGCCAGCACCCCAGCCATCGGGGAAAACGTCGACCACGTCTTCGCCTCCAGCGCCGGTAGCCGCTTCGGCACATACAACTCCTGCCGTATGGTCGCCCGCCACCCGGCATCCCGCTCCGCCCGCTGCGTCGCCGTTAACTCCTGCCCCACTCCCTGCCCCACCCCTAGCCACACCACCACACCCAAACCAAGCCAGCCCCAACCCTTCATCGCAACCCTCCAGTGCCTCACAGCATACGACGGAATCCCATCACCCCGTCTGTCCCTGCCTTTTCCGCTGTCAAGCCCCTGCCTCAGGCCAATAACTGTCAAACAACTCATACCAAACCACTTAGCCTCAGAAATATATCGCCAAACCATGACAGTTTAGTTCGCCACACTCGGTACAATAGAAAGAGAAGGTAAAAAGTCACGACCCAGCCAGCCGCTGGGTCGTTTTGTGTCCCACTCAGTCTCATAACCCGTTCCGTTTCAAGACTTTGCAGGTAAGCCTTTTGTTTACAAGATTTTAGCCAACAAGTCCAAGCCTAAACCCTATCGAATGAAGACTTTGCACAAAAAGCACGGGGTGGGGGGACATGCCCGATACCCCATCCTTCAGCAGAAACGCTACAATCCCCTCAACCCATGAACCTCTACGCGATCGTAATCGGCCTCATCGTCCTTACCCTGCTCACCGTCTCCCTCACCCGCCTCAGCAGGGTCAAAACCAAGGCCGACTACCTCGTAGCCGGACGATCCCTCCCAGCCTTCGTCCTCGTCTTCACCCTCCTCTCCAGTTGGATCGGCTCAGGCTCCCTCCTCGCCGGGGCCGAAAACGCCTACAAGCACGGCTTCGTCGCCCTCTGGCAGGGCGCAGGTGGATGGGCAGGACTCCTCCTCATCTACTTCATCGCCCCACGCGCCCGTAAATTCGCCCAGTTCACCATCCCCGACCTCCTCGAAACCCGCTACAACCAGACCGCACGCATCCTCGGCGTCATCACCATCCTGCTCGCCTACACCGCAGTCACCAGCTACCAGTTCATCGGCGGCGGAGACATCCTCCACCTCATCTTCCCCGACACCATCTCCGCCATCTTCGGACGCTACCTCATCGCAGCCTTCGTCATCGTCTTCACCGCCATCGCCGGCATGGCCTCCGTCGCCTACATGGACCTCTTCATCGGACTCCTCGCCACCTCCACCCTCTGCATCGCCCTTCCCGTCCTCATCCACCACGGAGGCGGCTGGCACGTCATCCGCACGTCCCTACCCCCCTCCCACTTCCAACTCTTCGGCGACCTCTCCCCCATCGCCTGTGCCGAACTCTTCCTCCCTACCTGCCTCCTCCTCCTCGGCAACCAATCCATGTACCAGAAGTTCTTCTCCGCCAGAACCGAAAAGGACGCCTCCCGCGCCGTCGTAGGCTGGATCGTAGGCACCGTCATCCTTGAGACCGTCATCGTCGCCCTCGCTGTTACTGGCTCAGCGCTCTTCCCCACCGGCGAGGTCCATGACCGCCCCCGAGAGATCCTCGCCTACATTGGACTCCACGGCTTCGAACCCACCCCCATCACCACCGTAGTCCTCAACCCCTCCGGCACCCTCCAGAGCATCACCCACGCCGCCACGACCCCCGTCTCCACCCACACCCTCTTCCTCCTCCAACTCCTCGGCGCCCTCCTTATGGGAGCCATCTTCGCCAAAGTCATCTCCACCGCCAACAACTGGCTCTTCTCCCCCGCCACCAACCTCGTCAACGACATCTTCGTCCGCTACATCAAGCCGCAGGCCTCCAATAAGCAGGTGCTTATCGTCTCTCGTCTCATGGTCGTCCTCCTGGGACTTTGGGCTCTCTTCCAATCGCTTGGCACCGAGTCGGTCCTCAAGCGAGCCCTCTACGCCTACACCATCTACGGCGTAGGACTCACCCCAGTCATCCTCGCCGCCTTCTACTGGAAGCGGGCCACCGCCTCCGCCGCCGTCGCCAGCATCTTCACAGGCACCTTCGTCACCGTCTTCTGGGACTCCGCCATCGTCCACCGCTACCTGCCCACCGTCATCGCCCAGCGCGACGCCATCTTCCCCGCCCTCGTCGCCTCCCTGCTCTGCCTCTTCCTCGTCAGCCTGGCCACCCCCCCACCCACCCCCAAGCAGCTAAACCCCTTCACCAACGCCTGAGCGATGCACACACTGCTCCCCGAGCAGGAACAAGCTTCCACTCAAAATTCAACAAAGCAAAGGACTCAAAATCACGCAATCGCGCGCGAGCCTGAATATCAGGCATAAACGCTTTGTAGCCAGCCAAAAGCCAAGCGCAAAACGGATAGTGAATGTCAAAGTGGGATGCGAGAAATATCTAGGGCAGAACTTCAGAAGTTGTGCCCGAAGAGCCGACATGCCGTACCAAAACACATCGTGCACAGTCGAATCAGCCGGAGAACCCCTATTTTGAAGGGTTTATTGGTGGACCTGATCGGGATCGAACCGATGACCTCTTCCATGCCATGGAGCGCATGAGACCGTAAGCGATAGACGGCACAATACTTAGGAGCCGGCATAGACGGCAAAATCGGCGCAATCGGCGCTATTTGCGGGCAAAATGCGGGCAAAATCTCACCAGGTGGCCACTGGGCTGATCGTGTGGACTCAGCCCAATTTCCTCTCTTCAATGGTTTCTTCACATTTGGATGGCGGAGCGCAGCCGTAATTACTGCACAAGTGCCGCTATGCGCTATGCGACAATATAACACTTGAAATGCACTATAACATTTGCTATGTTATTGTGCATTATGCGTGAGGTGTCGCCAGTGCGCTCTGAAATCCACGAACTCGAACGCTATCTCCACGAGGCCTTGGGCATTGCTGTAAAGACGAAGCCTTGGAGCGGGGCCGACCGCCTGCCACACGTCCTCAAGGAAAGGTACAGATTTGCGCAAGCGGAGCTGCTAGGACTCCACGCCCTGCTTGTCATAGACAGCAATCCCGACGACCAATCGCCAGCGACGGTGCGCAAGCACATGGACATGCTCCAGACCAAGCAGCCCGCGGACCTTATCTATGTCCGCACGCAGGTGACGGCGTACAACAGAAAACGGCTGATCGAACAGAAAGTGCCGTTTATTGTTCCAGGCAACCAGATGTATCTGCCGATGCTGGCGATTGATTTGCGCGAACATTTTCGCAGAATCCGTGAGGAGGTCCCCAGTTTCAGCCCGTCAACTCAGGTTGTCGTCCTCTACGTCCTTCACCGCGACGCAGGGCAAGTGCTTATTCCAACTGAAATGGCCCCGTTGCTGGGATATTCGACCATGACGATGACCCGCGCTTTTGACGAGTTGGAGACTGCGGGCCTTGCTGAGGTAACAGTTCGTGGCCGGGAACGCTGTCTGCGCTTCAATGGAAGCCGAAAAGAAATCTGGGACAAAGCTCAGCCATTCCTTCGCAGCCCGGTGAACAAGCGACTGATGATCCGCCGTGCGGAAGACGCGGAGGGTGCTACCCTCGCGGGACTCACAGCACTGGCGCACTACAGTATGCTGGCGGCGCCAGCTTACACGACCCATGCGCTGAGCCGGGAGAATTGGATAGCATATCGGAAACGACACAAGATCATTGAAGTGCCACCTCAGGACCCGGATGCTGGCGAGATTGAGGTTTGGTGGTATCCGCCCGCGCTCTTTGCTGAACATGGCATCGTTGATCAATTGTCACTGTTCCTTTCTCTGAAGGCCGACCACGACGAGCGCACTGAAACTGCGCTGGAAGAGATGATGGAGAAATTCAAATGGTAAAGGGCTTGGAAATCTTCCGTGAGCACTTCCGGGATTATGCCGACCGCTATGTGCTCATCGGTGGCGCCGCGTGCGACATCGCCATGACCACCGCCGGACTAGAATTCAGAGCCACAAAGGACCTGGACATCGTTCTCTACGTCGAGGCTTTGGACGCAGCCTTTGTACAGGCATTCTGGGAATTCGTGCGCGCTGGCGGCTACGAGGTTCAGGAGAAGTCCACCGGCGAGAAGCAGTTCTACCGCTTCCACAAACCCTCGAACGCGGACTATCCTTTCATGCTGGAGTTGTTCTCGCGCCAACCCGATGTATTGCAGGTTGCTGATGGTAGCCACCTCACACCGCTACCAATCGAGGAGGATACCTCCAGCCTCTCGGCTATTCTCTTGGACGGCGACTATTACGATTTCATCCGTGCAGGCAGACAAGAGGTTGATGGGGTGCCTATGGTGGGTGCCGCACAACTCATTGCCTTGAAAGCACGGGCATGGCTCGACCTGACGGAACGCGCCCAGCGCGGGGAGAAGATTGATAGCAAGACGATCAAGAAGCACAAGAACGATGTCTTCCGTCTCTATCAAATCCTCGATCCCGACAGCGACCCAGTGGCACCGGAAATCGTCAAGTCCGACATTCGCGAATTCATCACCCGAATGCGCACCGAAGATGTTGACCTCAGGTCTCTGGGCCTGCGCACCGGCACACGAGACGGGATTCTGGCAGAAATCGCAAGGGTGTACCGGCTGTCGGAGAATGGATAATCTGTCCGCGTATGTTCTGTTGGTAGGTGAGCTGCAAGAAAGTCGCCGAAGCAAGAGAATCACAAGATAGGATTGCGCCTATGGCTCGTGTTCACCCTTTGCTCGATGGAGTCGATACTATTGGAGACCACTACCGCTGCAATGTGGATTGGGATGGCCTCTTCGAATCTCTATACGAGAAGATTCGTGGCAACTGGTTGACCCAAAGAGAACCGGAACGCTGGCCGACACCGGACAAGAACTGGGTACTACGGACCGCTCCCAAATTCACCTCAGATCCTTTCCACCGCTTCGAAAAGCAGCTTCAAAAACAAGTCGCAATTTCATTGCAAAGTGAGGGATGGGGAAATGACGTGCCCACCGCGTCGGGACTCGTGGACCGCAACGCCCGCCAGATGAACGTAGATCTAGCACACCAGTGGGGTGACGGCTTCGAGCTAGTCGAGGTCAAGGTCGATTCTGACTCGCCAATTGAGGCGGCCCTTCAGATCCTTCGTTATGGAGCCATTTATCTGCTTTATCGACTGGAGCCCGATCTCGTTAGCCGGTTCAAGACGCACTCAATGTTGCGCGCCAGATGGATTTCTCTGGAGGTTCTGGCACCGCGCAGATATTACAAAGCCTCAAATATGGACCTGCGACATATAGAGAAACGACTTAACTGGCAAGTCCAACAATTTGTCAGTAGCCGGGCTACTGACCTTGCGATGTCGTTTCGCTTTACGGCTTTTCCGGATGACTTTCTATATGCCCCAGGTATAGAAGACGCAAGAATTCGCAGTGCCGTCCATCGCCGCGTCGCTCCGTCCTCAAATCCGGTCTCAGTTATTGGCTGCGGCGGCGAGCCTATTCATTCGTTCGCCGATTGGGAACGGTACGCACTGCCTGCGGAACGCAAGCGACATTGGAAAACTGGACGGAGTGCATGCGAACTAGGACGTGCATGGACAGCGAACGGCGAACCAAGAGTGCCCCTTGAAATCGCGCTGCTTTTGGATTCACGTTGCGAGACCGCAGGAACCGTAATTCAGTGTGGAAAGACTGAGCATGAAACGCAGCTTCCATTCAGTAGCCGAGGCCCACGGTGCCACGACCTTGCTTTGCAGGGTATGAGAGATGCTCAAGTCATCACGGTGTGCATTGAAGCTAAAGCAGACGAATCATTCGGTGGCACTGTCTCCGAAGAACTCGCTCGTGCGCGCCAGAGACCTGCTTCAAGGTTTGCCGATAGGCTGGAGTGGCTCTCACTGGCATTGCTAGGAGTTCCCGCTTTTGCTGACAACAAGCAATGCGAGCTTTCGGAGACAATCGCGCCTTTGCCATACCAGTTGTTTGCTGCCATCGCCGGGACATTGCTAGAAGCACGACAGCAAAAAGCTGCCGTTGCAGTCTTCATTGTGCATGAGTTCAGGACCACGGCTACGATTGACTCCAAAATGGACGAGAATGCACGAGCGCTAAACACCTTTCTCGGACTTCTCCTTAGTGCAAATAATGGCGCTGGTCCTGATTTTGCAATGGGGAATGGGAAACTTGTAGGCCCGATCTCGATGCGGAAACATTCAAAACATGACGTCCCAGACCTTCCAAACCATATTCCTCTTTTCATTGGGAAGATCAGGACGGATCTGATCGTTCAATAAACTGGATCAACTCGCAAAGCGCTATACGAACCAGAGCCTGAATTGGCACTACTTAGTTTCCAGGAGTGACAAGAAGCATGCCCAGAATCCCCAAGAGGTGGCTCCAAGCAGCCGTCTTCGTCTACCCGAACAAAGCGTCGGCCAAATCTGATCTCACCGGCGGCGGAACGGGCTTTTTCGTAGCAAGGCAGGTTGATGGTGGCTGGCAATCATTCGTTGTAACAAATCGGCATGTCATCGACAAGCTCGACAATCCAGTGATCCGTTTGAATCAGTTAGGGACAGCAGAGCCCGATATCTGGGTGACAAACCGGAGTCGTTGGTTTGATCATCCCAGTGGTGACGACTTGTCGGTGTATCCACTGGACATGGAAGTTGACATTCATCGACACGTCTTCTTCTGGGAACATGCCTTCTATCCGATCGATGATCGACATGTAGGCCTCGGTTCTGAGGTCGTTATGATCGGTCGGTTTGTCGGCCTCAACAGGCAGCCCGAAATCATGCCGATGGCGAGATTCGGTTGTATTGCAAACCCAGAAGTATTTCGGGAGACAAACTCATTTGGTAAACCACAGGAAACGATAGTCGTAGAATGTCACTCTGTACCGGGTTTCAGCGGATCTCCAGTACTCGCATACATTCCATCGAATGCGACATCTGAAGACGCGCTAGAAAACTCTGGAGTAGGCCCGTTTCTCCTTGGAGTCGTGTGGAAGCATTTCGGAAATCCCGAAGAGGTTCTTGACGAGAAACTTTCTCCAATAGGAGCACAGATAAAGGGCAACTCAGGTTTTGCCGGCGTGATACCTGCTTTGAAGATTTCGGAAATCTTGCAGAATATCCCTGAGGCAGCTTCCTATCTCTTCCCCTCAGAGCCCTGAATCTACCCAGGCGAACGTTGTTGAAGTGTGGTCAATCGGTCGTCCGGTCTTTGTGGCCAAGGGCACGCGGTCTATGTCGAGTCACGAGAAATCCGCAAACAGGTCGCCCGGTCGAACGGATAACGCTTTCGCCAGTTTGACGATGTTCTCCAGCGCCACATTCCGTTCGCCGCGCTCAACTCCGCCGACGTAGTTGCGGTGCAGGCCGGCGCGCTCCGCCAACTCCTCCTGCGAATAGCCCCGCTCGTCACGGAGCTGCCGCAACCTGATGCCAAATCGAGACTTAACGGAGCGTGTTGCCACACTCCTATGCTTGAGGTTAGACCACTATGAGTCTACACACGATGAGTGTGATATTGTCCGAAAGACGCGCAGATCCTCCGGTGTCGGCTCCAGCCTGAACCTCCGTGGGCACACTCTTTGGGACACCCCGGAAGAATTACAAGAATGCGACTGACAACGGACCATCGCGAGTGCGATTCTAATCAGGCTGAGGTCAGAGTTCATGCAGGACAAATTCATTGAATGCCCAGAGCTTGCGGGCAAGACGATCCATGCGTTTCGCATCCACCGGGACGTAGGGGATGGAACCAATGTCGAGATCAAACTCACGGACGGGACCAGCTTCTCTTGCTCAATTAGCGTCCGTCCTGAAGTGAAAGCGAGCCTTTACAAAGGCGGCACCGGAACACCGGAAGTGCTTCAGAAGTACGAAATCTAGCCGAATTCAAGCAACACCAAAGCGGCGTTATTCCTAAATGGCATAACGCCCTGCATGGAATTCATTGGACGCAAGCGAGCGTTCAACCCTAACTTTGCGCCAGAGCTGACGCCCAGTCAGCGGAGGTGCAAAGTGAATCGATTCCGTCGTCTCTTCCGTTCCGATGCAAATCGCAATCGGCTGCCTGTTCAGTCCGGCTTCGGCTGGGCAAAACCCTTCGTAAAATCCACACTCCTCCCAGCCATCCGCACGATGGCTCCCACCCTGCTTGCGCTTTCTCTGACGGGCGTCGCTCATGCTCAGGGAACGATGGACTTCTCCGGCGCAACAACCCTCATGACTACCTTCAAGACCTTCGCCATCTATGCGGGCGCAGTCATCTGCTTCGGCGGGCTGATCTTCGCCGGAATCCGGATGATGAGCGGTCGCTTCCAGGATGCGATTCCAGGTCTATTTGGCGCGCTATTCGGCGCCGCCGTCCTCGGCTGGGGTGCCGGGTGGATTGGTTCGCTCACCGGTCAGACATTGCAGTAGGGGGGGCGACCATGGCCAAACGAGGAGAACCGTTACCAATCAACCAGGCGCTGAATCGGCCAAGAGCCAAGCTCGGCCTCGACCTTGCAGCGTGGATGACGATCCTATTCGTCTGCGTGACGGTTTTCCTCGTTGGATTTCGAATGGTTGCTCTTATCAGTTTCCCAACGATGATCGGCGCAGCCTGGCTGATCGTCCACAAGCACCCGAAGATGTTCGAGCTTTGGGGATTAAGTCTGAGCCAGAGGTCTTACTATGACCCGCGCAAACACTGAGCAGCAGAAATATACACCGTGGTTCGCGAAGGCCGGAGCGGCGTGCTCAATCATACCGATCAGCCGGTTCGTAAGCGACCGGATATTCGCCCTGAAGGGCGGCGGCTATGGCTGTCTGTTTTCTCTTGACGGTATCGACGAGGAAGGCGCGACCGATCAGGCGCTTGATGCCGAAATGCGATCCATTGAAGGTGCCCTTCGCGGATTGCCGGAGGGATCGTGTATCTATCAGTACACGCGCATCATGTCCGGCTTCCAGCTCCCGAGAAAAACGGGCTATGCCGATCCCGTCACCCAAACCTTTGTGGCCGACCGGTTGGCATTCCTTGAGAAGATGGCTAGCTTTCGCCGTATCGACCTGCATTGGTGCCTGACTTTGGAGCCGCCAAAGGTTTCCGCCCTCGCGCGCAAGCCCCAGGAAAATGCTGCGGACACTTCTCGGATGCTGGCCAATCTTGAGAAAACGGCATCCTTGCTCGAAGGCCATCTCGCAAGTTCGCTTGGGCTGAAGCTGCTGGAAAAGAATGCGGTCTATCAGTTCTTCAGCTATCTGTTCAACCTCGAAGAATGGTCTGCCAAGGATGAATTGTCCGCCGTCGGCGGCGTGGATCGCCAGATCGTGAAGAATCCGGTTGAATGGCACAGCGATCACCTCAGAGTCGGCCGCAGATACGTACAGATGTATTCGCTCAAAACGACGCCAGAAGCATCACGGCCCTGCCTGTTTTCTGGGCTTACAACGCTGGACTGTGACAGCGTGCTTTGCACGAGTTGGCGTCCGAAGTCCACGACCGCGGCGCGCAGCGAGATCGATGCCCAAGAGAAGTTCATCTCCTTCTTCAAAGTTGGAGTGCTGACGCGCGTAATGAGCGGTCGCGACTTTGCTTCCCTTGAAACTGGAGCCGGGGCGCGCGCTGCCAACACGCAGGTAGATGACCTTGGCGAAGTCATCCGGTCGCTCGACAAGAAGTCGCAGGGCGAATTCTCGCTTCGCTTCCTCGTGGCCGCGCGCAGCGCGGATGAATTGCGCGGCCTCGCGCCAGCCGTGCATCGGTCCTTCGTCGATGCACGAGCGCAGGTTATGGAAGAGACTCTTGGGAACCTGTCCGCCTTCTACGCCATGTTCCCCGGCAACCACAAGTTCAACGTGTTTCCCATGTGGATGGCGGAGGACCACCATGCGCGAGTCTCTTCCATCTTCGCGCCGCATCTCGGCCATCCCTACTCGGAAGACCTCGATAACGAGTACCTGAACGTCTTCGAAACGCGCACGCGGACGCCGTTCTTTCAGGATGCCTATGTGGACGGCGTGCGGGTCATGCTCATTCTGGGGCCAACCGGCAGCGGAAAGTCAGTGCATGGCAATCTGGCTATCGCACACGAACAGAAGTATGGCGGCTTTACTTACATCTTTGACATCGGCGGCAGCTACGAAAGTGTGGTCGAACTTTACGGTGGCCGGGTAGACCGCATCGGCAAAGACGGCCCCCGCGTTAATCCATTTGCACTGGAGCCGACCGAGGGCAATATTACGTTTCTGTATTCGTTCATCAAGCTGTTGTTGACGAACGGCGGCGCGGAACTGGAGCCGGAGGACGACGACGTAATCCACAAAGCAGTCCGCGATATGTACCTGCTAGATGCGGCAAACCGCCGCCTTTCCAATCTCTTCCTGCCCAAGAAGCTAGACCGCTATCTCTCGAAATGGGTGGGCAAAGGCGTTTACAACGCGATCTTCGATAACGTCGAGGACAGTCTCTCCTTGTCCCGGCTGCAATGCTTTGATTTCCAGGGCATTAACAACGAGCAGAACGCCGATCTGATTGAGCCCTTGATGGTATGGCTTCTCCGCCGCATCAGTGACGTGCTCTACAACCCCGCAAATCTTGGTGTTCCCAAGCACATCTTGATCGAAGAGATCTTCTCATCGATGAAGAACCGACAGTTGCTCGAAGGGGCATTGGCGTCAATCAAGACGGTCCGCAAGAATCTGGGCGGCGTCACCATGATCGGCCAGTCGGCAGAGGACCTCGGAGCGAATGCCGATTCCATCGTCAATTCCTGTACATCGTTCTTGTTCTTGAAGGACGCCACGTTCAACCGCAGACGATATGCCGAGCTGTTCAAGATGAACGACCAGCAGATTGCGCTGTTCGAGAGCTTGAGGGACCGCGAAGCACTCTACATGCGACGTGATGGATTGACGAAGGTTGTCGCCCTCAATCTCGACAACCGCAGTTATGCGACCTTCTCAACCAAACCAAAAGACCGCGTGCGCCGGACAAAGTTGATTGCGAAATACGGACTCACCGAGGGAATCACGCGCTTTGCCCAGGGTGAGACCGAGTAAACAAACTTCACTCATGAAAGGACATGAATGCTATGAGACCGCCTCTAACCGTTGCCATTGGCCTTGGCCTGATGATGGCCACAAACGCACTGTATGCAGCCGATTCGCATCCACTTCAGCCAAGCGCGCCGCGCACGGTCGAGGTCTCCGAAGCGGCGACGCCACCTCAGATTCGTGCCGGGCTGCTTCAATCGACGCTTATTGTGCTGCCGTCTGAGGAGAAAGTCGCGAGTGTCTTTGCCGGCGACACAGTCGCTTGGATCTTTGACGGCGGTCACGTGGCCTCGCGTTTCATCAGTGTCAAGCCAAAGGTGGCCAACGGAGCGACCGACGTTCACATCGTTTCTGACCACGGCAACGAGTACACGCTACAGTTGACCGAAATTTCAAATGACGCCGATCCCCACTTCGACTCCAAAGTCTTCCTCAGCCCAGCGGACCCGGCTGCCAAAGACCGCTTAACGCAGCTTCCGGTCTTTGTACCAGTAGCGGAGTTGGAAAAGGCCAAGCAGGAAGAAGCTTCCGCCAAGGCATCCCAGGCCGCCGAACTCAAAGCCGAACAAAGCAAGACCGAACAGTTCCGTAGTGAGTATCCCAGCTCGCTTCACTTCGATTACGCATGGGATGCGCGGAAGGGTAAAGAACTCGGCCTCCGGCAAATCTGGCGTGACGACAAGTTTACCTACCTGAGGGGCGAGTTCCAGGAGACTCCTGCCCTCTACGAGTTGAAGGACGGCAAAGGCTCGCTCATCAACTTCGATTTTAATGCGGGACTCTATACCGTGCCGAAACAGTTGGAGCACGGCTATCTCGCCATCGGCAAGCAGAAGGTTGAGTTCCAGCGTGTGGGAGGCACGAAGTAGCCATGACCGAACAAAGTCCAATTCCGCCTGCAACCGTTCCCGAGCAGCCGGAGGCGAAGGCGCCCGTACGCAAAGGTATGCCCGTGGTCATTGCGCTTGTGGTGATCCTCGGCTTGATTGGTCTTGCCAACGTGTCGAGCCTAGTGCGTGGCAACAAAAAGACAGCGCCGGTAAGTGCCCTTCCCATGCGCCCGGTATCGCCTAACGCGCAGCAGGTTTCGAATTTCGAGAACCAGCAGCAACTACAGGCGCAACAAGATGCCGAGGAGCGGCAGCGGCAGCAGCAGATGGCCGCAGCCATGCAACAGCTTCAGGCCGCCGAGACCGCCCCCGGACCGGAATCTTCCACTGCTACGCCAATGACCGCAGCGCAACGGGATGCAATCTATGGAAGCAGTCCCAATGCGCCGCAACGCACTTCAAACGTTTCCCAAACGCAGGCGGAAGCGAAACAGAAAGCACTCGCTCTTGAGAAACAGAAGCAAGATGCGATCAACAGCGGAACTGTGGCCATTGACTTTGCACACACAGGCGAGACTGCCACTGCTTCGGTGAATCGGAAAGATACTGGAGTTCCCGCCGATCAGAAGGAAGCCATCTCGCCGGCCACAACGCCGGATGCGGCAGGTACGGGAGAAAGTACGCAAGTACGCGCGAGTGCGAAGACCGACCCAATGGCACCCTACCCGTTTGACCAGTATCAGGGACGGCTCTACCGGATCTTCGAGGGCACGGTTCTCGAAGGTGTCGTGACAAACCATATCGACGGCGGTTTCAGTGGGCCGATTTTGGTCATGCTTACCACCGACTATTACTCGCATGACCACCAGCAGCTCTTGATGCCGCAGGGGACCAGGCTCATCGGCAGTGTGCAGAGCGTGGGCAATGCCCAACAGCGCAAGATGTTTGTCACCTTTCACCGGGCCGTTTGCCCCGACGGATTTTCGCTCGACTTCGACAAGTACATTGGCCTTGATCCATTGGGAACGACCGGTCTCGCCACCAAGGTAGATCACGGATATCTGTTGGCCTTTGGCGCAGCGGCGGCTATCGGCGGACTTGGCGGCCTGGCTCAGATCGGCAACAACGGCAGCGTTCTCGATCCATCAACACAGATTCGCAACGGAATATCCGCCCAGACCGCCGCCGAAGGCGAGCAGGTGCTCAATCACTTCCTCAATAGGCTCCCGGTCATCACGCTCAAGGAAGGCTCTCGCGCTCGTGTCTATATCGGTCGCGACATCCTCATTCCGTCCTATGCGGAACACCGCATGGACCCAACGCTTTAATGGGTAGCGCACATGAAGCATTCAAAATCCATCGCGATAGCGGGAACCTGCGTGCTGACGGTCGGGCTGTTCGTCATGCCCTCGGTGCCGGTAGTTGCACTGGACGCAATAGAAACCTTTGCCGAGAATCCTGCCAAGGTCTTGCTCCAAACATTCTGGCCATTTGCGCACGGCAAGTGTTTCACCCTGGACAGGTTTGATCCGACCTGCCCGCAATGCCTATAACCCTTCAACCAATTCGAGGAGGTATGAATGCCGCTCCACATCAAGAAACACCGCAAGTGGCTTATCGCCGGTACAGCCTTGCTTTTGACCGCTACACCCGGCTTTGCGCTCTTCGGAATCGGAGACATTGTCTTCGACCCGACCAGCTATGCAAATCTGGTGCAACAGTTCACCACACTCGAAATGCAGTACAACACAATCAAGAACAACGTCACTCACTTCTCCTTCAAACAGCAATGGCAGGCAACGTTGACTGCTTTGAAAAACACAAACGTGAAGAACCTGTTGGGCGAAACCAACGGAATGACAACCGCTCTCGACACCAATTCGCCCAGCGCGTCCTCGACCGCGTGGACGGCTGCGACGGTTCCCATCAGCAGCAGTACAAGTGGCTACCTGCAGAGTCAGACGGTAGGCAGCGCACAATTGTCACAGCTTGCAATGATCGAGGCGTCCGATGCCATCTCGCCGGATTGCCTTACAGCCGTGGGCCAGTACCGCGCGGCGCGGACGCAGAACGCAACGGCAGTGAGCACGCTTGCCGCTGAGGAACTGGATGGATCGGATGCCAGCAACAGCGAGGTCCAGCAATTGAACCTGCTGAATGCCGCTGAAGCCCAGAAAATGGCTGAAATGCAGACTCAGGGAGTCTTACAGTCCTGTGTGGCCGCACAGATGGCAGCCGCCAATATGGAGCGGCGAAACGCGGCCGCAATTGACCTGAATACGGCGGCCTTCGTTCAACAGCAACGAACATCCAACAACGTAAATGCCGTCAAAGAAGGCAACACCTGGCAGACGTACTTGCCGTGAAATGAGCAACTGAGCGGATTCAGGCGGCAATGGCCTTCCCACCAGCGCCGCCATTTATTCCAAGTTTGCGAGGTAAAACGATGGTTTCCCCGGCACTGTTGGCCCAGGCTCTTCCGAGCGCGAGTTCCGGCGTGGACTGGCTCTATCAGTTCACCAACAATCTGACCAACCTTACGACACAGAATGGCGGTGCATTGACTCAGCTTGGGCTGATTGAGTTGAGCTGTATCGCATTGTTCACGCTCATCAGCATGGTCGTGAACTGGAACACGTCGAGCATGACGTTGCGCTTTCACACTCATCCCGTGCGCGCCGGCGATCTGACCAACTTCTTGCTTCGCCTTATTGTGTGCTGTCTGCTTGTCAACTATTGGGTTAACCCGTTCCCTGGCGCGAGCTTTGGAATCAACCATTTCTTTTCCTACGTTGCTCAGGCGATGGTGGCGGCCTTTGACCAAAGTTCGCTAGACAATCTGCTTCAACTGCTCAAGACCGCAGGGGACGGAACTGCGATGCCTTCGCTTATGGCCCCCATGCAGATCCTCTGCTACTTCTACGTGCAGGGTCTATTGGGCATTGCCTCGGCGATTCTGTTTCTCATCAATTGCAGTTCATTCATTCTCTATGGCGTGACCGCACTCTTCGGCCCAGTCTTCATTCCGCTGCTGATGACGCAGACATTCCGGGCGAAGTTTTATCATTTTCTGGACGTGTTGATCGGTTTCGCGATGATCCGCGCCGTGGCTGCCGCATTCATCTTCGTTTGGTCAGGTTTTATGAATGCCTTCATCCAACAGACATTCAACAGCGACTATTCGATGGCGATGTGGCTTGCCAATCTGATCCCATGCACGATGGTGTTTGTGGCTTTCATCGTTAATATGCTGTTCATCCCGAGCATGACACAGGCGATCTTCGGCGGAGCCGCTGGGTTGACATCGGCAGCACCAAGCGCCGTCGGTGGTGGAGCTGTGCTGCTCGCGAAGACTGGAGGTGGATAGTGCGGAATTGGTTCTGGTTGGCGATTCTTAGCAAAGGCAAATTGCAGTGGCCTCGTTGGTATGTTCCTGTGCTGCTGGTTGTCCTAACGGGCATTCTCGCCGCCGGATTGATCTATGCCCTCGTCGTGTTTCACGCCGTCAATGAAAGGAGTCATTCTCCCCATGTCCACGCACACAGTAGTCAATGAGCCCCGAATGCTGACGCCGAAGCAAGCTCTGCTCACGGATCAGATTGGCAATGAGGTTTACGCCTCGCATTATGCCGAGCGGAAAGCCTACCGATTCATTCTTGGCTGCGGATCGATAGTGCTGGCCGCCTCGCTCGGCATGAACCTTTTACTAGCGAATCGCCCAACGGCCAACCGATACATCCGGATCGACGAGATGGGGAGGGCGCAAGCGATCCAGTACTCTGATCTGAACTACAGCCCGCGCGAAGGCGAAGTACGCACCTATTTGAACGATTGGGCGAACTACCGCTACACGATCAATCGAGACGTGATTGCGAAGAAATATCCGCGCAACTACTACTTCCTATCGCAGTCGCTCGCCACGCGCTTGATGGCCGATGACAACCAGAATCACCTTGTCTCCCAGGTCACCGCCGGGCAGCTTGAATCGAGCGATGTCCAAGTGCAAAACGTAACCATCACATCCATGTCTGAGGAGATGGTTCAAGGCGCGAAGATCGCTCGTGGCACGGCCCTGATGGGTGTCGATCGATTCTACTCAGCCCAGAACTCCCACGAGCCACGGACCGAGCATTGGCTCGTGAGCGTTACCTACTACCTGAACCCGAAACAGGTGAGCGACCAGGCCCGGATTTATCCGCAATATGAGTTCATCAATCCGCTGGGGTTGACGATTACCGAATTTCACGAAAACCGGATCTCCGTCGAAACCCAGGCACCGGGAACAAGCGCGCCCAAGACGACAGGAGTAGCACAGTGAGCTACGAGCTGATTCTGCCATTCTTTCCCGAAGAATTGCGCGAGTTGCTGCTTGACCCGTCGATCTCCGATTTGATGATCAATGGGACGGCAGGTGTCTTTGCCGACAGGGATGGAGTGGTCGAGCCAATAATGCTTCAGGCTCCTTACACGACCGAGCGCTTGCAGGCTGCAATTGAGCGCGTAGCGCGCATTCTCGGCCAGGACCTTACTAGCCAGAATCCGATTCTCAATACGCGCTTGCCGGATGGCTCGCGTGTGGCCGTCGTCGGTTCTCCTTCCTCCGTCCATGGCCCAACGCTCACAGTCCGCAAATTCAACCGCTGGTTCACCTCAGATGAACTGGTTTCCTCCGGAAGCCTTCCCGGCCTTGTCCGAGATGCAGTCATTGAACTGATTGCCGAGCGCAAAAACGGCATCATCAGCGGAGGGACCGGGTCAGGCAAGACCACCCTTATGAAAGCGTTGCTCGACCACGTTCCGCTCCATGAACGACTGATTGTGATCGAGCAGCCTGCCGAATTGAAAATCAGCCATCCCAACGCCGTTCGTTGGGAGGCAGTTGCGGAGATTCCAGGCCAAGTTGCGGTCACTCCAAGCCAGTTGGTAGCCGCGGCGCTTCGGCATCGCCCAGACCGGATCATCATGGGCGAAATCCGCGATGAATGTGGCTATGACCTGTTACAGGCCATGAACACCGGGCACGGCGGAACGCTGTCCACACTGCACGCGGATTCCGCTCTGGACGCTCTGGACAGGCTGGCGGATATGGCGCTTAGCGCGCGAACGAATCTGAACCAGCAATTCATCCGGTCGCAGACTGGAAAGGCTGTTGATTTCGTTCTGTATTGCGAACGCGATTCCACCGGCCGGCGCCGGGTGCGCGAGCTGATCACCGTGAAGGGCTATAGCCATGCGGTCCAGTCCTTCGAGACCGAGGAAATCTATCGGGCGTCCTCTGCGGCAGCGGCTTGAGTTGAGGGACGGAAGCGGAGTACGGAAGCACGGCAATGGCAAAACGTCATGGGCGCTAACGGCAATCAGAATCTCGCCCCCACTGTGCGCGGTTAAGCGCGGCCCGACGGAAACGGGAGCCTGAGTGCGATGCCAACTGCGAGATGCGCTCTTTTGTGAGAGGTCTGGTAATGGAAATGGATCTGGATTGGCCAGTGAACGGCATCGGCGGAAGCGTGCAGACGGGTTGTTCTGGTGTATGTGTCTCCACCCCATTCCGTCTCTTGCTCGGTCACTGCTTCGGGGCCTATGCGACGCCCGGCGGCACAGCGCCGTTCTGCTTTCTGGACTCCTCTCCCAGAGCAGGTCTGGGCCCCTGCTCCAGAATGCACGGCTTGGCACTTGGGAGTCGCGCCCACTCGCATGGCTTTGCCCAGGTGTGACCCGAGCAGATCGGGAATTCAAATAACGGAGACACGATCATGTATCAGAACAAAGCGACCCTCATGGGCTTCCTCGGCAACGATGCCGAAGTTCGCACTGGCAAGAACAACCAGAAGTTCACCACCTTCTCCATCGCCACCAAGACCTCTTACAAGGACAAAGAGTCCGGCGAATACGTCTCGCACACCGAATGGCATCGCTGCATCGTATTCGGCAAATTCGGCGAGTTCGCAGCCACGCTCAAGAAGGGCGCACACATACAGGTCGAGGGAGAGATTCGCCACACCGAGTACACGCCCAAGAAAGCCAAGAAGCCGGTGCGTTCCGACAGCATTCGCGTCACTTCCGTCCTCAAGCTCGACCACGCGGAGAAAGCCGCCGCTGAGGAGCAGTTCGAGGAGGAGATTCCCTCCGAGGACGAGGCCGCATAAGGCTTCGCCTTTTACTCCGGTGAAGGCCCGGCACAGCCGGGCTTTCCGTCTGCAAACTGCCGATGGGCTCGCGTTCTAGCCGAGGTGGCACATGAATCAGGTCGCAACCCAATTCCTGACCCGTTCTTTCGCCTTCAGCGAAACGATCGCACTTCTACTGTGCCGTGATAAGGACTCGCGGCCACAGCAGCGCATAGTCACAGCCGAACAGGTGCTTCAGAATCGCTATTTGGCTTGGTTGACCCATCAGAACGAGGTGGGTTGGAATATCTATGCTTCCGCGAATCCACTCCTACCCGACAGCCGAAAGCGTACCAAGGAATACGTCGCTTCAGTCCGCCATCTTTACATCGACATCGATGTGGATGGCGACGCCCGGCTCGCTGCGCTGCGGGCAACGGATCGGGTTCCTGCACCGACAGCAATTTTGTCTACATCGCCGGGGAAATATCAGGTGCTCTGGCGCGTTGCAGGCTTTGACTTCGAGACCCAGGAACGAATGCTAAAACTACTCGCCGTTGCCTTCGGCGGCGATCTGGCTTGCACCGACCGGAATCGGGTTCTACGGCTGCCCGGCTTCTTCAATCGGAAGTATTCTCCCGCACACCTCGTCACGGTCGAATACTCGGCCACGAGAACATATTTGCCAGCCGACTTTTACCCTGACGGGTTTGCTGCCTCTTCCGCGCAAGTCCGTGACGTTGGCGCTCGGAAATTGCCGCCCGTGAGACACTCCCTTTCCGAAGACGACTGGGCATGGACTCTGAGCGAGCTTCAGCGTGGAAAGGATGCCACGAAGCTGACGCGGGAGCTGGCTGTGCGACGGGCCGACAAAGCCAACCCTCTCTACTATGCGCAGCGCACTGTCGATATGGCTTCGGCTCGCCTATGGCTGGCCGAAGGGATTTGCATCAACGACATCATCACCATGCTCGAAGTGCGGCGTCGCTTCGAGGTTCCAGACACAGTTTGCACGGCCCGTGCGCAAGAGATTGCGATGACAGCGCAGCGCATGATTGCCCGTCAAAAGATGGCCTGATTCCACAACTCAAGGAGAACTGCTATGCCACTGCTTGAAGTCGTACAAACCCGATACATCAGCGCATCCGTTCGGTTGACGGACGCGACCGCTCTACAACTCGATCAATACGCCGCCTTCATCCGTGCTTCAGCCGATGAAGTCATGGAACAGGCGCTTACCTATGTCTTTTCGAAAGACCGCGACTTTCAGGAGTTCCTGAAATCGCCTGAAGCGCAGCGCATTACGCCAACATTGCGAGTTCGGAGAGTGCCGGCAATTGAGGCCGCTGAGCCGCCTCAAAGGAAACCCGCGTCGGGCGTCGAATCGGGTGATTCGGTGCGGGGATCGAAGGCGTGATTCGCCTTCCAATCCCATACCGGAACCACAACGGTGCTTCGCACCGGGAGAATTTCGACACTCCACCCCTGAAAGGGTCGTGCAGGTGCACCGTGGTGCACTTGCTACGCCCTCAACTCAATAGCGATTTCAAGTGCACCTGGGTGCACTTTGAAAAGTGAGCACTGAATGGCCATTTTGAAGAAGACTTCAGATCAGGAATCCAACAAGGAGCGAGGGATGCTTCGTGTATTTCCCGTTACCACGAAGCTGACCAAGGAAGAACAAAAAGCCATCACTGCGTTTGCTCAATCCCAGGGCGTTGCGCGCGGGCAGTGGATACGCGACGTGCTTCTCGCCGAAATGCAGCGTGCCTCGCTAAATCATGACGCATCTCTGGCCGAGATTCTTGGCGTGCGCCTGCTATTGGTCAACGTGCTTCGACCGCTCGCCGCCGGTCAGAAAATGTCGCCTGAAACATTCGACAAACTCCTCGACGAAATCAGCACTACGAAGCACGATCTGGCAGGCAAACTGGCGGCGGAACGCAGGAGATAATTGCCATGGCGAAGACTATCTGGGGACGCAAAGAGACCATCGTCTGGCCGTACCAGATCCCCATATACATTTACAGTGCGGTGCTTCTTTCTGCATTCACGAGCTTCGTGTTTGTGTGCGCCTGGATTCGATTCGGCGCGACTCCGCTTGAACGCTACTACCTACCTATTTACGAGCGGACCACCGTCGTAAGCATGTTCAGCAAAACGCACCAAAGCACCTATCGCGTGCTCTTCATTGCCAGCGGCCAGCTCCCGGCGAGACCCGCATTGAATGGAGACTTGATACTCGGCAGGACACGAGAAGCTGACGGAAGAACGATTCCGCTTACGCTATCTCCCCGCGCCCAGCAGCATGGTTACAGCCTGCTCTTTCTCGGCCCCCGGCGCAGCTTTGTGGATGCCCGCTTCCAAGACTTTCTCAAAGATGTGGTCTATGACAAATTCACCCTTCTTGGGTTCTTTCGGCCACCGTTGATCGGCGGTCTGCTGGTCCTCATAGCGCTCCTCCCATTGGCGGCGTGGAAGGATGTGGAGCGGCAGAAACAGCTTCGTTACGGGAGGCGATTAAAGGGACCGGAGATGCTGACGCCCCGCCAATTCAACCGTGCTGTCAAAGGCGATGGCGCGGGCTTCAAAACCGATCAGATGCGCAAGATGCTCCGCATTCCCGGACGCGCGGAGGCTCAGCACATCCAGATCATCGGAGATACCGGCGCAGGTAAGACAGCGCTCATGTTTCAACTGCTTCGCCAGGTGCGCAGCCGTGGCGATTCGGCCATCGTCTACGATCCGGCGCGCGAGTTTGTGAAGCGGTTCTACGACCCTAGCCGCGGTGATGTGATTCTCAATCCGCTGGATTCACGTTGCCCATATTGGGGGCCAAGTGAAGAACTGCGCAGCCGCTCTGAAGCCAAAGCGCTGGCCGTCTCTCTCTTCCAGCCGCCGCAGGATAAGAAGGGCGAGTTCTTCATCGAATCGCCCCAGAAAATCTTCGCCTTCTTGATGGCCTACGGGCCTACGCCAGATGAGCTGGTCGAGTGGATGTCAAACCCGGAAGAGATCGACCGCAGACTGAAAGGGACCGAGCACGCGCACCTTATCGACCCGCACGCCCATCAGCAACGGGCTGGCGTGCTCGGCTCGCTCGGACTGGTCGCCGACAGTCTTCGCCTGCTGCCTAAGAAGAGCGAGGCCAGCGGTGTCTGGACCGCTACCGAGTGGGCCGAGAATCGGCGAGGATGGCTATTTCTCACATCGCTCCCGGCGGAGCGCGAGGCCCTTCGCCCCCTTCAGAGTTTATGGATCGATTGGCTAGTCCTGCGCCTGTTAAACGAGCCAACGGAGGCACAGAAGCGGGTCTGGTTCGTCATCGATGAATTGGCGAGTTTGCAGAAGCTGCCGCAGCTTCATACCGCGATCACCGAGGCACGCAAAAGCCGCAACCCGGTTGTGCTGGGCTTCCAGGGCAAGGCTCAGCTCGAATACCTCTATGGGCACTTGGCCGAGGTCATGCTCTCGCAGCCAGCGACCAGCGTTTGGCTCACCACAAAGGAGCCGAGTGCCGGTGAATGGGTCTCAAAGTTCATCGGCAAAGTCGAAATCGAACGACTGCGCGAGACGCACTTTGACGGTACGCGCTCCGGACGTAACTTCGCGCTCGACCGGCAGGTCGAACCACTTGTCCTGGAGTCTGAAATCTCCGGTCTTCCGGACTTGCACGCTTACATGAAGTATCAGAATTACGTTACCCGTTTCTCATTCCCGTACTTCGATATGCCGAAAATTGCGGAAGGCTTCGAGCGCCGCACGCGCCCCAATGATCAATTGCCATTCGATCCGGCATGCAAACGCGGTGCCAAGCGGGAAACTTCCTATGCGGAATTAAAGCAAGCCCCGGCCACCTCCGCACAGCCACAAGTCGATGTGTCCCCGGCGGCGCAACAGCTTGCCCCCGAGCCAATCCCGGCTCACGATCCAGACGAGCAGCAGAACCTCATTTTGCGAGGCTGAGAATACCCCATGCTGACCATTTCAAAGCCATTGGCCGCAGCGCAGGCGCAAACTTATCACGCCAAGGAGTTCACGTCTCCCGATCAGAGCTACTGGAGTCGAGGGCAGGATGTGAAGGGCGAATGGCAGGGTCAACTTGCGTCGAAGTTCGGACTCACAGGCTTCGTTGGAGCTGAGGAGTTTGCACGTCTAGCAGCGGGAAAAAATCCCGCGACCGGCGAACAACTCGTACAGCATCGCCAAGCACACCAGTACCAGAACAGTGACAGAAAAACGATTACATCAGTCGAACATCGCGCCGGTTGGGATGCCACTTTTTCTGCTCCCAAATCTGTCTCGTTGACCGCGCTGGTCGGCGGAGACGAGCGCGTCAGGATGGCTCATGGCGAGGCCGTGACTGCGGCTTTGGCGGAGTTGGAGCGATACACCCAGGCGAGAATCGGCGGCAACCATCCGGCGGAGACCACTGGGCAGTTCGTTGCCGCCAAGTTCGAACACGATACCGCGCGCCCCGTGGATGGCTACGCCGCGCCTCAGCTTCACACACACGCCGTCATCTTCAATATGACCGAGCGTACGGACGGCTCCGCGCGCGCCCTCCAGCCACGTAGTCTCTTTGAGTCGCAGCAATTTGCGACGGCGGTCTATCAATCAGAGCTGATGTTCCGACTGAAGAATCTCGGGTACGAAATTGAAACAGGCCGCAGCGGCGCACCGGAGATCAAGGGCTACACGCAAGAGTATCTGGACGCCTCCAGCCCGCGCAGTCAACAAATACGCGCTTATATGGAGCGCAACGGATTTGAGGGACACGAGTCGGCGCAGATCGCCGCGCATTCGACTCGCGACAAGAAGCAGATCCTTTCTCCTGCCGAGGTCTTGGCTGCCCATCGGCGGCTTGCCGCTGAGTTTGGCAATCAGGCGAACTTGGTCGTGGCCGAAGCCCGCGCCCGCGCATTGCAACAGCGGTCTGCGCCTCCTCTGGAGGCAACGCGGACACGCGCTCAGGAGGCTGTCACTTGGGCTCGTGACAAAGTGTTCGAACGCGAGGCCGTAGGCGACGAGCGCGGCATCTTCCGAGATGCACTCCGTCGCGGCATGGGCGAGATTCGCTACGGGGAGGTCCGCGCCAATTTCGATGTGCGACATGCTTCAGGCGAGTTCCAGGAGATCGTCGGACCGAAACATGCGTCGGGCCGCCGCTTTACCACTCGACAAGTACTCGCGAACGAACGGGAAGTCGTTCGCACTATGCGAGAGGGGCAGGGGCAGACGCCACAAATTGCGCCGATTGAGCGCGCTGTTTCTTACACAGAAAAATACTCAACATTGAATTCCGGGCAGCGTCGAGCGATTGAGGAAGTGCTCATATCCCGTGACCGAGTGCAAGGCATCCAGGGCTATGCCGGAGTGGGCAAGACCACCGTCCTGGCTGCTATTCGCGAAGCAGCCGAAAAGAACGGCTACACCGTCGAGGGATTTGCGCCGACCTCCCGTGCCGCGCGCCAACTACAGGAAGCTGGTGTTTCCAGCGAAACCTTGCAGCGATTTCTTACGCGCGGAACTGCACCCAGCGCCGCACCGAGCGCGCGCCATCTGTACTTGCTCGATGAATCGAGCCTAGCCAGCACCAAACAAGTCCGTGAATTCCTTGCCAAGCTCGGCTCAGATGACCGCACTGTATTCGTGGGCGATACCCGCCAACATCAAGGTGTGGAGGCCGGAAAGCCTTTCGAACAACTCGTTGAAGCAGGTATGCCAACGGTGCGTCTCGACCAAATTGTGCGCCAGCAGAACCCGGAACTAAAGGCCGCTGTCGAACATCTGGCCCGAGGGGAAATGGCCGCTGGCGTCGAACTGCTTCAGCAGCAGGGGCGCATTCGCGAAATTGCCGAGCCAGCAGATCGCATCCAGGCAATTGCCCAGGACTATGTGGCCAATCCCGAGAGAACATTGATTGTGTCGCCCGACAACGCTTCGCGTCGAGCGATCAATGACGTTGTCCGTCAGAACTTGCAGGCAACAGGAATCGTCGGACCCGAGAATCGTCAACTTCCGATACTCATTGCTCGTCAGGAGCTGACAGGCGCGGAACGCCGCTGGGCGTCGGGCTATGAGCGTGGCGATGTTCTGCGCTATGCGCGGGGAAGCCAGGAGGCGGGGATCGAGCGGGGGGAATATGCCCGCGTGGTCTCCGTCGATTCGAAGGAAAATCTGCTCACGGTTGAGAAACAGAATGGTGAACGGCACACCTACGATCCCCGTCGGCTGCAGGGCGTAAGCGTATATCGGGAAACCGAACAACAATTTTCGCGAGGAGACCGCATTCAATTCACGGCGCCTGACAAAGCGCTCGGCGTCGCGAACCGCGATCTCGCTGTTATTGACTCCATCGCAGACAATGGCCGCGTTTCGGCCCACCTCGACTCAGGCCGCAGGATCGAGTTCGACCCGGCGGAGCATCGCCACTTTGACCATGGCTATGCTGTCACCAGCCACAGCTCGCAGGGGCTCACTGCGGAGCGTGTGCTCGTGAATGCCGACACCGGAGTGCACCCGGACCTACTCAATTCTCGCTTCGGCTACGTTTCCGTTTCCCGCGCCTCACAGGACGCACAGATTTTCACCAATGATGTGGGCCACCTTGCGGAAGCTCTCAGCCGCGATGTGAGCAAGACAGCGGCACTCGATTCGTTTAAAGGGGCGACTTCGGGATTGGAACATTCCACTGCAAGAGTGATGGAAGTCGCCGGACTTGAATTGGGAGTATGAAAAGCGACATTTTTCCACTCAGAGATCTGCTGAATGTAATCAATACCAAAGAGGGCTGCTCCGTGCAGCATCACTCCGCAACTACTAACATGAAAGACCGCTGACAAATACGATCAGGCTCGAAAGGCATCATTGCGTTATTACCTGCTTGAGACTATTTCGTTTGCCACCTCCATGTGATGCTGCACTTGGTGTCTAAAATCCTCTGGGTGTTCAACATGCTTGAATGGCTCAGCCGTACCGCCTGTTCCACGTACAACAACACTGCCATAGCCCAAGACTCGCCCAAGAATCCCTTGATTCACGCCGATACTTTCCACCTTCGCCAAGAACAACTCGATTGTTCTTTTACTGAAAAGACCAACCTTGATAATCACCCGCTTATTCGTAACAGCCATTTCGACGGAGTTTCTGCGTAACTTTCCCAGAAATCCGAGTCCAGCCGCGACGACGATAAAGAACAACCCAATCCACATCGCGTCACCGCTACCTTTTATGTCCGAAAGGGCAACTACAACTAATAGCAATCCGACAATCCCAAAGAGCGCAGCAAATACCACGCTCCACAAAATCGAAACCCAGTGGAGCCGAGTTCGATATAGCACGGTTTCCCCTGCGGTTAGATTCTTATCGATGTAGCTCATATCAGTCTCCAAAATGACACAGGCGCTAAAGCGGCGGGAGAGCCGCCTTCTTTTCGGATTCCCACTGCTTCTTCTCGCGCGTGAATAATTGTTGATTATCTAAGAGTTCTAAGCTGGTTTTACCTAAGGAGTGGAGTGTCATTATCGGTCCGTGTTCATCGCATTCATAACGCAGCTGTGACTCGCCGGACAACCGATGCGTAACAGGGTTCAAGCACCAATCTACTCCTTCGAAAGAGTTAGAACCATTTGGCTTTCCGAACTTTGCGATCACCTGCTGTTTGAACGCCGTGACGTCTGCATTCGTTGTGAGTTGCGGATAATATTTGATTGCTGTTGTGACTTCGGGCTGCTTAGGGTTTGCGGGATAAACGGTCGTAAAATAGAACTCCAACTTCACCGAGGGTGTCGATACTCTGATGGAGGTAAAGAAGTTGCTTTTTTCAGGGTAGAAGGGCCCCGCATTCTCATCATCGAACACAACATCAAGACAGGACTCAAGGTTGCAAGATCGATCATAAGTTGGTTTCAGGCTGAACCTTGCCTTAACTAGATCAAGTACTTCTTGGCCAGTCATGTAAAGATGAAAACCTAGAATCTCCGCCTTGGCGGGATCTACTGTTCCGCCGGAGGCGTCTTTAGTTGTCACGACGACTGGGTTCTTGGAAACAGATGTAAGGCTTGTGCCGGGCACCGCTTGCGCATTCCCCGGGTTGTTTTGTATCCCATTGGGGTCGGAGCCTTGGGACGCCTCTATGTCATCTGCATGCACGCAGTCTGGGTGCACACCAGACACCACTCCGTAGTCGCATGTTTCATCGATCCGTTCTCTATACGTCGCCACGAGGCATTCTCTGGTGGTGCACTTATTGCGGTTTGCAATCCACTTACGCTGGTCATTTCGGAGAGTCTCTACAGGGCCTCCAAGATCAGCGCCTAGCATCGCTTTGTAGTTGTTCGAGAGAGCATCATCCAACTTCCTGAGCAACGGGTCCGAGCAAATCGTCTTCTCCGCAAAGGTCGATGCCTTTGCACAATCAAAAGAAACGGCAAAGGCTGAAGACGACACAAAAAGTGCTGTAAGTGCAAGCAGTAATTTCATATGCCTCCTTAAAAGGGATACTTCGCGGTGACGTTTTCGGATGTGGTCTCGCATATGAACACGATGCTCCGTGCTCCTTCGGCAGTGCTCTCGGTGGCGTTGGTACTTCTCGGCTCGTCGCTCATGTCACTCCCAATCTGCGCTTTTCAAGCCGAGGCTATTTGCGTTCTCGGACACTGCACGTTTGATAGTGTCTCTGGCGCCATCCGGAAATTCAGCAGAAATCTCAACAACGACCTTCACCGATGCATTCGGATCGGACGCAAGGAGAGAGACAATCTCGTCTGCAATTTGCACAAGACGCATCTTTGCTGTCGCGGGCGAGACATCTGCAGTTCCATGGAATGACTTTGGCCCCTGTGAAATTGGTGCCCCTTTCGCGCCCTGGCCGTTACCATTGCCACCCGCCGTAACAGTTCCTTGGCTTGTCCCGCTTGGCTGCCCAACAACACCGCCTCCAGTCGGAGGTACGGATTTTGGAGCGGGCGTCTGTGCTTCCTGATATGACTTCGCGACGTTCGGTTCAATCAGTAGCAGTGTGTCGTCAATCTGAATACCCGCGTCGCCGAACTTAAACCCGTCGTACTTGCCGTCTGTTTGTCCGTAAGCCGTCCCAAAGAAATCGCTGCTAGCCGATCCTGCACGAATTGCCTGAGCAAGAACATCACGATCTTTCAGGCGAGGAAGGTACAAATAGCGCAACGTATCCTCCCAAAACGCGGAGACAATCGCAGTTGGTTGGCCTTCCTTCCAATACAGCTCCCTGAGTTTTGTCCGCAAGTGAATGGGTGACCAACCGGTTATGACCAATTCATTTTCGGTAGACACGCGCTCAAGCTCGCGGCCAATAGAACTACCCGTCGTATTCAGCAAAAAGGCTTCAACCGACGGCTTAGCCTGCGGCGTGTCCTGGGTCGGGCAAAGGAGCCACTTGTAGCACTCACGCGCCGCACGAGGCAGGACTTCTTTGGCGGTTTGAAATTCTTTCTTGGCTTGCGTCTCCTGCAATCGGTCAATATTGAGGCGCCCCTCTTCAACATCAGAAACGATGGAACCCCAAGCGAGTGCAACCCGCGCCGCGTCGTTCAGGCGTGAAATAGTCGAGTGGTCTGCGGCAAGAAACAGGACTCTGTTCTGGCGATGCCGTGGTTTCGCGCCGTTGTTCTGCATCCATTCCAAAACAGCGTCCGTTGCCGGTCGGGCTTCCTCGCGAGAGTACCAACTTTCCGGTTGGAGAACGACAAGGCGCAAGGCGCTGTCATCGGGCACGTCTGCGTGTGGCGTGAAAATATGAGTGCCGTCGAAGAACGTCGCATTGCCCACACTTTGATTCAAAGCGTCGCCGATTCTTCCGCGCACTTCGGCCTTTTCGTCGAAGCGGCGCTTGCGGTCTTCCATCTCCCGGCGAAGGTTCGCGCGCGTGTCGAACCAGAAGCGCGTGGTGTCCTGCGTCTTGTCCCCGGAGCTATTGAGATAATGGAGCCGGTCGGCCAGCCGGTTCAATGCATCCGAATATACCGATGACGTTTGGCCGGGTTGCAAGCAACCGAGAATGATGCGCGCGCGGTCGAGACCGCGAATGTTAGTTTTCGTCGTCGGAGACGATGACGGCGCGCTTCCGAGAAAGATTGTTCGCGCGACGCGGCGCGCAGCTCCCACCTGGCCGAAGCGCGGCTCTTTGCTATCAAGCTCACTCGTTTCGGAGCGCTCGCCGTCGATGTCGCGCTCGATGACGGCATCCCATCCCGCAGGCAAATAGTACGTCAACTCGTTTCGCGTACTGCCGTCCTGCAGTGGCAAACTGCCGGGCAGGATGAGCAGGTCTTTGTTGTCGTCCTTCCAAAGCCGATAGATGACTTTCGCCATGAGTTTCAGCACGCCGCGCGTACGTTGAAACCCGTCTATCGTCGTCCAGTCCTCATACAGCCGATCGAAGATTTCGGGATGAATCGGATATGCTTGCGTGAGCCGTTCGTAGTACCGGCCTTCCTGCGTTTCAGAGGGGAGCTTCGCGCCTTCGGCGACATAGGCATCCGCGAAAGCGCGGCACACCGCATCGCGCCCTGCCGGGTCGCGCACCGGCTCGAAAAGACGACGGCGGACGATTTCAAAGGCTTCTTCCGTGGCAACCGGTTTCCAAAGTGCCTGCACACGCCCGAAGGTCTTTTCCAAGGCGCGAAGCGCCGCGACACCGCGATTGCTTCCGGCCTCCACCTCGGATTCCGGCAATGATGCCAGCACGATTGCGTTGGGGACTAACTTCGTTGCCTCGGTGAGCGCCTGCACGAAAGAAAGATTGCTATCGTAGGAGCCACCGCTGAGGGTTTTGCCTTCCGGAAACTGCCGAATGTAAGCAACAAGTTCGTCGATCAAAACGACGCACGGTGCGTAAGTGGTCATCAACTCCCGCAACACGTCTTTGCCGGGCGAGGTCCCGTTCGCATCGGAATCTTTGACCAACGCCAAGCCGTCAGCCCCGCCAAGTTGCCAGGCGAGTTCGCCCCACAGCGTATTGATCTGCTGTTTGCCGTGCTTCCACGGTTGGCCAGGCGCATGATCCGTGCCGTCAAGCACAGCGACTCGGGCCTGTGCCACATCCATCAATCCGGCGCGCTCCACGAGCTCCGGTACGCCCGCCAAATCGGAGAGCGAGCATTTGCGCGTGGCCAAGTGATAGACCGCCAACATCGTGTGCGTCTTGCCGCCGCCGAAGGCTGTTTGTAGTTGAATGACAGGCTCGCCGCCTTTGCCGGCGAGCCGTTGCGCCACTTGCGTGAGCAACAGGCGCATCCCTTCGGTGATGAAGGTGCGGTCAAAGAAAGCAATGGCGTCCTGATATTCGAGGCTGGCCTTGCCGGTATGAACAGCGGTGATGTCTGCTGCAAACTCCGATTGCTGAAATGTTCCTTCAAGGACATCCTTGTGCGGAACGGTTATCTCTCTCCAAGGCTTCATAGCTTCCTTCTTCCCTAACTGAATAGGTCCGCCTGTTTTTCGACCGGCGCGGCGGTGGCGGCTGCTTCAATCGCGCTCCAGCTTGTCACGATTTCGTTGTACGCACGAGCATCTTCGGCCCAGCCCGCGCGTTCGCAAAGCGTGTGTAACCTATAGGCGAGTTGGCGTGTCGCCTCCGCTTTCCCCTCAGCGGCGGCTAGTACCTTGCCTGCGCCGGTTTCGCCGTCGGTTTTGAACACGCGGATAAGATGGTGCAGTAGTTCCCACACGGGAAGACGGCCATCTGCCTCCGGGTCCCAATCCGCCGGATAGTCGGACCACTTGACCAGGCGCACGACTCCGCCGGACGCAAATACGACGCCCGCGTGTTTCACTCCATCAACGCTGGTTCCTTTGGCGCGCGCCAGCGTGTCGGCTTCGCCGAACTTGCCCTCGCCCCATCCGTGTTGCTCAAACCAATGCAAACAGAATTGTGTGTCGTGATCGAAATCATCTTCCGCAAGAAAGCGATTGATAAGCTGTAAGGCAGTCAGCACGCTCATCGGAGTTCCGTCAGCTTCCAGAACGGCGGCGTATTTTGAGAACACAGCCATGCCGGGGCCGATGATTGCTTGTGACAAGTCCACCGGCGCAACGGGGGAACGCCCGTCGCCCGAGCCGCGCGTCATCTCGTCCAAAGCTTCGGGGAGAAGCTGATTCAGCTCACGGATGAAGGCGCGGCGAGAAACAGAAATTGCATCTATTGAGCGAGGAAGACAGACAAGCAAAATGCTTGAAGCGAGAGCATTTGCTCCCATTCCAATCATTCGATATTCCTGCTCACTTCTGAGCGGCCAAGTCCCCTTTATTGCAAAGCCCGCACGAATGACAGCCTCCAAAAACGTCTCCCAGCCAGTCGATGCTGTTCCTGAACCTGCTTTGGTTTCGGATTGCTTGAACGCGTAGTAGATCGTTACCGGGAACGAGGTACTTGCAAGATTCGCAAGTCTGCTTATGGCCCGCGTCATTCCGTCGAGGAAAAATGCCTCAGCATTTTCTTTGTTCCCGTGACGATATGGCGTGGCGACCAATTCCTCCGCCTTTGGAACGGCAACTGTCGCAAACAATGTTGGAAACATTGGCTTCAGCGCACGCCTCAACCAACCGTAGAAGAAATCCGAAAGATCAGCGTAAGCAATATTGTCGTAGTAGGGTGGATCAGTTGAGACCACTTTGGCCAGGGAGACGGATTGCGTCGCCGCATCTTGTTGACTCGCTTCTCCAAATCCCCGCTGAGGCAATTTTCCGATGCACTCAGCAATGAACTCGACTGCGGGAAAGAAACCGCCTACCGTGTTATTGAGAATAGCTGCCTCGGGAAAATCCCAAGTCATAGCTATCGACTGCTTGCCAAAAAGGTTCATCACCTTTTGGTTTCCTGGAACCCAGCGCGTGCAAGAATTGTTGAAATCCGCACAGCGGTCTACGGCAAAAGCTAGATAGACCGTTATTGCGTCAGCGTATGCTCTCGCACCGGTACCGGCTGAATCAAGTGCGACGTTGTCATTAGGGACGCCACTAGCGATAGCATCGCGCTCAATACGTTCGCGCACTTCCTGTGCTAGATCAGAAAGGGTCGCTAACGCCGTAAGCTGTCGAGGGGTAAAGAGCGATCCGTAGGTTGAAAGCCCATAGTCCACCGTCCAAAAATTGCGAGGGTCATTGGGTAACGGTGTTTCGGGGCTCCAAGATGGTTGTGCTTCCCGTGCAACGTGCTCTGCTTCCGCAGATGGGGATAGATACAAACGTCTACGCGCCCCATCAGCAACCACAGCCATGAGTCGCGCACCCATGCGACCGGCGCGCCCTTCTGACTTGATGTACTGCGGCTCAATAGGTATGCCAGAAAGCAGGCATCGGAAGTTTGCCCCGCGCGAAAGTTTTGTTCCGTCCTTGGCCTCGGCGGGAGGCTTTCCGACTCTTACTGTGAAGCTGTATTTATCGCCGTCAATGATTGGTGCGACATACACTTCTTTGTTTTCCTTGTTGGAAAGCACAAAGGTTGAAACCAACGGTACATCGACATGTCGAAAGGCAGGATTCGGGCTTTTCACTGTGCGTGCCCAAAGCCATGCGATCACAGTCAATTCCTGCCCGACGAAAGGTGTTAGGTCCGGACGATCCTGCGCCATCTCCTTTGTAATCTCAGCTGGTGGATAGAGATTACCGATGCGTCTCTGTGCCTCGTCGCGCATCCACTGGCCGTAGTAGCGGACATCTTCGGCTAGTCCTTCCGCGCCTTTCCAAGGGCGCACAATACGATCACGTTTTGAGTGCGCTTCAGGATTCACCGGCGGTCTGCCCGCAAACTTCGGGGGAATCTCGATCATCGCTTTATTGATGAGTACCGGGACAGGATTGAGGTCGGAAGCGTAGGAGTCAAGTCCAAGTCTCTGCGCCTCCAACGGCAAGGCTCCGCCGCCCGCGAAAGGATCGTGGAAGGCTGGCAGTTTATTTGGGTTGAACAACTCCGCCGCCTGCGGATGGTCCTTGTTGAGTTCACACGTCTCGCGCCATGACTTACGAATCTCCGCGCGGGCCTTCTCCAACACCTCTTCGTTGGTCGTGTTCTCCCACTTCACGAGGTCTTCAATGATGCTGAAAAGCCGGTTACGGCTTGCGGCCCAGCTCGCTTTAAGATTATTGGGCGGGATCTCGCCGAGATGCTCCATCTCCCACTTCCACGAAGGGTCGTTGACCATCTGGCCGAAGATGACAGCGCGCGCAGCAGCGAGAGGACGTCGCGCCCACCATAGATGTAGGCCGCGTGGATGGGGCCCAATGCCCGGCATTTTTTCGTGTGCGCACGCTTCATTGATGGCGTCGAGCGGCAATGCCACTTCGATTAGCTTCTTCGGCGCTTTGACAGCAGTTTCACTCACAGGATTCCCTCGAAGTAGTGCCGAATTGCAGTCGAAAACGGCGCTTGTTGAATGTTTTCCCTCTCGCTGTCAACGTATTCGGCAAGCAAGTCATTACCACGCGGTAAGAGGTATTTCACTGCGCTCTTGTATGGGCGCAAGGCGTCTTCTCTCTGTTGCTTGAGGTAGGCAGAATCTGCGAGGCGAAAGACTCGAAGTGTTTCCTCTGCGCGCCGTTGGGAATCAGGATCGATGCCCGGCCTTGAAATAACAGTCCCATCCTCAACAAAGAGGAGAAAATGATCTGGTTCATCGATGCCAGGATCAATCAGGTCTTCTTCATGGAACTGTGCCAATCGGCCCGTGGTCTTCGTGCATTTGTCTTTGTGTTTTCCGCAGGTCTTTTCATCCTTGCAGGACCAATACATGTTTTCCCAAGTTGTCGTGAGATCAACATGTTCGGCCTGCTTGCGGAAGTGCTCAATGTGACCTTCGTCTCTTTCGTCGCCGGTTCTGCGCTCACAGTAGGCGCAACGGTTGCCTTGGAGATTCAGCAGGGAAACACGAATCTCTGCCTTTTCAGCGCCGGTTAGGTCGCAATATCTGCGGCCATCAGTCGGGACGCCAAGACAAGCAGGAGTCGGAATTGATTTACGATCCAAGTGGCGCACAGTCATTCTCCCCTTGGTGGCGGCAAACGTTTTTCCCGCCTGAAGTCTTGCAAGCGCTGAAGGACCTTAACCTCTTCCATCACCTGATGCTCACTTCCGTAGTGGTCAAGTATCCGCGCTCTCAATATGTGCGCATCCTCTGAATCGTCATTTGAACTCTGAACCAATGCGCGATAGGCACTTAGCCATTTCGCCTCCTCTACGGGCGGCATGGCGCTCACTCCCATCGCGTCGGCGAGCACCGCGGAACTCTCTACCCCTCTTGTTTCCGAATGCGGCGGCCTTACGTGTGCAATCCCATCGCTCAGCTCAATAATCCGGATAGATCGAGCGTTCACAGTCGATAGAACGTGTGGGCTATGGGTGGTCACGATCATTTGCATGGAAGGGAACGCCTTCTGCAACAGCGTGATGACAACTTGCTGCCAACGCGGATGAAGGTGCATATCGACTTCATCGATCAACAGGATGCCAGGTGTTCGAAGCGCGGCCTCCTCATCGAAATGAGGATTCAATCTGGCGCATCTGTGAGCGATGTCGGCAACAAGAGCAATCATGCTCTGTACGCCGTCGCTCATAACCGCAAGCGGCAACTGTCCCAACTCCTCATGTTCGACGACGATCCGCTGAATTTCAGAACTCCAATTCAACTCCTGCCAGCCGCTTGGCTTTAACACCTCCCGCACAGCTTTCCGAACGGCGTTGAGCAGCGGTATATTTCGCGGAAGGTCGCTGGCAAATTGTGGCGCACCGATCTCTCGCATCATGCCTTCGTACCACGTCTCAAACCCATGAAACGGAGAAGAAGTCGAAAAGCAATTTGCATATCCGGCGAGCCTAGACCGGGGATCAATAGAGTCTTTCTTTCGAATCGTCTTTTTCTGTTCGTTCCAGAGCCGGCCTGTTCCGTAGAAGGCAACAAGCGGAAGCGCAACCTCATCGGCTACTCGTTCAAAACGTTCTCTAAGCCCCTTAGCAGATTGGCGAAGAGCAGTTGTCCCGCTGGTCGTGGAGCGAGGACGCGGGCTATCCTTCAGAATTGCGCGGTCCCACTCGATCTCAGAATCTGTGACCATTCCGCTCGCAAAAAACCGCGATGGGAGTGATGACTTCATCTCCCCATTCGCATGTCTTGAGAAATGAATGTCTGTGCGTCCGAACCCGTGCGATTGATAGGTCCCTGTAATGGCATTTACGAAAGCACCCACGGCAATGCCAACTGCATCAAGAATCGCAGTCTTGCCCTGACCGTTTTCAGCTACGAGAACAGTCAGGTCATTTTCAAACCCCACTTCACACTGAGAAAAGCATCGAAAATTATTCAGGCCAAGCGAATCAATACGAAGGACAGTAGACGAACTCATATTGCCTCCGCCCGCGTGAGCAACGCGCTGATCTCGAAATTGACGGAAGCCACTCCCCAAGCCGGTTCACGATCAAACGCGTTGCGAATGTAGTGCGGCCCTTCGACAGCCTCCCCTTCGCCGACAAGAACAATAGCAAGCCGGAACTTGTCTCCCTGATTGAATGCGTAGAGCATCTCGTTCCGGGTAACCGTGACGGTGGTTGCACCCTTTACGCGCCCCTTCACTTCAATATGGCGCGGTTCCGGCTGTTTGCCATCCAACGCGGGCGGGTAGGAAGTTAGGTCCCATCCGCATTTATCGGCGGATACGTCCACCACACGGCAGCCGCGCGCTTCTTCCGCCGCGCGCACGGCGTTCATCGCTGCCTTCTCTATCCGCGCTCGCGCCGCCGCATCTGCCGCGAAAGCGGCAACAACGGGGTCGGTCGGCCTCTCGCCGCGTTTGCCGGCGAGCAGTCCCGCCGGAATGACGAGAGCGCCGCCAAGAACCACGGGGGTTCCATTGACGACGTGGCGCATTGCTTGAAGCTCGCGCTTGCGGTTTTCAAGGCGGCCTTCAAGATCGGTGATGGTGCGCCGCACGTTGTCCACGTTGAGGCGCACGCCTTTCCCGGCGGCAAGATCGTCGCTCAGCTTGATCCAGCGGTCTTGCCAGAACGAAATTTCCTTAAGGAGACGATCATTGACTGCGGCGAGCGTCTTGTCTACTTGCTCGACGCGTCGGTTTGCCACTTCAGCAAAATGGTCAGGCACCAACGACTCGGCGGCTAGGCTGACGGCGCGGCTCTCCTGATTGGTAGCTGCCCATGGAGCTTCAATCACATCCTTAAGAAGGCCACGTTCCGAGTCCGCTAGCGCTACAAGATCGAGGTGAGGAGCCCAGCCCGCAAAACTCGCAGAACCATCCGGTGCGACTTTGACGAATTGGAGGCGCTTAGAGAGCACCGTTCCATCGCCGGATTTGACCTCGTGCGTCAGCAGGAACAACAGCCAGGGTTCTGTTCCCTCATCAGCCGGGTCCACCAATATCGCCCCCTGCCGTAACAGATTGGCGTGTTGCTCAAGAATAATGTCCGACATGGACAGCATGAGCGGATGGCCTGGGTGCATTAGAACGGCGCGGGGCATTCCCGGCTTATCGAGGAGCTGGATGGCATCGCGCTCAAAACAGATGCGCTCATACCGCTTGAGTACCGGCTCCTGCTCGCGGCGATTGCGACCCGTGATACGCCGGTCGCGCTCACGAATAGCAGCAGGAACGTGCGTGATCTCGAAACGCCCCGCCTCGCGCGTATGGGCTGTGCCGCCCAGGGCATCAAACGCCTTTAGGAAAAACGAGCGCACAAAAAACGGCTGAAGTCGCCGCGCTTCCGCTTTTTCCATCTCCTCCTTCACGGCAAACAGTCGGTCTGCTGTCATCGTCTCTTGTGCGAGCGCGTTGCGATTAAGGAGAGACTTCAGGTGGTCGCGGTCAAGCGCCTGATCGATTTTCTTTGTCAGCCGGGCCCTTACTTCCGGCTTGTCACCATAGCGGATGGCCTGAATGAGCAGGTCCTTCAGGCTGGTCTCTTCGAAGACTTCGCCCAAGATGTCGAATACGCGGCCTTTCAGGGCGTCGCTTTCGTTCTCTAACTTCTGCAGAAGGCGATGGTACACATCGCCTTCTCGCGTTTCCTTCGCAACCAGGTTCCAAAGATGGCAAACTTCAATCTGCCCAATACGGTGAATGCGGCCAAAGCGCTGCTCCAGGCGATTTGGATTCCAAGGCAGATCGTAGTTGACCATCAGGTTCGCGCATTGAAGATTCACACCTTCCCCTGCCGCGTCAGTGGCTATGAGGACGCGAACATCGGAATTCGAGCGAAACTCCGCCTGAATTCTCCTTCGTTCGTCTCTGTGCGTCCCGCCATGTATCGTAACTATGGCATCGCTGTTGCCCAGAACACCGGCTATCCTGCCATTCAGGTAATTGAGGGTATCCCGATGTTCGGAGAAGATGATGATCTTTCGCTGGTGACCAGCGGCATCGTGCATCTCGGGATTATTTTGAAGAATCTTCGACAGCTCATCCCATTTACGGTCCTGACCCGACGCAACAAGCTCCTTGGCCTCCTGTTCAAGCGCGTCCAGGATTCTGATCTCGGCCTCAAGTTCCGAAATTGACACGGAAGCTGTAGCTTGGTCCACCAGTCTTTCTTCGAGTTGTTCCTGCTCCTCTGAATTCAGCTCATCGTCATCCTCGGGCACCGCCTCCAATGTCTCCGCGAAGATCTGACGACCGCGCACGCCGAGTTTTTCTTCGCGTAGGCGGTTTTCAAGGCGATCCTTGCGGCGCTTCAGTGACTGGTAGATGGCTTCAGGGCTGGAAGCCAAACGGCGTTGCAGAGCAGTCAACGCAAACCCGACCGAACCTCTCCGTTGGCCGTCAAGCTGATCTGCCTTCCCCATCTCCGTCTGCACGTATCGGGTGACATTCTCATAGAGCGCCGCTTCAAGGTTGGAGAGAGTGTAGTTAACCGTGTACGCCTTGCGCTCAGGAAAGAGGGGCGTTCCGTCGAACCGAAGTAGTTCCTCTTTCACCATCCGCCGCATAAGGTCGGAGGAATCTACCTTATGTACGCCATCGCGGAACTTTCCGTAAAAACGGTCGGAATCCAGCAGCGAAAGGAAAAGCTGGAAATCTTCCTCTTTTCCGTTGTGCGGTGTTGCGGTCATCAATAATAGGTGGCGTGCCGTTGAGCCGAGCTTTTCGGCAAAGCGGAACCGGGCAGTCTTTTCCAGCTTGCTTCCAAAGTAATGGGCGGCGAGCTTGTGGGCTTCGTCAAAGACCACGAGGTCCCATCCGGGGGCGCATAGCTTTTCCTGCAATTCCTCATTGCGAGAGAGCTGGTCAAGCCGAACAATTAGTTGCCGATGGCTCTCAAACGGATTGGCGTTCGGCGTGGCCTGTTCCAGAAGGGGCGAGTAAACACCGAACTCCAGACCAAATTTCTCGAACAGTTCATCCCTCCACTGTTCGACCAGACTGCCCGGAGCGACAATAAGAATGCGGCGGGCATCGGCCCGCATAACGAGTTCCTGAATATAAAGTCCGGCCATGATGGTTTTGCCAGCTCCCGGATCGTCGGCCAGAACAAACCGCAATGGCTGGCGCGGCAGCAGGGATTCATACACAGCCGTGATTTGGTGCGGCAACGGTTCAACATTGGAAGTGTGAACCGCCATCATCGGGTCAAAGAGAAACGCAAAGTCAATTCGCTTGGCCTCACACGCAAGTTGAAAAGCCGCGGCATCTCCGTCGAAGGAAAAAGGGCGTTCGGATGAGGCGATGCTGACTTCTGGTTCGTCGGAGGCCAGAAGTAGCCGTTCCTTGATTGTGCCGTCAGGAGTGCGATAGACGAGCTGCAATGCGCCGTCGCCTTGCGGAATCGTTGCCACGACACAAACAATGTGAGATGGCTCAATGCCAGTAAGATTGAGCCCCGCCGTGATGTCTTTCAGTTTCATGCCCGCCACTCTTGCGCCTTTCGTCCCATCCCTACTCTGGCTTGCTCACCTGCTTTTGGTTGGCAAGATATTGTTCGGCAGCATCCCGCACTATCCACGCCAGCGAAACTTTCTTCAACTTCGCTAGTTCTTCCAATGTTCGGTAAAGGTCGGGCGGAAAGCTGATTGACGCGCGGATCGGCGATTCATTGGAAGTTTTCATAGTTTTCGTCCATTTCCAATTCAAACGAAGCTGCTCGCTGATGATTGTCCTTCACCACCTTACACCAATTTGGTGAAGTGTCAGCAATTAAAGGAGATGCCGTAGCCGTTAGCTATGGGTAGCTTGACAGTATCAGTGTACGCATAGTATGCTTACATTGCCATGAAGAAATCTCTGGGGCAAGCAATCCGGGAGCTGCGGGAGAAAAAGGACATCTCTCTCCGTGAGTTCGCCAAAAAACTGGACGGCCTTTCAGCTGCCCATCTCTCCGATATTGAGCTCGGTAGACGCTTGCCATCACCAGAATTGCTGGTCAAGATCGCGCAAAAGCTTGATGTTCCACTAGAGGATCTGGAGAAGCTGGACTTCCGCACCCCGGTTGAAGAGCTGAAGAGGAGATCAGCAGAGAATCCGGCCTATGGTTTTGCGTTGCGTCGAATGGTCGAGGCCGACGTTAAGCCAGAAGACATTCTGAAATATCTGGACGAGCAGGCAGGCAAGAAAGAAGAAAAGGAATGAAGACGTTTCGGACGAAGAATGGGCCATTCCGCCAACGACAGTATTTTTCGCCAGAAGAGATCGAGTCCATCTGCGTTGATGAATTGTCGAAAGTTGGACTGTACCCGAGCGAGCCTGGTCCGATTCGAATCGAACGATACGTTGAGAAGCGTTTCTCGATCAGTCCGACATACGACACTCTTCCGGATGGTGTGCTTGGCTACACGAGATTTGGTCGGAACGGCGTCGAAAGTATCGTGATCTCCAAAGCATTGGAAGATGAGCAGTCCGAGGTAGCAGAGAAGCGGATTCGAACGACGATTGGACATGAGGCGGGTCATGGGCTTTTGCACGCCCACTTGTTCGCACTTGATGAACATCCGACGTTTGCCGATCTCTCCGATGCAGGTCGTCCGAAAGTGCTCTGTCGCGATAGCGCGGCAGCAACGTACAACGGCCAGTGGTGGGAATATCAGGCAAATCAGATTATGGGAGCGATCTTAATTCCGCAGGCACTCCTTGCGACTGCGGTTGACCCGTTTATGGTGCCTGAGGGTCTCCTGGGCATGAAGGGAATCCCAGAAACCCAGAGAGAGAACGTGGCAAGGCAGATTGCTTCGATATTTGACGTGAATCCGGTTGTAGCAAGGATTCGACTTGCTCAACTGTATCCGGCAAAGAACGGGCAACTGGTGCTGTGATTTTTTTTGGCTATCGTGTACGCAGTGTAAGCATACACGGACTATTAACCACTAACCGATAACCCTGCTAGAGGCAGAGGAAGGAAAAACAAACATGGAAGAAATTCCAAACCGCAACAATGACTCCCAAAACCCCGAAGATGTTCACAAGGTGGAAGTGACCGTCAATGGCGAAAGGCATCACGTCTTTCCCGGCCCCTACATCGTTTCGACATTTAAGGAGATCGTCAGGGTTCCGGATGGCCTGCCCCCATTTTCCGCACACCGATGATACTGCTTAACCAGCCGCAGCCGTAGCGGTGGGAAAGTGAAAAACGGCAGTATCGTTTTTCAAGCAGGCGGAGCCTGCGTCTTTTCCACCGCTTGCTTTTGCGGCGAATTCCGATGGTGTCATGTAGTTCAGGCTGCTGTGTGGTCTCCGTTCGTTGTAATCGCGACGCCAAGCGGCGATGATCCGCCTGGCTTCAAACAGGTTTTGGAACCAGCTGACACGCAGGCACTCCTCGCGCAGCTTGCTGTTGAAGCTCTCCACGTAAGCGTTCTGCGTGGGCTTGCCAGGCTGGATATGAACTAGATCAATTTTGCGATCCAGCGCCCAGGCAAGGAAGTGACGACTGGTCAGTTCGGGGCCGTTGTCACAGCGTATGGCACGCGGCACACCGCGCTCGACGATGATCTGTTCAAGTACCCGCGTAACGCGCAGGCCCGCAAAGCTCGTGTCCACTTCCATCGCCAGACTCTCGCGCGTATATGCATCGACCACGTTCAGCACGCGAATTGAGCGGCCCGACGCCGTTACGTCGTGAACGAAGTCGAGCGCCCACTCCTGGTTGGCGGCTGTATAGATCCCCAGCGGCGTGCTCAGGCGCACACAGTGCTTGCGCTTCTTGCGACGCAGCGCCAGGCCGGCTTCGCGATAGATCCGGTGTACCCGTTTATGGTTCACCTGCTCGCCTTCACGGCCCAACAGCACGTGCAGACGCCGATAGCCGAACCGCGGCTTTTCGCGAGCCAACGCGATCAGACGCTCACGCAGGTTGTCGTCGTTCTGCCGCGGCTTGTAGCGATAGCTCGAAACAGGAACCAGCAGTAAGCGGCAGGCTCGGCGTTCGGTGAAGGCAAACTTCTCCCGGATGTGCTCGACAGATGCCTTCATCGCTGCGAGCTCCAGCCGTTTTTTTCTATGACCGACTGCAATGCTTCCTTGTCAAGGCTCAGATCGGCAACCAGCTTGCGCAATCGCGAGTTCTCATCCCGCAGCCGCTTGGCTTCCTGTGCCTCGCTCACGTCCATCCCGCCGTACTTCGACTTCCAGGCGTAGATCGTGTGCGCACTGACTCCAACCTCGCGCGCAACATCTTCGGCCTTCCGGCCGACTTCCATCTGCTTGACCGCCGCAATCATCTGCGCTTCCGTGTGCTTGCTTCTCGACATCTCCGCTCCTCCTCAAACATACGATTTCGTAGTCAAGAGTGTGCGGATTTTGGGGAGCAGGCCACGGAGTCTGACATTCTCGAAGAGTCGCTTGCCGGCCACTTCAAGCAAATCGGCAACGACTCCAAAATCGACGTGAAAGGCGGAGAGGCATTCAGGGCCGTGCTCCGCGAGCACAAAGTTGAAGTAGTCGTCGACAACAAGAAGCATCCAGTCTTTCCCGGCCCCTACATCGTTTCGACCTTCAAAGAAATCGTGAAGGTTCCCGCGGCCAAAGTCCTCGAAGAGGCCGTCAATGGCGAATTGAAACTGCTCGATGACGGCCAGACCATCACGATCAAAGGCGGTGAGGTCTTCATCAGCCACGTTCGCACAGGAGGGTCGTCCAAGTGAGGTCCCCTGACGAACTGGAAGAACTGAAACTGATCTGCTCTAGCGCGCTGGAGATGAAGGAGGGGGAGATCGCCTTCGTTCTCCTCCCGAATCTCAAGGTGTTTGGACACGGCGAAATGGACGCCTTGCTGTGCCCGCAAGCTCGTGATGGCTACACCACGCGGCTGTTTCTTGCGCGGCAGATCCCGGGGCGTGGCAACAACTGGAGTTCGCACAGAATTCTTGATCGCGCTTGGGTGACTTGGTCATGGAACAACGTGCCCGCTGAGCTTCGCTTAGTTGAGATTCTGGCAAATCATTTGAGCGCATTGCGATGAAGAGCATCCTTCGTATTTCTCAATCACTCCTGGATGCAGTACGAAAAGACCTCCTCCGCCCACATCCGTTTGCAGCGGAGCGTGTGGGGTTTCTTGTATGCAGATTCGGATGGACTTCCAAAAGAGAGCTTCTGATTCTCGGGGCATCCTACATCGCCGTCGCCGATCAAGATTACATCGATAACGCGCGATTTGGAGCTTTGTTAGGGCCGAGAGGGTTCAATCGCGCATTCGGATTTGCCTTCCAGAACGACGTGGGGATATTCCACATTCACCTACACCATCATCGAGGTCGGCCAGGATTCAGTGGAATAGACCGAACTGAGATGGCGAAGTATGTTCCTGACTTCTTTAACGTTCGCCAGCACAGGCCACACGGTGCAATCGTAGCAAGCCTGGATCGGTTGATTGGTTCCGTTTGGATGACACCACGATCGAAGGGGAAGCCGATCTCTGACTTCGAAGTCGTTGGCAGCCCTGGGCAGTTGTTCAAGGGGGAACAGTAATGGACCAGAGTCGTCAGTCCTTCCTTGGGAAGAACAGTCCTCAGATCATTGCATCGCTCCGGGTCGCGATTGTCGGCCTCGGCGGTGGAGGATCTCATATCGCACAGCAACTCGCACACGTCGGCATTGGGAATTTTGTCCTTGTTGACTTTGACCATGTTGAAGACAGCAACCTTAATCGGCTTGTTGGGGCAACCGCCAAGGATGTCAACAAGGCGAGGCTTAAAGTCGATATTATCGCGCGACAGATCAAGGCAGTGAATCCGGCAATGAAAATCACGAAGATCACCAAGCCTTGGCAAGAGGATGCCGAGCATCTCCGAGACTGCCACGCGATTTTCGGATGCGTCGATTCATTCTCGTGTCGAAGGGATTTGGAGGTCTTCGCTCGGCGCTATCTCATTCCTTACATCGATATCGGGATGGATGTTCATCCTTTGCCCAGCGGTGAATTCTCGATCAGCGGGCAAACCGTAATGTCCCTGCCTGGGGAATTGTGTTTGAAGTGCTTGGGCTTCTTAACAGACGACCTGCTTGCATTGGAAGCCCAAAACTACAGGGCAGCGGGAGGAAAGCCTCAAGTCGTTTGGCCGAACGGTGTGTTGGCATCAATGGCGGTTGGACTTTTTATGCAGTTGTACACGCCATGGCACTATTCAGAGCGGCCAACTCTTTATCTGGAATATGACGGCAACGAAAGTGAGGTCAAACTAACTCCCCGGTGGCCGTATCTCGAAGGAAAACGGTGTCCGCATTTCAACCAAATCGAAGATGTGGGCGATCCATTCTTCGAGCATAAGGAGTAGCAAGGAACTATGAGAACCCAATCGCAAATTCACGGGCCGTTTACGGGCTGGCATGGCGACGCGCTCTTCAAACTTGCAAATGGCCAGTACTGGATTCAAGCGGATTACAAATACAATTATCGCTATATGTATCGGCCCACAGTGGTCATCACGCAGTCTGGCTCGGGGTTTCAGATGGCGGTTGAGGGAATGGATGAGCCGATTCGCGTACGCCGGGCGAACGTTATGGAGGGCTACATTAAAGGGGCCTTTAAGGGATGGTCTGGAAACACGCAGTTTGAATTGAATAACGGCCAGGTGTGGAAGCAAGCTGCATACGCATATTGGTACCACTATGCTTATCGTCCGGAAATCATGATCTACGAAGCGAGCGGGACGTACATGCTCTGCCTTTCTGACGATCCGTCAAACTCGATTGAAGTTCGCAGAGTGCGCTGAATCTGCGAGGACGAATACAAATCGGCTCTATGGAACTTTAGCAGCGGAGCATCGACATTCGTTCACGACTTCCCGATGCAAGGGCTAGAGAATCCGTTGCCATCTCTGGTAGACGGGTAGACGGATGTGCCTGCGTGGGTTTCTACACCCAGTACCGGTGTATACCCCGTCCAATTCCATTGTCTGAGAATTTCCTTCGATTGCATCTTTCATATAGTTTTGAAACGCTCGCGGGTTTGTAGGGAAGAAGATTCTTCCCTCGCTGCAACCGCTGACAGAACCAGCGTTTTTCACTCCCCATCTCTGCGGTGCCTGTCTCCTGCCCCGCAACGCCCGGCCCTGAAAACCATGCGGAAGAGGACCGAATTTCTTCTTCGTTCACGTGCCCCCGCTTCAGGCAACGGTCTCGCATGGGCGCGAAGAACCCGTCAAGGGTCTCCGCTGCGCTGCGAGTGAACGCGCACAAAACGCGCGCCCTTGACCGAACCTTCACGCCCCCGCCCGTTGCAAAAGCCATGAAGCGGGGGCACTCAAACAAAGAAATTTGGTTTGAGGCAGACGCCCTCCTTCAAATCCGCCCCATGCGGGCAACGAGGAGAGCACACACCATGCCTTACGCCAACGCAGCAGTAACCACCAACAGCCCCGCGCCGCACAGGAAAAATGCAGCGCTCCGCACAACCAGCGAATCACCCTACCAACAGCGCACCACCGAGCGCGAGAACCCCGCACAGCAGCTTATCAAGCAGGCCGTTGATTTCCTGGTTCAGCAGCTTGAAGCAGGCAAGAGCGAGACGCTCACCGCCTACCTTGCCGCAATGGCGCGTTTTCACCAGTACAGTTTTGGCAACATTCTCGCCATCGCTCGCCAACGCCCGACAGCAACCCGTGTTGCTGGCTTTCACACATGGAAGGAATTGGGCCGCTTCGTCAAGAAAGGCGAAAAAGGCATTCAGATTCTCGCGCCCATGATCTCGAAGCGGCGCAAGAACGATGAGCAACAGGAGTACACGCCGAGTGAGGTGACGAAACCCGCGCCATTTCTGATTGGCTTCCGTGCCGTTTATGTCTTTGACGTGGAGCAGACCGAGGGAGCGGAACTTGCCAAGTTCGAGCACAACATCAGCGGCGAAGCCGGAGCACACCGCGACCGCCTGATTGCTTTCTTGAATACGCAGAGCATCGCACTGGAGTTTAACGAGAGGATTGCCCCCGCGCTTGGCGTCAGCTACGGCGGAAGAATCGCGCTTTTGCCCGGTCAGTCTCAGGCCGAGGAATTTACTACTCTCGTCCACGAAACCGCGCACGAACTCTTACACAAGACCGAGCGTCGCACCATGACCACCGCCACCGTGCGGGAAACTGAAGCCGAAGCCGTGGCCTTCATTGTCGGTCAAGCCATCGGCCTTGAGATGGGAACCGCCTCTTCCGACTACATCCAGATGTATGCCGGAAACGCGGCACTCTTGGCCGAAAGCCTCGAAGTGATTCAGCGCACCTCTGCCGTGATTCTCGGGGCCATTCTCTCCGAGGAAGCCACCGAGGAACGCACTTCCGTTCCGGAGGTGGCGTGATGGAGTGCGGAACTCTCCGTGTGTTTGCGATTCGCGGCTAGTCCGCTCCTTGCGGAGCGGACATACGCCCGACGTGTTTCCGCTCCGTCTGCCTTCACTCTTCAACCGCTCGAAAGGAGCCTGTAATGGAAAACACTGTTCTGAATGCCACCGAGTACCGCGACCTCCCGCTTGCGTCACTCAATGAATCGAAAACAAATCCGCGCCGCATATTTGAGGATGCGGCATTGAAAGAACTGGCCGCCAGCATTCGCACCCAAGGCGTACTGTCGCCCCTGCTCGTTCGGCCACTCGCCGAGAATAGCTTTGAAATTGTGGCAGGAGCGCGGCGCTACCGCGCCGCGCAGCTTGCCGAAGTTGCAACCGTTCCCACCCGCATCGTCCACCTGTCCGATGCGGAGGTCTTGGAAGCACAACTTGTCGAAAATCTTATTCGTGCGGAGATTCACCCGATGGAAGAAGCCGAGGGATTCCGCGCGTTGCTCAGCTTGGAGGAACCGAAATACAGCATCGAACAGATTGCCGCTCGCCTTGGCAAGCAGCCCTCGTTCGTTGCATCCAGGTTGAAATTGACCGAGCTTATTCCTGCTGCCGTGGAAGCCTTCTATGCCAACGAAATTGGAGTGAGCCACGCGCTCTTGTTGGCGAAGCTGCCGGCAGACCAACAGAAAGCGGCACTCGTGGCTTGCTTCAAGGAAGTTTATAACGCCGAGCAGAAGCCGACGCGGATTCTGCTTCCCCTGCGCAATCTCCAATTCTGGATTGAGAACAATGTGCTGCTTGTCCTGAAAGACGCGCCATTCGACAAGCGCGATTCTCAGCTTGTCCCGGCAGTGGGCAGTTGCGGCGACTGCCCAAAGCGGACCGGACACAACAAACTCCTGTTCGGAGACGACCTTGGAAGGCAGGGCGACCGATGCACCGATCCCGTCTGCTATCAGTCCAAGGTGGCCGCGCACGTGGCAAAAGTCATCGCCGCCAAGCCGCAGCTTGTCCAAGTCAGCACTGCCTACGGGACGCAGAAGGAAGGAAGCCCGGTTCTGCCGCGCAACAAGTACACCGCGATCCGCGACGACAAGCCGAAGTCGAAGGACGAGGCCACGCGCCCGGAGTTCAAGGCGTGCAAGTACACGACCGAGGCAATCGTTACCGAAGGCAGCGACGTGGGCACGATTCACAAGGTCTGTGCCAATCCTGAATGCGTGGTACACCACCCGAAGGCTCCCGTTCGCTCCCGCACTAACGACGCGCAATGGAAAGCCGAACAGGACAAGCGACGCAAGGAGGAAGCCATCGCCAACGCAACCGGATTGCGAGTTCTGTCCGCGATTGCTGCGGCAGTTCCGGTGCGGCTCACCAAGCGCGACCTCTTGTTTGTGGCCGAACGCCTTGCAGGTCTACTTGATGAAAACCGTGTTGCTGTTCTCGCAAAGCAACACGGCATCAAGCAGGTCAGGGAGGGCGACTCCATCGCCAAGCTGTTTCCGGCCTTTCTTCGCCGTTCGGAGGAAAGCACACTTGGCCGGGCGGTGATCGAATCCGTCGTCCTGCTTTCCGCCTCGCGCGGCAACGCCTCACAGGTTTTGCGGGATGCGGCTGCTGCCTACAAGGTGGACACCGATGCCATCGCTGCCACAGTGAAAAAGGAGTTTGCCGCAAAGGAAAAGGCCAAGGAGGTGAAGAAGGCCACGTCGAGGAGTACCAAGAGGGCCGCATAGCCAAGGTTCAATCGCAATCCCAAGCGGAGCCTGAGGTTGGAGGCTCCGCTCTTCTTTGTTCGACGCCCGTCTTCCCACCCTTGCTTGCGCTCCCGCCGATGGCGAGAGGTCGTCTTTCTCCCCACCCGACGGGCTAGGTTGTACACATGGCGGGCAACCTTATGCGCGTCCACCAACGCCCTAGGCGAGGTATGCGAACTCAATCTGGATTCTTGCGTGAGTCGCTCCACGTCGTGGTACCCTGCTGTGCAAAAATGGAGTCCTCACTTCAATGATTGCAGAAGGCTGGCCATGATCGATAAGGTGTTGTTCGCTCGAATTGGTTGGATGAAGTTGTACAAGGGGAAACAACCAGATGATGAACGACCAATTGGCGGAGGCAGCTACAACGAGACAGAGTCTGGACATGAAATCTTCAACTTTCTGCGCACAGACGGAAAAGTCTTAGGCTATTTTCAACCACAGATGCAGCCCAAGGCGCGACGGGAGGCACACCCCTCATCCGTTCGTTTGGAAAAGATAGAACCAGGCTTTCGCGGCGATGTCCTCGATCATGTATTGGTGATTTTCCTGGCTCGTAATCCCAAAGAGGGTGGCCAATACGTAGTCGGATGGTACCGGGATGCTACTGTCTATCGTCATCATCAGGACTCTTCTATTCCGGAACGCCAAGGAATCGGATATTTCATTCGCGCGAAGGCAGGCAATGAGCGCCTCGTACCCGAACACCTGCGGTCGCAACCAGTGCCGGGCGGCAAGGGAGGTTTCGGCCAGGCAAACATCTGCTATCGCTATAACGACAACGGCACGCCGAAAAACAACGCTCCTTGGATTGCCCAGGCTCTGAAATACGTCTCGTCATATGAGCTAGAAGACGCAGCCAATAACCCTGCTAGCGAAACAGACAGCGAGATATCAATGACTGTGGCTGGTACCCTTGAACGGGCAGCCGGATATCAGAGCAACCCTCGCATCCGCAGAGCTATTGAAAACTATGCGATGAGCTGGGCATTCAAGCGACTGCGAGAACTTGGGCTCGCCCCTGTGGATACGCACACGACGAAGCCTTACGATTTTCTCTGTAATGCCGGCGGTAGCGATCTATACGTGGAAGTTAAGGGCACTCAAGAAGACGGCAGGTGTATATCTCTCACACCAAACGAAGTGAAGCATGCGAAAGGGTACAAGAATTCCGCATTGTTTGTGGTGTACAACGTGAAGGTCCAAGGGAAGCGGAAACCAACGGTTTCGGGAGGACAAGAGCTGTTCTTGAACCTATGGGACATCAACGCCGGAAAGCTGGAGCCTCGCGGGTATTCCTTCACACTACCCGAAGGACATTTTGAAAATGGATCTAGGAAGCAGAAATGAAGCTCTGGAAGATCAACTGCATGGAGGACACATTCCCCGGTATGTGGCAACGCTGGTTTCGCAGCCAATGCGTGGCCGTGGGATGGCATAGCGCATGGGGCTTTCCATTGACCGGTCCCATTTCCGACGAGAAACATCGCTGGGCATGGAGCCGTGCGCGATCAAGCCTCCAGAAGATTCAGGTCGGCGACCACATCATCGTGTCCCTGCGGGGACACCGAGTCGGACGCCTCGGCGAAGTCACGGGAAAGGCCATTGAGGATGGTGACTGGAACCCGCTCGTGCCGCGCACCAAGGACGAACCCGATGGCGAAATGGGACGCCGCATCTTCGTTCGTTGGGATTTGACCACCGGCCCTGATAACCGCGACGAAATCGTGCTGCTACCAGAGCGAACGCGTTTCACGAATGGAGAACTGCGCCCGACCATCGCCGAGATCGGATCGCAGTCGCTCGAAGACCTCAAGACCGCAATGAATGATGAAACAAATTGGGAAAGCCTTTTTGCGCGGTTCGACTACGAGAAGGCCCTCTCCGGTTATATCGCTACCTATCCGCACCATCTTGAAGACGGCCTGACGGTTCACCCAACGCTAAAGGTGCGCGAATTGACATTCCGCGATCGAACCCGCTCCGACGTTATCCTGCTCGACCGAAACGATAACACTGTTGTAGTCGAGTGTAAGCAGGGGCAGCCGAGCGTGCCTGCCATCCATCAATTACGGCGTTACCTGGCACATCTCAAGAAGGAGAAGGGGGTCGTCGCGCGCGGCATTCTGGTGCATGGCGGATCGAAGAAACTGCATGACGATGTGGTGAAAGCCGCCGACACGAGCCCAAGAGTCGAGATCGTTCAGCATCGCCTAGCCGTTGATTTCTCGCGGTGCAACTAGCTAGCTGAATCATGCGCTAGAGCAGTCGGTACCAGGGGCGACTCTCGATACAGATCGCAGCACTACAACCCAATTTAGTGGTGGAAACCCGCCAGTGCCGCTTCGCGCGCATGGGCGTATACCAATCCTTTGGCTAGTACTGGTACTTTCGTGCAATCAGACGATGGGCGTGGTCACCGGAAGTTCATGGCTGCACGTCTCACTCTTGTACCGCCATTGCCAAGTCGTCTCGATACGGCGAGCGGCGGTGCGGGCATACAATCTACTGTTCTCTGTTATGTACCTGTAAAAGCAGTACTTACCTGCGACCGTTTTAAGCGGGAGACAAGGAGTACAGCCGTGAACGAATCAGGTGAACGCAAACCAGACCTCAACCACTTCCATGTATGCGTCCATTGTGGAAGCGCATTCCGCAGAGAAGAATACGAAAGCAGGGCGCTCACTTCGGGCATTTATTTATGCCCGAAGTGTGGGCACGAAGGCCCCCTGAATGTAGTGATCCGGGAAGAGGAAAGCGCACCGTCTGGCGACGGGCTGTTTTCCAAATAGGCTTTCATCCTGCTAAGGGCAAACGGGCCTGCTGTGGCGGACGGGTGCTGGTTAACTTTCGGCCGGCGGCGCGGACAAATTCACTCACCAAGCGGGACTTGTTGTCCGCGCGTGTAGCCAGCTTCGTCACCAGCCGCAAGCGCTCCTCGGCCAGAGGTCGCATCGTGACTCCGTCGCGGGCAATGCGCCATGCGTCACCGCGAGTCAGGAACGCTACACCTTTGTGCGCCAAAACCAGTTCGAAAGCCTCTTCGGCGGTCATGAAGCGATGCACATCGGGAACGGTAACGCCTCTCTCTGATCTGACGCCCTGGATCATCGCATCGACATGCGGATTTACATGCGGTGCGGGAAGAATCCAGTCACGCCCGCTGATGTCTTCCAGTCGAAGCTCTTTCTTGCTTCCTACGGGATCATTTTTCGACAAGGCAATGTAAATCGGAGCCTCGGCTACGACGAGGAGATTCAGCTTGGGCGTGTCGGGAACCGCCGTGACCAGCGCCATATCCAGCTTCCCCAAAGCGACCTGATGCGCTAATTCATGGGAATAATTGCTCCATTGTTTGATCTTCAATCCCGGAAAAAGCGGAAGCTGAATCGACAGGATCGTAGAAACGAGAAACGGATCGATATAGGCGGATTTTCCGACATTCAGGACATCGTCCGCGCCGCGCGAAGCGGCGGTGGCTTTCAAGACCGCACGCTCGGTGTGCAGCAGAGCATGACGGGCCTCTTCGACAAAGTGGCGCCCCGGCTCGGTCACCTGGACAGTCTGATGATTGCGCTCGAAGAGGCGCAGTTCGACCAGTCCCTCCAATTCCATGATTCGTTTGCTCAAGGTTGATTGGTCGATGCGCAGCCGTTCGGCTGCTCGGGAGAAGTTGAGCTCTTCCGCCAAAACAATCGCGGCTTGAAGCAATCGAATTTCTGGTAGCACCATTGCAATCCTCCAAAAGACGAGACCTGGGCAGGACGGCAAGTTGTTGACAATTCGCGTTTGGGGGGACAAACGCCGGGATTTATTTTCGATGCCGTGTGAAAAACCAGAGTTGCACAAATTTTGGTGAAGCCCGTCGTTATTCCTAACGTGCATAACGTGTTTCCTACTTTTCATTGGACGCCGGACCTGTGCAAAACCATCCTGTTGGCAGCAAAGCGCGCGCCGGTGTGTTCTTGGTCCCCAGCGATTCCAAGAGCACGACAAGGCCGATGGAGGTATTCCTTTATGGGTTCATTGCCAATGATTCAGGAATCGGTCGATCTGTTGCTGACCGCCGAGGAAGTCGCCCTCTTGTTGAAGGTCAGCAGGGATTGGGTCTGGGATCATTCCTCGCGAAGACGGCCCTATCTGCCGGTCATTCGCATGAGCGACGGTGCGCTGCGCTACCGCGCTGCCGGGATTAGAGAGTTTCTGAAAGAGCGGGAACTGGCCTCCACTTTACGGCGCAAACGCCGGTAAAATGAATGCGGCCACTTGTTTCCTCCACACAGAAATTGAGGAACAAATGGGAGTCTCATACCAGAAAGGATGGGTCAGGCCGCGCGGCAAGAAATGGCATGGTTGTTTTCGCCGCACCGAGCTTGATTCTGAAACGAAGGAACCCAAACTCGTCACTCATTCCTTCGTGCTGGGACTTAAGACAGAGATGTCGAAGTCGCAGGCGCGAGAGAAGCTGGAGAGCGAGATCATCAAACTTGGCGGGCGCTCGACCGGAGACCTAGCCGCTGTCAACGGTGCGGTCACCTTCGAGTGGTTCGTCAAAAACCGCTACCTGCCAGTGAAAGAAGGGGACTGGAGGGAGGACACTGCCGACGTCAAGAAGTATCTGATCCAGGCAGACCTCGTCGATGCTTTCGGGGAGTATCGCCTCGAAAACTTCGACAAGGTGATTCTCCAGACCCACCTCAATCAGTTGGCAAAAACCCGTTCCAGGGACAGAGTGTTGCAGATGCGGGCGTACACGCGGGACATCTTTGCGGAGGCGGTCGATCAGGGCTTCCTTCCGAAGGACCCTGCACGCAAGCTCAAGCCTCCCGCAAACCTGCGCGAGGTGGATAAGACGACGCTCACTTGGGATCAATTGCGCGCGACTCTGGAGAAAATCGGCGAGATTGGGCTTCGTGACTGGATACTGATGAAGCTGGATATGTCGAATGCTCTTCGGCCAAGCGAGCTGTTTCCGCTTCGCTGGAGGTGCTTCCTCGAAACTCAGCACGTTCTCGACATCCAGGAGACGATTTACAAGGGCAAGATCCGGCCCTACGGAAAAACCAAGGGGAGCCTCACCCAAGTGCCAATCGCCGAAGTCCTCGTCGAGGAAATCGTGGAGTACCGCGAGGAGTGCAAGAAGAAGGGCAAAGACGTTTCTCCAGATGCCTTCATGTTCCCCGGACGTTTCGGCGAGCCGATGGATACCGGCAACTATCGCAAGCGTGTTCTACACAGACTGGCGAAGGAACTCGGACTCCCGAAGCTCACATTTCAGGTGATTCGCCGAACGATTGCCACTCTCGGCAAGTCGATGGCGCATCCGAAGGATATCCAAGGCATGATGCGGCACAGCCGGCTGGCGACGACCATGGAGGTTTACATGCAGTCGCTCGAACCTGAGGTTCGTCGAGCGATCAACTCGATTCACGATGAGCTGATGGCGACGGCCCCCCAGGCTCCGAATAGTAAGCCACCATCTACGTCGGCGGGAACGGGCGAGACGGGCCAAACAGAATATGGGACCACAGCAAGGAAGTCGCAACACACCGAGAAAGGAGGAGAAGAGAAGAAAGCGCCGTCGCGCTGCAAGATTCTGCGATTTGCGGGCAAAGTGCGGGCAAATCGTCTGGAAGGAAATCCGCTAAATTATTGAAAAGATTTGGTGGACCTGGTCGGGATCGAACCGACGACCTCTTCCATGCCATGGAAGCGCGCTCCCAGCTGCGCCACAGGCCCACTCACTAGCGAGGACTTCATATAGTTTGACTGACTAAGCTCAGTTAGTCAATGCCGGACGGGAACTAAACTCTCGCACCCAGTGTCTAAGTAACCAGAACGAGCTAGTACTCCGCATTAGACGACGCTGATATTTGGCTGCATTTGCATGATCTACAACCCAAGTCGTAGTGTAGAGGATACCCGATATGCAGGCGGGCATCGCAGTGAGCAATCTAGCAAGTGCAATTGGTATAACGACCGAAGATGCTTCCCTTGTCGCTGACCTCAAGACAGGGTCAGAGGAAGCATTTGCCTTGCTCATTGCTCAATATCATCAACCTCTCTATTCTTTGATTGCGCGCAGCCTGAATGATCCCGGCGACGCGGCTGATATCACCCAGGAAGTCTTTATCAAAGTATTCCGCAGCATCCGCAGCTTCAACGGTGATGCTAGCCTGCGAACCTGGCTCTATCGCATCGCGCTGCATGAGGCATCCAACCAGCGTCGCTGGTGGTCCCGCCATAAACGGCAGGAAACCACGATCGACTCCAACATCGATGCGGACGATGAAGACGACAGCTTTTGCCTTAGCTCAACCCTTGCGGACCAACGTGGCTCCCCCTTCGACCACGCTGCACAAGGTGAAGCTCGCGAACAGATTGAATTGGCTCTCCGTCAGCTTCCCGAGGCTTACCGCACTGTCGTCATTCTCCGCGAGATTGAAGGCTTCGCATATGAAGAGATTGCAGAAATACTCAGTGTGCAACTGGGCACTGTAAAATCCCGACTCACCCGCGGACGATCTGCCCTACGCACTCTTCTCCTGAGCAACCAAGCCTCTGAGCTGAATCGCTCTTCGATCCAGCGTAGTCATATGGCATCGAAACAGGTGGTCACACGATGAAAGTTCAACGCTGCGACGCGATGCAGGAATCTTTCTCGGCGTACCTTGACGGTGCTGTCAGCGGGCATCAAATGCAGGCTATCGCCTCACATCTCGAAGTCTGCGCTAGCTGCCACCACGAGTTCTCGGCGTTGCGCGCCGTGCAGCAATCTTTATCCTCACTCGGCACTATCAAAGCACCGCCTGACCTCGCCATGAAGCTCCGCCTGACGATCTCTCACGAGAGAGCGTACAGCAAGGCACGATGGATCGATACCTTCACCGTCAAGTGGGATAACATTCTGCGTCCTATGTTGGTGCAGGTATCCGCAGGTTTCGCGGGGGCGGTCGTCTTCCTGGGTGGCGTCATGTTTCTCCTGGGAATGGTTGCTGCACCAGAGCCGGTTATGGCCAACGACGAACCCCTCGGTGCCATGACTATGCCGCACTATCTCTATTCGGCCGCTCGACCACGGCCGATTCTGTCCGCACACGATAAAACCATCATCGTCGAGGCCTATATTAACGATCAAGGCCGAGTCTACGACTACAACATTGTCTCAGGGCCCGTAGAATCAACGGTTCAGACACAGATCGTCGACCAGTTGCTCCTCAGCGTCTTCGAGCCGTCCCGCGTCTTCGGTGCTCCCGTTCGTGGCCGAGTTATCCTGACTTTCGCAGGAATCTCTGTTCAAGGCTAGCGCTGAAAGCACTCTCCGGTTTGCAACCCTTGGTTCGCTCCCTTAAACTCCAGTGGAGCGTCGAAACCATATCGTGTCTACCCAAAAACCCTCGTACCGGTTACTGAAAATCAGCGTTGCCTGTGCCATAACCGCACAGGCGATAGGCGGCCTAACTCAGCTTGCGGCGGCACAATCCACAACGCAGCCCGCGTCTTCGAGTAGCAGCCAGTCTGGCACTCTCGTTCAGGACTCCCGAAGCAAGACTATCGGACGCATTGCACAGCCTGAAGCAGGTGGCTCCGCAATTACGCTCGAAACCAGTGAACCGCTCTTCGATATCGCTGTAGCGCTGAACACCTGTGGTTACGATGCAGACCTTGCGACGTCCAGTCCGGTTCGTCTCGCCATACGACAGGAGGTCAATGACGCCCTCGCTGCCTCGGCTGCCGCTAGAGACAGCCGTGATGCGCTTTGTAGTTACATTCGACAGCACACACTTGCCGACAGCGGTAGAAACCTCGCTCAGTACATCTCGCTCGCACTGTATCTTTCTCCGCCACCCGAGTTGACTCCAACGGTCGATGAGGCCGAACTCCCTCCTGATTCCACCCAGATCGTCAATATCCTGCCACTTCTGCGAACCTTCGGCGAAGAAATACATCTCAATGCCATCTGGTTTCATCATCGCCCAGAATACGAAGACATTGTCAGCCGCGTTCACGACCCGTTGACTCGCATGGTACTCAATACCAACATTTATTTGCGGATGCCCGTCAGTAGCTACGACGGTCGTCGTTTTTTGGTGCTTTTGGAGCCGATGTTATCTCCCGCAGCAACCAATGCGCGCATCTACGCCAACGATTACATCGTCGTCACCTCCCCCGCAGCAGATCCTCCAGGTTCGATCCATATGGACCAGATACGCCATACGTATCTGCACTATGAGGTGGAGCCTCTGGTCTACGCACGTGCTGCTGCAATGGATCGCTTACTGCCGCTGTTGAAACCAGTGCAGGATGCACCTCTCGAATTCGCTTATAAGTCAGACATCGTTGCACTACTCACCGAGTGTCTGATCAAGGCCATCGAAGCCCAAACCATGGACGTTGGTCTAGTGAGGCCCAAGCGCCCGACAGGAACCCATGAGCGCGCCGATTTGGAGAAATTTGACGCCGAAACCTCCACCTATGAACGGCAGGCTGAGATCGTTCGCCGCAAAGCAGTTGACCTTGATATGCGCCAAGGTTGGGTTCTTGTCGAGTACTTCTACAACAAGCTGAACGTAATGGAAAAGGACTCAATCAGTCTGAAAGAAGATATCGGAGAGATGGTCTACGGCATGGACGTTGAGCGGGAGCGCCATCATGACGAGCAGATTGTCTTTCTGCCTGAAGGCACCCACGATCTTGTCCGTCGCACACCGCAGAAGCCTTCCGGGCTCCGTCTCGCCGATCTCAAACTCCTTCAGGGCGACACTGCTGGTGCTGCTGATCTTGCCGAAAAAGCCCTTGCTGATCCTACCGCCGATCACGCGCAGGCCCACTACATCCTTGCCCGTATCGATCTAATGGAGAAGCAGCCAGAATCTGCGGTAACCCACTTTGAAGAAGTGCTGCACACGTCCAAAGATCCTCGCACCCTCGCATGGTCCCACATTTACCTCGGACGACTCTACGATGTTCAAACCGACCGCACCAAGGCGCTGGAAGAGTATCGCGCGGCCCTTAGCGTTCGTGACAGTCAACCGGATACCAAAGCCGCTGCGGAAAAGGGGATCAAAGAGCCATTCGCTCTGCCAAAACGCATGCAGCCGGATCCGCAGGAATCCGACGATGCGCCCCTCGATCCCAGTGGTAAGGCAGAGAAAGATGCCTACCGCCCCCCGGAACCCAAGTAACTCCACATCATTTTCGAGTTTTTGCAGCTGCAAGCTTCATAGCAAGTTCAGAACGAAGGAATCGAATGACCACGCGGCGCCCAAAAGTCGGACGATCAGAGACTAACGGACATGCAGTTTCACTCTTTGAGCACGAATTCAAGCGCCCAGAACTGCTAATCTGGGCGCTGACACACCGTTCGCTCGCCTACGAGACTAGCCCCGAAGCGTTGGCCGATCCCACAGCAGATAATGAACAACTTGAATTTATTGGCGATGCCGTATTAGGGCTCATCGTGGCTGAGTCTCTTTTTCAGCGCTTTCCCGACTCACGTGAGGGTGAATTGACCCGCCTCCGTGCGTCCCTCGTTAGCCGCAAACACCTTGGCGACGTTGCGCGACGCATGAATCTGGGCGCTATGTTGCGTCTTGGCCGCGGCGAGGAGCGCAGCGGAGGCCGCCACAAGCATGCGCTGCTTGCCAACGCACTGGAGGCGGTTATTGCCGCCTTGTACCTCGATGGCGGCCTAGAAGCTGCACGCTCATTTGTTGAAACGCATATCATCCTGCCGGCGCTACCCGACCTCCATGTTGCCCTTCGCGCTGGAGATACCTTCAGCGGAGCCATTGGCGACCATAAATCGGCCCTTCAGGAGTACCTGCAGGCCCTCGGCGTGGGACAACCGCAGTACGTCCTTACCGACCAGTCAGGTCCCGATCACGACAAGAGGTTCAAGGTTCAAGTCCGAATTGACGACGGTGCAGGAGGCGCAAGGGCGCTAGTCGAGTCGGAGGGGTCTACCAAAAAGCAAGCTCAGCAGGAAGCAGCACGTCTCTCATTTGAACGGCTCTTGTCGGAACAATCCGCGAGCACATCAACCGACGTGACTCCAACACCTAAAATCAAGGCTCCGTCGAGGAACAAGTGAGCGATTCGTCGGCTTCCCATGCCACCGTCCGATCTCGCGAAGCGCAGCACCACGGATATCTCCCTGCACTCCAATCTCTCCTTACGATCGTTGTGATCGCAGTCTTCATCATTACGCTTGCAATCCAACCCTTCCGCATTCCTTCGGAATCGATGGAACCTACCCTGTTGGTCGGCGACTTCCTGCTGGTCGATAAGCAAGGTATCGGTTTGCAGACAGGCATGAACCCCTTCCCATCCGAAAAAATCCGGCGCGGGGACATTATTGTCTTTCATTATCCTCTCGACTCCAGTATCCATCTCATCAAGCGAGTGATCGGCCTTCCCGGCGATCACCTAAAACTACACGAAGGCCACGTGTACATCGACGGCACAGCACTCAACGAGCCATACGCGGTCTATCGCCCCTCCAGTCCCGATAACTTTCGCGACAACTTTCCCCGCCTGCAGACGGCAGACCCCGAGATTGACTCTCGCTGGTGGGTCAGGATGCATACTCTAATCGACAACGGAGAACTCATCATCCCTGCCGGGAACTACTTCGTCCTCGGCGATAACCGCAATGACAGTGAAGACAGCCGCTATTGGGGCTTTGTCCCACGTGAAAACATAGTTGGCAGGCCGGTCCTCATTTATTTCTCTCTGCGGCCGACCAGCACCGCTGAACTCAACGGCACCCAATCGCCGGAACGCACACATTTCAGCCTCCTCGAATCTGTCCTCGGCTTCGCACGTTGGGACCGAACCTTCAGCATCGTTCGCTGAAAACTGCGCAGGTATCTCCATAAGCCGCACTCATTCAGCGATACACTGGCAGGAGAGCCTGGAGACAACGTAGATGAACACGATGGAATTGGAATCGAAGCAAACCGACAATCCGCACGCGGAAGAGACAGAAACTCTACTCGAGTCGCTGGCCTCCATCTGTAGCGTCCTTGCCATCGGCCTGTTTGTCATGACATTTGTCTTCCAAAACTTTGAGATTCCTTCCGCCTCCATGGTCAAGACCCTCCTCATCGGCGACCATGTGCTGGTAGACCGGATCGGCCTCGCGCCAGCTAGTTCATGGGCTCCCTTTGTTTACTACCGTCAGGTCCATCGCGGCGATATCATCGTATTCCTCAAACCCGGTGAACCTGACCTGTTCCTAGTAAAACGCGCCATCGCCATTCCTGGAGACCGTATCCACCTCCGTAACGGCATTGTCTACCTGAACGGCGTCGCTCAGAACGAGCCACAGGCAGGTAAGCCTGTCGCAGACGATAACCCCCAGCACGCCTACAACCCGTACCGTGACGACTTCCCGGCTGTACCGCCCGGTCCTGCCGATGACGTCACCGCCACCTGGGCCTACGATCTCCCCAGTCATATCCAGGGGGATGATCTGGTTGTACCGCCCGGCAAGGTCTTTGCGATGGGCGACAACCGTACCGAAAGCCTCGACGGACGCTATTGGGGTTTTGTCCCTCGTGAAAACATCGTTGGTCGCCCAATGTTCGTCTACTGGTCTTTCGAGACCCCTGCAGACCAGATCAACAAGCAGAGTATAGGCGACCGGCTCAGCTTCATCGGACACATTCTGATACATGTCTTCGACCAAACACGTTGGAACCGAACCCTGCATCTCATCAAATAAAAAAGAGGCAAAACGGCACAGCACACGACATGCCGCCATCGTCCATGCAACAGATCGATCCTACCAACGCCTCTTTGCCTCATGCCGCACCGCGACGGATCCACCGCTCGCGCGTCCGTCGTTTTGTTCTTGTCTATTACGTTTTCTTTGCTCTTGTTCTGCTTGCATTGGTGCCACCCTACATCAGTGTGAATCGATATCAGCGGCGCATCGCCAGCAGTATCAGCCAGAGCCTTGGGCGCCCCGTTCATCTCGACAGCGTCACACTGAACCTGCTGCCCCTCCCCGGCTTCACGCTGAATAACTTTGTAGTCAGCGAAGACCCTACATTCGGCACCGAACCCGTGATCCGCGCCAATACCGTTCACGCTACTTTGCGTCTCAGTTCACTCTGGACCCGTCGTGTCGAATTCTCCACCATCAGCTTCACCGACCCCAGCATAAACCTCGTCCACCTTGCCGATGGCCAGTGGAACCTTGAAACCATCCTCACCCAGGCTGCCCGGATTGAGGCTGCTCCCACAGCGCAGAAGTCTGCTGGTCCTGCCCCACGCTTTCCCTACATCGAAGCGACCGGTGCGCGCCTCAACTTGAAACTCGATCAGGAAAAGACTCCACTTTCTCTGACAGACGCCAATTTCGCTCTCTGGCTGCCCAATCCGCAGGAGTGGCATCTACGTCTTGAGGCTCATCCGGCTCGCACCGACAGCAATGTCTCTGACACTGGCACTCTTGAAATTGAGGGAACCCTGGGGCGCGCTGCTTCTCTATCCCAAGTTGCCATTGCGATGCAGGCTGATTGGCGCAATGCTCCTCTGGGTGAGGCCAGCCGCTTGCTCCTCAACCATGATGCAGGCCTCCGTGGCGACCTCACACTCTCCGCAAAAGTACATGGCACCGTGGGCAAGAGCAGGATCGAAACACGCCTCATTCTCACAGCGGGACGCCGCGCCGACTTCGTCCCCCAGCATCCTCTATCGCTTGATATGCAGTGCCTCGGCTCTGCCTCTAATGCGTTTCACTCCTTCTCGGATATCAGTTGCAACTGGCCACCTGCTGGCTCCTCTGCAACTCCAACCCTCACAGTCGCCGCTACTCTTGCTGACGTACGCAACCCTATCTCAACGACAGTTGACATAGCCAGTCCAGGTATCCCTGCGCAAACGATCCTGGACTGGGCTCAGATTGCCAGTGCTCGCTTCCCGCAGACAACCTCGGCAACAGGGACCGTCACCGGCAACCTGCAGTACCGTCCTAACTCTGCGTCAGAAGCGCCTTGGACTGGCATAATACACATCTCAGATCTCGCTCTTCAAAGTGCCGGCCTGGGCTCTGCACCACTACTCATCGGCTCCGCTACCGTACAATCTGCCACGGTTTCGCCACCGACTCGGAATCGCCGCCATTTCCATGGAGTTCCGACACCAACGGGCAACGTCTTTCAAATATCACCTGTTTCATTACCACTTGGAGGCAAGGAGCCAGCTACGCTCGACGGCCGCATCGACTCCGCAGGGTACACCCTGCATCTGACTGGGATGATCGTGTTCTCCCGACTCATTGCTCTTGCCACAGCCATTCCCCAACTTGGAGATGGACTAAAAGATGTAACTCCTGCCAATGTCGCAGCTACTCCTGTACGCATCGACATCTCCGCAGTCCGTCCGTGGGGTGGTCAACAGACGTGGCAAGATACCTTGGTCCGGACCTCGACCACCGCCCGCTCCCGCCGCCCCGCGCACTAGAAGTGCTTAGGTAGCTACTGAATTTGCACAGACAGCTTCTTTATGTGAACACTCGCACCGACCTCCGGCACACTACCGTCGTTCACTTGCACCTCCGCAGGAACCCCCTCAAACACAATCCGGGTCGATGCTCGAGACTTTCCTGCAATCCGTAACCGCTCAGTTGCTGTCAGCGCACCAGAGCGAACGGTTACCGGCACCTCCGCAACCGCGTCTCCATCGTTGCGCACCTCCACGGCCACCAGCCAGCCCGCAGACTTGCCACCTTTCAGAGGCAACTCGCGGGGCGCGATGTTCATCACCGTCAGCTCCGGTAATCCCCGGTCTCGGTAGACCCAGTCTTCAAAGAACCACTGCATATCCTTCCCGGATGCCTTCTCCAACACCCTCTGGAACTCATTTGCATCATCTTCTTGTTTGCCGCCGTACCGATAAACCTGCAGCGCATCTTTCAATGCATCATCGCCCACCACGGAGCGCAGCATCCATAAGACCGCCGCAGATTTCGTACGGTAATAAACCTCGTCGTGTGCGTCCACCAGCGATTGCCCCCTAGCATTTGCCGCGACATCCACACCGTCCTGCTCTGGCTCCACCAGCGCCAACGCATTTGCTTGTTCCTGCATCTGCTGAATAGCGGCTTCCCGTCCCTGACTGCGTTCCACCCACAGCAACGACATGAACTGTGCCACCCCTTCATCCAGCCAGACATGCGACGAGTGAAACCATGCATGTGCAAGCGAGTGCGCCAGAACTGCGGACACAGCAGCGGGATCGCCATCGCGCATAGGCGCTACCAGCAACGCATCATCCTCAAATGGCTGACCGGCGTGATCCAGAATATTCAATGCACGCAGAGGCATACTGCCCAGCCATTCCATCACTAGCGGCTGTACCTTTACCGCATCAGCCGTATAACGGCTCAGTGCCGCGTCGTCATCAGTAACCGCTGTCAATATCTCACCATCAGCCTTGGTCGCCGGCCGATCGGTAACAAATAGACTTGGCGCTCGAAAGCCTAGTGGACGCGCAGCAAACTCTACTGTCGCAACTCCGGGAGCATCTGCAACTAAAGCATTGACGTTCTCGCTCACTGCCAACAAAGGCTCAATTGCGCCACAGAAGAACGCGGCGCTTGGCGCATCGCCGACATACTCAACCGCCAGCCGGAGACGGACCGTTGCCGCTGCCTGCCTGAGCTTGGTCGCCCCAACAGCGCGAAAGTACTTCGCACCATCGCCCAAGAATACTGGTTCTGCGGCAACGGGATACCAAAGGACGCTTCCAAACCCACGTAGCAGCGTGCCATTCGGCGCAATCGTGTCCCAGTCCGCATAATCCGCTTCCCCCGCGGGTGCTCCAATCCGCTCCAAGCGCTGGGCCGACTGCGAAATCTCACCACTGTACAACGCGGTGAGCTCTAATGAAGCAGCCACAGCCAGCGGTGCTGGCAGCGTCAGGATTGCCTCAGTCGCCCGGCCCGTATGGTCTGCATCTGTGTCCAATTGATGTTGCACAAATGGAATAGTCACAACGCCCGCTGCATCTGCCGTCGTGAATCGTTCCCACTCCAACGATGAGGATATCTGTAGGACCAGTCGCGTTAGCGGCACGGCACCATCGTTGCGAACTCTAAACCGGACTCGCATCGCCAGATGCGAGCGTACAGGAGTCAGGTGCGCATCCATATCGTAGGCCGTAAACGTGATCGCAGACCGCTCCGCATCGGTAACCGAGGCTTCAACCTCGTCCACCTTTTTGGTCTGAGTGATATTCGATGAGTTGCTTTTCTGCTGTTGCTCAGAGCTCTGGCTCTTCTCAAACAACACGGCGCCAGACTTCTGTCCAGTTGAACCGGACTCAGGTTGTGCGACCTGGCCTGCAGCAATCTCTGCAAGACAGTGAAAGAACACCAGCAGCAACGCCGCCAGACAACTCCTGCGCAGCATCTTCGTGGTCAACTTCCCAACCCCTTCCGTACCTTCGTAGCTTTCTCAGGTTTTGACTCAACTGCCGGTCGCCGCTGCCGCATTGCCTCGTACATCACAATCGCACCTGCCACCGATACATTCAGTGACGAAACCATCCCAGCCATCGGAATCCGCAAAAGATGGTCGCAGGTCTTTTTGACCAGATCGTGTAAGCCTGCGCCCTCGCGGCCCAAAACCAGCACACAATCCGTCTTGAAGTCGAAATCGACATAGTCTGGTGAGCCTCGCTCATCCAGCCCCAAAACCCACATATTCTTCTGTTTTAGCTGCTCGAGCGAGCGCACCAGATTCGTGACCCTGGCAATCCGTACGTGCTCAGACGCACCCGCCGAGGTCTTCGCCACCGTTGCCGTAACGCCTGCCGCCCGACGCTCCGGCAGAATCACCCCATCCACGCCAGCTCCATCTGCAGTTCGCAGCAGCGCGCCAAGATTGTGAGGGTCCTCCACACCATCAAGAGCCAGCAAGAATTGATACTCGCCCGGCCCCTTTGGAAGCAGCAGGTCTTCAATCCCAAGGAACTCCCGCTCCTTGACTACTGCCAGCACGCCTTGATGCGCATCTGATCGTGCGAGTTTGGTCAACTGATCGCGCGACTCCAAAGACACTCGCACGCCTGCCGTTCGGCACAACTGGATCAGCCGCTCCAGACGCTCATCCCGCCGTTCGCGGGCTACACTCACATGATCCAACCGGCGTGATCCAGAGCGAATTGCCTCTTCCACCGGGTGTAATCCGTAAAGAACTTCCATGCGTCCAGTCTACCGCCTGCAACACTCAAGGCTACCCATGACCGACCGCCTCCCTCCAATACTCACTATTTTTGTCTTCAAGTCCGTGTCCAAGTGCTTTCAGCGATCTTTACACTTAAAAGCACCGCACTAGCTGAATATCTATATGAATATAAAAGACTTATTCTGTATTCGCTGTGCGAGATAGAGGAAGTCCACGGGAGCCCCCCAGAACTATAACCGCCACTTCAGCCACGGCTGGCACTAGAATGGAATGGAACGAGTAAGCAGAATGCCACGCAAAACAGACGAATCGGATGACGCTATTCCCGCTAAAAATCGGTAATAAAAGAAATCGAGTCTTTTCCGAGCCATCTCACGTCTCAAAGACTGTGCAAAGTGAAACTGTCACCCTCTCGAATGCGCTTGCAGTTCACTCTACGAGTGAGAATACGGAGATTGCCAGCGGCTTGAAGCGTCATGACGCCGAGTTGCTCGATCAACTGATCGAAACGTACCAGCACCGCCTGCTGCGCTATCTGCTTTTCCTCACCGGCCGCCGTGAAGTTGCCGAAGACCTTTTCCAGGAGACCTGGATGCGCGTCCTGTTGCGCGGTGGACAATACAACGGCAAGGCACGCTTCGACACCTGGCTGTTCACCATCGCTCGCAATCTGGTGATAGACCTTTCGCGCAAACGCACCATGTCTAGCCTTGACGAGATGACTGAAGCCCATGAAGACGAGCGCCCACTGGAGTTCGCCATCGCCGGGCCGTCACCGCTTGAGCAATTTCAATCCCGCGAAGACTCTGCCGAAGTATCCGAAGTGCTGCTCAAGTTGGAACCCAACTATAGAGAAGTCCTAGTTCTACGCTTCTACGAAGAACTTTCGCTTGAAGAGATAGCATCCGTTACTCGTGCGCCGCTTTCAACAGTGAAGTCCCGTTTGTACCGTGGCTTGACTGCGCTCAAGCCACGTATGGAACAACTTCGAGCTACTCCTCACGCTGGGGAGGCCCACCCGTGAAGGCCGCCACAAGTCAGTTTCCATCAGAATCCGAGTTTCGAGCTATGCCTCGATCGACATTACAGGAGATGAACGCTGGTGCTAGTGCACGTGTTGTGAATCGTACCCATCGCGTTGTACGAGAACGCGCACGCACGATTCAAGCTCGTCGCAGCCGAATACGGAGCCTTTGGATCCCGCTTGGAGTCTGTTCGGCACTTCTGGTGATCTTTTGCACTGCTATATGGAATGTTCTCGATCAGTATGAAGTAAACCCCAATGGACTACCGGATGCCAGCAACCAGTTTTTGGTTCTCCTCCTGTGGTTTTTTCCTGTCTCCGCCTTTCTGCTCGCTATGGTGTGGTTTCGTCGCACCCGTAGCCGCTCCGAATCGGAGGTTCGTCAGTGACCATGCTTTGGAACTTTAAGTCCCGAGACTCAAAACGTGAAGCCACCGAAGGCGATAACGAACTGAGCATGATTCCAGTTTGGTCTATTGTCCTCGCTGTATTGGTTTTTGCCTCCGTTCAGTACCTTTTTCACGGCGTTTTGCCGCATCATCGCCACGAGATGCTGCCGATGCGCTTGCTGATGGGATATTCGTGGGGCACTGCCTTTGCAAGCTACGTGCTTCTGGTCGGCTATGTGAGCCGCGATGTGAAGCGTCGCAAGATGTCCGCAAGTTTGTGGATGCTGATTGTTATCGTCATGCCCGGCGGTATTGGGGCCATTGTGTACTTTCTGCTGCGGCAACCTATTCTCTCCCGCTGCCCACACTGCTCCACGGAGGTGGCTTCCAGCTATCACTTTTGCCCACAATGCCAGTTCCAAATGGCCCCGGTGTGTGGAAGGTGTTTCCGCGGCACACTGATCACTGATGTTTACTGCACTCAGTGTGGACACGATCTAGCTGAGGATCAGGCCCCGGCACGGCTTCGCGCGTATAGCGACTAGATGTCTCCTATGCCTATCACTGCTGTGATCGTCGACGACGAACCGTTAGCTCGGCAAGAACTTCTGTATCTCCTTGATAGCATTGGCGGTGTGGAGGTGCTGGCGCAGGGGACTAATGGGATAGAAGCTGTGGAACTGATCCGTTTGCATAAGCCGGAGGTGATTTTTCTGGATGTACAGATGCCTGGGCTGGATGGTTTCGCCGTGCTTAAAAAGCTGCTGGATCGCAAGGTGTCTATGCCAATGGTTGTGTTTGCAACAGCTTACGATCAATATGCGGTGCGGGCGTTTGAGGTAAATGCGATCGATTATTTGTTGAAACCGTTTGATCGCAAGCGCGTTTCTTTGGCTGTTGCTAAGGCTTTGGGGCGGAGGCAGGCACCGGTGGAGTCTGCCAGCAATGCGAAATTGGACGCGTTGCTCAAGCTGGTGGAAGAGCAGGCACAGACCCCTAAAGCTAACATAACAAAGGTGATCGTTCGTGCTCAGAGCCGTTTATTGTTGGTGGATCAGCGGGAGATTTGTTTTGCGGCGATTGAGGATGGGACGATTAGTGTGGTTACGCCTACGATTGAGGGGCAATCGAATTGCCGGACGCTGGAGGAGTTGCTGGAGCAGTTGAATCCGGAGACTTTCTGGCGGGCTCATCGTTCGTATCTGGTGAATATACAGCACATACGGGAGGTGGTTCCATGGTTCAAGTCGAGCTATCAACTGCGGATGGACGACCCGAAGAAGACGGAGATTCCTGTAAGCCGGTCGCAGACGAAGCGGTTGAAGGAGCTTTTCAAGCTTTGAGCGGTGGTATTTGGGTGGACAGCTTGTGGTGATTTTGTGGTGGGGGCTGGGCAGTGGAACGGGGTAATGGAAAAGCGTCCATCCGGGGGGGGCTGAGGGGTGTGGGGACAGCTCGATTGACTCAGTTTGCCGGGGTGGATCGGGAGTGTTTGATGCGTTTGTAGGTGTGGTTGAAGTCAAAGCGGTAGAGGATGGCTGCGGTGATGACGCTGGGAGTGAGGACACCCGGGGCGAGGGGGTAGGTGGTCCAGTTCTGATACTGGTAGTCGGCCTTGAGGGCGAAGTGTGGGGAGAGGTCGTAGTCGAGACCGAGGCCGGGAGAGAAGATGGTTGAGGTTGATGCCAGGTAGGTGAGGGTTCCTACGGTGATTCCTCCGCTGTGGTAGTCGATCTCTCCGCGGCCGATGAGGAAGTCGGCGTAGGGATGGAAGTTGCCGATCTGATGTTCGAGTTTGAGTCCGGCGAGGATGGACTTCTCGCCGGCGATGGTTCCGGAGTCAACGGGATAGGTGCCGCGGACTTCGAGGCTGGGGTGGAGGCCATAGAAGGGGCGGGTGGTGACATCGGCGCCGGCGGTGATGCTGAGGTTGTGTCCGTTGAGTACCTGGGTGTAGACGCCAGAGCCGCCGACGAAAGCCGAGAGTTGGAAGCGTTGGGATGCTGTGGGTGCAGCCTGGGCGTGCGCGGTGCGCGCAAGGAAGAGAGTCGCGGCGATGACGGCGAGGCTCAAGCGGGTTTTCAATGGCTGCATCCGAGACTGAACCTCAGGTTGGCGAGACGGGATAGGCCGCGAATGGTTGCGTTGGGACGTTCGCGGTTTGGCTGGGAGAAGACCAGGCCTGCTGTCCTGACGAGAATCTCCTACCCTCGGTTTATCGTCAACCGAGGGAGGAGACTTGAGGGTGAAGCGCTGGAGTGCGGTTTGGCTTGATTATTTGATGGAGGAGATGGTGATGGTATCTTTTTCGACTGTTCCATCGACGGTCACTTTTTTGCCTGCAAAGGCGACTGCCTTGGCGGGGTCAGCGAATTTGTAGACCTTATCGCCTACGACGAGGACCGGAGCGGAGCCACCCTTGATGCACTTGGCGGCGCAGGCGGCGTGGGCGGGGCTGGAGGCCTTGGCGGTATTGCTGGCACACATCTCGTCGGCGACGACTCCGGTGAGGGACTCGGCGAAGGCGCTGGCGGTAGCGAAGGTAAAGGCGAGGGCAGTTAGAGCTACGAACTTCTTCATGTGGACTCTCCGGGATGATGCTGTAGTGGGAGAATTATAGCCGAGTAGCGATGGCTGTCTGGCTTCTCACCGGACCTGTCTCCCTGGTGGGACGACTGTCTTTCCATTGGATGCGTGGAAGGCGATTGGAGTTTGGATGGGGCTAAAGCGGATGTGATCGGGAGGTGGAGGGGTGAAGGGGATAGGGATGCAGCGAGCCGTGAGGATTGCGTTGGGGAGCCTTGTAGCTGCGGCGGTGCTGTATCTGGGCGACTGGGGCGTGTGGCGGGTGCGGGTGGCTGGGGGTGGTGGGGTTGGCCGGGTGACGGTAAGCCGGTTTGTGGTGGCACCACTGAAGGGTGGCCGGGAAGAGTATTACGGGGATGGCAGCGGCGCGGTGGAGTGCAGCCGCAGTCTGTTTCCGCAGGCAGGGAGGGAAGCGTGCTGGTGGTTGACGCGGCATGCGGTGGTGTACGAACGGTGATGGGGGTGGAGCGTTGTGGCGCGAAGGTCCCATGTCTCAGAGGCGAGACATGGGGCACCCAGAGTGTGGGAGGGGGGGTAGACCTGGGCCACCCGCCGATCTCCATTTCGGCGGGCTGCCACGACGCACCACCGAACGGCGTCGAGATACCTGTCAAGCGGTTTGCGATTTCGGTGAACTTCATCGGGGTTCCTTTCGGCACCGAAGAGGCAGGCCGCCCCAGGGACGGCCTGCGCTGCGGATGACTATGCCCGGCTGAACAGTTTGTCGCAGAGCTTGATGACACCCCAGACGAGGATGAAGTCCAAGACGCCGAACAACGTAAGTGCCGTGCCCCGGTAAGCATGGTTCGACCAAGGCACATAGAGGATGAACGGTATCTGGATAGCAACTGCGACGATCACAGCGCCCCAGTACCAGCCGTGCTCCCTTAGCTTCCAAGTGGCTCTCAACGCGATCAGAAGACCAGCTATCGATTCACAGGTGCCCAGCCCCAACTCGGGCTGATTGAAAAAGAGGAACACCACGAACGTCGGCACCATACACAAGATGAGCAGCAGAGCGAACTTTCCCTCTGGCGTAAGTTGGGCTTTCACATGCTCGTCGGCGCTCATTCGTGAACTCCAGCCAAGCATCCGGAGTAAGCCTGATAGGTCTGGTACCCGTCGTAGAGAAGCGCCCCTGTGCTGACAGCAACGCCCACGATAGGGATAGACCTTCCTACATCCACTGCGAGAGCTTCGGCTGACTTTGCGGTTAGGGCAACCTGTCCGCCCAAAATACCCGCAATGATTCCGGGCCCACTCTTATAGGCGATGCTTGCGCCGGTTGACGCCGCCGTCAGCCCAACCTGTGCACCGAAGGCGAAACTCGCCGCCCTTGCAGACCCCGTAACCAGTCCGCCGCCCGGTAAGAACCCTGCTCCCACGCCAGCTACGTCAAGTGCGAGCGAGACTCCATTCCCATCACTCTTCAGAGCTTTAGAAGCACATTGACCTCTCGTCGGCTTGCCGTTATTTGGGGCGATACCAAATGCACTAGCTGCGAACCTCGTCGTACACATGCCGTCCCGCTCTTTCTATTGAACAGCACTCGTCGTACTGCTAGAAAGGTTGCGGACAGTGATGTTGATGTCTACCCATTTGACGGCTTGGAAAACGACGGTTTGCTTCCCTTTATACGTCAGTTCCAAGTGATTTGGAGTTGGCCAACTCATATCCACATGCGTATCGACAGGTGCATCTGATGCGTCGGCCAGTTCAAGAACCAACATGGGTTGTTTTGGTCCCGTCGCCCAGTTCAGATACACGCTGCTATCAACACCGCTTATGATCGATAAGCCCTGATTCCGGGCGACTGCATGAACGCTCGCAACTACATTGCCATCTGGAGAGTGTGACTCTTCCGACCAGATCGTCTTTGAACTCTTACAGCCAAAAGCAAAGACACAGAATCCAAGTATTGATGCCATGAGGACAAGAGAGGAACCGCCTGCCATAGATTTTCGGATTGATTTCATTCTCTTCCTCACCTAGTTGTGGCATGTAGTGCCGTTCATCTGTGCGTTATAGCCGTTGATAATGTTCGCAACATTCGCTGCTGGTAGCGATCCGTAATTTGAGTCCCTCTGTATCCAAGATGGATAGCTAGACCTGAAAAACGCATACGCATTTGCCCCCGACAGGGCCGTTGAAAGAGAAACTCCTGCAGATGCCATGTAGACACCGAAAGTGTAATTTCCGTACGCCTGATTCTGAAATGCATTGCCAGAGCCAAGCGGCTGCGGATCAAGGTAATGTCCCGCAGGGAAGCCCATCGTAGCGTCTAAGGCGAAGTTGATCGGGTTACCATTGGCGGCTTGCCCTTGTGCCGCATACGCGCTAGGCGGCAGAGCGCTGCCCTGGTACGGGCAGGGATTCTTCAGAACCACTGGTTTATTTGGGGCAGATCCTTTTACCGTTGAAACTGTAGATGGCACTTGTTGGGTAACAGTCCCCAAGGTACTTGGATTGAAAGCAGTACATGCTGGCGGCGTGCAATCGGACACCGACAGATAACAGGTGGATACTGACCCGTCATAGCATTGACCACCGTCATTGCCGATACCTGGAGTGCTGGCTCCACATTCGTCCGATTCCGCTTCGCAATCAAGACCACTAGGATCAACCCCTGACAGCGGGCTATTCAGCACATAGGCATACCGATTCATACTCTGCGGATTGGTCATGTCATAGCTGCCGCCATAGGGGTCTGGGCTCATCCATCGGCCCTGGATGGAGCTGTACTGGCGGAACTGGGCGTGCTCCGTGGAGGACTCGGCGTCATGGTCGAGTTGGCCGAAGTGAAGACTATCCTGGTCGCCACCGCTTTGCAGCACCGTAGCCGTGTACCCATCGCCCCACGGAAGCGACACATAGCTGGAGGCAATCGCACCGGTAGAGTTGGTTCGCATTCGTTCTGTGCCAATCCAATCCTTGTGATCAAAATACGTCGTGCCATCGTTGGAGCGGTAGGCGATCTCTGCCCCGTCCCAGTAAATACGGCCTTCCGTGCCGGAGTTGTTCGACACCAGCCAGCTCGACGTGCGCTGGCCAGCATAATCGTAGCCCGGTGTGGCGGGGGGCGTTTCGGATTGGATTGCGACCATGCTGCGGGGCATGGTGAGAGGATACTTGAGGTTTGGGCTTTTGGGGTGTCTCTGGGGATGGGGGGAGACGGGCCGCCCGGCGAGGGAGAGTGCCAAGGCGATATATTTTCGTTTCGGCTTCGCCTGCACGAAAGCCTTCGGCAGAGTGGTGGGGGCGTTGGGGGGAGCGTTTTATGCGAGGGCTGAAGCCCTCGCCTACCTTAAGGCAACGGCGAGTACAACAGCAAGAGCAAGGGCAACAGTAGGTCCTCCGCTGCGCGAAGGATGACAAGTAATGAGCTGGTGGAGGAGAGTGGAGGAAGGGATTTTGCCTGCCCCATACCTCCCTGCGGTGAGGCTTGGGGGAGGTATGGGGCAGGCGGGGGCGGTTAGATTTGCGGTGCGGTGGCTGGTGTTTTGGGTTGATAGGTGCAGAAGGGATCGCTGCCGAGGGGATCGCCGGTGAAGGCGAAGGCGCGGGCGCGTGATCCGCCACAGATGGCGTGGCACTCGCAGGTACCGCATTTGCCGGTGAACTCCTCGGGCTGGTGAAGGGAGCGGAAGAGGGGTGAGTCGCGGTAGACCTGGGGTAACTGGTGGGTGCGGACGTTGCCGGCGGCGAGGGGCAGGAAGCCGGCGGGATAGATGTCGCCCTGATTGGAGACGAACATGATGCCGTGTCCATCGCGAATGCCGAAGCCGCGGTAGACGGAGGTTTTGTTGATTTCGGCGGCGTGCATTCCGCTGCTGCGCATGCGGTCGAGGGCGACGCGGCGGTAGGAGGGGGCCTCGGTGGTTTTGATGGTGAAGGGTGCGACCTGGGCGAGATCGTAGACCCAGTTCATGAGCTCTTCGCCACGCTCGGGGGAGACGGGCTGGAGCATTTTTCCGCGACCGACCTCGATGAGGAAGAAGAGGCTCCAGCGCATGATGTGGAGGGATTTGAGCAGCTCGTAGATGGCGGGGAGGTCGTCGATGGTCTCCTGAGAGACGAGGGTGTTGAGCTGGACGGGCATGTTGAGTTTGGCTGCGTTTTTGAGGGCCTGGATGGTCCAGTCGTAACAGCCGCTGACTCCGCGGACGGCTTCGTGGCGCTGGGCGGTGGAGCCGTCGAGGCTGAGGCCGAGGCTTTCGATGCCGTGGGCTTTGAGCCGGGCGAGGACGTCGAAGGTGAGCTCGGGGGTGGCGCTGGGGGTGATGGAGACGGTGATGCCGAGCTGGTGGGCGTCGTCGATGATGTCGAAGAGATCGGCGCGCTTCAAGGGGTCTCCGCCGGTGAGGATGAGATGGGGCAAGGGGCTATCGAAGGAGGCGATCTGGCGGAGGAGGGCTTTGCTCTCGGTGTGATTGAGTTCTCCGGGGAGGGGCTGGGAGACGGCCTCGGCGCGGCAGTGGCGGCAGGCGAGGGCGCAGGCCTGAGTCATCTCCCAGTAGACGAGCATGGGGTTTCTGGAGAAATCGAGTGCTTTGGACTGATGCGCGTGTGCGGGTGCGGACTGGGTTTCGACCATGCGAGTTTCTCCATTGGCTGCGGTCATTAGAGGACGCAGACAGGCTGTGGTGCGTTGAGGCTGGTGTTGGATGCCGTGGGCTGGGAGCGGAGGCTTTCCAGGATGGACTGAGCGACGTTGACTCCGCTTTGAATGCAATCGGGGATGCCTGCACCGTGATAGGCGGCGCCGGCGAGATGGAGACCGGGGTGAAGTTGGAGGATGCGATCGATCTCGGCGACACGCTCGCGATGACCTACGTTGTACTGCGGGGTGGACTTATGCCAGCGATACGCGCGGGCGAGGATGGGCTGGGCGTCGATGCCCATGGTGACGCGCAGTTCGTGTTGCGCGAGTTCGATGAGGGTGGCCTCGTCCTGCTCGGCGAGATGCTCGGCACGGGCACCTCCGATGAAGACGCGGATGAGGACGCTGTCGGAGGGAGCGCGGCCGGGGAACTTTTGCGAGGTCCAGGTGCAGGCGGTGATGCCACGGTTCTCGCTGAAGGGGACGACAAAGCCGAGACCATCGAGCGGGTGGTGGATGTCCGCGCGCTTGAATGCGAGCGAGACGGTGGCGGTGGAGACGTAACGGATGTTGCGGAGGTGGGCGGCAAGGGTGGAATCGGTGGTCTGGAGGAGGCTGGCGGAGACATAGGCCGGGGTGGCGAGGACGACGTGATCGACGAGGAGGGTGCGCTTGTCGGCGAGGGTGACGCGGTGCTGCTGGCCCTCGGGAGTGACGGAGGTGACGCGATGGTCGAGGAGGAGGCTGGCTGGTTTGAGCTGCGCGAAGAGTGCGTCGACCAACTGTTGCAGGCCGCCACGCAGGGTGATGAACGTGGAGCGCGGCTTGGCTGGCTGAGCTGGTGCGGTGGGGGACTTGCGGGCGAACTTTTGGCGGATCATGCTGCGGAGGAGGCCGCCGTACTTCTGCTCCATTTGCGGGAACATGGGGAAGGTGCTGTGGAGGCTGAGGGTTTCGGGGTCGGCGGCATAGATGCCAGCCATGAGTGGCGCGGCGATTTTATCGAGCAACTCGGAGCCGAGGCGACGGCGGACGAAGCCAGCGAGACTCTCGTCCTGGCGGGGAGCGGAGCGCGGGATGAAGAGTTCGAGGCCCATGCGAATTTTTCCCGGCCAGGAGATAAGCGAGGAACGCAGAAAGGGGAGGACCATGGTGGGCGCCATGAGCATCATGCCTTCGGGCATGGGATGAAGCTTGCTGTTGCACCAGACGTAGGTGGGATGTTTGGCGGTGTTGGAGCCGATGAGTTGATCGTCCAGGCCGAGGGTGTGGCAGAGCTCCAGGGCAGATTTTTTTTGGGCGAGGAAGGAGTCGGGGCCGCCTTCGATGACGAAGCCCTGCTCGTGCGTGGAGGCGATTTTTCCGCCGAAGCAAGAAGAGCTTTCGATGAGGGTGACGTCGAGATGCGGGGCGTGCTGCTGGAGGTAGAAGGCGATGGAAAGTCCTGTGATACCTCCGCCGATAATTGCGACTTTGTTCGTGTGTTGGTTCACAGCGTACCTAATTCATCCTGCGTGTGGCGGAGCTGGATTTGCACCATCTAGAACGAGGTTAGAGCCGATCTGCGCTGGTGGATGTGACGTACGTCACAAAGGGCCGGGGAAGGACGTGTGGGGCGATTGTGCTGCAGGGGCGCGGGTTCAGCGATCTACATTCGTTACAAAAGTACGACAATCACAGAGGTTGCACGGTGCAAGAATGCAGACATGACTATTGACGAGAGCATGATTATTCAAGGTGGCATGGGCGCTGGTGTTTCGAACTGGCGGCTGGCCAAAGAGGTCTCGCGACTGGGCCAGTTAGGCGTGGTGTCGGGGACTGCGATCGATCAGATACTGGTGCGCCGGTTGCAGGATGGGGATGAGGGCGGGCACATGCGGCGCGGGCTGGATGCGTTTCCATTTCCTGCGATAGCAGAACGGGTATGGCAGCGCTACTTTATCGCAGGGGGCAAGGCGGCGGGCACGCCTTACCAGGTGGCGGCGATGCATACGAAGGATGATTCGCGCGAGTTGACTGAGCTTTGCATGCTGAGCAATTTTGTCGAAGTGTACCTGGCCCGCGAAGGACATGGACATGCGGTGGGGATCAACTATCTGGAGAAGATCCAGACGGCGTTGTTGTCTTCGTTGTATGGTGCGATGCTGGCGGGGGTGGATTATGTGTTGATGGGTGCGGGGATTCCGCTGAAGGTACCGGGGGTGCTGGACCGGCTGTCGCGGCATGAGGCGGTGGAGTATTCGCTGCACGTGACGGGCGCGACGGAGAGTGACGACACGCTGATGCACTTTGATCCGCAGGAGTATATGGAGGTTGCGCTGGGGCCGTTGCGGCGACCGAAGTTTCTGCCGATCGTCTCGTCGAACACGCTGGCGAGCACGATGCTGAAGAAGGCGAATGGCCGCGTGGATGGGCTGGTGGTGGAGATGCGCACGGCGGGCGGACACAATGCGCCACCGCGTGGGAAGGTGCAGTTGTCGGATGCGGGCGAGCCGGTGTATGGCGAGCGCGACGCGATTGACCTGGCGAAGCTGCGGGAGCTGGGCGTGCCTTTCTGGCTGGCGGGAGGATATGGATTTCCTGAGAAGCTGCAGGAGGCACTGGCACTGGGGGCAGCAGGGGTGCAGGTGGGAACGGCGTTTGAGTTTGCGGATGAATCTGGATTGCGCGCGGACTACAAACGGGAATTGCTGGCTAAGGCGGTGGCCGGTACGGCGCATGTGTTTACCGATCCGCTGGCGTCGCCGACTGGGTTTCCATTCAAGGTGGCGCAGTTGGAAGGGACGCACTCTGAGCAGGAGGTGTACGAGTCGCGACCGCGTATCTGCGATTTGGGATTTCTGCGTGAGGCGTACCGTACGGATGAGGGCAGCATAGGGTATCGCTGCCCGGCTGAGCCGCTGAGCGTGTATCTGTCCAAGGGAGGCAAGGAAGAAGATAGCGCTGGCCGCAAGTGCATCTGCAATGGACTGGTGGCAAACATTGGCTATCCGCAGGTGAGGAATGGGCAGCGGGTGGAACGAGGCATTATCACGGCTGGGGATGATTTGAATTCGGTGGCACAGTTTCTGCCGCCGGGCCGGGATGCTTACTGCGTTGCGGATGTGATTGCGCATCTGCTGGGCGAGAGCGTGGAGGCGGTGACGGGACGAGAGCTTATGACTGCGTCATCAAGCTTGTAAGGATGTGAACGGCCTCGGATAGTTCGGCGAGGGGGACACATTCGCGGTCGCTGTGGGCGGTGCGCATGTCTCCGGGGCCGAAGACTACGACCTGCTCGGCGATGGCGGCGAAGATGCTGGCCTCGGAGCCGAAGGGGATAGCGGTGGCGGGTCGCGCGGAGGCCTGGAGGAGCGACTGAACCAGCGGGGCGGAGGCTGGCGTCTCGAAGCCGGACTGCTGGCGCAGGTGTTGGATGGAGCAGGTGAGGCGGGGATCGCGATGGTGGAGTTGATCCGCGAAGGCCTGAAGTTGGCCGGGGATGAGGTTGGGTGGAAGCGCCGGGATGGGGCGCCACTCGACGAGGAAGCGGCACTGGCCGGGGATGATATTTTTGGCGGTACCGCCGTGGATGGTGCCTACGTTGAGCGAGGTATACGGCGGAGTGAAGAGGTTGTGGGTGTGGGCCTGGAGTTGGTGGGCGAGAGTCTCGATGGAGCGGATGAAGTGGCTGGCGGCGAAGATGGCGGAGGCACCTTGTTCGGGGTGGGCGCTGTGGGCTTCGACGCCGTGGATGACGACTTCGGTGAGGCAGTAGCCTTTGCCGGCGCGGGCGACGCGGAGTGAGGTGGGCTCGCCGATGACCATGCGGCGGGGTTGGATGACGTGGTGGTCGATGAGGTGTTTTGCGCCGAGGCAGCCGATCTCTTCGTCGGCGGTGAGGACGATGCGGAGGCCATCGAGCCAACGGGTGGTTTGGGTTGCATGGGGCGGCGGGGCGGCGGCTTCGAGCAGGCAGGCGAGGAAGCCCTTGACGTCGCAGGCTCCGCAGCCGTGGAGGTGATCGGCGGTGATGGTGGGAGTGAGGGCGCTGGACCAGTCGGGGGCGTAGGGGACGGTGTCGGTGTGGCAGACGAGGGCGAGGTCGATGTGTTGCCGGGTGGGGTCCTGATGGGGTGGTGCGGCGATGAGGTTGATTTTCTCTACGCCGCTGGTGTCGCGATAGGAGGTCTGGTGGGTTGTCCATCCACTGTGGTGGAGTGCGTGGCGGGCGTAGTCGATGATGGGGCGGTTCGACGAGGACGAGACGGAGGGGATGCGGATGAGATGCGCGAGGTGATCGGCGGCGGGGATCATTGGGCGGTCTCGTGAGCGCGGCGGGACGACCATAGCTTGCGGTGGAGCGACCGGTAGCGGGAGATGATCTCTTCTTCCAATGGGTGGTGTCCGTCGTGAAGCACTTGTTTGCCAGCGACGAAGACGTCGCGGACGGCGGAGCGATGGAGGCCAAAGGTGAGCATGGGGAGAAGATCCTGGGCGGAGTTGCCAGCGATGGAGGGATGGTTGCGATCAATGGTGATGAAGTCCGCGCAGGCGTGGGGTTCGAGCTTACCGGTGTTGCACCGAAGGGCGCGGGCTCCGTTGATGGTGGCACAGTCGAAGAGTCGCGCGGAGAGGGATTGGTGGTCGATCTGGTCGAGGATGGCGCGTTGCTGGTGGGTAAGGCGGAGGTGATAGTCGAGTTGGCGTGCGTCTTCGAGGGGATCGATCTGGGCCTGGCTGTCGGAGCCGAGGGCGATGGGGATGCCAGCGCGCATAGCGGAGTCGGCAGCGAGGATGCCGTCGCCGAGATTGCGCTCGGTGGTGGGACAGGAGCAGATGGTGCTGTGGGCTTCGGCGAGCATGGCGATCTCCGCCGGGGAGATGTGGATGGCGTGGACTGCGGTGAAGTCTGGGCCGAGGAGTTTTTCGCGATGGAGGAGCGCGATGGGGGTGTGGCCGTATTCGCGGAGGCAGGCTTGATTTTCCGCGACCTGTTCGGCGACGTGCATGTGGAGGGGCAGCGAACTCTCGCGGGCCCAGTGGGCGATGCGATGGAGTGCGTCGAGCGGGACGGCGCGGATGCTGTGCGGTGCGATGCCGAAGCTGACACCCTCGGGATCGTGGCGGAAGGCTTGGATGAGATCGTCTGCGTTGCGGCAGAAGTCCGCGGCGGTTTCGAAGAAGCGAGTCTGGCCGGGGTCTGGCGGTAGTTGATAGCCGGAGCGCAGGTAGGCGGTGCGCAGCAGGACGATGCGGATGCCGACGGAGCGAGCGGCGGCGATGACTTGTTTGCCGAGGAGGTTGGGGTCGGCGTAGGGTTTGCCGTCGGGGGCGTTGTGGAGGTAGTGGAATTCGCCGACGGTGGTGGTGCCGGATTGCAGCATCTCGAGGAAGGCCATGCGGGCGGCGTCGTAGACGTCCTCGGGCGTGAGGCTGGCGGCGGCGTGATACATGGTTCCGCGCCAGGACCAGAAGTCTTTGCCGCTGGTGACGCGGGATTCCGACTGGCCGCGGATGAGTCGCTGGAAGGAGTGGGAGTGTACGTTGACGAAGCCGGGGAGGATGGCTTTGCCGGGGAGATTCACAGTGTGTGGCTGAGATGGTGGCGAGGTTTCGATGGCTTCGATGCGGCCGGAGGAGTTGGTGCAGAGCGCGTGGCCAGAGAGGAATGCGCCCGATTGGAAGAGCAGGTCCGGATTGTATTGCGTGATCATTCGCATCCTTGTGGGCTGGTGGTGGCCTTGGCGCCTGCGATCCAGACTTCCTGGACGGGGTTGGCTCCGAGGGTGTAGACGAGGTCTCTCCAGTCGTTGGATTTGAGGATGACCATGTCGGCTGGGAGGCCTACTTCGATTCGTCCTGCGTTGGAGAGACCGAGGGCGCAGGCGGCGTTGAGGGTGCCAGCGACGAGAGCCTCGTGCGCGGTGAGGCCGTTGAGGCGGGTGGCGAGCGCGAGTGCTGCTGCGGTAGAGAAGAGCGGACTGGAACCGGGGTTGAGATCGGTGGCGATGGCGACTGCCGCTCCGGCATCGATGAGGCGACGACCGGGGGCGCAGGGGATGCCGAGGTGGAGAGAGACACCGGGGAGCAGGGTTGCGATGGTGTCGCTGGCAGCAAGTTGAGCGTACTGCGAGGGGTGACAGGCTTCGAGATGATCGACGCTGAGCGCGCGGAGACGGAGGGCTAACTCCAGGCCGCCGATGCTGTGAAATTGCTCGGTGTGCATCTTGATGGCGAGGCCGTTGGCGCGGGCGCAGGTAAGGATGGTTTCGGCCTCGCGGGGATGCCAGGCCTCCTGATCGACGAAGATGTCGACGGCGGTGGCGAGGCGTTCGGCGGCTACCTGGGGGATGAGTTCGGCGCAGACCTGGGCGACGTAGTCGGCGCGGCTGCCGACGGCGGCGGGGGGTATGTGGATGAGCAACGTGGGCAGCAGGCGGAGGGGGAGTTGCTGCTGGAGGTCGCGGATGGCGTAGAGCATGTTGCGCTCGGCCTGAGGGGTGAAGCCGTAGCCGGATTTGACCTCGACGACCGTGGCGCCGGAGTGGAGGAGAGCGAGCAGGCGGGGGCGGGCGAGGGTGACGAGTTGGTCGATGGAGGCGAGTTGAGTGGCCTGGATGGTGCTGCGAATGCCACCACCGGCGGCGAGGATCTGCTCGTAGGTTGCACCGGCACTGCGGCGTTCGAAGTCGCCGAGGCGGTCGCCAGCCCAGATGGCGTGGGTGTGGGGATCGATGAGCCCGGGGAGGACGGCGCGTCCGCCGAGGTGAACGGTGGAGGCCGCGTGGCCCTGCCAGTGCTGGTGTTTGCCGATCCATACGAAGGCGCCGTTGGAGATGGCGATGGCGGCATCGTCGATGCGGAGTAGATCGCTCATGGCGGTGCCGTGGCGTACGGCAGGGCCCTGTGCGGTGACGAGTTGGGTGATGCCGGTGATGAGAGTGTCAACGTTCATGGGAGACTCGGCATATCGAGGGACCGCTCGCGGGCGATGCGCTGGGCTTTATCGTATCCGGCATCGGCGTGGCGCATGACGCCCATGGCGGGATCGTTGGTGAGGCAGAGGCGGAGACGCTCGTCGGCTTCGTCGCTGCCGTCGGCTACGGCGACGAGGCCTGCGTGTTGACTGTATCCCATGCCGACTCCGCCGCCGTGATGGAAGCTCATCCATCCGGCACCACTGGCGATGCCGGTGGCGAAGTTGAGCAGAGCCCAATCGGAGACGGCGTCGGAGCCATCGAGCATGGCTTCGGTCTCGCGGTAGGGGCTGGCGACGGAGCCTGCGTCGAGATGATCTCTGCCGATGACGATGGGTGCGGAGAGTGTGCCCTCGCGGACCATCCGGTTGAAGAGCAGGCCAGCCTGATCGCGCTCGCGATAGCCGAGCCAGCAGATGCGCGCAGGCAGACCCTGAAAGGCGACTTGATCGGACGCGAAGCCGAGCCACTGCTGGAGGCGGAGGTCATCGGGGAAGAGGTGGCGGAGAGCCTGATCGGTTTTGGCGATGTCGGCGGGATCTCCAGAGAGAGCGACCCAGCGGAAGGGGCCACGACCTTCGCAGAAGGAGTCGCGGATGAAGGCGGGGACGAAGCCGGGATAGGTAAAGGCGTCGGTTACGCCTGCGAGTTTGGCCTGGGTGCGGAGGTTGTTGCCGTAGTCGAAGGCGATGGCGCCGTTGCGCTGCATGGCGAGGATGGCCTGGACGTGCTGGGCGATGGAGACCTGTACCCGCTGCTGATATTGCTGCGGGGATTGCGAGCGGAGCGTGTTGAGATCTTCGTCCTCGTGGGCGGTGGGGAGGTAGCCCCACATGGGATCGTGGGCGCTGGTCTGGTCTGTAACCAGATCCGGAACAAATTGCATTTTGACCATGAGCGGAAGGATGTCGGAGGCGTTGCCCTGCAGACCGATGGAGAGGGCCGTACGGTCGCGAGCGGCCTGGCGGGCGAGGGAGATGGCCTCGGTGAGCGAGGTGGTGGCGCGGTCGAGATAGCGGGTTTTGAGACGCCGCTGGATGCGGGTGGGATCGACCTCGATGCAGATGCAGACGCCGCCAGCGAGTTTGACAGCGAGGGGCTGGGCACCGCCCATGCCGCCGAGGCCGGCGGTGACAGTGATGGTGCCGGCGAGAGTGCCATTGAAGTACTGCCGAGCGGCGCTTTGGAAGGTCTCGTAGGTGCCCTGGAGGATGCCTTGCGTGCCGATGTAGATCCAGGAGCCGGCGGTCATTTGTCCGTACATCATGAGGCCGGCGGCGTCGAGGCGGTCAAACTCCTGCCAGTTGGCCCAGTGGGGGACGAGGTTGGAGTTGGCGATGAGGACGCGGGGAGCCATGCGGTGGGTTTCGACTACGCCGACGGGCTTGCCGGACTGGACGAGGAGGGTCTGGTTGTTTTCGAGACGATCGAGAGTCTCGATGATCTTGTGATAGGACTGCCAGTTGCGGGCTGCTTTGCCGCGGCCACCATAGACGATGAGTTCCTCGGGCTTTTCCGCGACTTCGGGGTCGAGGTTGTTCATGAGCATGCGCTTGGCGGCTTCCTGAATCCAGCCGTGGGCGGTGCGGGTGTTGCCACGGGGGGCGCGGATGGGGGTGTAGGGAGTGGTCATGCGTGGGCCTCGATGAGAGACAGGTGGTGGGCCTGGCGGAAGCCGTCGTGGGCGAGGAAGTCGGCGGCGGCCTGCATGGGGCCGGAGAGGACCTGATCGTCGTGCCAGGAGGGAACGTGCTGGCGGAAGTGGGTGCGGGCGGATTCGAGGAGCGGGGTGGTGGTGTCGCCGCGGAGATCGAGGGCGCGGGTAGCGGCGAGGGCTTCGATGGCGATGACCATCTCGGCGAGCCGGACGCTCTGCTGGAGCTTGAGGGCAGAGGTCATGCCCATGCTGACGAAGTCCTCCTGATTGCCGCTGGTGGGGATGGAGCCGGTGGAGGCGGGGCTGGCGAGGACGCGCATCTCGGCGACGAGAGCGGCGGCGGTGACCTGCGCCATCATGAGGCCGGACTGGATGCCGGGGCTGGCGGCGAGGAAGGCGGGCAGCCCCTCGTTCAAGGAGGGATTGAGGAGCCGTTCGGTGCGGCGCTCGGAGATGCCTACGAGTTGGTAGATGGCGATGGCGAGGTAGTCGAGGGCGAGGGCGAGGGGGGCACCGTGGAAGTTGCCGCCGGAGACGATCTGGTCGGGGTGTCCGGAGCGGGTGTCGTCGATGAAGACGAGCGGATTGTCGGTGGCGCTGTTGAGTTCGATGGCGAAGACGCGGCGAGCTTCGGCGAGGGTGTCCCATGCGGCGCCGTGGACCTGAGGGATGCAGCGGAGGCAGTAGGCGTCCTGGATGCGGGCGGCACCGGTGCCATGGGTTCTGGGGATAGTGGAGCCATGGAGGAGGTTGAGGAGGTGTTGGGCGCTGTGGAGTTGGCCGGGGTGGGGACGGGCGCGGTGGAGGCGGGGGTCGAGGGCTGCGGGGGTTCCGCGGAGAGCCTCCATGGTGAAGGCGGCGGCGGTCTGGGCGGAGTAGAAGAGGGCTTCGAGGCGGACGAGTTCGAGGCAGCCGAGGGAGAGCATGGCCTGGGTGCCGTTGAGCAGAGAGATGCCCTCCTTGGCGAGGAGTTGGATGGGGTGGAGGCTGGCCTGAGCGAGGGCATCGGCGGAGGGCAGGAGGGTGCCGCGATAGTGAGCGGTTCCCTCTCCGATGAGGGTGAGGGCCATGTGGGCGAGGGGTGCTAGGTCTCCGCTGGCACCTACGCTGCCGCGCGAGGGGATGACGGGGGTGATGTCGTGGTTGAGCAGGTCGCAGATGCGCTGGGCGACGAGGGGACGGATGCCGGAGAGTCCTTTGGCGAGGACGTTGGCGCGGATGAGCATCATGCCGCGGACTACGGCGCGGGGCAGCGGCTCGCCTACTCCGCAACAGTGGGAGCGGACGAGATTGAGCTGCATCTGGTGGAGGTCATGGTGCTCCAGCCGGATGTTGGCGAGGAGGCCGACGCCGGTGTTGAGCGCGTAGACGGGCTGAGTTCCGGCGATGGCGGCGTCTACGGCGAGACGGGAGGCGGCCATGGCGGCGATGGCGTGAGGAGCTAACTGGACTTGCTCGTGGCCGTTTGCCAGCCGGTCGACCTCGTCCACGGAAAGGCTGTTGCCATCCAAAGTGATCATTACTTGAGGGTAGAGATTATGGGAGCAATGCGGAATGGAGGGTGGAGTGAATATGGGGGATTGATCCGATGATTCAGCGGGCCGATGGAATATTTTCCGTTGAATCCACTACTATGGGGAGGAATTGCCAGGTGAAGGAGATGCGATGCGAGATGTGGCACTGGATGCGATAGACCGGAGTATTCTGCTGGAGCTGGTGCGGGATGCGCGGGTGGGGTTTGCGGAGTTGGGGCGGCGGGTGGGGTTGTCGGCTTCGGCGACGAATGAGCGGGTGCGGCAGTTGGAGAGCGTGGGGATTATTCAGGGGTATCGGGCGAGCATTGACCTGAAGGCGCTGGGGCTGGGGATGACGGTGTTTATCCGGCTGACGTGCGATGGGCAGCGGTATCGTCCGTTTCTGAAGTTTCTGCAAGGGCTGGATTCGGTGCAGGAGTGCCATCATCTGACGGGCGGCGATGCTTTTTTGCTGAAGGTGGAGCTGGCGTCTACGGATGAGCTGGAGGCGCTGATTGAGAAGCTGCTGCCATATGGGATGCCTACGACGAGCCTGGTGCTGTCGACGCCGATCGCGCGGGGGCAGGATACGCACCTGCTGCGGGAGTTGACGACGCGGGGGAAGCGGGGTGGGTGAGGTACCCCTCCTTCCCCCACTATTTGCGCAAAGTCTTCGAATGATTAGGGTTAGGGGTGGACTTGAGGGTTTTTGGGTGGGGCTTGTTATTTTTGGGGGAGTGGCTTTTGGGGCGTGGGTGCGGTTGGGTGGGGGTTAGCGTGTCAAGGGGGAGGGTGGGGTATGCAGGGCGAGTGGGCACGAGGCCTAGCTAGACAAGGAGGCGGTCTTGTTGCGCTGGGCAGGCCTGACGGAGCGACTGGCGATCTTCTTGAGGCCGCGCAAGGCTTCGTTGACCGACTGAGAGTCTGGAAAGGTGTCGAGGAGATCGGGGTCGATGATGGCGAGATTTGTCCCCAGCTTGAGGCGGTCGAAGTATTTGCCGCGTACACCTTTGCTGAAGTCGAGATTTGGGCGGGGAGCGAGAGGGTCGAGTTGCTTAGCCTTCTTCATATTGTGCTACCTCGGCTGCAGTGGCAGGACGGGCTCCGATGAGACGGATGCCTGAGGTGGTTTCAGTGTAAACGACGAAGAGCAAACGGAAGTGGATGGACATGCCAACGGTGATGAATCGGTTCTCGTCAATCGAATGCTGATCGTCTGGCAGCGTGGACGAGAGCGGATCGTCGAAGACGGTGATTGCCTCGGAAAAGGAGACTCCGTGCTTGGCGAGATTGCTTTCGGCTTTGGCCGGATCGAACTCGAAGTACAGTCGGGAAGATGTCATGCACGTTTTGTATGAAGGTACAGCATGACAGGTAGTTGCGGATTTCTGAGCTGCAAGGATGTGCGACAGATTTAGCGAGGAAGTGGAGTGGCTAGTGTTCTGGCGGCGGGCTGGGCCGGAGAGGGTGGTGGGATTTTATCGCTGGGGAGAGGAAAGCGGTTCGCGCTGGGCGCGAAGGCCCATATCTCAAAAGCGAGATATGGGGCACCCAGTTTTGTGGCTTGGGGAGATGTGGGCCACCCGCCGTTTGAGGCCGGTGGGCTTGGTGGGGTTTTTATCGTTTGGGGAGAGGAAGGCGGTTCGCGCTTCGCACGAATGCCCACTCATGCGATGAAACTGCATGAATGGGGCACCCGGGGTAGTGGTGTCATTGGATGTATGGGCCACCCGCCCGATCATCAACCGATTAGTTGTTGATCATGCTTTACTCGCCATTTGACGGAGCTCTTCGTGAAGAACCTGCCGGCGTTCGTATCGATGTCCATAAGCAAACAGCTCTTCAATTGGAATTGGCATTGCAGGTTCAGAGCTGCGGAGAGGGCGGTGTCGAACAAGTTGGTGATCTTTCGCGTGAAGATCCTCAAGTTCCGTAAGTATCTCCGCGAGTCTTTCATTGTTAATCTCGTTAAGCATACGGGCAGGTTAGCATGTGTCGGGTCGTTCCAGCCGCCAGCCTAAATATGAATCCTCTCATCATGGATCTGCCAGCCGCGTGGGGGCATCGTATCAAAGATACGAACTCACCCATACGTGATGAGATTGCGCATGAATGGGCACCAGAATTTTGACGTTTTGTGGATAGACCCACCCGACGGCCAACGTATGCTGGAGATATGACCATGCGTGTGTTGTCTCTGTCTCTATTGATGATGTCCTCTACTTTGTACGCTCAAACAACTTGGAAAGGCCTCAAATTCGGGATGAACAGGATTGAGGTTGTAAAGACTATACCTGACTACCAGCTAACACCTATAAGCGACACTCAGATGTTGTCAAAAGTAGACTTCATCCTGAATCCTGCTGGTATGAACGCGTACTATCCTTTCACGGTACGGACCAATTTCGATGCTGGGGGCCGTCTGGACATTGTGATGTTGAACCTCGACACTGCGGACATGGTTCGTCAAAAGAAAAGCAATGATGAGGGCGCTGCTGTAGCCCTTGCCGTGTTTGGCCTCGACACGCAATTTGCTGCTAAGTACGGAGCGCCGTCGAAAGTAGAAGGTAATTGCGCGGAAATTGAGCAGGCCTATGCATCCCATCAAACGCAGTTCTGCTCGAAAACTTGGGGCGCGGATGGCCAAAGTGTGTCCTTCTATTGGACGATGAGCCCTACGAGGCCTGTGCTCGGCATTCAATACCAAGCACTGCCTGACCTGTAGTTGCTACTCTTGATTTAGTCACTCGATGTTTTATTCGACGGTGACGGATTTGGCCAAGTTTCTGGGTTGGTCTACGTCGCAGCCTCGGCGGACGGCTATGTGGTAGGCGAGGAGTTGGAGGGGGACCACTTCTAGTACGGGTAGGAGTAGTTCGGGGGCCTGGGGGATCTGGATGGTGTGTTCGACGAGTTGTTTGATCTCTTCGTCGCCTTCGATGGCGATGGCGATGACGCGGCCGGAGCGGGCGGTGACTTCCTGGATGTTGGAGAGGGTCTTTTCGTATTTGAGGACGCTGGAGGGGTCGTTTGGATCTTTGGTGGCGATGCAGACGACGGGGAGGGTCTCGTCGATGAGGGCGTTGGGGCCGTGCTTCATCTCGCCGGCGGGGTAGCCTTCGGCGTGGATGTAGGAGATCTCTTTGAGCTTGAGGGCGCCTTCGAGGGCGATGGGGTAGTGGATGCCGCGGCCGAGGAAGAGGAAGTCGTTGGCGGTGTGGAAGATTTTGGCTAGCTGGAAGCACTGGTCGTCTACGGAGCGGAGGACGTCTTCGAGCTTGCCGGGGAGTTTGGAGAGCTCGTCGACGAGGTGGAGGGACTGGGCTTCGGTGATGGTTCCGCGGACCTGGGCGATGTGGAGGGCGAGGACGAAGAGGGCGGTGAGCTGGGCGGTGAAGGCCTTGGTGGAGGCGACGCCGATCTCGGGGCCGGCGTTGGTGGTGATGGTGCCCTGGGCCTTGCGGGTGATGGCTGCGCCGACGACGTTGCAGATGGCGAGGGTTTTGGAGCCTTTGGCGATCATCTCGGCCTGGGCGGCGAGGGTGTCGGCGGTTTCTCCGGACTGGGTGATGAGGAGTCCGATGGCGCGGGGGTCGGCGATGGGGTCGCGGTAGCGGTACTCGGAGGCGTAGTCGACCTCGACGGGGAGGCGGGCGAGGCGCTCGATCATGAACTTGCCGGCGAGGCCTGCGTGCCAGGAGGTTCCGCAGGCGGCGATGGTGATCTGGCTGGCGTTGCGGAAGTCTTCGTCGGAGACCTGCATCTCGGCGAGGTGGACTTTGCCGGTGGTGAGGGAGATGCGGCCGAGGGTGGTGTCGCGGATGGCGCGGGGCTGCTCATTCACTTCTTTGAGCATGAAGTGTTTGTAGCCGGCCTTCTCGGCCATAATGGGGTCCCAGGTGATGCGCTGGGTTTTGAGGGGGAGCGACTGGCCCTGGAAGTCGGTGAGGGTGACGCCGGAGGGGGTGAGGATGGCAACTTCTCCATCCTGCAGGAAGTGGATGTTGCGGGTGTGGTGGAGGATGCCGGGGACGTCGGAGGCGAGGAAGTACTCGCCTTCGCCGATGCCGATGACGGCGGGTGGTCCCATGCGGGCGGCGACGAGCTTGTTGGGCTCGTGGGCGGAGAGGACACCGATGGCGAAGGCTCCGGTGAGATGCTTGACGGCGCGGCGGACGGCCTCTTCGAGAGCGATGCCGGGGGCGTGTTTGAGCTCTTCTTCGATGACGTGGGCGATGATCTCGGTGTCGGTCTCGGTGACGAAGGTGTGCCCGGCGGCGGTGAGCTGCTTTTTGAGGGCGAGGTAGTTTTCCACGATGCCGTTGTGGACGACGACGAGGTTTCCGGAGCAGTCGCGGTGGGGGTGGGCGTTTTCTTCGGTGGGGCGGCCGTGGGTGGCCCAGCGGGTGTGGCCAATGCCGAAGGAGCCGTGGATGGGGGACTTCTCGATGACGGCTTCGAGGTTGCGGAGCTTGCCGGGGGCGCGGCGTAGCTGCATGCCGTCGGGGCCGCCTGCGACGGCGATACCGGCTGAGTCGTAGCCGCGGTACTCGAGACGGCGTAGACCTTCGATGATGACGGGGACGACTGCTTTAGGACCGATGTAACCGACTATTCCGCACATGAGGTAAGTGTAGATGGCTGGGAGGGATTTTGTGAGTGGCAGGAGATGGGACTTTTGTGGGAGTTGGAGAAAAGAGATGCCCCATCCGCGCGGTCGCTTGGATGGGGCATGTGGTGATGGGGTTGTGTGAGTTGGTTAGAAGATGACCTTGAGTGCGAACTGGGTGTTGTAGGGTTCGCCGGGGCCGATGCCGGGTGCGCCGAAGAAGGTGCCGATGGTGGAGGTGATGACTCCGCCAGCACTGGTCTGAGGGGCTCCGACGGGAGCGAGGTTGACGGTGTTGAAGAGGTTGAACATCTCCGCCCGGAACTGGGTGGAGACGCGCTCAGTGATTTTGGTGTTCTTGAAGATGGAAAGGTCTACATCCTTGAAGCCGGGGTTGTAGAACTGGTTGCGGCGCTGGGTGCTGTAGGTTCCCTGCGCGGGATCGGTGAAGGCGGCGGAGTTGAACCAGGTGACGACGCCACTGTTGATGCTGTGGGAGACACCGGCGAAGGGATTGACGCCGGGTACGAGGTTGGCACGGTCAGCGTACTCGCCGTTGCCGCTGGCGTTGGAGTTGGCTACGACGGAGAAGGGCTGTCCACCGTGGAGGGAGAGGGTGCTGTTGACTTCCCATCCGTGGGTGAGGAGCTTGGGTCCGAAGTGTCCGCTGGGGACGAGGTAGTTGAAGTAGGCGGAGAAGGTGTGACGGGTGTCGAAGTCGCTGTTTCCGTACTCGCCAGCAAGGTTGAAGCTGTTCTGCGGCAGGTAGGGTACGAGACCTGTTTCGTAATCGAGTGCGTGAGACCAGGTGTAGTTGGCCTGGGTGGTGAGTCCGTGCCAGGCGGAGGTGCGGAGGATGGCCTGGAGGGAGTTGTAGTTGGCGTTGAGATCGCTGTTGAGCTGGTTGATGACGCCGAAGTTGGGGAATTTGTTGAAGAAGGGGCGAGTGCACTGCTGCGGGCTGTACTGGCTGGGGCAGTTGGGTGCGGTGGTAAGGAAGCCGCTGCCCTGTGCGGCCTGGTTGATGTCCTGGACCTCGGTGAGGTGGCGGGAGAGTGTGCCGAGATAACCGAGTTGGAAGACGATGGAGTTGCCGAGGCTTTGCTGGAGGTTGAGGTTGTAGCTATAGGTGTAGGACTGGCGGAAGTTGGGGTTGACGGAGAAGACGTTGGTGACACCTGCACCGGCGAGTGCCTGCGACAGGCTGGGGAAGAGTGGGACGTTGTTCTGGATGACGTAGCCACCGACGGCGGCGGCGGCGACGGGATTGGCGCCGGCGGGGTTATTGCCTACACCGAGGGCACCACTGTTGGTGGTTCCGCGGAGGTTGAGCAGGGGAAGCATGTAGGGCGTATCGAAGTACATACCGATGCCGCCACGGATGACGAGGTTGTTGCTGACGTTGTAGGCAGCACCGACGCGGGGGCTGATGGCTCCCTTGTAGGGGCTGTAGATGTTGGCGGCGTTCTGGCCCTGGACGTCGAAGCCGTTGGCGGAGTTGGGATTGAAGGAGGTGAGGTTGCTGTAGGGGTTGTGAATGGCTCCGGCGTAGTCGTAGCGGAGGCCGTAGTTGAGGTTGAATTTGGAGCTGAGTTGCCAGGCGTCCTGGGCGAAGAGGTCGAAGGTGTTCTCGAAGACCTGACGCTTGGCATCGCCGAGGACGATGGAGGAGTTGGAGACACATCCGGCGAGGAAGTCGGCGAGGAAGAGGATGTTGTTGTCGCCGTTGGTATTGGGCGCGGTCTGGCCGAGGTTTTTGGTGGCGAGGGCGTTGCAGGCCGCGGAGCCTGCGCCTGGGTTCCAGGGGCCTTGTGAGCCGTCGAAGGTGAAGGCACCGCGTGAACCGGTCTGATAGAAGTCATCGACCTGGGCCTGTCGGAACTCACCGCCGAAGCGGAACTCGTGTTTGCCGATGGTGTAGGAGAGCGCGTCGTCGAGGTGACCGGTGATGTCGTTACGACCTTCGGGTGGGGTTACGCCGAGAGGATCGAAGCCACTGCCGCTGCCGGTGAGACCGGAGCCTGCGGCCGAGGGTCCGATGACGATCTTGGGGGAGCCAGCGAGGCTGACGTCAGTGACGCCGGTGTTGAGACCCAGAGCGACGGGGTTGTAGCTGTGGTTGACGTCGGAGAAGACCTGATTGAAGTAGTTGACGCCGACGAAGAGCTGGTTCGCAATCTTGGGCGAGAAGATGTGGTTGTAGACGATGGAGTAGTTCTGGACGTGGATGGGAGCTTCTTCGTAGTAGGGCGAGAGGTAGGAGGAGGTGGGAGCGGTCTGGTTGCCCTGTCCTGCGTACCATTTTACGGAGAGCTGGTTGCTGGGGTTGAAGGTGTGGTCGAGCTTGATGATGCCGTTGAAGCTGTGACCGTTTTCGGTGCCGGGGTTGAAGTAGTTGCCGGACTGGGCGGGGCCGTTGAGTGCGGAGCCTGGCCAGAGGGTGGCTAGGAGATTCTTAGAGACGGGATTGACGGGGACACCGTAGAACGCGAGGACGTTCTGGGCAGCGGTCTGATAGGCGGCGGAAGGCTCGGTGGAGCTGGCCTGGTTGCCGATGACGAAGTTCTGGTGCTCGTAGGTGAGGAAGAAGAAGGTTTTGTCGCGGAAGATGGGACCGCCGAGCGAGAAGCCGTAGTCGATATCACGGGTTTTGTTTTTGGGTGATCCGTTGGCGAAGGGGGTGATGGCGGCGAAGAACTCATTGCGGTTGAAGTAGTAGGCGGAGCCGTGGAACTGGTTGGCGCCTGACTTGATGGAGAGGTTGACGGTACCACCGGCGTTACGACCGCTTTCGGGGGTTCCGCTGGTGACGAAGGAGAACTGCTCGACTGCGTCGAGGGGGAGGACGATGCCTGCGATGCCGGAGACACCGCCCTGGTTGACGGCGGGGATATTCCACCAGAGGTCGTTGTTGTCGGTACCTTCGATCTGCCAGTTGACCTGATTGGAGCGAGTTCCGTTGACGGAGGCGACACCGGCGCCGCCACCGATGGAGTATCCGGCAAATCCGGGGGTGAACTGAAGGAGCTGGGTGAAGTCACGTCCGTTGTTAGGTGCGTCGTTGACGACCTGGCTGGGGATGTCGGTGGTCTGGGTGGCACTGGTGGTATCGAGTGCGAGCCCGGCTGCGTCGACCTCTACGGTGGTAGCGGAGGTGGAGAGCGGGAGGACGACGGGCACGGTATAGATGGCACCGGCGGAGACCGTGATCTTGTCAGTTTTGACGGTCTGAAAGCCGGAGAAGGAGACGGTGATGCTGTAGAGACCTACAGGGAGGTCCTGGAAGTTGAACTCGCCACCAGAGGAGCTGGTTGCGTTGCGGGTGATACCAGTGGCGGTTTGTACGGCGACTACGGTGGCGTTTGCGATGACGGCGCCGGTGTGGTCCGTAACGGTGCCGTTGATGCCGCCGCGGAAGGACTGGGCCAGGCCAGCGGGAGAACACACGATCAGGATGGCTGCGAGGAGCGCGAAGAGGGACTGTACGGCACGAAGAGACCGATGTTGGGACGGCTGCATAAAACCTCCAAAAAAAGAAAACAGTGGGCCAGCCGCGCTGCAGGCGGGGGGCTTGGATGGGTATGTATGGGTGCCGAAGAATCTCGTCGCAACGGGGGTGCGAGATGGCTCCGTATTAAGCCGGGAAAGGACAGCCTTGAAGCAAGAGTGCAGCTTTGAGGTAGAGAGAGTCCGTACTCCTTTTCAGGAGTATGCCGGGAAATACTTACTAGTTGCGATGAGGAGCCTGCGCCACAACGATGGGATGCAGGAGCGTCACTACGATTGAGTTAGCAGGACCCGGTGATCTGGGGGAACTTCAATGTAAGTGTGACTATGTTGATCTAGTGTAAATGTCGACTGGAGATGGTGCAAGCGGTTTTGCGTCGGCGGTCATGCGATGGCCTGCATGATTGGCCACTCATGCAGTGGTGGAACAATTGTATCTATGGTGGTTACATTTATGCGGATGACCGTTTGATGTTGTGCCTTGACCGAGAAGGGTTATGCCTGGCCGCGTTGAAGCTCCTTCGTTTTAATCACGATGAGGTATTCGTAGAAGGCCTGGAGGGTAGCGTAGGTGAGGCCTGCGGCGCCGTCGAGGATGGCTCCGCGGAGGAAGACCATGTAGAGCCACTTGATGAGGGGTCGGCCGGGGAGGCGGTAGAAGATGGCCTTCTGGTGGAGGCGGCGGGTGTGGAAGTCGGGGTGGCGGAGGGCGGTGTGGAGGGAGGGGTTCTGTAGGCCCTGCTGGTGGTAGATGAGTTCGGCTTCCATGTTGGAGTAGAGATTGTGTTTGGCGACCCAGTGGGCGATGCCCTTGGCGAAGGGGAAGTGGTCGAGGGGATAGCTGAGGTCGGCGACGATGCCCTGGACTTCGAGGACTTCGTTGATGGCGCGGGTGTAGCGGGCGTGCTGGGGGCGGACGAGGCGGATGTAGAAGGGTGAGATCTGGGCGTGTTTGAGCCAGGTGCCGAAGAGGAAGTCGCGACGGCGGAGACGAAAGGCGTTTACCTGGGGCGGGGCGGCGAGGGCGAGTTGCTGCATCTCGCGGGAGAGTTCGGGGGTAGGTCGCTCGTCGGCGTCGAGGAGGAAGACCCAGGGGTATTTGAAGGGGATGGAGGTGAGTGCGGCGTTGCGGTGGGTGGCGTAGTCGTCGAAGGCGCGCTGATGGGTGTGGGCTCCTGCGGCGTGGGCGATGGCGAGGGTGTTGTCGGTGGAGAAGGAGTCGAAGACGTGGATGTCGTCGGACCAGGCGACGGAGTCGAGGGCGGCGGGGAGGTCGTGCTGCTCGTTGCGGGTGAGGATGAGGACGGAGATCATCTGGCGAGTATGGTAACGCGGGGCGGGGGGAGTTAGCTGCTGCGTTTGCGGCGGAGAGCGATAAAGCCTGCGAGTTGGATGGCGAGGCCGGTGGCGATGAGCGCGGTGTAGAGCAGGACCCAGGGGAGATGACGTTTCTCTACCAGCTGGAAGAGGATGCCATGGGCGACGGCGAGGATAGCGGCGGCGTAGGTCCAGCGCTGGATGGACTTCCAACGCTGGAGTCCGAGGGCGCGGAGGGAGATGTCGTTGGAGATGACGAGCAGGACGAGAAAGAGGATGGCGGAGGCGAGGCCGAGGAAGTTGGCTGCGCCGAACTTGTTGTTCTGGATGGCGAGGGGGTGGAACTGCTTGAAGAAGTACATCCACATACGCCCGCGGAGGTGGACGGTGAGGCCGACGGCGGTGTGGAGGATGGCGAGGATTCCGGCCCAGATACCGAGGTCGCGGCGGAGGTCGGAGCTGACGGGATTGGGGCGATGGCGAAGCACGTTCCAGGGGCCGAGCCAGAGGCAGGCGACGAGGAAGAGGATGCCGGCGTAGGCTGCGCCCATGCTGAGGCGGTGGCGGAAGTCGGGCGGGGGTGAGGCGAAGTAGCCGAGGAGGACGAGCGCGGTGGCCGAGAGGCCGAGGAGGGTGTGGCGGGTGAAGCGGCGGGTCCAGTAGCTGGAGGTCATGATCATCATTCTCGAAACGGGTGTGGTGGCCGAGTAGGTCAGGTGGCGCGGAAGGCGAGGACGGCGTTGAGGCCACCGAAGGCGAGGGAGTTGGAGATGGCGAATTTGGGTGTGGCTGGGCGGGCGTGGCCGAGGACGACATCGAGGTTGAGCGAGGGGTCGAGGGTGGTGACGCCGGCGGTGGCGGGGAGTTGGTGGTGATGGAGGGCGAGGATGGTGGCGAGGGCTTCGAGGGCTCCGCTGGCTCCGATGGAGTGGCCGTGGAGGGATTTGGTGGAGGTGACGGGAATGTGGGGTGCGCGATCACCGAAGACCTGGTGGATGGCGGCGGCTTCGACGGAGTCGTTGGCGAGGGTGCCGGTGCCGTGGGCGTTGATGTAGTCGATCTGTGCTGGTTCGAGGCTGGCGTCGGCGAGGGCTTTGCGGATGGCAGTGGCGGCGCCGGTAGGGTTGGGCTGGGTGATGTGGGTGGCATCGGCGGACATGCCGAAGCCGACGATCTCCGCGAAGATGGGGGCGTTGCGGGCCTGTGCGGAGGCGAGGGTTTCGAGGGTGAGCATGGCTGCACCCTCACCGAGGGTCATGCCGTCGCGGTCGGCGGAGAAGGGGCGGCACTGGGTGGGGGAGACGACGCGCATGGAGTCCCAGGCGCGGAGGAAGCCGAAGGTGAGCGGGGCTTCGTGGCCACCGGCGATGGCGGCCTGAACCATTCCGGAGCGGACCATGTGGAAGGCCATACCGATGGCGTGGGTGGCGGAGGCACAGGCGGTGGAGAGATTGAGGACGGGGCCGGTGACGCCGAGATCGATGGAGACATAGCTGGCTCCGGCGGAGGCCATGGTGCGGATGACGGTGAGGGGATGGACGCGGGCGTCGCGGGTGTAGAGGCGAGCGGTTTCGGTCTCTTCGGAGGAGCGTCCGCCGGTGGAGCAGCCGAGGAGGATGGCGATGTCACCGGGGGCGTGGTGCTGGAGGAGTTGAGCCTGTTGGGCGGCCTGACGTGCAGCGACGATGGCGAGCTGGGCGGTGCGATTGGTGGCGGCGATGACTCCGGAGGCGAGGTGCTGGTCGGGATCGAAGGAGGGTATGGCGGCCGACTGGGTGAAGCGGAGGCCCTGGGTGGGTCCGGGAGCTTCGGCGAAGGGCGGGAAGGGAGCGATGCCCGAGGTTCCGGAGAAGAGGGCGGAGCGGAACTCGTCGATGGAAGAGCCGATGGGGGTGACGCAGCCGAGGCCGGTGACTACAACGCGATGCAAGAGATGAATTCCTTCACTGAGAGATAAGACTAGTTTACGGTGGGCGGCGGTGCGGGGGCATCCTGCAGGAGCTTTTCAACACCGCGGACGACGTCGCCGACAGTTTTGAGGCTGCCGAGCGCGTCGTCGGGGATGACGATAGCGAAGGCTTCCTCGACCTCGAAGGAGAGATTGATCTTGTCGAGGGAGTCGATGTTGAGGGAGTCGAAGGTGGTGTCGAGGGTGATGGTTTCAGGTTCGAGGTTCTTTGATTTTGCGATGAGCTGGATGCAGCGATTCGCGACGTGATCAATCATAGGCGGCTGCGGTCCCCTTGGGGTTCAAAATTACAAGGATGGGGATGGGAAGTAAAGCTGTGCACGAGGCAGGGAGGTTTATCCCGCGAGGATGTGGGCACCTGTGGCGATGAGGCCTCGGGAGCCAAGGATCTGGATGGGGGCGTGGCCGACGTGGGTTTGGAGGAGCTGCTCGAAGAGCTGAGGTCGGCGGTGGAAGGCGCTGAGGGCCTTGCTGCGGAGGAGGGGCGAGCTATCCATCAAGAGCATGGTGCGAGCCATGAAGTGGGGGAGGCGGTGCATGGCGACGTGGGCTTTCTGATAGGCGGGGAGGTTGTTGTCCTGGAGGGCATCGGCGAGAGCGAGGGCCTGGCGGAAGCAGAGGGCGAGACCTTCTCCGGTGACGGCGTCGACTGAGCCGGAGGCATCGCCGATGAGGGCGATGTTGTCGCGAGTGACGCGGTGGAGCTTGCGGCTAAGGGTGATGGAGCCGCGCGGCCGGTCGCTGGGCAGAGCGGCGGTGAGACGGGCGAGCAGGTCGGGGAAGAAGCTGAGCGCCTGAGGGATGGACTCGAATTTCTGGTGGGCGACGAAGGCGATGCAGACTTCGTTGGCAGAGATGGGGGTGACGTAGGCCTGGCCGTGGTCGCTCCAGTAGACCTCGACGTAGTCGGTCCAGGGGGCGATGGCGAAGTGCTGGCGGAGGCCGATGCGTCGCGCTGCGATGGTAGCCTTATCGAGCCTGGCGGCGGCGCGGATGCGAGACTGGTGGCCATCTGCGCCGACGAGGAAGCGGGCGCGGGTGGTGTGGCGGGAGGTATGGATGAGGGTGGTAGTTCCCTGCCCCGTGGGGGCGTTCGCGGGGTGCTGTTGAGCGGTCTGTTTTACGAGCGTCTCCCAACTGAGGTGAACGCCGAGCGCGAGGGCGCGGTCGAGGAGGAGTTGGTGCAGGAGAACCCGCTTCATGCCGCGGCCGTGGCCTTGGGGGAAGTCTGCCTGCGTGTTGCGGGCGGGGCGGCTGCGGTTGGGGGATCCGATGAATCGGATACCGCGAAAGGGATGGCTTTGGGTGGTGGAGATGTCAACGCCGAGCTGGTGGAGGGCGTGGACTGTGTCGGGCATGAGGCCTTCTCCGCAAGCTTTGTCGATGGGCGGCTTCATGCCATCGGCGACTTCGACGGAGAGGCCGTGCATGGCGGCTGCGATGGCGCAGGCGAGTCCAGCGGGGCCCCCGCCTGCGATGAAGACATCCACGGATCGGACAATGGAAGGTGCTACTTCTTTGGTTACAAAAGGATTGCGGGTATGCAGCTTCGATTCAACGTACATTCAGCCTGCCTGATGGATTAATCACCACTGTAGTAAGACGAGTTCAGAACAAAAAGCGGGTCCCATGGCAGCAAGAATGCTGTAAGTTCCTGGTTCTCCGGGGTTATTGACGAGGTAATCCTCGAGGACGGCGAGGACGGAGGCAGCGGAGAGGTTGCCGACTTCACGGAGGGATTTCCAGGAAGGGGCGAGGGCATCGGGTGGGAGGCTGAGGCATGTCTCCATGGCTTCGAGAACCTTGGGGCCGCCACTGTGGAAGATATAGCTGGAGATATCGGAGAGCTGAAGGTTGTTGTGGCTGAGGAAACCCTGGACGTCGGAGAGCAGGTTGTCGTTGACGACCTTGGGGACGTCGGGGGAGAGGACGATTTTGAAGCCTAGATCGCCGATGGTCCAGCCCATGACGTGCTGGGTGTCGCGGTAGAAGGTGGACCGGGTGTCGAGGATGCGGGGACTGGGGCGCTGGGTGGCGGCGAGTTTGGTGTTGGCACCGGCTACGACGACGGCAGCGGCTCCGTCGGCGAAGAGGCCGGTGGAGATGAGATTGGCGATGGACTGATCGTCATCCTGCCAGGTGAGGGAGCAGAGTTCGACGGAGAGCATGAGGGCGATCTGGTCGGGGAAGGCACGGACATAGTCAGATGCACGGGCGATACCGGCGGCCCCGGCGACGCAGCCGAGTCCGAAGATAGGGGTGCGCTTGACGTTGACCGGGAAGGGCATGAGGTTGATGAGGCGGGCGTCGATGGTGGGGCTGGCGATGCCGGTGACGGAGGCGAAGAAGATGGCAGAGATATCGGCTGCGGTGATGCCAGCAGCATCGAGTGCGCGGGTGACGGCTTGCTGGCCGAGTTCAACGGCAGCGGCGATCCAGGCGGTGTTGGTCTGGCCAAAGCCGACGAGCGAGGGATAAGCCTCCAAGGGGAAGACCAAGTTGCGGAAGTCTACGCCACAGTTGGCGTGGAGCCGATTGAGGATGCGGGGCTCTTCCATTTTGCCTTCCCAGCGCTGAGCGAGGGCTTTGGTGATTTCGGCCTGAGGATAACGATGAGGGGGGTAGGCCGTGCCAACCGATGAGATGCGCATTCGTGTGATTGCCCTTTGAGTTTTGCGAAGCTGTGATGGTGAAACTGAGATGGTTGGACTAGCGAAGTAACTGATTCGTTAGCAGATGGGCGGAGTAGAAGCAGGAGGCTCGCTGGCTGAGTGGTGAGACGAGCGGCCATTGAGGTGGAGAAAGCTAAGGGATACGCTCAATCTGCCGAGCGTAGACGGTGTTCTGGGGATACTCCTTTTGGAGGGCGAGGAGAATGTTGCGGGCCTCCTGGGGGTGGTTGTCGCGGAGTGCGGCCACGGCGAGCATCATGCGGGCGAAGGGTGCGAGGTAGAAGCCCTGACTGGCGGTGATGTGGAGTAGCCGTATGCCCTCCTCGCGGTCGGTGGCGGCGCCGGTAAGGCCGAGGATCCAGCGGAGGGGAGCGGATTTGAGGCTGAGCATGTAGTTTTCCACCCCGCTGGCCAGGTAGGCGTCGTAGAGGGTTGGGTTGAGGGAGAGGGCCTGTTTGGAGTAGGCACTGGCCTCTTTGCTGAGGTTGAGGGCGGTGATATCTCTTTTTTCGATGAGCAGGGCATAGTCGGAGCGCATGCCGGCGAGGAGGGTTTTGACGTAATAGGCAGAGGCGTCGCGGGGGTTGCGCTGGATGGCGGCATCGGCGAGGAGAGCGGCTTGAGCGACGCGGTCGTCGAAGGCCTTGCGGACTGCGGGATCGGGGGTAAGGCGCTGGCGGTTGTCGAAGCGTGTCTGGTCGGCGAAGAGTTCTACGTCGATGATATGGAGGCGGTCGAACTCGGAGAAGAGGTAGGCGGCAGCATCCGCTGCAGGGCCCATGGGGTCTTCGGGGTGAGCGTTCATCCATTGCTGGAAGTGTTGGTGGGCGGCGGGGAAGGCGAGGTTGTAGAGGTCGTGGTAGCCGTCGTTGAGGGGGGAACCTGAGAGAGGGTTGGCTGCGTGAGCGGGAGGGGTGAGCGCCAGAGGAGCCAGAACAATGAGTACAAGCAGAGTTCTGCTGAACCAATGCAGCGTTGGAGCGGGAGTTGGGGGGAGCGTGCGGATTGGTGCGGGATGGGGCATAGATTCCTTGGTGATTTGACTCTGTATTGACGGAATAAGCATCGAGCGATGCTCTCGCCCATGGTGATATAGACCCCGCCGGAGCAGGCATGTCGCGTTGGATGCGAGACGAGCGCCTGTTGGCACGGACGGATGCCCGGGTATGACGATTATAGGAGTTGGGATCGCTGCGTTTGAGGCTGAATGGATGGAGTAGCAGTATTTTGCGGAGAGTCCGGATCGGGTGGGAAGTTAATTGGCACTTGTGAAAACAAATGCTCATAGTGCGCATGTTTCTAGCTAATTACGTTGAAATATAAGGGTTTTTGTTTGGCCACTAACATGCAACACCATTCACGTACATGATCCATGTGCAGATACCCGAGCCGTCAATATAAGGGGATTTGGCAGGGATTTGCACATGCACTAGGGATTTGTAAGCAGGATGTAAATTTTTGTACCCCGTCGCACGGAGACGGAATTTTCAGGAGGAACACATGAAGAATATTTTGAAGCTCTCTGCTTTGGCAGCAGTAATTGCAGCAACTGCAATGTACGCATCTGCTGATCCGCTCCCACCAGACACGATCCAGCTTGGCAGCTATGCAACTGGCTGGTCTAACATGGGCAATGCCAACACGGCGATGAACTTTGCCGCATTCAATTCGACCTCCAGCACGCCTACGTGGGGCACGGGTAGCTCCTTTTACGAGAACCCGAGCAACGTGTGGAGTGCGGCCCTGCCGAATTCCACATGGGTTGGATCTACCTCGACCTCTGGACCAGTTGGTACGGTCAACCCGGACTTCGGTTTCTATACTTACACGACGAACTTCTCGGCGCTGATGCCTTTCTACTCTGGCACGTTGTCGGTGTTGGCGGACGATACGACGGCTGTGTACCTGAATGGCAACTTGCTGATTCCGGCGGGTGCCTTAGGCACGGATACGCATTGTGCTGACAAGGCACCGACCTGTGGAGTGGTTGATACGGTCTCGCTGCATGGTGTGGCGTTGATGAGCGGTATGGACGCGAACACGTTGACCTTCGTGGTGCAGCAGGCTGGCACGGGGCCGGTTGGCGGCACGGGCGATCCTTCGGGCGTGGACTTCAACGCTTCATTGACGAGCGTTCCTGAGCCGAGCACGCTGATGATGCTGGGTACGGGTCTTCTGGGATCTGCTGGAGCCTTGTTCCGCCGGATGCGTTCGTAGTCCATTGGAAAGAGTGAAGACGAGTGGGCAGCCCGAACGGGCTGCCCATTTTGCTGCTCAGACGACACATTTGCCATTTTCAAGTGCAATTTGTTTCACATTGCCGAGATAGGTTCCTTCTAACTAGTTGATTTCAGGAAGTTTTTTTTGGCCATGTGTTTGCTATTAGACAGGCAGTCAAACACTACGCGGCTGCCACCAATTGAGCATCAACTGTGGGTGTTTCGAAGCGATTACTTAGACAGGCCCCGCTGAAAGCGGAACACTTAGGAGGAAACATGAAGAATCTTATTAAGCTCTCTGCTTTGGCAGCGGTACTTGTGGCAAGTTGCGGCTTTGCCTCTGCCGACACCCTCACGCTTGGCAGCTACGGATCGACTGCCGGCTATAACCCGGGAACCATAACCGTGGACAATACGGCGATGAACTTTATCGGATTCAATGCCGGCTCGAATATCCCTTCGACGGGCATGGGGACCACCAGCTACGATCTTGATCCTAGCAATGTATGGAATCCAGCGATTCCTAACTCTGCGTGGGTTGGTTCGACAATGACCTCCGGACCGGTCGGTACGGTGAACCCGGATTTCGGTTACTACACGTATACGACTAACTTTACGGCTGGCATGCCTTTCTACTCGGGTACGCTTTCTGTGATGGCTGACGATACGACGGCAGTGTACCTGAATGGCAACCCTCTGATTATGGCTGGCGCTCTGGGCAGCGATTCCCATTGCGCGGACAATGCACCTACCTGCTGGATCACGGACACGATCTCGCTGCATGGCGTGGCGATGAACAGCGGCATGGATGCAAACACGTTGACGTTCGTAGTGCAGCAGGAGGGTACCGGACCGGTTGGCGGCACTGGCGATCCTTCGGGCGTGGACTTCAGCGCTTCGTTGACCAGCGTTCCTGAGCCGAGCACGTTGATGATGCTGGGCACGGGTCTTTTGGGCTCTGCTGGTGCGATCTTCCGCCGGATGCGCTCGTAGTTAGAGGATTCGCGCGAGGCCATCGGGAGTGGTCTTGCGTGAACATGGAAGCGTCCCATTGAAATGGCCGCCTCGTACCGAGGCGGCCATTTCTGCGTGTGTTGAATCTAACTAGCAGCCAGCGCAGTCTACCTGATGATACGGAAAGAATCTGGGTTACCACTTTTGTACCATCGGATGAATGTATAAGGACACCTAGAATCAACACAACAGCAATGCAACGATGAAAAGGCGGATGCGATAATCGTGACCATGTCAGCTACAGATAAAGTGAGTTTGCCAAAGATTGCCCAGGCCCGTTTTGAGCGGCTGGAAGCCCGTACTGCCAAGATCGGCGTGATTGGATTGGGATACGTGGGGTTACCGCTGTCGCTGCTGCTGTCGGCGGCTGGCTTTCAGGTGACGGGATTCGACATTGACGAGAAGAAGGTCACCGACCTCGAAGCTGGCCGGTCGTACATCTTCCGGATTCCTGCGGAGGATATTCAGACGGCGCGGAAGCAGGGGTTGCAGGCGACGACGGACTTCTCGCGGCTGACGGATATGGACGCGATCATCATGTGCGTGCCCACTCCGCTGACAGGACATCGCGAGCCGGACCTTAGCTACATTGAAAATACGGCGAAGTCTACTGCTCCGTGGATTCGCGAAGGACAGTTGGTGGTGCTGGAGAGTACGACGTACCCGGGGACTACGGAGGATGTGCTGATTCCTCTGCTGGAGGCTGGGAATACGGCGGGGTTGAAGGTGCAGACCAAGGGTGCGGCGGCTGAGCAAGGCGTGTTCTATGTAGCGTTCTCGCCGGAGCGGGAAGACCCGGGCAATACGACGGTGGCGCGGCATGACATTCCCAAGGTGGTTGGTGGGCATGAGGAGATCGCCACGGAGCTGGCGGCGGTGTTGTACGAGGGGATCTTTACGCGGTCGGTGCGGGTGTCTTCGACGCGGGTGGCGGAGATGACGAAGCTGCTGGAGAACATCTACCGCTGCGTGAACATTGCGCTGGTGAATGAGTTGAAGCTGCTGTCGCTGCGGATGGGCGTGGATATCTGGGAGGTGATTGATGCGGCATCGACGAAGCCGTTCGGTTTCCATCCGTTCTATCCTGGGCCTGGACTGGGCGGGCACTGCATTCCGATCGATCCGTTCTACTTGAGCTGGAAGGCGAAGGAGTACGACTTCAACACGCGGTTTATCGAGCTGGCGGGCGAGGTGAATGAAGCCATGCCGGAACATGCGGTGCAGGCGGTTTCGCGTGCGTTGAATACGCACAAGAAGGCGATGAACGGCTCGAAGATCATGATGCTGGGTATGGCGTACAAGAAGGACATTGACGATCTGCGTGAGTCTCCTTCGTTGACGGTGATTGAGTTGCTGCGGGCGGAGGGCGCTGAGGTGGTTTATAACGACCCTTACTTCCCGACGGTTGGTCGCGGTCGCCACTATAACCTGAACATGACTTGCACTCCGCTGGAGAACCTGGAGCAGTATGACTGCGTGATGATTCTGACGGACCACTCGGACTATGACTACGAGCGCATTGTGCGTGAGTCGAAGCTGGTGGTGGATACGCGGAATGCGACGAAGGGGATCAAGTCGGAGAAGATCGTTCGCTGCTAGAGCGATACTCCGGTAAGGATATGCGATGGAAGCTGGGGGCCAGATGATTCTGGCCCTCCTGCTTTGCTGCGGATGGCTTGACGGCCAGGTCCCCCCCCTCTGGGTGTTTTGTGTCAAAGTCTTGATTCGATTGGGTTTAGCTTTGGACTTGAATGGCAAATTCCTGATTCTAAACGGTTTATTTGTAAAGTCTTGTTTCTGTTGGGGTTAAGTGTGAAAGCCCCTGGCCTTTGGGCTGGGGGCTTTTTGTTTGCTGGTTTAAGTATAGCGGGTTGGTGGGAACTAGTTGTTCAGGGGGATGTGGTGTGTTTTGTTTGGGTTGAGGGTGGGGTGGGGTTGACAGGGGTGCGGGAGGTTTGGGTATGGAACCCATTGCAGTTGCCTGTGCCTGCATTTTAGTTGGCATCCTTCGCGCAGCGGAGGACCTGCTGTTCGCCCTTGACCCCACCGCCTTCTACTCCCTGCTTCTCTCCTCCCTATCCCCACCAAACCCCGGATGCCCCATCTTCACCGCAGCATCATCGCGGTTAAGGTGGGCATTCGCGCACGCGAACCGCTCTCCCAAACCTGCCACCCAAGTCTTCGACTCCCTTGCTCCCATTCCGTATCTCCCCCCAAAACTCCGGGTGCCCCATACATACCGCAAGCCTCACCGCCGAATGTGTGGGACTAAACACTTGGGCCTATGGGCATGATGGGATTTTGTCGCTGGGAGAGGAAAGCGGTTCGCGCATCGCACGAATGCCCACTCGTGCGATGAGACTGCATGAATGGGGCACCCAAGATATCGGTGTCATTGGATGTATGGGCCACCCGCTTGGATCGAAACCCCCTCATGAACACAAAGCAAATGTATAGGATGTCCCGAGACAAAACGTAAAGTATGTCTTGAGACTTGACAGGGCGAGATGTGGGACACCCGCCCGCACACCATCAGCAAGTGCCCGCATACAAGGTATTTGTACTCGGATCCCAATAGTCCGGAGTGCAGGTTCCGGGATCGTAATAATACGGACCGCCGCCACCGCCACCGCCGACACCACCGCCACCGCTACTTCCGCCGCTACTTCCACTGCCTGCGGCAGCTGCTATCGAAGATGAGGTTGTGGTCGCTTGTTGTTGATCACAATTAGTTGGTCCAGTCTTGGGATATGCATTTCCCTGATCATTGACACCCGAACTGGGAACCATTACAGAGGTGTCTGGGCCAAATGGCGGAACAGAAGCAACTGGGTATTCGTCGATACCCATCAAATGCCCAATTTCGTGCAGCGCCATTTGCAGATAAACGGTGTCATAACCTGGTTGGGCGACCTGAAGAGCGCTCGTCGAAGTCCCTCCTATAAAAGCCTGCGGATGAAATGTGATCGTCGCAGGATTGCTGGTTCCTATTAAGCCCGGCAGAGCCGATGTTGTAGCACCCGATGATGGACTACTTTGATCGGCTAATATCGTTACCGTCGCCGGATGAGCGGCGTCGGAGGGCGCGAAGGTTGTACCGCTTCCTCCAGTCTGATTGTTTGCTACAGACCAAGCATTGAACGCGGCCGTTATCTGAGAAATTGGTGTAGTCCCGCCTGTGCCCGGTGGAATATTCTGAGTGCTAGCATCGAACTGGTAATATACGGTGGCACCCGGTGGCACAGAATACCCAGTCGTCGTAGAGTCGTTGGGGGCTTGCTGGTTGCATTGCGCATTGGCATTCCCGACCCCGGCTAAATGTGCCAGGACTGATAGAGAAAGTATCCAAGTGAGAGTCACAGGACATCTTGGACGAAGGATTGTCATCATTTGCTCGTCTCGTCGACTGCCAAGTGAGTAGAAGAACGCATTGCGTGCAGAAATAAGCCTCTATCAGAGAAAAGTTCGCTGGCTGGGCTGATGAGGGTGGTTCTGAGCGACGTCACCGTGGGTTTGGTGATGTCGAAGCCGAATAGACTGGTTTGCACGTAAGATCGCGAGTTCGGCAGGAAAGCGAGGAACAGCAGATAGCTGTGCCCGATTTGAAGAGGTACCCGATTTGAGGGATATGCAGTTATTCGGAAGGAACCGGATTTCACGCTTCCACCTGGAGCGGTAACAGTTACCTCCTCTCCTACTCTGATTGCCTGAGAAGTTGGTGAAGTACTAGTGCTCTTTAGAACTTCATCAACCACGAATTCCGAATCGGTAAATACGAAGGCTTCGTTTTGTGTTAAGGCCGAGATATTCCTGACAACGTGGCCAATCGCGACCAAATCACTCTCGCTTGCCGCTCGTTTTACCTCTGGATGATTCTCTGGATCAGGCTTTGGGCAGCGGTCACATAGAATCGGCGTCTCTCTAACTGTGGGACTCGCCAAGATGTCCTTCCCCAGCGATTTCGCTTTTTCTGGGAGATTCGGACCGCGGTCCCATTCCTGAAAGTTCCCCCTATTGAGCTTAATCCGAGCTATCAGTTCGGAATCTGAGACCGACTGAGCCCAAACAAATGGGACGCAACACAAGTTGAGGGCGACAACAAATTTCCATTTCATAATGAGTTACCTTTTAGAGTTGCCAAGACCCTTGGTGGTGAGGAAGCATACAGTTCTTATTTTGAGAGCACGACGGCCTTAGAACGCCCCCTAACAGGACACGAGCGTAACACCGCGTTTTTCATAATTCAAGATCGATTTTCGAGAATGTTATAGCTCGTTAGAAATGTCCCCTTTGTGGTTGATGGTTTAGAAGCTCACCTGTGGACTGGGAGGGTTCCCCATGTCTCGCTTCTGAGACATGGGTTCCATGTCTCAGAGGCGAGACATGGGGCACCCAGTGTATGGGGGAGGTTGGACATGGGGCACCCTCCCAGTCGACGAGACGAGCAAATGATGACAATCCTTCGTCCAAGATGTCCTATGACTCTCACTTGGATACTTTGTCTGGTACCCCAATCATGCAGACTCATCGCATGATTGGGCATTCGTGGAAGCGCGAACGGCTTTCCTCTCCTCAGCCATAAACTCCCATCATGCGCTTAGGCGGAGGTGGTTGGTCCCACACATTCGGCGGTGAGGCTTACGGTATGTATGGGCACCCGGGGTTTGGGGCGGAGACACGGAGTGGGTATAAGGGAGTAGAAGACTGGGTGGGTGGTGGAAGAGCGGTTCGCTTGCGCGAATGCCCAACTTAACCGCGATGATGCTGCGGTGAAGATGGGGCACCCGGGGTTTGGGGCGGACAGGGAGGAGAGAAGCAGGGAGTGGGGAAAAGGGAGTAGAAGGCGGTGGGGCAGAGGCGAACAGCAGATCCTCCGCTGCGCGAAGGATGACAACTAAAAGACAGGCAACGACAACAACTAAAACAAGCGACGACAACGGCTAAAAACAGGCAACGGCAAAGGCAAACGCGAACAGCGGTACTCCGCTTTGCGAAGGATGACAACAAAAACAGGTGATGGTGAGGCGGTGGGTTGGGGTCAGGGTGTGGCGTTGGGGAGGTCGAGTAGCTTTTGGTAGAGCTGGGTGGTGTGGGTCATCATGGCGTGGATGGTGAACTTCTGGAGGACCAGTTCCCTGCCGGCGGCTCCCATGCGGCTGCGGGTGGCGGGGTCTTCGAGGAGGCGCAGGATGGCGGTGGCGAGAGCGTGGGGATCTTCGGGAGGGACGATGAGGCCGCTGTGGCCGTGCTGGACGGCTTCGGCGTTGCCTCCGACGTTGGTTGCGACGACGGGGAGGGAGGCGGCCATGGCTTCGATGATGGCGTTGGAGAAGCCTTCGCTGCGGGAGGGGAGGACGAAGAGGTGGGCGGTGGTGAGGTGGTTGCGGAGGTTGGTGACTCCGCCAAGGAAGTGGACGTGGTGGGTGAGGTTGAGCTGCTGGATGAGTTCGAGGAGGTGGGCGTAGTAGTCGGGCTCGAGGATTTCGCCGGCGATGGTGAAGCGGGTGTCGGGGTGGCGCTGGACGATGAGGCTGGCGGCGCGGAGGAAGACATCGTGGCCTTTAACGTGGCGGATGTTGCCGAGGGTGGTGATGTGGAAGGGCTGGGCGGGTGGTGGGGTGGGGGTGGTCCAGTCGGCGAGGTTGAGGCCGTTGTAGATGGTGGTGACGCGGTCGGGATGGATTCCGTCGGTGTCGATGGAGTACTGGCGGACGAGCTCGGAGACGGCGAGGACGTGGTCGGGGAGGTTGGCGAGGAGGCGGTAGGCGAGGTGGTGCTTGGGGGCGCGGAGGATGCCCATGTCGCGGCGGCTCCAGATGAGCCTGGCGGGGGAGGTGAGCTTGACGACGAGGCCGGCCCAGAGGTCGGAGCTCTCGAAGAAGGTTTGGACGATCTGGACGCTTTGGGCCTTGAGGAAGCGACGGAGTTCAAGGGCGGCGTGGAAGGCGTTGCGATCGTAGGTGCTGGTGAGCGGCAGTTCGTAGACGGGGCAGGTGGCGGCGGCGAGGAAGGGGCTGGATGGATGTGCGAAGAAGGTGAGAACGGAGACACGGAACCCGTACTGGGGCAGAAGCGCGGCCAGCTTGAGAACGATGCGCTCGCCGCCGCCGAGGGTTCTGGAGACCTGGTCGAGGACAAGGAGGACGTGGGGGAGTGCTGCTGGGTCGGACGGGCTGGGAGCCTGAGGGGGCGATAACAAGGTGAGTTTGCTCATAAGGATTTGCGGAGTGCGAGTGAGTGTTAGCGGTAGGCGAGAAACGGGTTGACGTCGGCAGCTTGATGGGGGAGGCTGTCGCTGGGGAGTTGCGGGGTGGTACCCGATGATTCATCCGCGAGATAGACGGCACGGGTGGCGGCGCCCATCAAGGCCCAAAGCAGGCCATTGATCTCGAGGTAGGTCCAGCGATCGCCGAAGAAGGTGAGGATGAGGTTGGAGAAGACGGTAAGGAACAAGGCGAGACCCAGGCCGCGGTAGAGCGGGTCGTTACCGCGGCGGAACAGGCCGTAGGTGAGAGCGAGCATCTGCTGGATAAGGAAGAGCGCGATGATGCCACCGATGATGCCGGTCTCGGTGAGGACTTTGACGTACCAGTTGTGGGTGTCTTTGAGTCTGTCGACGTGTTCACCAAACTGGAAGGTCGCGTAGCCAGTGCCGAAGATGGGGTTGTGGAAGAAGGTGGTCTTTGCGTTCTCCCAAAGGTCGACTCGTTCCTGAGCGGAGGCCTCCAACTGGCCATTGGAGTTTTGCGTCATGGTGACGCGTTCGGTAACGGCGGTTGGAACGAGTGCTTGCCAGGTGAAGAGAAAGATAATGACGACGGGGATTAGCTTGCGATCTTTGAGGATGCCAAGGAGAAACGTAGCCAGGACAAGCGAGATATAGGCCGCTCGCGAAAAGGTGTACATGGTGGCAAAGGCAGTGATGGCAGTGAGGACGTAGCAGAGGATGCGGTAGCGGCCCTTCTTGAGGAACTGCGCGAAGCCCCAGAAGAACATGGAGAACTGAGCCAGAAAGGCGGCAAGGCCGTTGGAGCCTGCCCAGCCGAGCGGACCGCCGTCGCGCTTGCTCTCGTCGAAGTGGGCGAAGGAGTGAGACAGACTACTTTGGAGCGAACTCTTGTCGATTGCGAGTAGAGCGATCGCGGTGATGATGATGAGGGTTCGTATATCCTTGCGGGTCTCCATGGTCAGCCCGGCGGCGACGAAGACCAGGGGGATAAGCATGTAGTCTTTCCAGGTTGCGAAGTTGAGCACGTTCACCCAGAGTGGGGCTGGCGCGTTGCCCATGACGAAGCCGAACCACATGGAGAAGTAGAGGTAGACCCCGAAGACCAGCCAGATGGTATAGAGCTTGGATTTGGGAAGATGCTTGCCGTGAATGAGTGCCCCGATGATGATGGACGCGACGAGGATGGTGGTGACATTGCCGCCCAAGGGGTAGTCGAGAAAGTGATCGCGCAGGGTGCGATAGGGCAGCAAGGGGACAAGGAAGAAAAAGGTAAGGCGCGGCCGTCCACCTAAGGCAAGAAGGCACATGACCCAGCAACCCAGGTAAGCGACCAGCGGAATGTAATGACCAATACCTGTTCCCACGTTGATGACTCCGAAGTACGAGTGCTGCGAGCGACGAATTGCGAACTACTGAATCCAGACTCGTTTGCGGCCTATGACGAAATTGTAGAACGCGAGGGCCGCGGCGGTGTTCAGCATCACGAAGGTGTTTGCGATCGCGATAGGTTTGAAGCGAGTGAGTGAAGGTCGGAGAGTACCGAAAGCGGCAAGGAGATAGAAGGCGACCTGCAGGAGGAAGACAGCCTGATAGAAGATGCCTCCGGCCAGTGCGGAGGCTACCAGCATGAGGATGAGCAGAGCGGGGACGAGGAGGCGAAGGAGTTTGTGGCTGACGAAGCGGAAGAGCAGCGGATTGGCTGGCGTAAGTAGCCAGGGAGCCAGTCGAAGCAGTTGGTAGTTGCCGGTGAGGGTTCTGACTTTGCGGGAAAACTCTTTGCCTTTTTCGCTGAAGAGCTGGTCACGGGCGATGGCTGCGGGATGAAAGACGACGCGATGGCCTGTACGGGCGACGTGCATGGGAACGAAGAGATCGTCGAGGATGGTGCCGGGGGGGATGGGGGTGTAGAGTTCCCTGCGGATGGCGTAGATGGCACCGGTGACACCGACGACGGAGCCAGAGGCGGACTCCAACTTGCGGACGATTTTTTCGATCTTCCAGTAGATTCCCAAGGCGGTGCTGGCGACGTTTCCTGTGGCGTCGGCGAGGAGGAGTTCGCCGCTCACTGCGCCGATAATGGGATCTGCGAAGCAACTTACGAGTTCTGCCACGGCGTTCGAATCGACGGACTGACGTGCGTCGAGGAAGACCAGGATGCTTCCGGAAGATGCGGCGACTGCGGCATTGAGAGCAGATGCTTTGCCCTGCGACTGGTCGAGGAGGACTGGAAGGATGAAGGGTTGGTTTTGGCGGAGGAGGTCGGGTGTGCTGTCGGTTGAACCGTCGGAGGCGATGACGACTTGAATCTGTTCGAGCGGGTAGTTGAAAGAGCGGAGATTCAGGATTTTTGCAGCTAGATTGGTTTGTTCATTGCGAGCAGCGATGATGATTGAGACCGTTGGGGTGGATGGGCGGGTTGGAAACGGCCGGGGGAACAGGCGCACGTAGAGTGAAAGCCAGAGGGCGTATCCGAAGTAGGCGTAGGCGATGAAGGCCAGACAGAGCCAGAAGGTCAGGACCATGGGCTACTCATCGACCTGCGAATAATGGCAATTGTTGTTGCTCATGACGGGGGTTGCTGGCTGTGAGATGCAGGGATGGGACATTTGGTGGTGCGAGTAGAGGTGGATGTCCATCGATAACTCCCTGTCCGAGAAGTTGTGGTTCGGCGATAGCTGTTGATTGCGACCTCAGTCTGGTAGTGGTGAGGGCCGACTCCATGCTGCCGTGATTGCCCGGATAGAACTCTGTGGCCGCAACGGTATGAGACTATTATGCCTGTTGCGGGTGGGGATGTACGTGGCACCAAGGTGTTAGCTGAACACGGGCTAAGCGTGCGATACACTGACACCGGCCTGAGGAACGGCATCCTATCCGCGTAGTACCGATACGCTACCTTATGCTGTTGTGGCTTGATGCGTTGACTTGCGCATGATTGCGGTCATCGGAGCTATGACAGCGCAACAGAAACGACGTTCCGTATGACGATGATGGAGACCTAACTTTGCAGTTGCGTGTACGGCATATTGCGCGAAATGTGATGTCAAATTGGCTGGCGACCATCGCTAATATGGCGGTGGGTTTTTTTCTTGCTCCGTTCATAGTTCATCGTCTGGGCACTGTTGGCTATGGCGTATGGGTTCTGGCAATCTCTGCTGTGAATTATCTGGGGTTACTGGATCTGGGGATGCGCAGTTCGGTGCTGCGCTTTGTTTCGAAGGGCCACACGAAGGGCGACCATACGGGAGCGTCAGCTGCAATTTCGGCGGCAATTTGGGTAAGGCTCCAGATAAGCGCGCTGGTTTTGATCTTGAGTGGGTTGCTGGCGCTGGTATTTGATCGCATCTTTCATATTCCGCCGATGCTGGCTAGCGATGCGCGTCATGCTGTCCTAATTATCGGGCTAACTACAGCAGTGACGATGTCGCTTGGGGTATTTGGCGGCGTACTGTCTGCGTTGAATCGCTATGACCTGAATAGTGCTGTCAGTGTATTGCAACTGGCATTTCGCGTCACAGGGGTTGTATTGGTTTTGCGATCCGGTCACGGCATCGTTGCGATTGCGCTGTGCGAGTTTGTGGCTGCTGCAGCCGGCAATCTAGCGCTATATGTGATTGCACGGAAGATTTATCCGCAGTTACAGATTCGCTTGACGAAGCCCAAGGGCGAAGTCCTTAGGCAGCTCTGGTCCTATAGCTACTATGCGTTTCTGATTACAGTTGCGGTACAACTGGTGTACCAGACGGACAACCTGGTGGTGGGAGCCTTTGTCTCTGCTTCCGCAGTAACTTATTACTCGATCGGGAATTCGTTGTGTCGCTATACGGATCAGCTGGTCGGTGCCATGACACTTACGTTTGTTCCTGCGGCGAGCAACTTTGAAGCGGCTGGGGATACAGCAAAGCTACAAGGGCTTTATCGCAATGGCACACGTGCAATGATGACAATTTCCCTGCCGATCCTCGTGACGCTGATGACGCGCGGCCGGGCATTTATTGGACTGTGGATGGGGCCACAGTATGTCCAGCAATCTGGAACCGTTCTCATCATCCTTGCTACTGCGCTCTTCTTTTCGCTATCGAACAATACAGCCAGTGCGATCGCATTTGGGATAGAGAAGCACAAGATAACGGCGAAGTGGTCAGTCGTTGAAGCTGTGTTGAATTTAGTGCTGAGCATTGCGCTGGCCCACTGGTTTGGTCTCTATGGTGTCGCCCTGGGAACACTGATCCCTAGCCTGTTTGTGCAGGTAATTTTATGGCCATTTTTTCTGGCGAAGGCTGTTGGTATCGGAGGCCCCGATGTGGTCTGGGGTGCCTGGGGGCCCATGTTTATGGCTGCGGTTCCATTTGCCATCGTTTCCTATGGGATGAATCAGTATTTCCCTGCACACTCGATGATTGTGTTCTTTTTGCAAACGCTCGCAATCGTGCCAGTGTTTCTGATAACTGTGGCGATGATCTTTCGAAGATATGTGCTGAGCCAAATTTTGCCGCGCGTGCGGTCATACTTTGCTGCACATGCTGGATGAGAGTGCGAGTAAACCAGAAAAGAAGCAGGAGCGCACTGCAGTGCCTAAGATGAGACTTAGTGGGAACGATGACCGGGGCTTGACGATCGCACACGTGATGCCATGGAGTGGAATAGGTGGCGTAGAAATTGCAACATTACGGATGACTGCAGCGACGAATGGCCGCTTTCGCAATGTGGCTTTTTGTCTCGCGGATGCACACGATTTACGTGAGCGATTCGAACAATCCGGAGTTGAAACCATTGTGTATGACCCACCTACACCGAGTTTGCGGCATGGGCAGCACTATTACCGCCAGTCGAGGAAGCTGGCACAGCAACTGCTCGCCTGCGGCGCGGACATCGTACATTTTTCCGATGAAAAAGCCGCGCACCATACGAGCTTGGCAGCCTTACTCGCCCGCAAACGGATGATCTGTCATCTACGAGTAAGCTACCCAACCCTCAGTTGGCGGCAACGACTGTGCCTGCTGCCGGTCGACAGCTTTGTGTTTGTTTCGGATGAGGCGCGTCGAAGTTTCGACATGGACTTGCGCGAAGACAAGGTACGGGTGATCTATGATTCGGTCGCTGTTCCGGAGCAGGATCGCGGTGAGACGGCTGCTCGTGCGCGTGAGGAGTTAGGGATAAGCGAAGATACTCCGGTAATCGGAACAGTGGCACGGGTTTCCGCACAGAAGGATTACTTTACGCTTGCCGATGCTGCATTTGAGGTGTTGCAAGAGCATCCAGAAGCACTATTTCTCGTCGTGGGAGACAACTCGCGGGTGAATTTGAACCTCCGACACTATGGAGAGGTATCAGCCCGGCTAAAGGAGTTGGGAATCGAAGACAGGTTCATGTTTACAGGGCACCGTGACAATGTGCCTACGCTGATTGCTGCTATGGACTTCTGTGTTCTGTCTACTCATCGTGAAGGATTTCCGCTGAGTATTCTGGAGTCGATGGCGCTGGGAAAGCCTGTCATTGCGACGAATGTTGGCGGCATTCCAGAGATTGTCATCGACGGAGTTACTGGATACTTACATGTTCATCAAGACAGCAAAGGGCTGGCGGCGGCTATTCTTCGACTACTGGCTGATCGCAACGCTACGCGACAGTTGGGCTTGAGTGCGAGGGAGCATGTACGGAAGAACTTCAGCAGCGAGCAGTATGTCCGTGAGATCACGAGAGCGTATTGCGACGTTGTCAAAGACTGATACATGCAATGTGAGCGATAGCGATTTATCAATAACCGATTAACAATAAGTGACATGGAAGAATTGCGATGACCGGAGCAGATACAGGTTTGAATATTGAACGTGAACTACTTGTCAGTGTTGCTATTACTTCCTACAACCACGCGGCGCTGCTGCCGAAGGCGTTAGACAGCGTTCTTGTGCAGCATACTAATTTTCCGTTTGAGATTGTGATCGGAGACGATTGTTCCACCGACGATACGGTCGCAATTGCCCGTGAGTACCAAAGCAAGCATCCAGAGCTAATCCGCATTGTGGCGCGGGGAACGAACGTTGGCACGCAGCGCAACTACTATGACCTCTTTGAACAGTGCCGAGGAAAGTATATTGCGTGGCTCGATGCAGATGATTACTGGACTGATCCAGCGAAGCTGTCGTTACAAGCAGAGGTGCTGGAGGGGGATGCGTCGATTGCGATCTGCGGACACTTTGTGCGTTGGGTTACGCGCGATGGTGAGGTGATGCGTCCACGCTATCCGGAGTTGACAAGGGGAGTGCATGGAACGAACGACATTCTGGAGAAGAACTTTATGCCGTCTCCGTCGGCCATGTTTCGCAATGGACTCCAACACAAGTTGCCAGCGTGGTACTTTGAGGTGCCACCGCTGACGGATTGGCCGCTGTGGGTGCTGGGAACCTGCCCAGGTAGCATCTACATGATTGATCGAGTGATGGCCGACTATACCCTGAACACAACGAGTTCCTTCTGGGGTAAAGGAGACCTTTTCTGGCATGAGATGAATGCGGATTTTTACGAGCGAGTTGAGCGCGAACTGCCAACGGAATTTCACCGAAAAGTGAAGGATCGCAAGGGAGCAGAATACGAAGAGATTGCGTATATTCTTCGGCAACAGGGCAAGTATTCAGAATCAAGAGAAGCAGCATGGCGTGCCTTTAGGTCGCCGGCTGTAGGAGATCGGGTGGGCAGCAAGACAAAGGCTTTGGCTGCATCGCTGGTGCGAGAGTTGCAATGCCGGATACCACGGACCAAGAAGCTGGGTGCGAAATGATTGCGTGAAGTAAGAACTTGATGTGCAGGCGATAAGCCGAAGTGTTTAGATTGTGCATGTAACAGGAGGCAATACCTTGCTAAAACACTTCCTAACGATGAGTTTGCGCTTCGTCTTACTGATGTCAGTCGTGATGGCCATCGTTAGACCGGCTCGAGCAGAGATGCAGCCGAGAGAGCAATCTGGGTCTGGGCTTCGTACGTGGTACATCCGCATGGATGGCGGTGATCGGAAGCAGTGCAACGGCTTAGCCGATCTGCCTTACAAAGGTAAAGGAAGCCAGCAACCGTGTGCGTTCAACCATCCCTTTTACCTGTTCACTTCTGGCGATTATGGCAACAAGCAATGGATTGTGACGGGCGGGGATACGATCCTAGTGCGTGGTGGGCCGTACCGGATGGGGTATCGGGGCCCAGGCCCCAAGGATATGTGGGGTTCTTGTCCGGGTGATCCTTATAGTTGCGGGATGCCTGGACTACCATCCGGGACTGCCGGACATCCTACACGGTTGTTAGGGGAGAACTACAGAAGCTGCAAACAGAAGACGCAGCTATTCGGCGGCTTTGCGCTGGGCACTGTAGTGAATCTGGGTGGGTCAAAGCATATTGACGTGGAGTGCCTAGAGTTGACGGATCATAGCCAGTGCAACCGAGTTGGCACTGGTGGAGAAGGATGTAGCTCGTCTTATCCTTTGTCGGATTATGCTGGTGCTGGCATTGTGACGGATAGTGGAACCTCGGATGTTGAGTTGAAGGATCTGGATATCCATGGGTTCACTTCGCGGGGGATTATTGGACCGATTGGGGGCGAGATTACTGTGGATCATGTTCGCATTGCCTTCAATGGTGGGGCTGGGTGGGACTTTGATGACGGTCGAAATACCAAGAACGGGCCGGGAGCGAGTGTTCATGCGAAGTATTTGACGGTGGAGTGGAATGGCTGCAATGAAGAGTATCCGATACGAGATTCTGTGCCGGCATTCAGCTGTTTCGATCAGGATCATGGTGGCTACGGAGACGGCGTCGGGACGCCGGATACGCAGATGAACTTTACGTGCGACCACTGCACGTTCCGGTACAACACGCAGGATGGACTGGATCTGCTGCATACGAGTGGCAGTGTGATTGAGGTGACGAACTCCGAGGCGTACGGGAATATGGGGCAGCAGTGGAAGCTGGGTGCGATGCGTAGCGTGCGATTCCAGAACAACCTGACGGTGCATAACTGTCGAAGAATGTCAGCGGCGATGAACGGTGCACCGGCGAATTACAACCGTTACCTTTCGCTGTTCTGCCGGGCTGGTGGGGATGGTATTGCGATGGGCATTACCGATGGTGGGACGTATGTTTTGCAGAATAATAGCTTTGTGGGATATGGCTCGACGAGCTACGACATTGTGTGTTCGGGAGGATGCAGCAAGGCCAGCATTGTTTATCAGAACAACCTGAATATTGGTTATAAAAATCCTGCGGATGGCGCGCTGCCGGGGATCTTTTACACGCAGGATGTACCGCGTGGCGTGTGGACGGCCCGGGATCACAATGTGTACTTCAATATGCGAGGGTCTTGTCCGCTGGGCTGGACGGAGCACTGTACCGATCCGAAGATTGCGAAGATGCCAGCGTGGAGCGGAGAGGCGAGCCTGGATGGAATTGATTTTCATCTGACGAGCGGGAGTCCTGCCCGAGGCGCAGGGGTAACGGTTCCAGGGCTGCTGAAGGACTATGACGGTGCGGCACGCCCCGCTGGCGCGGCTTACGATATCGGGGCGTTTCAGTATCGTCCGTGATGGTCGTTGCAGGAGTGTACGTATACTACGCAGACTAGTGGTTTTGATGGTCGGATAGATCAGGGTGATCAGTCGCTGGGTGGAGGGTTGGTGCGTCGATCATCCGATTCACGTAGCCTTTTGATCCCGAATGGGAGACGATCTTACCGGGATTACCAAGGACAACTGACATTGCAGGGACATCGAAGTTGACGTAGGCTCCGGGAGCGATGAGGGCATCGTTGCCGATGGTGACTCTGCCTACAATGATGGCATTGGCTCCTACCCAAACGCGGTCGCCCAGTGTCGGCGCACCTATGCGTGCGCCTCGACTAGTAGCCCCGATGGTGACGCCTTGAGCGATGTTAATGTCGGAACCGAGGATGGCATATGGACTGACCACGATCCCGCCAAAGTGGCCGATGTAAAACCCAGGGCCGATGTGGGTAGCAGGTGAGATATCAAAGCCATATTTGAAGCGATAGTGATTGAGCCGAAGCCTGTTGTAGAGATAGGGAAGAAGGCCGATAGACCTTTTCCAATGGCTATAAAAAGCTACTTTCCGCAGGTAGTAGGTGTAACGAAAACCAGGGTCTTGAAGATAAGCAGCCAAAAAGTCACGGACGCGGGTATTGGCTTTGTAGCGATAAAGATCTGCACGCAATTTATTCCAAAGGGTAGGAGTCACGTCGATGCCTTTTGATGAGGAGGGGTATGTTGTCTAATCGCGGTGAGCGGGAAGTAGTGCGGCGCGGAGATGGAAAGCTGCGGTGACAAGTTTTGGCATCCTTTGCAGGAGGGTGATGAGGATCGTTAGCTTGGTGCTTTGGTAGTGGCTATTGGCTTCTTGCAGGCAGGTAATGGCGGATGGGATATCCTGTTTCCTGATAGCGAGTTTGGCGCGCAGGGTTGCGAGTTCAGCCTGTTTGTTGGCCTTTGCAGCGCGTAACAGGTTGGCTTCTGGGGATGCCTCAGGCCAGAGAGGCAAGGACATGTTCAGGACGCGCAGGTTGTAGTCCGCCATAGCGGTGGGATTGGCCGACAGGCTGGCCTTGTGCTTTCTGTAACGGACGAGGATGTTGTGGTGATAGCCGATTTTGTAGCCGGCAGCGGTAAGACGAAGCCAGCAGTCGAAGTCTTCGCAGGATCGCAACGACTCGTTGAAACCAAGGCTTTGCAAGACCTGAGTGCGCGCGGTTACTGAGACGAAGACATGACACTGGCGCGAGATGATCGCTGCCGCTGAAGCTTCGCCAACGGAGGGACAGACCTCCATATACTGCTTGCCGTCGTAGATGGAGTCGCCAAAGAAGAGTGCGTTGCAATAGACGAGGTCGTATTCGGGGTGTTCGCGGAGGAAGGCCGTCTGGATCTCGATGTAGTTGGGGAGCCAGATGTCGTCGGCGTCCAGCAGTGCGATGAGGTCGCCGGTGGCAGCACGGAGGCCGGTGTTTCGTGCTCCACTGAGGCCGCGGTTCTCCTGTACTAGGTAGGTGATGCGGTCACGGTATGGCGCGAGAACCTGCTCCAGTTGCGGAGTATCGGGAGAGCCGTCGTTGACGACGATCACTTGATGCGCTGGAGAAGTCTGAGCGAACACGGAATCCAGCGCTTCCACGATGTAGGCCGTCGCGTTGTAGGCAGGGATGATGACGCTGATACGCTCGGTAGCGGCGGTTTGCGGTGTGGATGGATGTGGGTGGGACGATGTAAATTCCGCGCTCAATGTCGTTCGCCTATTGTGGCATTTGTATTCAAACTACCGTGGTCTAGTATTACGATACGCTTGCGAAGGAACCATAACGCTTGTGTGGGACGAATATACTTTGCCACAGGACATGGATACGAACGAACAACAAGAGCAGTTGCGGCATAGACTCCATCTTCTGTATCACGAGCTTCGGCCGAGGGGGAGTGCTTACTCCTATGTAGTCGACACGGAGGCTTTTGAAGAGCATCTGGATCTCTATGTTGGGCTGCGACAGAGTCGCGATAGTGAGTTGTGGCCCGAGGTGACGTTCGACGATGGGCATATTTCCAACTATGAGTTTGCGCTGCCCAGATTAGTGGCTCGAGGACTGACGGCACGATTTTTTATTACAGCTGGATGGACCGGGCAGCGGCCGGGATACATGGGTTGGACCGAACTGCGGGCGATGGTTGCGGCGGGGCAGCAGATTGGAGGGCATGGCTGGAGTCATACGCTGCTGCCTCACTGCGACCAGCAGCAACTTGATATGGAGTTGCGAAGAACCAGACTGACGCTGGAAGAAAAATTAGGAGTTGCTGTGACGACCATGTCGTTGCCAGGTGGCCGTTACAACCGTCGCGTATTAGCGGCGTGCCGAGAAGCTGGATACACGCAGGTGTATACGTCGGAGCCTCGGGCTGAGTTGATCTCGTCCGAAGAGATCGTGGGGCGATTGAATATTCGCGGCGATATGAGTTTGGAATGGCTGCAAAAGCTATTTGGTACGGACAGCAAGGTGCTGCAGAAGCTTGGGCAGCAGTATCGCTGGAAAGAGACAGCCAAGAGAATGCTGGGCGATTCGCTGTATGCAAAGATTTGGGCGCTGGCTAACCGGCAGGAGAAGGATGCAAGTGAGGCACCAACGGAATGAGGATTCTGCACATCATTAGTAGCGGCGGGATGTATGGGGCAGAGGCGGTGATCCTGAACATGTCGCGCATGTTGAACGCGAGCGGACACGCCAGCATGCTGGGAGTGTTTGCCAATAGCGCCAACCCGAACCTGCAACTGCATGAGGCGGCGAAGAGAGAAGGGATTGAGTCGCACTTGATTCCATGCTCTGGACAGGTGGATCGGGGGGTGGGGGGGCGGATTTGGGATTTGGTGGTGGAAACTGGGGCGGATGTGGTGCATGCGCATGGGTATAAGGCTGATATATATGGGTATTTGGCTTTGCGTGGGCGTGGTGTGGGGTTAGTTTCGACGTGTCATAACTGGTTAAATGATGGTTTGTTGGTGGCTTTTTATGGTGTAGCGGACCGGTTGGTTTTGCGGGGGTTTGACGGGGTGGTGGCGGTGTCGGAGGAGGTGCGGCAGACGCTGGTGCGGTCGGGGGTTAAGGCGGAGAAGGTTCGGCTGATTCGGAATGGGATTGATCTGCGACCGTTCGATCAGGCGGAACCGGTGCTGCGGCGGGAAGAGGGACTGGCGAAGAGGCTGCTGGTGGGGATTGTGGGCCGGCTATCGGTCGAGAAGGGGATGGATATTTTTCTGCGGGCGGCGGCGGAGGTGGTGAAGGAGGTTCCGGAGGCGGCGTTTGTGATTGCGGGGGATGGTCCGGAGCGCGAGCCACTGGAGGCGATGGTGGATTCTCTGCAACTGCGAGACTGTGTGACGCTGCTGGGCCGGCGTGAGGATATGCCAGGGATCTATGCTTCGATGGATGTGCTGGTGTCGGCGTCGCGGAAAGAGGGTTTGCCGATGACGATACTGGAAGGGATGGCGAGTTGCCGCCCGTGGGTGGCGACGGCAGTGGGGGCAGTGCCTACGGTGGTGAGAGACGGGGAGACGGGGGTGCTGGTGGCTTCCGGGGATGTAAGCGGCCTGGCTGCGGCGGTGGTTTCGCTGCTACGGGACAAGGAGAGGCGGTTGGCGCTGGGCGGGGCGGGACGGCGGTTGGTGGAGCAGGAGTTTTCTGCGCAGCGGATGACGGAGGATTATCTGTCGCTGTACGAGGCGGTGCTGGGTAAAGCCAAGCCGGGGTTGGGTGGGGGGCGATGACCAGTCATCGGGGAAGGCCTCGTGTATTCATGATGGACCTGTGGGCGACGGTGCCTTACTACACGGCGTATCTCTCGAAGGCTTTGCTGGCGGATGGGGTCGACGTACAGGTTGGCTCCATTACGTACTATTTGGATACGGATTGCTTTACCGGGCGTGGGATCCAAGTTGATCCGGGTTTGCTGGATGTGGTGGGCCGGTATGATCTGCCGAAGTTGCCGCGACGAGTGCTGAAGCTGGGGGAGGCGATGCTGAATCTGGTGGCACTGGTGCTGCGATTTGGCATCCACCCGCCGGACGTGATCCATGTGCAGTATCTGCCGATGCTGCGCTGGAAGCTGCCGCTGGATTTCTGGTTTCTGGCGTTTTGCCGCTGGCGTGGAGCACGGATAGTTTTGACGGTGCATGACCTGATGCCGCATGACACGGCAGAGCGGTACAAGGCTACGTTTCTGGAGCTTTATCAGAGGGTGGATGCGATTATCTGCCACTCGGACCACATCAAGCGACGGCTGGGCGAGGAGTTCGGGGTGGAGGCGGAGAAGATCTCGGTGATTCCGCATGGACCATTTTTTTATGACCTTGAGGATCGCGGGTCGGCTGAGACGCTGGGGGAGTTTGGCTTGCGGGACGATGAGCCGATGGTGCTGTGGCAGGGGATTATTTTTCCTTACAAGGGCATCGACCTATTGCTGGAAGCATGGCGGATGGTGGAAGCGAGCGGTTCGCGGGCGCGGCTGCTGATCGTAGGGACGGGGGCTCCGGAGTTGCTGGCGCAGATACGCGAGCAGGTGGAGCGGCTGGGTTTGCAACGGGTTGGGTTACATTTCCGATTTATCAGTACGGAGGAGTTGGTGGCGTTGTACCGGGCAGCGGAGGTGGTGGTGTATCCGTACCGTGCGATTACGACGAGTGGGGCGCTGGCGACGGGGCTGGCACTGGGCAAGTGTATTGTGGCGAGCGATCTGCCGGTGTTTCGGGAGTTGCTGACGGATGGAGAGAGTGCGTTACTGACCGAAGTTGGCGATCCAGCGGCCCTTGGAGGTGCGCTGGTGGATGCGACTCTGGATGCTGCTTTGCGGGCCCGACTGTCGCAACATGTGAGGGCGATGAATTTTGGCGATAACTCATGGCTCTCCATTGCGGAAAAGACGGCTGCGATATACACACAACTGCAACATGGCAGTGTGATATAAATTGCATATTCCCTCAGGAAAATGCTGAAATTCAGCGTTCCTGTTCGCTCCATCTTCTGGATGAAGCCGTAGTTCTGTCTGTCGGTTCGATCTTCAGGAGTTTCTGCTCATATTGAGCGATCGCAACGGGCAAGGACAGGTGCTGGACGCAAGCAGCATAGAGCAACTCCTTCCTAATTTTCAGTCACTTACGCATCGCGTACCGCGATGGATGTGGCTTGCTGCCAAACACTACCGAACAAGTGGTGCGCCCGATGTGTGGCCGTAACGCTCAGGGGACTTACTACAACCTTGGTTGCAGTTAATCCGCGCCGGGTGGGATACGCACCGTGTTGCATAAAAACTAGGCTCACAGTTGGGTAATACCAGAAGACCCGACTGGGATGAACGACCTGAGGCGAGCAGTAACCGGAGTTACCGCCGCCCTCCTGGGTAGATCGAGAGCACGATGAAGCAGTTTGTCTATTTCCTCCTGTTGCTGATTTCTTCCGTGAGCTACGGAAAGACAGTTAGTTCTGTTGCAATCTTCCCACAGGGGGCGGCTGTGCAGGTGGCCTCGACGCAGCAGTTTACGGTGGTCTGCACGTATTCTGACTCGACTAAGGACAACTGCGCGGCGGCAGGTGGGGCGACGTGGCAGAGTTCCTCTGCTACTCAGACAGTAAGCAGCACGGGACTGGTAACCGTTGTGACTGACCCTGGCGCGGGAGTCCCTAGCCGTTCGATTATCGTGGTGACCGCTGGTGGAATCTCTGATCGCGCTTCAGTTTACGCGCAGCATGTCGGCGATACGTGGTACCAGTACATGACTCCTGATTACAGGATTTATCAGACAACCACTCAAGGAACGCCGACTCAATTTCCGCTGAATGTGGCTGTGGGAGCGACTGTAGCGGTAGGCTCTGGATATGCTCCCGTAAGTGGGCCAACGACGGGAACTCCTTTTCAGGAGGCATGTAGTTGGACAAGCTCCAACACTGCGATTGCCACGGTTGATCGCATGGGTAGGACAACTGGAGTTGCTCCGGGAACGGTTACGATCACTTGTGGACGAGCTGGCAATGCAGTGTTTGGAAGCAGCATAACCAGTGGCTGGCAAGCTCCGGGAAACGTCATTACCCTAACGGTGGTTAACGGTGGTACTGGAACGCAAACGTGGTACGTTCGCCCCAAGGGTGGAAGCCCGTTTGTAAGTAGTACCGTCACTCCCTATGGGCAGTGCAATGGGAAGGCGGATGCCGACTATCCCGGCCCAACGGGAAATGTCTGGTACGCCTATACAACCTACGCTCTGGGAGCGCAGATCGCCGATGGCAATGGTCATACGCAGACGGTGACCACGGCAGGAACTAGTGGAGGCCCTTCTGCCCCAACCTTCTCGCCTACGGTTGGAAGTACCGTAACCGATGGCACGGTAGTGTGGACAACTGGAGCAACGTATCCAGTAAACCAGGCCTGCGCGATGGGCAATCTGGCCTATCTGTACCAAGATCGAACGTCCTACGAGAGTTACGGGCAAGGCTGGATGATTTCGGGCGGCGACACGGTGATCGTGCGGCAGAATCCGGCTGGATACACCATCGGGCAGGATAACAATGGAACATTTGGCGGACCGAGCAATTGTGTGGGTGCGAACTACGGTTGTTACATGCCGACTATTCCATCGGGCACGGCGGCGAAGCACACACAAATATTGGGCGAGAACTATGCCAGTTGCACCTCCGATGCTGCGAAGACGTTACTGCATGGGACGTGGGGAGTTGGTTTCCTCATTAACATTCAAGACTCGCAGTTTGTGGACGTAAGTTGCTTTGAGCTTGCAGATCAGGCGGCATGTGGCGGCAATGGGAACTTCACGAACGTTTGCACTGGATCATCGAATAACGCAAATAACGGAATTTTAGAAACCGCACTCACAGGTTCGGTAAACGTCACCGACGTGTTTATCCACGGACTCGCAGGTGACGGAGTTCATGGCGCAACGGGCGTTGGAAATGTCTATAACCGTCTGCATATTCGAGCTATGGGAAGTGCTGGAATTGATATGGACGACGACCCTTGGCAGATGGGAAACATTTCAGTTGCAGGCGGATTATCGTTGCTGAACTCCATTACAGAGTTTACCGGCTGCGTGGAAGAGTATCCGGTAGTTCACAACTACCCGTATATTGAATGCCGGGATCAGACTGCTGGAGGTTATGGAGACGGATTCGGAACAGCCAGCACAACCGGAGACTGGCTGTTTGACCACGATATCTGGCGGTATAACTTTCAGGATGGACTAGACCTGCTGCACTCCGGCATGAATAGTCTTACTGTAACCAACTCTCAGAGCTATGGGAATGATGGGCAGGCATACAAGATTGGTTCAGGCCGGACCGTTATATTTCGGAATAATATTGCCTTGACTAACTGTAATCGGATTGGTCAAGTAATCGGAGATGAACCTGCCAGTGCGATTGTGCCCGGTGTTACATTGTGTCGTGCTGCGGACGGGATACCCATCAATTTTGATGGTCAGGGAACAGATATATTTCAGTCCAATACCTATGTAGGGTATCAACCAACTTCCTACGACATAATTTGTGGATGGGATTCATGTGCGGGAACTAACTCGGTTTTTGAGAACAACATCAACATAGGAATTACCATTCCTTCGTTTAATGCGGGACAGGCCCCCGGACTTTTTTATCTTGAGCCGGGAACTTTCCCTGCCAATGGCGGTTGGGCAGTACGGGATCACAATACGTACTACGGATTTCGGAATGGCGGTTGTCCTACACTGACTACGGGGGAGATATGTGCGGATGCTGGGTTTGTGAATGAGCCTGCTACGACGATTACTTCGGAGCAGGTGTTGGATAACTACAATTTCAACCTGAGCTCTACAAGTCCGGCGAAGTGGGCTGGGGTGAGCTATGCGGGGCAGAGTGCGACGGATCAGGTTGGGACGACTTGGCATGTGCCGCCATCGATTGGAGCGAAGGAGTTTACGACTGCTCCGCCGGTGGGGACGGTGCAGGCGAGTACGGTGACGTTGAGTGTGACGCCGAATCCTGCGACGACGGGGCAGATGATTACGCTGACGGCTGCGGTAGCGGCTTCGGGCGGGGTGGTGCCTACGGGTTCGGTTACGTTTACGGCGGGCGGGACGACGCTGGGGACGGGGACGCTGAACGGCGCGGGAGTGGCGAGTGTGACCAGCTCCAGCCTGGCGATCGGGACGTATACGGTGGTGGCGAGCTACTCGGGCGATAGTGTGTATGGGAGTGGCTTGTCGAGTGCGACTCCGCTGGTGGTAAATGCGGTGCCGGTGGTGCTGGTGACTCCGCAGGTGGGGTTGGTGGCTTCGCCGACTGCGGCTGGGGTGGGGCAGATGGTGACGCTGACGGCTTCGGTGGCGACGACGGGGGGGGTGGTGCCTACGGGGACGATGACGTTTTCGGCGGGCGGGAGCTTGCTGGGGACGGCGAGCTTGAATGCGGCGGGAGGTGCGGCGCTTTCGACTTCTTCGCTGGCGGCGGGGACGTACCTGATGAGTGCGCGCTACAGCGGGGATGGGGTGTATGCGGCGGGTAGCTCGGGGACGGTGTCGGTGGTGGTGTCGGGGACTCCGGGTACGGTTACGATTGCGCCGGTGTCGCTGGTGGTGTCACCGAACCCGGTGACGGCGGGGCAGGTGGTGACGTACACGGCCTCGGTGGCGGCGACGGGGAGTGGTGTGCCGACGGGGACGATGGTGTTCTATGCAGGTGGGACGGTGGTGGGGACGGCGGGGCTGAACTTGGCGGGCGTGGCGACGGTGAAGAACTCGTCGCTGGCGGCGGGGACGTATGCGGTGACGGCGAGCTACTCGGGCGACAGCTTGTATGGGAGCGCGGACTCGAATGGGGTGTCGCTAGTGGTGAAGGCTGCGTCGACTGGGCTTATCAGCTCGCAGGTGGCTTTGAATGCGGCTCCGAATCCGGTGACGGCAGGACAGGCGGTGACGTTTACGGGATCGGTGATCATGAGTGGGAGCAGCGTACCCACGGGGACGATTACGTTTTTTGTAGCGGGTGCTTCGATTGGATCTGCGTCGCTGAATGGCGCTGGAGTCGCGACGGTCGTGACCTCGTCGCTGGCAGCAGGAAAGTTTTCGGTGACGGCTAGCTACTCTGGCGACACGGTGTACTCGGCTGGGCTGGCGACTACAGGGGCGTTGACGGTGACGGCTGCACCGGTGGCGCTGGTAACGCCGCAGGTGACGTTGGTGGCGGCGCCGAATCCGGTGACGGCGGGGCAGGCGGTGACGCTGACGGGATCGGTGGCTACGACTGGAAGTGCCGTGGCTACGGGGACGATGACGTTTTATGCCGGTGGCGTTGCAGTGGGTTCGGCCGCGCTGAATGGTGCGGGTGTGGCTGTGGTGAGCACCTCGTCGCTGGCGGCGGGGACGTATGCGGTGACGGCGAGCTACTCGGGCGATACGGTGTACTCGGCTGGGGTGGGGAGTGCGGGGACGTTGACGGTGAAGGCTGCGCCGGTGGCGCTGACGACTCCGCAGGTGACGTTGGTGGCTGGGCCGAATCCGGTGACGGCGGGTCAGGCGGTGACGTTTACGGGGACGGTGACGACGGTGGGCAGTACTGCGGCTACAGGGACGATTACGTTCTATGCGAGTGGAGTTGCGGTGGGTTCGGCCAGCCTGAATGGTGCGGGAGTGGCGACGGTGAGTACGTCGTCGCTGGTTGCCGGGACGTACACGCTGACGGCGAACTACTCGGGCGGCGGAACGTATGCGGCAGGCAATGCGAGTGGAGCGGCGCTGGTGGTGAATGCTGCACCGAATGCGCACCCGATATCGATTACGGTGGGACAGCCGGAGTTTGGGTTCAACGTGATTCCGGGGTCGACGCGCAGGTTGTTTGCGACGGTGACGAATGGGACGACGAACCAGGTGACGTGGACGGTGAAGTCGGGAGTGGCTACGTTGAGCTCTGCGGCTGAGTCGTGGGTAGATGTGGTGGCTCCGGCGACGGGGAGCGCGTGCATGATGAATGCAACCAATGGAAGCTATGCGGTTGCTTCCGCGACACAGTTTACGGTCGAGGCGACGTCGGTCGAGGACGCGACACAGAAGACTGACATTACCTTCAACGTGTGTAACCCTGCGGTGCAGGTGTCGGTAGTTCCCTTCTACCGGACGTTGTACAAGAACCAGACGGCGGATGTGCAGAGCTTGATTGTCGGCTCGGTGGACCAGAACGTGCATTGGGCGGTGACTTCGCAGCCCAAGGGTGGCGACGGCAAGCTGGTGGATACGACTTCGCGGGACACGGTGTTCTCCGCTACGGTGGCGGGGCGTTACACGCTGACGGCTACGAGCCAGGCGGACTCCAGCCAGAGTGCGACAGCGATTTTGTATGTGACGGGCAATCCGATGCCGTATACGAATCCGGTGACGCCGAACCTGACGGAGCCGATCGATTGCAGCGTTGATCCGGCGATGACCGGCAGTGTCTACGACGTAGGGCCATCGCAGAAGTACACGACGCTGGGAAGTGTGCCGTTCCCGACGCTGACACCGGGGTCGACGATTCGTTTGCATAATGAAGATACGACCGGAGCACATCCGACGGAGTACCACGAGTATGTGCAGATCGCGCAGGCGGGGACAGCCGACCAGCCGATACGGATGTGCGGAGTGCCGGATAGTGTGGGCAACGCACCGATAGTCGATGGGGCGAATGCGACGGGCCGCAGCGATACGGCCAGTTCTATTGCGGGCTATGGGCTGGTGACGCTGCATAAAGAGAATGGTGCGGCGGCGTGGCCGGGATTCAGTTCGGCTGCGTATATTGCGGTGGAAGGAATCCACTTCCGCAATGCGAAGAGCGGAGCCTCGTATGTGACACCGAGTGGAGGAGCGGCGCAGTGGAGCGATACCTCTGCGTGTGTTCGCGTGAATGAGGGTCACAACACGGTGTTTGTGGGTAATGAGTTCGAGAGCTGCAGCGTGGGCGCTTACTCGGCGTGGAACAGCGCGGGGGGCTGGGGGACTTCGAACCTGAACATACTGTGGGAGGGCAACCATGTGCATAACAACGGCGTGGTGAACTCTACGGCAGCGCACCAGATGTACCTGCAGGCATGGGGTGAGGTGGTGCAGTTCAACCGGATTGAGCAGTACACGGCAGGCGGTCTGGGTGCGAACATCAAGTCGCGCGGAATCCAGGGCGTGATTCGGTACAACTACCTGGGCGATGGCGCGGCGCGGCAACTGGACCTGGTGGATGTGGTGGATGCCCCGACGTATATGTCGTTCTCTGGATTTCTGCATGGCGGCGCAAGCTCGTACCATGCAATGAATCCGCAGGATGGCTATACGGCCGACCTGCTGGCGGCGGAGCAGGAGGCGTGGAACTCGCACTATGTATACGGGAACATGTACCAGAACAGCACGTCGCTGGCACCGATCCACTTCTCGATGGATACGTATGGCGGGGAGCAGTCTCGGAAGGGATCGCTGTACTGGTACAACAATACGTTCAATGAAGCGACGTGCAGCACCTGCTCGGCACAACTGCTGACGATGTTCGACACGTCGGCGGGTGGCGGAAAGTATATTGCGCAGACGGAGTATCCGACGGTGCAGAGTTACAACAATATTTTGTGGATGGGTAATCCGGCGCAGCCAGCGTTCCAGTGGAATGATGACGCAGCGTTCATCGGGGTTTCGGGCAAGAACCTGATCTCGGCGAACTGGGGCACGAACGATATGACCGGAGTTGCGGGGTCGGGCTGGGATGCGACGTCGAATGCCGCGGGGTACCAAGGGGCGAGCGATCTGGCGGCGCACGTGACCGGCTTCAGTACGGCGGACCTGGTGACGACCACGTCGATTCCCTTCGATCCGATGTCTGGCGCACTGATTACAGATGTACCCGGGAGCACGTTGTTGCCGTCGGCGGTGTGCGAGATGCCATCGCGGTTCTCGTATCTGCCGAACCTGGGCTATGCGGTGGCGCGGATAGCGAATCCGAATGTGGGTGCGATGGATACGATCAAGGAGATCTCGGCTGAGATGACCTCGATTGGTGGAGCGAGCCAGTACAACACACGGTATTCCAACTGCCGGTAAGGAAATCGCCCGCTAAGGTGATCGCACGGTAAGGCAAGCGCCTGGAGACCTGCTCGGAGGAGCGGGTGTCTGGGCGATTGCTTTTAGTGGTGAGTGGTGTGGCGGGCTTTGGGTGGGTGCTGCCTGGGTGTTGATCCTGATCGTTAGCGGACAGGGTGTGGATTGGGGCGGGGTGCGCTCGGTGGCGTGCGGGACTGTGAGTGACGACACGAAGGCGTTGCAGAGGTGGGGCTGCTCCATGGCTGCTGGCGGGCTGTGATGCAGACAGATGCGGGGCGGCGGGTGGGTGATGGCGGCGCTAACTGAGATCAAGTGGAGGTTTGGCATGGGGTGCGGACGAACGATGAGGGCTGCCCCATGTGCAGGAGGGTCTGGTGCTCAGGATAAGGCTGTATGGCTACGGTGGAGGAGTTTGGGATGGGGATTTGGTTGACTGGATACGTGTGGGGCGATCAAGGACTGACGGGATATGGGCTGAGTGCAGGAGGAGTTGGATGGGAGTTCTCGGGTCTGCGGGGTGGAAGCGCAACTAACGGTACGGGACGAGCCGAAGCTCGTCCCGTGGTGTTGTGGGTGGATGAGAAGGAGCTATCCGAGGCTGCTTAGTTCCTTTTGCGCATCCTTGGCGGTCGGGGTGTTGGGGGCCAAGGCTACTGCTTTTTTGAAGTGGAGGGTGGCGTTGGTTTTATCGGCGAGCTTGAGATAGGTCATGCCGAGGTGGTAGTGGAGTGAGGCGTTGTCTGGCGCGGTTTTGAGGGCGTCCTCGAAGAGATCGCGAGCGGAGTAGTAGGACTGCTTGTAGTAGTAGGCCCAGCCGAGGGTGTCGGCGGTGCTGGGCGCGTTGGGGAGGGCTCGGCGTGCGGTCTGGGCGAGGGAGAGTGCGACATCAGCGTTCTGACCGCTTTCGAGCATAAGGAAGGCGAGGTTGTTGGCTGCGACAGGCTGTTCGGGCTGGATCTGAAGGGCCTTTTTGTAGGAGGCCATAGCCTTATCTTTGTCGCCTTGCGCTTCCTGGAGTGAGCCGAGGATGGCTTCGGCGTTGGCATCGGTGGGATGGTCCTTGATCCACTGCTCCCAGGTGGTGACGGCCTGAGCGGAGTTTCCGAGGGCGACCTGAGCGCGGCTGAAGGCCATGATGGCAGCGCCGTCCTTGGGGTTGAGCTTCATGGCTTTGTCGGCCGAGGCGAGTGAGCCAGCCTTGTCGCCGGTCATCATCTGGAGGTCAGCGAGTTGATCGAGGAAGGCGCTGTTTTGGGGCGACTTGGCGATCTGGTCCTGGACGCGGGCGATGGCCTTGGCGGGCTGTTTTTCGAAGAGGTCGATGGAGACGAGCAGGCCGAGGGCGCGGGCAGAGTTGGGATCGTTGGCGAGGGTCTGCTCGAGGAGCGGCTTGGCTTCGGGCATCTTCTTCTGGCGGAGCTGGAGTTCGGCCAGTTGGAGGGTAGCGTTGGGGTCTTTGGGGTTGAGCTTGAGGGCCTGGCGGAAGTCGGTTTCGGCTTTATCCAGTTGCTTTTCGCCTACCTCTGCGATGCCGCGCCAGATGTAGGCGTTGGGGTATTGGGGAGCGAGGCCGATGACGGTTTCAGCGACCTGGGTGAGGAGGCTGAAGTCCTGCTTCTGCATGGCGATCTGCGCGAGGCCGTCCTGGGCGTCGACGCTGCGCGGGTTGATTTTAGCTGCGTCGCGGTAGTTCTGTTCGGCGACGGAGGTGTCTCCCTTGGCGGAGGCTGCGCGTGCGAGCCAGAGCTTGGCGGGGAGATTTTCGGGGCTGTTCTTGACGGCTTTCTGGAGGACGGTGAAGGCCTCGTCGGTCTTGCCATCGTTGAGCAGGAGCATGCCGTTGAGGACGGCGACTTCGGTGTTATTGGCATCCGATTTGACGAGTTCGGCTACGACGGCCTTGGTTTTGGGCAGGTCGTGGTTGGCGAGGAGGATGCGGGCGTAGACGAGTTTGAGCTGGGTGCTCTTGGGGTGTTTGGCGACGAGATCGGCGTAGACGGGCTGGGCGCGATCGGCCTGGCCGGTTTTCATGTAGAAGTTGCGGAGCATCTGTGCGCCTTCGGGCGAGTCGCTGAGATCTTCGGCGGCCTGATGGAGGGTCTCCTCGGCCTTGGCCTTGTCGCCCTGACGCATATAGAGTTCGGCGAGGCTGTCGCGGGCCATGGCGTTTTTGGGATCGCCAGCGATGGCTGCTTTAAGCTGCTCCATGGCGGCGGGAGTGTCGCCCTTCTTTTCGAGGAGGGAGGCCAGAACGAGGTGGGAGGTGGCGTTTTTGGGATCGAGTTCGACGGCCTTGCGTAGTTGCTCCTCGGCGGAGGCTGCGCTGGTGGGATCTGAGCTTTGGATGAGTCCGAGCGCGGCGTGGAAGCTGGCTTTGTTGGGCTCGAAAGAGAGCGCTTTTTGAATTTCGGCGAGTGCGGTGGGACGATCTCCCTTGGCTGCGGCGATGCTGGAGAGAAGAGCGTGCGCGTCGGCGTTGTTGGGGTTGAGTTGCAGGACTGCCTGCGCCTGCTGGAGGGCACGATCGGGCTGGTTGCCGGCGAGGAGCATGTTGCCGAGATCGATACGGGCCTCGTTGTTGGAGGGCTGTAGATCGACGGCCCGCATGAGTTCGACGTAGGCGGGGAGCATAGAACCTGACTTGATGTAGGTTTTGGCGAGTTCGTAGTGCGCGGCGGCAAAGTTGTGATCGACTTTGAGGGCGTTGGAGAACTGGATGGAAGCTTCCTTGTACTTGCCTGCGTCGGCGTAGCGTTTGCCGCTTTCAAGGTACTTCTGTTTTTGTACGTTTGGGTCGCGGTGGCAACCGATTGCGGAGCCCATAGCCAGTGTTGCGGCCAGCATTGCTGTGACTCGACATGCTGCCAGAAAGTGTAACTTGCTCATCGCGCTATACCCCTTGAAAAGCTGCTTCAGAATTAGTCGTCGTGCTGACTTGATTGGCCCCTTCGCTACCACCGTTCGGACTGACGAGGAGGAAGTTGAAGTGTATTCCTTAACTTTCGCGGCTGACTATTGCACTTTAGTTGGGGATAAAGCGCGGCAGAAATGGGGCCATCTGGCTGGTGAACTGAACGACCCGCTGGCGGGCATCGTCTACGCTTTCGGTTTGGAAGACGGGGGTGATGACGCGGACGATGGCACCATCGGTGCGATTGAGGCGGATGGCGTCGGTGATCATGTGGATTTTGGCGGAGTACTCGTTGGCGATGCTGCGGCCGTGGGCCTGATACCAGTAGAGGACGAACTGGCGGTTGGCTCCGTTGCTGATGAGGTACTCGCCGACGAGATAGACCTTGCCATCGGCTGCGGTGAGGTGGGTGTAGCGTTTGGACTCGAAGGTCCAACCTGCACCGGGGAGGCAGTTTTGGGGGGAGTGGATGGACTGGCCTGTGCGCTGGGAGGCGAAGTAGCCGATGAAGAGGCTGATGGGTGCGGATGATCCCGGGGTGGGGCTGGCGGTGGTGCTGACGGGGGCGGGAGTATAGATGCGGTTGAGGAAGTCTCCCTTGCCGAGGATGGCGAGGACATCATCCTGCATGGGGAGGTCTTTGGCGGTCCAGACGCCGATGGTTTCGGGCATCTGGCTGAGGGGCTCGCTGGGGGGTACGTTGTCGCGATCTCCGCGGGTGTGGAGCAGGATGGCGGTCACGATGAGAAGGAAGACTACTGTCCAGTAGCGGGGGTATTTCATGGTTAGCCGATCTCCTGAGCCGGAGGCAGTTTGGCATCGGCGGATTTTGGTGGTGCGATGAGGCGCATGAGTCGGTGCAAGAGGTAGAGGCAGGTGAGGGAGATGACGAACATGACCCAGCCGGAGAACTCATGGAAGAAGCCGAGGGCTTTGTCGGGGTCCCAGTACTGGACACATAGGCCGGTGCCTACGATGCGGGCGGCGTTGGCGGCGACGGCGATGGGGATGCTGGCGAGCGCGAGGATGACGCGGCGGCGGGTTCCTCGCTCGAGGAAGTAGCCGTAGAAGACGGCGAGGGTGAAGAGGCTCATGAGCGAGCGGATGCCGCTGCAGGCCTCGGCTACTTCGAGCTTCATGACGGGGAGTTCGAGGACATTGCCCTCGTTGAGGACGGGCACGCCGAGCAGCGGCAGGATGCTGCTGGCGACGTGGGAGGCGAGCAACTGGAGGGGAAAGGTGATCTGGTTGAAGACGATGGCAGGGAACGGAATGGCGAGCAACAGAATAAAGAGCGGGAAGCGGAGAGCCTTGAGCATCGTTCGACCGAAGAACGTCCAGAGGATGCCGGAGAGGAGGATAAGAAAGGAGATGCGGGAGAGGAAGAGATCGGCGCCGTAGACGCCGAGGATGAGGATGGCCAGACCGAGGAGGACGAGGGAGATGCCGCTCCAGGATGGCTTGATGGGGGTGTTGCGGATGGTGTCCCGTCCGTCCCAGAGGACGAAGAGCGCGAAGAATGGGACGAGAAATCCGTGGGAGTAGTCGGGGAGATCGTACCAGTCGAAGACGAGTTTAGCTGCGACCTTATAGTAGACGGCGGCGAGGAGGAGGGCGATGAGGAGATAGGGGAGCCAAGGCCTGGCGGTCGTGAGGGCTGGCGAGGTGGCGGATGGTGAGGCGGACTGGGGAACTTGCGGCTCAGTCTGAGCACTGCCGACCATCGGAGTAGAGGGGTTATACTTCACGCATCACCTGTAGGCAATTTGACTGCCGGATTTGCAAACTGCTTGATTTGTAACACTTTCAGCGTTCAGGTCTACCAAAGTGGTAGATGCGAATCGACAAAAAAGGAAAAACAATTCACTTGTGACTGCTAATCTTCACATAGTACGGAGTGGTTGTCTCTCAGTATCGAATGCATGTCTGCCATCGTAACGCCGGAGCGGAAGTAACGCGAACCGCTGAGTAAGAAAAGGGACACTGGGAGCCATGTATTGCTTTGATGCGGTAAATATTTTTTGCGGACGTTTTTTGGCGAGTATGGTGCATCCGATGAGTAAGGCAGCCAAAGGCAGAGAGTTATCTGCTGAGCCGCTGCCGAGTTGAAGCATTGACGTAGATGGAGTGGTTTTGTGGAGTTACCGCGATAGCGCTGTGTTTGAGCGTACGCGTAAGGCACGAGGTGCTGAGTGATGAGGATGAATGGATTTATGTTGATGAAACGGTTCAGTTTAGCAGCGACTCCGCTGATGTTGATTGCGTGTATGACCGGGCTAGCCCAGGAGCAGAAGCCGACGACGACAACGAATCCAGCCCCGGCGACGGCAGTACCTGCAGTCGGCGTGACCCAAGCGGCTGCAGTGCCGCCCGCGGGATCTCCGACGGTGGACAGTTCGCGGTATGTGATTGGTGCGGATGACTCTTTGCAGGTGACGGTGTGGCGGGAGCCGACGCTTTCGGGGACGTTTCCGGTTCGTCCTGATGGGATGATTTCGCTGGTGCTGGCGGGCGATATCCCTGCTGCGGGGATGACGCCGATGCAGTTGGGCGCGGCGATTGCGGAGCGGCTGAAGAAGTACATTCAGGATCCGAGCGTGTCGGTGGTGGTAACTGCGGTGAACAGCCAGCGTATTTTTCTGGTTGGCGAGGTTGGGCATGTTGGGCCGGTGATGCTTACGCCGGGGATGACACCGCTACAGGCGATTGCCGCCGCCGGTGGGCTATCCAACTTTGCGAACTCCAAGCATATCTATATATTGCGTGGAGTTCAGGGCAAGCAACAGAAGATACCGTTCAACTACAAGCAGGCGTTGAAGGGTGACAACAAACAGATTATTTCGCTGCAGCCCGGCGACACGATTGTGGTTCCATGATGAAGCCTATCTATAGATCGCTAGGAGCGATAGCAGTGACGCTGGGGATGGTCGGCGTGGCGTGTGGACAGGCCGTCCCTGCTGCCACGGTGAGCGGTCCGCGCTACAACCCGGGGCCAGCACTGCCCGCCATCGATGGGAACTTCCAGTATTCGTTGAGTGCCGCAGACTCGGTGCAGTTGGGTTATGGCGGCAACGGCGGGACGTCGGACTACGCTACTTTGTCCGGTACGGTGGAGTATCTCTCCCCGAGCGAAGTGCGTCCGTTCAGCATTCTGTATGGCGGCGGGTTTCTGTACTCGACGTATCCGGGGCAAGGTGCCGGGACGTTCCAGAGTTTGACGGTGACGCAAGGGTTTGTGGGCCATCGCTGGGCGGTTGGAGCTTCGGACTCGGTCTCGTACCTGCCACAATCGCCTACGACGGGCTTGCTCGGGGTGGCGGGGGTGGGCAGTATTGGACTGCAACCCGCTCCGAATCCATCTGCTCCTTCGCAGTCGGTACTTACGAACTATGCCCGACAGGTGATGAACGTGACGAGCGGAAACATCGAACGTCAACTGAGTGGTCGAACTTCGATCAGCGGTACGGGGAGCTACGGGATCCTGCGGTTTATCGACAACAACGGACTGGACGGGACCCAGATTGGCGGACAGGTGGGGTTGAACCGGCAACTGGACCGGCGCAGCAGTGCCAGCCTGACGGCGGTGTACACGAGTTTTACGTTTGGCGGGAACGCTTCGTCGTTCAATGCGCGAGGCATCAATGTTGGGTATACGCGGCAGTTGTCAAAGGCGGTGAACATGTCGCTTTCGGCTGGGCCGCAGTTGATCAGCGGGTTCCAAGAGGTGCCGCTGGCGAATAACTTTGCGATCGTGAGCCAGCCACGGTTGACGACGACGATTAGTACGATTCCGATACCGGCGAGCACGAATTTTGCGGCGAATGCTTCTCTGTCGTACGTGCACAAGTACACGACGGCATCGATTGGATACGTTCGGGGCGTGACGGGTGGTGCGGGACTGCAGATTGGCGCGAATATGGACACCGTATCTCTGGGTCTACAGCGGACGTATGGCCGGAACTGGTCTACGGGTCTGACGGCTGGGTATATGCGTACGACGGCGTTGGGAATTCCGGGCACGACCACCGGATTTATTGGTGGGGTACAGGCTTCACGCCGGATCAGCAATTCATTTTCGGCATTTGCAAGTTACACCGCGCTGGATCAGTCGGTGAGTAGTGCGCTTGCGACACAGAACGCCTTCAACGGCGTCTCCCACATCTTCTCCTTTGGCATTACGTACGCGCCACGGATGGTACGACTGGGTCAATTTTAAGGAGCAGTTATGTTAGGTCATCGGACTCTTTCACTGGAAGATTACGTAACGATTTTGAAGAAGCGCGGCTGGATTGTGGTGGTACCGGCAGTGGTGCTGGCGGTGATCGGCTTTGGGCTTACCTACTTCGTTCCGCCGGAGTACGTGTCGCAGACGCTGGTACTGATTGAGCAACAGAAGGTTCCGGACAACTACGTAAAGCCAGTGGTGAGCGAAGATCTGAATGCGCGCCTGGCGTCGATGCAGGAGCAGATCCTGAGCCGTTCGCGGCTGCAGCCGATCATTGAGCGGTTCAACCTGTATGGCGGCAAGGGTATGGGGATGGACGGCCGTATCGACCTGGTGCGGAAGGATATTGTTATCAAGCCGATTGAATCTCAGATTGCGCGTTTTGGCGGGTTGCCGGGATTTTTCATCTCGTTCAAGGCTGGGGATGCGCATACGGCGCAGCAGGTGTGCGGTGAGATCACTTCCCTGTTTGTCTCCGAGAACCTGCATGACCGTGAAGCGTCGGCAGTGGGAACGACGGACTTTCTGAAGGGTCAGTTGGACGATGCCAAGCGGAATCTGGATGAGCAGGATGCGAAGCTGGCGGAGTTTCAGCGCACCTATGTGGGTAAGCTACCGGGTGAAGAGAACACCAACATGGGGATGCTGACCAGTTTGAACACGCAGCTGGATGCGGCGACGCAGGCACTGACGCGGATGGAACAGGACAAGACCTACGGCGAGGCGTTACTGGCGCAGCAGGTTCGCGAGGTCCAAGTGCCGGAGCAGCAGAAGGCTCTGCCGCAGGTGCAGAATGCGGAGCTGCAGCAGTTGATGGCGCAGGAGGCGGACCTGACGGCTCGTTATACGAGCGATTATCCGGATGTAGTGACGGTTCGCCGGAAGATCAAGGAGTTGCAGGAGCAGATGGCGAAGGCGCCTGCTGCGACCCCAGCACCGGTTGCAGCGACACCGGCGATCCGTGGGCCGGAGCCAGCTTCGGTGCAGCAACTGCGTGCGCAGTTGCGCGGGCTGGACCAGGCGATTACGCAGAAGCGTCATGATCAGGCGACGATCCAGAACCAACTGCGGCAGTATCAGGATCGAGTGGCTTCAAGTCCGATGGTGCAGGAGGAGTTCAAGAAGCTGACGCGGGACTACCAGACAGCGCAGGGCTTCTATACGGATCTGCTGGCGAAGATGAACCAGTCGAAGATGGCGACTGATCTGGAGCGCCGCCAGCAGGGGGAGCAGTTCAAGGTAATGGACGAGCCTAACCTGCCGGATGCGCCTACATTTCCGAAGCGCGGCGTATTTCTGATGGCCGGCATGGGTGCTGGCGCGATGCTGGGATTGCTGATCGTTGCGTGGATTGAGTATCGCGACACGGCGGTGCGGAGCGAGCGGGACATCTGGGCGTTTACGAAGCTGCCGACACTGGCGATGCTGTCGTTGAATGGCGCGAGCGATGAGGTGGTGCCCAAGCGCCGGTTTCGATTGCGACGCGGGCATGAGCAGTCAACCGCGGCCAGCAAGCCGTTGATGAACACGGGTGCGTAACTATGTATAAAGAATTTTTCAAGCTGGAGAGCAGTCCCTTTGGAACGAGTCCGGACCCGCGGTTTCTGTACATGATGCCGCATACGCGTGAGGCTTTGGCGTGCCTGGAGTATGGCATCTCGGCGCGAAAGGGGTTTACGGTTCTGACGGGCGAGGTGGGAACGGGCAAGACGACGCTGCTGCGGCGGGCGTTGAGTTCGTTCCATGGACGGCGGGTATCGACTGCGTTTGTGTTCAATCCGCGTCTGGATGTGCTGGATTTTCTGGAGTTCGTACTGACGGACTTTGGCATGGTGCCGACAGCGCGGACGAAGTCTGGCATGCTGCTGCAGTTGAACCGCTGGCTGATTGAGCGGTATCGGATGCAGGAGACGTGCGTGGTGGTGGTGGATGAGGCGCAGAACCTTTCGTGGGATCTGCTGGAAGAGATTCGGTTGTTGACGAATCTGGAGACCTCGTCGGAGAAGCTGCTGCAGATTGTGTTGTCGGGACAGCCGGAGTTGGAGGAGAAGCTGCGGCATCCGAGCGTGCGGCAGTTGCGGCAACGCGTATCGCTGTGGTGCCGGACGCAGTCGCTGACGGAAGCACAGACCCATGCGTATGTGGCTGAGCGTTTGCGGATTGCGGGAGCTAAGTGGGTGATTTTTCCGGCGGAAGCGTTGGACTTGATCCATCGCTACAGCCGCGGGATTCCGCGCATTATCAATTTGCTGTGTGAGCATGCGCTGATTGTGGCCTATGTGGAGCAGGTACAACAGGTGACGGTCGCGATGATCGAAGGAGTGGCAGCTGAGTTGGAGTTGGAGACACAGCCATTTTTGATATCGACGGCCGCGATGGGTGGTCTGGGTCAGGGATGGGGCAATACGGTAGCTGATTCTTCAAACATGATGCCCGCGTTCAGCGGGGAGCCGAACGGAAGGCAGGAACGATGAGCCGGATATACGAAGCACTTCAAAAAGCAGAGTCTGACCGCAAACTGGACCGGAGTGAACTGGACCAGGTATTGGCGGAGCCTGAGCCGCTGCGACCGGTGATGGTGCAGACGGCGGTGGCCGAGGTCGAGGAAGCCGGGCCAGTGGTTGCGGTGGTCGAGCCGACTCGGGAGGCGTACGAGCCTGAAATTGTTCGCACCGGGCTGACCTTCTCGAACGTTGCGCGCTACGCGTGGACGCCAGATGTGGATCGGCTGCCGGCCTTGCAGGAACGTGGCCCTGGCGTGGAGCAGTTTCGCAGCCTACGATCTCGCATCTATGAGTTGCGCGATATCAAGCCGTTGAAGTCGATCCTGATCAGCAGTGGATTGCCGCAGGAAGGCAAAAGCTTTGTGGCGATGAATCTGGCGATCAGTCTGTCGCGCCACAAGAGCAGCAAGGTGCTGTTGATTGATGGCGATATGCGGCGTTATACGCTGCACCAGATGCTGGGTACGGAGGCGCATCCGGGGTTGGCGGACTATCTGTCAGGCAAAGCGACGATGGTTGAGGTGATGCAGCGGATGGCAGAGAGTTCGGAAGGAACGAAGGGAGTGGTGGCCAATCTGGCGAACCTGACGTTTATTCCGGGTGGCAACGGCGGGGATAAGGCAGCCGATTTATCGGGCAATCCGCGGTTTGCTGAGTTGGTGGAAGCTGTTTCACCGTATTTTGATTGGATTGTGGTGGACTCTTCTCCAGTGCTTCCGGTGTCGGACGCAGTGAACCTGGCGCGGGCCTGTGATGGTGTTTTGCTGGTGGCCCGGTCGGGGGTGACGAAGTATCCCGTGGCGCAACGGGCGCAGAGTGAGTTGAAAGCGTCGAACATACTTGGGTTTGTGCTTAATGCAGTGGCAAACCCACCCCAGGTTGGAAGTTACTACGGATACGACGCAGAGACTGAGTAACTGCACGCGGAGCGATTGACACGATGATACGGCTGTTCAACGTGTATTACCCAACACGTTCTATTGTTTTGCTTTTGTGCGAAGCACTGATTGTCAGCGGAAGCTTTCTGCTGGCGACGTTGCTGGTTGAAGGGCCTGACACTTACCTGGTGCTGAACTACGAGTATGGCGCAGTGAAGATTCTTGCGCTGACGGTGCTGACCCTGCTGTGCTCGTACTATTTTGATCTGTATGAGCCGCAGCGCATCTCGGCTCGCTGGGAGATCTACTTTCGGCTGCTGCTGGTGCTGGGATTTCTGTCGTTTCTTTTGTCGGGGATCATCTATTTTTATCCAGCGGCGGATATAGCCCATAACGTACTGCTGCTGGGGCTGATTTTTCTGACTGTGGCCATGGTTGGATGGCGCAGCGCGTATGGATGGATCATCGGGCAGAAGATCTTCCGGGAGCGGGTTTATGTTCTGGGCAACGGAGAGCGGGCCCGGACGGTGGTGGAGATACTCCGTAGCCGCAATGATGCGGGTATGGAAGTGGTCGACTGGGATGATAGCGCATCTGAGAAGGCGGATCGCCGCGACGCATACGCGACGGCGCTGGCCAGTTTTCAAGGGCCTCGTCCGCCGGTGGACCGGGTGATTGTGGCATTGGAAGATCGCCGGGGCGAGTTGCCGGTTCGAGAGTTGCTGAAGTGCCGGTTCAACGGCATTGTGATTGAAGAGGCGGGGCCGCTGCTGGAACGGTTGACGGGCAAACTGCACCTGGACAGTCTGCGTCCGAGCAGCTTTATTTATAGCGAAGGCTTCCGGGTGAAGCCTTCGCAGCAGATTGCGCGGCGTTTGGTGTCCACGCTGACAGCGGCGTTTGGGCTGCTGCTGTTTTTGCCATTCTTTCCGTTTGTGGTGCTGCTGGTCCGGCTATCGTCTTCCGGGCCGATCTTCTTTCGGCAGACGCGGGTGGGACTAGCGGGCGAGAATTTTACGGTATTCAAGTTCCGGACGATGCGCACCGATGCGGAGGCGGCGGGTGCGAAGTGGGCGACCAAGAACGACCCACGGGTGACGCGGGTGGGGATGTTCATGCGTAAGACGCGGCTGGATGAAGTTCCTCAGCTTTGGAACGTGCTGCGGGGAGATATGGGATTTGTGGGACCACGCCCGGAGCGACCGGAGTTCGTGCCGATGCTAGTGGAGAAGATTCCATATTTTGAGCTGCGACACATGATTCGTCCCGGTCTGACGGGATGGGCGCAAGTGCGGTTTGGCTATGGCGCGACGATGGCGGAGGCCCGGGAGAAGCTGGAGTTTGACCTGTACTACATCAAACACATGTCGCTGGGGCTGGATCTGCTGATCATGTTTGAGACGGTCAAGACGATCTTGCGCCGGCAGGGAGCACAGTAGCCAGCCTGTGCGAGAGTGGTTTCGCTGGAGCGTCTGGGATGTGCAGACGCCGCAGCGCACCCCCGTGAGGTGTGCGCTGCGGCATGGTGTGTTTTTGAGCCATCCCTGTAGATCTAGTAGATACGGGTACGGGAGGTAAGCGCTGGCTTGAGCGTCCTCTCATCAGTCTTTTTGAGCATCTGAGGGATGCGGATGGGTCGAGGTGGAACCTCTGGCATGCCTGCTTCGCTGAGCTTATAGAGGAGCGACCGGTAGCTGATCTGGAGCCATTTTGCGGTCTTCTGGCGGTTCCAACTATTTGCCTGGAGGACTTTGAGGATGATCTGGCGTTCGAGGTCCTGAGTTGCCTGCTTGGTGATGCGCTTGAGCGAGACGGGCTCGTTGAGGTCGATCTCGGTGGTGATGCCTGAATTGCTGCGGGCTGCGTCCGGCATCATCTCTGCTACGAGGGCCTCTTCACTGCCAATCAGGACGTAGCTACGGATGAGATTTTCGAGTTGCCGGATGTTTCCTGGCCAGTGATAGGCCTGCATGAGCCTGACGGCGCTTTTTGAGAGGAGCTCCGGGGTATGGTTGAAGGTCTTGGCATAGTGCTCGATGAAGTAATCGATCAGCACGGGGAGGTCGGCAATTCTTTGCCTCAGGGGTGGAAGATTAATCGTCACGGCATTGATGCGGAAGAGGAAGTCCAACCGGAAGGTTCCCTCTTCGACCTGGCTGCGGAGGTCTCCGTTGGAGGCGGAGACGAGGCGGGTGGCGATGGAACGAGGTTCATGTCCACCGACGCGTACGAAGGTTCCATCCTGGAGGACCTGCAGGAGTTTGGATTGGACGGCAATATCGAGGCTACCGACCTCATCGAGGAAGAGGGTCCCCTGATGAGCCTGCTCAACGCGCCCCAGCTTGGTGGTCATGGCTCCGGTGAAGGCACCTTTTTCGTATCCAAACAGCTCAGTTTCCAGGAGGGAGCTGGGAATTGCAGGACAACTGACCTTTACCAGGGCCCCTCTGGAGCGCATGGAAAGCGCGTGGAGGAGGCGGACGGCAATCTCTTTGCCGGTACCACTCTCTCCTTGAATCAAGACGGGGACATCGGTCTCGGCGACGCGCTCGAGTTTATTTCGGACGGCCAACATTGCGGCTGTTTTCCCGAAGATGATGTCGAGAGGCGGCAGACTGGACAACGCGGCGGACTCGTTATTGTGGACCAAGGTCATGTTTTCCTATCAAGATCGACAGCGGAGCAAGTGTATAGCGATAGTTGACATGCACGTTAGCTTCCATTGTGGTTTGAGTTGGAAAGGATTCACTGACTCTTATGGTCCATTGCTGGGGCTTGGGTTGGTTTGATATTTGTAACCGCATGTTTATCAGTATTCAAAGGGTCACGGCGAAAAAAATTACCGAGGTAACATTTCAAAAATAATGAAATTTTCTCTACTGGCAGTCAGTATCACCATGTAAGCTTGCAATACTTGAAGTGGAAAAGAGAAAACCTTTATCACTTTTGTCGGCAAAACTATTACCATCTTGGACAAGGTTCGGTCCGGCCCTGCTGTAGCAGTGGAGATACGAGACGATTTCGATTTTGAGGTTGCAGTCGCAGTCGAGGGTTAATTGAGAGGATTCTTAGGAGTTCTCGAGCACCACCATTTTGGGCGAAGACCCTATTTGGTGCAACTGAGGTATTTATGTCAGCTACATTGTCTTATCCCATGTCTGCTTTGAAGACGCCGACTTCACGTCGCGCTCAGGTTTTGATACTGGAGCCGGATCTCGCGGTTTTGGACTATCTACGTTCCACGTTGACGGACAAGTATTCGTTGAGTCTTTTTTCGGATGAGCAGATGTTGCTGGACCGTCTGGAGCAAGGGGGAGACGCTGACCTGGTGTTGCTGGCGCTGCATGCGAACCGCGATCCTATTCCATTGTTGACTCATATTCGTTGCTCGAAGCCGCAGCTACCGGTGGTGGTTCTGTCGTGCTCGGCGGAGCTGTCCGATCTGGAGATGGTGATTCGTCTGGGCGTTCGTGCGATTGTGATGAAGCCGTTTCTTGGCAGCGACGTAGAGAGCGCGATCGAGGAGCATCTGACGCTGGCTGCGGATAACAAGATCGCGACGGACACGATGCGGGAGATTCCGCTGAATGAGACGCACTCGTTTGTGCGGTCGAGCAAGCGGATGCGGGATCTGGAATCGCAGGCTTCTCTGGTGGCCAGGGCAGATATTCCAATTCTGATTCTGGGCGAGAGCGGGACGGGTAAGGAGATTCTGGCGCTGTATACACACAAGATGTCGGCGCGGAGTTCGAAGATATTTTTGAAGGTGAACTGTGCCGCGGTTCCGGCTGATCTTCTGGAGAGCGAACTGTTTGGGTACGAGCAGGGGGCTTTTACCGGGGCGGTGAAGACGAAGCCGGGCAAGTTCGAGATTTGTACGGGTGGGACGATCTTTCTGGACGAGATTGGCGAAATGCCGGCGATACTGCAAGCGAAGCTGCTGCAGGTGCTGCAGGATGGCACGTTTTCACGACTGGGCAGCCGTTCTCCAATGAAAGTTGACGTTCGGGTGATAGCCGCGACGAACATCAACATGAAGGAGGCGATGGCGAACAAGACGTTCCGCGAAGATCTTTACTATCGCTTGAACGGGTTCACGTTGAGCATTCCACCTTTGCGGGAACGCAAGGATGAAATTCCGGTATTGTCGGAATATTTTATGCGCAAGGGCGCAAAAAGGTATGGGCGGGACCCGCTGGTTTTTTCTGACTCGTTGATGGATGCACTGGTTGGGCATCAATGGCCGGGCAATTTGCGTGAGTTGGAAAATGTTGTTAACCGGTATCTTGTACTTGGCGATGAACGCGCTATTCTCAATGAGCTAAGCTCTTTGGACGAAAGCGAGACGGCGTCTGACGCACCGTCTGAGTCCTCGGGCGGACCGGGGCTGAAGGCGCTGGTGCGTAATTTGAAGGGCGAGGCGGAATCTGCGGCGATCGCACAGGTACTGGAGGGAACAGGATGGAATCGGAAGGCAGCGGCAAACGACCTGCAAATCAGTTACAAGGCCCTGCTGTACAAGATCAAGCAGTACGATCTGTCGCCACAGAATCGCGCGTAGCAAGTGTGAACGGCGAGGGGCCTGAGTTGGGTGAGAGCTATCGGGTGGTGATCCGCTACGAGGACCATGCTGTTCGAGGATTTGCAGAGGCGAGTGAGCTAGGGACGTTTGAGCAACTGCTCCGAAACGAACCACCGTCGGTACTGCGTTCGATTCGACTTCGACTGGTTGATACGGAGACGGTGGAGGATATTCCGACGAAGAACGCAAAGGCGATCTTTTTCGTGAAGACGTTTGATGGTGATTTACGGCATCGAGCGCTTCATTTTCATGAGAATGCGCCGATTGTGCCGGGGTTGTGGGTGCGGGTGTCGTTTCATGATGGGGAAGTGATTGAAGGCATCATCAGCAATGGTCGTGACTTTGTGCTGGAGCATGGTTTTTTCATGATGCCGACCGATCCGAATGGCAACAACCAGCTGATTTATGTTTTGAAAGACAGGCTGCAGGACTTTCATGTGCTGGGGATGCGGAATAAGCCGAAGATCTTTTCGGTCAGTCAGTGATACGTCTTCTGAACTGAACAATGGCCTGAGTCTTTGGATTCAGGCCATTGTTGTTTGCGGAGATAGGATTGCGGTTTAGCTCTTTGCTTCCTTGCACCATGCGATCGTGCGTTCGAGACCGAAGGCGAGGTCTGCGACGACCTGATATTGGAAGGCCTGCTGGGCGAGGGAGATATCTGCGACGGAGTGCTTGATGTCGCCTTCGCGCTCGGGGGCGAGGTTTAGGGTGCCGGTGTAGCCGGTGATGCGCTTGATCTCGTCATAGGCCTGTAGCAGGGTGATACGGCGGCCTGTGGCGACGTTGAAGACCTTGCCTGAGACGTGAGCGGCGGGTGCCCTGGCTGCGAGCAGGTTGGCGCTGACGACGTTGTCGATGTAGGTAAAGTCGCGGCTGGTGGAGCCATCGCCGAAGATGGTGGGAGTTTGGCCGGCGAGCATCTGGGAGATGAACCGGGCGAGGACGCCGGAGTATTGCGAGGATGGGTCCTGGCGGGGTCCGAAGATGTTGAAGTAGCGGAGAGAGACGGTCTCCAGACCAAAGACTCGGGCGTAGCTGGCGAGATATTGCTCGCCGGCGAGCTTTTGGACGGCGTAGGGGGAGATGGGGCCGGGGAGCATAGCCTCGGTTTTGGGCAGGATGGGATCGTCGCCATACGCGGCCGAGGAGGCAGCGTAGAGGAGGCGCTTGACGCCAGCGTGGCGCGCGGCTTCGAGGACGTAGAGGGTTCCGTTGAGATTGGGTCCGTGGGTGCCGATGGGGTCTTCAACAGACTTCGGAACTGAGGGGATGGCCGCTTCGTGGAAGACGAGATCGACGCCGTGACAGGCGGATGCGAGGGCGTCTCGGTCGAGGATGTCGGCTTGACGAAAGTCGATCTGGGACTGGATGGCTTCGATGTTGGCGGGAGAACCGGTGCTGAAGTTATCGAGGCCGCGTACGGTTGCGCCTTCGGCGAGTAGAGCGCGGGCGATACTTGAGCCGATGAATCCTGCTACTCCTGTAACTAATGCGGTGGCCATGGGACTCCGATAAATATGTGGTGGACTGTCGTACTAAGGCTAACGCAGTTGATGGGTGTTCGCATCCCAAGAAGGGTCGACTTCTGTGACATTGACATAGGGGTGCAAGGAGGCTAACTGCAGGAGATGCGGGTGAAGGATTCCAGGGTAACAGGATAGCCGGAGCCGACGTTGTGCTGCCCACAGGTTGACGGTGCCGACAGCGGGATGACGCAGTTTCGGGCACTACCAGAAAGTGGGAGTGTAGCGAATTATTTGAGCAGGTAGATTTGGCGGAGGCCAGGCGGTAAGCGAGACTTACAAGGGGTACGTTTTCACGGGATGGTATCAACCTCACTTCATGACGTTGTCGCGCAGCAGATAGAACGGCTCTCGCTGAAGAAGTTTCAGTGGCTGGTATTTCCTGCGCAATTGGAGCAGCGATTTGAGCGTGATACGTGTGGCTACCGTTCGGCACGGTTATGGATCGAAGGCTTAGTTGCGATCGTTTTATTCAACGTACTGCTGCTGGCAAATCATCTGCTGATCCCGTCGGTCTCCTGGCGTGCCGTGCTGCTGCGATCGGCGATTGTTACGCCGGTATCGCTACTGGTGAATATCGGGATGCTGTTCAATCCCAGCCGGGTGTATCGCGAGAGCAGCATTGCATTTGCTTCGTGCGTGATCTGCTTTACGCACCTATATCTGGAACGAGGCGGCAGTGCAATTGCGCCGACGTTTGCACAGGTGGGAGTGATTGTCACGGTGTTGTTTGCAACGGTGGTGATGCGACTGCAGTTCTTCTATGCGCTTTGGGCCTCGCTGGTGATGATGGCTGGCGACGTGGTGTATGTGCTGACGGACAGTCTACTCGTGCCGGAAGAGAAGGTTTTTGGATTAAGCCTGACGATGTGCGCGGTTGCGATCACGATGATGGCGAACTACAGTCTGGGTCGAGAGGAGCGGCTGGGATATCTATTGCGGTTGCGTGGGGAGATGGACGGCGCGGTTCTGGCATTGGATAACGAAGAGCTGCAACGGATATCCAATCTGGATGCACTGACCGGGATTGCGAATCGTCATGCGTTTGAGCGGGAGTTCCATCATCTGTGGAACGCAGCGATCGAGACTCAGAGTCCGCTTTCGGCTGTGTTGATTGATGTCGATCACTTCAAGAAGCTGAACGATGTGAGCGGACACCTGTATGGGGACAAAGTGTTGAAGAGGGTTGCGACGTTGCTGACGCAGGCGCTGCGGAGTAAGGACGATTTTGCGGCTCGCTTTGGCGGCGAAGAGTTTGTGGTGCTGCTGCCGGGTACGGGGCCGGCGGGGTCTTTGCTGCTGGCGGAGCGGATACGTAAGCTGGTGGAGGTGGCGGGCTCGCCGGTGGTCGAGACGGCCAATACCGATGCGATGTCGGTGTGGACTACGGTAAGCTGCGGGGTTGCGACTGTCTGGCCTACGCAGTCAAGCAGCAAGGAGCAACTGCTGAACTCTGCAGATCAGGCGCTGTACCAGGCCAAGAGCAATGGACGGAACTCCGTGTGCTGCTGCGATATGGCACTGGTTGGCGACGAGCAGTAAGTTGCCAGGCTGCTAGTCTGCAGTGAGATTTGTGCGGTCCTGCTTGAGGGTCAGAAGATTGCCGTCGGGATCGCTGATGGTGATCTGATTTTTTCCAGTGACGAAGGGAATGCCGAGGTGCTTTAACTGGGCTTTGGTGTGGCGGAGGTGGGGTACGGAGAAGAAGAGGTAGGCCTGGGTGCCGGTGTAGGGTTCGAAGAGGATCTGCTGTTGGGAGGGGCCGGGGATGCGTAGCAGATTGGGGTGACCGGGGACGGTGGGAAACTGGAGCTTCTGGGTGTAGAAGGCGAGAGCTGCGGGGATGTCCTTCATGCTGAGGCCAACGGCGAAGAGGTTGTCGGAGATGCGGTGGGGGCCGAGGTGTTTGCCGCGGTCTTGGGAGTGGCGCGATCCTGGCAGGTACTGGGTGTACTCGATGTTCTGGTCTTCTGGGCCGCGCTGGGTAAAGAGCAGGTTGCCTGCTCCGGCCTTGCGGACGGAGATGGGGGTGAGGCCAGCGTCTACGTTGAACTGGTGGAGGGCGTTGAGGTCATCTCCCTCGAAGCAGAGGTGGAGAAAGCCGATGGGCGTGTGGGTGGAGACGGGATAGAGTTCGATGAACTGTCGGTCGTTGACCTTGAGGAAGGACTGGCTGATGACGCCATCCTTCTCGAAGGCGAAGAACTCCTCGAAGCCGAGCTTCTGGTAGAAGGCTCGTGAGGCTTTGACGTCGGCGACGCTGATGGCGACGTGGGCGAGTCCGTTGATGGGTGGCGACTGCGCGAGCGAGAGAGCGGTGGTTGTGATGAACAGAGCGACCAAGGCGGCGAGGTGGGCGGTGAAGACTACGAGACGGTTGCGCATGGTGACGTGCAGGCCAGTTCCCTTCCCTGTTGCTTTGGACGCAATATTTGTTTGCAGCAATGTCATTGGTTGCGGGGTGTTACGGGTTAGTGGGTGAGGACTGCGTGCTGCACCTGGGCTGGGGCGGGCGCGATGACGGCTTCAATCTGGTCGAGGGCCCAGTCGAGGTCGGCTTTCTCGATGATGAGGGGTGGGGCGAGGCGGATGACGGTGTCGTGGGTCTCTTTGCAGAGGACGCCGCGGGCTTTGAGTGCCTCGCAATAGGGGCGGGCGGGGGTGTTGAGTTCGAGTGCGAGCCAGAGGCCGCGGCCGCGGACGTGCTGGAGGATCGGGCTGTCCATGGTCTGGAGACGGGCGAGGGCGTGGGCGCCGAGGTCGGCTGAGCGCTGGGCGAGGTCTTCGTCGATGATGACGCGGAGAGCGGCACGGGCAACGGCGCAGGCGAGGGGGTTTCCGCCGAAGGTGCTGCCGTGGTCGCCGGGATGGAAGACTCCGAGGATGGTGCGGGAGGCTAGGACTGCGGAGACCGGATAGTAGCCGCCGGAGAGGGCTTTGCCGATGATGACAACATCGGGGGTGACGTCTTCGTGCTGGTGGGCGAAGAAGCGACCGGTGCGACCGAGGCCAGCCTGGATCTCATCGGCCATGAAGAGGACGTTATGTTCGCGACAGATGGATTCGACTTGCTGGAGGTATCCAGTTGGGGGGATGAGGACTCCGGCTTCGCCCTGGATGGGTTCGACGAGGAAGGCACAGGTGTTGGGAGTGATGGCGTTGCGGAGGGCCTCGGCGTCGCCGAAGGGGACCTCGATGAAGCCGGGGGCGAAGGGGCCAAAGCCGCTGCGATACTGCTGGTCGGAGGAGAAGCCTACGACGGTGATGGTACGTCCGTGGAAGTTGTTGGAGCAGACGATGATCTCCGCCTGGTTGGCGGGGATGCCTTTGACGGTGTAGCCCCACTTTCGGGCGGCCTTGAGTGCGGTCTCAACGGCTTCAACGCCGGAGTTCATGGGCAGAGCCATGTCGTAGCCGGTGATGTCGTGCAGTTCCTTGTAGAGGAGCGGGAGCTGGTCGTTGCGGAAGGCGCGGGAGGTGAGGGTGACACGGTGGGCCTGATCGGTGAAGGCCTTGAGGATGGCGGGGTGGCAGTGGCCCTGGTTGACGGCGGAGTAGGCAGCGAGGAAGTCCAGGTACTTGCGGCCTTCGACATCGTAGACCCAGGCGCCGGCGGCACGCTCGATGACGACATCGAGGGGATGGTAGTTGTGGGCTCCGTATTGCTCTTCGAGGGCGATCAGTTCCGAGGTCAGCATGATGGATCCATTTCTGTGGGTCGACTGCCATCTGCGGTGCGTCGCTAGAAGTAGCTGGGTTGGCTGGAGGCCCACGAGGTACTACAAAAAATCAGCGTTAATTTCGATGCTACACGCAGAGGCTGCCGGACTGCGAGGTTTGGCTGCAAATGGATAGATATGCCCACAGGCTGCATATTTATGCTACCGGGATGGTGCCCCCCTCCCCCGGCTAATTTGTGCAAAGTCTTCATTCGATTGAGTTTAGCTTTGGACTTGATGGTCAAAGTCTTGATTCTAAGCTGTTTATATGTAAAGTCTTGATTCTGTGTAGGTTATGGGTGGACCTTGTTTAGCGTTGGCTTGGTTACTGGTTTGCTGTTTCAAGTATAGCGAGATGAATGGAACTGGTTGTTCAGGGGTATGTCGTTGATTTTTCTGGAGTTAGAGGAGAGGTGGGGTTGACAAGGGTGTGGGGGTCGGACGTTGTACATTCCCATGCCTCAGAAGCGAGACATGGGGCACCCGGGCTTTTTACATTCCCATGTCTCAAAAGCGAGACATGGGGCACCCGGCCGGACGTTGTATATTTCCATGTCTCAAAGTCGAGACATAGGGCACCCGGTGGTGGGTGGTTAGAAGGAGAGTTTGATGGCGGCCTGGAGGAGGCGGGGTGGGGCTGCGCTGTTGATCTGTCCGAAGGCAGTGCTGTTGACGTCTCCGTTGACGGCGGTGGAGCCGTAGAACTGGGCGTGGTTGAAGGCGTTGAAGGCTTCGATGCGGAACTCGACGAAGCTGGACTCTTTGAGGCGGAGGTATTTCTGGAGGGCGAAGTCGAAGTTGTCGATGCCAGGGCCATAGAAGGAGCGGCGGGAGGCGTTGCCGGGCTGGCCGAGGGGCTGGAGGGTGAAGCGTGCGGTGTTGAAGTAGGGTAGGCCGTTGCGGGGGTTGTGGTTGAGGTTGAGGGGTACGGGTTGGACCTGGGGGAGGTCTACGCCGAAGGGGTTGACGCCGTCGGGCTGGGTGCCGAGGAGAGAGTTGTCGCTGCTGTTGGTGAGGGTGACGGGGAAGCCGGTGCTGAAGCGGGTGATGCCGGAGAGGACCCAGCCCTCGGTGAGGCGGTTACGGGTGCGGGTGAGGCGGTCGAAGGGGACCTGGAGGGTGTAGCTGGCGATGAAGCTGTGGGTGACGTCAAAGGCGGAGAGGGCGTAGGTCTGGTGGTAGTTGAAGGGATTGAGTTGGTCGGAGATGCTGGAGGCGAGGTCGAGGGATTTGGAGTAGGTGTAGCCGAGGAGGATCTGGGCGGGTGCGCTGACGTGGCGGAGGGTGACGTTGAGGGAATTGTAGTTGGAGTTACCGATGGTGGTGAGGTAGTCGACGCTACCGAAGTTGCCACCGAAGGGTGCGCGGGTGCCCTGGATGGTTTGTCCGGCGGCGGAGGTGTAGGTGTTGGTCTCTCCGAAGGGGCCGCAGGTGGCGGAGCCGGGGGCGACCTGGGACTGCTGGCTGAGGCTGAGACAGAGGGCAGGGTTGCCGGGGTTGGCTTCGAGGAGAACGAGCAGGTGGTGGGCCTGGCTGCCGATGTAGTTGATGCTGAGGACGGTGTCGGGGTCGAGTTGCCGCTGGTAGGAGAGGTTGTACTGCTCGGCGTAGGGGCTGACGTTGTTGGGGGCGTAGCCGGGGAGTCCGGTGATGGGGAGGAAGGGAGCCCAGTTGACGTTGGGGTTGGGGTGGGCGGCGGAGGCGTTGAGCGGGGGGAAGTGGAGCGGGAAGCGCTGCTGGTTGTTCTGTCCGGTGGCGGCGGTGACGAAGGGGTTGGTGAAGAGGGGTGGGGCGGGGCTGGTGTAGGTGCTGCCGTAGGGGGCGTCGCCGGCCATGACGCCGGCGGAGATACCTTCTACGGCGGAGAAGAAGCGCCCGAAGCCGAGGCGGAGGCTGGACTGGCCATGATCTCCGGTAAGGAGACCGAGGAGGCCGCGGTGGGTGCCGGGGGTGTAGGCGAGGCCGAGGCGCGGGGAGAGGTTGTTCCAGCGGGTGGGGGCGAGGGAGCGGGCGATGCCTGGGTCTCCGGGGAAGACGAGGCCGGTGGGTGCACCGGGGAAGACGATGGATTGCTGGCCGGGGACGAGGGTCTGGATCTGGTTGAATTTTTCGTACCAGGGCATGGCGACGTCCCAGCGGAGGCCGTAGTTGAAGGTGAGGTTGGGGTGTAGGCGCCAACTGTCCTGGACGAAGAGTGCGCCGTAGCGGTTGCGCATGTAGAAGGGCTGGGCGTCGCCCTGGGTGTAGCGGCTGGGGGTGCCGATGAGGAAGTCGGCGAAGTCGGAGCCGGTCTCGGAGCCGAAGAAGGAGAAGGTTCCGTTGGACTGGACGTTGGCGTTGGCGTTGACCTGGTTGAAGAGGAGTTCGCCGCCGAGTTTGACGATGTGAGAGCCGAGGACGCGGGAGAAGTTGTTGGAGAGCTGGAAGACGTTATCTACCTGGTTGAGACCGGTGATGGTGGAGCCGAGGATGAAGTTGTTGAAGATGACGTTTTCGACGCCTTCGATGGCGGGACGCTGGGGGAGGATGCTGGGTTGTCCGTCGGCGGTGACGAAGCCCTGGGAGACGAGCGAGGTGCCGACACCACCGATGGGGCTGCCGAGGATGTTGACGTCGCGCATGTAGGAGAACTGGAGCTGGTTGACGGTGCGGGCGTTGAAGGTGGTGGTGCCGACGAGGTTGAGGAGCTGGGCGCGACCGTGGTTGAGGGCGTTGAAGCCGGGGACGCTGGCACCTCCCTGCTGGGTGGGGTAGGGATTGTTGAGGGCGTAGTCGTCGAGGGAGTAGTAGGCGGAGAGGTTAACCCAGGGGGTATTGGCGTCGAGGCGGAGCGCACCTTTGTCGTCGAGCAGGGTCTGGTTTTGCGCGGAGGTGGCGAAGGCCCCGCCAGGCAGGTTGGGGGCGGGGATGTACTGGAGGAGATGCTGTGCGGGGGTGGAGAAGGCACGCTGGGGGATGGCGGCGTTGGGAAAGACGCACTGGGTGGGGAGGGTGCAGCCGGGGGTGTAGTAGGGCTCCTCGGCGGTGACGGGGTAGCCGAGGCGCTGGGCGAGCTGGGCGGCCCAGAAGGGGCCGGAGACGTTGCCGGTGAGTACGGGCCCGTTGAGGAAGTTGCCGGCACGGTTGTCGCGGGAGGGGACGGGGATCTGTCCGCTGTCGACTCCCTGGGTCATGCGGGTTCCCTGGTAGTCGGCGAAGAAGAAGAGGTGGTCGTTGTGTTGGGTGACGCGGAAGGGATTGCGAACGGGGCCGCCGAGGGTGGCGCCGAACTGGTTTTGCTGGAAGGTAGCGCGCTCGGGGGAGTAGAAGTTGCGGGCGTCGAGGGCGGTGTTGCGGAAGAACTCGAAGGCGGTGCCGTGGAGGCGGCTGGAGCCGGAGCGCGTGACGACGCTGATCTGTCCGCCGCTGTAGTTTCCGTACTCGGCGTCGACGTTGCTGGTGAGGATACGGAACTCTGCGATGGAGTCGAGGTTGGGGATGATGGCTGCGCCCATGGTGAAGGGTTCGCCGACGGTGGCTCCGTTGATGGTGAAGCCGTTGGCGAACTCGCGCTGGCCGTTGATGGAGATAGTGCCGGGGTTGAGGTTGCCGGAGGGAGAGATGGTGCTGGCCCCGGCTGCGGTAAGGGAGCCGGCGGTGAAGGTGGTGGCGGGGGCGATGCCGGGCTGGAGGGCGAGGAGATCGGTGAAGCTGCGTCCGTTAAGGGGGACGGAGGTGGCTTCGAAGTTTTCGATGACTTCGCCGAGCTGGGTGTCGGCGGTCTGGACGCGGACGTTGGAGGAGGAGATGGTGATGGTTTCGGTGCGGACGCCGAGGACGAGGGCGACATCGAGGAGGAGCTGGCTGCCGGCGTCGAGGAGGATGTTGGTCTGGTCGAATTTTTTGAAGCCGGGGGCTTCGACGGTGAGGGTGTAGGAGCCGATGGGGAGCTCGCGGAAGGAGTAGACGCCGTGAGTGTCGGTGAGGGCGGATTGTCTGAGGTTGGTGCTGCTGTGGAGGGCGGTGACGCGGGCGGCGACGACGAGTGCGCCGTGGGGATCGGTGACGGTGCCGGAGATGCTGCCGCCTACGCTGGCTGAGGCACTGATGGTGAGCAGGAGGAGCAGCAACAGCGGCGGCCACAGGGAAGATTGGACGAGACGGAGCCAGGTGGAGGCTCGATACCTTGAGTTGGTCGAGTTGCTCATGGATCGGCCTCCTGGGCGATTGGGCGGGTTGCTAGCGGCGGGACTCTGCTGCCTGCGTGGTGGGCAGGTTGGTGTCGAGGAGCGCGGGCTTGAAGGTCCAGGTGGCTCCGGCGTCTTCGAGAGAGCGGGTTTTGGGGAAGATGCTGGCGGTGGCGGAGGTCATGTAGGTCATGCGGACGCGGAGTTTGCTGTCAGGGATGGGATTGACGAGGGCCTGGGACATGAGGCGGAGGAACTGCGCGGCGTTGATGGGGATGCCATCGATGCGGACGAAGCTGGGTATGACGTTGGTGGGCAGGTGGTCGTGGATGGAGGTGTCGTGGAGGCCGGGTTGGAGGTCGGCACATTGTCTGGCGATGGAGGCGATGGAGACATCGCCGATGTTGGGGCCGTGACCGCCGACCATTCCGATGGGGCCGTAGACGGAGGCGACCTGAACGGAGGCGGGGAGGGAGCCGGTGCGGTGGAAGCTGGCGAGCGCGTCGGTGGCGACCTGGAACCACTCGGCGAGGGAGAGGTAGTGGCCGTCGGCGAAGAGGTAGGCGGGGGGATAGGTGTCGTTGCCCCACTGGGTGAGGGTATCGGTGAGGGCGGCGCGTAGGGCGGCGGTGGAGATGGCGTAGCCGGTGCTACGGGTGGCCATGCGGCGGAGATCGGAGCTGGAGACGAAGCGGCTGTTGGGGTTGGCGGGGAAGAAATCGGAGGTGAGCCAGGTGAGGAGAGCAGCTTCGGTGGCGTAGGCGGCGTTAACCTGATCGGGCTGACGGCGCGCGTCTGGGGGTAGCTGAGGGGTGTTGGGATGGGTGTAGGCGTAGCTGAGCGAGGGGGAGCGGGAGGCTTTGGCGAAGTCTGGCTGGAGGTAGTCTTTTTCGCTGGCGAGTTCGACGTGGAGGATACGGATTCTGGAGCGGTCCATTTTGGTAGTGATGTCCTGAAGGGCGGTTGCTCCTTCGTAGGCGCGGACGGCGCGGACGGCGGGGCCACCGGACTCGGAGGAGCGGAGGACGTTGTCTGCCCAGTAGAGTTCGGGGGAGGAGTCGGGGACGGGGCTCATGAGTTGTCCGATACCCATGACGGAGCCGTTGAAGCCGGGGACGTTGGCGGGGTTTGCGGCGGGGATGCCGAAGAGGATGGCCTGGGTGTTGAAGCGGCGGAGGAGGGGGACGACCTCCCAGTCGCCGATCTCGGGGGTGACGTTGGGGGTGTCTCCGACGCCTGGCTGGCGAGGGGTGAGGACTGCCTGATGGTTGAGATCACCGACGCTGACGCCGGTGATGCAGGCTGCCTGGCCGAAGACGTGTTGCATTTCGGCGAGGCCGCCGAGGATACCGGGTTTGAGTTCGCCGGTGAGGGGGTCGCGGGCCTGAGTCAGGAATTTTTCACTGGCGGTGGAGCGGATTTGCCAGCGGGCCTGTGGGGTCTGGGTGTTGGAGAGGTCGGCGAGGGGACGGTTCTGGTAGGTGGGTTCGTCGGTGCCGTCGTAGCCTACTTCGATGATGCCGCGTTTTTTGTAGGCGAGGACGAGGTCTTTGATGCCGGTGGTGGGGTTGCGCTGGTCGAGGGCCTGACTGACGGCTCCGGAGAAGAGGATGGTGGCGGAGACGTGGGCTTGCGGATGGTCGGCGCGGTAGTGCTCGATCATGGGAAGGACGCGGCGGATGCGGTCTTCGGTGACGTCGAGGTTAACGTGATCGGTGATGCGGGCGTAGAGGTAGATGTAGACGGGTTGGGTGGCCGGAGTGGCCCAGAGGCGAACAGAGGAAGCAAGCATCAGCAAGCAAAGGACGAAGCGTTTCATGGGGCGATCTCCAGGGGTGGGCCGGTTGGATGCAAGCGAAGCAATGGGTGGGAGGCTGCACTGGCAACAAGCCCCTTGAGATCCAAGGGCTTGTTGCAGTGCGGTGATTGGTCGCTACCGGCCAGCGGGTACGGCGACGGCCGCCTGATTGGACTGACAGACCTCGGCGCCGGTCGCGTTGACGGGTTGGAGGACGTAGTAGTAGGTGTGGAGGTTGAGCAGGCCGGTCCGGTCGGAGTAGGCGGAGACGGTGGTGGTGCCTACCTGGGTATACGGGCCGCCGTTGGTGTTGGAGCGGAGAACGTTATAGCCGGTGACGTTGGGGATGCCAGTCCAGGTGAGATCGATACGAGCGGGCTGGAGTGGGGTGCTGGGGGTTCCGCGACCGCCGAGGTTGTTGACGCAGGCGACGAACACGGTACGTTTCAGCATGATGAGGGACCATGCGGTCTCGTAGGGAAATTGTGAGCCGGAGTAGTTGTCTCCGGACCAATAACCGGCGGCACTCTGCCGACCGACGATGGTTTGAGCGATGCCGTCGCAGGGATCGCTGCCACCGTTGGCTGCGGAGAGTGCGCTGTACCAGTCGATGGTGTTGGCGGGTACGGTGTTGTTGCCGGTAAAGACGCCGGGGGTCTGGGTGCGGAGGTAGGTGATGGGAGTAAGGCTACCTGCAGGGTTGTGGAGCAGCATGGCCTTGGTGAAAGAGAACATGCCGTAGGTGTAGGCGCGCGGGGCGTTGAAGGCACCGCTGGTTGGGTTGTTGCAGAAGTTATCAGCGTAGTAGGTTTCTGCGTTATTCCAACGTTGATCGGGGTCGGTGGAGGCATCTCCGAAGGCGACGTTCTGGGTACGGCCTACGCTATCCATGGCCATCTGGACCATTCCGGATGGGGTGACGGCGAAGGAGCCCCAGGCGTCGGAGTAGTTGAGCGCTCCGTTATAGCCGAAGGCACCATAGTCCATACCGGTAGCCCAGGGGTTGGTTCCGGTGGGCTTGGTGGTGATGACTACGTCCTGACTATTGGTGACCCAGACGTTGTTAGCGTCGGTGACCATGGGCGGGATGGGGACTGCGAAGCCACGATCGGCACCGATGAGTCCGATGGCAGACCACTGGGAGACGGAGTTGTCGTCACCGGCCTGACAGTTGTACCACCAGCCGCCGCCCTCGTAGGGAGAGGCTCCGCGGGTGTAGCCGTCGGTGTAGTCGTGGGCGAAGTTGTACTGGCAGTAGGCGATGCCGTCAGCCATATCCTGAACGATATTTTTGTAGGTGAGGCCTGAGACGCCTGAGCCGCCGGTAGTGGCGACTGCGTTGGGAGTGCCGCTGGCTACGATGGCATCGATGTACTGACCGCCCTCGTACATGGGATAGGCCTGAGGGGCGAGGATGTAGTGGCCGTTGGCGTTGGAGTCGAAGGTAAAGCTACATGGCGGGGTGGAGCAGGAGGTGGCTGCTGGGTTGTAGAAGACCTTGGTTGCGGGCAAGGTGCAGGGTGGTGCCGAGCCGTCGCTGCAACCGAAGGTGACGAGCGCCGGGTTGTAGTTGTAGGTCTTGGCCGAAGTGTTATAGCTGCTGAGGCGGGTAAACATCTGGTTGAGCCCCAGTTGGACATCGCTGGTGTAGGGGTCGGTTGCTGGTCCGGCGGCGGTGTGTCCGTTGACTTCGAAGGCCTGGACGTTGGCTGCGGTGATGGAGCCGTAGCCGCTGCAATCGAAGCTATAGCCGGGGTAGCAGCTATCCCAGTTACCGGCGGTGGCAGAGGGGTGCGACATGCTGGCGTGCATGTACCAGAGGCCGAGATCGATGGCGACGTTGACGCGCGAGGAGAGGTTGTTGGGCTCCCAGATGACGAGGTAGTTTCCGGTAGCCTGCTCGTGGGTGATGGTATCGATGACGGTGACGACAGCGGTCCAGGTCTGGCCGATGGTGGTACCGGCGTAGATGTGGCGTGCGGCAATGTTATTGGGATTGGTGACGGCAGCGGCGGCGGTAGTGTTGCCATCGCCGAAGTTCCAGGCGTAGGTGAAGGGATCGCTGGAGCCCTGGAGGTTGGTGGTGGCGCCGAGGACGATGTTGGCACCGGAGTATGCGGTGTGGGGTGCAGCGGGGTTGGCGGGATCCCACGGCACGGTGCTGACGGTGGGGGTGGCGGCACGGGCTACGGGCACGAGAAGGAATGCGGCGGCGCAGGCGACGAGGCCGAGATATTTTTTACTGGAGGGGATGCTCATCCGCTTGCGGAGTTGGGTGAGGCCAGCGCCGATGCCGGTGGCGAGCAGTGCCCAGGTGCTGGGTTCAGGGACGGACGGCGGTGGTGGTGGCGGTGGTCCGCTGCCGGCAGGCTCGGTGACTACAGATCCAGAGAAGAAGATGTCGGACTGGTTGGGGTTGGCGGCGTCGGTGGGGTGGGTCTGATCGAGGTAGAAGCCGCTGGTTGGCTGGGTGGTGCCGAAGGTGAGGGTGATGAGTTCCTGCTGGTTGGAGCCGAGGGTGAAGGCAAAGCCCATGGCCATGGTGGCATCGCCGTTGCAGTTGGCGGCGTTGCAGGAGCCAAGGAAGTTGTCATTGCCCTGAGGGAGGTAGTTGGTGTTGGAGAGGGCATTGTTCTGGGTGTCGGCGTAGATGCTGGAGGCGTAGTTGTCGCCAATCTCCCAGGACTGGCCTGCGGGGGGGGATCCGGAGGCGGTGCCGTATTCGTTGTAGTAGGGGATGCCGATGTCGTGGTTGACCCAGGCGTCGAAGAAGGCGGAGCCCGTGGTGCCGGGGTTGTAGGTGTAGACGAGGGTGCCGAGTCCGGTGGAGGGGTTGAAGCCGGAGGTGTTGAAGTTGGGGTCGGAGAAGTCCGAGGATTGGGTTCCGTTGACGTTGAAGAGAACACCCTGGAGGACGGGGTCGGCGAGCGAAGTTCTGGCGGTGAAGGTCCAGAGCAAGCAGAGTGCACTGAGGGACAGCAGTAGTTTTTTCATAGGGACTCCCTGGCGGTGGGCCAGCGTGGTGGTGAGAGGTGTGGGCCAGAGGCGGTGGATCGGGCCGGGAATGGGAGGAGGCATGAGGGAAGTGGTGCGGGTGCGTGGCGAGTTGCGGGAGTGCGTGGTGCTCATACATCCTCCATTGGCGAGCCAAAATGGAATATGCACGTCCGGACGGTGCTGGAGAGCACTGCGACCGAAGACGTGAGTGGGACGATAGAACGAGCCGCCTAAGCGGAGCCCGGATGAGGCACTGGCAATAACTGGGGATAAGGGGCCTGGTGATAACCCAAGGGGACGTTGCCCTGACTGCTTACAACTGAGAGAGTCGGGTAACGCAAGGTGATGAGCATTCTTACTGCCAAAGATGGGGACGGATAAATAGCAGCAGAATCAGTGCGCATGTGGTGGCAGCTGGATAGGAAGATGCAAAGTGCTGCGGGGCAAGATGGAAAATATCGCCACATTGCCGGGTGTGAGCGGGAAGTGCAGGGGGATTGGATGTAGGCTGGCAGGGAGATTCGGGAGGACATTGATGGAGCTGTGGGAGCAGCATTATCTGCTGTTTGGGGGTGGACTGGCGGTATCGACGCTGGTGGCGGTGGTGCCGATACTGTTGCTGCTGGTACTGCTGGTGCTGCGGCGTCCGGCGTGGGTGGCGGCGCTGGCGGGGCTGGTGGCGGCGACGGTGCTGGCGGTGGGGGCGTATGGGATGTCTGGCTGGCGTACGCTGAGTGCGGCGGCGTATGGGGCGAGCTTTGGGCTGTTTCCGATTACGTGGATTGTGGTGTGGGCGCTGGTGCTGTACGAAGTGAATGCGGTGAGCGGAAAGTTCGAGGTGATCAAGGCATCGGTGAGTTCGCTGACGACGGATACGCGGATGCAGGCGCTGCTGATCGGGTTTGCGTTTGCGGCGTTTCTGGAGGGGTGTGCGGGGTTTGGGACGCCGGTGGCGGTGGCTGCGGCGATGATGGTGGGGTTGGGATTTACGCCGCTGTATGCGGCTTCGGTGTGCCTGCTGGCGAATACGGCTCCGGTGGCGTTCGGATCGATTGGAGTGCCGGTGATTACGCTGGCGGCGATTACGGGTTTGCCGGTGATGCGGTTGGGTGCGGCGGTGGGACGGATCTGCGCGCCGGTTGCGCTGCTGCTGCCGGCGTATCTGGTGGTGGCGACGAGCGGATGGGGTGCGGCGGTGGAGGTGTGGCCGGCGCTGCTGACGTGTGGTGCGAGTTTTGCGGTGACGCAGTATGTGGTGTCGAACTGGATTGGGCCGCAACTGACGGACGTCTTCAGTTCTCTGGCGGCGATGGGGGCGATGGGGGTACTGCTGCGCTGGTGGACGCCGAGGCAGGTGCGCGGAGGAGTCCAGGCGGAGACTGGGGTGGTGGCGCGGCGTTACGGAGTTGGGGAGACGGTGTTGGCGTGGGTGCCGTATGGGCTGCTGGTGGGCTGCGTGCTGTTGTGGAGTTATCCTGCGGTGCAGCGGATGTTGCAGGTGCCGAGTGTGGTGTTTGCATGGCCGGGACTACATGACACGGTGATGCGGATGCCTCCGGTGGTGGCGGTGGCGGAGCGATATCCGGCGATGTTTGTGCTGAACTGGTTGTCGTCGGCGGGGACGGCTTGTATGGTTGCGGCGTTGAGTTCGGCGGTGCTTTCGGGGTTGAGTGCGCGAGCTTTGGGTGGGGTGGTGATGTCGGTGGCGCGGCGGTTGGTGCGGCCGACGGTGACGGTGGCGGCGATGCTGGGGATGGCGTTCGAGATGAACTACTGCGGGGCGACGGGGACGCTGGGGCTGGCGTTTTCCACGACGGGCGGATGGTTTCCGTTCTTCAGTCCGCTGATGGGTTGGCTGGGGGTGTTTTTGACGGGGTCCGATACGGCATCGAATGCGCTGTTTGGAAGCTTGCAGACGGTGAGTGCGCAACGGCTGGGATTGGACCCGGTGCTGATTGCGGCGGCGAACTCGGCGGGAGGAGTGATGGGGAAGATGATCAGTCTGCCGACGATTGCGGTGGCGGCGGCGGCGACGGAGATGTCGCTGCCAGACCAGGCGAAGCTGTTTCGGTTTACGCTGCGGCATAGCCTGGTGCTGGCGGTGGTGACGGGGGTGGAGGTGATGCTGTATGCGTTGGCAGGTCGGTAGGGCTGGATGGACGGAGATGCCTTCAGGCAGGCTTAACGTGTTGGATGTTTGATAGGGATGATGATTGAGGGTGTGACCTATGCGAGTTTTGCTGGTGGAAGATGAGACGCGGGTGGCGGAGATTATCGCGTGTGCGCTGCGGGAGGGGCCGGGGTATGCGGTGGATATTGCCAACGATGGGCGGACGGGGAGCGACCTGGCGCGCGATGGAGTGTATGACTTGATTGTGCTGGACCTGATGCTGCCGATGATGAATGGGCTGGCGGTGCTGCAGGGGCTGCGGCGACGCGGCGACAAGACTCCGGTGCTGGTGTTGACGGCGAAGACGACGAAGGAATCTACGGTGGAGTTGCTGAATGCGGGTGCGGATGATTATCTGGGCAAGCCATACGATCTGGGCGAGTTGATTGCGCGGATCAAGGCGCTGATACGGCGGGGGAAGGGCGCGGCGAGCCCGATGTTCAGGATTCGCGATGTAGAGATCAACACGCTGGAGAAGACGGTGACACGGGCGGGGCATTTGATAGAGCTATCGCCGATGGAGTACCGGATACTGGAGTACCTGGTGCATCGTCCGCGGGTGGTGGTGTCGAAGCGTCAACTGCTGGAGCATCTGTACGACTACAACTGGGAGCGGCACTCGAACGTGATTGAAGCGCATATTTCGAATCTGCGGCGGAAGCTGGATGGGGACTCGGAGCACTCGTACATCAAGACGCTGCGTGGGCATGGCTATTGCCTGACGCAGGCGAACAAAGAGCGGGAGAGCTGAGGATGCGATCGATCACACATCGGTTGGTGGTGGTGGTGCTGCTGTCGGAGTTTCTGCTGACGGTGACGGTGACGGCGATCAATCTGGGCTATGAACGATCGCAGCGGTACAAGTCGTTCGATGTGATGCTGCGGGGACGTGCGGACTCGGTGCTGGCGGCGGTGGAGGTGGATGAAGACAGCGAGAGGCCGGTGCTGAACGGGAAGGCGGTGGAGGTTCCTGCCGGGGACCGGTATGAGGTGGTGCTGGATTCGGGAGCGACGTTGGGGCACTCGGCGAACTGGACTGCTCTGCCGAAGGAATTATGGGCGCGGCCGGATGGTATTCAGAAGTTTCATCTGGATGGGATGCGCTACCGGCGTGCGATGGCGCATGGGTTTCGGACGCTGGACCCGGACAATGGGCCAAAGGAGACGTTGGGAGTGAGCGTGTTCTATGCGTCGGCGACGACGCCGGTGACGGAGGCTCTGTTGCATGGGGCTGAGTTTCTGGTGTTGGCAAATCTGCTGGTGCTGGCGGTGTCAGGGGTGTTTGCGGCGGCGCTGGTACGGCGGGGGATTGAACCGCTGGAGGAGTTAGCCGTGGCGGCGAGCGGGATTACCTCGACGTCGTGGCGGTTTGCAGCGCCGGAGTCGGCGAAGTCGGTGCGGGAGTTGCGAGGGTTATCGGACGCGCTGGAGATGACGCTGCAAGGGTTGGAACGGTCGTTTGTGCAGCAGCAGACGTTTATCCACGATGCGGCGCATGAGTTGAAGACTGCGGTGACGATCATCAAGTCGTCGCTGCAGTTGCTGATCTATCGTCCGCGAACGACGACGGAGTACCAGAGCGGGATAGAAGCCTGCCTGACGGACTGCGGCCGGATGGAAGAGCTGGTGTACAAGATGCTGACGCTGGCGCAACTGGAGCAGCAGGCGACGCAGGGACGATTGCGCGAGGTGACGGTGCGGGATCGGCTAGAGGCGCTGCAGCAGGTGATTGAACAACTGCGTCCGGTGGCGGATCTGCGGTCGGTGGAGATCGTCGAGCGGCTGGCGCCGACGCTGGTGACGCAGGTGAGTACCGAGGAGTGGAGCACGCTGGCAATGAACCTGATTTTGAATGCGATACAACACAGTCCGACGGGAAGCGCGGTGGAGGTGACTACGGAGAGCACGGAGGACGCGGTGGTGCTGAGGGTGCGGGATGCGGGCGATGGCATCGCGCCGGAGAGTATTCCGCTGGTGTTTGACCGGTTTTACCGTGGCGATGCTTCGCGAGCGCGAACTACGGGCGGGACGGGGCTGGGGTTGGCGATCTGCAAGGCGATTGTGGAGTTCAACGGTGGGGAGATTTCGGTTGCGAGTGAGTTGGGTGTGGGGACTACGGTTGCGGTGCGGTTTCCTCGGCGCGTCGGTTGAGTTGGGATTGGGGATGAGTGGAGGCTGTGACTGGCTTCGGAGCATCGGGGCTTGAAGCCAGCCCTGGCAGCGGGTGAAGGGTGTGGCTTTTAGTAGGTGTAGAGGCGAACGTAGTCGACGATCATCTCCGACGGGAAGAGGGTGGAGGGCGTGGGTGCGCCGGGGTAGTTGCCGCCGATGGCGAGGTTGAGAATGATGAAGTTGGACTGGCCTGCGTCAAAGGGCCAGGTGGCCCCTGCGGGGAGGTTGGCGGGGGTGTAGGTGACGTAGATGTTGGTGGGGTCGTCGATGTAGTAGGAGACGCTGCCGGGCTTCCAGATGACGCCGTAGGTGTGCCAGGTGGCGGCGGTGACACCGGTGGGAAAGCTGTATCGGGTTCCGAGCGAGACGCCGGTGAAACCCGGGCCGTGGATGGAGCCCTCGTTGAAGTCGGGGGTGGTGGCGGCGTTGACGCGCTCCATAACGTCCATCTCTCCGCAGGCGGGCCAGTTGACGGTGGTGATGTTGTTGCCGAGCATCCATGCGGCGGGCCAGAAGCCCTGGGCCTCGGGCATCTGTGCGCGGAACTCCAGGCGGCCGTACTGGAAGCTGAAGAGGCCCTGGGTTTTGAGGCGGGCGGAGGTATAGACACCGGGCGAGGGTTGCTGGGCGACGATGTGGAGGGCGTTGTCGGTTCCGACGTAGGCGCTGGGCGAGGTGGTGGTGCAGGGTGCGGTGGACGAGCCCCAGGCGCAGTAGTTTTCGAGCTCTGCGTTGCCCCAGCCGCCGCCACCGGTGTCGTAGCCCCAGACGGTGGGATCGGGCTGGGCGTTGGCGCTGGTGGTGTTGGTGAATTCGTCGGCCCAGACGAGGGTTCCGGAGGCGATGCTGGTGGAGACAGACTGGGAGGCGATGGCGCTGTCGGTGTCTCCGGAGAGGTGCCCGATGGCCTTGACGGAGACGCTGGCGGCGACGAGGAAGGGTGCGATATATTGCGTGGCGGTGCTGGTGGGGGTGCTGCCATCGAGGGTGTAATAGATGATGGCGTTGGGGGTAATGTCGGTGAGGCTGACGATGACGGCACCGTTGAGCGCGGGGGTGGTGGTGAGCGCGGGGGTGGCGATCTGGGCGGCAGGCGTGGTGACGGGCGGCGTGGTGATGGCGGCAGTGGAGGCAGCGCCGGAGCATCCGGTGGCAGCGAGTCCGCATAGGGTGAGGGTGGCGAGCAGGAGCAGATGAAGGCTGGAGCGAGCCGGTGCGGCAGGGTGCTGGCTGGTGGCGGGGGAGACGGTTTGGAGTGGGGAAGAGATCATGGTTTGCCTATGGTTGTGGAGTGGGTAGGTGGTGGATCAGGGGCGGGTGTTCCCTGCCCCTGGACGATGGTGTAGAAGCGGTCGGGTGTGAGTGAGTTGAGCACCTGGGTTTCGCCGGATGGCCAGAAGATTTCGAGCTTATCGATGCGCTGGTGGTCGCCGAGGCCGAAGTGGAGGCGGAGGTCATTCTGCGAGAGGTAGCTGCCACCGCTGCGGAGTTCGTCTGTCTGGACGAGCGCACCGGCGGTGACGCGGACGCGGGTGTTGAGTGCGAGCCGGTTGTTGCCGGAGCCCTGGAGCGCGAGCCCGAGCCAGTGGTTGTGCGGGCCGGATTCGGGGCGAAGGATCATGGGTGCGCCCTGAAGGTTTTCGATGACGAGTTCCATGTGGCCGTCGTTGAAGAGATCGCCTACGGCGAGGCCGCGGCTGACCTGAGCCGTCTGGATGGCTGGGCCCGCCTGCTGGCTGAGATCGGCGAAGGTGCCGTCGTGCTGGTTGCGGAGGAGCACGGCGGGCTCGCGATATTTGAGGCCGGGCCCGACGGAGTTGACCTGGGGGTAGACGTGTCCGTTGACGAGGAAGAGGTCGAGCCAGCCGTCGTTGTCGAGGTCGACGAAGGCGTCGCCCCAACCGACGAAGGAGCGCGTGGGTGGTGCGACGTGGGAGGCGGCGGAGACGTCGGAGAAGCTGTTGTCGCCATCGTTGCGGAAGAGGGTGGTGTACTCGTCGCTGAAGTGGGTGACGGCGAGGGAGAAGCGTCCGGTGTGGAGGTAGTCGCCGAGGGCGACGCCCATGTTGGCCTGCTCGAATCCATCGGCGTTGACGGCGACGCCGGCGGTCTGGGCGATATCGGCGAAGTGGCCTGGTCGGTCGGGTTGGTAGAGGTAGTTGGGGCCGCCGTCGTTAGCGACGAAGAGCGATGGCTGGTGGGTTCCATCGAGATCGGTCCAGACTGCGGTGAGGCCGAAGTAGCCGGCAGGGTCGTCGAGACCTGCGGCTTTGGAGACATCGGTGAAGGTGCCGTTGTGGTTGTTACGGTAGAGGGAGTCGCCGGAGCCTTTGAGTCCGCGGGGGCCGCACTGGACGGCGACGTTGTGGTACTGGCAGGTTTTGCTGGATCCGAACTGAGGCAGATCGTTGAGGTGGAAGTCGACGTAGTGGGCGACGAAGAGATCGGGCCAGCCGTCGGCGTCGTAGTCGCCGAAGGTGGCGCCGGTGGCCCAGGCGTTGTCGGCAGAGAGACCGGCGGGCGCGGTGACGTCGGTGAAGGTGCCGTCGCCGTTGTTGCGGTAGAGGACGACTCCGCCGAAGCAGGTGACGAGGAGGTCGGGCCAGCCATCGTTGTTGTAGTCCCCGACGACGGCGCCCATGGCCCAACATGGGGTGCCGACGCCGGCGGTGTCGGTGACATCGGTGAAGGTGCCGTCGTGATTGTTGCGGTAGAGCGCGCCTTTGGCTGGCTTTCCGGCGAGGGACATAGCGACGCTGGGGGCGTTGGTGAAGTAGATGTCGGGCCAACCGTCGCGGTTGAAGTCGATGAGGGCGACGCCGCCGCTCATGGATTCGACGATGTAACGCTGCTCGGGTGTGGCGAGGTGGGTGAAGTGAATGCCGGTGGAGGCGGTGATGTCCTTGAGCTGGGGAAAGGTGGTGGCGGGTGGCGACGATTGGGCTTGCAGCAAGGCAGGGAGCGCGGCTAGTGCAAGCAGACGCACGGTTCGGCGCAGGCTAGCGAGACATGCCATTATCCTGCTCCGATCGGTCGAGCGGCACGCGCATGTTCTGGAAGACATCGCGCAGCTTGTCTTTGATTTCTTTGAACTTTTGATATTCGGCGAGGTCTTTTTTGGCTGCCTCGGGATGCTTTTGCTGACGGTCGATGGTACTGAGCCGATAGTAGGCGGTGGCGTTGGTGGGATCGAGTTGGATGGCGTGGGTGAGGAGGGTTCGTGCGCGGTCGAGTTGTCCAGTGGAGGTGAGGAGTTTGGCGAGTTCGATGCAGGCGTCGGGGTCGTCGGGCTGGAGTGCGACGGCACGAGAGTCGGCTTCGAGGGCGGCGGCGTTGTCTCCGCGAGCGGCGGCGATTTCACCGAGCATGAGGAAGACTTTTTCATCGCGCGGGTTGGCGGCGATGGCTGCGTGGAGCTGGGTCTCGGCTTCGTCGCGGAGCTTCTGGTTGGTGGAGCTATGAAGAACGCTGGCGAACTCGAAGGCAAGGCCGGGCAGGAGGGGCTGGATGGCGAGGGCGGCGCGGTAGTTGGTGATGGCGGCGGCCTCGTTGCCCTGACGACTGAGTTCGCGTGCCATGGCGGCGTGGATCTCTGCGCTGTGCGGGGCGGCGAGGGCGAGGTCGAGCAGAGCGCGTCCGGCGAGGTCGCTGAGGAGGCGGTAGTCGAGCAGGAGGAGGGTAGGGTTGGCGGGGTCGGACTGCAGCAGGAGTGCGACGGTGGCGGCGGCATGGTCGAGGTCGCCCTGCGCGGTGTAGCGGTCGATGAGCAGGTGGCCGACCTCGGCCTGAACCTTCTCGCCTTTGAGGTGCGGGAGTGCTGCTTCGAGATCTGACTGGGCGGTAGGGTTGTCGGGGACGTGAGTTTCAGCGAGGCCAAGCAGGGCGCGGAGCTTCCAGAGATCGGGCTGGGCGTCGACGGCGGCGCGCAGGTGAGGGATGGCCTGCGGATATTGTTTGGCGAAGTAGAGCAGGACGCCGAGGTTGGCCTGCGCGTCGAGGTTGGAGGGATCGGTGGCGAGCACGGCCTGATACTCGGGGATGGCGAGATCGGGGCGTTGGCGGCGCATGTCTTCCTGGGCGCGGAGCATGTGCTGCGGGACGATGGGAGGAGCGGAGTCCGGGGTTTGGCAGGAGGCTACGTGCATGGAGAGGAAGAGCGGAAGGGCGAGGGAGGCAGATCGGAATGACATACGAAGGCGATCATATCCTCTCAAGACAAGGGATTGAAAAGTAGGGGGCGGCTGGTTAGGGCCGCCCCTGGGAGAATTACTACACGCGGAAAAAGTTAGAAGGAGAAGCGTCCGTAGAGCTGGATGTGTCGGCCGCCGTTGGTGACGTAGGAGATAACCGCCGGGTGCTGGTCGTCGATGGCCGAATCCGGGCCGCCGAAACTGGCGTGGTTGAGGGCGTTCTGCGCATCGAGACGAACTTCGAGCTTGTACTTTTCGAACATGCTGAAGGTCTTTCCGAAGGAGAAGTTGAGGTTGCTGTAGCTGGGGCCGTAGAGGGAGTTTCTATGGACGTTGCCGAAGGTGGCGACGCCGGGGTTGGCGTAGGCGAACTTGTTGAACCAGTTGTCGAGGGTGTGGACCTTGGACTGCTGTCCTCCGTTGTTGACGTCGCCGGTGTTGTTGGGTGTGACGACGGAGAGCGGATTTCCGATGAGGTTGGGGAACTGGCTGCCGGCCTGAGCGTAGGTCAGGTTGCTGGCCATGGTGGGGGTGAAGGGAGCACCGGTGTTGAGACGCGAGGTGGCTGCAAAGCGCCATCCGCCGAGCAGTTCTTCCTCCCAGACCGATTTGTTGAGGAAGCGGGCACCGTGGCCAAAGGGCAGGGTGTAGATGCCCGAGAAGGTGAAGACGTGGCGCTCGTCGAAGTTGGAGGGACCATAGTTGCAGCGGAGACAGTAGCTGCTCTGGTAGGTTTGCGAGCCTGCGCTGCTACCCCAGCCTGAGGAGTCCTGCGAGTCGAGGAACTTGGAGTAGGTGTAGTTGGCGTTGAGCTCCAGACCGTTGCTGAGGCGGCGCTGGAAGACGGCCTGGAAAGAGTTGTAGTTGGAGATGGCGTTGTTGGTGCTGCCATTGAGGCCGGTGAAGTTGGGGTAAGGACGCTTGTTGGAGCCCGGGGTGATATCGGTGACGGAGAGCTGCGACTGCGGCACCTGGTTGATATCGACGGGGAAGTTGAGGTTGAAGCCGTGGCTGCCGACGTAGGCAGCGGAGACCATCATGTTGCTGCCGAACTCGTGCTGGACGGTGAAGTTGTACTGCCAGATCTTGGGGATGGGGGTGTGGTAGGGGTTGTAGGAGAGGCCGTTGCCGTTGTTGGCGTCGGGCGTGGTGGGGGCGGTGACGTAGAGCTGTCTCATGCTCTTGCCGTAGCCGCCTTCGGAGTTGATGCTGCCGTCGGTGTCGATCTGGAGCTGGGGATAGATACCGCCAGAGGGATCGAAGGCACCGCCAGCAGAGCCGAAGGCGTTGCCCATGCCGCCGCCGTAGGTGTCTTCGGACCAGGTGTAGTTGTAGAGACCGAAGCCACCACGGAGGACGGTGTTGGGCTTAGCGGCCCAGGAGAAGCCGACACGGGGCATGAAGGTCGTCCAAACGGGAGCCTGGAGGCTGCGGCGACCGTTGGCGTGGCTGAAGGCGAACCACTCTGCACCGAGAGTGTTGGCGACACCGTTGAGATCGGTGCCAGGGTTGATGACGGTAGGATCGAAGGCGGCCTGGTTGCCCTTGACTTCAGTCCAGCCGGTAGTGCCGGCCCAGCGGAGGCCGAGGTTGACGGTGAGGTTGGGAGTGAACTTGATGTCGTCCTGGATGAAGGCCTGTGGGTTCTTCAAGCGTCCACCCCACTCGGGGTTGACGTTGCCGTACCAATCGGCGCTGAGGCCGAGGAGGAAGTCGGCATAGTCGGTGGGATCGGTGACCTGCGCGCTGGGCTGTCCGGGCAGGGTCTGCGCGTTGAGTTGCTGGTCGGTGTAGTAGCCCTGGAAGTCGACGGAGCCGGGATTCTGGTTGCCCCATGCGGTGGAGTCGGCGCGGCTGATGAGGAACTCACCGCCGAAGTGGAGGATGTGCTTGCCTGCGATGAGGGTGAAGACATCGGAGGGATCGAAGACCATCTCTTTGTAGACGGCGTTGGTGGGCGAGCCAAGGCCAAGGTAGTTATTGAAGGAGAAGTTGGGGAAGGAGTCTGCGACGGCCCACTTGATGCCGAGTTGACCGGGGTAACCCTGTCCAGCGGAGAAGGGGGTGAAGAAGTTCAACTGGTCGGTGAAGCCGAAGCGGGCTTCGTTGACCATGTGGGCGTTGATGGTCCAGACATCGGAGATCTGGGCGTTGTCGCGGCTGACATCCTGATTCTGGCAGTTGACGGGACAGAGCTGCGCACCGTTGCCGTAGGAGACGGCGGGGTTGTCGCTCTCGGTCTCAGAAAGGGTGATGCGGTGGCTGGGTACGGGGGTGAAGTCGAGTCGCCCGACGTACTTGGTGAAGGGGCTGCTGTTGGGTACATTGACGAAGTAATTCTGGAATGGAAGTCCCTGAGCGGTGGGGTGACCGGGGGTGTTGGGTGCGGGGAAGAACTTTTGTACGGCGAGGGCAACGGGAGAGAGTTTGGAGGTGGGGATTTTGTTGCCGTTGCCGTACTCAGACGCGTACGAGGTACGGACGACAGAGGGTGCTCCGCTGGTGTTGTAGGTGAGGACCTGGGTGGTGTAGTCGTAGACGGTGGGGAGGCCAGTGAAGTCGCCGAGTCTTTCTGCGGCGGTGGGGACGGTGAGCAACTGGTTGGCGGCACCACCGTTGTTGTGGGTCTTGTCGTAGTCGAAGTAGAAGAAGACTTTGTCCGCGAAGCGGGTGTGGGGCAACAGTGGCCCTCCGACGGAGAAGCCGTAGTTGTCGTAACGCTGGTAAGCGGGCTTGCTGGCATTGCCGAAGGCGTAGTCGGCGGCGTTGAGGTAGTTGTTCTGGAAGTACTCGTAGACGGAGCCGTGGTAGTGGTCGGTACCGCTCTTGGTGATCTGGTTGAAGATGATGCCACCGATACCGTACTGGGCGGAGAAGGAGTTGGCGTCGACCTTGACCTCCGCGGTGGTTTCGAAGACGGTGACGTCGGCGTTGGTGCTCATGGGCAGGGTGGTGGTGGCACCATCGGCGAGCATGGAGTTGTAGGGCAGGTTGCCATTGATGGAGGTTGCCTGGCCGGAACGGAAGCTGTAGGAGGAACCGGGGAGGAGGCTGACGAAGTTCTGCCAGTCAGCACCGAACTGGGGGAGCGCGGCCATGGTGGAGGAACTGAGGGTGTCGCTGCGCGAGCCGTCGTCGGTATCGAGCAAGGGGAGGTCGGTGTCGACGACGACCTCCTGATTGACGTCGCCGAGTGTCAACTGGCCGTTGAGAGATTGCTGGCCCACGTCGAGCAGGATGGGACCGCGGACGAGGCTTTTGAAGCCGGGAGCGGAGATGGTGATCAGGTAGTGATCGGGCACAATGGAGCCGGACTCATAGAGGCCCGACTTGTTGGTAAGGAAGGTACGCTCGGTGCCTTTATCGAGATCCTTGACCTTGACGGTGGCTCCGACGATGACGGCACCGTTGGGGTCGGTGACGGTGCCGCGGATGTCGGCAGAGTTGGTGTTCTGCGCGAAGGTGTTTGCGGTGGGCAGACAGGCCGCCATCACGAGGCCGGTAAGGATTTTGCGCCATCTGTTTGTGTTGTGCATCGAGTGTCTCCTGAAGGGCTGAATCTAAGTTCGAGGTGTAGCTGGGGCGAGCGGTAGGTGTAGGCCCCCGGGTGGGGGCCTGTCGCCTCTGTTTAGTACTGCTGAACGTCGAGGGTGACGGTCGTGGTGTGTGAGGTAGAGCCGGACGTGGCCGTGACGGTTACGGTGTTGATGCTGGTGCCCGTCGACGACTTGATGGAGCTACAGCCGCTGACCATGCACAGGATGCCAAGCAAGGCTGAGCTGGCCATGGCCGCGCGCAGGAGCTTGCGCCGACTACGTCCAAAGAGCAGTACGCCCAGGCCCAGAGGCAGACCGGCCAGAGTGAACGGGTTGATTCCACCCGTGCGCTTGCCGGGAAGCGAGCGCACCAGGTTGGCGGTGACCCCGGTGCTGATGGTCATGGTGGCGGTGGATGCCGATGAGCCGTTGAGGGTGACGGTGGCGGGGTTGAAGGCACAGGCTGCGTTGGCAGGAAGCCCGCTGCAGGTGAAGGTGATTGCAGAGTTGAAGCCACCGAGCGGATTGAGGGTGAGCTTGTAGGTGGCTGGCTGGCCCAGAGCGACCAAAGTGCTGGAGGGCGAGGCAGTCATGGTGAAGTCCGGCGGAACGGTGGGGACGGAGAGGGTTGCGAGGGCGGAGGTGCTGCCCGCGTAGACCGCGTCACCACTGTAGGTGGCGGTGAAGCTGTGCGAGCCGCCGGTGAGTGCCGCGGTGGTGATCTGCGCGATACCACCAGCCAGAGTGACGGTCTTCAGCACGGTGGAGCCATCCTTGAAGACGACGGTTCCGGTTGCTGCGCTGGGAGCGACGGTGGCAGTGAGCGTCTCCATGCCATCGAGGTAGATGGCCGAGGCGGACAGGCTGAGGGTGGTGGTGGTGGCGATGGGGACCGGTGGGGTGGTGACGGCGGCCTGCGTGGAGAGGCCGACGCCGACGCCGTTGACGGCTCCGACGACGTAGTAGTAGGCAGTTGCACCGGCGACCTTGGTGTCTGCGAAGGTGGTCATCGCGGTGTTGGCGATGAGGTTGGCAGAGGTTGGGGTGAAGCCGGAGGCGGTGCTGCGATAGACGTTGTAGCTGACGCCGGTGGTGGTGCTGGGGGTCCAGACGAGGTCGACTTCGCTGTAGGACTTGGCCGAGGCCATGAGACCGGTGGGAGCGACGGGGGGAACGGCGGTTTGAGTGACCGAGTTGAATGGAATGATGAGGCTGGACTGAGCGCTGGCGTTGGTACCGACGCTGAGCGACATAGGCGCGGCGTTGGGTCCGGGCAGTGCGTTCCAGACCTTGATGACGATGGTTCCGTTGGTCATGTCGGCCAGGGTTCCAGTCGCGGTTTCGAGGCCACCTTGCGAGGTCTGGTTGTAGTCCTCATAACCGAGGACTGGGTCGGTGCCGAAGAAGTGATAGAGCTCTGTGCGGCTGAAGGTTCCGCCGCCAGTGAGGTCGTAGAGCACCTCGACTTGCGCTCCCTCGCCGACGTTGGCGCCAGCATCGACGAAGAGATTGAAGGCGGTGTTCTTGGTGTTGTCGTAGGTTCCGCTGACACCGGTCATGGTGTAGACGAGCGGATTCTTGGGGACGTCGGGGCTTTGTGGGTTGTTGACGGGAATGATGTCTGCCCCGACTGGGCCGGCGACGAAGGAGATGAGGCTAGGCGTGGAGACGGTTGCGCCGGACACCAGGTACAGAGTGTTGCTGCCAGCGACAGGACCGGTTGGGGTCTGCGTGGTGGCGGTAGCCTGGGGCGAGGGCGCTGAGTTGCCGAGGGAGTTGACCGCTTCCACGACGTAGAAGTAAGGCGTGGATGGGACGAGGTTGACGTCGGTGTAGGTGGTTCCGGTCAACTGGACGGGAATCATGTTGGTTGCATTGGGGGTAAAGCCACTGTTGGTACTGCGATAGAGGCTGTAGGTGACTCCGGTGGTGGAGCTTGGCGCCCAGGACAACTTAATGGACGATCCGCTGACGGCCGTTGCGGTGATACTGGCCGGGGCGACGGCTGGCGAGACGTTCTGGGAGACGTTGCTGAAGGGGAGAGTGAGGTTGGAGAGCGCGGCAGTGTTGTTGCCGACGCTCAAGGCGATGGGTGCGGCGTTGGCTCCGGGTAGGGCATCCCAGATTTTGATTTCAATGGTGCCGTTGGTCATGTTGCCGAGGGTTCCAGTGGCACTGCTGAGACCGCCGCGGGAGTTCTGCATGTAGTCTTCGTAGTCGACTGCGGCGTTGGTGGCGAAGTAGCTGTAGAGCTCGGTACGGGTGAAGGTTCCGGAGCCGTTGAGGTCGTAGAGGACTTCGACCTGTGCGGCCTCGCCTGCGTTGGTGCCTGCATCGACGAAGAGATTGAAGGCGGTGGCTAGGGCACTGTTGTAGGTTCCGTTGACGCCGGTGATGCGATAGATCAGCGGATTCTGCGGGGTGTTGGGGGACTGGGGCGAGTTGCCGGGGACGGCGTCGGCACCGGGCGAACCAGCGGTGAAGGTGAGGAGGCTGGAGGTGGTGGTGCTGGCTCCGCCGGCGAGATAGAGGATGTTGGATTCAGGGACCGCGGTGCCGGTGCCGGTGGCGGCGGGCGTGGCGCTGACCTGGGTGGAGGAGGGAGAGGTTCCGCCGGAGTTGACGGCCTGAACGACGTAGTAATAGGTCGAGGAGGCGCTCAAGCCGGTGTCAGCGTAGGTTGCTGCGGTGAGGTTGCTGGCGATGAGATTTCCGTTGGAGGGGACGAAGCCGCTGACTGTGTCTCGGTAGACGTTGTAGGTGACGTTGGCGGCGAGGGTCCAAGTGAGATCGATCTCGGTGGTGGACTTGGCGGTGGCGACGACGTCGAGCGGTGCGGGAGGCGGCTGCACGGTGGCGATGCCAGCACCGAAGCTGAAGTTCTGGACGAGGGGCGAATCCGATTGCATGGAGTCAGCTGGCAGGGAGAGCGAAGCCCCGTCGGAGAAGGTGACGGTAAGCGGCGAGGTGGACGGATTGAAGGCTACGTGGGAGACGGTGCCGTTGAGCTTGAAGACGGCGTAGAAGGGGGTGTTGGCGGTGACGTTGGAGACGACCTGACCGAGGTCCTGGAGGGAGCTGATCCAGGCGTATTCGTGAGCGAGGGTCTCGCCGTCGGTGGCTGCCGTGACGGTGTTCCACTGGGTGAAGGCGGTGGTGGGGTTCGCCAGAGCTTCGTACTCGGCCATGAGGTCGGGCCAGTCGCCGGCAGGCTTTGCGGGATTGGTGGTGGCGGCGTTGGCGGCTACATCCTCGTTGTAGTTCTGCTGGACGTAGGCCGGGCTGAGGCCGAGGTGGAGCGAGCCACCAGTGAAGGGCAGGAACTCGATGGCATGCTCGAAGTCGGGGTTGGAGCCGAAGAAGGTACCGGTATCACCCTTGTCGTCGTACTCGTTGGCGATGCGGAGCGGAGCAAACCAGGTGGGGAAGGTGCTGGCTGCGTTGGGGTTGATCCAGGTGGGCTTTTCGTTCATCCAGTAGTAGGCGACGCTTTTGGTCTCCTGGGTGTAGAGCCAGATACCTGCGTCGCGGAGAGCGGTGTCTCCGGTGGCGGCACCGAGGAGGATCATGCCGGTCCAGGCATTGACTGCTTCGGAGCTGGACTCCTGGTTTTCACCGTCCGCGAAGGGAGCCTGCCCGGAGGCCCAGGAGTGGCCTGCGTACACATCGAAGTGACGCAGGAAGGGAAACATTTTGTTGGAGCGATCGTAGTTGGCGATGTCCTGCTGGAGCAGGCGGACCATGCCACCATACTGTGCGGAACCGACCCAGTTGGGTTGGAAGAGGCCGTTCATGGCGGCGGCGTGGATGAAGTATCCGTAGTGGAAGTGGTGATCGTTGAGCTGGTCGTCACTGTTGAAGGTGGCGGGGTAGCCGATCATGGTTCCCCAGGTGCTGTCGTAGTAGAAGACACTGGCTGTCGAGGTTGGGGTGGCGGTAAACCAGGTCTGGAGGGTGTTCTGCAGCTTGGTCTGGAGAGAGGTGTAGGCGGCGGGGTCGGCGATGGAGGCCAGAGGCAAGACCTGGGCGGCGGCACCGAGGACCTTGCCCTGCTCGTAGTCCGAAGCGACGATTCCAGCGGCGGGTGAGGCGTCTACGAGGGACTTGAGCTTGACCATATCGTAGTTGTTGGTTGGCGGGAGGAAGGGCAGGACGCCGTGGAAGGTGTCGACGATGGTGAAGGTGTTACCGGAGTTGACCTTCATGGTGCCGTGATTGGTGAGGTAGGTATAGGCAGTGTTGACGCCGCCGGGGAGCGCATCGTACTGGGTGGGATAGAGGGCGGAGAGGAAGCCGGTGGACTTGCCGTCCATAGACTGGGTGGTGACGGTGTAGGTACTGGAGACCTGGCTGGTGCTCTCGTTGTAGTTCCAGCTGACCTGGGTGTTGGTGGGGAAGGAGAAGGCCACTTTGGTGTAGTCGGCCAGCTGGGTGGCGAGGGGGGTTTGGTTGGTATTGGCGACGGTGCCATTGGGCGATGCGGTAAGGCCGGGCAGGAGAGCTACGGAGGCGTAGTTGCTGCCAGAGGGCGGAGTGCAGGTGAAGACCATGCCGTTTTGGGCCCAGGTACCGCCGGTGGGGCAGAAGAGTCCGTAGTAGTTGGTGTAACGCGCATCCTGTTCGGGCGTGGAGACCAGCAGGATGTTGTTCTGGTTGACGACGATGGTGGGGGTACGGAGGAAGGTGACGGTGACCGGGGTGCCGTCGGTTAGCTCGTAGGCGAAGGGCATACCGCGCCCGGTGCGGACGGTAAGCGAGGCGCCGAAGTTGAAGTCGGCACTCCAGTCTGAGCTGGCGCTGACCTGAACGGCGGTGGCATTGAGGGAGGCGTTACCGATGGTGAGGTCGAACTGCGGGTACTGATAGAAGGCGAAGGCGGTCTTGTCGTTATTCGGGTAGCCGTCGGTGTCTCCGTGAATGCCGACCATCATTCCCTTGGCGGTGGCGCTGGTGAACAGCGGCTGCGGAATCATGTTGTAGCCGCCGTTGTTAAGCGGGGTCCAGAGTTTTGAGGACCAATACTTGTGGGTGGCGACGGGGCCGGGCACGGTGGTGTAGATGGTGGAGGTAGGAGCTTTGGCACCGGCGGGGAGAGTGGTGGTGTAGGCTCCTGCTCCCGTTGCAACGACCTGAGCTGCGAGCTCGGTTGGACGGCCACAGACCATCAGGAAGGCGGCGGCAAGCAATACTATGATGCGTGACTGGCAAGAGAGCCGTAGAGCGCGGGGCGACAAATTCATTTGGAAGATCCTCTCCACTCGCGACCTTCCCCCTGCGTGCCCGTTGGGTGCGGAGGGGATGAGGTCTTGTGAACCAGAGAGATATAAACCGGCTGCACATACGGCACACAACGTAATTGGGGCTAACTTTACTCGTTACAAGCATTTAGGCAGGTAAACTGGAGGGGTTAACTGGTGAAAATGCGGGTGATTGGCGGCTGAATCGCATAGTAGGCGATCTGGCTTATTACCTGGCAGGGTGGGGTAAACAGGGGAGGTGTGCGGGAGTGCAGTGGGTAGCGACAAGACAGCCGGGGCGGGGAGAGGTGCAGGCGGATGAAGCTGGTGGGTGCGAAGCGGCTAGTGGCTGCTGGTGACCGCAAAGGGGACAGTGAGCTGGGAACGGTCGCCACTGATGGTGGTTGCGGTAAGGGTGAGTTTATAGACACCGGGTTTGGCCACTACGCTGCCCTCGTGAGAGACGGTGTCAGTAGAGAGGGTGACGGTGTCGTCGCGGGAGGCGGAGTTGGTGAAGTCAATCGTGGAGGAGTCGAGGACGCAGCCGACGGTGGCGGGTTCTGTGGAGCAGGAGAGATAGACCCGTCCGGAACCTTTTTGTCCCTGGAGATGGATGGGGCTGCTGGCCATGCCGCCGGACTGGACCGGGACTGGCTGCCACTGGAGTGAGGGGGCGGCGGTGGTTAGTTGATAGACGCGGACGTAATCGACGAGGATCTGGGATGGGCTGGGGGTGGAGTTGTCAGGGTCTCCGGCCCAGTCTCCGCCGACGGCGAGGTTGATGACGAGGTAGAAGGGACGATCAAAGACCCATTCTCCGCCCTCGGGTAGGTTGCTGACGTTCTGAACGAAGAAGATGTTGGCAGGATCGTCGACATAGAACTGGATCATGCCGGGCGACCAGATGATTCCGTAGGTATGGAAGCTGCCATCGTCGATGTGGGCTCCGTTGGGGAGCTGAAAGTCACGTCGCAGGCTGTTACCGCCGGAGTAACCGGGGCCGTGGAGGGAGGAACGGATCATGCCTGGACCGAGGCCATTGTTGCGGGAGGTGAGGCCGACGTTTTCGGCGATATCGACAGTTCCGGCCGCCGGCCAGCCGACGGAGTTGAAATTGGCGCCCAGCATCCAGAATGCGGGCCAGAGGCCTGCTCCGACGGGCAGCTTCATTCTGGCTTCGATACGGCCATACTGAAAGGTCTTGAGGCCGCGGGTAGTGATTCGAGCCGAGGTCCAGTTTCCGTCGGCATTCCTGAGGGCCTGGAGGACGAGGTGGCCGGAGCCGTCTAGGAAGGCGTTGGGGTGGAGGGGGTCGCAGCCTTTGGTGATAACCGGACCGGGAGAGCAGTAGGTCTCGAGTTCGTGATTTCCCCAACTGTTCTGGCTACCGAGGTCGAAGGTCCATTTGGACGGATCGGGAATCTGGGCGGCGCTGCCGTCGAACTCATCTGCCCAGACAGGCGAACCCCATTGGAGGGCTCCCGTGGGGGAGTTGGTGGCCGCCGATCCGTGCCTGCCAAACAGCAGGCCTGCCAGGAAGACGAGTGGGAGAACGAGCAGGGCTGAAGCCAGCAGCCAGAGGGTGGCAGAGTGAGGTTTTGCCGGAGGGATGGTCGGTGCCGAGAGGGGGGAGAGAGGGGCGAATGCGGTGGAGGATGCTTCCAGCATCACGATATCCTCCTCGGCGTCAGAGGGGGTATCGGAGGTCGCAGGGAGATTCGTTTGATGCTGGGTACGAGATACGAACTGGGGGATATATCGGCCCAGTGGGATGACAATCTCCAAAGGATTGTTGCGACCCTCTTGATCGTAGTACTCGCGCAGTTTTTTGCGCAGGGTGCGAGCTGTGACCCGGACGATGGGATCGACCTGGGAGTCGAAGGTGGACTCTTTGCGTCCGAGCGCCTCTACAGCGATCGAGTGCTCGCGAATCTCGGAGGTGCGGTCTTCGAAGTACTTCTGGCAGATGAAGTTAAGGAAGCGGACGAGACTGACGGAGCGGCTGAGCTCCTCGTGCTGGAGGACGCGGTTTAGTTCCGAACGCTCTTCCGCAAAGTCCGGCGTATGCGGGGAGTAGACACTATCCAATGAGCTGGACGGCGTGGATTCTTCGGAAGTGTGTGTCCCCATTTACGTCTCTTCTAAGCTAAAAGTGCCGATTCCTGAGCTAAATAGAGCACCCTGAAAGGTAAAGTTAACCTTATTTTGCAGGGTGATATTGCAATATAGGTCGAATTGTATCCCGACGGACTAACGCTACGAAAGTAGTCCGGTCGGAAGATGAGTGTCAATGATCGATTGCGTTCGTAGAGGCAGACTTGCCTGGATTACTATGGCATCGATAATTTCGGGTGAATTTTACCGTGGGCAAGGCGACATTCCTTCTTGGACAGCAGACAGAGGCTGGCTGACCCGGTGGAGGGAAGACGGCTTGGGGGTGTCAGGGGCAGGGTTTGGTGGCGGCGGTATGGAGGTAGAGTTGCAGGTGTTTGCCGGAGGGTGTTCCGAAGCCGGTGCAGGGATTCCAGCCGGGGCCAGCCTGATAGACGTCGTTATGACCTGTGGTAACGGGCCGCAAGCCTGCGAGTTGGTGGTGTCCGATGTGGTAGAGGTGGTCGTGGATGTGTCCGCAGCGGTGTCCGAGTGATTGGTTGCAGTGGGCGAGTAAGGCGGCCCATAGAGGCGCTACGGCGCTGGTTCCGGCGGAGGTGAAGGAGCGGCCGGCCATCAGTATCTCGAAGCCGCAGCGGGGGTCAGCGGGGCCGGCGACATCGGGGACGCCGCGTCCGGGCTTGTTGAAGGGACTGCGGGGGACGTGTGCTCGCTGCTGCCATGGAGGCAGGGGGAAGTAGCGGCTGACACCGCCTCCGGTGGCTCCTTTGAAGCCGAAGTGGGTGGAGTTCCAGGCGACTTCTTCCATGATCTCGGCGGCATCGGACGTGGGGGCTGAGATTTTGAGGTGAGCGTTGGTGCCTCCGCAGGCGAGGCAGTAGGGGCTGCTGGCGGGAAAGTTGACGGCGGGCAGGTGGTCGGGGGAGTTGTTATGAGCGCCTGCATCGCCGGAGGAGGCGCAGACCGTGATGCCGAGGTGGCTGGCGGCAAGCAGGAGGCGGTCGATGGCGAAGAGGTAGGCCTCGGAGAGAGCGGGTTCAGCCTCTCCCCAACTGATGGAGAGGACATCGGGGCGATGGGTTTGGTCGTAGATGGCGCGGCTGAGGGCGTGGTAGATTCCCTGCTCGTCGGCGGTGCCGAAGTAGAGAACGAGGTGTGCGCCGGGAGCGAGGCCGGCGAGGATAGCGAGATCCATGGTGACTTCGACGGTAGCTTGTGCGGCTTCGATGGAAGTAGATTGCAGCGCGTCGTCGGAGAGCTTGATTTGTCCGTTGATGCAATCGAGCATGTGCTGGATGGCAGCGGTGGGGGCGGGAGCGTTTCTGCCGCCGTGCACCTCGACGACGGAGATGCGTGGTGTGGGTAGATGATTGGCCTGGCAGAAGGCGTTGATGTCGTGGGGGTGAAAGCCTCCACCGAGTTCAATGAGTCCGATGGTCTGGGTGGAGCAGTTGGCCTGCGCCGGAAGATCGTATGCGTTGGCCAACTGGCGCAAGGAATGAGGCTGGTGTGTGGGAGCGGCGAGAATGGTGCGGTGGCGGCGGGCGGTTGGGCGGGTGTGGAGACCGAGGACAGCCTCGACGAGGTGGCGCAGTGAGGGTGGGATGGCGGGCTCGGTGGCGGGGGAGAGGAATGTGGATTCGTCGTGGTCGGTGTAGGTGCAGGTGTGGTGGTGGAGTGAGGTGTGAAAGGCTTCGGCGATGGAGGAGATGGTGCCGGTAAGCTGGACGGTGCGCCGGGCCAAGTCGATCTCTCCGATATGTAACTGGTGGTCGGTCGCGAAGGCGCGGACGAGGTCGAGATCGTGCGGGTGTGCTCCGTGGCGTGAGGCCATCTCCGCATGGGTGAGGTGGTGGCGCTGGCCGGAGCCGGTTGCGAGGGGGTGTTCGAGCTCTGGCAGGGCGGTTCTGGGCCGGAGGAGCAGGGTGATCTCCAGCATCTCGCTGGGAGCGGCAGGGGCTTTGCGGATGGCTTGTCTGGTGGCAGGATGCATTCGCTATGCCTCCTTTCGTGGCGTGTCGGCGTAGTTTGTGGGAATCGAGTTACGCTTCAAACGCTTCCCAACGCATCTTCATGCGCTGCAGGATAGCAACACAGGCGGGCTGCTGGCGAATGGGCGCGAGGGTATGGTCCCAGCGAGCGATCATGGGATAGTTGAGGAAGCCTTTTTCCAGCGCGTTGTCGAGCCAGACGAGGCTTTCGTCGGTTTGGCCGAGGAGCGCACAGCTTTGGGCCATGGCCCAGGAGTAGTGGGGATCTCCGAAGACCGTCTCGCGGAGGGACGGAGTGGCCAGCTCGGCGGCGGCGGCGACGTCGTTGCGGAGGGCAGCGGCCATGAAGGCGCCGAGACTGGTGAAGAACTGATCGGGGCAGATCAGCTGCATGGCCTGGAACTGCTGAATGGCTTCGGCGTTACGGCGTGCGAGCAGTAGGACCTGGCCTCGAGACCAGAGCAGCATGGCGTTGCTGGGGTCTTCGCGAATGGCCTCGTCGAAAGATGGCAGGGCGTCCTCAAACTGACCAGCCATGAGGGCGAGCAGGCCGGGGATGAAGCGGTAGACTGGGGTTAAGGGATCGACGATGGCGATGCGGCGGCCGAGCGGCATGGCGGTTTCGGCCTTGCCGCTGAGGGCACAGATGGCACAGTACCAACTGAGGCTGTCGGAGTCGTTGGGGTTGGTGGCGATGGACTGCTTGAGTAGCCGGACGGCACGTTGCGAGTCGCCTTCCTGGAGGCTGATGAGGCCAAGCAAACGGGTGGCGTCGGCTGAGTCTGGATCGATCTGCAATGCCTGGAAGGCACAGTCGCGGGCCTTGCCGAGATAGTCCTGATCGGTGGAGATACCGGCGTTGATGAATTGCCAGTAGACCTGACCTTTGGCGCAGAGGAGGAGGGCGTTGTTGCCGACGAGGAGTTCGCCCTGTCCGAGGTAATCGATGGCGCGGTCGAGGGCTTCGCGGGAGTAGTTGAGTATCTCCTGTTTGGCTTTGAGGTAGTACTGATAGGCGCGAATGTCTGGGAGCGGCCGCTGGAGGAGTTGGTGATCTTCGGATGGGGTGAGGGTGACTTTGAGCGCCTGCACTACCTGGCGGGAGATGTTCTCCTGGATGGCGAAGACGTCTTCGAGGGTGCCGTTGTACTTTTCCGCCCAGAGGATTGCGTCGTCGAGCGGATCGATGAGCTGTACGGTGACGCGGATGCTGTTGGCGATGGATTGCTGAGTTTGTCCGAGGCGGACGGTTCCGCGGAGGATGTAACGGACGTGGAGGGCTTGTGCTATCTGCTGCGGGGTTTCCTGGGTGCCTTTGAGACGCATGGCGGAGGTGCTACAGATGGTGCGCAAGGAGCGCACGGCGGAGAGGTCGGTGATGATCTCGTCGGTGAGGCCGTCGCAGAAGTAGGAAGCCTCGGGGTTTTCGCCCATCATTGCGAAGGGTAGGACGAGGATATAGTTTTCGGCGAGGCCGATTCGGGCGGCCTCCTGGGCGGGGATGAGCAGGGTGTCCTGGGTGGCGGACTTGAGCGATTCGGTGAGCTGACGGAGTGCAGCGTGGAAGTCGTTGGCGGACTGGAAACGCCGAGTGAGGTCGCGGGAGAGCGCGCGGGCGACGATGTCGCTGATGGCTCGGGGGAGGTCCGGCACATGCTGGTGGGGATGTTTGTGTGGCGCGTGGAGGATGGCATCGAAGACGGCGTAGGGACTATCGCCGGTGAAGGGCAGCTCGGCGGTGAGCATCTGGTAGAGGACGACACCGGAGGCCCAGAGGTCGCTGCGATGGTCGATGTCACGGCAGAGAATCTGCTCCGGCGACATGTAGCTGATGGTGCCCATGAGCGCGCCGGTTTCGGTGAGCTCCGACCTGGAGTTGGCGGCGGTGGCCAAGCCGAAGTCGACGATCTTGAGATCGCCGTTGCGCAGGATGATCATGTTGGCGGGCTTGATGTCGCGGTGGATGACTCCGTTGGCGTGGGCGTGATCGAGGCCGGAGAGAAGCTGCGAGGCGAAGTGCACGGCTGTATCGAGCTCCAGCCGACCGCGTGCGATGCGTGCCGCGAGGGTTTCTCCTTCGTAGTAGGCGAGGACCAGGATGATCTGGCCGTCGTCGAGTTCTTCGATAAGGTGGATGCGGCAGACGTTGGGATGATCGAGTTGGGATGCGGCGCGCGCCTCCTGCAAAAAGCGCTGCCGGGACCTGGGGTTGGCGATGATATCGGGTGATAGGTATTTGAGGGCGACGATGCGGTCGAGGCGGAGATCGTGCGCCTTGCAGACGATGCCCATGGCTCCGGCACCGATCTGTCCGAGGATGCGGTAGTGCGCAATGGTCTGTCCCTCAAGCATCAGCGGCTACCATGACGGGATAGGTGGCGGAGGATGCTGGTGCGGTTGCTGAGGAGTTCGCGGCGAGGTGATCGAGCAGGTCTGCGACAGCATCGATGGTCGCAAAGGCTTCGAGTGCGATACGGCTGGTCTGCTGCGGCGAGAGCGGCATGGAGTCGAGGGTTCGATTGAGGTCGGCGAGGTGCGCGGGATCGTCTTCGGCATGCGACCGGAGGCAACGGAAGGATTCGTGCGGCAGTTGGATGCGCTGCTGAATCTCTTCCAACTGATGCACGAGCGGGGGCGAGCCTTCGAGGACGATGAGGTAACCGAAGACCGAGGCTGGATGGGTATGGGCGATCCAGAAGTAGCGTTCGCCGAGGAGAGAGATGACACTGGGCAGAGGGGCGGTGGCGTAGACCTGCTGGCGGTCGATGCCCAGCGTGGCGATGTCGCGGAGCAGCCAGTCGGCGTGGTCGCGCTCTTCTTCGATGTGATGGTGCAGGTAGGTTGCGGCGATGAGAGCGACGGGGTCGTGAGGCAGTGTCGCAGCACGGGAGGCTGCGAAGGCCATGAGATCGAGGCCGCCGCATACAATGTGGTGCAGTTGAACGAGAAACGCCGGATATAAGGCTGCAAGCTGGGGGTGGTTCCAGAAACGATCGCTGGCGGCCGACAGGCGCTGATCCGCGAGGTGGATTTTGGTCCACAGGACGTCGCTGTGTGTTGTCGGTGGCATGAAAGCGAAACCTCGTGTCAACAGGTACAGGCACGGCGAAGTGAGGAAATCGACCGACATCTCCTGAGGCGATGCATACGTCGGCGTGGGATGGTCTCAGACGATGATGTTGGGGCGCATGTGCTCTTTGCCCGCGGGGGTTTCGCCGAGCTTGGCACGCAATTTGATGAGGACCTCGACCTCTTCCGAGGTGATGCTTTCGATCAACTTGGTGTCCTGCTCGCTAAAGTGTGCGGCCTTGAGGATGCCAGCATCTTCGAGGCGCTGTACGTTGGACTTGGATTGGGACATGGGTACATTCTCCAGGCAGATAGATCAGGGACGCGCTAGGGACAGAGCTCCGTACGTGTACCTGTGACGTGCAACGGTGGGTTGATTATAGACAGGGGCGCGAGGCTTGTAGCGACGGACCCCCGGTTAATTTAGACCGATTCAGGTGCGGGGGTGGAAAGGAGCGGACGAGGGGTTACCCGGATCTGACTTTGGGCACCTTTTCTTAGGGCCGGAGATGCGCCGATGGTAACGGGCAGACAAATGCTGGGGGCCACGGATCGGGCTTGGTTCAAGATATGGGGGTATTGGGCGGCGGGACAGCAAGGAGGGAGGAGAGGGAATCAACGTGAGCGCTGATAGGTGCAACTGGCGGAGAGTGGGGGATTCGAACCCCCGATAGAACTTTTGGTCCTATAACGGTTTAGCAAACCGCCGCCTTCAGCCACTCGGCCAACTCTCCTGCTTTTGTTCGGCTGAGGTGATTATAACTTGTAGGTGGGAGGTGTGGGCTAAAAGTCAGGTAGATTTGTCGGAAGGGCTGGATAGGGCGGCTGGCTGGGCGTGGCGGCGGATGCTGGATGACGCTGCCGGAGTTAAGGTGCAGGCAGGCTGGAGGGTGTATTGGGACGGGTGGCCGGAATGGGTAGGGGAGTGCGGAGGATGCGGCTATTGCCGCTGATTGCAGCGACGTACTTTATGGTGTCGGGCGGGCCGTATGGGTTGGAAGACATTATTGGCAAGGCGGGCTATGGGCGGGCGCTGCTATTGCTGCTGGCGGTGCCGCTGGTGTGGAGTTTGCCAACGTCGCTGATGGTGGGGGAGTTGGCTTCGGCGTTGCCGGAGGAGGGTGGGTATTACTGCTGGGTGCGGCGGGCACTGGGTGGCTTCTGGGGATTTCAGGAGGCGTGGCTGTCGATGGCGGCGAGTGTGTTCGACATGGCGATCTATCCGGTCATTTTTGTGCTCTACCTGGGGAGGATCGAGCCGGCGTGGACAGCGGGGAGCCGAGCGACACTGTGGGCGCTGGCGGTGGTGGTGGTGTGCGCGCTGTGGAATCTATGGGGTGCGGCGGTGGTGGGTGAGGGATCGGTGGCGATGTTTTGCGTATTGCTGAGTCCGTTTGTGGTGCTGGTGGTGGCGGGGTTGGGGAAGGCGATGGCGGCGCGGGGAGGAGCAGAAGTTGGGGGAGTGACGGGATGGGGGGCGTTGTGGCATCCGGTGGCCGCGCCCGACATGGCTGGGGCGGTGTCGGTGGCGCTGTGGAATTACATGGGCTGGGACAATGCATCGACGGTGGCGCAGGAGGTAGAGGCGCCGCAGAGGAACTACCCGCGGGCGATGCTGACGGCTGCGGGTCTGGTGGCGCTGACGTATGTTCTGCCGCTGAGTGCGGTGGCGCTGGCGGGGATTCCGGCGGACCAGTTTTCGACGGGGGCGTGGACGGATGCGGCGCGGACGCTGGTGGGGCCGTGGCTGGCACTGGCGGTGGTGATTGGCGGGACGATCAATGGATTTGGGATGTTCAATGCGCTGATGCTCTCGTATACGCGGGTGCCGTATGCGCTGGCGGTGGAGGGCCTGCTGCCGAAGGTGGTGGCTCGCAAGACGAAGACGGGGGTGCCTTGGGTGAGCGTGGGTTTGTGCTCGGTGGCCTGGGCGCTGGCGCTGGGGATGTCGTTTGAGCGGCTGATCTCGATCGACCTGGTGCTGTATGGAGCTGCGCTGTTGCTGGAGTTTGTGGCGCTGGTGGTGCTGCGGGTGCGCGAGCCTGGACTGGTACGGCCGTTTCGCATACCCGGTGGAGTGTGGGTGGCGGTTGGGGTGGGGGTGTTTCCTACGCTGCTGATTGGGTTTGCGTTGTGGGCGGCGCGGAGTGAGCGGCTGGGACCGTTTTCGGCGTTGGGATTTGCGGGGGTGGTCGCGCTGGCTGGACCGGCGGTGTATTTTGTGGCGCGACAACGGCGGGGTCTGGCTGAAACAGCCTGAGTCAAACAACAGGGGGCATCGGTGTTTGCCGATGCCCCTTGGAGGATTTGCGCTGGCTGGCAGCGTAGCGGGTGCGGGTTACTTGTGGGGAACCGGCTTGGGCTGCGGGTTGGCCTTGTTATCGATGAAGCGCTGCTGGGCTTCGAGCACCTTGCTGCGTGCGAAGGAGGCATCGCGCCAGCCTTTGACTTCGACGCGCTTGCCTTCGAGGTCTTTATAGATGGCGAAAAAGTGGGTGATCTCCTTGAGCATGTGGGGATAGATCTCGGAGAAGTTCCAGACGTCCTTGTAGCGCGGGTTGCCCTTGCCGACGCAGAGGACTTTCTCGTCGCCGAGGCCCTGATCGAGCATTTCGAGGAGTCCGATGGGACGGACTTCCATAACGCATCCGGGGAAGCTGGGGGCGTCGACGAGGACCAGGCAGTCGAGGGGATCGCCGTCGTCGCCGAGGGTGCTGGGGATGAAGCCGTAGTCGCCGGGGTAGTGAACGGGCGAGTAGAGGTTGCGATCGAGGCGGAAGACGTGCAGTTCTTTGTCGTACTCGTATTTATTGATTCCTTCGTGAGGAATTTCGATGACGGCATTGATGACTTCAGGGGAGTTTTCTCCGACAGGGAGCTCCAGATAATTCGGCATAAGGGCTGGCATCTCGTCTCGCTTGTAAAGGGTTATGTATCTGTTGACCAGATCTCTTGGTTACTCGAACAGAGGGGGAGGTTGAAGTGCTTTGGCCCGATGAGTTCGAGTACATCGTTCCATGTTGACTATAATCAGACACGATGAAGGCTCATGTCTATGTCACTCTTAAGCGGACTGTGCTGGATGCCCAAGGGCAGACAGTTGCGGATGCGTTGCGCCGGATGGAATACAAGGGCGTCAACGACGTACGCCAGGGCAAGTATTTTCTGCTGACCCTGGACGACGGAATCGATGTAACTACTGCAAATGCTGAGGTTGAGCGTATTGCACGGGAAGTGCTGACGAACCCTGTGATTGAGGAGTACACGTTTCGCATCGAGGCTTGATGCGAGGCTACCGGGGCTGAATTGCTCCCTCAAAAGTGGCAGGCACACAGTGATGCGACAGGCGCGGTGATGACGCCGATCTGACGATTTCCGGATGTTCACCCGACGCACATCCCCGGGTGAACCTGCAGGATTGAGAGATTGGTCCGGTGCTAGGCTCGAAGAAGGTTCGAGGGGGAACAGTTTGAACGAAGTTTTAGCAGGACAGGGAGCAAGCGAGGGATCCGGCGGGAGTGCGGTGGGCAGCAGTCGATTTGTGCGTGCGTGCCTGCGGCAATCGGTCGACCGGACACCAGTGTGGTTTCTGCGGCAGGCTGGTCGGTACATGCCGGAGTATATGGCCGTGCGGAAACACCACACGCTGCTGGACATCTGCCGGACGCCGGAGGTTGCCGCGGAGGTAACGATTACGGCGGCCGAGCGTCTGGGCGTGGATGCTGCGATTATTTTTGCGGATCTGCTGCTGCCGTTTACACCGATGGGCGTGGATTTTGAGTTTCTGGCTGGCGAAGGGCCGGTGGTGCATGTTCCGATCCGCACTGCGGAGCAGGTGAAGGCGCTGCGGACGGACCGTATTGAAGAGCTGAGCTATGTGGCTCGGTCGATCGAGAAGGTGGCGGCCCACTTTGCCCCGCCGCGTGCGGATGGCGATCAGTTGGGCATCATCGGATTTTGTGGTGCGCCGTTTACGCTGGCGAGCTACATGATTGAGGGTGGCTCGTCACGGAACTACATTGAGACCAAGAAGATGATGTACAGCGATGGTGTGGCGTGGCCATTGTTGATGGAAAAGCTGGTGACGGTGCTGGTGGGGTATGCGCAGCAGCAGGTTGAGGCTGGCGCGGACGTGATCCAGATCTTCGACAGCTGGGCTGGCGCGCTGGGAGTGACGGATTACCGGCAGTATTGTCTCGCAGCGACTACTGAGTTGGTGCGGCGGGTGCAGGCGCTGGGTGTGCCGGTGATTTATTTTGGCGTGGATACCGCTTCCCTGCTCTCGACGATGCGGGAGACGGGAGCGGATGTGATTGGGCTGGACTGGCGGGTTCCGCTGGAGGTGGGGTGGAAGTCAGTGGGGTACGGCTGCGGCGTGCAGGGGAACCTTGATCCGATCAGCCTGTTTGCTCCGCTGGAGGTGCTGAAGTCGCGGGTGACGGAGGTGCTGGATGCGGCGGAGGGCCGAGCAGGACACATCTTCAACCTGGGCCATGGGATCGTTCCGGGTACGCCGGTAGAGAGTGTGATTCAGGTGGTGCAATGGGTGAAGGAGTACGGAGCGCGATGAGCGACCAGACCATGATGACTGAGGCAGAAGTGAGCAAGGGGTTTGGCGCGGAGGCAGGCTCCACGGCAGGCAAGGAAAGCTCGGGGCAGAGTGCGATTCTGCTACTGGCGCATGGTACGCCGGACGTGTTGGGCGAGATGGCCGAGTATCTGACCAAGGTGACGGGTGGGCGGGCGCTGCCGCATGAGGTGGTGGAGGAGTTTCAGGAGCGGTATGGGCTGATCGGTCTGCGTGAGGAGCCTTTGCCGGAAGGGCCTCCGCTGACGAAGTGGACGCTACTGCAGGGCCGGTTGCTGGAGGCTTACCTGAACCAGCAGGCCGAGCCCGGGCCGCGCGTGTATGTGGGGATGCGGAACTGGCATCCTTACATCTCCGATGTGGTGATGCGGATGCGTGCGGATGGCGTGACGCAGATTAAGGCTATCTGTCTGGCGCCGCAGAATTCGCGGACCAGTGTGGGGTTGTACCGACGGGCGGTGATGGCGGCGGCGGTGGGGATGGAAGTTGAGTTTGTGGCGGGGTGGGCCGAGCATCCGCTGCTGGCGCAGGCGTTTGCGGAGAAGCTGTGGCCGGTGTGGGCGCTGGCGTGTGCGGAGTCTGGCCGACGGGTGCCGGTACTGTTTACGGCGCATAGTGTTCCCTGCCGAACGATTATGACGGGCGAGGCGTCAGTGGCTGGGGCACGGCCCGGAACGCCAATGCAGGAGTCTCCGGATCCTTATCCGGTGGAGGCGAAGCGGACGGCGATGGGCGTGGCGGAGCGGCTGGCGGTGGTTGGCTTTCGGGACAGCGACTGGGTGTTTGCGTTCCAGAGCCAGGGGCTGAGCGGTGGGCCATGGATTGGGCCGACGGTAGAAGACACACTGCGCGCACTGAAGGAAGAGGGGCATGTGGGAGTGGTGATGCAACCGGTGGGCTTCCTGTGCGACCACGTGGAGATTCTGTACGACATCGACGTGGCGTTTACGGAGACGGCAAAGGAGCTGGGGCTGAAGCTGTGGCGTGCGGAGAGTCTGAATGATTCCGCGGTGCTGGTGAAGGCGCTGGCTGAGGTTGCGACGGGCAAGTATCAGGCCGATGTGGATGAGTTGACCGTCCCAGCGTCGGTCTAGTTGGGCCCCACAAACAAGAGAGATGATGAAGCGAATAGCGGTGGTTGGCGGTGGAATGGCGGGAGTTGCCGCGGCGTATGAGCTTGCCCGTTGTGCACGGGAGGGCGCGGAGCTTGAGGTGGTGCTGTTTGAACGGTCACTGCGGCTGGGCGGCATTGTGGAGACGGTCCGCAAGGGCGGCTATGTGATTGAGTGCGGTCCGGATGGGTGGGTGACGGAGAAGCCGTGGGCGCTGGAGCTGGCACGGGAGCTGGGGCTGGACGACGAGATACTGGGCTCGAACGATGACCAACGCAAGACGTATGTGCTGGTGGGGGCATCGAGCGAACATGCGGGCACCCTACAGGTGATGCCGGATGGTATGCGGATGATGGTTCCGATGGACCTGGAGGCGCTGGAGGCTTCGCCGCTGTTCAGTGCGGAGGCGAAGCGTGCGTATCGCGGTGAGGTGGAGCGGGCTGAGCAGTTGAAGGCTGCAGTTCCTGAGAGCGATGAGAGTGTGGCTAGTTTTGTGCGGCGGCACTTTGGCGATGAGGTGCTGGAGAAGCTGGGTGCTCCGCTGCTGAGTGGGGTGTTCGGCGGAGATGTGGCGACGCTGAGCGTGCGGGCGGTGATGGCTCCGTTTGTTGCAATGGAACGGGAGTATGGCAGCCTGATTATGGGGTTGCAGCGCCGAGGAGAGAAGCAGCAAGGCGCGAAGTCGACGGTGTTCACCTCGCTACGGAGTGGGACGGCCACACTGGTGGAGCGGATGGTGGCGACGATTCCGCCGGAGTGGATACGGCTGGGTGCGACGGTGAGGACGATTGCCCGAGACGGGCAACGATGGACGGTGGGTTGCTCCGAGGGGGAACAGTGCCGGGGTAGTGACCGGTTTGATGCCGTGATGCTGGCTGCTCCGGTGGATGTGGCGCGGTCTCTGATGGAGCGGGTGAGCGCAGAGGCAGCTGCGCTGATGACGATGGAGGCGAGTTCGGCGGTGGTGGTGGCGTTTGGATTTCCGGATGCGACGAAGGTTCCGGTTCCGGCGGGATTTGGATTTCTGGTGCCGCCGGTATCATCGGTGGGCTCTTCTGGCAGGGCTGGCAGCATGTTGCTGGCGGCAACGTTTGTGGACCAGAAGTACGACTGCAGGGTTCCGACGGGTGGGCGGCTGCTGCGTGCGTTCTTTGGCGGCGCGGCTGCGGAGCGGTTGATGGGTTGTGGCAACGATGAGATCGCAGCGCTGGCACGGATGGCGTTGGCTCGGATTCTGGGGCCACTGCCGGATGCGGAGGTGACGGTGGTGCGTCGCTGGCCGCGGAGCCTTCCGCAGTATGCGGTGGGGCATCTGGAGCGGATGGCGAAGCTGGACGAGTTGTTGGACGAGCTACCGGGGCTGTATCTGCTGGGCAATGGCTACCGCGGCGTGGGGCTGCCGGACCTGATTCGCGATGGGCGTCAAGCGGTACGTGCTTATGTGCGCGGCTAGAGGGTTTGGCTGGCTGGCTGCTTCGGCGTTCGGGTGAAGTAGAGTTCGATCTCTTCAAGGGTTTTACCCTTGGTCTCCGGCAGGAAGAATGCTGCGGTGAGGAAGTAGAGCACGGTGCATCCGGCCCAGGCGAGGAACATGGCGGAGTAGCCGAAGTTGCCTGTCACGGGGAGAAATGCGGCAGCGATGAGGGTCGAGACGCCTTGATTGATGAGGAGAGCGATTCCCATTCCCGTGGAGCGAATGCGAGTGGGCATGAGTTCGGAGAGTGCAAGCCAGACGACGACGCCAGGGCCTACGGAGAAGGAGGCGATGAAGAGGCCGAGGCACAGGGCGACGAGCCATCCGGTGGTCTCGGACGGGAGAGGCCCGTAGAAGGCGTGTTTGATGAGCAGCGGGTGGTTCTGGGTGGGGTCCGGAGAGAGGGTGAGGGTGGGGTCGGGGTCAGTGCTGACGACGCTGGCGACTTTGTCGCCGTTACCGTAGGAGTAGAGGACGGTGAGGGAGGTAGCGGGTTGCCGGGGGGCGGTTTGCTGGGTGCCTGGATCGAAGGTATGGGCGTTGACCGGGAGATGCAGGGTGTTGTTCTGGACGGCAGCCTGAACGCTCTGGCGGCGGTCGACTCGCTGGTGCTCGATGCTGAGGAAGAGGCTGGCGGCGAGGGTAAGAGCGACGACGATGCCGCCGGTGCCAAGCTTGAGCAGGAACTTGCGGCCTTTGCGATCAACGAGGGCGACGGCGACGACGGTCATGGCGCAGTTGAGTAGCTTGACGGCGACATCGGCTCCGGTGGCGTGGTTGGCGCTCATGCCAGCCTGGCGGAGGATGAGGACGAGGAAACCGAGGATGGAGTTGATGCCGGTGGTCTGATTGCAGGCGAGGATGATGCAGGCCAGCAGGAATGGGACGACGTATTTGCGCTGGAGGAGCGAGCCTGAGGAGCCAGAGGCGACGGCGGCCTGTTTGATCGAAGCGGCGTCGTGCATCTCCTGCATCTCGACCTGGGCTTCGGCTTCGGAGAGGGAGCGGCGCAGGACGGTGCGTGCCTCTTCGATGCGTCCACGCCGGTAGAGCCAACGGGGGGACTCGCCGAGGAAGAAGGCACCGGAGAAGAAGAGGAGCCCGGGGTAGATGACGGAGAGGAACATGCTGCGCCAGGCGTGATCCTGGGCGGCGCGGATGAGGGCTGGGTTGCCGCTGGCGGCGCGGATAGCGGCCTCGGCCTGGTGGGTGTAGAACCAGCCAGCCAGCGCGGCGATGACGATGCCAAAGGTAAGCATGAACTGGAAGAAGGCGGTGCCTTTGCCGCGGTTGCCTGCGCTGAGACACTCGGCAAGATAGAGGGGAACAACAACGGCGATGACGCCGCCGCTGACCCCTTGCAGCAGGCGACCGAGGAGCAGCGGCACGAAGCCCTGCGAGATGACGATGAGGCCAACGCTGGCGATGAAGAGGAGCGCGCTGACGATCATCATTTTCTTGCGTCCGAACCAGTCGGCGAGGACTCCGGCTATGAGCGAGGAACCCATGCTGCCGCCGAGTACGGCTGCGACGATGAGGGAGGTCTGGGCGACGGAGAGATTGACGGTCTTGCCGAGGTAGAGCAGTGCGGCTGCGATGATGCCTACATCGATGCCATAGAGGAGGCCCCCGAGTCCGGCGATGAAGATGAGGAAGCGACCGTAACGTGCTGGCGAAGCGGCGAGTAGGGGCATCGGGCTGTGATCCTGGCGGAGCGAGAGATGCGATTGCTGATCAGTCTACTGTCTTCGAGGCGAGGATGGCGCGGCGAACTGAAGGGGAAGGAGGGGTTGTGGGGAGGACCGCGGGTCTGCTGGACCAGCCTGCGGCCCTACTGGAGTAGCGTGGCTAGTTGCCGGCATACTTGTCGAGCCACTTGAGTTCTTCCCTCACTTTGATGTATCCGTGCCATGGATTGTTGGCGAGTGGATGACCTTCGCCAGGGAAGACCAGGAAGGAGTGGGGTATGTTGAGGGTCTGGAGCGCTCGCTCCATCAACACGCCTTCAAAATAGCTGACGCGCACGTCGGCGTTTCCGGCGACGAGGTGGGTGGGGGTTTTGACCTTGTCGAACTGGAAGATGGCGGCTTCGCTTTGATAGAGCTGGGGCTGCTCCCAGGGAGTTCCGCTGAGATACCAGGCGTCGTCGAAGGTGACGTCGTCGTTGCCCCAGTTAGCCGTGTGTTCGACTGCTCCTGCTCCGGTGACTGCGGCTTTGAAGCGGGAGGTCTGGGTGAGCAGCCAGTTGGTCATGTAGCCGCCGTAGCTATAGCCGCCGATGGCGAGGTGGTCGGGGTCGGCGATGCCATCTTTGACGAGGGCGTCGACACCTTCGAGGATGTCCTTGCCGGGTCGGGAGACGAGGTGGGGCTGAATCTGCTGCATGAACTGGTCCCCATAGCCGCTGGAGCCTCGGTAGTTGGGACGGAAGACGAGCCAGCCGTTGGCTGCGGCGAGACCAGCCCAGTCGTACCAATCGGCACCGAAGCGATCGCCGTCGGCATCGGCGGGGCCACCGTGGATGAGGGTCAACATGCGGAGGTGGGTCTGATTGAATTTACCGGGGGGATAGATGAGCATGCCTTCGATAGAGGTGCCATCGTCGGCTTTCCAGAGGTAGGGCCTGGCCTGCGGATGCGCACGCTGACGGAAGATGGCGTTGAAGTCAGTGATCTGGGTGGCGGCGCTGAGGTGATTGAGGTCGTGGGCGAGGTAAAGCTCTGCGGGGTCCGAGACGGTAGAGTGCGTGATGAGGATTTGGCCGGAGGAGCGTGCGACGGAGAGATCGGCGTAGGAGCCGGGGAGCCCGGCGAGGCGCTGGGCGGTGGCGGGGGTGACGCGGTAGATCTGGGTCTCGGTGCCAACCATGCCGAGGCCGATAAGGCCTCCGTCGGGGAGGATCTCGAAGCTGTTCCAGGTGCCGGGGAAGTCCACGCCAATGCGTTCGACGGCTGCTGTGGTTGGATTGCAGCGGTAGAGTCGACCCTGGACATCGGTGTATGGACCTTCGAGCGAGCCGCCTGCTGCGGGAACCATGAAGTAGAGCGTCTTACCGTCGGGGCTCCATACGAGATGTTGCTCGATGGCCTGATTGTGAGTGAGTTGGCGGGCGGTGGGATGGTCGAGTTCGACGAGGTAGATCTCCGAGGCGTCGGGTTGCTCCATACGATGCGAGATGGAGCGGGTGAGGAAGGCGATCTGGGCGGTTTGCGGTGAGGGGACGATCTCCTCGATGGCGTAGGGGCTGCTGGTGACGACGGCGGAGCCCCTGGGGTAGATGACGGCGGTGGCCGCGGGTTCGGGGTCGGTGTGGGTGGCGGTGGGTGTGGCGAGGTTTGCTTCGACGGCGGACTTGATGGGGAGACGCAGCAGCACATCGCCATGCTCCTGCTCGCGCCAACGGATGACATCGTTCCATTGCCGGGTGTCGGTGTCCTGCTGCTCTTTAGAGACGGCCTGGGTGACGGCGAAGAGGATGGCGTTGCTCTCCGGCATCCAGGCGAAGGTATGAGCTTCGGTTTTCTCGCGATAGAGGGGGAAGGCCTCTCCGGCGAGGGGATTGATGAGCCAGATGCGAGGAGTACCGTCTTTGTCAGTATCGGGCTCGGCTTCGCCTGGGACTGCGCGGTTGGAGATAAAGGCGATGAATTTGCCATCGGGGGACCACTGCGGGGCGGAATCCTGACGGGCTTGCGTGAGGAGGATGGGCCGGGTTGCGGGGGCGCGCCAGAGCCAGAGGTCCTGACGGAAGCGGTTGTGCTGCCAGTCTGGGGTGGAGGTGGCGATAACCGCGGCAGTTCCGTCGGGGGAGAGCTTTGCCGATTGCACCTCGGAGGTGTTGAAGAACTCATCCAGGCTGATTGCTGGCAGCGAGGCCTGGGCCATAAGGGGGAGAGTGAGCAACAAGGCAGAGGCTGCCAGGACGGGTCGGGCGAACAGGTTGCGCTTCATCGGCTCCGGTGCATCGAGTGAGATTATCGACTGACGATAGCAGGACTTGGGATGGCTTGGAAGGGGCTGTGCCAGCAAGATGGGTTCTGGATATGGATGCTCATCCCGGAAAGTGGAAAGGGCAAATTTGATTTTGGATTTGAGGGTGTGTGGCGATGGATGGACGCGATGTTGTTCGCGGAGATCTATGGGGATAGATGAATGGTCGGGGCGGAGGGATTCGAACCCCCGACCCTCTGGTCCCAAACCAGATGCGCTACCAGACTGCGCTACGCCCCGACGAGATACAGTTTACCGCATCTCGCAGTTTGGGCCACGGTCGGGCGTGGGAGGCGCGTGAATTGGGCTACCGGGTGCGGGGGATGAGGTGAATATCCATGCCGAAGAGGGATGCCAGAAGGTGCATGGCCATCCAGGTGAGCAGCAAGGTAGGGACAGCGACCAGTGCGATCAGGCCGAGACAGAGCAGGGCCAGAAAGAACCAGCTTTGACGGGAGTATTTGCGTGGCTGGTAGACGCTGCCGGTGAGCAGTGCGTAGTTTCGGCGGTTGGCTCGCCAGGCTATATCGAACATGTCACCGAAGACGGGGAGGGTGCCGACGATGACTTCGATGGCCACGTTGACGACCATTCGGGTGAGTACCGGGTATGGCACGCCGCGGACCCAGGCGGCGACGATGATGATGCAGGAGGCGATGCCGCCGATGAAGTCTCCAATGCCGGGGATGACGCCAACGATGCCATCGAGGCCGAAGCGGATGGGGGTGCCGGGGATGTGGATGAAGTCGTCGAGGAGATGAGACAGGAGATCGAGGTTCTGGTCGTCGAAGAGGCTTCCGGTGCGGGTGGTTCTTGGGGAGAGAATCTGGGGTTTGACTCGGGACGGCATGGCTTTCCTGCTTTCGACTGGGGGTTATGGCGCTCGCGTCCCAGATGTGATGCTATAATCAGGACAATGTGGCGGCTATAGTTCAGTGGCAGAACGCCGCTCTGTGGCAGCGGATGTCGTGGGTTCGAAACCCACTAGCCGCCCCAAACACCTCCAAAAATCTATTCTTACTGCGAATGACCGTGCCCTGCGTTGTTCATGTTCCAAGTTCGCTTGTCACGGCCGCCGCAGGGTTGGCGTGCGCTTCCCTGCCGGGTGGGCCTGTGCAGCGGGCAGGTGGGCGATGAAGAGGCAAGAATCCAGAGGTGCTGGTGTGCCTTCGCGTCTGCGGGGGGAGTTCCGTCCGCGACGTTTTCTGCGTAACGGCCATCTTCAGACGATTGTGGGGAATTATCTGCCACGGCGGGATTCTTTGCCACAGGCGGAGGCAGAGTTGGTGCAGGTGTCTCCGGGGACGAATGGGCAGATCTCCAGCCGGGTGTTGTGCCACTGCCACTGGCAGCCTGGAGAGGTTCGTGCGAGCCGCCTGACGGTGATTCTGGTGCATGGGCTGGAAGGGTCGTCGAGTTCGCAGTATGTGGTTGGCAATGCGAACAAGCTTTGGTCGATGGGCTGCAATGTAGTGCGGATGAATATGCGCAACTGCGGCGGGACAGAACAGTTGACGCCGACGCTGTACCACTCGGGACTCTCATCCGATGTGCGTGCGGTGATGGAGTACTTTATTTCGCGGGAGCATCTGGAGTCAGTGGCGCTGGTGGGATATTCGATGGGGGGCAACCTGGTATTGAAGTTGGCGGGCGAGTTTGGCGGCGGTGCTCCGGCGGAGTTGCGGGCAGTGGTGGGGGTATCGCCGGCTTTGGATCTAGCTCCGTCTGCGGATGCCCTGCACCAGCTACGGAATCGTCTGTATGAGTTGAAGTTCCTGCATGCGCTGCTGCGCCGTTTTCGGCGGAAGGCGAGTTTGTTTCCCCGCGCGTATGACCCGAACCGGGCCACGGGCATCGGCTCGCTGCGTGAGTTCGATGACCGGATTACGGCGCTGTATTCGGGATTTTCCGGAGCCGACGACTACTACTATCGGGCTGCGGCGGCACGTGTGATTGACCGGATTGAGGTTCCTACGCTGATCCTGCACTCAGAGGACGACCCGTTTATTCGGCTGACGGAGGAGTCGCGGGTGAAGATAGTCGAGACTGCGTCGATCCGGCTGCTGGAGACAGCACATGGCGGGCACTGCGCGTTTCTGGCCGATGCCACGGCTGGATACGACGGATATTGGGCGGAGTACACGCTGATCGATTTTTTGCGCGAACATGCTTGAACCAGTGTGCCACCTGCGAAACGCCGGACGAGACGCGACCCGCGCGGCGATCAAGGCTAAGATAGACATTCATGCTTGCTGAGTGGTCAGTTGAATGCGCGCCGGACGATCCTGTGCTGGTTGTACCGTGGTCTGATCCTTCAGATCCCACTGGCAATCGGCGCTTCATCGATCTGCGGGAGAATCCATACGATCTGGATCACCTGCCGGAGGCGGAGCTGTATGCCCCTCTGCTGCAGGCGTTGCGTGCGCTGAATGCGGGCCGGTCACCGGTATTTACGGCCAAGTGCGATGCGTGGTCGATGGATGCAGACGAGCTGGAAGCACTGCGGATCGAGCTGGATCTGGGGGACTTTACGCTCGACCTGCGCGAGATGTCGTGTGGGTTTGCCAGCTATGTGGACTTGCTGTTGCGGGAGCGATCGGTGTTTGCTTCGTTCCACCAGAATGAAGAGTTCGCCAGCCGGTTGGTTCGGCGGGCCGAGCCACTGGAGTATGCGTGTGCGATGCTGGACTGCGTGATTCGCCCTGCGATGGTGGATCTGACGGGGCCGCAGGAAGGCTTCGCGATATCGCTGTATATCAAAGCGTTGGGGGTTGATCCGGAGACTGCGGAAGCGAACTGGGCGGCGGCGCTGGAGTCGGTGGTAGGGATCATCCGCGGCAAAGACCTGAGTTGAACGGGGGGCTTGGGGCGGGAGCCTATAGACAAACTCCCCGGCTGGGTTGGCTGCCGCTACAATAGTGGAGGACACGCGGGGCGAGTAGCTCAATTGGATAGAGCACGAGCCTTCTAAGCTCGGGGTTGTGGGTTCGATCCCCGCCTCGCCCACCACGACCGCGGTGATCCATCCGAGTCAACCTAAGCTTCAAGAATCATGTCTTCCTGCGATGCTCTGCATTCGCTTCCACTGCCCTCGCGGCATCCGGTGACGTGGCGCAGAGAGGCGAGTGCGACGAATGCCAGAGCCAGGGCGCAGACACCGTTCCACTTCCAGTGGACCCAGACGACGGTGGCCAGAGCAGAGCCGACAGCAGCCCCGGTGAAATAGATGGTCATGTAGACGGTATTGACGCGACTGCGTGCAGACGGGACGAGGCCGAAGATGCGGGTCTGATTGGCGACCTGGGTCATCTGAGCGCCGATGTCTAGAATCACTACCCCTACGAACAGAGCGGTGATGTGGAGAGCGGTGGAGAGGTGCATGCGTTCCGCGCCCCAGAGGAGCACGTAGGAGGCAGCAAGGATGGTGATACCGGCAGCGACGACCCAGCGGGAGCCTTTGGTGTCGGCGAAGCGTCCGGCGATGGGCGCTGCGAGTGCGCCGGCGGCGCCGACGATGCCGAAGGTGCCTGCGACACCGGCGCCGAGGCCGTAGTGGCTGTTGAGGAGGAAGGCGAGGGTCGTCCAGAAGCAACTGAACGAAGCGAAGACCAGTGCGCCGAGGAGGCAGCTTTCGCGCAAGAGGGGCTGGGTGCGCAGCAGGGTCCAGAGCGAGGCCATGGCGTCGCGGTAGAGGAGTTTCTGGCGCGGTGGGAGTTTGGGCATCACTCGCCAGAAGAGCGGAACGAAGGATGCGTTGATGACTGCTGCGACCACAAAGACATAGCGCCATCCATGGATGTTGCTGACCCAGCCGGCGAAGGTACGGGCGAGCAGGATGCCAAGCAGCAGACCAGTCATGACGATGCCGATGGCTCGTCCGCGCTCCTCGTTGGGCACGAGATCGGGTGCGATGGGTAGGACGATATGCGTGACTGAGGCGAGCAGTCCGATGAGCACACTGGCGACGATGAGCAGATTCAGAGTCGGGGCCATGGCGACCAGGAGGAGCGCCACGGCGACGCCACCGAACATGCGCATGATGAGCGCACGCCGCTCCAGGACATCGCCCAGCGGGACGAACAGAAGCATTCCGACGGCATAGCCGATCTGGGTTGCGACGGCGACAAAACCGGTTCGACCAACCGAGGCCCCGTAGGTGCGGGACATCTCCAGCAGCAGTGGCTGGTTGTAGTACATGGTCGAAACACCAACCGCGCAGGCCAGGCCTAGAAATGGGAGTGGTGCGCGAGGATGCGGTTTGTTGGAAGAAGTTGGCATACGCGATGCGTCTTATCCAGTGTAAGTCCTGCAGGCGGGGAAGATCGAACCCTGGAGCTGCGATGCGGGATTCAGACTTTGGCCAACACGAGTTTGGCGATGGTGGCCAACTGCATGAAGCTGGTGCCTTCGTAGATTTTTCCTATTTTGGCGTCGCGGTAGTACTTCTCCACTGGGTAGTCTTTAACGAATCCGGAGCCACCAAAGACCTCTACGGCGAGGCTTGCAACCTTCTCCGCGACCTGCGAGGTGAAGTATTTTGCCATGGCGGCTTCTTTGAGGAATTCTTGCCCGGCGTCCTTGAGTCGGGCTGCGTTATAGACCATGAGGCGAGCGGCCTCGATCTCCGTAGCCATCTCGGCCAGTTGGAATTGCATGGCTTGAAACTCTACGATAGGTTTGCCGAATTGTTTGCGCTCTTTGGCCCAGCGGGCTGCGTGCCCCCAGGCACCGGCAGCGAGACCGAGCATCTGGGATCCGATGCCGATGCGGCCCTCGTTCAGGGTCTCGATGGCGATCTTGTAACCTTTGCCGGGCTCTCCCAAAACCTGCGCGGAGGGGATGACGCAATCGGTAAAGATGAGCTCGCAGGTGCTGGAGGCGCGGATGCCGAGTTTGTCTTCCTTCTTGCCGAGGGTAAAACCGGGCGTACCTTTTTCCACCAGGAAGGCGGTAATGCCCTTGTAGCCGAGGGCGGGATCGAGGGTGGCAAAGACGATGAAGAGGCCAGCCTCTTTGGCGTTGGTGATCCAGAGTTTGTGCCCATTCAAGACGTAGTCGTCGCCGCGCCGGGTGGCACGAGCCTGGAGGGCAAAGGCGTCGGATCCGGAAGAGGCTTCGCTGAGCGCGTAGGCGCCGATGGTGTCCTTGGCCAACCGGGTCAGATACTTCTGCTTCTGCTCCTCGGTGGCCCAACGGATGAGGGCATTGATGCAGAGGGTGTTGTGGACGTCGACCAGAACACCGACGGCGGGGTCAACTGCGGAGATCTCTTCGACCGCCAGGATGGCTTCGAAGAAGGTTCCACCAGCGCCGCCGTACTGCTCGGGGATCTCGATGCCCATCAGGCCGAGGTCGAACATCTGCCGGATGAGTTGGGGCTCCATCTGCTGTGCATCATCCATGCTGCGAACCAGTGGGGCGATCTGCTCTGCGGCGAACTGCCGCACCGTATCCCGGAACATCTGTTCGTCTTCACCCAAACTGGTCAGTGCCACCGGCCCGATCTGCTGCGCCATCCGTCACCTCAAAAGGTAGCTTTCACCACGAAATAGTGAGTCTAGCATTGCGCGCAGAGGAATGAATAGTGGTTCATTGATGAGATGGCAAAGGCTGGCCTAGCCTGCGAGGGATACCATGCGGCCGCGACGGCTGACGATGGCGAGCTTTTCCCCTTTGAGGATGCGGCGGGCCTGGGCCTGGGCGTGGCTAGCCCAGGGGCCAACGGGATCGAGCCGCACGTAGATCATCCAGTGACGGAGTGCTCGGCGCTTGTGCCCTTGCCGCTCGTAGGCGAGGGCCAGGTTATAGTGGGCATCGGCATACTGTGGCACGAGGGCGACCGCACGCTGGTAGGCTGCTGTAGCTTCGTCCAGTTGCAGCATCTCGTCCAGGACGTTGCCCAGGTCAAAGAAGGCCAGAGCATAGTCGGGATCGGCCAGGGTGGCGCGGCGGTAGAGGTTCTCGGCCAAGTGGTAGTGCCGCTGGTTGTACTCAATGGTGCCGAGGTTGATGAGGGTTGGCGCGTGTTCGGGGCGAAGCTCAAGGATGGAGCGGTAGAGATCGATGGCCTGCGGGATGGTGACGGGTGCTTCCTCCAGTTGCACAGCGCGGGCAAACATCTCTTGTATGACGGAGGCCTGACGGAGGTGAGAGCCACCATCGGAGCCGGCGACGCGTAGCTGCTGCGGTGTGCCCAGGTCGAAATCAAAGGCCAACTGCTGCGTGAGCGGGTCCATGAGGGCACCGCCATGGCGGAAGGCAAGTCGCGAGCCGCGGCGAACCGCAGTGGTCTCGAGTAAGGGATTGCTCATGCCAGCCACTCGCTGCATGGCATCGAGCGAGGCGCGAATACTTTTGGCGGAGATACGGGTGGCGTGGAGATCGCGCAAGGTGCGCAACTGGCCCAATTGTTCGAAGGAGTACTGCTGACTGCAGGTGATGAGTCCTGCTCGCTCCCATGCGGCCATCTGGCGTGGGTGCAAGTGCAGTATCCGGATTACATCCTGACGGCTATAGCGGTTCACGCGGGGATCTCGGTAGCTACCGTCCAGCAACTCTACTTTGGAGTATGCGGCGCAAACCCGCGTCAATCAAGAGCGATCGCGGTGGTGCAAGAAAATATCAGTGGATATCGTGGACCAAATATGGTTCGAAGGTTGTGCTGGTTGGGTTGACACAGAGAAGACGCCGCAGGTCTGCGATGAGATGCAGGCCTACGGCGTGGGGAGGACGCGAATGTGGCTGGCGTTAGTTGCCGTTTGCAGCAGAGGCAATCTCGGGACGAGGTGCGACGGCCAGATATAGTTGGGTTCCCTGGCTGAGTCGCAGATCAGCCTTGGTGGTGGTGAGTGTACCGGATACTTCGCTCTGTACGGCGGAGTACAGGCTAACGGGGATGATGCCGGGGCGCTGCTCAACCGTAGACTCAGCGGTAATCTGCAAAGGGAGATAGTCGACGATACCCATGGGCGAGAAGCCAACCAGCGTTGCCTTGACTGGAATGAGCTTGCCATCCTTGAGTTGCGCCTTGTCAAAAGTAAGTACCAGTTCGGAGGTGCCGGCTACACGGTCGACGTGTCCGAGCAGTAGGGTGTTGCGCTGGAGTTGAACACCACTTTCGAGATGGACGCTTCGGGTGAGTTTAGCTGTAATCTGATCGCCTGCCTTGAGCGACTTGGCATCGAGGTTGCGATTAAGTTCTGCGGTTGCGGGAGCGAGTTGGGTGGTAGCCGGAACGGGCATGACTGCGGCCATACCGCTGGTGGAAACTGCCAGAACCGCCGCTGCAATCGTGAGGGCACAGGTCATCTGCTTCGCCATGGAAATCTCCTTGGTGATCATTTACAGTTAGACAGAATGTATGGTTAGGTTCAGTAATTACCTTAATTAGAGGATATCAGCCAGCAATAACGACTGTCAAGAATATTTATTCTCGCCGCAGAAGTACTTATTTTTCCATGAGGATACAGCTCGCTCTCCTTCCTTGGCACGCATCGCTGGAGTCATCTGGCCACTCGATCTCAACCTGAGATGCCGTGCGATTGGCGGGAGGCTGAGGACAGGGCAAGCCACTGATCTTCGGTGCAAACGAGGGTCAGACGGGGGGATAGGGACAGGAAGGTAGACGATCACCACTGCGACTGATTGGCGATGATTTGGGTACAGGGATTGGTGGTGGAGTGCTCGACTTCCCTTGGGAGAGAAGGAGCGGGGAAGAATGGAGCCGATGAGCGGAGTTGAACCGCTGACCTACTGATTACGAATCAGTTGCTCTACCAACTGAGCTACATCGGCTTGATGCCACTGGGCATGACCAGCTTGCAACGGGAAGGTGATTACAGCCTGCATGAAGATGCCTCATGCCCCTACATCACTTCACTCCAGAGATTGCTGTGATCGTGACTGTTCTGGAACCGCGGAGTGCTGCTGGATTGAGACCGAAACATCATCGCTGACAACCTGCTCAGGGTGCTGTCCGTCTTGCTTCCGTGCGACCTTCTGTCACTAGTCTAACGGTGAAGGGCTGTCAGTGCAATGCCTGAGCAGGACATCCATTAGGCTGCGGTGTCCAATGAAAGGCAGAGTCAATCTGGGGGCTGCGTTGAGAGTGGCTACTCCATGGGGACAAATTGATCGGAGCAGGTGAAGGTGGCGTCTGGAGCGGGTTGCGTAGCCGCACGGTCGGGCGAGAGTACTTTGACTGCGGTGCCTCCGAAGTCGATGTTGGAGCCTGCCGGGCCGAGAGCGACGGTGGCGAAGCGCCCATGCACCTGGGCAGGTGAGATGTTGGCGATGCGGACTCCGTCGAGTGTGATCTCGGTACGATGAGCATCGTCGAGGCCCGCGACGAGGACATCCCCGGGAGTGGAGGAGACGACGTTCTGCAGGGTAATGCGCTTGTAGTCGGGGATGCGGTTGCCGCTGTACCGGGGATCGTCGAAGCCTTCGGTGGTCTGGTTGGTGTAGTAGGGGCTGATCGCGATGGGATTTTTGACGCCGCGCATGCAGATATTGCGATAGGTCAGATCGTGGACGAAGCCGCCACGGGTGACGTTGCTCTTGATGCGGATGCCGCTGGTGGTGTGATCTTCGGTGAGACCATCGACGAGCAGATAGCTGTCGCCAGTGAAGGTTTCACTGCCGATCGACATGCCGTGGCCACTGTAGAAATGATTGTCGAGGACGCTCATGTGGGTGGTACCGGTTTTGATGGCGATGTTGTCGTCGCCGTTGTCGATCCAGCTATGCGCCACAGTAATGTTGGTTGAGCTGCCGGGGTCGATACCGTCGGTGTTGCGGGCGTCCTGGGTCTTGTCGGTAGGAGTCAGCAGGTGAACGCCCCAGGCTGTAAATCCGTCAGTACCGTTGACGCTGACGTGGAAGTTAGTGGAGTTGTGCAGCGTGATGCGATAGAGCACGAGGCCATCCGCGTGATTGGCGACGATCATGCGCGGGGTGTAGTAACGTTCGTTGCGTGGCTCGGCTTTGCGCGCCATCTGCCACCAACTGTAGTCCTTGCCAAGAAGTTTGGCGTAGCCGCGACCGTCGATGACACCATCCCCCATGATGCCCACATTGCTGGCATTGTTGACGCTGAGGAAGGGCCGGCAGCCTCCTCGCGCTGGGGCTGGTCGCTGGGGTGCCGGAAACACCGCGGGCGGCGCTCCGGTGGCGATGGTTCCACACAGACCCGGCCTAACCCCCTCGCCCTGCATCTCGTAGACGGATGGATCTCGGGAGCCGTAGAGGGTGACTCCCTCATCGATGAGCAAGGTTACGCCTGTGCGCAACTCCAGCGGGCCGGAGAGAAATGCATTGTTTCCGCTGGAGGGGGTAAGCTCGACGGCCATGCCAGGCTTGCACTGGTCCAGCGCGGCCTGAATACGGGCGGTGTCCAGCTTTCCCTCATCCTTTGCCAGCAACAGATTGTCGATGGCCATGAGGTGCGCGGGCAGGTGTATGCAGGATGGCGGAATCCTGGGTTCGGTTACCTGGCGGGTGTCCTGGGCTATGGCTGCGGACCCAGCCAGCAGCGGTGCGACCAGACTCAAGATGAAGAACCACCACCGACTGTACATATACCGATACCCCATTGGTCCGACCTCCTAACAGCCGCTCTGCCAAACTAGCACAGGCAGGCGGATTCGGTCACGAAGCAGCGGGTACGGCGTTCAGTCGGGGTCAATTGCGTTGAGATCAATTCTGGCCGCGAGCAGGCCGGGCAGGATGAGGATGAAGATGCACAGCAGTGCTTTGAGTACCTCGAGTGGCATGGTGGCTCCTTACGTGGGTTGATCGCAGGATGATTACTCCTACCCACGCCTATCGGCATGCCAGTGCGCGTCACGAGAGGGGCTCATCGGTTTTCCTTGGTGGCTTTCCCAAATTGGATCGGAGCCCATTACTAACTGTGCGGGGGGCTGAAAACGTGAAGAGGCCGCCCGGCAACAGGGCGGCCTCTTCTTTAGGGAGAATAGTTCCAACGGAGGCAAAGCCATCAGAACTTTCTGGCGAAATACTAAGTTTGGCAAAATCAGGTGTCAAGGACTAAACGCGTGGGCTGTAAGTCCTTATTAGCTAGTTAGTTACAGTAGTGACATTGGAGATAACACGGTAACTTACTTTCGTCTTTTATTCGCAATCGAACGTCAAGACAGGGGATGAAGCACCTTGAAATGAGCCGCTTAGGCTATCGGCTGCACCATTGGAAGTGCATTCGGTCTAGCCTTCGGGAGGCGGTTCCAGGTGAATTGGAGCGGTTTTGCCGCGAAGATCTATGCGCAGGAACTCCGGCTCAACAGCTGCGGGCTTGCCTTGGAGGACGCGAATGGCTGCACGTCCACCGCCCAGGAAGAGCCCCAGGATGATGGCTGCGAGCGCTCCTACACCGCAGAAGGCTGCGATGCTGGTGAGCAGGCTGTAGGTCTTCTGGACCTCGGCGTGAAACTCCGGCGGCATCTTCTTATCCCAGGTGAGTTGGACTGGCAGATGAATGTTCTCGACGAGATCCTGCTCCTGGCTGGGGCTGAAGCTGCCGGTGGCAAGCAAGAGCAGGGGGCCTTCGCGGCGCAGCTTGACGGTTCCGAAGCGAGCTCGGTCTGCATTGATGGCAGCCTCGATGGCGCGGCCTCGATCACCGGCGATCTGCGGCGTGGGATAGAGAAGCAGCGTGAGGATGCCGCCGCCGTTGTATCTGGCTGTGGCGGCCTCGGCGCTTTTATCCCAGCCGAGGATCTCAGGCGGAAGCACGCCGCCTTCGGTGGCATAGCTGACGGGGCCGAGGGCGTAGCGGAGAGTTCCTGGCCCCATTCCCTGGGCCGGGAGGAGCGTTGGCAGCAACGGTGGTGCGCCCTTAGGGCCGCCGATCTTGGGGAGGGATTGTTCCAGCTCCTTCAGTTCCAGGGCGAGTGCGGCGTGTCCTTGGCGGGCCGATGCCATGACGAGGGTATTGCCTGTCCAGAACAATGCCTCGTCGGTGGTAACGGCAGCATTGGCGCCGAGCTTCTGGCCAGCCTGCAGACTATGCAGTTCCGGCCTGCGGTAGAAGGTGAAGGCGCCAGCAGCACCGGTCGCATCGCCAAACTGAAGTGCCTTGACCTCGACGGAGCCGGCACCATTGTTGGCGGAGAACTGCGCGATGGAAAAGCGGTCCAGACCAAACTCTTTGAGGGCAGCCGCGTTGGCTGGATCGATCTGTGCGGCATCGACGCCGGAGACCGGGGCTGCTGCCATCTGCCAGGTGCCGAACCGTTGGGGTAACAGGGGGGCAGGCGGCATGACGAGGGTTGTTTTGGCAGGCTGGGCGCACAGTGAGGCCGTGCATCCGACGAGACAGAGGGACAGCACGGACCGCGTGAGAGCTCGAAACTGGAGGTTGAGGTGAAACATTGCGAAAAGACCCATACTGGGGTCAGACTACACCAGCCTGAATCGGTAAGCGAGACGCTGGGGATGGTCGCAGGTACGAGGAGCGTGCGGTAAACAGAGCCGGTGTTCGGAGAGGATACACACTACTTTATGCTGGCTCGCTCGGTTGCGCCTTTGACGCTGCTGAGGCCGCCGGCGTACTTGGCGACACCCTTGTAGAGGCTCTCTGCGACGCGCTCGCGGTAGTCGGGCTGGCGTAACTCGCTGGCGTCTTTGGGGTTGGTTACGAAGGAGATCTCGGCGAGGATGGACGGCATGTTTGCGCCGATGAGCACGACGAACGGTGCCTTCTTGACGCCGCGGTCCTTGAGTCCGGCGTTGCCGCGCTGGAGACCACCGTAGAGGCTTTTCTCTACATCACTTGCGAACTCACGCGACTCGGAGATCTTATCTTTGAGCGCAATCTTTTTAACCAGATCGCTTAACTGATGGATGGATTGGTCGGAGACGGCGTTCTCCCGGGCAGCGGTCTCGAGAGCGTCGGGCGCGGAGGTAAAGTTGAGGTAGTACGTCTCAACACCGCGTGCGCTGGGGTCAGTGGAAGAGTTGGCATGGATGCTGAGGAAGAGGTCTGCCTGGGCCTTGTTCGCGATGGCGGTGCGGGTCTCCAGCGGGATGAAGGTGTCGTCCGAGCGGGTGTAAACGATCTCTGCTCCAAGTCGGTCGTGCAGCAGCTTTCCGACGCGCAGGGCTACGTCGAGGACAACGTCTTTCTCTTCAATGCCTTCGGCCCCGATGGTGCCGGAGTCGTGACCGCCGTGGCCTGCATCGATGACGATACGCCCAATCTTCAAGCCGAGAGCGCGGACCAGCGAGGTCTGTCCATCCGCGGTAGGGACAGCGGCCCGGGCCGGTACCGCATCGGATTTCGCATCTTTGCCGGTCTTCCCTTTCCGATTGCGTCGCATAGGAACCGCGGCCTCCGTGGCGGCAGCCGATAGCGGAGTGACCGCAGCGGAGGAGGCAACGTCTTTGCCTGCTGGTACGGCTGCGGGACCCTTGACGACAGCCGAGATGGGCTGCGAAGTCGGCATGCTGGTGGCATCGATCTTGTCCGGCTGAGTGCTCAGTGCGGCGATCTCGGTGGTGTTGGTGCTGCGGGTCGTGATCGTATTGGGGACGGGATGCGCCTGGGTCGGTTTTGTGGTGGCCGCAGTGCGGGGAGCGGGGACCTCGGCGATGGACGCTCCAGCGGCGGTGGCAGGCGTTACCCCGGCAGCGGCCTGCTCGTGGATGGCAACGCCAAGCTCCTTGCTGCCACCGTGAATATCGATGATCAGGCGATAGGGGTTGGGCAGCAGAAACGCGGAGTACTCGGTGACATCATTCACATCGAGTACAACACGGGTCATGTCGTTGGAGAACTGCGCTGCACGAATCTTCTTGAGGAATCCATCGTCGGTGACGGCAAAGCTTTTGCCAATCAGTTCCTGAGCGAGACGGGTGCCGTGGAGATCGAAGTAGATGCGATCCGGGTTGGGCACGCGCGCGGCTTCGTAGGTGACATCGTCGCCGAGATCGATAGCCACGCGGGTGTAGTTCGGTGTGGACCAGTGACGTATCCCAGTGACCTGCGCCAACGCACCGTGACGGTGTACGACGGCCTTCGCGACAGCTGGTCCGGTTGGCACGGAACGATCCACGACAGCATTGAGTGAGGTGGCAGGAGCACTTGCCGCAACGGATGCACTGCTGATGGAAGAATCAGCCAGAGGCCCTGCCGTTATGGGGTGCGAGGCAGCGAGTTCGACACTCGGCGCGGGTGCGGGAGCCGGATTGTCCAAACCGGTGAGTCCGGCGCGTGCCTCTTCGGCGAGTCCGCTGTGAGGATACTGCTTGATAAGCAGTGCGTACTTCTCGCGTGCGGCCTTGGTATCCGCGAGGTCGTTGGCGAAGATCTGCGCCTCGGCCAGCAGTGCGCCAACCCGCAGTGAGCTTCCGGGGTACTGGGTGCGGAGAAACTCATACTGACCAACGGCGGCCTTCAGGCTCTTTGCATCGTGCAAACTACGACCCTGCTCGGCGAGCAGCTCGGCGACGGCATTCACCGCGCTGGCTGCGTGAACATCGCGGGGCGAGTCGTGATAGATGGTGCGGAAGGCATCCATGGTCTGGGTGTAGTCGGTCTTGGTGCGGTTGTCTTGCGGGACCGCTTCGAGAGTTTCGCGGCTGCGTTCGGCCTGCTCCCAGGGGGTGAGTTCTACCGGCTTGCGGTGTGCGGCAGACTTCGCCTGGACCGGCATGGGCACCGCACAACAGCATAGGAGCGCCGTGCAACTGGCACAGCGCAACCACCACTGCCGCATTGTTTTACGCGCGACCATTCCCCCTCAGTTTAAGAGGTTGAGGAGTGCATCGGGGATGAAAAGCGGGCCGGTACTCGCGCCGATACCCCCACACAAGATGTAGGTCCTGGGCGCGGAGTTACAACAATCCCTCGACCACGCTGGCGGCTCTGGCCAGTGCTGCGTCGAGTGCACCGGGATCGGTACCACCTGCCTCGGCGAGATCGGGACGACCGCCGCCCTTGCCGCCAACCATGCCGGCCAGTGTGCCGACGATCTTGCCAGCCTGCACCCGCGCGGTCAGATCCTTGGTGACGCCGACGATGAGCGCAACCTTGCCATCGACCGCGGCACCGAGGACGACGACGCCGGAGCCGAGTTTGACGCGCAGGGAATCGACCAACTCGCGCATCTGCGCCTTTTCCACGCCATCGACCCGCTGGGCAAGCACCTTGATGCCCTGAACCTCCACGGCGGAGGCCGCGGCATCGGCGACGGACGAGCTGGCGGCCTTCATGCGGATGGTATCCAGTTCGCGGCGCAGCTTCTTCATCTCCTCTTCCTGCGTAGCGATTCTGTGACGCAAGGCGTCCGCAGGAGCGACTTCAGCCGAGCCGACCATCTGGCCGACCACGCGTGCTACCTCGAAGTCGCGACGGAACTCGGAGAGTGCGCCGGTTCCGGAGACGGCCTCCACGCGACGCACGCCGGAAGAGACGCTACCCTCGGCGACCAGCTTGATGAGACCGATCTCGCCGGTGGCGCCGGTGTGGGTTCCGCCGCAGAGCTCGGTGGAGAAGTCGCCGATCTTGACCACGCGGACGCGTTCACCATACTTCTCGCCGAACAGTGCCATGGCACCCAGTTCGTTGACTGCGACATCGATGGGTACGTCCACCATGGTCTTGACCGGGGTGTTGGCCAGCACCTGCTGGTTCACGATGGTTTCGACCTCCTGCAACTCCTCTTCGGCCACGCCGGTGAAGTGAGAGAAGTCAAAGCGGAGTCGGGTGGCATCGTTCAAGCTACCGGCCTGCTTGACGTGCTTGCCGAGCACTTCGCGCAAGGCTGCGTGCAGCAGGTGGGTTCCGGTGTGATTACGCTCCGTGGCGCGTCGGTTCACGGCATCGACCACAGCATCGACGGTGTCTCCTACGGCGATGGTCTGGTTAGCGGTGACCTTGTGTGCGAAGACGCCCTGTACGGGGCGGGTTGCACCTTTGACCTCTGCGACGATGAAGTTATGGTTGGCCGAGTAGAGCCAGCCGGTATCGCCTACCTGGCCGCCGGAGTCGGCGTAGAAGCTGGTGGCGGAAAGTACGACCTCACCCTGCTCCCCACCTTTCAGCTCCGGTACGCCGATGCCGTCCTTGACCAGCGCGAGGACCTTGACGCCATCCACACGCAGAGCGGAGTAGCCTTCAAACTCCGTCTTCGCAAGCTCGCGGTAGACGGGCGCGGCTGACTTTTGCGAACCGCCTTTCCAACTGGCGCGGGCGCGGGCCTGCTCCTCTTCCTTGGCGGCTTCGAAGCCTGCCATGTCGAAGCTGATTCCGGCGTCGCGGGCAGCATCCACCATGAAGTCGAGAGGCATGCCGAAGGTCTCGTACAGACGGAAGGCGAGCATTCCAGACCGCAGCGTCTCCTCATTCATTTGCTTCAGTCCGAGCTCCAGTGTGCGAGCGAACTGCTGCTCTTCGGCGAGGACGACCTTGGCAACTCGCTCTGCGGTCTCGTTGAGTTCGGGGTAGGCGACGGACATCTCATCGCGGACGGCCAGCACCATCTCGTGCATGAAGGGCTTCTCCTGCCCGAGCAGGCGTCCGTGACGGATACCACGGCGCAGAATCTTACGCAGCACGTAGCCGCGTCCTTCGTTGGCTGGCAGCACGCCATCGCCAATGAGGAAGGTGGCGGCACGCGCGTGGTCGGCGATGATGCGCAGGCTGGCCGCCCCTTTGACGTCGGAGACGGCGGCCTCAGTGGGGCTGATCGCGGTAAAACCGGTAAGCTCCGCAGCGCGGGCGATCAGCGGAGTGAAGAGGTCGGTCTGGTAGTTGCTGGCCACGTTCTGCAACACGCAGGCGATGCGCTCCAGGCCCATACCGGTGTCGATGGAGGGCTTGGGCAGCGGGGTGAGTACGCCGTCGCTGCTGCGGTCGAACTGCATAAAGACCAGGTTCCAGATCTCGACGTAGCGCTGCTCGTCCTGGCCGAAGGGCAGGTCTTTAGCGTGCTCGGAGGCGTCCACGCCGAGATCGAAGTAGATCTCGCTGCAGGGGCCGCAGGGGCCGGTATCGCCCATAGCCCAGAAGTTATCCTTGGCACCTAGTTCGAAGATGCGGGCTGCGGGGACGCCAACATCGAGCCAGAACTGGTAGGCTTCGGCGTCACGCGGGACGGCGGCATCGCCTTCGAAGATGGTGACGTAGAGCCGGTCCTGGGCAATGCCGAACCACTCCGGCGAGGTGAGCAACTCCCAGGCATAAGCGATGGCCTCGCGCTTGAAGTAGTCGCCAAAGCTGAAGTTGCCGAGCATCTCGAAGAAGGTGTGGTGCCGCCGGGTGAAGCCGACGTTCTCCAGATCATTGTGCTTGCCCCCGGCGCGGACGCACTTCTGACTGGTGGTGGCGCGGGTGTACTCCCGCTTCTCGGCACCCAAGAAGACATCCTTGAACTGGTTCATGCCAGCGTTGGTAAACAGCAGGGTAGGATCATTCGCCGGGACCAGCGATGACGAGTGGACACGGCGGTGCCCCTTGCCCTCAAAAAAGCGTAGAAAGTCTTCCCGAATCTGGCTGCCCGAACGATTAGTCATAGGCCACAAGTTTATCAGCGCCGGGATGGTTCAGGATGAGGCGGCACCAACTCCAGGTCGCCAGGTGATGCCCTCCAGACGCAACACCGCATCGTGAGTGGCGTGCAGGCTGGCAAACTGATCGCGCCAGCGCACCATCTCCAGACAGCAGACCAGCGCATCGAAGGCGTCCTCGCTGGTGAGTGCGGCGGCGACGACAGCCTGGGAGAGGCCTGCATAGCGCACCGCCTCCGTCTGCTTCTTCAGCTGGAGATATGCCTTGCGAGCTTCGGGATTGCTCTTCTTGACCGGGCCGGTGAGGAGACGGGTATAGATCTCCAGCAGCAATGGTTGCGGATGCTGGCTGGTGATCGCAGCACTATCGAAGGGCCAGACGCGGAAGCCTTTCTGTTGTAGCCGCAGCAGCCATGGCATGGCCCTCAGGCTGCCCGTCCCGACACTGCCGCTGCCGCCGATCTGGAACGGGCTTTTGGCTTGAATGCCGAACATCTTTGCGGCCCGCGCGGGATCGCCGCCCTCCAGACGCGGCTCGATTTTATTTTCGAAGTCGGTGGTGCGCAGCATCTGCCGCAATCCGTCGCCGCTCCACTGGGCGGGACGCTTGCCGGTGCGGCGGGTTCCGGCCACTCCCCAGAAGCGGCTATCGTCACATTCGCGATGCAGCCACTGCTCGCCCTTACCGCTGGCCACCTGCTGCCAGAAGTCGGCGACGGTCTGGCAGCCATGCTCCTGCAAGAACCAAGCGGGGAAGCTGAAGCAGCAGTCGATACCGACGACCATGCGGGGTGTCTCGGCACCCAGATGAAGCAGCCAGGCGATCAACTCTTCGCGGTTTCGTCCGGTTTCGAGTTGTACGCGGCCGGTTGCGGCGGTCCAGACTCCGGCCCAGATTTTTTTGCGCTGCCCGGGGCCCTTGTCGCCAGACCAGTCCACCGCGATGACCCGCTCTATTCCCTTCCCCACGGAACCTCCGATGTGTTGGCTGCGTAGCACTGCTGCAACTGTACCTGGAGAGATGCCATGCTCAAATTTCTCGTCTTCTGCCTGCTGCTGGTCACCTGCTGGCCTTTGGCGCTGGCTGCGCTGTTACTGTATCCGCTTATCTGGCTGGTGTTACTGCCCTTCCGGCTGACGGGAGTGGTGGTGTATGGCGCGTTGGCGCTGGTCGCCGCACTGTTTCTGCTGCCCGCACGGGTGCTGCGGACGATCTAGTCCGCGTCAGAAGTCCGGCAGTTCGTCGTCGCGGTCGGCGTAGCTGTCGGAGTCGGCACCGCCTTCGACAGGCATGGCTTCCTCGGGCAAGTGCCACTCGCGCAGCACCTTGTAGATGGCGGTGGAACTGAAGCCGGCACGCATGAGCCTTCCCATGACACGGGCGGTCTCCTTCTGGGCGTTGATGCCGCTGGGCTTCTTCATGCGCTTTCGGGCGACGTATTCGCGGGCCAGCGCGGTTTCGTCAACCTCGTCGTAGGCCTTGGCGAGAGTGGTGGCGATCAGCTCTTTGTGGACGCCCTTCTGCATGAGGTCCTGCTGGACGCGGCGCTTGCCGAACTTCTCGTTCTCCTTGCGCAGACGGGTATAGTCGGCGGCAAAGCGGGTATCGGAGAGATAGCCGAGGTCTTTGAGCCGGGCGCAGACTGCGTCCATGGCGACTTCTCCGGGCTCGCCCTCTTCAGCGCGGTTGCGCATGAGGCGGCGGAGATCGCGAACGGTGCGCATCCGGCGTGCGAGTACGCCCACGGCATAGTCGAACAACCCAGCCTCACCGACTGGCTCCCGCTTCTTCGGTCTTGCGAATGCCACGCTTGCTCCTGTGTGCCCTACGTCATTCTGACCCGGACGCCGTTGGTTGACAACCTCCACGGCGGACTGCGCAACCGGGGAACAGAATAGACTAGTGCGATGGTACGCAAACAAGGTAAGCGAGATGCTGAGATCGATGTGGTGGAGTGGATGCGAGGGCTGCCCAAGGTAGAGCTGCATCTGCATCTGGAAGGGACGATTCTGCCGCAGACGCTGCTGGAGCTGAGCAAGCGTCATGATGCAGAGCCGCTGACGCCGGAGGCCGCGCAGGCACTATACCGGTATGAGAACTTTCTGGGATTCATGGACTCGTTCAAGGCCGTCTCCTCGCGGCTGAAAGGGCCGGGCGACTACGAGTTGATTACGTACAACATGGTGCGGGAGCTGGCGCGGCAGGGGGTGGTGCATGCCGAGGTCTATATCTCGTTCGGGATCATCTACTACTGGAAGAACGCCGAAGTGGAGCCCTATGTGGAGGCCATTGAGCGCGGGCGGGTGCGTGCCGAGAAGGACTTTGGCACGACGATCTACTGGCTGATCGATGCGGTGCGACACTTTGGTGCAGAGGAGGGTGCAAAGGTCTTTCGCAAGGCGGCCGAGCTACGACAGCAGTACCCCAGCATCGTGGGGATTGGGATTGGCGGGGACGAAGCGCGGGGCAGTGCCGACCTGTTCCGCGAGAGCTATGCGGAGGCCAGAGCGTCCGGGCTGCGGCTGACGGCGCATGCCGGCGAGACGATTGGGCCAGAGAGCATATGGGCTGCAATCAACATCGGAGCGGAGCGACTGGGGCATGTGCTCTCCGCGCAGCACGATGCGGAGTTGCTGGCAGTGCTGGCGCAGAAGCAGATTCCGCTTGAGATCAACGTCACCAGCAACATCAGGACGGGCTGCTGCCCCGGCTTTGAGCAACATCCGGTGCGGGATTACTTTGAGCAGGGGTTGATGGTGACGATCAACTCCGACGATCCGCCGATGTTTGGCAGCAACCTGCTGGAGGAATACTGTCTGATGCAGGAGCGGTTCGGGTTCTCGCTGGAGCAGATGCGAGAGCTGGCGGCGAATGCAGTCGAGGCCAGCTTCCTGGGGCCGGAGCGGAAGATTGAGCTAATGCAGCAGGTGGAACAGTACGGGCACTGACCGGCTGGCCGGCAGGCACCCATTGCAGGCAGGATAGACCTCCGTTGGCGCTACTTGCTGTCGGGCGCAGGAACCATGACCGCGTTGGGATCGACCTTGGGGATACCGAAGTGGCCGCTGAGGTGAAGCAAGTCCAGCGGGCGCAGGTCGCAGGCGATCTGGATTACATTCATGTCGCGGGAGGCACGGGCGAGTACGGTAACGCCGTCGATGTCCGCACCGGTGAAGTGAAGCCACAGGTCGGTGACGGTGTTGCTGGGCTGGGCGGTGTTGGCGACGGCCTGATTGGCGTTGACCAGATGCTTCCAGCCGGCCGCATGGTAGGTATCGATGATGTGGCTCATACCCTCGGGGGCGTAAAAGGCGGCGCGGGGATAGTGGTAGCTATCGACGGCGATACTGTGGATGGCGGCAGCGGCGCGACCGGAGTCCATACCGTTCGATTCCAACAGACTTTCCGCTACTTGCACCATGGAGCGATCGAAGACAAAGCCGGTGTGAGTCGCAGGCTGGTCAGCAAGCGTGTTAAGGGCTTGACCGATGCCCACCGGGGGCTGGGCCTGTGCGGCAACGGTGAGCGAAAGAAAAACGGTAGCGAGGCGGAGTTTCATGAAGTAAACCTCTGCAAGGTTAGACACGGGTTGCGGGGAAGAGTTATCTGGCGATGGCTTATTTCTGCAGGTTGGCAGGTACCGGGGTGGTCCCTGCCGAGGATATCGGCATGAAGGTACAGGCCTTTCGTTGTCCGAAGGGCCTGCTGCTGTGCAACATGAGACAGGATAAAGTCGAGTGCTGCCGAAGTTACTGCGGGGGACGAGGGGCGAAGTAGCCCTTGTTGGCACGGACGTGATACCGGGGGTCAAGTGCCTGAAGATAGATGGTTCGGAAGGACCCATCGTTTTTGAAGTTGGCAGGGGTGTAAACGAGCGAGTACTGGCTGCGCAGCTCCTGCTCGATGTTGTGGAATCCGGTGGCGACATCCTCGATGCGGACGGGGTAGAAGGCCTGTCCGCCGGTGGCCTCGGAGATTTGCCGGAGTGTGTCATCGCCCTTGTCTTTGCTGGGGCTTACGTTGGTGCTGATGGAGTAGACGATAGTCTCAGCGCGCTGGCACATCTTGATGGCTTCCGACTCCTGGACGCGGGAGTAGTTGTCGTCGCCGTCGGAGACGAGGATGAGTGCGCGGCGGACAGCGGAGGTCTCGCGCAGCGTAAGCATCTGGTCTCGGCAGGTTTTATAGAGCGCATCGAAGAGAGCGGTACCGCCACCGGGCCGCAGTTTGCGGATGCCCTGATTGAGTAGGTCGACGTTGTTGGTGAAGCCCTGGGCGACGTCGGTCTGGATGTCGAAGCCTTCGACAAAGGCGCGATCGTTGACGTGCAGGACCTGCAACAGGAACTCGATAGCGGAGTCTTGCTCAAACTGGAAGCGCTGCCGGATGGAGCTGGAAGTGTCCAGCATGATGCCGACGCGCAGGGGCAGGTGCTCGGCGAGGCGGAAGTCCTTGACGGCGATGGGGGGGCGTCCGTCATCGAGGAGGCCGAAGTTCTCGCGGCGCAGGCCAGTGATGAAGCGGCCCTTCTTGTCCGTGACAGTAAAGATGAGGTTGACCTCATTGGCCTGGACGACGATGGTGGTTACGGGCTCGTCCGCCTGCGCTGGGGCGGTCTGGGTCGGAAGTGCGGGGGGCTGGGCGAGCGGGTTGGGCGCAGCGGCTGGAGCTGCCTGCGATGCCGTAGCCGAGGGTGCGGCAGGCAGCGCTGTAACCGTGGTAGCCGGAGCCGCCTGCTGGGCGTGCAACGTAGATGCACCAAGGGCCATGAGAAGTGCGAGAGCGGTGATGGAGGCGGCCTGGAGCCGGGCAACGGGCGAGGAGCGGAAGAGAACGGTCACGGGGTTGATTCTACCGAATCTGCGGCGTGTCTGCGGACGAAGGAGCCCGGAGGCTGGCGAGAAAAGCGAGAAGCTCGGGCGGAAGCGGTGCATCGAGGTCCATGGCTTTGCCCGTCTGGGGGTGTGTGAAGGAGAGATGCGCGGCGTGAAGGAAGTTGCGTTCCAGCGAAAGCGCATCCTCCGGATTGCGAGGATTGAGGATACGGTGCGGTGCGCCGTAAAGGTTGTCGCCAACGACGGGATGGCCGAGCGACTGCATGTGGACGCGGATCTGGTGCGTGCGGCCAGTTTCGATGCGGACCTCGACGAGCGTGAACGGTCCGTAGGGAGAAGCTATTCGTTCCAGCACCTGGACATGCGAGACGGCAGTGCGGGCACCTGATTCCAGCGAGCGACGGGTGGTCATTCGGATACGACGGAGGATGTCGCGGGCAATGGGGAGATTGATAGTGACGTTGTCCTTGGCAAGGTGGCCGTGAACGAGGGCGCGGTAGGTTTTGGCTACCTGGCGTTGGGAGAACATCTCGCCCAGCTTGCGGTGGGTGGAGTCGTCCTTGGCGACGAGGATAATGCCGCTGGTCTGCTTGTCGAGGCGGTGCACGATGCCGGGGCGGAGGTCGCCGCCAACCTCGGAGAGCGCGTTGAGGTGGAAGAGGAGAGCGTTGACCAGGGTGCCGCGATTGCGAGCGTCGTCGGTGGAGCCGGAGCCGGCGTGCACCATCATGCCAGCAGGCTTGTTGATGACGGCCAAATACTTGTCTTCAAAGAGGATATCGAGCGGAATGTCCTCGGGGACGGCGTGCAGCGGCTCGGGGCGAGGGGCACCTTCGATCTCGATGGGCTCGCCGCCGAGGAGCTTCTGCTTGGGCTTGGCGAGGTTGCCGTTGACGCGGACCTGGCCGTTCTCGATCAGCAGTTGGACACGGGCGCGCGAGATGTCTGGGATGGCCTGGGCGAGGTACTGGTCCAGACGCAGACCGGCGGCGGCGGGGTCGGCCACGATGTGGCGGATGCCGTCGGTAAGATCAACATCGTCCTCGAGTTCTAGGACGGGGATGGGGGGCGGGGGAGTCTCTTCGACGCCGCGGGTGGCGCGGTACTCCGCACGGACGGAGTGGTGGCGCTGGCCTTTGGGGAGCATGTTCTTAGATGGCATGGGAGACTGGCTTTCGGGGTTCGGCTGGGCTGGGCTCGGGGAAGCTGGAGTGGATGCTGGCCGGGTCGGGCAGCAGAAGAAGAAAGGCACCAGCAACCATGCCCAGAGCGAGCCACTGGATTGGATCAAGGACGGTGTCCAGGTGAAAGCCGACGAGGGTGAGATCGTCGGTATTGGGCTGGCGGAAGAAGGTGATGACGAACTGAGCGACACCGGATGCAGCAAGTGCCAGGGCAGCCGTGCGGCCAGGGATCGGGCGGCGGCGCAGATAGACGAGCAACCCAGCGGTGATGCTCAGCGCCGCGACTGCGGCATAGATCGCAATGGGATGCAGGCGAGTAAAACCCGAGGGCGAGGGAATGCTCCAGCGAACCGCGGTGATGAGGCCGGGGTCGCTACCTTCGGCGAGGTGGCCGAGGGCGAGGAAGGCCCAGACGAGGGTTGCACAGGGGGCCCAGGCGTCCAGCGTGCGAAGCAGAGGCAAGCCGCGGCGACGCAGGTACAGTGCGGTCGCAAGCATGGTGAGCAGGATTCCCGTGGCGGTGAGGCTGGGTAAAGCCAGCAGAAACAACGGATAGCTGAGGAAGCTGCGCAGATTGCCCACGACCAGCAGTAGGCGGGAGATGACGAAGGCGCTGAGGATGGTAAAGGTTCCAGCGTTCCAGAGAGCGTCTGGATCCAGTCCTGCCAGAGCGGCTGTGCGGAGGCTGAGCGAGAGTCCGGTCATGAGTCCAACGGCGGCGAGGACGCCAAATGTGGGAAGGATGAGGCGGCCGAAGTGGAGGATGTAGGGATGCATGAAGAGGGTGCAGGCTGGGAAGATACTGCTCCAGCTTTGGAAAAGTGCAAGAAAACCGACCCGCGGGGCCGTGCGACGAAGTGCTGGTGAACCCGTCCTAAGACGGCGGGACCCTGCCGTGGCTCTTTAGGCATTCCGGACTGGCGGACGCTGCACACCGAGCCATGTATACGAGCTAGGTCCCTGTTCAATGAATGTTGGTTCAACCAGCATGGATCGCGCACCTGCTTAGCAGGCCGGTCTCTTGAGTTGGATGCTACCTGCCTGGCCGGTCGATTGCAAGCGTGGGAGGGGAGGGGGTTGCTAGCCGACCTTGCGGTCTTCGAGGACTTCGTCGAGCATTCCGGAGAGCGAGCCTGCGCGGGAGCGCATGGATGTTTGGGATTGGGAGATGGTGCCGGCCAGGGTGTCGTAGCGTTGGCGGAGGGTGGCTAGTTCGTCGGCGATGTTGAGGGCGGCGAGGACGGCTACGCGGAGCGAATCGACGGTACCACCCTGGGCGGAGACGGCGCGCATCTTGGCGTCGACGGAGTGGGCAAGTTGTTGAATATAAGCTGGATCAGTTCCGCGGAGGTGGTAGATCTGGTCGTAGATATCGACGTTGATGGATTCAACGCTCATGGATTGTGCTTCGGACATGGCTTGGGGCTCTCTGGGTTCATCCATCGCTAACTCCTTTTAGTGGAGTGATTTAGAGGAGTTCATCCATCTGTTGGAGCATTTTTTCGACGCGTTGACGAACGGTATCGCGTTCCTTGTTGAGGAGGTTGAGCTCGGATTCGGTGGCGGACTGGGAGGCGAGCTGGGCTGCAAGTTGTTCACGCAGAAGGACTACTTCGGCCTCCGCGGCGGCGCGGGCTTCGCGTTCGCGCTTGACGATTTCGACGGCGCGGAGGACTTTTTGTTCGAGCGCCTGGAACTCGTCTGCACTGATGCTGGGGCTGATGGCGGATGTGCTCATAGTGTGAGTATAGATGCGGGGAACGTGGATTTTAGGGGAGAAATGGCAGGTGGAATCAATTTGGATGCGGAATTGCGGTGGGTTTGGGGCGTGGTGTCGGGGTGGACAGCTTGTGGAGAATTGTGTGGCTGCCTCCGGTGAGAAGCAGCCACGTTTGAGATTGCGGGATTTCAGGCTCGGATGGTGCCACCGAGGCTGGTGAGGGTGGCGATGATATTGGTCCACCAGGTGGTGAGTTCTTCCTCGTTGAGGGTGCGTTCGGTGGACTGGAAGACGCAGCGGAGGAGGAGAGCGTAGTGGGCCGGGGGGACGGACTTACCCTTGGGGTCGCGGAAGATTTCTACGGGGTTGAGGCGCTGGAGTTCCGGGATGTCAAGGGCGCGGATGGCGGTGGCGACGGTGTGCCACTGCATGGTGTCGGGGAAGGTGAAGGAGAAGTCGCGCTCGACGGCCTGGAAGCGGGAGAGGTCGCGGGCGGTGACCTGCTTGAGCGGCAGAGAGTAGAGGGTGGCGAGATCCACCTGAGCGAGGAAGATGGGTTGACGGAGTTTGCGCTTGTTGGTCTCAGCTTGAGTGAGTTCGCCGAAGTGGGCTATGGGGGTTCCGTTGAGGAGAGCGGTGGCACTGCGGCCGGGTTGGAGCCAGGCGGGAGCTTCTGGGGTGAAGGTGACGTCGGCTGGCGCGAAGAGGGCGAGGAGGGATTCGATGACGCCTTTGAGCTCGAAGATGGGAGCGTCGGTGGCGGAGTGGAGCGGGGTGGCGGGGACGGCTCCGGTGAGGCCGAGGGAGAGTTGCGCGGACTCGATGACCGCGTGGGTGGTGCCGGTGAAGATCTGGCCCTGCTCGAAGAGGCGGACATCTTTGACGTCGCGGTTGAGGTTATGGGCGAGCATGGTGACCATGCCGGGGACGAGTGAGGGGCGGAGGAGAGAGGCTTCTTCGGAGAGGGGGTTTTCGAGGGGGATGGTTCCCTGCCCTGCTGTAGCGAAGAGGTCGCTGTCGAGTTGGCTGGCGAAGGTGCTGGAGATGGACTCGGAGAAGCCGAGGGTGAGGAGGCGAGTGCGGACGGCGGCCTCGGGGGCGGCGGTGGGGTGGGCGATGACGATGCCGGGGGTGGGGAGGGTGTTGGCAAAACGGTTGTAGCCGTACACGCGGGCGACCTCTTCGATGAGGTCGATCTCGCGCTCGAGATCGAGGCGCCAGGAGGGGAGTTGGGCGGCGAAGGTGGCGGAAGGCCCGGGGCTAGAGGCCGCCTGAGCGGCGGTGAGGGAGCAGCCGAGCGCGGTGAGGTACTGGTGGATGAGTTCGGGGGTGAGGGCGGATTGGGTGGGGGTGTCGGCGAGGGTGGTGCCGAGGTGGCGCTGGACCTGTGCGACCGAGAGGGTGATGGCGGGGCGGTTGGCGGTTTTGGCGGCGACTTGGGGGAGTATGAGGTCGATGAGTTCGCCTTCGGGGTGGCCTCCGCTGGCGAGGATGAGCTGGGAGACGAGGGCGTTGGCGATGGGGGCGGCGTTGAAGTCGCCACCGCGCTCGAAGCGGTGGGAGGCGTCGGTGTGGAGGCCGTGGCGGCGGGAGGAGCGGCGGATGGTGGCGGGGTCGAACCAGGCGGCTTCGACGAGGATGTTGCGGGTTTCGGGGGTGATCATGGAGTCCCAGCCGCCCATGACTCCGGCGAGGGCGAGGGCTTTGACTTCGTCGGCGACGACGAGGTCGTCGGGTTCGAGGGTGCGTTCGGTGCCGTCGAGGAGCTTGATCTTTTCGCCCTTGTGGGCGAGGCGGACGACGATGCCGCCTTCGAGTTTGTCGAGGTCGAAGGCGTGGGTTGGATGGCCCATGCCGAGGAGGATGAAGTTGCTGGCGTCGACGGCGTTGGAGATCTGCTTTTGGCCGAGGAGGTTGAAGTACTGGCTGACGAGGCCGGTGCTGGGGGCGATGGTGACGTTGCGGAGGACCTGGGCGGTGAAGCGGCCGCAGAGGGTGGGGGCTTCGATGCGGACGGGGAAGGGCGTGGCGGCGGGCTGGGCGGGAGGCAGCGCGGTGTGGAAGGGCAGCAGCGGGAGGTTGTAGATAGTGGCGGCTTCGCGGGCGATGCCGTAGTGGTTCATGGCGTCGACGCGGTTGGTGGTGATGTCCATCTCGAAGAGGTGGCCGTTATTGGGGCCGAGATCGTGGACACCTTCTACGGCGATGCCGCGGAGGGTAAGGTCTTCGGCGAGCTGGTGGTCGTCAGCGGGGATGTTGGGGACGTAGGTGCGGAGCCAGTTAGTCAGAATCTTCATGGTGGACGACTACAAGTCTAAATGTTTGGATTTGTGAATGATGGGTTGTGTTAGTCTTCAGCATATTTTTTGGAGGGGTTATGCCGAAGTTTGTGATTGAACGGAATATTCCTGGGGCGGGGGCTTTGACACAGGAGCAGATTGCGGGGATTTCGAAGACCTCGTGCTCGGTGCTGAATACTCTTGGACCGCAGATTCAGTGGGTGGAGTCGTATGTGACGGACGACAAGATCTACTGCATTTACATTGCGCCGGACGAGGCGACGGTGCGGAAACATGCGGAGATGGGTGGGTTTCCGGCAAACTCGGTGGCGCAGGTGCGGCGGATGATTGACCCTACTACTGCTGAGTAGCGCGGCTGGGGCATAGGGGTTGCGAATGGGGTGCGCGGAGCAGTCATAGCTAAATTAGCAAGGTTAGTAAATATTGATAAAGTTGCTAACTTTGCATGAGTGGTTGTTTTTTGTTGAGAGGCAAGAGTATCTGGACGGGGGTCAGGGTATGCTCTTGGGGCGGAGTGCTGCGGGTGCATCCGGGAGTTCAAATTTTGCGGTTTGCGAGGGATGAGCTATGTTGCGAATGCTTTTGCACTGGATTTTGAATGCGGTGACGTTGCTGGTGGTGGCGCACTTTGTGGCGGGATTTGTGGTGAGCAGTTTTGTTTCGGCGTTGATTGCGGTGGTGGTGATTGGGCTGCTGAATGCGACGCTGGGTTTGCTGCTGAAGTTTGTGACGTTGCCACTGGGGATTTTGTCGTTTGGGTTGTTTTTTCTGGTGATCAATGCGGTGGTGTTGTGGTTTTCGAGCAAGTTGGTGCCGGGGTTTGAAGTGACGACGTTCAAGGCGGCGTTTCTAGGGGCGTTGGCGCTGGCGGTGATGCATCTGCTGTTTGCGTTTTTGTGGAGTGCGGAGCGGGACGCTTAGGGGGGGCTAGTCTTCGCGGGCTGGGACGAAGGTGAAGCGGCGCTTGAGGCGGAGGAAAGGCCGCTCGAAGTACTGGTAGGAGAGGTGTGCGAGGAGGACGGTGGCGGCCAGAACGATGGTGGTGCCGAGTGAGGCACGGAGTTGCGGGGAGAGGTGCAGGGTGGCGGTGAGGGTGGTGAGGGCCTGGCCGCCCTGGGTGAAGACGAGGTGGAGGATCAGGGAGTGGAAGACGTAGAGGCCGAAGGAGATTTGGCCGAGGTAGGCGAGCCAGCGGGGGATGCAGTTTTCGGGCAGGCCGAGGAGGCTGAGGAAGAGAAGGGTGCAGCCGGCAAGGACAAGGGCCCATCCGGCGAGGGCGCCGATGGGGGTGGGGTGGAGGTCCCAGCTTTTGACGCCGAAGGTGAGGAGGGCTACGAACCAGCAGGAAAGGGCGAGGGCTGCGGTGAGGGCGCGGGCGGGTAGCGGGAGCTGCGGGAGGCGGCCACGGAGAGCAAGAGCGAGGATGGTTCCGGCGGCGAAGAACTGGAAGTGGACGAAGCTGTTGGTCCATTCGCCGTTGTCTCCGATGGGGGCGGAGTGGAGGGCGTAGAAGAGGATGACGGCGTAGGAGGCGGCAAGCAGGAGGGCGCTGGTGAGTTGGAGGGCTCGGCGGCCACCGAGGGCGACGAGCAGGGGGATGGCGATGTAGAACTGCTCTTCGACGGAGATGCTCCAGAGTGGATCGACGGGACCGGCGATCCAGCTATGGCGGACGATGTACCAGTTACCGGCAAACAGGGTGAAGGCAAGCCAGGAGGAGTGGGTGGTGGGGCCGACGTCGGGCAGGAAGCGGGCGAGGAGGGCTAGTCCGTAGAAGGCGGTGAAGTAGAGCGGCCAGATGCGGAGGATGCGGCGGGCGTAGAAGGCCGGGACGTGGATGCGGTGGGTCTGGGCGAGTTCACGGAGGAGGAGTTCGGTGATGAGGAAGGCGCTAAGGAGGAAGAAGACGGGAACGCCGAAGGCTCCGACGGTGGAGAAGTTGAAGAGCCAGGGGTTGCGGATGGGGTCGGTGGGGACGTAGTCCATGCGGTGGAAGCAGAAGACGCAGAGGAATGCGAGGAAGCGGAGAGCGTCGAGTTCGGGGCGGTAGTAGCGCTTCATGGGTTGTGCGGGCTGGGTGCGCGTGGGCTTTAGGCGAATTGCTCGAGGAAGCGCATGTCTCCGGAGTAGAAGTGGCCTATGTCGGAGATGCCGTGCTGGATCATGGCGATGCGTTCGACGCCCATGCCGAAGGCGAAGCCGGAGATGTTGGCGGGGTTGTAGGCGGGTGGCTTGCCCTGGGCGGTGCGTTGCTGATCGACGGCGGCGAAGACGGCGGGGTCTACCATGCCGCAGCCGAGGAGCTCGATCCAGCCGGAGTGTTTGCATTTGCGGCAGCCTTTGCCGTTGCAGAAGATGCAGGAGATCTGGACGTCGGCGGAGGGCTCAGTGAAGGGGAAGAAGCTGGGGAAGAAGCGGGTTTTGACGGCCGAGCCGAAGAGGGCCTTCATGGCGTGGTCGAGGGTGCCTTTGAGGTCGGAGAAGGTGATGTTGGTGTCGACGCAGAGGCCTTCGACCTGGTGGAAGATGGGGGAGTGGGTGGCGTCGGCGGCGTCGTTGCGGTGGACTTTGCCGGGGATGACGATGCGGATGGGCGGAGCCTGGTCGATCATGGTGCGGATCTGTACGGGGGAGGTGTGGGTGCGCATGAGGAGGCGGTCGCGCGAGGGGCGGGACTGCTGGTGGGCGATGACGAGGGTGTCCTGAGTGTCGCGGGCGGGGTGGTTGGGGGGGAAGTTGAGGGCTTCGAAGTTGTAGAAGTCGGACTCGACCTGGGGGCCGAGGTTGGTGGAGTAGCCGAGATGGTGGAAGACGGCGACGATCTCGTGCATGGTCTTGAGGAGTGGGTGGGGGATGCCGGGGGCGCGGGTGGCGCCGGGGAGGGTGATGTCGATTCCCTGGGCTGCGGGGCTGCTGGCGGTGCTGGCGGGGGCTTCGAGGGCGGCTTCGATTTGCTGCTTGAGCTGGTTGAAGCGGATGCCGAGGGGCTTGCGGGCTTCGGCGGGGGCGGATTTGAGCCAGGCTTCGCTGATGAGCTTGAGGCGGCCTTGTTTGCGGCCGAGCCAGTGGAGGCGGAAGGCCTCGGGGTCGGCGGCGGTCTCGGCGGCGGTGGTGCGGACGTCTTCGGCGAGGGTGGCGAAGGCGGCTTCGAGGGAGGGTTCGTCGTAGGAGAGGAGTTGAGGGATGGACTCGTTCATGGCGGCAGGATCAAGGATAAATGACGCGGATAAGAAGGCATACCCCGGGGGCTGGAACCGGAGTATCTGGAAGCAAGGACGAGGACAACGGCAGGTGCTTTGCGGGTTAGAGGGAGATGAGGACGACGGCGACGACGAGTGCTCCGAGGAGGAGGGAGCGTTTGTCGGTGACGGCGTAGACGACGGGGTCTTCGTTGAGCTGGCCTCGGGAGGCGAGGAGCCAGAGGTTGCTGAGCCAGAGGAGGAGGACGGGGACGAGGAGCCAGAGGCGGTTGGTGTGGTGGTAGAGCTGGGCGGCGCTGAGGTTGGAGATGTAGAGGGTGAGGACGACGACGGAGGCGTAGCCGCTGGCGGTGCCGAAGCTGCGGAGTTGCTCGAGGTCGGCGACGTGGTATCCGCGGCCGCTGGCGGAGGCTCCACCGCGTTCGCGGAGGCTTTCGAGCTCGGCGAAGCGCTTGACGAAGGCGAGGGAGAGGAAGAAGAAGATGCTGAAGCCGCCGAGCCAGGGGGAGACGGTGACTCCGGTGGCGGCGGAGCCGGCGAGGATGCGGATGGTGTAGAGGCCGGAGAGGACGATGACATCGACCAGGACGGCTCGCTTGAGGCGGAGGGAGTAGGCGAGGGTGGTGACGAGATAGACGGCGAGCCAGCCCAGGAAGCTGATGTGGTAGGGGGTAACTATGACTCCGGAGGGAGCGACGGCGGCGGAGATGCGGGGGAGAAGGATGGCGAGGGTGGCGGAGATGGCGAGGAAGAACAGGACGACAGCTACTCCGGCGATGGCGGAGAGGTCTCCGGAGGCGAAGGGGCGGCGGCGCTTACGGGGGTGTTGGCGGTCGGCTTCGAGGTCAAGGAGATCGTTGACGATGTAGGTGGCGGAGGCGCAGAGGCCGAAGCTGAGGAAGGCGATGGCGGAGGCGGCGAGGAGATTGGGGGACCAGGCGTGGGCGAGCAGGAGGGGGAGGAAGATGAGGGCGTTTTTGGCCCATTGGTGGATGCGAAGGGCTTTGAACCAGGCGCGGAGGGGTGAGACCTGCTCGGTGAAGGAGCGGACGGGGGTGATGCGGGCGGCGCGGAGGCCGGCGCGGAGGCTGGCGGTGGGGTTGGCGACCATGGGCTGCTGGCAGTGGGTGAGGAGCGGGAGGTCGGGGCGGGCGTTGCCGATGTAGGAGAAGTTGTCGCCGAAGCGTTGCTGGAAGGCGGCGAGCTTGTTGTTGCCGGCGAGGTTGAGGGTTCCGTTGGAGGCGAGGACGTCGGTGAAGATGCCGAGGTGGTCGGCGACGCGGCGGGCGAGGGTGGCGTCGGCGGCGGTGGCGAGGTATATGGGTCTGCCGGTGGCGTGCTGCTGCTGGAGATACTGGAGGAGTTCGCGGTTGTAGGGGAGATGGGCGACCTGAAGCTGGACGGCGGCGGTGAGGTGTTGCTTGAGGGCGGCTTTTCCCTGGAGGAGCCAGCCGGGGAGTTTGAGCAGGTCGGCGGGGCGCTGGCGGGCGAGGACGAGGGCGGAGTCGACGAGGGTATCGGACTTGACCAGGGTGCCATCGAGGTCGACGCAGAGCGCAGGGAGCGAGGGGCGGTCGAGTGGGGAGGCTGAGCTGGGCAACGGATGATCCTTCCTAGAAAAGAAAGCGTTTGGCGCGGCGGATGGGCTTCGCCGGAGAAGATTCTTGAAATTGGACGCAACTGGTCGAAACCTTCGCAGGTCCGGCTACGTCATTATCATTTATTCTGTGGATTCTGAGTATCAATCGGAACCCCATCCATAACAGCTTAAGAAATTGGTGAACGCGCTAATGTCGTCAGCACAGTTGAGCGAACAGGATCCCCACGCAGTTGTCACGGCATCAGAGCCGCGCCGCACGATGCCAACGCCAGACGAACCGCAGGGTTCCGGTGTACGCAAGTGGTTGATTATGGGGTTGGTACTGCTGGCGGTGGGTGCGGCGGTGTGGAAGATTCGGGACAACAAGCAGCAGCAGGATGAGCAGACGCGGAAGATGGCGTCGATGGGGGACCGTCCGACGCCGGTGCTGGTGAGCGCGGTGCAGCAGAAGACGATGCCGATCTACCTGTCGGCGCTGGGGACGGTGACGGCGTACTACACGGTGACGATCAAGTCGCGGGTGGATGGGCAGCTGAACCGAGTAAACGTTCGCGAGGGTCAGGCGGTACACAAGGGGGATCTGCTACTGGAGATCGATCCGGCGCCGTACCGGGCCGCGGTGGCGCAGGCTGAGGGCCAGTTAGTGAAGGACGAGGCGAACCTGGCGAACGCCGACGCGGAGGCCAAGCGCTATACGGCACTGCTGGCTGCAGGTGTGGTCTCCAAGGAGACGCAGCAACTGCAGGTGTCGACGGCGGGGCAGGCGCAGGGTGCGATCGATGCAGACAAGGCGGCGATTGAGGCGGCGAAGGTGAATCTGGCGTATACGCGGATCACATCGCCGATCGATGGGGTGGTGGGTCTGCGGCAGGTTGATCCGGGCAATATCGTCCATGCGGCGGACACGACCGGGCTGCTGGTCGTGACGCAGTTGCAGCCGATTGCGGTGATTTTTACGCTGCCGGAAGACCAGTTACAGCAGGTGCTGACGCTGACTCGGGGCGGCAAGAAGCTGGGCGTGGAGGCGTATGACCGGTCGGAGACGATGCATCTGGCCAGCGGATCGCTGCTGACGGTGGACAACCAGATTGATTCGACGACGGGCATGGTGAAAGCCAAGGCAGTGTTCGATAACAAAGATGGGGCACTGTTTCCGAACCAGTTTGTGAATGTGCGGCTGGTGCTGCAGGATCGTCCGGGTGCGATTGTGATTCCGGCGGCGGCGCTGCAGACGGGGACGCAGGGCAGTTTTGTGTATGTGGTGAAGCCGGGACAGGCTCCGGGCGCGTCGCAGGGCGGAGCGGACAAGAGCGTTGCGGGCGCTGGTGCTACGGATCAGAAAAGTGCGCCGTACTATGCGGAGGCTCGTCCGGTGAAGGTGGAGCTGACCGAAGGCGCGCAGGTGATTCTGAGCAGCGGCCTGGAGGCTGGGGAGCAGGTGGTGGTGGATGGGCAGGAGAAGCTGCGGAATGGGGCGAAGGTGATTCCGCGGACGGGCCTGCCTGCGGTTGGCCGTGGCGCAGCAGCGAGCAATGGTGCTGGGCCTAACGGGGCTGGAGCGAGCGGGGCGGCAGCAGGAGACGGCAGAGTAGGCAGCGGGAAGCAGGGGCCAACACGATGAGTCCATCACGGCCATTTATCCTTCGGCCGGTGGCCACCTCGCTTTTGATGGTGGCCATTTTGCTTGCCGGTTTTGTTGCGTATCTGCAGTTGCCGGTTTCGGCACTGCCACAGGTGGATTATCCGACGATTCAGGTGATGACGTTCTATCCGGGGGCGAGTCCGGAGGTGATGGCGTCGTCGGTGACGGCTCCGCTGGAGCGGCAGTTTGGGCAGATACCGGGGTTGAGCCAGATGACCTCGACGAGTTCTGGTGGCGGCAGTGTGATTACGCTGCAGTTCTCTCTGGCGGAGAGCATCGATATTGCGCAGCAGGATGTGCAGGCTGCGATCAACGCGGCGACGAGTTATCTACCGAAGGATCTGCCGAATCCGCCGGTGTATAGCAAGGTGAACCCTGCGGATGCTCCGATTATGACGCTGGCGCTGACGAGCGATACGCTGGCGCTGACGAAGGTGGAAGACCTGGCCGATACGCTGATGGCGCAGAAGATTTCGCAACTGTCGGGCGTGGGACTGGTGTCGATAGCGGGTGGACAGAAGCCTGCAGTGCGGATTCAGGCGAACCCGACGGCGATGGCGAACTACGGGCTGAGCCTGGAGGACATGCGCACGGCGCTGGGGCTGGCGAATGTGGACCAGGCGAAGGGCAACCTGAACGGCAAGACGCAGTCGTACACGATTGGCGCGAACGACCAGTTGCTATCGAGCGCGGACTACAGCAAGGTGATTATTGCGTATCGCAATGGGTCTCCGGTGCGGCTGTCGGATGTGGCGAATGCGGTGGACAGCGCAGAGAATCTGTACCAGGCTGCGTGGATGGGAACGGCCGCACAGGCAGCGGGGGCGGACAAGCCGGCGCAGGATGCAGTGCTGAAGCCAGCGGTGATTGTTAACATCCAGCGGCAGCCGGGGGCGAACATCATCGGGGTGGTGGATGAGGTGCAGCGGTTGCTGCCGCAGTTGCGTTCGTCGCTGCCGGCGAGTGTGCATCTGGATGTGCTGACGGACCGGACGAACACGATTCGGGCGTCGGTGGCAGATGTGAAGTTTGAGTTGATGCTGACGATCGCGCTGGTGGTGATGGTGATCTTCCTGTTTCTGCGCTCGTTTGCAGCAACGGTGATTCCAGCGGTGGCGGTTCCGTTATCGATTGTGGGTACGTTTGGGGTGATGTACCTGCTGGGCTACAGCCTGAACAACCTGAGCCTGATGGCGCTGACGATCTCCACGGGCTTTGTGGTGGACGATGCGATTGTGATGATCGAGAACATTGCGCGCTATCTGGAGGAGGGCGATGCTCCGCTGGAGGCTGCGCTGAAGGGCTCGGAGCAGATCGGGTTCACGATTGTTTCGCTGACGGTATCGCTGATTGCGGTGCTGATTCCGCTGCTGTTCATGGGCGATATCGTGGGTCGTCTGTTCCGCGAATTTGCTGTAACGCTGGCGGTTACAATTCTGGTTTCGGCAGTAGTGTCGTTGACGCTGACGCCGATGATGGCGGCGAGACTGTTGCGGCACAAGCCGGAGAGCGAGCAGAATGCGTTCTATCGGAAGAGCGAAGAGTTTTTCGAGTATGTGATTGCGAAGTATGCCGGGGGCGTTCGGTTTGTGCTGCGGCACCAGACGATGACGCTGCTAGTGACGCTGGCGACGTTTGTGCTGACGGTCTATCTGTACATTATTGTTCCGAAGGGATTCTTCCCGGTGCAGGACACGGGTGTGCTGCTGGGGATTACGGAAGCGCCGCAGACGATCAGTTTTTCCGCGATGGGCGAGCGGCAACAGACGCTGGCAAGGATCATTCTGAACGATCCGGATGTGGAGAGCGTCTCTTCGTTTATCGGGATTGATGGGACCAACGTAACGTTGAACAGCGGCCGGATTCAGATCAATCTGAAAGACCGCGAGCAACGGACGACGACGGCTTCCGAGGTGATTGAGCGGTTGCAGCCGAAGCTGGCGGAGGTGGAAGGCATCCAGTGCTTTCTGCAGCCGCTGCAGGACCTGACGGTGGAAGACCGGGTGAGCCGGACGCAGTATCAGTATTCGTTGGAGGATGCGAACGCGGAGGAGTTGGCGGTGTGGACCGACCGGCTGCTGGAGAAGCTGAGACAGATTCCGATTTTGACGGAGGTGAACAGCGATCAGCAACTGAGCGGTCTGGGGGCGCACCTGGTGATCGATCGCGATACGGCGAGTCGGCTGGGTATTACGCCGCAGAACATCGACGACACGCTGGACGATGCGTTTGGGCAGCGGCAGGTATCGACGATCTTTACGCAGTTGAACCAGTACCACGTGGTGCTGGAGGTGGCGCCGCGATTCCAACGGAACCCTTCTTCGCTGGACAGCATTTATGTGAAGAGTTCAAACGGGACGCAGGTTCCGCTGTCTGCATTTACGCATTTTGAAGAGCGGCAGACGCCGCTGGCGATCAACCACCAGGGACAGTTTCCGGTGGTGACGGTTTCGTTCAACCTGGCACCGGGCAAGTCGATCGGCGACGCGGTGAGTGCGGTGAACAAGGCGAAGCAAGAGTTGAACATGCCGGCGAGTGTGAATGCGGAGTTTCAAGGCACGGCGGCTTCGTTTGTGGCGTCGCTGCAGAATGAGCCGTTGCTGATTCTGGCGGCGTTGATTGTGGTGTATATCGTGCTGGGGGTTTTGTACGAGAGCTACATTCATCCGATTACGATTCTTTCGACTCTGCCTTCGGCGGGTGTGGGAGCGATTCTGGCGCTGTTGCTGTTCCATGTGGACTTGAGCGTGATTGCGCTGATCGGGATTATTCTGCTGATCGGCATTGTGAAGAAGAATGCGATCATGATGATCGACTTTGCGCTGGAGGCGGAGCGCGATCTGGGGATGACACCGGAGGAGGCGATCTACCAGGCGTGCCTGCTACGGTTTCGTCCGATCATGATGACGACGATGGCGGCGCTGCTGGGCGGTGTGCCGCTGGCGCTGGGCACGGGTACGGGCAGCGAGTTGCGGCGTCCGCTGGGCATCACGATTGTGGGTGGCTTGATTGTGTCGCAGGTGTTGACGCTGTTCACGACTCCGGTGGTGTATCTGTTCTTTGACCGTATTGGGCGAAAGTATCTGCGTACGGCCGAGGCCGATGCGGAGTTGCGTGCGCACGAGCATGCAGTAGGTGCAGACTGATGGCGAAGGACGTTGGCGGGGTCCATTTTTCAGCACCGTTCATCAAGCGGCCGGTAGCGACGTTTCTGCTGTCGATTGCGGTGATACTGGCGGGTGCGGTGGCGTATATTCTGCTGCCGGTATCGAGTCTGCCGCAGGTGGAGTATCCGGTGATCTCGGTGGGTGCGGGGTTGCCGGGGGCCGATCCGGAGACGATGGCGTCTTCGGTGGCGACTCCGCTGGAGCGGCAGTTCAGCCGGATTGCGGGCATCAACCAGATGACGTCGGTGTCTTCGCTGGGGACGGTGGGGATCACGATGCAGTTTGACCTGAACCGCGATGTGAACGGCGCGGCGCGGGATGTGCAGGCGGCGATCAACGCTGCGAGCAGTCAACTTCCTGCGAACCTGCCGTCGAATCCGACGTATAGGAAGATCAATCCGGCGGATGCGCCGATTCTGATTCTGGCGCTGCAGTCGGACACGCTGACGATTCCGCAGTTGTACGATGCGGCGGACAGTGTGCTGGCGCAGAAGATTGCGCAGGTTCCCGGTGTGGGCCAGGTGTTTACGGGAGGTAGCGCGAAGCCTGCGGTGCGGGTGGAGGCGAACCCGACGCTGCTCTCGGCGTACGGGGTGGGGCTGGAGGCTTTGCGGGCGGTGCTGGGGCAGGTAAACGTCAATCAGCCGAAGGGCTATTTGATGGACGATGTGCGTCGCTGGAGCATCAGCGCGACGGATCAACTGTTTGGCGCGGCGGCATATGCCCCGCTGATTGTGGCGACGGACAAGGGCCCAGTGAGTACAGCGATGGCGGCGTCCGGATTGCCCTCGTCGGTGGCCAGCGCGGTGAACGCGACTGCATCGACACCGGCGGCGGTAGCGGCGGCAAGCAGTGCGATGGCGGGCGGGCCCGCGGCGGCGCATGGGGTGGTGCGGATACAGGATGTGGCGGATGTGGTGAACTCGGTGGAGGACATCCACACGGGCGGTATGTTTAATGGCAAGCCGGCGATTCTGCTGGTGATCTTCAAGTCGCCGGGGGCGAATGTAATCAGCACGGTGGATCGGGTGCAGGCGATGTTGCCTACGCTGCGGGCGTCGATCTCGCCGGCGATCGATCTGAAGGTGGCGCTGGACCGGACGACGACTATTCGGGCCTCGGTGAAGGATGTGACGCGGACGCTGATCATCTCGATTGTGCTGGTGATCCTGGTGGTGTTTGTGTTTCTGCGGGAGGTGCGGTCGACGCTGATTCCGAGCGTGTCGGTGCCGCTGAGCCTGCTGGGGACGTTCGGGATTATGTACCTGCTGGGGTACACGCTGGACAACTTGAGCCTGATGGCGCTGACGATCTCTACGGGCTTTGTGGTGGACGATGCGATTGTAGTGATCGAGAACATCAGCCGGCATCTGGAGAACGGGATGACGCCGTACGAAGCGGCGATGGTGGGGTCGAAGGAGATTGGATTTACGGTGCTCTCGATGAGCACGTCGCTGATCGCGGTATTTATCCCGATACTGCTGATGGGCGGGATTGTGGGGCGTCTGTTTCGGGAGTTTGCGGTGACGTTGTCGGCTGCGATTCTGGTGTCGCTGGTGGTGTCTCTGACGACGACTCCGATGTTGAGTGCAAAGTTTCTGGAGTCGCACGACAAGCGGAAGCATGGGATGTTCTACCGTCTGGGCGAGCGTGCTCTGGGGTGGCTGGCTGCGGAGTATGAGCGTGGATTGCGCTGGGTGCTGCGGCACCAAAGGCTGGTGCTGACGATCACGATTCTGACGTTCTTCCTGAATGTGTATCTGTACATTCTGGTGCCAAAGGGGTTCTTTCCGCAGCAGGATACCGGGCGAATCAGCGGGCAGATTCGCGGGCAACAGGATGTGTCGTTCGACGCGCTGAAGCAGAAGATGCAGTTGTTGAGCGGGATTGTGCAGAAAGACCAAGGCGTGCAGAACGTGATGGCGTTTGTGGGTGGCGGCGGACCGGGCGGTGGCGGCGGCAATACGGGCAATATGTTTATCTTCCTGAAGCCGGATGCGGAACGGCAGAAGACGGGGGACACGGCAGAGGTGATACTTAACCGGCTGCGTCCGAAGACGGCCGGGGTACCGGGAGTGCAACTGTATCTGCAATCGCAGCAGGAGTTGAATATTGGTGGACGGATGTCGGCGACGCAGTATCAGTACTCGTTGACGTCGGACAATCTGGACGAGTTGAATACGTGGGCTCCGAAGCTGATGGCGGCGATGCAGAAGCTGCCGGACCTGAAGGACGTGGCGACGGACCAGCAGGACCAGGGGCTGCGGGCGCAGTTGGTGATCGACCGCGATACAGCAAGCCGGCTGGGTGTCTCTCCGTTGACGATTGATGCGACGCTGTCAGATGCGTTTGGGCAGAAGCAGGTATCGACGACGTATATGCCGCTGAACCAGTATCACGTGGTGATGGAAGTGGCGCCGCAGTACCAGGAGACGCCGGACGCGCTGAAGCAGATCTATGTGAAGAGCACGACGGGGAGCATGGTTCCGCTGAGTGCAGTGACACACTTTGAGACGCAACGGATTCCTCTGGCGGTGAACCACCAGTCGCAGTCTCCGGCGGCGACGCTGAGCTTCAATCTGACGCTGGGTTCATCGTTGAGCGATGCGACGGATGCGATCGAGCGCGCTCGGATTGCGATTGGGATGCCCTCGACGATTCATGGTGGTTTCCAGGGGACGGCGCAGGCGTTCAAGGCCTCGCTCTCGTCGGAGCCGCTACTGATCCTACTGGCGCTGGTGGCGGTGTATATCGTGCTGGGGATTTTGTACGAGAGCTTCATTCATCCGCTGACGATTCTGTCGACGCTACCTTCGGCGGGTGTGGGTGCGATTGTGGCGCTGCTGCTGTTCAAGGTCGACCTGAGCGTAATTGCGATGATCGGGATCATTCTGCTGATCGGCATTGTGAAGAAGAATGCGATCATGATGATCGACTTCGCGCTGGTGGCGGAGCGGGAGGGCGGCAAGACTCCGGAAGAAGCGATCTTCGAGGCGTGCATGCTGCGGTTTCGCCCGATCATGATGACAACGATGGCTGCGCTGCTGGGCGGATTGCCGCTGGCGCTAGGCACAGGTACGGGCAGTGAGTTGCGACGGCCGCTGGGCATCACGATTGTAGGAGGTCTGATTGTGTCGCAGGCCCTGACGCTGTTTACGACGCCGGTGGTGTACTTGTTCTTTGACCGGCTGCGGGGCAGGTTTGCAAGGCGGAAGTCAGTGGTGATGCATGCGGTTCCGCAGACTGTGGCTGGGGACTAGACAAGGCCCTTGCGCTGGGCGGGATGGAAGAATTCTGGCTCGGCAGGTAAGCGAGCATTGCGTCTTCGTGCCGGGGGATAAGGCTGCACGGCTGTTCTTGAGAACGACATCTTGATTACCTCGTGCTGATGTAAGCAAATGGACCATGCCGCGATGCCCGGTGGGAGCAGTGGACCTTGGTGCGCGATGAGGCTGTGGCTACACGGCGGCGCGGCTGCGGTAGAGGGTGGTCTGGTTTGCTGCGGGGTTTGGGTGAGGGTGGCGCGAGAGATTGTGGCGAGCAAAGAATTGGCCCGGCTCGGGACACTCGATATTGCCGCGTGTCCCAGACCGGGCCATAGAGGAGAACGGTAGAGGGTTAGAAGTTGATACGTCCAGCGAGTTGGAAGTCACGATTGCCGCGGGCCGAGCCGACAGTACCGAAGGTGGTCGAACCGGGAGCCCAGGCTTGGGAGATACCGCCGAAGGTGACCTTATTGGCCACGTTGAGGCAGTCGACTTCGAAGATGAATTTGATTCGCTCGGGGGTGATGTTGAAGGTACGACGTACGCTGGCATCGAGGTTCCAACTGCTGGGGTTCCAGAGGCCGAGGGGACGGGTACGGGGGGCATCGCCGATCTTGGTGATGGCGATCTGCTTGGGCGCGGTGGTGCCGAAGTTGTTCGGGACGCTGAAGGCGTTGCTATCGATGTACTGAATCGCACCGAGCTTGGCAGCGGTTACGCCCTTGCCCCATTTGCCGTTGATACGGGCGGGACCGGAGAAGGCGGGGTTGATGTCCGGCTGGCACTGTCCCTGCAGGGGGGCGGTGCAACCGGCGTAGGAGACGGCGAGGGGAGAGCCCGAGCCGTAGGTAAAGATGCTGGAGAGCTGCCAGCCGCCAGCGAGTGCGCGGACGAGGAAGTGATCGCCACCGAAGCCACCGGTACCGAAGGGCAGTTTGTAGACGCCATAGAGCGCGAGCGACTGGGGCACGGCGACCGAGGTGTAGCTGCGGTCGGCACGGCCCTGGTGGAAGCCGACACCGTTGGAGGTGGCGGCGCCGGGGGTATCGAAGCCGGTACGGAAGCTGCCGTCGTCTCCGAGGTTCTTAGAGTAGGTGTAGTTGAGGGTGTAGGTGAGGCCCTTCCACTCACGCTGATTGAGGGTGATCTGGAGGGAGTTGTAGCTGACGTTGCCTACGTTGCCCCAGGTGTCGCTGGTTCCACCGTACTGGGGGAATGCGGTCAACATGCGGGCGATGGAGGCGCTGGAGCCCTTGGAGTTGGAAGCAGCGGAGGTGTAGCCGGCGTAAGGCACCTTGACGCTGGGCATGGCAGCCTGGGCGATGGCGACGTTGGCGGGGGTTGCGGGAGCGCTGAGGATGGGGGTGACGCCGTCGGAGGCGCGAACTGCGCCTAGACCTGCGAGATAGACAGGGTTTAGCTGTCCGGCCCAGTATCCGCGGGCGTTTCCGCCGGTGGCGAGAAAGTGAGCCTGGCTACCGGAGTAGTTGACCATGAGGGTGAGGTCGTGGGTGACGGCACGCTGGATGCCGAAGTTGTAGAAGCTGACCTCTGGTGCGCGACCGGAGAGGTAGGGATCGGCATAGCCTGGTGCACCGCCCGCGGCCTGAAAAGCTCCGGCGGAGTTGATGTAGTTGCCGGTGCCGATGATGAGGCTGTTGGCGCTGGGTGCCGCGGGCTGGGGCAGGACGAAGCCGGCTCCACCGAAGGCGGTGTTGGCGAGACCGGCGGCCTGGAAGCCTGCGCTGTTGTTGAGGAAGTAGGACGGTCCGGCGAGGGCACCGGAGGTCTGGGCAGCGGGGAGGACGAGGTTGGCGGTGAAGCCGGCCTGGCCGGTACCGTTGCCTGCACCGCCACGTCCGCCTACGCCGCCGGCGCGGGAGTAGACGAGGCCGTAACCACCACGGATGACGGTCTTGTCATTGATGGAGTAGGCGAAGCCGAGGCGCGGGCCGAAGTTCTTCTTGTAGGTATTGACGGGGGTGTGGCACTGGCAGCTGATGTCTGCGCCGCGGTTGCCGACGAACTCCAGAGCACCGAGGTTGCCGGTGGCGGGGTTGGTGGCGTTGGGATTGAGGTAGCTCCAACGATCGAGCACTTCCTGGAAGGGAGGGAACCAGTCGTAACGCAGGCCGAGGTTGAGGGTGAGCTTGGGGCTGATCTTCCAGTCGTCCTGGAAGTAGGGGGAGATGGGACGGTAGCGGCCACCGGTCTCGCTGAAGGCCTGGATGGTGGTTCCAGAGCTGGCTACGGCGCCGAGTAGGAAGCTGGCGTAGGAGTAGCCGCTGGTGGTGTTGTCGATGGTGTTGCCCTTGGCGGTGAAGTTGGCGGTATCGTTGGCGCTGTAGGCGGTGGTGAAGATGCCGGAGGGTCCAAGCTGCGGGGCGACGTTATCTTCGAGCCACTGCATCTGGATGCCGAAGGTCATGGAGTGCTTGCCCTTGTTGAACTGGAGATTGTCGACGAGGGTGAAGGCGTTGGGGATGGTCTGCTGGGTGGCACCGGAGGCTCCGTCGGAGGTCCAGGTGTTCTGGGAGAGGGGGAAGAGCTTGGACGCGGCAAAGCTGGCGCCGGGGAACTCGTCGGAGGCCTGTCCTGCGGGGAGATTGGTGATGCCGATGTCGCGGGCTGCGCTGTAACCGGCGATGTTGTCGGTCAAGCTCTGCACGGGCTGGGAGAAGCGGGTGAATCCGAATTTGAACTGGTTGACGAGGTTGGGGGTGATGACGATGGAGTGCTCGAGGTCAAGGATGGTGGGCTTGATGGTGGCATATCCGCCGTTGGTATAGGGCAGCGGAAGCACGACTCCGTTGAGGCCGACGGTGAAGGGGACGTTCTTGCGGCTGCCAAGGGTCATGACAAAGGAGAGGCGCTGGGAGGCGGTGAGGTCATAGTCGACCTTGGTGAGGAACTCCCAGTTGTCGTAGCCGGAGGGGACGCCGCCGAGATAGTTGTTGTTGATCTGGGAGTTGCTGGGGCTGGGGAGGAACTTCTGCATGTACTGCGCCATGGGAGAGATCTGGCTGGCGGGGATGACGTTTGCCGTAGGCACGCCGTTCTTGATGCCCATGTAGGGCTGGCGGGTGCAGACCGTTCCAACGCACTTGTTGCTGGTGGGATCGAAGAGGATGGTGCTGGTGGAGGAGAGTTCCGTAAAGTCACCGGTGCGCATGAGCAGGGTGGGCACCGTGAGGGTGTTGGGATTGACTCCGTTTCGGCCGTGGTAGCGGTCGTAAGTGGCGAAGAAGAATCCCTTCTTGTTGGTGAAGGGGATCTGTCCGCCGAGGGAGCCGACGAGTTCGTTCTGGTGCTCGATGGGCTTTTTAGCCGGGATGGTGTTTCCGTTGACGTCTTTCTGGGTGAGAGCGGGAGCGGTAAAGCCCCAGGTGTCGAAGATGGTGTTGCGAACGAAGTCGGCGACGGTGCCGTGATAGTGGCTGCCGCCGGATTTGACGGTGAAGTTGAGTGCGCCTGCGCCCTGGTACTCGGCACCGGGGACGCTGGTGAGGACCTGAAACTGATCAACTGCCTCGACGGGGATGGAGTTGGAGACGACGCGATTGTCACCCTGCTGATTGGCGGTGGTGGTGGGGATACCGTCGACATAGACTTCCGCGATGAAGTTGCCGGTGCCGCCGATGATGGGAGCACGGGCACCGCCCTGGGCGCCAGGCAGCAGGGTGGCAAAGGCGGTGGGATCACGCTGCTGGCCGCTCATCTGGATGGGGAGGTTCTCGTAGGTATCGTTTTCCATGACGCCACCGAGGGTGGCATTGGTGGTCTCGAGGGCGGGTGGCGCTTCGGTCACGGTGACGGTATCGCTGGTGCTGCCGACGGCCAGGGTGACGTTGAGACCGGTGACCTTGAGGGCATCGACGACCAGGTTCTGCTGGCGGAAGGACTGGAACCCGGGGGAGGTGACGCGGACAGTGTAGATGCCGGGGATGATGGGGCCGACTTCATAGACGCCGGCGGAGGAGACGGGGCGGGTGGTGACGACGCCGGAAGCCTGATTGGTGACGGCGACCTGTCCGTTGGGGACGACGGCTCCGGTGGAGTCGACTACGGTTCCCTGGATGGCGCCCTGGCCTCCGGTCTGAGCGTGTGCGGAGCCGGCAAAGAGAAGAGCGAAGGTGAGGACGAGAGCGGTGGCGAGGCCCGCGAGGCGGCGCTGGGTGTTGCTGAAAGTCATAACGATACTCCTGATTGGCTGCTTGACGTGCGGGGCAGCCATCGGCAATGTTCTATAGGGAAACTATTTCTGATTCCGGCTGACAATAGAAGATTGGTAGGACAATAGTCAAGATTATTTTGGAATTGTTTTCCCATTGGTAGAACCTGTGCATGCCTGGCAGCATCCCGGGGGAGGAAGTGCTTGATTCGACTGGTTTTTCAGGGAGGGGCGGAGCAGGCGGATGTGGGGCCGGGCACGCGGTAAAGCACGGGACTTTCCCATTGCAGGGTTGCATGGGAGATAGTGGGGCTGCACGAGTGTCTGGTTAGACCACCAGGGGCGGGTCTGGAGGGGGGCCTGCCAAGGACGCCGCTCTATACGAGCACGGCGTCCTGGATGGCGATGGTGGAAGCGGAGGCGGCGATGGTCTCCGGGGTGGTGACGGGGGGGTAGTAGGAGTTGCCGAAGTACTGGGCGAGCATACGGTGGGTGTTGAAGAAGCTGCCGTTGATGGCGGTGCAGTGGCGCTGCATGGCGGCCCAGGCGGCGGGATTGCCGTACATGGGAGCGACGGAGTTTTCCAGTTTGTCGTAGAGGCTGGCGGCTTCTTCGGCTTCTGTTTCACCGTCTTCGATGGCCCATCCGGTGACGTTCTCGGCACAACCTTCGATCCACCATCCGTCGAGGATGGAGAGCGAGGGGACGCCGTTGAGGGCAGCCTTCATGCCGGAGGTTCCGGAGGCCTCGTAGGGACGGCGGGGGGTATTGACCCAGACATCGACACCCTGGGTGAGGAGCGCGCCGAGTTCCCAGTCGTAGTTTTCGAGGTAGACGATCTTGAGGGCGGAGGAGTTGAGGTTGGCTGCTGCGGAGAAGACGTCGCGGATGAGGCCCTTGCCGGCGTTGTCGGCAGGGTGGGCCTTGCCGGCGAAGAGGATCTGGAGGCCACCGATCTTTTCGGCGATCGCTTCGAGGCGGGCGGGATTGTGGAAGAGCAGGCTGGCGCGTTTGTAGGTGGCGACGCGACGAGCGAAGCCCAATGTGAGGACGTTGGGATCGAAGCGCTGGTCGGTACGATTCTGGACTTCCTGGAAGAGGCGGAGTTTGCCCTGCCGATGGGTGGCGGCGATGGTGGCGGCAGGGATGCCGTAGACGGAGCGGAAGTACTGATTATCGGTGCGCCATGCGGGGATTTCGGCATCGAGCAGTTGCTGGAAGGGTTGGGAGAGCCAGGTGGCGGCGTGGACGCCATTGGTGATGGCGTCGATCGGGTAGGAGGGGAACATGTCCTGGGAGACTTTGCCGTGCTGCATGGCGACTCCGTTGACGAAGCGGGAGAAGCGCAGGGCGATGTAGGTCATGTTCATGAGGCCGTTGTGGAGGCAACCGGTGCGGTCGATGGCGGTGGCGCGGTCGTGGCCGAGGACCTGATACATCTGGTCGAGGCCGAACTGGTCGTGGCCTGCGGGTACGGGGGTGTGGGTGGTGAAGACGCACTGCTGGCGGACGGCTTGGATATCGGCTTCGGTGGCGTCACGCAGGGGCGCGCCCTGGAGATGCTCTTCGAGCAGGCCAATGGCGAGCAGGGCGGCGTGGCCCTCGTTCATGTGGTGGACTTCCGGGCGGCAGCCGAGGGCGTTGAGGATGGCGATTCCGCCGAGGCCAAGGATGGTCTCCTGGCAGAGACGATAGTAGGTGTCGCCGCCGTAGAGGTGGTCGGTGAGGTGGCGGTCCCAGGGGTCGTTGCCTTCGACGTCGGCATCGAGCAGGAAGACAGGGATTATGTGGCCGGTGACGCCGACGACATCGAACCGCCAGGCGCGGAGGAGCAGTTCCCTGCCCTGCATCTGGAGGGTGATGACCTGGCCTGCGCTGGGCAGGGTGGTTTCGGGTGACCAGGGGACGTCGGACTCGGTCTGCTGACCGACAGTGTCGAGATGCTGACGGAAGTATCCGCGGCGATGGACGAGGGAGACGGCGACCATGGGGGCGCCGGTGTCGGCGGCGGAGCGGAGGGTATCGCCAGCGAGCATGCCGAGGCCACCGGAGTAGGTGGGCAGCGATGGGGAGAGTGCGATCTCCATGGAGAAGTAGGCGATGGAACGTGCGGTCAAATCAAATGGGGACGAGGCTGGGGTGGAAGCGGGTAGGCTCATGCGGTGGTGGATCCTTTTCTCAGCTGGCGGAGAGCATCCAGCGATCGTGCTCAGTCTCAAACATCCCGATGGTCCTTGGAGAGCAGCCTTATGGAGACCTGTTGGGATCTACCTCGCGGGGTTCACGGTTCCTTCTATGGTAGCAAATAGCCGTAAACCTAAGGGATTAAGTACATCCGATCCAATGGGTGATTGACTTTTGACTGTTTTGGCGTGGCTACCAAAAGACGGCTCCAAATTTGATCGAGCCAAGGTAAATGTTCCGGCTTCATGAGGACGGAGCGGAGGCAGACGACGGTGGTGGCGGGGTCGTCCGGCCAGGTGCTGGCGGGAAAGAAGCGGGTGGGGAGATGGGCGAGGGCGAGGTGGAGGTCCAGCGTGGCTGCGGCGTCGAAGATGGCCTGGGCACGGCGGGAGGACTCAGCAACCGAAGGGGCGGCCACGGCCCAGAAGACGATATCGAGCTCGGGAGCAAAGCTTGGTGCGACGAAGCGGGGATCTGCGGCGAGGCGTTGGGAGAGCTGGAGGGCGGCTTGGCGGCAGGAGTCAAGGTCGCGGGAAAACTGGCCGCCGGGGGTGTAGGGGAGCAACTGCTGGGTGGCCCAGAGGGCGACGGCGGAGGCTCCGGCGCGGGAGCACTCGAGCGAGATCTCGCCGAGGTGGAGGTCTTTGGAAGAGAAGTAGGTGTAGGGGGAGTCGTGCTTGTAGAGACGGCCGACGGCGGGGTCGCGGAAGAGGACGGAGCCGCAGCCGTAGGGCTGCAGGCCGTGCTTGTGGGGGTCGATGACGATGGAGTCGGCGCGAGCGATGGCGTTGTAGGCGGCGCGGGTGGCGGGCGCGAGGTTGCTGGCGAGGGTGAAGTAGCCCCCGTAGGCGGCATCGACGTGGACGCGGAATTTGTAACGGGACTGGAGGGCCAGGATGCTGTCGAGCGGATCGACGGCGCCGATGGCGGTGGTGCCTAGGGTGGCGACGACGGTGCCGACGGTGCCGGTGGACAGGGCGGTTTCGAGCGCGGCGAGGTCCATGCGGCCATGGGGATCGGAGGGGATGGTGACGAAGGGCAGGCCGAGGACAGTGCTGATGCGGCTGTGGGTGTAGTGGGCCTGGTCGGAGGCAGCGATGGCCTGGCCGGGAGCGAGTTGTCCGGCGACCCAGAGGGCTTCGAGGTTGGCGAAGGTGCCGCCGCTGGAGAGATGGCCAAGGTAGCCACCGTTCTGGTGGGTCCAGCCGAACATGGCGGCGAGGGCGGCGACGGCCTCTACCTCCATGGCCGAGCTGGCGCGGCCTCCATCGAGCGCATGGTTGTTGGGGTTGAGCGACATGGCCAGGGAGTAGGCGGCGCGCGCGATGGGATGCGGCGGCTTGAGCATCTGTCCGGCGTAGAGCGGATGGGCGTAGGGGTAGTTGTCGTGGAGGCGGGTGGCGACCTGGTGGAGGATGTCCGAGGCCGCTGCGCCGAGGGGCGGCGTGGGGCTGGGCGGGAGTTGGCTGAAGCCGGAGTCGAGCTGCTGCTGGGCAGCGGCGAGGAGGTGGAAGAAGTCGTCGGCCATGCTAGAACTCGCGGGTGATGAAGCCGAACTTGGCTACGAGGCCGAGCACAGTGGCGAGGATGACGGCAAGCGTGGTCCAGGGGGCGGCGGTGGCGAGACGCTTGCGCAGAGCTTCGACGAGGAGGATGACGGCGAAGACGGCGAACATGAGGATGAGGCCATCCCAGATGAAGTAGTGGGTGACGGCCAGATGGTTGGAGTGGTCGAGGTTGGTAAGGATGTTGAACGGACGGGCGAAGCTGCCCACGATAAAGATGAGGATAAAAAGAACGAACTGGAGCAGGGTGAGGAGAAATGCGAGGGGGGTAATTTTCATAGGGGTCGACTCGTGATGAGTTTATCGCGACGGGCTGTCGAGGATGTGAATGGTTTGCAGCCAGGTGGTGACGAGGGTGGGCCAGTGGGTGATGGGCAGGGCGGTGGGACGGAGGCCGTAGCCATGGCCGCCCTGGGCGAAGACGTGCAGTTCGGCGGGAACCTTGAGGGCCTTCAAGGCCTGGAAGTAGACGATGACGTTTTCTACGTGGACGGGATCGTCTTCGGCCTGGAGCAGGAAGGTCGGCGGAGTGTTGGCGGTGGGGTCGATGCCGTGGGCGAGGTGGTCGAGGGCGGGAGCGTCGGTGAGATAGCCGGGGTAGATGATAATGGCGAAGTTGGGACGGGCGTCGGGTTCGGTGGCAGAAGCGCCGGGACGCTGGAAGTCCGCATGATTGCTGAGGGTGACGGCGAGATGGCCTCCGGCGGAGAAGCCGAGGACGCCGACGCGGTTGGGATCGATGTGCCACTGGGCGGCGTGGGCGCGGGTGATGCGCATGGCCTGCTGGGCGTCTTCGAGGTCGGCGGGGTTCTCCGGGAAGTGATCGTTGAAGGGCACACGGTATTTGACCAGGACGCAGGTGACATGGATGGAGTTGAGCCAGGTGCAGACCTCGGTGCCTTCGAGATCGTAGGCGAGAATCTTGTAGCCTCCGCCGGGGAAGACGAGAACCGCGGGGTGTGCCGGGAGGGCGTCGGTGGGCTGGTAGACGGCGAGGGTGGGCTGGCTGACGTTGGTCAAGTGCTGGAGGGGCTGGCCTGCGACGAGGCGGTCGGAGGGCTTGGTGGCGTCTTGTTCGGGGCCTCCGGTGTATGGCTCGGGCGCGCCGTGGGGCCAGAGAGGCAGGGTGACTTGCTGGGCCACGAGCAGGGGCGCGGCGAGAGACGACAGGGCGAGGAGGAGAGCGGCGGTGAAGAGGAGTTTTCGCACGCTGCTATCTTAGACTGCTCAAGCTTAGACTGCTCACGACGCAGACTGCATGAGGTTGCATTTGCCCCCCTCGGGGCGAGCCGGGCTGACCTGATAATGGCCGGCCTGCACACAGTGGTGATCGGCGGCTGGATGGTGGTGGGTTGGGATCTCAGACGTCACACAGGTCGACGGCCTGGCGGAGTGAGGTGAGCGGGTCGCGGGTGGGGATGAACTCGTGGGCTACGTAGCCCTGGAATCCGGTGGCGGCTATGGCGCGCATGACGCCGGGCCAGTTGACCTCCTGGGTATCGTCGAGTTCGTGGCGTCCGGGGACTCCGCCAGTGTGGAAGTGGCCCAGCCAGCGGGCGTTGGCGCGGATGGTGGCGATCAGGTCGCCCTCCATGATTTGCATATGGTAGATGTCGTAGAGCAGCTTGATGCGGGGGGAATCGACCTCTTCGACGACTCGGACCCCCCAGGCGGTGTGGTCGCACATGTAGCCATGGTGATCGACCTTGCTGTTGAGCAGTTCCATGTGGATGGTGACGCCGTGGTCCTCGGCAATGGGGCGGAGGCGGCGGAGTCCGAGGACGGTATTGCGCGCGCCCTGCTCGTCGGAGAGGCCATCGCGAAGGCCAGAGAAGGTGATGACGTTGGGGACGCCGGCCTTGGCGGCGAGCGGGATGTATTTGCGGAAGCCAGCCTCGATGGCGGCGTGGTTTTCGATGCGGTTGAGGCCCCGATTGATCTCACCGCCCCCGGCGTACCCCATGGTGCAACGCAGGCCGTAGCGTTGGGGAATCTCGTACTCCTCCGGCTGCAGGAGGTCGATACCCTGTAGGCCAATGCTGGCTGCGTAGATACAGAGCTGGTCGAGAGGAATCTTCTGGTAGCACCAGCGAGAGACGGACTGGTGGATGTTGCCGTGGCGCGGGAGGGTTGTCGCGGGGGGAGCTTGCGCGAGTAGCGATGGGCCGTCGAGCAGGGTGGCTGCGGCGACGGCGAGGGTGCGGTGTAGAACGCTGCGACGCGTGTGTTCAGCCATGCTTGCGAGCCTCCGTGGCGGTGCAGGAGGATTGTAAGCAATACCGACGACGGTGTGCATTGCGGGTTGCGGCGGGAGCACGGTTGATGCGAGGGTGCTCCGGCAGTGGGCTTAGTGGATGGTGGACTCGAAAACCTGGAAGCGGTGCTCCAGTTCCCATTGCTGGGCGGCTTTATCGCTGGACTTGAGGTAGTCGGTACAGCGGGTGGTGGGCTTTTCGGAGCCCAGCGGCTGGGCGGCACAGGCGGCAATGGGGCGAGCGAAGTTGTCCTGCTGGAGCCACAGGCTGGGGCCAGCGAGGAAGCTGTGTTCGAGGCCGGTGCGGGCCATGTTCTTGAGGTCGAGGTAGGAGAGGTTGAATTCGAGGGCGGCGCGGGTGTACTCCTGCGTGATGTTGCCGCGGGAGACGCCTTCGTCGTCGGTGGAGAGGGCGACGGGGACGTGGGCGGCACGGTAGGCGGGCAGGGGATGGTTTTTGCCAGTGATGCCGAGGATGCCGTCGTTGGAGGTGAGGTTGATCTCGACCATGACGTGGCGGTCGGCAAGTTCCTTGAGCAGGGCGGTGGGATCGCGCTCGTACATGACGTCTACACCGTGGCCGATGCGCTCGGCGTGGCCGAGATCGACGGCTTCGCGGATGTGGAAGGCGAGGCCGTCGGGCGGGACGAGGCCGGGGGCGAGTTCGCCTGCGTGAAGGGAGATGTGAACCTTGGGGTAGACGCTGTGCAGGTAGTCGAGCATGAGCATCTGGCGGTGATACTCGGACATGGCCATGTAGGCATCTTCGGGCTGGACGAAGTTGATGCCGACTACATTGGGATCGACGGAAGCCAGCTCAAAGTAGAGCAGGGTCTGGGCGAAGACCTGCTGGGGTGGAAAGGCGCGCAGGACCTGGGCGAGGAAGCGAATCTTGACCGAGCAGGCGGCACGGGCGTTGGGCTGGTCGCAGTGCTCGATCTGCTGGCGAGCGGCGAGGGCGTCGTCGAGTTCCTTGCGGTCGGCGGCGACCTCGTCGCGCAGGCCACCGGCGAGGAGTTGATCGCGCAGATGGGCGAGTTCGGCTGGAGTTGCGTCGCGATGCTGGCCGATGGGATCGCTGGGGACTTCGGGCCAGCCGAGCTGATAACCGAGCTTGGCGGAGGCGGAGAAGACGGGCGTCTGCATGATCTCCAGGTATTGGCCGTTCTGGGCGGCGGAGCGGGTGGCGACCTCATCCAGCCACTCGGCGACGTGTGACTTTTCGACGCTGCCGAAGCGGGCAAAGGTGGCAAAGAACTGGTCGTGGCCACTGGTGCCGGGGGTCGGGACAAAGCTGCGCATGGAGAAGGAATCGACGAGAGCGTCGTAGAGCTTCTGGTCCTGGAATGCGGAGGCCGCGGCGACATTGCCCTCGGCGCAGACCGGCTGCGGCGGAAGGCTGCGCGTAGTGCCGATATTTTTTACCAGGCTGAGCGTGGTGGTGTTGACGCAGAGATGGTCGGCGGCAGCGTTGGCGAGAAAGGTCTCGGCGTAGATGGCTCCGCTGAGATGCATGTGCAGATCGGCGCCCTTGGGCATGTTGGCCAGAAAGGCATGCAGGCGCAGTGGATTGACCTTTGCTGCGTTGAAAGCGCGGATAGTGCGGGCTTCCTGTGGGGTGGCCGGCACGTTTTGTGCAGCGGCAGAGGCGGTGAGGCTAAGCACAAGTGCAGCGAGGCAGAGACGGCGCATGGGATTCCTTTTCCGGTGGAAGAATGTGGACAGGATAACCCAGAGCGTCGCGACCGAGAGCCGCTGCGAGGCCATATATTGGCAGCATTTGGCGTGAAGCCCAGAGATTGCTATACTTGGATTGCGTTTGAGTCGTCGGCTCCCCGCTGATGACTGCTCCCCTCGAAACAGGCCGGTGCGACAGACGGAACAGCGATAGACACGCCCGGGTGTTCTTGGCGATCCCCGACGACAGGCGTTTCCATGCCAAGGCCAGATAGCTCAGTGGTAGAGCGCGGCCCTGAAAAGGCCGGCGTCGGCGGTTCGATCCCGTCTCTGGCCACCACTTAAGAAGTTACAACTTAGCGAGTAACTGCTGTGCCTCCTGATATTGGGGGCTTTTTCTTGCGTGCCAGGGGCCGATTCTTGGGGAATTGCGGTATTCGAGAAGGGATCGCCTGAAAAGGCTGGCGTCGCAGATCGGGAAGTCGTAAGCTTCGGGAGCGTAGATGCTTGGCGCGGTCTACGGTCTGGCTCCCTCATCATCACGGGAACACGATGGCGCGAGTGCCTGGTTTGGCTGCAGTGTTACGGCCCGTCCTTACCGTCCCATGGTCACTCCTATGAGTTCTCTCTCAGTTGGCGCTACCTTCCCGGATTCCGACGTTGTCTTCCAGGTGCACGCCGTCTCGAAGATCTACCAGACTGGTGAGCTTTCCGTCGTGGCTCTGCGATCGGTGGAGTTGGAGTTGCGCGCGGGCGAGTTCGTCGTCTTCCTCGGCCCTTCCGGGAGTGGTAAATCGACCTTGTTGAATATTCTGGGCGGGCTCGACACGCCCACCTCCGGCGACGTTCGTTTTCGCGATCACTGGCTCTCTCGCGCCGATGATGCTGGGCTGACCCGCTTTCGCCGGGAGCATGTTGGCTTTGTGTTTCAGTTCTACAATTTGATTCCGAGCCTGACAGCGCTGGAGAATGTGACGTTGGTGACTGAGATCGCCGACGACCCCATGGATGCCCAAGAGGCACTACGTCTGGTCGGGCTTACTGAGCGAGAGAACCACTTTCCGTCTCAGCTTTCGGGTGGGGAGCAACAGCGGGTGGCCATCGCGCGAGCGATTGCAAAGAAGCCTGACATCCTGCTCTGCGACGAACCCACGGGAGCGCTGGACTTCCCTACCGGCAAGCTCGTGCTGGATGTACTGGCGCAAATTAACAGTGAACTCCACACCCTGGTTGCGGTGATCACACACAACTCGGCAATCGCCGCCATGGCCGATCGCGTCATTCGACTTCGCAGCGGCGAAATTGTCGAAGTGACGCAGAACGCGAGGAAAGCCTCTCCCGAAGAGTTGGTCTGGTGAACTATGGGGACACTAGAGCGCAAACTTTTCCGTGATCTCTTCAAGATGCGAGGTCAAGCTGCAGCTATTGCACTGGTGATCGCCTGCGGTGTTGCGTCGTTTGTAAGCATGCGGGCGATGTACCTTTCCCTGCTGCGTTCTCAGGCGGACTACTACGCCCAGTATCGCTTCGCCGACATCTTCGTAGAACTGAAGCGGGCTCCGGACTGGGTGGCGGAACGCATCCGTCAGATTCCAGGCGTCGCACAGGTTGAGACCCGAGTTGTGATGGATGTCACTCTCGATGTGCCAGGATTGCAGGAGCCTGCTGTAGGCCGCATGATCTCCATCCCGGCACGCCAGGGCCAAGGACTGAATACGCTGTTTCTTCGTCGGGGCAGGTATCTGTCTCCGACCGGGCGCAATGAAATCATTGCCAGCGAGGCCTTCGCCAACGCCAACAAGTTGGAACCTGGCAGTGAGCTGCAAGCAGTGATCCAGGGGCGCTGGCAGAAGCTGCGCATCGTCGGAATCGCACTGTCGCCAGAATATATCTACGAGATTCGAGGAGGCGGATCGCTATTCCCTGACAACAAGCGATTCGGCGTCCTTTGGATGTCTGCGGAGACCCTGGAGTCTGCCCTGAACATGAAGGGTGCTTTCAACTCGATTGCGGTCTCACTGCTGCCAGGTACAAACAAACTCGATGTCATCTCGACGATGGACCGCGAACTCGACTCGTATGGAACGCTGGGAGCCTACGGGCGTTCCGATCAGGTATCCCATCGTTTCATCTCCGACGAAATCTCGCAGAACAGGATCACGGCCACAGTAATTCCCACCATCTTTCTGGCCGTCGCTGCTCTCCTGGTCCATCTGTCCTTTATGCGTCTGGTCAGCACGCAACGAGCTGAAATTGCCGTGATCAAGGCATTCGGCTATCCAGACTGGCTCGTGGGCCTTCATTACGTCGAGTTCAGCCTGCTGGTTGCGATTGCCGGCTATGTGCTGGGATGTGGCATTGGATGGTACTTCGGCATCAAGCTGGCATCGCTCTATGCCGAGTTTTATCGCTTCCCCGTTCTCGTCTATCGGCTGGATCTCCCGATATTACTCTGGGCTGGCCTTATCACCTTTGTTACCGCAATTGCCGGAGCTATCGGGGCGGTGGTGCGAGCAGTCGGTTTGCCGCCGGCCGAAGCCATGCGTCCCGAAGCGCCTGCTCGATTCCGCCCGATGATTCTCGACAAACTGAATCTGCCATCGCTATCTCCCGCAGTCAGAATGATCATCAGAAACCTCGAACGAAGACCGTTGCGGGCACTGGCCTCGGCATTCGCCATCTCCTGCTCGGTCATGATCCTCGTGGTTGAGTTTGGCCTATTCGACTCGTTGCATCGCATGATGGAAGTGCAGTTTCACGATGTGCAGCGGGAAGACATCGCGGTGACCCTCAACGAAGTACACTCTGCGCAGGCTGAGTTTGAGCTGGCTCAATTGCCGGGCGTGATTCGCTCAGAGGCATTCCGGGCAGTTCCTGTGCGTCTGCAGTTTCAAAATCGATCGCGAAAGACCTCTATCCTTGGCTTGCCGGAACAAGGCGAGCTTCATCGGATTGTTGACGGCACCGGAAATACTCTCTCGTTGCCCCCTGAGGGCATTGTTCTAAGTTCCACCCTGGCGGGGATCTTAGGGGTGGTGCCCGGCGACAGCATCAACGTAGAAGTACTGGAGGGACGACGTCCTGCGCGCACCATCGCGGTTGCAGCCACAGTCGACGAACTTCTGGGAACGAACGCCTATATGAATATCCACGCGCTGAATCGGTTGATGCAGGAAGACGGCTCCATCTCCGGGTCGCTGATGCAGGTCGACGGGGAGAAGCAGCAAGAGCTTTATCAGCGACTCAAGCAATTGCCAGCAGTTGCGGCTGTATCGATTAAAGCAGCAGCCGTGGACAGCTTTCGGGAGACTATCAATCGAAGTATGACGTTATCCATTGGAACGTTGATTGTCTTTGCCTCGGTGATTGCCATTGGCATGATCTACAACGGAGCCCGAATCAGCCTTTCGGAGCGCTCACGCGAGTTGGCAACCCTTCGCATTCTCGGTTTCACTCGTCGCGAGATCACGTTGATCCTTCTTGGCGAACAAGCATTTATCACGCTGGCCGCACTGCCGTTTGGGTTTGCCGCTGGCTATGTTGTCTGTGCAATACTGACTTTCCACTTGCAGACGGAACTCTACCGCATGCCTCTGGTGGTGCAACCGGCGAGCTACGCATGGGCCTTCGTGATCGTGTTCCTTGCCGCAGTTGCCTCTGGCATTCTGGTTAGCAGACGGGTCGCCGGTATGGACATTGTCTCTGTACTCAAGGCAGGGGAGTGATATGAAGCGTCGCACACGAATCCTCGCATGGTTTGCACTGTTGCTGCTGGTGACTGCCTTGGCCCTGGCCTTTCGCCCCACGCCGGCTGTGGTTGAGACAGCTTCCATTCGACGCGGTCCTTTGCAGGAGATTGTCGAAGAAGAAGGCAAGACCAGAATGCATGACCACTTCGTACTGGCGGCCACGGTTACCGGTCAATTGCGGAGGATCAACCTGCATGCAGGGGATCCGGTGCAATCCGGCCAGCCGGTTGCCTGGATTGACCCGACACCCATCGATCCGCGTCAGCGTGCCATCCTTGAAGCACGCCTCCAGGCCGCAGTTGCCGCCGAGCAGCAAGCCAATGGCCTGGCTGGCCGAACCCAGGCGGAGTATCAGCAAACCAAAGAAGATCTCGCCAGAGGCCATGCACTGTTTGCGCAGGGAATCATCTCGAAACAAGCCATCGACAAGGCTGTGACGCTTGAACAGGCAACATCAAAGCAATTGCAATCGGCAACTGCTGGAGCACAGTCAGCGGCCTTTCAAGTCCAAGAGGCAAAATCCGCGCTGCTGGTCTATCAGGGTGGCCGCTCCACTCTCCCCACCGCGGTGGTTTCGCCGGTGAGCGGACGCATCCTGAGGCTCATCGAGCAGAGTGAACGCATCGTGAGCCCTGGAACGCCAATCGTGGAGATCGGCTACACCCCTCGCCTCGAGATCGTCTCCGACTTCCTGACACGAGATGCTGTTCGAATAAAACCGGGCATGGCCGCAAGGATTACCGACTGGGGCGGCGATACCCCGATTCCGGCTCGCGTACGAATGGTGGAGCCCGGTGCCTTTACCAAAATCTCAGCACTTGGGGTGGAGGAGCAGCGCGTGAATGTCATCTGCGACCTGGAAGGCGATCCGCAGTCCTTGCAGGATGCGTATCACGTGGAGGTGCAGGTAATTCTCTGGGAGGCCGCCGATGTATTGCTGGTTCCCTCCAGCGCTGTCTTTCGCGCAGACAACGAATGGGCAGTCTTCGTGGTGCGCAACGGAAAGGCGCGTCGTACTCCAATTAGTGTCGGACACCGTGGAGAGAGCCAGTGGGAGGTTCGGGAAGGACTTCATCCCGGAGACGCGGTTATCGCGCATCCCAGCGTAGAGTTGAGAGATGGAGCACGCGTGCGGGTCCGCAGTTAGTGGAGCAAGGAAGCGGATGGCAGACATGCCTGGCCCCAAAATGGTCGGCAGAAGGCGTGAACCACATGGCACCGGGCGTTGATCCCGTCTCTGGTGTGCACGCTAATATCCACAAATCAGATGAGTTCGCAGGTGCTCCTGTTACGAGAGCCTGATGGCTTGGTCTGGATCGCGGGGCCTCGCCAGGGCCGCCGCGTGGACTGCGTGATTGCTGTCACCGCGATCACCTGCGCAAGCCGCTAAAGTGATGCTTCTACGTAGGAGTGACCGTATGAAGACAATCGCTGTCCCACCCGTTCCTGCTGCTCTGAATCCACTTTCTCCTAAAGCCATCGCAACGCTTGCGGAAGTCTATGACGAAGCATCCCATGCCATTACCCTGTACTTCTCCCGGCCTAACTTATCGGACAAAGCGCACCGCGGAGAAGCCCTGACGTTCGAACATCTAATCAAGACTGCCAGAGACCGGTATGAGACCCATGACGGCAGTCCCGGTTTGTCGAAGGATCTGACCCGGATTCTGAACATGGAGCCGGAGTTTCGGGGTTCGCCGCGACGCTTCCATGCGGTTTTCGCTTGTAAAGACAGGGACATTTGGCAGGTGGTCGATCTTCCAACCTGTGGAGACTTAAGCGGCCTGCAGGTGTCGCAGAGGTTTCAGATGGTTCCCCTGCTGCGCGCGCTGGAAGCGACCACCCCCTGCTGTGTCGCACTGGTGGAGCGGGGTAAGGCACGGGTCTTTCTGGTGCGCGGTACGGACGCTCTCGCTTTGCCTTTGTTGCCTACGGCAGATCTGGCAGTCGAGGCAGACGATTCGCGGGTTGGCTGGTCCGATCACATTGACGGAAGTGTGCGCGAACGCACGAAGGCGTACTTCAAATCACTGGCGCTGGACTTGCATTTGATGATGCTGGATCTCTCTTGCGGGCAACTTGTGGTGGGATGCCGCGAGGATGTCTGGTCCGAACTGGAGCCTCAACTTGTCAAAGCAGGTATGACCGAAATGATGTCAGGAAGGTTTCATCTGACAAACCTGGACATGACGACCGATGAGATCGCCAAGGCGACCAAACCAGTGGTCAGGGAGAAGCTACGTCAGCAATACGTCCATTTCTGGGAGCTTATCCGCGAACGTCCGGAGATCAGTGCGGTGGGCGTGGACGCTGTGCTACGCAGGCTGGAAGCAGGCAGTGTCCAGACACTTTTTCTTGGTGATCTTACGGGAAAAGACGTCACTGCCTGCTCGCGATGTCAGAGTTGGTGGAATGTCAGTACCCAGTGTCCTGCATGTGGCAGTAGACAGAGCCATCTGATGTCGGCGGAGGAGTTTCTGGCACGGAGGGCTCTGGCAATAGGAGCGAGAATCATAGCGCCAGATATGCCGACTGCAGCGCTGTTTGGCGAGACAGGGGCTCTGCTGCGCTATTGAACGGTGTTCTGCCAATCATAGGGCTTCAATCATGGGGCAGGTGGCGCTGCCCCATGGTCTACTCCTTTGGGGACCCTTTCTTGCATGGAACTAGGCCTGTGCTGCGGCTTGGGGGTGAGCGTGGTGCTGAGAGATTGCAGCCAGCGTGTGATGGATATGCAGCGGTGTGTCGCGCAGAGCGATGTCGGCCTGGGCGACGAGACCGACACACTTGCCACTCGCATCGACCACCGGAATGCGTCTTACCTGCTTCTGCTCCATCTTCATCTCACAGGCTTCCAGGGTATCGTCGGGCTTGCAGGTCGTCAGCGACTTGGTCATGACTTCGCCGACCTTCATCGCCGCTGTCGATTTCCCAGTGGATGCAACTTTGACACAGATATCCCTGTCCGTGATGATGCCGAGCAGCTTGCGCTCTTTGCAGTCATTCACCACAGGAATAGCCCCGACATCGTTGTCTTTCATTAGCTCCGCTGCTTTTTGTATGGTGTCAGCCGGGGTACAGCAATACAACGTCTTGCTCATCACATCTTTGATCTTCATAAATCCTCCTAGCATCCTGCCATTGCCTGGCAGAAGACCGGTATCGACGTCTTTCCATACCGGATTGCAAGACTCGCAGAATAGGGTGATCCGTCGCAGTGATATTTATCACCGCTTACGGTGTGTCCTTGCTCCAGGCGAACGTACGGGAGTGATAGAAATCACGGTATGGGGCGAGCCGGACTGTCCTAATAGTTGATAGCGACGCGTACAGGTACTTTCAGAATGCGTCGATTCCGATGACATCGGCTGGAGTAACGCCATGAGATTCAGGGATAGAGTAGACGCAGGACAACAAGTAGCAATGCAGCTGGCCGGGTATGCCAATCGAGGCGATGTGATCGTACTGGGCTTACCCCGGGGTGGCGTTGCCGTAGCGTTTGAAGTGGCACAAGCCCTGCACGCACCTCTGGATGTATTTCTGTCGCGGAAACTGGGTGTTCCGGGGCACGAAGAACTGGCATTTGGAGCCGTGGCGGTTGGAGGTGGTCGATATCTGGACAGGCAGGTGATTGCAGCCGCAGGTATCACCGAGCAGGAGATTGAGCGCGTCACGCAAGAGGTACAGGACGCGCTGCAGCGGCGGGCTGAGCTCTATCGGGGCACGCGTTCATCGCTCGATCTGGCTGGCAAGACGGTGATTCTGGTCGATGACGGAATCGCAACGGGGGCCAGTGTTTACGCGGCAATCAGCGCACTGCGGCAGATGAAACCAGGCAAACTGGTGCTGGCAGTTCCGGTGGCGCCTGTCTCCACCTGCAACTGGCTGCGACGGGAAGTGGACGAGCTTATTTGTGTGCACATACCGGAAGAATTTTATGCGGTTGGACAGTTCTACGAATCCTTTACCCAAGTTGAAGACGCTGAGGTACAGGACTTCTTGCGGCAAGCTGCAACACCGGCCAATAACAGTTCAACCCGAAATCCTCCTGAAGCGATATTTGGGCGAGAGGTCACGATCGAGGTTGACCATCTGAAGCTGTACGGGACCTTGAGCCTTCCCCATCAGGCCAAAGGGATTGTGCTGTTTGCGCATGGCAGCGGCAGCAGCCGGCACAGTTCCCGCAACCGGTATGTGGCAGAAGTGCTGCAAGCCGAGGGATTTGCAACACTGCTATTTGACCTGTTGACGGTCGAAGAAGAAGCCGTGGACCAACACACGGCGGAGCTTCGCTTCGACATTAAACTTCTGGCGAGAAGGCTGGTCAGCGTGACCCAGTGGATTGCTGGTCAGCCGGACACCCGAAGCCTGCCTATTGCCTATTTCGGTGCGAGCACCGGTGCAGCCGCAGCACTGCTCGCAGCGGCGCGACTGCCGGGACTGGTGCATGCAGTGGTCTCTCGTGGCGGGCGACCGGACCTTGCCGGTGATGCGCTGGGCATCGTGCGAGTTCCAGTGCTGCTGCTGGTGGGAGGAAGAGACGATATGGTGATCGCTCTCAATCGTCAGGCCTACGACAAGCTGCAAAGCCAGAACAAACAGCTGGTTATCGTCCCCGGAGCGACGCACCTATTTGAAGAAGCTGGTGCGTTGGAGCAGGTCGCACAACTCGCCGCAGTCTGGTTCTCGCGCACCCTGTTGTCCGATCGCGAAGCAAGTCCGCTGAAGGTTTCCGCGGGACGTTGAGTCACGATCTACAGTTCGACCGAACCGATGAGCATGATTGCACGACACGCATGAACGCACGACACGCGTGAACGCAGGGAGGGCATTCCCCATGATCGACGCAACTCTATCCATACTTACCGACCTGGTTCACGATGCCGCTCATCCGCTGACCGGTTCGACCGGCGACTACGATTCGCTGCTGGAATTGGTTGGAGATGCCCGCTTTGTGCTGCTCGGCGAGGCCTCGCATGGAACCCATGAGTTTTATCGAGAGCGAGCCCGCATCACGCAGCGGCTTATCCGCGAGAAGGGCTTCCGTGCCATTGCGATCGAAGGCGATTGGCCCGACGCCTATCGGGTGAACCGCTATGTCCAGGGCGACAACTCCGATCCAGACGCTGTTCAGGCCCTGAGTGGGTTCAGTCGCTTTCCGGCGTGGATGTGGCGCAATGCCGACGTTCTGGATTTCGTCGGCTGGCTGCGGAGCTTCAACGATGCGTTGGAACCACCCACGCGTATTGGATTTTACGGACTTGATCTGTACAGTCTGCATGCTTCGATGGAGCGCGTTCTGCGTTATCTGGACCGGGTTGATGCAGACGCAGCGCACCGCGCCCGCATCCGGTATGCCTGCTTCGATGAGTTCGGAGACGATCCTCAGTCATACGGCTATACATCAGGACTTGGATTGCGGCCGTCCTGCGAGAAGGAAGCGGTATCGGAGTTGGTCGATCTGCAACAAAGCGCACTGCGCTATGCCCGCATGGATGGACTGATTGCGGTCGAGCGTTTCTTCGATGCAGAGCAGAATGCCCGCGTAGTCAAGGATGCTGAGGAGTACTACCGCACGATGTTTCATGAGTCGGTTTCATCCTGGAACCTGCGCGATCGGCACATGATGGAAACTCTCGATGCCCTGAACAACTACTTCGAGCGAAGGAGGCCGCCCGCTAAGATCGTCGTCTGGGCCCACAACTCCCACGTCGGCGATGCCCGCGCCACCCAAATGGGCCGCGCCGGTGAGTGGAATATTGGTCAACTGATTCGCGAGACGTACGGGGAGGAGTGTCGCAGCATCGGCTTCACTACCTACTCCGGAACGGTTACTGCGGCATCCGGATGGGACAGTCCAGCGGAACGCAAACGAGTTCTACCGGCGCGAACGGACAGCTATGAAGGCGTATTCCATCTGATCGGAGTTCCAGCCTTCTCGCTTGCGCTGCGAAAGGGTTCTCGCGTGGCCGAGGGACTTCGCGAGCCACTGCTGGAGCGCGCCATTGGTGTGGTCTACCGCCCTGCGACGGAGCTGGCCAGCCACTACTTTAATGCGAGCCTTTCGGGCCAGTTCGATGCCATCATCCACTTTGACCAGACTCGGGCAGTGGAACCGCTGGAACCGATCGGCTTGCCTCCATCGGGTGAACCGGCTGAGACCTTCCCTTCCGGCATCTAATATGCCGTCTGCTCTCGCAGCATGCCACATTTGATGGAGATGCTACCAGCCCCGGCAGTCGGATCGAAGGGATGAAAGCGGAGCGCGGCGAAGACCCATTGGACAACGGTGCCGCATTCGCAGGGCGCACGCCTAAGCAGCGAAGGACCAGAAACGAAGTTGAGGCATCCGCAAGCCTCCGCAAAGTTCGTCGAGGTCCAAGCCCGCATCCAGCACACAAGGGCTCATGATTCAGTGCAGGGAGTCTTACATGTCTCAGAGGGTGCCACACGCAACGTAGCAGCCGGCAAGCCCGCGGAAAACGAGCCGGCCCTGTTGGCAAACCCTTGCTTTGCAATACCGATTGCACCATCGGGCGTCCGACATTCTATGATCGAGACATCGTGTCTTACACCATTGCAGCCTTCTATCGATTCGTTGCTCTCCCTCAGCCGGAAGCTCTGCGAGATGAGCTTCTCGCCATCTTTGTCGACGGCGATCTCCGTGGCACCATGCTGATTGCCGAAGAGGGTGTGAACGGCACCATGGCCGGTTCACCCCTCACGATCGAGCGGTTGTTGCAACTGCTCACAGACAAGGTGGGATTGGAACGGAGTGAAGTGAAGTTCTCCCACGCCGAGGAGTGCCCGTTCCAGCGGCTCAAGTTTCGGGTCAAGCAGGAGATCATCACCTTTCGCAAAGCCAAGGTTGATCCAAGCCGTCCAGGACAGTACGTACCAACACAACACTGGAACGCCCTGATCGCCGATCAGGACGTGCTGCTGCTTGACACACGCAATCGCTACGAGACAGACATAGGCACCTTCGCTGGAGCACTCATTCCCGGCACCGAGACCTTTTCCGACTTCGTCACCTATGTGCGCGAGAATCTCGATCCAGCCACGCATCGTAAGGTCGCGATGTTCTGCACGGGAGGAATTCGCTGTGAAAAAGCATCAGCTTTTCTGCTGCAGGAGGGCTTTCAGGATGTCTACCATCTGCAAGGCGGGATACTGAAGTACCTCGAAGACGTGCCACAGCAGGACAGCCAATGGCATGGGGCCTGCTATGTCTTCGACCGCCGAGTCTCGGTCGAACATGCAGATTTTGAAGACTCGTCCGGCTAAGCCAACACGCTTACTGCTGGAGAAGTTCGGTGCGCCAGCGTGTCTTCTTTGCCCGGCTTCGCTGCTCAACCTCTGTACCATAGGATCAAGATCACGCTGCACCAGCAGCGAAACCTGCGAACACGCATCGAATAACCTATGCCTTTACCAGATACTGCTACCGAGCTGCCCACCCCATCGGACTTGGAACGTGACCCCTTCCGCTTCGGCTTCGTGAATACCTATGCGCGATTGCCGGAGCGTTTGTATGCGCGGCTCAACCCAACGCCGGTAGCGGCGCCACGCCTGATCAAGGTCAATGTGGAACTCTCCCGCACCCTGGGCCTCGATCCGCAAGCACTTGCCAGCAATACCGGCGTAGAGATACTCGCAGGCAATCGCATCCCCATCGACGCAGAACCTCTGGCGCTCGCCTACGCTGGACATCAGTTCGGACACTTTGTCCCGCAACTGGGCGACGGTCGCACCAACCTGCTGGGCGAGGTGATAGCCCGTGACGGTGCCCGATACGACATCCAACTCAAAGGCTCCGGCCCTACCCCATTCTCGCGGCGCGGCGATGGTCGGGCCGCGCTCGGTCCGGTGTTACGCGAGTATCTCGTCAGCGAAGCCATGGCTGCCCTCGGCGTGCCAACCACACGCGCTCTGGCCGCCGTAACCACTGGAGAACGGGTACTGCGTGAAGTCGAACTGCCCGGAGCCATCCTGACCCGCGTGGCGGCAAGCCACCTGCGCGTGGGCACTTTCCAGTACTTCGCGGCACAAGGCGACACCGAAGCCATCCGCGTGCTGGCCGACTATGCCATCGCACGGCACTATCCCGAGGCCGCAAACGCGCAGCAGCCATATCGAGCGCTGCTGGATGGCGTCATCGCACGACAGGCAAGTTTGATCGCACAGTGGATGCTGCTAGGCTTCGTCCATGGCGTGATGAATACGGACAATTCGTCTATCTCCGGCGAGACCATCGACTACGGGCCCTGCGCGTTTATGGAGGCGTACGATCCGAACATGGTCTTCAGTTCCATTGATCGCCAGGGACGCTACTCGTACAGCAACCAGCCACACGCCGCCCACTGGAATCTGGCGCGGTTAGCCGAGTCGCTGCTACCCCTGATGACACAGGAAGCAGGTAGCGAAGAAACTGCCCTGGCCGCTGCCTACGACGCGCTCGCAGCCTTCAGCAATCAGTTCGAGGCAGCCCGTTCCGCCGGACTGCGCCGCAAGCTTGGATTAGCCACCGAGCGTGCCGGCGATACAGAGCTTGCGCACGATCTGCTGGGACGCATGGCCGCCAATCACGCCGACTTCACCCTGACCTTCCGCCGTCTATGCGATGCCGCTGCTATGCCGGAAGCAGACCTAGCTGTGCGCGCACTGTTTGCCGATCCCACCGCCTATGACTCCTGGGCAATGCAATGGCGCCAACGCCTGCAGCAGGAGTCAGTCTCGACACAGCAACGGACTACTTCGATGCGCATCGCCAATCCGTTGTTTATCCCCCGCAATCACATGGTAGAAGACGCAATCGATGCAGCCGTAGAGCGAAAGGATTTCCAACCGTTCGAGCAGTTGCTGGCAGTCGTGACAGACCCCTTCGAATACCGGCCGAATCTCGAACGGTACTCCTCCCCCGCACGCCCGGAACAGCGCGTCAGCCAGACATTCTGCGGAACCTGACCGGCCAGCCCCTGACGATGGCAATCATCCCGTCGACTGATCCCTCACGGCTCAAATCTGCTGACTGTGACTAAAGTCCCTGCAATGGTTTTCGTTTCTCCCTAAAGTCGTAACAGAGCTGAACGCAACCAGCCTCATGGGAGACCTTTATGGACTACGCATTCCTCACCGACTTGCAGACAGAGTTAGAGCTTCCCGCCCAAGGCATCCTCAGCCGCGTGATTCAAAAAGATGAGCATGTCAACATCACGCTCTTTGGCTTCTCTGCAGGAGAGTCTCTCTCGGCACACTCCGCACCGACACCGGCCGTACTCTACTTCCTCCAAGGCGAAGCAGAGGTCCAGCTGGGTGAGTCAACGGTCCAGGCCAGACAAGGTTCGTTCGTCTACATGCCACCACAGTTGCTTCATGCGATCACAGCGCAATCCCCCACGCGTATGCTGCTGGTTCAAATTAAGGTGGCTGCAAACTAGTGCGCGTCTCTGCATACGCTCCTAGTCACCCGTAGATGTTTTGACCTGCCCGGATCTTCAATCGGCCACCACGACAATCGCGGGCAACGGAAGGTTCCATGCAAGTCATACCGACGACAACGGCTGCGGTCAGTTCAGCGAAAGATAGCGTGTCGATGCCAGCAAAGCGTTTCGTGCGTCGCCTCCTGCCAGACCGATCCCAGGCAGTTCGCCACTGCGTGCAGGCTGTGTTTCTGGCGCTGAACGCATGGATCGCAATTGAGTTCGTCATCTGGGTCCGCTTCTTTGAAAGCCAGGGGCGGACGCCATTCATCGAGCGTCCGGCCGGCGTCGATGGGTGGCTTCCCATCGCAGGCTTGATGAACCTCAAGTACTTCCTGATGTCGAGTCAAATGCCGGAGATTCATCCCTCCGCAATGGTGCTGGCTGCCGTCTTTCTACTGTCGAGTTTGTTTATCAAGAAAGTATTCTGCTCCTGGCTATGCCCCGTGGGCACCATCTCGGAGTATCTCTGGAAGCTAGGACGCAAACTCTTCCGAAACAGCCTGATCCTTCCGCGCTGGCTCGACCTGCCCCTGCGCAGCCTGAAGTATCTCTTGATGGGCTTCTTCCTCATACTGGTGCTCAGCATGTCGGCGGAGTCCATCCACGACTTTATGCTTGCACCGTTCGGCATCGTAGCCGACGTCAAGATGCTCAACTTCTTTCGTAATCTAGGCCTCATCGGAGTGGTGGTTCTAGCCAGCCTCATCCTGCTTTCGGTCGTCATTCAAAACTTCTGGTGCCGGTTTCTCTGTCCCTATGGAGCGCTGATGGGCATCGTATCCACGCTCAGTCCAGTGCGAATCCGCCGCGATACCACTGCGTGCATCGACTGTGGCAAGTGCGCCAAAGCCTGCCCGTCCCATCTCCCAGTCGACCAATTGATACAGATTCAATCCCTGGAATGCACCAGTTGCATGGAATGTGTCGCCGCGTGCCCCGCAAGTCATGCACTGCAACTCGCACTCGCTCCGCACGCACTCGCCACGGATAACCACACTGTCTCCGCCCCCACGATCGAACGCTGGCGCGGTCGAGTTCTGAAGCCACATGCAATCGTCGCGGCCCTGGCGCTTATCTTCTTCGGGTTGATCGGCCTTGCTCGCGCGACCGGACACTGGCAGACCACAATCTCACCCGATGTCTATCGACAGATGGTTCCCCATGCGAACGAGTACGAACACTAGACTGCTTCAAGCTAAGACGACGCGCTGAGCAGTCCGCGAAGCCCTTTCAAATCCTTGACGACGATCTGTCGCGCATCGACATTCAGCAGACCCTCGGCCTGTAGGCGCATCAGATTTCGCGAGATGAGTTCGCGCACGGTGCCAAGCTGGCTGGCTAGCTCCTGATGGCTCGACGGCAGTTGAAACTCGATGCCACTTTCAGTTTGCCTACCCTCACTTTCTGCCAGTCGGACCAGCGCAGCAATCAAACGCTGTCGAATCGTCGTAAACGATAGCTCTTCGATGATGCCCACCAGTCGTCGTAGTCGCGCACCGACTACGGCCAGAACCTTCAGTGCCACTTCTGGATGCTCCATGCAGAACGCCTGAAAATCGCGCCGCGAGATGAAGGCGATCTCTGCATGCTCGATCGCCACCGCGGATGCCGGGTAGGTGCCACCGTCGAAGACAGGCAATTCAGCGACGCAATCGCCCGGTTGATTGATGGCCAGTACCTGTTCACGACCTCCCTGCGAGGTCTTGAAGATACGCACCCTGCCCCAACCAATGATGTGCAGCCCGTGGCAGATCTCGCCTTCCGAAAAAAGCAGTTCCCCTGCCTCAAATCGCTTGCGTACGGTTCGCACCGCCAGCAGTTTGATCTCTTCAGAACTCAGGCTCGACAACAAGGCGGTCTTTTGCAGGACCGCGCCAATATCCATCCGTTGCGTGATCATGCTGTGCAGTCTAGCAGCCAACAAATGCCCCTAGCCAATCTCTCACACCGCGCGGAGATTTCCGCCGGAGACAGCACATCGTGGCAGCTCCCAGTCGAACTCTCATCACAAATCATGCCGGCTGGCACTTAAGTCACTGAGTCCTGTCTCGCCTTTGATTAGCGTAGACGGTGAGGACATCGACATGCCAACCGCAATCAAACAAGTTCGCGATCTAGCTATGGAACAGCCATCCTCCGTGCGGGTATTTGAACGCTTCGGAATTGACTACTGCTGCGGCGGCAGAAAATCGCTGGCGCAAGTATGTCAGGAGCAGCAGATTCCGCTGGCGGACCTTCTACAAGGCCTCGCAGAGGCCGCACATGCAACACCGCAAATGGCCGACCCGTGGACGACGGCTTCGTTGGAAGATTTGGCAACTTATATCGTGACCGCGTGTCACGGACCCACCCGCTTGGAACTCGAGCGACTCACCACCTTGGCATTCAAAGTCCACCATCGGCATGGTGCAACCCATCCAGAACTCGCCCGCATCCAGTCGCTGGTCCACCAGATTCTGGAAGAGATGACGCCGCACATGGAGAAGGAGGAGCGGGTTCTATTTCCGTACATCGTTGGCCTCGAACGGGCTGATCAGAGCGGATCGCCAAAGCCCTATGCTTGCTTCGGCGACGTCGCAAATCCCATCGCCGCGATGATGGCCGAACACGACATCGTCGGCAGCGCGCTCACCGAGATCAACGTACTGACCAGCAACTATCAACTGCCGGATGGTGCTTGCCCAACCTATCACGCCCTCTATACAACACTCGCAGAGTTTGACGCTCTTACTCGTCACCACGTGGAACTCGAAAACAGCATATTGTTTCCTCGCGCGATCGCGCTGTCTGGAAAGAAATGAGCATGTCCCCCGCAACACAGTGCCCGCCGCTGATTCACGATCTGCTGTCCCGGCGATTCAGCCCGTGCGCATTTGAACCTCGTCCGGTCGACCAACACCATCTGCTTGCCCTCTTTGAGGCGGCGCGATGGTCGGCCTCCGCCGGTAACGAGCAGCCCTGGAGCTACATCGTGGCAACCCGCAGCGAGTCCGATGAGTTCGCCCGCATGCTCGACTGCGTCGGACGAATCAACCTGTCCTGGGCGCGGCTAGCAGCGGTTCTCATGATCGGTTGTGTACGGCTCAGCCTGCAGCGTGGCGGCTTGTACCCAACAGCCGAACACGACCTCGGACTCGCCTCGGCCAGCCTTGTCTTCGAAGCCACTGCACGCGGTCTCGGAGTCCATCAGATGACCGTGATAGACCGCGAGAAGATTCGCGATGTATACCACGTTCCGACCGGTATCTCCGTCATGACCATGCTCGCCATCGGCTATCCCGAGGCGAATCCCTCAGCGACAAAAACAGTGACCAGCGACCTGCGAACACCCCGATTCCGAAAGCCACTCAGCAGCTTTGTCTTCTCAGGCGCATGGTCCAACGCCTGGCTGCCTGCACAGGCGACACCCCACCTTGAACAGGCCAATGCCAGACTAACTCCACACTCTTCCTGCAGCCGGTAGCTGCACACTCACTCCTGTACCACCGCCTTCACCAACTGGCGCGGAGAGTCAGGATTGATGCCGCGGGCAATTGCCATGCTGTACGCCAGCAGTTGCAACGGAACCACCTCCAGCATCGTTGCCAGCAAATCGCTGGTCGCAGGTATAAAGAGACAAGCCTCGCTGAAGCGGGGAACTTCTTCGTCACCCTCTGTCGCCAGCGCAACGATACGCGCGCCTTGTGTTCGCATCTCTCTCATCAGTTGAAGCACCTTGGAGTAGCGCAGAACAGAATCCGGGTCCGCGCGATCCACCGTCGCAATCATGATGAGCGGTGCAGCCTGACTGACCAGTGCGTTCGGCCCATGCTTCAGTTCTCCGGTCGGGTAGCCTTCAGCGTTCAGATACGCAGACTCTTTCAACTTCAAGGCTCCCTCACGCGCAATCGCATAGTGCACACCACGCCCCAGATAAAGAAAGCTGGACGAGTTCACCAACTCGGGTGCGAGCGCTTCAATCTTCGCGTGCCACTCCGGCAACGCGCTCTGTAAAAGTCCGGGAATCTCGCGCAACCGCTTCGCATTCACCTCGGCAGCCTTCTCGTCCATCGTCCCGCGGAACCTGGCCAACTCCAGCGCGAAGCAATACAGAACTGCCAACTGGGTGGTAAAGCTCTTGGTTGCTGGAATAGCCTTCTCCACACCCGCCAGCGTCGGCAGCGATATCGCCGCCTCCCGTGCCATCGTGGAATCGGCTTTGTTTGTAACGGCAATCGTTGCAAGATTGCGTGCCTGTGCCTTGCGCAATGCAGCCAGCGTATCTGCCGTCTCGCCGGACTGCGACAGCACCAGTACGCCAGGGTTATGCAACGTGTGGCTCGAACTATAGGTGTACTCGCTGGCATACTCGACATCGACCGGGACGCCAGCCATATCCTCAATCATGATCTCGCCTGCCAGCCCAGCATGACGACTGGAGCCGCTGGCAGCAATGACCAGTCGCTCCCGCTCTCCGACAATCTCCAGTAGTCTCCCGAGGGGTTCTTGTGGCTCCATCGCATCCGGAAGATATCGTGCAATGGTTGCAGCGAGTGCCTGCGGCTGCTCGTAGATCTCACGCAACATCGCATGAGAAAAGTTTGTGGCCGGCGGGGTATTGCTCGTAGGATTCGTCATTGTCTCTCACCAGTTTCTTCGTTTGCTGCGGACGGTATAGCGCAATCACGCGCGGAAGCCATCTAACTTCACCCAGTGCGGTCTAGTGCGCCGGGGTCACTTCCCTGTTGTGAGCCTTTATCTCGCGGTAAAGCTTAAGCTCACGGTCTGCATCATCCGTTCGTCCAGCTTTGCGGTACGCTGCCTGCAGTTGGTAGTGGATATAGTCAGGCGCAGGATCGCTTCGCTCTGCAAGTTCCAGATGCTGTATCGCACCGGCAGCATCGCCCTGCTCCAATAGCAGCTTGCCAAGCTGATATTGCGCCTGAGCATGGGTCGGGTTCGCCTGCGTGAGCGCCTGTAGAATCGTCATCGCCTCTTCCTTGTGCGAACTCTGCAACAGCGCGAACGCCAGCGAATACTTGACGTTTGGATTGTCAGGACTCAGCAGCAACTCTTCCCGAAGCTCCGGAACCGCCTCCGCGGCACGGTCCAGGTGGATCAACGCTTCGGCGACTTCGTAATGCGCAAGCTTCAGACCGGGGTCGGCGGTGTAGGCTCGTCGATAGCAAGCCGCACTCTGCTCATAGTTCTCCGTATCGACATATAAATGACACACCAGGCTCAGATTGTCCGATGGAAGATTCTGGCTGGACAGCGCATCCGCCAGTTCGTTCGCTCGCTGCTGCTGGCCCGAGTGAGCCATCGCATACGCCCAGGAATACGCAGTGCGCGGATCCTGTCGCACCAGATCACCCACTGGAGTAAAGGCCTTGTCCGCTTCGGAAAACTTCCCGAGCGAGAAGTACGACATCGCCAGCATCAGACGCAGGCGGTTCGTTGGTGCAGCCTGATCGGGGCTGCTTGCCTCTGCTGCAAAATAACGCGAGAGAGCATCCGCGCTCTCATCGTAATGCCCTGTACGGAAGGCAGCTACGCCAAGGTTGCGCAACAATGCCTGTGTCGGCGTCTGCCAGTGCGCGGCTTCTGTGAAGTTGGCCAGTGCCTCGTCGTAGTGGCCCTGTCTGGCGTTTGCTGTCCCCAGATCGTTAAGGCTGCTGGCGAGAAGTTCGTCTAATTGCCGCTCCCGTGCGGCAATCTGCTGCTCCTCTGCGGGCGTGCGGACCGGCTTGCTGGTCGAAGCGCCCAGCGGCTGCATCGAGTCATGTTCTGGAGCGGCAATCATCGTACCCGCATGCATTCCGGACACTCCAGCATCGGTCGCAGCCACGCCACTCAGAGGCACCGCCGCATCCTGGGCCTCGGCCGCCTGCGCAATTGCGTGGGCACTGTTGCCAATCGACGACTGCTCCGTATTCTTGTACTTCGCCAGCAATGCATCGCCTTCGGCATGGTTGCCTTCACTGATCAGGATGCGCCCCAGAATGGCATACACGCGACGAATCTGGTAGTTGTTCCGCGCAACATCATCCCCTGTCAGTTCCACAGCCTTGCGTAGATAGGTCTTCGCGGCGTCAATATTATGTTCTCGCGATGCGTTCAGACCAAGGTAGAGCCAGACCTCCGGCGACTCCGGATTGGCCTCCGCAGCGACATGGAGATGTCGGTTCGAACTCGCAAGATCGCTGCCGTCCGTCGACTCTATCGCCCCGAGATAAAAATTGCTGACGTACTCCCGCGGAGCAAGGCGCACGGCCGCGCGAAGATGTTCGAAGCTCTGCGAGTTTGGGCCCCACTCATTCATCTGCAGGTAGGTAAGCCCCAGAAAGAATTCGGCATGGCCCACACGCGGATCGATCGCAATCGCCTTCTTGAACTCCTCGACGGCCTCGTTGAGATACAACGCCTCGCGATACGCATCGCCAGCCGCCACATGCCAGATCGCCGCGTTATCCGATGCTGCGATTATTTTTCGAAAGATCAACGCCGCTTTATCTTTCTCGTGCAGCGACAACTCGGCCGAAGCCATGGCGTACGCCACATTCACATTCGCCTGATACTCCAGCGAGTGATTGAACGCATCGATCGCCCCTCGATAGTCGTTCGTGTGTAGCAACGCGCTGCCACGAATCGCCCATGCCGACGGATTCGCCGGCTCTGCCTGCAATACCAGGGAAGCCTCTTTCACCGCATCCTGCTGGGCTCCTGTCCGCAGCAGTGTGGACGCCAGTTCCAGACGCACTGCGGAGGAGTCGTGCAACGCCAGCGATCGCCGCTCCAGATCAATCGCATCCGCTGGCTTGCCTTCGAGCAAACGCAGCTTGGCAACTTCGTGAAGCAGACATGCGGAAGCCAGCCGTGTAGCACTTGCAATTGCAACCGGATCGCCGCCATCCAGCGCACGCTGCTGCGAGGCGAGGGCCTCGGCAAGCTGCTGGGCGGAAGGATCAGGCGCCACCGCTGACGCATGCCTGCCGACCACAGGAGAATGCGTCTGAGCCAGCGGCACGGCGGTCAGGACCAGCGTGCAGGCAAGCGTACGGAAAGAGAGAGAGTCAAGCCGAATCACTGGACTCCATATTTTCATAAGTTGGGAGTTCGATGCGAACCGCAGTAAACAAAGCAGGCGGAACCGAGAGCGGCTCCGCCTGCATTTGGTTGAGCAATCAGGCCTTAGAACTCGATATGCAGGCCGTATTGGATTTGACGTTCCGCGTTGCCAACCAGCGCGGTCGACTTGCCGAAGTTACCGCCAGCCGTCTGCGCCGTGACTACATTATTGGTTGGGCTGCATGGCATGTAGAGACCACCTACTGCCGCACCGCAATTGACGTTGCCGACCGCAGTGAAGGTACCAATGTCAGCGCGGAAGTTTGCATGGTTGAACATGTCAAACGCATCCAGCCGGAACTGTACCGTCACGCGATCTTTGACTCTCCAGTTTTTATCCACGGAGAAGTCCGTATTGACCAGCCGAGGCCCATGACATGCACCACGCGGGGCCATCCGAGGATCGAGTGTGCCCAACTGGTAGCCAATCAAGGTAAAGGCATTGGGGTTGATCACCTGATCGCCACCGATGCTGCTACCACTGTTACAGCTCTGTCCTGGAGCTAGGATAGGCCGCTGGTTGCCAGTAAGACCAGTCTGGAAGAGTGCATTGAGTGCACCCGCTCCAGGCGCTCCCGGAACAACCAACGCGCTGTTCTCAGCCGCGCTGCCCTGGAAGATCGTGAACGAGTTGCCCGACTCGGCCTGCGTGATGCCGGTCAGTTCCCATCCGCCCAGAACATTGCGTGTCAACATACCGTGGCTCTCCAACTTCGGTGCCAGGTACGTTCCGTTCGCCACAAAGACGTCGGGACGGTTGGTGTTAGAGTTACCGCGATCAAGCCGAGGGTTGGTGAAGTAAGTGAAGCTCTGCGCTCCCGTTCCGCCGCTGGAATCGTCCGTCGCGATATCGGAGATATCGTGCGACCACGTATAGGCAGCCTGGAACCGGAAAGACCGGATCTGTGTGCGGAATAGGGTCTGCAGTGCCGAGTAACTGGAATCGCCGTTGTGCGACCAGTACGCCAGCGAGCCGAAGTTGCTGTACGGCCGCAATGCGTTCTGTGCGCCACCGGAGACGAACGACGCCGCCAGCCAGTTTGAAGGTGCAATGCTGTTGACGTCGTAGCTCGAAGTAAGGTGAATACCCCGATTGCCGACATAGCTCATCTGCAATACGGTGTTGTTCGCCAACTCCTGCTCAACGGTTACGTTCCACTGAATGGTGTTCGGCAGAATCCCTCGTGGATCCATACCGCCCGTGGGAGATGCAGCGCCACCCGACAACGTAGCCGGAGTTGCTCCGCCCAATGAGCGAGAGATACCCGAGGCAGTGATGGAGAATGGAGCATTCGCGACCAGGGTGTAGCGAGAGACACGTTCGCGCTGGAAGAACTGGCCGACTCCAAGACGAAGTGCCGTTTTGCCATCGCCACGCACATCCCACGCCACGCCAACACGCGGTGCAATCAAGTGGTTGTTGTTGTTGACCAGCGAGTTGTTCGGACCGGGTACACCCGAGCTGAAGTGAGTGCCAAACTGCTTGTTCGCATCGCCGCAAGGATCCTTGCCCGGTGCCGTCCACAGACCATTACAGGCATCGCTGGCTGGCTTGGTCTTGTCGTACAACTGGGGCTGGAAGCTGGTCAGCAGGTTGTTCGGCTGCACAGGATTGCGCAGGAACGAGTACCGAACTCCGTAGCTCAGAGAGATCCGGGGAGAAACCTTCCAGATATCGCCTGCATAGAATTCAATGTCTTTCCAGCGAAGCTGCGCACGTACGTTGGTGGAGTTCTCCGCCAGAAGGAACGGATTGTTCGGAATCAACACGTTGGCCAGGTTGTTACCCGTCACGACACCACCCTTACTCTGATCGACCGAAGAGTCGAAGGTAAGGAAGGTAGGCCGTTCCGTACTGGCTGCACTTGCATCCTCGTTCTTACCATTGATGCCCAGAAACGCACCGGCCTTGATGGCGTGATGTCCGGCAACCTTCGAAACATCGTCGCGGTAGGTGTACAGATCCAGAGTGTTGTTCCACGGCGCAATCGACCAGATGTTGTTGTAGACGCCGTAAGCTCCAAGCCCAGCCCAGACGGTGGGGGTAGAAGCCTTGGCGTTCTTCAGAGTTAGCGGATAGAGTGTCGGGATCGCCGCTGCCATCTGGTTCAACAGACCAGCATTGGTTCCACCCGGGGTGATGTTGATGCGGTTATTCGAGTAGGCAAATTCAACGTCGTTCACCAGCGTGTCGCTGATGGTGCTGGTCCAGCGTCCGATCGCCATCTTCGAAGGCTGCGACCAGTTGGCGTTGATGACCGGGAACGGTGAATCGCCCCAGTACTGGTTGCCGTTGTACGACGGGCTGACCCAGGTGTCCTGCGTATAGCGGGCCATCAGGGTGTTGTGCTTGTTCAGGTTGTAGTCGATACGGCCATTCTCTTGACGATAGTTCGTGCCGCTCGGCAGAGACTCCGACCAGTTGTTGCCGTTGACGGGTACTGCCTTGTTGGGCAGCGGGAAGTACTGTGCAAGCAATGCTCCTGCAGGATCAATCGTTGCCAGTGCGTGGGGATTACCCGCCTTTTGCAATGCAGGCGAGAACGTAGGCAGAGCCGCGCCGCAAGAAGGAGTCGAAAAGTCGCCAGCGATTTCAGCCGCCGTGGCAACGCACGAAGCCTGCGATACGCCGTGAATTTCATGTGTCCACTCTTCGTTGCCGAAGAAAAACAGCTTGTCCTTCTTGATCGGACCGCCCAGTGAGTAGCCCCAGTCGTTGCGGCGCAGTTTGTCCTTGCCATTCAGCGGCTGTCCGGTGCCAGCATTGCGACGGGCAAAGTACGTGTACGCGGCCAGAGCATCGTTACGTCCGCTGTAGAACACGCTGCCATGCAATGTGTTCGAACCGCTGCGGGTCACGATCGTGATGACTGCACCTGAAGCCTGACCGTACTCTGGTCCGTAGCTGTTGGTCAGCATCTTGAACTCGGCAATCGCCTCGATCGAGGGATAGATCAGAATCGTGCGGTTGGAACCTACGTCGTTGTCGTTGGCGCCATCCACCATAAACAGGTTATTGGTGGTCGGGTTGCCGTTGACCGAGAAGTCCACGCCACCCTGCAGGCCCTTGTTTTTGCTGTCGAAGTTGTTGGCGCCAGAGATACCAGGCGACATCTGCGTCAGTTCCACAAAGCTGCGACCGTTCAGCGGTAGTTCCTTAACCTGGGTGCCGTCTACAACCGAACCCAGTGCACCGCCTTCCGTCTCCACCTGAATCGCAGCCGCCGAAACCTCGACGACCTCGGAGACGTTACCCAAAGCCAGTTTGGCATCCACACGCGTGGTGGATGCAACGTCTACTACAACGCCGCTCGCAACAAACTTGCGAAACGTCGGTCCGGTTACCTGTAGTTTATAGGTGCCGTTCGAGATATCGTCGAAACGATACTCGCCGGAGCTGTTGGTCGTCACCACGCGGTCGAGACCGGTAGCATTGCTGGTCAGAGTCACGGTTGCCGTAGTCACAGCCGCGCCGGATGGGTCGGTTACCTGACCAATCACCACGCCGGTTGTGCGTTGTGCCAAAACTGGTGCGCTGAGCACACCAATCATGACCGCAACAAACGCAATCCAGGAACATAGTCGTTTCATAATCCTCCTAAAGTAATGCTCGAAAATCCATCAATAGTTTGAGAATCGTTTCTGCGTCAGCATTCGTTCTTTGCTTCATTGACGAAAGAAAAGAGCTCCTCCGCCAATTAGCTGCATACCAGTGCTAAGCACCGCTAATTGTCTTGTTTGAATTGCTGACTTGCCATTAGGCGCTGTCGGCTATCGCTTTGTCAATTACTCTTTGCAGAAAATTTCTGGAAAACGCCTCTACAGAATCATTTCTGTTGACACAGCAGTGTCGTCTGGCAGACGCCAGCGCTCGCTACTTTCCGGTCGGAGCGATCGAAGCTGGTACCACTAATCCGCTGCCTTCCAGTACCGAATAAAAGTGGTCAGACCGAAGGTCGTGCAGCGTATCGACGTGACCAGAAGGCCACCGAACCTCTACCGAGTCGACCTTCTCAGCCTTCCCCAGACCAAAATGTATCCGCAGATCGCTCTGGGAGAGATAACTGCCCCCGCTCCGAACCTCGTCCATCTGCGTCACGCCGCCAGCCGTAATCGTCACCCGGGCCCCGAGAGCCAGACGGTTACTCTTCGTGCCGGCCAGCTCCAGCGTCACCCAATGGGTTCCCGGAATTCCCTGATTGTGCAGAATCGTCGGTGATCCATCCAGATTCTCCACCACCAGATCGATGTTGCCGTCGTTATCCAGATCCACCGCTGCCAGCCCGCGACTCACCCGCGGCTCACGAATGGCGGCACCCGCCAGATTCCCGGCATCGCAAAACGTGCCGTCATGGTCGTTCATCAGCAGGTTCGCCACTTCGCGATACCGCGCACCCGACGGCGTCGTATCCACCTGCGGATACACATGCCCATTCACTGAAAAGAGGTCAGGCCACCCATCGTTGTCAAGATCCGCAAAGGTCGTACCCCATTTCACATACGGCAGCGAAGCCACTGCCACCCCCGCGTCGTATGATACATCGGTAAAGCTGTACGAGCCATCGTTCCGGTACAGCGTGTTGAACTCATCGGCAAAGTTCGTCACATAGATGGAGAACCGCCCGGTGTGGTTATAGTCCGCCACCGCCACCCCCATCGAGCCCTGCTCCGAGCCATCGCCGCTCACCGCTGTCCCAGACTCCAACCCAATCTCGTTGAACTTGCCCTTCCCCATATTCCGGTACAAATAGTTGGGGGTGGAATCGTCCGCGACATAAATATCCGGGCGTCCGCTGTTGCCAAAATCCGACCACACTACTCCCAGCCCATAGTAGCCCGCAGGATCGTCCACCCCCGCAGCCTTGGAGATGTCCGTAAAGGTGCCGTCGCCGTTGTTGTGGAACAAGCTATCCCCCGCTCCTTTCAGCCCGCGCGGACCGCACTGCACATCGATCCCCCGAAACTTGCACGTAGGACTTTTTCCAAAGCCCGGCAGATCGTTCAGCTTGAAGTCCACATAATTGCTCACCATCAGATCGACAAAGCCGTCGCCGTCAAAGTCCCCAAACGCCGCACCCGTCGACCAGCGACCATCCGCCACTCCCGCCTGCTTGGTCACATCGGTAAACGTGCCGTTGCCGTTATTCCGGTACAGAACGTTTCCCCCCAGGCAGGTGATATACAGGTCGGGCCAGCCATCGTTGTTATAGTCCCCCACCGCACCGCCCATCGCAAAACACGGGGACCCAATCCCCGCCTTCTCGGTCACATCGGTAAAGGTTCCATCGTGGTTATTATGAAACAGAGATCCTTTGGCCTTCTCCCCTTTCAGAGCCATCTCCACCGTGGGCGCATTGGTAAAGTAAATGTCCGGCCAACCGTCGCGATCATAGTCCACCACCAGTACGCCGCCGCTCATCGACTCGACAATGTACTTCTTCTCCGGTGCAGCCACGTGGTTGAAACGGATTCCGCTGGCACTGGTAATGTCGGTCAACTGCGGCACGGTACGGTTCTTGCAGGCCCGCGACCGCGCTCCGGCGGGCGGCGCACTGGGCGCACTATGCGCTTGTCCCAACACATCCAGACAAAGTGCCACTTGCAGCAACATAACCACGCTGCAACGAACTATTTTTTTTGACTCCCTAACCATCTGCGTGCGACCCCGGCATACTCTGATATAACCTTCCCACTGCAGTAAAACGCGTAAAGAATCGTTTCGCAAATCAGCAGGGCATGTTCCCGAACCATCATACGGGCTGAGGTCGACAGTGTACGAAATTCAAACCAGCACCCCCCGGCGCAACCAACTGCGCAACATCCTCGTGGCTGCAGCTACCCTGCTCTTCCTCATTCCATCGCTCCGGGGGCAGCCTGTGGACTCTCCGCACTTCGCCAATCTCCTGATGCCCGTGCCAGCCGCGCTCACCGTCAACCAGGGAGAACTCCGCCTCACTCCCGACTTCCACGTCAGCATCGACGGCGTATCGAATCCAAGGCTTACCGGCGCCGCAGCCCGCATGATGGCCCAGCTCACCGCCGCCACAGGCTTGGTGTTTTCTACCAGCCGCCCACCAGCCGCAGCGGACCAGCAACTGATCATCCGCGTCCAGAACCCCGGGCAAACGATCCAAACCCCGGACGAGGATGAGTCCTACCGGATGACCGTGACCTCCACCACCGTAACCCTCGAAGCGACGACCGTGGTGGGTGCCATGCACGGTCTGCAGACCTTGTTGCAACTCGTTCAGCCAGAGGGCAAGGACTACATCATCCCCGCCGTCACCATCGCCGACCAGCCCCGTTTCCCCTGGCGCGGACTCATGATCGATTGCGGACGTCACTTCGAGCCCATCGACGTGATCAAGCGCACCCTCGATGCCATGGCCGCCGTCAAGATGAACGTCTTCCACTGGCACCTCACCGAAGACCAGGGCTTCCGCATGCAGAGCCTCAGATTCCCGGCCCTTACCGCCAAAGGTTCCGACGGCCTCTTCTACACCCAGCAGCAGGCCCGCGAGATCGTCGCCTACGCCTACGACCGCGGCATCCGCGTCGTTCCGGAGTTTGAGATGCCCGGCCACAGCACCGCCTGGCTCGTCGCCTATCCTGCCCTCGCCAGCGGCACCGCTCCCGCAGGCATCCGGCGCGAGTTCGGCATCGCCCCCTACGCCCTCGATCCCACCCGCGAAGAGACCTATCAGTTCATCACTGCCTTTCTCACCGAGATGGCCCAGATCTTCCCCGATCCCTACGTCCACATCGGCGGCGATGAGACCCTCGCGCCCGACTGGAAGACCAACCCTCGCATCACTGCCTTCATGCGCCTGCATCATCTCAAAGACTCCGATGCGCTGCAGGCCTACTTCAATCAGCGCATCCTCAAGATACTCACCACGCTGCACCGGCGCATGATCGGCTGGGACGAAATTCTCAATCCCGCCCTGCCCCGTGACGTCATCGTCCAGTCCTGGCGCGGCGAAGCCTCGCTCGTCCAAGGAGCCAAACAGGGTTATCAGGGAGTTCTCTCCGCACCCTACTATCTCGACGCCATGCACTCGGCCGCACAGCATTACCTCGCCGACCCGCTGCCCGCCAACGTCGATCTCACCGCGGAGCAGCAACGCCTCATCCTCGGCGGCGAGGTCTGCATGTGGGGTGAGCAGCTCAACCAGCGCACCATCGACTCGCGCATCTGGCCCCGCACCGCTGCCATGGCAGAGCGCCTGTGGTCGCCGCAAAACGTCACCAACGTCGACGATATGTACCGGCGCCTCGAAGCCATCTCCGTCGAACTTGAAAGTCTCGGCCTGCATCACCTCTCCCAGCGCGACTCCGACCTCCGGCAACTCGCCGGCAGCGAAGACATCGCCGCACTCCGCATCTTCGCCTCCGTGCTGGAACCCGTCAGCTTCAGCGACCGCTACCAGCAGCAGAAGACATCTCAGACCACCCCGCTCGATCGCTTCGTCGATGCCGTACCCCCAGACCCATCCTCCGGCCGAACCCTACAGCATCTGGTAGACGCGTTCCTGCAAGAACCCCACAATCGCCCTGCAGACCGCGTTGCCCTGACTGAGTACTTCGCCCAACTGACCGCAGCCATTCCCGCCGTCCAGCAGCACATGCAAACGTCACCCCGCCTGCAGGACGTACAGATGCGAGCTACTCAACTGGCCGATCTCGCAACACTTGGCTCGCAAGCCGTGGCCTTCGCCTCCTCCGGCACCACGCCACCCGCCGGATGGAAACCCGCAGCACTGCAAACCATCCACACCGCCCGCCAGCCCGGAGGAATTGTGCGCTTTACCATCCTGGATCAGTTGACCAGGCTGATCAACGCTGCACAGGAATAGCAGAATCAATTCTTCAGCCTCACCAAGACCTGCACAAAACCCGCGCATAAGGTAACTTCAACCTGCTTCCCTGCTCCCGATTCCAGCAAAGGGCCGTCAAAGCAACAGACTGTATCGCTCCAATCAAGCTAAACTTCCGTATCCAGAGCTCTAGCCAGGCCGTTATCGTTATAGATCATGGTAAAAAAACGTATGCGATCTGAAGTAATGAAGTCGCCACAAAAGCGCGTTACACTCCAGACGCTCGCCAAGCATCTCGGCCTCTCTACGACCACCGTCTCGGTCGTCATCAGCGATGCTCCAGCAGCCAAGGGCATCCCGCGCGAGACCCGCGAACGCATCCTCGAGGCCGCCGCCAAACTCCAATATCGCCCCAACTATCTCGCCCGCTCCCTGCGCGGAAGCCGCAGTATGTCCGTCGGCATTCTGGTTCCAGAGTCCAGCGAAGGCTACTTCACCCTCGTCATGAGTGGCGTGGAAGAAGCCCTGATGGCCGCCAACTACCTCTACTTCTCCGCCTCCCACAACGGACGCCAGGACCTCATTGACCAGTACTCCCGCCTCCTCCGCGAACGCTCCGTCGATGGCCTGCTCCTGGTCAGCACGCCCAACCCCGCCGAGACCGATCTCCCCGTCGTCGCCGTCTCCGGACACAGCCCTAAAAAAGGCGTCACCAACATCGCCCTCGATCACCGTAAAGCTGCCATGCTGGCTCTCCAGTACCTCAAGAGTCTGGGCCATCGCCGCATCGCCTTCGTGCGCGGACAAAACTTCAACATCGACACCGACGACCGTTGGCGTTCCATCGTCGCCGTCGCGGAAGAACTCAAGATCAAAATCTTTCCCGACCTTTGCATCCACCTCGAACTCCACTCCTGGTCCCCCATCACCGGCTACGATCCAGTCAAGGAACTCCTCAGTCGAACGCACGACTTTACCGCCATCTTCTGCTTCAACGACATCGCAGCCTTCGGCGCCATTCGCGCCCTCTACGACTCCGGGATCCGCGTGCCGCACGACGTCTCTGTCGTCGGCTTTGACGATGTTATCGGCGCCAGCTTCAGCATTCCCAGCCTAACCACCGTCCATCAGCCGCTCGTCGAGATGGGACGACTCGCCGCGGAGACCCTCCTCGCACGCATCTCCCATCCCACCCGCGCCTACCCCTCGGAGATTCTCATGGAGCCCACCCTCGTCATTCGAGAGTCCTCCAGTCCCAGGCCGCCCACCCGCTGATCTTGCCCGTCATCACCCACGCTCAACGTCCCAGGTGTGCATCAAAGAACGCCGCAATCTCCCCAAACGCCTCCCGCGTCTCCGGTACCCGATCGTCAAACTGATACTGCGCATGCGACTGGCCTTCAAACACCTCCAGTTGCGCCTCCACCCCAGCCGCCCGCAGCTTCCGATGGACCCGCACCGTGTTGCTCAGCAGCAGATCGCGCGTACCTGTCGTTAAAATCGCCGGCGGAAATCCATGCATGTCACCGTACACCGGCGACAGTAGCGGATCGCGCAAATCATGGCCATGCGCATACACCACCGTAGCCGCATCGCAGAACCCATCCCGCGAGACCAGAACGTTATCCACCCCCTCATTCGTATAGAACGAGTCGCCCGTCTTGGTCACGTCAGCCATCGGAGTCCCCGGCGCAATCGCACCCGGCATCGGCAGCCCCAACTGCTTCGCGCGCAGCATCATCTCCAGCGTCAACGCACCACCTGCCGAGGTCCCAAACACTGCCACCTTCCGCGCTGGCGTCGTGCGCAGCACCGCCCGGTACACCGTCATCGCATCATCCACCGCCGCGGGAAAATACGCGTCGGGAGGCATCCGGTAGTCCACCGAGATCACCTTGTACCCTTCCAGCCCCGCCATCAGGATCGCCTCGCTCGTCCCCGACTCCCCCGGAAACAGTTCATAGCATCCACCATGCACATGAATCAGCAGTTTGTCCCGATGCCCCGGCGGCATCACCTCCGGCGTCACCGTATACACCTTCACGCCGTCGATCACTCCCGCCTGTACCTTCACATGCAGACGCTGTCGCATCGCAGGCAGCCCCGCCACCGTCTTCGCTGCCTGTATATTTGCCGCCGCCCGCCACTCCTCGCCGGTCTTCCACAGCACATCCCAAACCGGATTCGGTGGTGCGCCAATCAACTTCTGCATCTCCGGGCTCACATCCCCCGGCACCGGCAGCGACTTGGCCGGAACCTGCAGCGGCGCAGGTCCACCGTCCTTGCTCTGCGCAAAACTCACCGAACAAGCCAACGCCAGAGAGCTAATCAACAACGTGCAATAAGTCTTCATCCCATGCGTCCTTCCAAGACACAAGCTACTAAAATCTATCTACCGCGCAGCACGCCGCTTCAACTTGGCTCGCATCTCGCTCAACTCTTCCGCCGAGAGGTAGCGCCCATCGGCAACCACTCCCACCACCTTCCGCGTATTCGCAATGTCCGTCAGCGGGTTGGCCTCGAGCAGCACCAGGTCCGCGATGCGTCCAGCCTCTACCGTCCCAAAGTCCTTCCGTCGGCCATAGAAATTCGCCGGATTCAGCGTCGCCGTCTGCAGCGCTTCCAACGGCGTGAAGCCCGCCGCCACAAACCGTTGCAGCTCAAGATGCAGACTGATGCCCGGGATCACATCCACCCCCGCTGGCGTGTCCGTGCCGGCCAGAAACGGCACCTTAGCCTCATGCAGTCGCCGCACAATCCCCAACTCGTGCTCGACAAACTGCTTCCGCACCGTTAGCGGATCTGTATCCAGCGACCTCAGAATGCTCTTCTGCGCCTCCGGCCACTGACTGCTCACCCACGTGTGATCCGCATAGGCCAGATCGGGATCTTTGCTGTAATCGATATCGTCCACCAGCCATTGGCCCCGCTCCCAATACAGCGTCGGGCACTGCCATACCCGATACTTCGCCAGCAACCGCACCAGCCTGGCCTCCCGCGCCGCATCGTAACTAGCCAGAAACATCCCAGGTCCCTTGTTCCCACCCAGATACTTGTCTTCATCTGGAGAACTGGCTTCGAAGATACCAATCAGATGCTCCATCGTCTTCTGACCCGCCGCCACCGCCTCCCGCGCACGAATCGCATCCGGAACATGTCCTTCAAACGCGATCCCTTCGCGCTTGGCCTCATCCGCAATCGCAAAATAAGCCGCGCGCGGCACCCCGGATTGCACCTTGATAAAGTCCACGCCGCGACTCGTCAACATCGCCACCGCCTTGCGTCCATCCTCGGGCGTGGCAATCGCAATCGCCGCCTTGTACTGCGACTTCGGCCCATCCAGCATAGGCCCTGAGACGAACATCCGCGGGCCCAGCAGGCGATGCGCTGCGATCTCCGCCCGCGCATGCAGTACCGGATCCAACTCGCTGCCCATATCGCGAATACCCGTAATGCCATTCACCAGCAACAACGGCAAAATCAAATCCGTGCCATCCGCCGCCGTCCGGTCAAAGTACACATGCGTATGCATGTCCCACAATCCCGGCATCAGGTACTTGCCGCGCGCATCCACCACCTGCCCCTCATCCACCGGCACCCTCGTATCGCCAGTAACCCGCACAATCCGGTTGCCGCGAATTGATACCGTCCTATCCGGCACTGTCCTGCCGGTCACGGTATCAATCACCGTTGCATGAACTATCGTCAGAGTCTGTGCATGGCCGTAGTTCACCAGCAACCAGAAAGCGATCAGAAAACGTTGGAAGGTTCGCACGCTCTGATACTAATCCGCCATCGCCATCCTGCAAAAGCATCCGATCCACGCGACGCAATGACCATATCTCCCGACATCCGCCGCAAACTATCCCGCCAGCGGCCGTGACGAAGTCTCCCAACAGCGCAGCTACAAATCATCTAACTCAGTCAGGAATTCCCACCCACGCCAGCTATGCTGGTTGTGGAGGTTTTATGACTATCACCGAAATCGTTGCCCAGCTTGATCAGGAGATCGCCCGCCTGCAAGAGGCAAAAGCAATCCTTGGCAGCATCTCTCTCCTCAACATCAAGCGCAAGCCAGGCCGCCCACCCAGCGCCACCTCGACCGCACTCGCATCCGCCCTCGCCCAGATTCCCGCGCCCGCCAAACGACGTGTCCTCAGCGCAGCAGCCCGTAACAAGATCGCCGCCGCGCAAAAGAAGCGTTGGAGCAAGGCCAGGCTCGCAGCCACCACTGTAACCAAAGCCGTCGCAACACCTCCCGCCAAGCCCGCAACAAAAGCAGCAGCCCAACCTGCGACCACCAAAAAGTCGCCCGCCAGAAAATCCCCCGCAGTCAGGAAGCCCGCGTCCGCGAAGCCAGCCACTACCAAAAAGGCCGCTGAGGCCAGCAACTCTGCTCCGGCCAACACCCCCGCTACGACATAATTGCGGCAGCCTGCCTCACTCAAAAATTGGCGCACTGCATCCATCCATCGCCGGGCGAGGGCGACCATCTCCCCTCGCCTGCACCTCCACCTCGATTCACCTGTTGCCGCAGGACCCAATTCGGCTTGTTCGCATCATCCAAAGTCACCCATACTCCCGCTCTGCACAGAAACCAGGCCTGAGACTAGAATGTTGCGATGGCACTCAAGTATCAAGGCGTAGACTTCATTCTGTTTGACTCCCTTCTCTCGGCAGACGAACTCCTCATCCGCACCAACACCCGGGCCTTCATCGAAGACAAACTCATCCCCATCATTGAGCAGTGCAACCGCGACGGACGCTTCCCCCGCGAACTCGTTCGCCCCATGGGCGACCTCGGCTTCTTCGGCGCCACCCTCGAAGGCTACGGCTGTGCCGGCCTCAACAACGTCGAGTACGGCCTGCTCACCCAGGAACTGGAACGCGGCGACTCCGGCCTCCGCAGCTTCGTCAGCGTCCAGTCCGCACTCGTCATGTACCCCATCTACACCTTTGGCACCGACGAGCAAAAATCCCGCTGGCTTCCCAAACTGGCCACCGGCGAAAAACTCGGCTGCTTCGGCCTCACCGAACCCGACTTCGGCTCCAACCCCGGAGGCATGCGAACCCGCGCACGCAAAGACGGCGACGACTACATCCTCAACGGAGAAAAGATGTGGATCACCTCCGGCAGCATCGCCGACGTCGCCGTCATCTGGGCCAAAGTCGAAGACCCCGCCATCCCCCAGGAGCAATGGCGCATCCGCGGCTTCCTCGTCGAAACCGATCGTCCCGGCTTCTCCGCTCGCGACGTCCACGGCAAGTGGTCTCTGCGCGCCTCCATCACCTCCGGCCTCTCCATGCAGGATGTACGCATCCCCGCTGCGAATCTGCTTCCCGGCACCGACGGCCTCAAGTCCCCCCTGATGTGCCTCAGCCAGGCGCGCTACGGCATCAGTTGGGGTGCGATCGGTGCAGCCATGGCCTGCTACGACACCGCTTTGCAGTACGCCCAGCAACGCAAACAGTTTCGCGGCCAGCCCATCGCCAGCCACCAACTCGTCCAGCAGAAACTCTCCTGGATGATCACCGAAATCACTAAAGCACAGTTGCTCGCCCTCCAAGTCGGCCGCCTCAAAGATCAGGGCAAAGTCGCATTCCAGCACATCTCCATGGCCAAGAAAAACAACGTCGCCATGGCCGTCGAGTGCGCCCGCATGGCCCGCGACATCCTCGGCGCCAACGGCATCGCCGACGACTACCCCATCATGCGACACCTCATGAATCTCGAATCCGTCAAAACCTACGAAGGCACCGACGACGTTCATACCCTCATCATCGGACAAAGCATCACCGGCATCTCCGCCTTCTGAATCCACCACCACCTCACCCCGTCGGTGCTCGCACCGGCGGGGACTCCCTCCACTCCAGCGTCTCAACCATTCCCCCCAACGAAACCCACCCTTTCTGCGCTACGATAAGTACAGAAATAGCGACACATTATTGCTGCCGTATGGAAAAACTGTAAACGTATCCCCGATCTCGTTCCTTCAGGACTGACCCTGTGCCGCGACCACGAAAGACTGCCGTGCAAAAGCCGGAACGCCTGGACATCCGCACCATCGCCCGTCTCGCCGATGTCTCCATCGCCACCGTCTCCAGAACCATCAATCGGGTCACTACCGTCAATCCGCAGATCGCCAAGAGAGTCTGGGACGTCATCAACGAACTCGACTACTTCCCCAATAGTCAGGCGCGAGCCCTCGTCTCTGGACGCAGTTGGATCCTCGGCCTCATCGTCTCCGAGATCACCAATCCCTTCTTCCCGGAACTCATCCAGGGCTTCGAGGATATCGCCGTCGAGCACGGCTACGAGATACTTGTCAGCTCCACCAACTACGATCCCAAACGCATGTCGCACTGTATCCGCCGCATGCTGGAGCGCAAGGTCGATGGCGTCGCCGTCATGACCTTTGGAATCGAAGAGCCATTGCTCGACCAACTCGCCCAGCGTAACGTTCCGCTCGTCTTCATCGACGTCGGCCCCAAACGCGACGGCGTCAGCCTGCTCAAGGTGGATTACCACCACGGCATCCGCCAGGGCGTGCAACACCTCGCCGCGCTCGGCCATCGCGACATCGCCTTCGTCACCGGTCCTGCTGGGCTGCACTCCGCCCAGTCCCGCCTCGCCGCATTCACCAAGTCGCTCAAAGAGTGTGGCATCCCACTCGATCCCACCCGCATCATCCAGGGCGATCACACCCTCGAAGGAGGCATGGCCGCCATGACCCAACTCCTCACCCTCAAGCCCATGCCCACCGCCGTCATGTGCTCCAACGATATGACCGCCATCGGAGTCCAGCACACCATCTATCGCTCCGGCCTGCGCGTCCCCGACGATATCTCCGTCATCGGCTTCGACGACATTCACATCGCCGAGGTCACCATTCCGCCTCTCACCACCGTGCAGATGTCACGCTTCGAGCTCGCCAAATCCGCCGTCACCGCCCTCCGCAGCCACATCGAGGCCTCCAAAGACCTCGCCCCGCAACACGAGTTCAAAATCACCACCTCCCTCGTCGTCCGCGAGTCCACCGGTCTGCCCCGCACTGCCCCCAAACGACGTACCGTCAAACCACGCACTTAGCCAGCCCCTATCCCCCGGAACATCAGCCTCCCGGCTATGGTAGCCTCCTCGCAGGAGGCTCTCTCCCTAAACCTCGCTTGCACCAAACACACCCATGCCTCTGAAAATCCGGAAAACCAGCCTCCCCATCTACCTCGCTGCAACCTTCCTGCTGACCGTCAGCACTATCGCCTCTGCCCAGCAGAACACCGCCCTCCTCGCCGCAGAGTCCTCTTCCGCTCTGCCCGCCGCCCTGCCCGACGCACCCCAGCCCCAGTACCCCACCCAACCCACCCAGGCCCAGTCTGCCCACCCATCCTCCTCAAGCAGCGCCGAGCCGGAGAACATCACCCTCCTCGGCACCCCCCGCCGCCTGCTCGCAGACCAGAAAGCCATCTGGACCAGCCCACTCCACATCCGTCCGCTCGATGCCGAGTGGCTGCTCCCGCTCTCCGTCGCCACCGGCGTCCTCATCGGCAGCGACCACCACACAATGACGCAGGACATCAAAGTCCGCGCCTCCGACCAGCAGCACTTCTCCACCCTCTCCAACGGAGGCATCGTCGCCCTTGGAGCACTTCCCGCCAGCATGTATCTCTGGAGCCTCGGCCACGACGCACCCCAGGCCCACGAGACCGCTCTCCTCTCCGGCGAAGCCCTCGGCAACACCCTAGCCGTCACCGAAGTCATTAAATTCATCTCCCGCCGCGACCGCCCCTTCGTCAATAACGCCCACGGAAACTTCTTCTCCTCCTCGCCCACCAGTTCCTCCTTCCCCTCCAACCACGCCGCAGCCGCCTGGGCCATGGCTTCCGTCATCGGCGAAGAGTACCCCGGCTGGTTCTCCCGCACCGCTGTCTACGGCACCGCCGCCGGCATCAGCGTCAGCCGTATTCTCGCCGACAAACACTTCCCCTCCGACGTCGTCGTCGGCAGTGCTGCTGGCTGGCTCATCGGTCGCTACGTCTACCGCGCCCACCACAACTTCAGCCTCAACCCCTTCCACCCCGCGCCCATGCCCGGAGATCCCGACTCGCTCCGCCCTACCCGCAAGAACACCGTCCACCTGCCGCCCAACCCCCTCGCCCTTGCACCCACCCCCGCAGCTCCGCACCCCCCAGCCACCCCCATCGACATCAGCGACATCGATCCCGACGCCATCGGCTCCACCAACGTCCCCATGGACAGTTGGGTCTACCCCGCCCTCGAACGCCTCTCCTCCATGGGCTTCATCCCCGGCCAAAGCGTCTCCATCCGCCCCTGGACCCGCCACGAGTGCCTCCGCCAACTCCACCTCGCCGAAGACCTCGCCAGCACCCCCGACGCCTTCAGCCCCGCCCTCCTCGCTGAAGGCCGTCGCCTCATGAACGACCTCCACTTCGAGCTGGCTAGCGACCCACCCACCTATCAGTCCCTCGACCTCGAATCCGTCTACGCCCGCGTCGGCGCCATCGCCGGCCCCGCCCTCGCCGATAGCTACCACTTCGGCCAAACCTGGTGGAACGACTTCGGCCGACCCCTCGGTCGCGGTACCAGCGCCATCGCCGGATACGCCCTCCGCGCCCACCACGGACGCTTCTTCTTCTACGACCGCAACGAACTCCAGCACGGCCCCGGAGTCCTCGCCGAAACCACCGCCCAGAATCAGCTCATCAATACCATCGATCACATCGAAACCACCGATCCCACCATCCAGCCCGTGCCCGCCAGCGCAGCCTTCGACCGCCAGCGCCCCATCGAACTCTACGCAGGCATCGCCTTCGAAGGCAACGCACTCTCCCTCGGCAAGCAAGAGCTCTACTGGGGGCCCACAACGATGGGTCCACTAGCCCTCTCCAGCAACGCCGAGCCCAACTACAACCTGCGCTTCGTCTCCACCCGTCCTCACCCACTACCCTTCTTTGCCAACCTTGGAACCTACCGCTTCGATATCGTCCTCGGTAAACTCTCCGGACATAAATATCCCGCCCGTCCCTGGTTCAACGGCCAGAAAGCCGACTTCAACTTAGGCGACAATCTCGAAATTAGCTTTACCCGCTGGTCGGTCTTCTGGGGCGTAGGCCACCCCATCACCCTCCACAGCCTCAAAGCCAACATCTTCAGCTTCAACTCCACCGGCTCCTATGTCGGCGTCGGATCCGGTGGCTACGGCGATCGCAACGATCCCGGCGACCGCAAAAGCAACTTCGACTTCCGTTATCGCCTCCCCTTTCTCAGCAAGATCGTCACCCTCTACGCCGACGCCTACTCCGACGACGATCCCAGCCCCATCGATGCCCCCCGCCGCGCCGTCTGGAACCCAGGCATCTACTTCGCCCGCCTCCCCTGGCTCCCCCACATGGACCTTCGGGTAGAGGCCGTCAGCTCCACTGGCCTCGCCTCAGACTTCGGCGGAACCCACTTCTTCATCAACAACCAGTACCTCGACTCCAACACCAACAAAGGCTTCCTGCTCGGCAACGCCATCGGTCGAGACTCCCGCGCCATCGAAGCCCGTTCCGGCTACTGGCTCTCCGCCCGCAGCCACGTCGAGGCCGGCTACCGCCAGAACAAAGGAGGCACCCTCTTCCTCCCCGGCGGCAGCACCATCACCGACGGCTTCCTCAACGCCACCTACGCCATCTCCCCCCACTGGCAGGCCCAGCTCTTCTCCCAGTACGAGCGCTTCCTCATCCCCGCCTACCTGCCCGGCTCCCACCACAACACCAGCGGATGGTTCGAGATCATCTGGACCCCCAACCTGCGCCTCAAACGCTAAGCACTCTCGTGTACCCGCAGTATTCTTACCGCCAAAAGCCCGGATGCATACTCAACCGCCGCTTCCAACCCACACTCAGACGGTGTTCCATCTGCCCCAGACGATACCCAGCCAGCTTCAACCCCGTCCGCACCAGTGCCGAGCCAATCAACCCAGCATCCTCACGCCAGAGATATCCCAGCTCCGACAGTACAAAGCGCTTCCCCTCTCCGCCCGCCCGGCCAAACTCCTCCAGCATCCAGCTCTCCTGACGGTGCAGCGCGCCAATATCAAAATAACGCCGAAAATCCTGCCGCCATGTATAGCCATGTGAGTGATATGCCTGCGCCTCTGCAACATACGCAATCTTCCACCCAGCCAGCACCATGCGCCCCGCCATCATCGTGTCTTCGCCAAAGATCGTATGTCGAGCAAACCCGCCCAACTCCATCAGCGTACGGCGTCGGTACGCTGAAAACGAGTTCGAGATGAATATCGTCTTGATTCCCTGTTGTTCCCGCGTCTCCAGCGAGCGAACACTCGATACAGCCGGGTAGTTGAACCATCGGGCATGGCTCTCAATCGCCCCGGCACCTGGTCGAGGCAGTTGCCGACCATACGCCGCCGATACCATCGGGTCGGCAAAACTCGCGCATAATCTCTCAATGGAACCCGCGTCAGCCAAAACAGCATCCTGAGTCAAATACACCAGAACCTCGGCCTCCCCCAGCAACTCCGCGCCAACCTGACGGGTACCACCATGGTTAAAATCGCTACGCGCTATCTGATGAACGCGAAACCCGGACTGACGAGCTAACTCGGCAGTGCCGTCCGTCGAACATGAGTCCAGAATCAATACCTGATCCGGCCTCACGTTCAACAGCAACGCCGGCGCAAACTTCGCCCAATCACCAGCAGCATTCAACGTAGGCACAACAACAGCTATCGATAGTGACGACATCACACAAAGTCTACTAGAGGTCGGCGCTCATCAGCTTCCAGTCCCAGCAACTGAAGAATCGGTGGACACGGCAACCAAGGCTGTAACGCGTGTTGCCACAGGCTTCGATTAACATGAGAATCTGCAATAGCTATTTTTTCAGGTTCGCGTACCCTAGATAGAAGGAGGAAGAACAACCGTTGGGAATCTACGCATTTGCGACGTCCGTTGTATTTCTTATCTTCGTCGCTAAGGTAAAACGTATTCGTGTTCTTTCCACGTACGGCATCTTCATTCTGTTTCAAATCCTCTACAACGTGACCCCATGGGTCATGCTGGAATATGGCCCTCCACAAACGCTTTTCTTGCTCCTTACCGACGGTGCCTTGATCAACTTGCAGCTATGGCTGACAAGCAGCGCAAACGTATGCCTCGGTCTGATGTTTCTCTTTTTATACAAACGAGTCCCGTTCAATACAGTCAACACAACATCGCAAGCAAAGAGAAAAAGAAATTACTTCCTGATCGCGATTCCCATCTTCCTCGTTACTTGCATCCTTTGCGAGAAATATGGATGGCATGCCTATACCTTTGCCGAACATATCAGCGAGGGACAACCTCCTGGCGGACTGTACACATTCACCGCATACATTAAATATTTCTTTGTTGCCGTCTATCTTTACTACATCGCCAAATACGGCCTGGATAAGTGGTCTTGGCTCTTACTCGCAGAACACGTTGTCGTCATGGTCGTTGACGGAGGAAGAACAACCTTCCTTCCCATTATGCTCATCACTCTGATCATGTTTATTGAGCAAAATAAAGATCGCCGCCTGGTAAGACGTGTTTATATCGTAGCGACACTAGGCATAGTTGTTTCCATTGGAACGCGCGCACTCATCCTTGTAGGCGATAGTATCGGTCAGAAAATGTTGATTCCCGTCGCCATTGAAGGAACAATGGGAGACTACCCCGCACTGCAGTCCCTCCAGGGTGCCAATAATATCTTCCATCCAACCTATACCTTCGGTAAATCATATATTTTTGATCCACTCGTTTGGTTGCTTCCACAAGGAATGAGAGGCAATACCAGTTCGTTTGATGGCTGGACACAGCAGATCTCTTACACTCTTCCAGATAAATTTGCACCTATGGGAGGCTTCTATTACATCTCCGAATCGATCGCAGCATTCTCATATGCTGGGCCAGCACTTGTTACCAGTCTGTTTGCGTTTGTGCTGATTTGGTTTGAACACAATAAAAATAGTCACAGAATGCTTTACATTTCATGGGTATCAACAATAGGCTTCCTTTTCATCAAGATGATATTTGCAAATTGTTTCAAGCTATTTCTAATCAATTTAATTTTCATGGGACTCATCGAAGCGACTTCGCGCATGCGGCTGGTTATGATTAGGGCACAGGCAGCACCAAGACTTCTATCCAGTCACTAGATCGACATGCTCCCGCAATCTCTTCACGCAAACTCACCACTTTCTGCGGTACGAACAATGTTTTTGCCCCAATCTCACTCGTCTAAAATCAAACCATGCCTTCAGGCTCATCTTTCGCAGTCCGCCAAACTCCTTCTCTCTTCTGCATCGTATTGAATTGGAATGGTTGGCCCGACACTATCCAGTGTCTCGCCTCGCTTGCAAACCAGAACTATCCCAATCTCCAGATCGTCGTCGTCGACAACCATTCCACCGACGACTCCGTCGCCCAAATCCAGTCTGCCTTCCCCAACGTTCTTATCCTCAACAGTCCAGAAAATGGAGGCTTCGCCAAAGGCAACAACATCGGCATACGCCACGCCATGGCTGCCGGAGCAGACTTCGTCTGGCTCCTGAACAACGACACGATCGCCCCGCCGGATACGGCTTCCGCCCTCATCGAGAAAGCCATCGCCGCACCGCAGGCCGGTGCTGTAGGAACAGTCCTCTATTTCATGGACTCCCCAGCCAACATTCAGGCCTGGGGCGGTGGACGCATCAGCCTCTGGCACGGCTACAGCTCACACTTCACCCAACCCGCCACCTTGGACGACGGCACCTTCCTCACCGGCGCAAGCCTCCTGCTCCGCACCGCCGCCCTGCAACAGGTCGGCCTACTCGACGAGATCTTTTTCATGTACTCCGAAGATGCCGACCTCTGCTTCCGTCTGCGACGCGCAGGCTGGCAACTGGTCGTCGCAGAGCACACCGCCGTCCTCCACAAGGAAAATGCCACCAGCGGTAAAAAAAGCCCCCGCATGGACCGCTATAGCGCCGCGTCTGGTGTCATCTTCCTCAAGCGCTACGCCCCCATTCCAACCATCGCCGTAGGACTATATCTCGCTTCCAGACTTGGAAATCGAATAAGACGACGGGAATGGGATCGCTTCCAAGCTGTCCTACAAGGCCTCCGCGATGCCAGGCAACGACGCTGACTCACCCGCCAGAAACGCCACCATCCCGTTTACACTAGGGGCATCCCTGCTGTACGACCGCTCATCATCAGGGAGATCGAGCTCAATTTGAATACCTGTCCAACCCCCAGTCCCGACCAACAGAAACTTGTCGTCTATGGTGTCTTTAAAGCCATGGGAGATCTCCTCTCCGCGCTCCCGGTCGTCAAACACGAACTCCAGTCCGGAACCAAGGTCGTCCTCGTCGTCTTCCCCCAACTCCTCAGCTTCCTCGACCTGATTGAGTTCGGCTCCATTCGCGAAAACTTGACCCTCCACGTTCTCCCCCCCAGGATCACACCCAGAACTCTTCCCGCACTCCTCCATAGCCTCTCCCGCTACGTACCCGATATCGTCTGGATCTCGCCCCATGCGCCAGGTCCTGCTTCCAGTTGGAAAGTCCCCTTATTGTTCTGGCTGGCCAGACGCCTCTACTGGCGCAAAGCCACACTGGCAGGGCTCGAGAGCGAACGCTTCTCCCATCTCTTCGATAAGCGCATCCCCGTCGACCGCCGCCTGCCCTTTCTGCGTCGGGAGTGGACAGGCTTCTCCCTGGTACAAATTGGGCAGTTGCCCACCCAGCCACCACCCATCCGCTTTAAGGATGCTATCCAGAACGCCCGCCTCCAGCCGCCAGCCTACGACCTGCTCATCCATCCCGGCGCTGGGGCCATCAACCGAAAATGGCCGCTCACCCACTACCCCGCACTACTACAGCATCTCCCTACAGAACTACGTATTGCCGTGCTCGGTCTGCCTCAGGATATTGCAGCCATGCAGTCCGTCATGCCCAAGGATAGGCAGATCGATTTCTTCACCGGATCACTTGCCGACGCCATCATACGCATCGCCACCTGTCGCGTGGCCCTCACCATGGACAGCGGCAACGCATTCTTTGCACAAGTCCTAAACGTACCCGCGATCGCATTGTTCGGTGCATCAGACCCTGCCAATGTCATAGGATTTGAGGGCTCAGTCCAGCCAATGTTTGAACAACAATTCTCCTGCCAGCCCTGCGGTAGAACTAGATGCCGGTATCAGGACGTCATGTGTATGTCGACCCTCACACCTCATCGCGTAGCAGAACGTATCCGTCAGCTACTCGCCGAAAACCCTTGGCCCAAAACAGCACCATTATCCCTGTAATTCCGTTCCCCGCACCCCACTCCGACCAAGCTCGATTGGTCAAAATTCGCGTAGAATCAAGTTACAGTGAATCCCGTGTCGTGCATTACAGAATGGGACATCAATCCAGTCAAATGGATCGGCGCGGCGTAACGCATTACTTCAAGTGGTACTAACCACGTTGGAAAAGGACTCTATGGGTTGGCGTAACTCCCCGGCGCAACGCGTCTATTCATTGCTCACCCAAAAAGGTGTGCGAGCTGGCATTAATACAGCCCTCGATCTTTGGGCCAGACGCCGCCTCAGTGTCCCAAAAGATGTTGATTCCGAGTTCAACTGGATACTCTCCCCCAATCGCCCCGCAGTCCTCCCACCACCAACGGCAGGTCCGCTTCGCATCAACTGGATACTCCCCGAAATCGTTCGCGGAAGCGGAGGATTGTTCAACATCTTTCGCACTATCTTTGAATTCGAAAAATGGAACCACCAAAACCGAATCTATGTCGTTTCGAAATCGCCGGAAACAATCAAGCAAGCAATCGACATTGCACGAAATGACTACTTCCCCATTACGTCGCCAATCGAAATCTTGGAAGATACCGTACTCGACTCCGATGCCACCATCGCAACCTCCTGGGAAACTGCCTATAGTGTCCGCTCCATTCCAAACACTGCCCGTAAATTCTATTTCGTGCAGGACTTTGAACCGTACTTCTTTGCGAAAGGCAGCCTAAGCGAATTCTCCGCACAAACCTACCAATGGGATTTTTACGGACTGACAGCCGGTCAGTGGATCGGAAGTGTCTTACAAAAAGAATTTCAAATGGACTCGTCTGCGTTCAGCTTTTCCTACGATAGATCGCAATACGCCCCACTTCCTGCCCCAAACTCCACTCACCGAAAAAAACGCGTACTGTTCTATGCACGCCCCAGAACTGAACGTAGAGGTTTTGAGTTGGGAATCTTGGCACTCAAACTTGTCGCACAAAAGCTGCCCGATACTGAATTCGTTCTGGTTGGCTTCCCCACAGGATCTGTCAAATTACCCTTTGCGGCACAGGTCATCGGAGTCTTGGACGTATCGAAACTTGGAGACCTCTACAGAAGCTGCGATGTGGCTTTGGTCCTGTCCCATACCAACGCTTCCTTACTACCCTTGGAACTTATGGCCTGTGGCTGCGCCGTCGTTTCCAACGCTGGTCCCAATGTCGAATGGCTCATCAACAATAAGATCGCCGCATTAGCCCCTCCAACACCAGAGGCCCTCTCGGAAGCAGTAGCGCAATTACTGAATGACGATCACCTAAGAAGTTCCATCACTTCCGCAGCGCTGGAGTTCGTTGCACAAACCGATTGGACCCACGAAGCCAGGGCAGTCGAAGCTGGCATATACAAAGGGCTTGGTCTTTCTGCCATGCAAAGTCTGCACCATGAGTAAACGCCCAAAGTGTCTCGTTTACGGCGGCAGTGGATTCCTCGGTCAAACCCTCTGCCGCCAACTAATACAGTCAGGATTCGACGTGCGTTCGGTGTCTCGGTCTGGTCTTCCGGCAGGGCAACTCCAGCCATGGCACCATCAAGTGGAATGGATCTCATCGATCCTCGGCTCAGAGCAAAGTGTTGCAGCACTCGACGGCATCGATATTGTCTATCATCTCGCCAGTTCCACTTATCCCTCAAGCTCCAATCTCAACATGTCTTTCGATCTCGCCTCTAACACCCAGGCAACTCTGAACATCCTCGACGCAGCGGTTCGCCTTCCTATCAAGAGGTTTGTTTTCATCTCCTCTGGAGGCACCGTCTACGGTATCCCACAAGAAAACCCCATCAAAGAAAACCACGCCACCAACCCCATCTGTTCGTACGGAATTCATAAGCTGGCAATTGAAAAATATCTCTACCTGTACGAGCATCTGCATGGCCTAAAGTCCGTCATCTTAAGAGTCTCGAATATCTACGGAGAAGCACAGGATTGCAGTAAGCCTCTTGGCGCCGTTGCTCACTTTACCCATCACGCACTTCATGGCCACCCAATTGAAATCTGGGGCGATGGCACCACTACACGCGATTACATCCACGTTGAAGATGTAGTCCGTGCGCTCATTCTTGCAGCTGACTACGAAGGCACTCACCCATTGTTCAACATCGGCAGCGGACATGGTCTCTCACTTAATGGTCTTGTAGATCTGATCAAGCAGTACGCAACGAAGCCTGTTGCGATCTCCTACAAGCCCAGTCGCGCCTTCGATGTTCGTGAGAACGTCCTCGACATTCAAAACGCTTGGGAGCACCTATCATGGAAGCCGATCTATCGGCTGGATGACTGTCTCCGACGAATCATGCAGCAATAGCAACCCACCGGCTGTAGAAGAACCACCAACACACGAAGCCTATGTCAGCTAAACAGGTCTTCTAACTTGCTGTAAGACACGATGTAACTTGTCGCGAAAAAAGACATAGGCGCATACAAAATACACCACAAGACCTATGATCGCGTAAGTTCCAAGCAGTAGCAGACTGCCAGGATGATGCAGTTGGCACACCACAAAAACGAGTGCCCCTGATACCGCTGCAATCATCCATACAGGCGTGATGACTGTATACACTCGAAACGGCAGCCATCGTTGCGCCACACGATATAACCACAAGTTACTAAACTGCACCAATAGGTTTGCAATAGCAAAACCAATTGTCCCGTAAGCAAGAATCAAAGGCGCACCGATAACCCAAGTCCCTGCCATCCATATCAGGGCAAACGTTAGCGCAGTCCTCGACCGCCCCAACGCATTCAGCAAACTCAATACTGGTGTTGCGGTTGGCACAAACAGGTTAGCCATCCAGAAAAAATAGAAATACGGGGTAGCTACTAACCACTTCGACCCATAGATCAACACGGTGATCGGCTGGATCAACACGAGCGTAATAATTGACAAAGGAGCGACTAGCGCATTAGCCGACCAGATCACATTCTCGACCAGTGACCTTAGTTCATTTGTCTTATGCTGCAGACGTGCAAACGCTGGCATATAGATCCGCTGCAATACCATCAGAGCCAGCACCGGATAAGCTGCCAACATGCTCGCCCAGGTAATGTAACCTACTTCTTTTGTGCCTAGTAGAAATCCAACTAGCACAGGACTAATACTGTCTTTAAGTAAGGAGGCAGCCTGTATACCTTGATACGGCAGTCCAAATGCCATGTGACTCTTCACGCGTACCCAGTCCCAATGCCAACGCATCGCCCACGGGCTTATCCAAAACGCAACTATTGCACCCGATAAAGCGCGTAATAATAACGCTATGGCAAAGGAGTACGCACCAAACCCCTTCCAGGCAAGTACGACGGCACAAACATTGAAAACGATCGCCTGAATCGAATCGATCAAGGCAACTTTATGAAATTCGAGCTTCCGTTCTAGGCGTATCTGCGGAACCACCATAAACGACGTGGCCACAAACGATAGTGCAACCAACCTGAATAGCCATGCCTCGTTTGGCCTCATGTGATAACTGGCTGCAATCCATCTTGAAGAAAACCACAGACCGGCAGAAATCAATAAAACTAGGACTTGCTGAATAGTGAATATCGCTTGATAATCTGCGATCTCTGGCTCGTCATGCTGGCGCACCAAACTTCCTGCAAGGCCTGCATCACCAAATGCGATTAAAAACGTCTGTAAATAAAGAATCACCGCATAGACGCCAAATTGGGCAGGAGTCAGAATTCTTGCAAGAAAAATACCAGCTACTATCCTTGCACCTTGCACAAGAATCTGACGGACGCCAAGCGATATGGCTCCATTCACGCTCTTGCGTACAACTTCGCTTGACTCAATTGACCTGTGATTGCTTGAACTCGGCGTCTTAGACATCGTGATTCTTACTTAAAGTTCCTGTGTTCGTAAATGTAAGGTGAACATCGTCACGATTGTCGTCTGCAAAATGCTTGCTGAGACATCTAAGAATGCTATTAGTGATAGAAAAAGACTGCTTCATTACTAACTTACGGAGGCTACACCAAACAATAGTGCACCTGAATCTGACCACTTGAGGCTAGTATCCAAAACTATATAGCAACTTATCCTGTATCGACTCGGCCAATGCAGCATTAGATTCGCGATGCAGCAGTACCCAATGAATATCGGACCAGTACATAGATTGATCCAACAAGCCCCCCAACAAGCAATGCTAATAGGGTCAAAAGTCCACGCTTTGGACCAGATTTCATATCTGGGACAACAGCATAATCAACTACCTGAATCAGTGGCGATGAACGAGATTCATCTAGTTTAGCTGCCTCATATTGGCGAAGCAGTAATTCGTACAGAGCTTCGTGATACTTCACTTCACGAGCCTTGCGGACATATATCAAAGTAAGTTCAGGAACCTTCGATGTCGGCACTTGTACATTTCCGGGATCTTTTTGTCTATCAGAGTCTTCCAGACGCTTCAGTTGCGCATTCAACTGAACTATCTCGGCACGGATACGTATCGTGTCGGGATTTTGATCCGTAGCGCCTTGCTTCATCGCAGCCAACTGGATCTCACGGCTCGATATCTCTGCCTGCGTCTGTGCAATCGTCTCCAGCTGTAGTCTGGCTTGACCACCGGGTTGAATCAGCCCGCTCTTTTCTTGGCTTTTGCTGAGATCGACTTCGGCATCAGCAAGTGCATTTTTCTCCTTCACTAGTTGAGCCTCAAAGAAAAGTCGCTTCTGACCTGCTTCTGTCAGAGCGATGCGATCATTAAGCTTTCGCAAAGCATCGAGATACCCATTGGCTAAGTCTGCTGCGCGCTTCGGGTCGTGGTCTTCAACGCTCACAACAATAAGCGAGTCTTTACCGGAGGCAAATTCGCTGTGCCTACGAAGCGCCTTTTCGGCTAAGCTTCGCTTCTTAGTTTTGTACACCTGCCCAAGATCAAATCGCTGAATCAATTCATCAGCGACTGAACGACTTTCCAAAATCCCGACATAAATCAGCGACGGATCCTTCAATGCTCCAAGGGCTCCACTTGCTGCCCCAAGCGCACCTAATTGACCAAGTACTGCTGAAGATGATCCGGTAGACATAGAGTTCGGTGGCAAGAAGCTTGCCTGAGCTGTGTAGGTTGGACGAATCAAAAATACAATCACAATAGTTAGGGCAGCTGGCACCAAAGCAAATTTCATGATCAGCTTTCGATGCGCCCATACAACTTGCCATAACCTTACAAGATCAATTTCATCATCGGAATGAGCAGCCTGGTGCGATGTGAAAGGAGCATCCTGATTCCGGGTTACTACAGCTTCTTCTTGCATCATAGCCATCCCTTACAACACCAGGTTGATTGCTGCGATCGCCAAACCAAACTGACCAACAATCGTTGCAATATCAACCAGCAGCCGCAATCCCGATCCCTTATTAATATTCTGAGGAACCACCACCGTATCGCCAGGATACAGCCGAACCGAATCAAAATTGTCTCCACGCAGCTTCGAACTATACTGCCGGCTCACAACCGAGCCATCCGCACGCACCACAAACTGGCGGCCTCTATCCGCATCACGATTCGTTCCGCCAGCCAACTTCACGTAGCGGCCAACTCGCTGGCCCGGGCTGTACAGAAATGCGTTCGCGTTATACACCGCGCCCTCAACCGCAACAGTCGAAGGAACCCGCGGTACCAGAAAGCGATCGCCATCTTCGAGAGGTATATCCGGCAGCGCAGCCGTCCCATGACTATCGACCGGTAGATCCAGCACGATTCGTCCCGTCGCCTGCACCTGGCGTAACCGCGTGACCAACTGCTGTGCCTGCTGTTGCGCCGCCGTAGCCGCAGCCGAATCCTGCGTACTCACCGAACTCCCTGCCGCATTCAGCAACGAGCTGCTCGCCTGTTGCTCCAGCTGATTCGCATAATCTTTCAACCGCTGCTGCTGCGCACGCCGCGTCGACTCGCGGGTAAAGTCTGAACCATACAGATACGCATCCTGTGTCAACCCGCCCGCCCGCTCCACCAATTTCCGCAACGTCTCCCCGGGCCGCACCGTGTACACTCCAGCCGAGACAAACTCTCCCTCCAGCCGCACATAGCGCGTCTGCTGCGACTGTGGCACCAACAAGTCCGCCTTGGAGAAGATCGTCACCACATCTTCCGGCTGCAACTCGTAGTTCTGTGACTCATCGCCGTTCAACACCACCGCGCCCAGGTTGAAGGGAATCAATGAAGTCGTCAGGTCTTTCTTGTTCTGCCGATCAATAACGGCGTAACTCCAGTTAATGTCAGGACCGCTCGAAACCACGTAGGTCTTCGCAGCAAACAAAGTAGATGCAGAACCGGATTCCGCTCTCGCGGTCGACCCATTCCCAGCCGCTGCATTGTTCGTATCCATCTGCGAACTCGTATCCACCGGCGTCTGGAATGGAATCCCATCCACCGACATCGCACTCGATTCCACAGCGGTCTGCGCACCCACGGAGTCGGCGGCAGTCCCAGCCCGCGTCGTCGCTTGCAGTGCCTGGTCCCCATGCAACTGCGTCCCGCTGCTTAGCGCCGTTCCATTCTGCGCTGCAATCGGCTTCGTCGCAGTCCGCGTAGCCTCAGGAAGTGGCACATAGTTCAAAGTCGTCTGGCCCAGCTTCGCCCGCCGTTGCCAGTAATCACGCGTAATCAGCGACTCGCGGGAAGGAATCAGATCTCGAACCCGCATCCCCGCATGCCACACATACCGTCCCGGATTCGCGACATTCCCACGCAAAGTTACCGCATTCTGAAACTGGTCGGTGATCGTCGGAAACTCCAGAATGTCTCCATCCCGCAGCACCGTCGCCTTGCCCGCATCCGACCACACAAACTCCAGAACACTCCGCGAGGTGCGATCGGATATCCGTTCAATCCGCAGCTGCTGCGTCAGCGCAACGTTCGTCAAGCCGCCCGCCAACTGCACCGCGTCCGCAACGGTCGCACCCGTATTCAGTTCATAGATCGCCGGCGTATTCACGCTCCCGGCCACCGCCACCTGCTCCCCAACCTCCGGAATGTAAATTACATCCCCTGGCTGCAAGGGCACGTCCTTCGACTTGTCCCCTCGAAGCAGCAGATCATAAAGATCAAATTCAGTTACAACCTTGTCGCCTCGCTTCAACTGGATATGCCGCATGCTCCCCTGCGGTGTCGGTCCACCGGTTGCAAACAACGCATTCACCAGTGTGCTCAGGGAACTTACCGTATAACTGCCCGGACGCCGGGCCTGACCCACCACAAAAATCTGGATCGAACGCAACTGGCCCATATTCACATTCAGATCGAAGTTCCGAAACACCCGCCCCATCTGCGACTTTACAAACGATTGCACTTCCGCAAACGGCAGTCCGGCAACATGTACTGGACCCACCTGCGGAATATACACATTGCCAGTCCGGTCCACCGTATAGTGACCGTTCAGCGTCACCTGTCCCCACGCCTGGACCAGCAACTCATCGCCGGGTCCAATCACATAGTCCGGCGTCACCGGCACCCGGTCCACCGGCGCAAACGTCGACGGCGCATTGCTGAACAGACTTTCTCCGTAGATCGTCAACGAGTGCCCCACCGTATCGCGCACCACCCGCTGAAATTCGGTCGCTGGATAGCTGGGGAAAGCACTCGCAGTCGTCTGGCGCACACTTCCGCCAACCGTCCCCTGCGCTCCCTGCCCACTCACACAGTTCGCACCACTCTGCCCTGGCCCCAGACTCTGGCAGTCCGGCAACGTAGCCCCATTCAACTGGTTATCCTGCAGCACAATTCCCCGCGAACTGCTCGGCTGTGCGGAAAGCTGCTGCATCATTTGGCCAGCAACGGGTGTCGTGTCATCCACCACCGTGTTCGACGTCTGCTGTCCAGCCGCTACGCCAACCACCACCATCGACATCAACAGAACCTTCAGAATTCGAACCGGAATCAATGGCAATACCAACCGCATGGAATACCTTTCTCGCAAAAAAACCATCTCTCGCTAACTAACTCTAAGTCTCGAATGTCTTCCGGCAGGTACGTCCATACTGAATCATCTACAAGTCCCGGTTCAGAATACAACAGCAATCAGAGTCACCACTTACTCGTTACATCGAGTAACAATGCCAACAAGCGGATTGCACTTACTCCCAACTTAGCCGAACTAACACTAAACTACTCTCCCGATCAGTGGACCCACAGCGGAACTAAGCGCACACCACTTCCGTTCGTACCACCAGTAGGTCAACCTTCGACTTGCCGGCCTGCCTGCTGTCCCTCTACCGCCGCTCCTACCCGCAACATCGTCGCTTCATCAAAGTGCCGCGCCATAATCTGCACACCGATCGGCAGTCCATCCTTCGTCTCACCACACGGCACACTCACACCGCAAATCCCCGCCAAACTCGCAGCAACCGAATAGATATCCGCCAGGTACATCGCCACCGGGTCGTCCGTCTTCTCACCCAGCTTGAACGCCGGCGTCGGAGTCATCGGCCCGACAATCACATCCACCTCCCCAAACGCAGCCAGAAAGTCCCGCGTCAACAACCCACGAACCTGCTGCGCCTTCCGGTAGTACGCGTCATAGTACCCCGCGGACAACGCATAAGTCCCCAGCAGAATTCGCCGCTTCACCTCCGGCCCAAACCCCGCATCGCGCGTCTTGCGGTACATCGCCGAAAGCGTCGCCGCATCCTCTGAACGCAACCCAAAACGCACCCCATCGAACCGGGAAAGATTCGACGAAGCCTCCGCTGTCGCAATCACGTAGTACGTCGGAATCGCATATTTTGTGTGCGGCAAACTCACCGGCTTCACCACACATCCCGCCAGCTTCAGTCCATCCAAAACACGCTCTATCGCCGCGCGAATCTCCGGATCCAACCCCTCCCCAAAGTACTCCGCCGGAACCCCCACCCGGAGCCCTTCCACTGGATTCTCCAACGCAGCCACATACCCATCCACCGGACGATCCGCCGAAGTCTCATCCATAACATCGCGCCCTGCAAGCACTTCCAGCAGCGTCGCCGCATCCTTAACCGTGTTCGTAAACGGCCCCACACGGTCCAGCGAAGACGCAAACGCTATCAATCCATACCGCGAAACCCGCCCATACGTCGGAAGTACACCCACCACACCACAGAACGCCGCCGGCTGACGAATCGACCCACCCGTATCCGTCCCCAGCGTCGCCACCGCAAATCCAGCCGCCACCGCCGCCGCAGATCCACCGCTCGATCCACCCGGAACCCGGTCTAACGCCTTTGGATTCTTCACCGCACCATAGGCCGAGTTCTCGTTCGAGCTGCCCATCGCAAACTCATCGCAGTTCAGCTTACCCAGCAAAACCGCACCGGCAGCCTCAAGCTTCGCCACCGCCGTCCCATCGTATGGAGGACGGTACCCCTTTAGAATCAAAGATCCAGCCGTCGCCGGCGAGCCCTGCATCGCCAGCACATCCTTAATCCCCACTGGGACCCCAGCCAAAGGCCCCAACGCCTCACCCTTCGCCGCAGCAGCATCCACCCGAGCCGCCTGAGCCAGTGCCCGCTCCCGGCTCAAAGCCAGAAAGCTATTGATTCCTTTACCATTAGCTCCATCATCGGCAGCAATCCGTGCATAGTGCTGCTCCGCCAGCGCCGTCGCTGTCGTCGTTCCCGCTGCCACCGCAGCCCGTACCGCATCAATCGTCATCAAGCCGTCCAAACTATCGCCTCCTACTACCTAACCCATACATAAAAATACACTTACCGCTCAATCACCTTCGGAACCTTGAAGAACCGGCCATCCGTCTCCGGAGCCACCGCCATCACCGCCGCCCGATCCACCGAAGCCCGCACCACATCCGCACGCAACTCCTCGCCATGCGCATGCACCGCGCCACCCAGCATCTCGCCTACCTGGGCCATCGCCAGCACGCCTGTCGTATCCAGTTCATTCAATTGGGCAATGTGGCCCAGAATCGCATTCAAATCCCGCTGCATCCGAGGCTCTTCTTCTGCCGTCAACTCCAGATTGGCCAACTCAGCCACCCGGCGAACATCTTCCAGCGATACTCCGCTCATACTCGTCCTTTCTCCTGCAATCTCTTTAAAATCAGCGCCGTATAACGCGACCGGCATCCTCTCGCTTCGAACCGCGTAGTTCAAAGTGTATCCCGGTCACCGCTACACCAGCTATCTTTGCCAACTCCCGCTGCAACACCCCGCTCATCGAGCACATCTGCTGCATCCATGCCACATCCATCACCACTATCCTCACCACTCCATCCACAAACCCAACCACCTCTCCGCGGCCCGCCATCGCCGCCCCACACGCCACCGGCCACGCTGCCGCCAGCCTGTCTTCCTCCCCCATAGCCTTCAGGCTCTGGCCCAGACTCCCCTGCAATAACGCCCGCATCCCTTCCATCACATCCTCCCTGCAGTCTGCGATCTTACTCGACCACTAGACGCAAGCTACGGGTCAGTGTTGTTCTCAGAGTTCCGGAACACACGTCCTTACAGCTATATGCATGCACCTGAAGCCATGTATCCCTAAAATGTTCACCCAAACATCACTTCGAGTCAGCCCCCAGTCAAGCAGAAAGTGGTGCTTATTGCCCTGCGATCATTGCCCCATTGCAATAAGTACCGGATTAAACACGGATGAGGTATATTCGGTCGCACTCCGTCCAGAGCAAATCGCCCTAAAACGCCCCATCCTGATTGATCACCGTAGAAAACGTCCGCAGCAAAATCATCGTGTCGCCGCTCAAAGACCAGCTTTCGACATACTCGCGATCCAGAGCCACGCGCTCATCATAGGTCAGCTTGCTTCGCCCGGACACCTGCCACAAGCCTGTCAAACCCGGCTTTACCTGACAGTAGTACCCAAAATCATCCCCGTACTTCTCCACCTCAGCCGCCACAATCGGCCGTGGCCCTACCAGACTCATCTCCCCGGTCATCACGTTCCACAACTGCGGTAGCTCATCCAGGCTGTAGCGCCGCAGAAACGAACCTACCCGCGTGATCCTCGGATCGCACTTCAATTTGTGCGTCTTGTTCCATTCCATCCGCGCCGCCGGATGCTCGGAAAGATAATGCTCCAGCACCTCCGCCGAGTTCTGACACATCGTGCGGAACTTCCACATCGAAAAAAACTCGCCATTGCGGCGGATACGACGATGCGAGTAGAAAATAGGCCCTGGCGATGTCAACCACACCAGAGCACCCACTACCAGCAAAACCGGCAGCAACACCGGTGTCGCCAACAGAACCAATCCCATGTCCAGCGTTCGCTTCACGATGCAATAACGAAAAAAACACGACGGCTTTCGATTGATGCGAGACGCCTTGCCATATCCCAGATCACCAGTCTGGGGATACGAATAGGAATCCTCGAGCATCGCCAAGCGCGACTCGTTAGATTGATATTCATCCAAAATTGAAATCCTGTATCTGCATAGCGCACAACCAGCTCGCACTTCCCAGCCGGCCACTATACGGGTTACTCGTACATGCACTGTCTCGCGGGATTCACTGCGTTCACAGCCACACAACTCATACAAAGTTGCAAGGCATCCGCGCCTCAACTTCCAGACTTCTCACCTGCATCTATCTCTATTGTTCGCATCAGCCTCTAGAGGGCCGTGTTTGCTGCAATCGAATACCGGGAAAAGGAAAGTGCAGTTGCATTACCTAAGTACCAGTCTACCTGTTCGCTTTGTCTTGTAGACCACAAAGTTTACTTTCATACTATTCATGAACCAAAATGGGCATTTTTATGGGCCATTCCCCTCCCGTACCCCTTCCTCGGTAAACTGAACCTATGCGCCTTATCGACACGTCCATCCAGAACCTTCAACTGCTTGAACCCCAACGCTTCGGAGATAGTCGCGGCTGGTTCGCGGAAGTTTTCAATCAGAACGCCTTCGCCGACCACCAACTCCCCACCCACTTCGTTCAGGACAACCAGTCCTTCTCCGCCCAGGGCGTTCTCCGCGGCCTCCACTATCAACTCGGCAAACCCCAGGGCAAACTCGTCCGCGTCCTCTCCGGCCACATCTGGGACGTCGCCGTCGATCTTCGCCCCAACTCCCCAACCTTCGGAAAATGGGAAGGCTTCCACCTCAAGCCAGACCCCCTCCAGCTTCTCTGGATCCCCGAAGGCTTCGCCCACGGATTCCTCGTCCTCTCCCCAACCGCAGAAGTCCTATACAAAACCACCAACTTCTACCACCCGGCCGGCGAACGCTGCATCCGCTGGGACGATCCCACCCTCAACATCGCCTGGCCGCTCGATGCCCTCAACGGCGCCTCACCTCTCGTCAGCCCCAAAGATGAAAAAGGCAGCCTCTTCACCGAAGCCGACCTACCCCCCGCCAGCTAGATCTCCTGCAACGCAACAGCACACCCACCATCCATGCTGTTGCGTTCCTCTTCCCTTAGCCCCGCATGCACTCCTCATCCCGCTCCACCAGCCAGCGCTCCACCACCTCCAGCCCGTCTACCTCCACATACGCACCGTCGCAGCCCCGCTCTTCGGTCCCCCGCAGCAGAAACATCCGCAACAGCCCCGCGGCATTGGCCGCTCCCACATCGCTGCAGCGATCCCCCACCATCACGCTCTCCTGCAACTCCACACCAAACTCCCGCGCTCCCCGCAACAACATCCCCGGGCCCGGCTTCCGATCCTCATGCTCCCGCTTGTACTCTCCCAGCCCATGCTCCGGATGGTACGGGCTGTGATACACCCCATCCAACTCCACCCCTTCGCGCGCAAACTCCCCACGCATCCAACCCATCAGCGACTGATACTCCTCCTCGCTATACAGTCCGCGACCAATCCCAGCCTGATTCGTCACCACAAAGATGCGGTATCCCAACCGCCGCGCCGTCCGGCACAACGAAAAGATCCCCGGCACAAACCGGACATCCTCCGGCCGCACCAGATACCCAATCTCATGGTTTATCACGCCATCCCGATCCAAAAATAATCCGCGCGCACTCACAGCTCCGACACGACCTCTCGCAACGCATCCTTCCAGTCCATCATCCGCCATCCCAGCCGCTCCGACAGCTTGTTGCAGTTCATTCGCGAGTTGCCCGGACGACGCGCCGGCGTCGGATACTCCGCCGTCGTGATCGACTCAATCTCCGCAAACCGCACCTCCGGATTCCGCTCCTGCATCAGCCGCACCGCCTCCACCGCAAACCCATACCAGGTTGTCTCCCCCGCGCCAGCCGCATGGAACACCGGTGATCCACCCCCACCCTCACGCAGCAACTCCTCCAGAGGACCGCCGCTCGCACTCGCCTCGCAACGCCCCAGCACCGCCGCCGTCATCTCCGCCAACTCACGACTCCAGGTCGGCGCGCCATGCTGGTCCCCCACCACCCGCAGCAATTCGCGCTCCCGCGCCAGCTTCAGTATCGTCAACAAAAAATTCTTGCCCCGCGTGCCGTACACCCAACTCGTCCGAAACACAAAGTGCGCCGCCCCGGTCTCCGCCAGCGCCTGCTCCCCCGCCAACTTGCTCGCACCATACACGCTCATCGGCCCGGTCGCATCCGTCTCAACATACGGAGTCGTGCCCTTACCGTCAAACACGTAGTCCGTAGAAAAATGAATCACCGCCGCGCCGATCCTGCAGGCCTCTTCCCCCATCGCCCACACCGCGTCTCGATTCACCGCATACGCCAGCTCCGGCTCACTCTCCGCCTTGTCCACCGCCGTGTATGCCGCAGGATTTACTATCCAGCGCGGCCGCACCTCACGAATCGCCGCTCGAACCGACGCAGCATCTGCCATATCCAGCCGTGCCCGGCCAGGCGAATACACCACCCCCAGCGGCGCCAGCGTCTGCAGCAACTCCACCCCCACTTGCCCCGTAGAACCCGTCAGCAGAATCCGCACTTGCTCCGGTTGATGCGTCATCTAGTACACCGTCTCCTCAAGTACCCGCTGTAGATACTGCCCATACGTACTCTTCGCAATCTTCGCCGCCAACACCCGCAACTCATCCGCGCTGATGTATCCCAACCGGTACGCAATCTCCTCCGGACAAGCAACCTTCAACCCCTGCCGCTTCTCGATCGTCTGGATAAACGTCGAAGCCTCCATCAGCGAGTCATGTGTCCCCGTATCCAACCATGCAATCCCGCGGCCCAGCAGCTCCGTCCGCAGCTCACCACGCTCCAGATACCACCGGTTAACATCCGTAATCTCCAACTCGCCCCGCAGCGATGGCTTCAAACCCTCCGCCACGCTCACCACCTGCGCATCGTAGAAATAAATGCCCGTCACCGCATATCGGGACTTCGGCTTCACCGGCTTCTCTTCAATCGAGATCGCCTTGCGGTTCGCATCGAACTCCACCACACCATACCGCTCCGGATCCAGCACCGGATACGCAAACACCGTCGCGCCAGCCTTCAACGCCGCAGCCTCCCGCAGCACCTTCGCAAAGTCGTGGCCATAGAAAATATTGTCCCCCAACACCAGGCAACAACCCTCCCCCGCCAGAAAATCCTTGCCGATCAGGAACGCCTGCGCCAGCCCCTCCGGAGACGGCTGCACCGCATACTGGATCGTCAATCCCCACTGCCCGCCCGTCCCCAGCAACTGCTCAAACCGCGGCGTGTCCTCCGGCGTCGAGATGATCAGAATCTCCCGAATCCCCGCCAGCATCAGCACCGACAGCGGATAGTAGATCATCGGCTTGTCATACACCGGCAGCAGCTGCTTACTCACCGCCTGCGTCACCGGATGCAACCGCGTTCCCGATCCGCCCGCCAGAATAATTCCCTTCATCGCGCACTCTCCCCGGCAGCCACACTCGTGCGCTGCCCGTAGTTCTTCGTTACCCACTGCTGATACGCCCCGCTGGTCACGTTCTCCACCCACGCCGCGTTCGCCAGATACCACTCCACCGTCTTGCGCAGCCCCGTCTCGAAGCTCTCCGCCGCCTTCCAGCCCAGCTCGCCCTCCAGCTTGCGTGCATCGATCGCATACCGCCGATCATGACCAGGGCGATCCGTCACATACTTCACCAAATCTTTATGCGGAGCGAACTTCGACTCCGGCACCAGCTCATCCAGCAACGCGCACAACGTCGTCACCACCGCCAGATTAGTCCGTTGATTGCCGCCGCCAACGTTATACGTCTCGCCCACACGACCACGCTCCAGAACCGCACGCAGCGCACTCGCATGATCGGCGACATACAGCCAGTCCCGCACCTGCTGGCCATCACCATATACCGGCAGCGCCTTGCCCTGTAGCGCATTCGCAATCATCAGCGGAATCAACTTCTCCGGAAACTGATACGGACCATAGTTGTTCGAGCAGTTCGTAATCAGCGTCGGCAGTCCATACGTATGCAGCCACGCCCGCACCAGATGATCGCTCGATGCCTTCGACGCCGCATACGGCGAGTTAGGAGCATACGGCGTCTCTTCATGGAACGCAGGAGCTTCTGGCGTCAGTGTCCCGTACACCTCATCGGTCGAGACATGCAAAAACCGAAACTGCTCCCGCTCGTCCCCCACCAGACAGTCGTAGTATCCACGCGCAGCCTGCAGCAACGTAAACGTCCCATCGATGTTGGTCTTCAAGAATGCTTCCGGACCAACAATCGATCGATCCACGTGGCTCTCCGCCGCAAAATGAACCACCGCCCGCGGCCGGTACGTCTCCAGCAGACTCTTCACCAGAGCCGCATCGCAGATATCGCCGCGCACAAACGTGTGCGCCGAGTTCCCCGCCAGAGACGCCAGATTCTCCAGATTGCCCGCATACGTCAGGGCATCCAGATTCACCACCGCGCCGCATCCACCGTTTACCCAATCCAAAACAAAATTGGAGCCAATAAATCCCGCCCCACCTGTGACCAGAATCACACCACGCCGTTCAAGCTCCGTCATCATCATTTCCTCTGGATCATCCTCATCTATTCAACACACGCGCACAATCGCACCGGTACTCCGCAAGCACCATCCGAAAATCCCAGCGTCAGCCTTCATCGTCCCATGCCTTACCCGCTACCGGCAACCCACCTTTGGGTCATTGCCCACCACAGCCCTCACCGCAACTCGCCCCGCACCCACACATACGAACCGCGCACCACGCAGCCATCCTCTCCACATCGCAATCGCATCGAGGTTGTCCTCGACTCACAGACCGTGCGGTGTATGCCCTCACAGCCCATTCCGGCCCGTACAACTCACGCTCGCCGTCCACATCGCCCAATAGGTGTGATGGTCATCACATCGGCATGTTCGCAAGCGAATAACAATTGCAGTTCAAGGTAATTGATCAGCAAATAGGAGCATCGAGGCACACTCATGAATATCAAGAAATCCTCCCCATTCATGGTGGCAGCTGCATTTCTACTACTGCTACTACCAACATCCAGTTACGCAATACCAGCCTTTTCCAGACAATATGGAACCTCCTGCACCACATGCCACATCGACTTTCCCAAGCTCAACGACTTCGGCAAAGCATTCAAGGATGCAGGCTTCAAATTCCCCAAAGATGACGACTCCTACCTCAAGGCGCCGCCCATCATGCTCGGCGCTCCCGCCCAGGCCGACCTCTGGCCCCACACCGTTTATCCCGGCGTCATTCCAGGCCTGCCACCCATCGGCCTCCGTTACAACACCTACTACCAGCAGGTCAGCGCCAATCGCAACAACTTCAACCTGGCCTTGCCCGCCGGCACCGTCGGCACCTTCATCCCCAAGTCCGACTTCCAGCCTGGACTCTTCAGCATCTTCACCGCCGGCAACTTCGGCAGCGGAATCTCCTTCTGGGTTGACGACGACATCAGCGTCGCCGGTGCAAACTCCAACGGAGGACTCGGCGATGCGTGGCTCAAATTCCACGACCTCAGCCGCTTCATCAAGCTCCCAACCGACTCCATCAATCTCCGCGTAGGCCAGTTCGAACTCGACCTCCCCGTCAGCCAGGCCCGTACCTGGAACCTCAGCGGCTGGGACATCTTCGATCAGGCCAATATCGGCGTGCAAAACGGCATCGGCCCAGCAGAGAACGTCAACAACGGATTCGCCTTCTCCTCCCCCATGGTCGGCCTCGAACTCAGCGGCGGCCATCACTACGGCGGCTACCAATACTCCATCGCCGTCGTCAACCAGAACACCTCAGGAGCCGCAGCAGCACCACCCAACGTCAGCCCCCAGAATGGTGTCGCCTTCTCCTCCGACTCCAACTTCAAAGACCTCTGGGGACGTTTCTCCTACCGCTTCAACCTCGAACGTGATCGCGCCAGCCGCGAAGGCATCCAGGCCGCAGGCTCCACCGGACCACGCGACCACACCTACCTCGAACTCGGATCGCTCTACTTCTACGGACGCTCCGTCCAGAGCGCCAGCGGCGTGCTCGCCGACGGCATAACCCCAACCGTCATCACCGCGCGAGAACCCTTCTATCGCGTCGGCGGAGACTTCAACTTCAACTATCGGACCTTCAATCTTTTCGGCGTCTACCTCGCCGGCCACGATCACAACCTCGTGCCCGTCACCGCCACCGATGCACTCCTGCCGTCCTCCTTCACTACAGGCAAACCCGTCACCTTCAGCGGAGGCTTCGTCGAAGCCGACTACCTCGTCCTCCCATGGATGATGACCATCATGCGTTGGGATGTCGTCAAATCCACCGCCGACCAGGTCAACTTTCTCCAATACAACGCTGCCGCACCACCAGCATCCTCCTTCTTCTCTCCCTATGCCGCAACCCGCAACCGCTTCACCCCCGGGGTGCAATTCCTCCTTCACGCCAATATCAAAGCCTCCTTTGAGTACCAGTTCCGGCCCCAGCAGATCGTCTACGATCCCGTCTCCGGGAAGCCGCTCACCGGTGCCTTCCGCACCAACTACGCCACCGCCGGCCTGGAATGGGTCTACTAACCCGCCACCAGGCCAACCAGCAACATCATCTGTTCAGGAGAAAACATGAAACGCATTCCGCTGCTTCTACTCATCGCTTCCACCACCTTCATCACCGCGGCTCACGCCGGAACCATCCACGGTAAAGTCTCCGGAGCCAGTGGCGTCTCGGTCGTCTACGTCGAGGCCATCCCCGGAAAAACCTTCACCCCACCCGCACAGCATGCCCTGATCGACCAGAAAGGCTTGATGTTCGTACCCCACATCGTCGCCGTCGCTCAGGGCACCACTGTCGACTTCCTCAACAGCGACACCGTAGCCCACAACGTCTTCTGGATCGCCATCAGCGGCAACAAGAAGCTCGGACACAACCTCGGCACCTGGCCCAAAGGACAGAAGCAGTCCTTCAAGTTCGATAACCCCGGCGTAGTCCCACTCCTCTGCAACGTCCACCCCGAGATGTCCTCCTACATCGTCGTCTCGCCCACCCCCTACTTCGCCGAAACCGACAAATCCGGTGAATTCAAAATCGAAAACGTACCCGATGGCGCCTACACCGTCACCGCCTGGCACGAGGGCATGAAGCCCAAATCCAGCCCCGTCAAAGTCGCCGGAGATACCGCCGCCGACTTCACCGTCTCCAAATAACTCCACCCGCGGCGGCAACCTCACAGGTTGCCGCCACCACTCCACCCTTAACCAGGAAAGGCCAGCATGTCGCACCGCTTCGAAGATAAACAAGTGGACCGGGATTGGCTCAATACCAACTTTCCCTGCATGATGGCCTGCCCCGCCCATACCAACGCAGGTCGCTACGTCGAACTCATCGCCGAAGGCAACTTCGAAGAGGCCTACCGCTACGCCCGCGAGCCCAATCCCATGGCCAGCATCTGCGGCCGCGTCTGCGCCCATCCCTGCGAGACCGCCTGCCGCCGCGGTGAAATCGACAAACCCATCGCCATCCGCGCACTCAAGCGCTTCCTCACCGAACGCCACGGCCCCGAGTCCCGCAACCCCGTCGACGTCAACGCAGGCCGCCGCCAGCCCCAACTCCCCTATCGCATCGCCATCGTCGGCGCCGGCCCCGTCGGCCTCTCCGCCGCACACGACCTCGCCCTCATGGGCTACTCCGTCACCCTCTTCGAAGCCTCCCAGGTCGCCGGTGGCATGCTCTATCTCGGCCTGCCCGAGTACCGACTCCCCCGCGACGTCGTCGAAGCCCAGGTCCGCGAGATCCTCGCCACCGGAAACATCGACCTCAAACTCAATCAAGCCGCAGGACGTGACTTCACCATCGCCGACCTCCGCCGCGACTTCGACGCCACCCTTATCGCCGTCGGAGCCCACCGCAGCCGCGACCTCACCATCCCCGGCGTAGACCTCGATGGCGTCTACAAAGGCATCGACTTCCTCCTCAACGTCAACCTCGGCTTCCGCTTCACCATCGGCAAAAAAGTCCTCGTCATCGGCGGCGGCAACGTCGCCATGGACGTCGCCCGCTCCGCCGCACGCGAGGTCCTCCGCCAGCACGTCGGCGGAGTCGAAAATATCGAGCCCTCCGCCGAAAGCCTCAACGCCGTCTCCACCCGCGAGATGATGGACGTCACCCTCTCCGCGCTACGCCTCGGCGCCAAGGAAGTCCACCTCGTCTGCCTCGAAAACCGCGTCGAAATGCCCGCCGCACTCGAAGAGATCGAAGAGGCAGAAGGCGAAGGCATCGTCATCCACGCCGGCTTCGGCCCTAAGCGCATCATCGGCAAAGACGGCCACGTCACCGGCCTCGAAACCCTCAAGACCAAATCCGTCTTCGACGAAAACCGCCGCTTCAACCCCACCTTCTTCGACAACTCCGAGTCTGTCCTCGACTGCGACACCATCATCATGGCCATCGGCCAGGCCGCCAAGCTCGACTTCATCACCCCCGACGACGGCGTCGAGATCTCCCCGCGCGGCTTCATCGCCGTCAACCCCGAAACCCTCATGACCACCGCGCCAGGCGTCTTTGCTGGTGGCGACTGCGTCTTTGGCCCTCGCCTCATCATCGATAGTGTCGCCGACGGCAAGCGCGCCGCAGTCGGCATCGACGAGTTCCTCCGCGGCACCAAACACCCCGACCCCATCATCGAAGTCCAGATCATGGACCGCTACAAGATGCCGCTCAACCTGCTCGACATCGATCGTCAGCCCATCCCCATGCTCCCCCTCAACCGCCGCACCGGCATGACCGAAGTCGAAGTCGGATACGACGACGCCACCGCCATGGCCGAGGCCCAGCGCTGCCTCCACTGCTGGGTCAACACCGTCTTCGAAGGCTCCCACGAAGACGGCACCCTCTGCATCCTGTGCGGGGGATGCGTCGACGTCTGTCCCGAAAACTGCCTCCAGCTCGTCTCCGTCGACCGCATCGACTTCGACGCCGAGACCACCGCACAGCTCACCACCGCGCGCGAAATCCTCGGCTTCGAACTCGACGACATCCAGCCCGACGAACTCGGCACCCTCTCCGGCTCCGTCATGCTCAAGGACGAAACCCGCTGCATCCGCTGCGGCCTCTGCGCCGCACGCTGCCCCGCAGGAACCATCTCCATGGAGTCCTTCCAGATGCTCTCCCCGGAACCCACTGGGCTGATCTCGATCGAGGCCATCGACCGATCCTTCCGTCCCCGACCCCGACCCAATACCAGCACCCCTGCTCCAGCACCCGTCACCGCCTGAGGTCATTCATGTCCAGCCAGAAGCCAACCGTACTCCCATCACCACCCATCGAGATCGACCGCCGCGCCTTCTTCGCCAAGATAGGTCTCGGCTCCCTCGGCATCGCCGCCGTCGGCACCGCAGGCTTCGCCTACCAGTTCCTCTCCCCCAACGTCCTCTACGAGCCCTCGCCCATCATCAACGTCGGTAAACCGGAAAACTTCGCCGTAGACTCCGTCACCCTCGATGCCAACGCAGGCATCTACCTCGTCCGCGCAGCCGAGGGCTTCTTCGCCCTCAACGCCATCTGCACCCACCTCGGCTGCCTTACCGCATGGAACCAGGAACTCGGCATCATCGCCTGCCCCTGCCACGGCAGCAAATTCAAACGCGACGGAGAAAAAATCGAGGGCCCCGCTCCCAAACCGTTGCCCTGGCTCAAAACCTGGGTCAGCGACGAAGGCGATCTCATGGTCGATCGCTCTACCGACATCCACCCCATGCAGTACCTAAGAATTTGAGGCCCAGACTATGCCCGGAAAAATAGAAAAACTCGTGCAGCAAATCCAGCAAAACCGGGTGTACCGCTCCGTCTTCCGTAGCGGTACCGGGAACAGTCCGCTGCATCGCGCCCTCGCCATCCAGCAGAACCTCTTCCTCCACCTCTTCTCCACCAAAGTCCGCACCAGAATGCTGAAGTTCAGCTCCACCTGGTACCTCGGAACCCTCACCCTCGGGACCTTCCTCATCCTCATCACCACCGGCATCCTGCTCATGCTCTACTACCACCCCTCCGTCCCCCAGGCCTACGCCGACATGAAGGACCTCCAGTTCGTCGTCTCCTCCGGACTCTTCCTCCGCAACCTCCATCGCTGGTCCGCTCAGGCTATGGTCTTCCTCGTCTTCGCCCACATGTTCAAAGTCTTCTATCGCGGAGCCTACCGTGCTCCACGCGAGTTCAACTGGGTCATCGGTATCATCCTCCTGCTCGTCACCCTGCTCCTCAGCTACACGGGTTACCTGCTCCCCTGGGATCAACTCGCCTACTGGGCCATCACCGTCGGCTCCAACATCTCCTCCGCCGTCCCCCTCATCGGCAGCAAGATTCACTTCCTGCTGCTCGGCGGGAATCAAGTCAACGCCAACGCGCTCCTACGCTTCTACGTCCTCCACTGCGTCATCCTGCCCCTCACCGCCATGCTCTTCGTCGCCATCCACTTCTGGCGTATCCGCAAAGACGGTGGACTCTACGTCCAGCAAAGTGAACCCAGAGTCCCAGCTCCACCCCTCGAAGCATTGCCTGCCAAGGAGGCAAAATGACTAACCCCAAAGACTTCGTCGCCGGCGTAGACTCCGATCAACGTCGCTCGCCAACCCGCGTCGTCTTCGTCACCCGCCGCACCTCCGCTCAGGTCAAAGTCACCCACGAAGATCAGATCCAGACCTACCCCGATGTGCTCTTCCGCGTCGTCCTCGCCGTCGAACTCCTCGCCATCGTCCTCGTCGCCTTCTCCCTGCTCTTCAACGCGCCACTCGAAGGCATCGCCGATCCCTCCCATACCCCCAACCCAGCCAAAGCGCCCTGGTACTTCCTCGGACTGCAGGAGCTGCTCCACTACTTCCCGCCCGTCGTCGCTGGCGTGCTCGTCCCTACACTCCTCATCGTCTCGCTCGTCATCATCCCCTACTTCAACATCAACATTGAAGCCGATGGAGTCTTCCTCCACCACCGCCAGCAACGCGTTCGTATCGCCTACCTCATCTCCGGCGGCCTCATCGTCTTCCTCATGATCTTCAAGGTCTACGTCGCCGTCGTACCTACCCTCATCGTCGCGCTGGCACTCGTCGTCGCCGCCAACAGCAACCCTGGACCACCCCACAACTTCGCCCACTACCTCGCTGCCCGACCCCTCGCCTGGTGGGTCATGACCTGGTTTCTCTTTGAACTCATCGTGCTCACCGCTGTGGGCACCTTCTTCCGCGGCCCCGGTTGGTCGTGGGTACTGCCCTGGAGGAGCTAAGTGCAAACCCTTAAGAAATACCTCGTCACAGCCTGGCAAACACTGTTTGGCGGTCCCATCCGAGCCTTCGGAGTCGTCAGCGTCATCCTCATGCTCGCCCTCGCCATCGCACCCGCCAAAGACCACTTCAGCCAGTGGCACGGATACCAGCGCGGATACCTCAAGCTCATCGCAGACCGCAGCGATGCCCTCAGCCTCCGTCGCCGTGTCATCCCCGGCCTCCACCAGATATGGCTCCCCGAACTCGGCGTCGTCGATCGCTGCACCACCTGCCATGAAGGCCTCAAGGAAGCCACCCTCGCCGACGTCCCCTACCAGCCCTTCCGCAAACATCCCGCCATCCCCCACTCGCTCGAAAACTACGGCTGCGTCACCTGCCATCGTGGCCAGGGTCCAGCCACCACCGTCATCGAGGCCCACCACAGCGACCGCGCCGGCGAAGACCCCATCCTCCCTGCACGCTACATCCAGTCCGGATGCGGCCAGTGCCACCAGAACTCCCTCACCGGAACCCCACAGCTCAACCGCGGTCGCGATACCCTCGCCAGCTACGGCTGCGTCCGCTGCCACGCCGTCAACCTTCCCGGCGGAGCCACCATCACCCCCACCGACAATCCACCCTCCCTCGTCCACCTCGCCGACAAAACCACCCGCGAGTGGGTCTTCAGTTGGATCAAGGACCCGCAGGCCTACGCCGCCTCCGCAACCATGCCCAACTACAAACTCAGCGACGCCGATGCCAGCGACATCTCCGCCTTCCTCATCAGCAGCAGCACCCCCAACCCCGGTGACACCGCAACTCTCGTCACCGCCTCCGCCAAGCCCATCGATCCCTCAGCCGGTGCCAGCCTCTACGGTGAATCCTTCTGCGCCACCTGCCACGCCGTCACCAACGCCGCCGGAAACCTCGTCGGCGGCAACATAGGCCCCGAACTCACCCGCATCGGCAACAAGGCCAAGCCAGAGTGGCTGCAGGCATGGCTCAACGACCCACGCTCCTACGACCCTGCGTCGCCCATGCCGCACTATCGCTTCACCCCCCAGCAGGTCGCTACCCTCAGCCAGTTCCTCCTCGCCAAATCAGACTCCGACTTCGGCGCCAACGTCCACCTCGATCCCGCAACCCCGGCCCAGATCACCCACGGCAGAAAACTCGTCGCAGAACTCGGCTGCGCAGCCTGCCACCAGATCAACGGCGTCAACAAGCCCCAGAACTACGCCCCCGACCTCAGCCGCATCGGCAGCAAACCCCTTACCCAACTCGTCTTCCTCCCCGGCATGGACCAGACCCTGTCCACCTACATCTCGGCCAAAATCAAACAGCCCCGCGCCTTTGGTCCCGGTCTCAAGATGCCGCAGTTCACCCTCTCCAACGCGCAGAACGACGCTCTCACCACCGCGCTGCTCTCGCTCTCCGATCGTAGCCACGCCCTCCCCGCCAAGCTGCGCGTCACCGCCGTCCCAGACACCACCTACCAGCCCGCCGGACACGCCGGCAAACTCATGACCGAACTCGCCTGCTTCAGTTGCCACCGCATCAACGGACGCGGCAGCGACCTCGCTCCCGACCTCACCTGGGAGGGCAGCGCAGTCCAGCGACAGTGGCTCGACAGCTTCCTCAAAAACCCCAACACCCTCCGGCCCGCGCTCATCCGGCGCATGCCACGCTTCAACCTCTCCGACGCCGACCGCAAAGAGCTCACCGACTACATCATGGTGGCCTACCAGTCGCCCACCATCGACCCCGACACCGCCCCCTCAGCCACCAACCCACCCGCCACCGTCGAACACGGACGCCAGCTCTTCTACTCCAAATACGCCTGCCAGTCCTGCCACATCGCCGATGTGAAAACTGACAAAGGCTATATCGGACCCACCCTCACCCAGGTCGGCTCACGTCTCACCCCAGCCTGGATCTACGCCTGGCTCAAAAACCCACAAGCCCTACGGACCGGAACCCTCGAACCAAACCAGAACATCGGCGACGACGATGCCCGCGCCCTCACCGCCTTCCTCATGACCCTCAAGTCCTCCGGCAAACAGGAGAAAAAATAATGTCCCAGCGATCGATCACCGGCGCAATGCTGTTGGTACTGGCCGCAGCCGCAGGATGCAAACACCAGCCCGCCACCGCCTCTGCCGCTAAGCCCACCGCCACCGGCGCAGCTATCGTCGAGTCCAGCGGCGGCAAGCAACTCGGCCCCACCGGCACCACCCTCAAAGACCCCATCATCGTGCAGGTCAACGACGACCAGGGCACCGCACTCCCCGGCGCACTCGTCCAGTTCCACGGCCCCGCAGGCGTCCACTTCGAGCCCGCAGAGCAGATCACAGACTCCTCCGGACAAGCCACCGCCACCGTCACCCTCGGCACCATCGCCGGTCGCTACCAGCTCACCGCCACCACCCCCGGCAAGTCCCAGCCAGCAACCGTCCAACTCACCGAGATCGCACTCGGCTACCAGCAGCAACTCGGCTTCGTCCTCGCCGACAAGTACTGCAACCGCTGCCACGATCCCGAGTCCTCCGCCGAACGCGTCTCCAACTACGACAACCTCGAAGTCAAACCCCACCCCTTCACCGAAGGAGATACCTACAACAAGATGAGCGACGCCGACCTGCTGGCCATCACCCAGCACGGAGGCCCCGCACTCAACCGTTCGGCCCTCATGCCGCCCTACGCCAACACCCTCAGTCCGTCCGACCTGCAAGCCATCCTTGCCTTCATCCGCGTCGTCTCGGATCCACCCTACCGCCCAGCAGGAACCGTATATGCGCAAAAATAATTCGCTCGCCGCTACCATCGCTTGCTCCCTCGTTCTCACCTGCTCCATCGCCACCAGCGCCGCCGCCCAGGTCGTCCCGCCGGAGGAGATCCGCGACCCCGATCTTCGCACCCTCCAGCAAGGCTCCATGAGTCAGCTCAAAATCGTCGCCCTCAACATCGCCACCACCCGCTTCGACTTCCCCTTCTACTGCAGCCGCAAACTCGACATCGACCGCAAAATTCAGCAGCGCAGCGACCAGCACTCCATCCGCTTCGAGCACTTTGAAGGAGCCGTCGTCGTCGCCATCAGCGGCAACTACTACGCCGCCTACTCCGCCGAGAAGTTCAGCGAAGGCCAGCGCGCCCGCCAGACCTTCCTCCGCGTCGTCCTCCCCATCATCAAAGACTCCGTGCCCGCACTCGAACGCACCCCCCAGGTCCAGGGCTACGCCATCGAAGTCTCCCACCACGTCATCAGCCGCTCCCTCGGCCTGCCCGTCGAGCACGCCGAAAACCTCATGATCTACCTCCCCCGCAGCGCCGCCATCAAGCTCGTCAACGCCAAAAATGAGCAAGCCCAGCAAGCCGCTCTGCTCGAATCCAGAATCTTCCTCAACGCCAATCCCATCAGCATCTGGCTCGACGACGACATCCACCCCAACGCCAGCCCCACCCGATCCGACCCCAACGCCCGCCCCGAACCCGCAACCCTCATGCCCATCTCCACCGCGCCCAGTCGCCTCAGCCTCACCACCACTACCGACACCGCCCCCCCACTCCAGCAAACCATCACCGCCGAAACCACCCCTCCCACAATCCCAACCCCAGCACAGCCGCTGCCCCAGCCCCTGCCCCAGACAGCAACCCTCGTCGCCGCAGCCACCCCCCCCCCCACTCCAGCAGCAGCCCCGGCAGCCGCACCCGCCACCGCGCCACTGCCAACCCCTGCCGCCACCGCAGTCCACAGCGCCACCCCCCAGGCCCTCGCAGCCCTACAGTCCTCCATCCAGGGCACCAGCAACCACATGCTCAAAGACCTGGAGCCAGCCGCCCACTTCACCGGCTACGCACCGCCCGCCTTCATCGCCTTCCGCAACCAGGCCTACCTCGAGCTATCCCTCAACACCCCGCTCGCGGAACCCGGCAACACCTCCCGATACAAACTCGCCGCGCTCGCCTTCGACGATCACATCTCCCCCCTCATCCGCCGCGTCCTCACCTACTTCCCCGGCGAACAGCAGTTCGATGGCATCAGCTTCAGCACCACCATCCACACTCCCGCCAAACCCGGCACCCCCACCCCAAAACCACTCTCCGTCGAGTTCTTCCTCCCCCTCACCGCCCTCCACTGCTACGAGGCATACGACTGCACCGGACAGCAACTACTCGACGCCGGCATCGTCCTCGTCAACGGAGAACGCGTAGGTATCAACCTCCAACTCGCCGAAGCCACCAGTCGCCCCTGAACCAGCCGCAGAACCACCCGGCGTAGCCAGAACCTCCCCACCACCGCGTCCCTGCCCGCAGCCACCACTGCCCGCAGGGACGCAGTGGTATAGTTCCCCATGCTGCGCCTCCGCATTGTCCTCTCCCTCAGCCTGCTCGCCGCCCTGCCTGCCGCCCTCACTGCGCAAACCCCCGCCAACCAACCGCCCCGTCCAACCCCACCCACCCGCGATCCCCACACCCCCGGCTACGTCCCCACCACCGACCTCCCCGACGCCACTCTCCCGCCCCCCACCGCCGACGGCAACTTCATCCTCGGCCCCACCCACACGCCCTCACCCGACACCCTCCCCCAACCCGCCATCCCCCACGGCACCATCTCCACCCTCACCCTCTCCTCCGCCGACAGCGCCTACTACCCCGGCATCGCCCGTGACCCCAACACCTTCGGCACCCCCGACCCCAACGACCCCGCCAGGCTCATCGTCACCACCAGCCACCCCGCCCCCTACACCCGCAAAGTCACCGTTTACGTCCCCGCCCAGTACGTCCCCGGCACCGCCGCCCCCTTCCTCATCGGCGCCGACGGCCCCGACCCCCTCCTCTTCGCCACCCTCGACAACCTCATCGCCCAGCACAAACTCCCCGTCCTCATCGCCATCTCCATCTCCAACGGCGGCGGCGACGCCCAGGGCTCCGAGCGCGGCCTCGAATACGACACCATGTCCGGCCACTACGCCGAGTTCGTCGAGCACGAAGTCCTCCCCCGCGTCCAATCCCAACTCCACGTCTCCCTCACCCGCAACCCCGACGGACGAGCCACCATGGGCGGCAGCTCCGGAGGCTCCTGCGCACTCATCATGGCCTGGTACCACCCCGAGCTCTACCACCGCGTCCTCACCTACTCCGGAACCTTCGTCAACCAGCAATGGCCACCCAACCCCAACACCCCCGGCGGAGCATGGGAGTTCCACCGCGCCCTCATTCCCAACTCCCCCCGCAAACCCATCCGCCTCTGGATGGAAGTAGGCGACCGCGACCTCCTCAATCCCAACTCCATGCGCGACAACATGCACGACTGGGTCCTCGCCAACGAAAACATGGCCCGCATCCTCGCCGCCCGCGGCTACCACTACCAGTTCGTCTTCGCCCGCAACGCCGGCCACACCGACCGCGCCGTCAAACAACAAACCCTGCCCGAAGCCCTCGAATACCTCTGGCAAGGCTACCCCCTCACCCCCACCCAACCCTGACCACAAAAAATCCAACCCACCCACCACCACACCACAGTCGGTTATCCTTACACAGGGGCCTGTAGCTCAACGGTTAGAGCAGGGGACTCATAATCCCTTGGTTGGGGGTTCAAATCCCTCCGGGCCCACCACTCATTTCAACAACTTAGAACGTTTTCACCTTCTCACATAACAGCCGTGTGACGTGGACTGTGACGTGACAGCATTGGCCCATGATTCTCGTTCACTACCGTGCGCACAGTTTCGAGACTTGGATGCTGATAGATCATCGCGGTCTGCGCGTTTGTATGGCCCAAGGCGCGCATTACGAGGGACAGATTGCCGGTGGCTCCCATGATCTTCGTCGCGAACGTGTGACGGGCACTGTAGAGAACAATTTCCTTCGATAGTCCCGCCGCCGCCCTCGCATCTTCGAAGGCCTTTGCGACGGTTGTAACGTGACCAGTGACGGAATCAGACGGAAAGACCCAACCCTCAGTCACACCCTTCCGCCGAATGTGCAGAGCCTTGGTGACTCTCTCACTCATCGGAATGTATCGACGTGAAAGCTTGGTCTTGCCTCTCGGGATAAAGATCATCCCACGGTCCCAAGCGATGTCTTCCCAACGCATCTGAAAGACTTCACCTGGGCGCATTCCAGAATCGAGAATGAGTGTCAAAACATCATGCAGCGGCTGCTTCGCCGCTGTTAGAAGCTTGTACTCTGCCTCGCTATCAATTAGCGCGGAACGCCCGTATTCCTTCATAAGCTTGATACGAGGCGCTGCCGTGATAACTCCCCACTCTGCTGCCTTGCCCAACATCCTGCGTAACGTGCGCAGTGCCCGATTCGCGTTCGCTGGCGAATGATCGAATCGGAGCGCTTCCGCCTCGTCCGTGGTGACGTGGGCAAGCCTCATACCGGAGATAGGTGTCTTAGCGAGCATTCTCCATCCTGATCGGTAATACTCTTTTGATTCCGCTTCCAGACGGGTACTTTCCACCCATGCGAGGAAACGTTTTGAGAACTCCGCAAGCGTTAGCGTTCTGCGCTGAACAGTCAGCTTTCGTTGCTTTGCCTCTTGTATCAATTTGGCTTCGATCATTCGGGCCTTCGAAGGTACGGATTCCTTCGTCGTGCCGCGATAACGTCTGCCGTCCATAGCGAAGTCGTAATGCCAGACTCCGCCCCGTTTATAAAGAGCCATCTCGTTCCTCCATGTACGCCCGCACGGAAGGAATGCGACGGTTGCTTTCAACGTAAGCTTCTACGTCGCGAACATCATACCGGATAGAGCCCTCAAGCTTGTGCCAGACAGGCCCAAGTCCAACATTGCGCCAATATCTGAGTGTTCCCTCGGGAACCTGCAACATCTCTGCGACACTCTTGCTTTTGAAAAACTGTGGTGTCTTCATGGGTAGCGCTCCTTATAACGATTGTTCGTACGTATAAATTCGCTTTCAGTCGCCGTAATCAGCTTTCAGTAAACTTGATAAATACGTATAGAAAATACGAATAATTGCCTGTTTCCATCGGATTTGCACGGAAGTAGAATCACCACTCAGAAAGGTTTGCGGAATACCTACATGGCTGTCACGGCCCGATTCCTGAAGGCTTGCCGAACCTATCGGACAAGGTTTCGAATGCAATCAAATTCCGCTCTTGATCGGTCTCGACTTTGGAGATGAGCTTGCGGTGGACATCGAAGATACGGAGGATAGGAACCTTGATGATCTTCCACTCGTAGGTCTTCGCTTGCTTCTCAAATAGCTTTAGACCCTTGGAAGAGGTCACGCGACGAGCACGCTTGGGCGCACGCAGGAGCATTTCCTTCGTCAGATACTTGGATAGGTAGTGGGAGACGCGGTGCATATCGACACGCCTTATATCAACGACACGCCCCCCGCCAAGCGCTGCCCAGGTCTTAGATATCCATGACTGATGAACGAATCTGCCAAGATCGGTCAAGATGTGAAGATGAGCATTGCCGTTCTTCTGATATTCAAGAACTCGAATGTACGGGGGCGCATAACTAAGTTCGCGGCGCAAGTAGACACGGAAGTCCGCAAAGACTCTATTGATGTATTTGGTGGATTCTTTGCCATGCAGCTTCTTGGGGTCAAGGGTAAGCGTGATAAGCGTCTGGAGCTTGTGCGCCTCTGCTATTTCAGCTATTCGGATTCGACAGCGCTTCGCTTTGCGGGGACCGCAGAAAGAACACCCCCAGCATTTGCATCCCACATTGCAGAAGCGCGTCTTGCCCGCCTCTGGAATCGATTGGCCGCGAGCAGTCATCCTGCCGCAATACCTCTTCATCCCTTCGGGTCTGTCACGGTTAATCTGTAGTGTGTCAAGTGAATGCAAAGGCAGAGGCACAGCGCCTTCGGCGCTGATGGGGCTCTGCCCCAAACCCCGGCCACTTTTAGCTGAACGAAGAGAAGCCTCCGGCTTTGGACCGGCTGTCTTTGGACTTGTTGGCTTCGTCAGCACCGGAGCGGAGTGGCGAACCGCCTTCCCGGATTTTATACCCACCGCATTCCGCTTCTCTTCGCTCATACATCGAGGTTCGTTGAAAGCGAATACAAAGATCATCTGGCTTAGATTTGGCGACTGTGCGACAAATGTCTGTCCGACTTATTGTCTGAAACAGTGTGCTAAGGGGGAACCGGAGTTGCAAGAGAAGACGCGCGAACGAGTAATAGTAGCTGTGAATACGATTTCGTCGGCGATGAGTGGGGGAAAGCTTCTCCATGAGGTAGCCGCCGGGCTGGTCCGAGGACTTGACCTTTTACGCGAACAGCTATGCGCAGTCGATTCGGAGGAAAAGGTAATAACGCTTCTTGACTCCATTGATGAGCCGACGCCGACACAAGTAGCGCGATTGGAAGTGATCGCACGGTTTGTTCCTATGGCTATGGAAGCATGGGTAAGAAAAGTTATAGCGACGGGTGTGGCGCGCCTACCCGGTGCCAAGATGGGCCGCAAGACCATACCGGACTCAGAGAAGTTAGCAATCTGCGATGAGGTCGCAGCGTTATCACGCAAGGGGTACACGATGGCTGCCGCAAAACGGCGGGTTGCTCAACGGCGTGAAAGCACGGTACGGACTATCGACCGTGTGTGGAGCAAACGGAACGAGTACACAATCGACATGGACGCAGAGAGGGTGCAATCCATGATTGATCATTTATTCAACCCGCAAGTCGACGGGGAAACGCAACGGATCGAAGCCCTTGGGGGCGATGTTGCACCATAGCAGGATCACGAAAGTTCGGCGTTGGACCGTTATTGTCTTCGGTCCTAAATTTTCAGGCCCTTTCGAGTGGCAAACCCTGAGTGAACTGACATAGCGCGTTTGAGTGAGCAAGAGCGGCAGGAAGCAATTCGCTTTTAGCTCCCACCATCAATTGCTTTGACCGCCACGCACCTTGGAGTTCGCTTTCATACAGCGACTCTCCGTTCAATCAGAAGACCATCGATGCTGTTCGAAACTGGCCCGACAGATGTTCGAAAAAGCCTCACAGCAAGCATTATGTTGCTCCAACGTAAGAACGCCCCGTCTCCGGGGCGTTCAAAGGGCGCTCAATGAGCGGAGCCTTACGACGAAAGCTTACTAAGAATAGCCGGGCAATCGCCGCTCAAGTACACTGTTATCTTTCTACTCCGCTTCACATTTTGAGTCAAGGTGATACTTAATGTCCTCTGCCATGGAAGCACCGCAGAAATATGTCCTCGGTCTTGATCTAGGTTCCGCATCTCTCGGCTGGGCCGTGATTGCTATAAACGAGGTCGAGGAGCCAACAGCGCTAATCCGTGCCGGTGTGCGCATCTTTGAGCCTGGAGTAGACGGTAGCTCGCTTGATATCGAGCAGGGCAAAGATCAGTCCAAGGCAGTCGAACGCCGCACCGCCCGTCTACATCGCCGCCAACTTCGCCGACGCGCCGCACGCCAACGAGAACTATTTCTACTCTTACAAGACTCTGGACTGCTCCCGTTGCAGCAGAATGGCCGAGGAGCGAGTTCAGAGCAACGCCACGCCATACTAAATGACCTTGACCGTAGCCTTTCACTTCGTCTCCGCGAAGCTCAAGAGAAAGACTCATTCGATCAGATGCCGCTATATCTCCTTCGCAAGCGCGCTCTTTATCACCGCTTAGCAGAGGATGAACTGGGTCGTGTCTTATTCCATCTCATTCAGCGACGCGGCTTCAAATCGAACCGCAAAGAGGTCAAGAAGAGCGCCAAAGAAAATGAAGTCCTCGGCCAAGTGAATGAGAACATAAACACATTGTGGCAGGAGATGAAAGCTGTAGACGCCAAAACACTAGGAGAATACTTCGCGGGTCTTGATCCGCACACTCAAAAGGTGCGCCGCCGATGGACTGCGCGCAAGATGTTTGAACAGGAGTTTGCTCTAATTTGGGCCGCACAGGCAATACATCACGGTTCAATCCTGACGCAAGAGTTGCACGATAGAGTTCATGAGTTGCTGTTCTTTCAGCGCCCCGTATCCGCGCAGAAACACTTGGTGGGAAGCTGTGAGTTGGAACGCGGCGACGACAAGCATCCCCCGAAGCGGCGGGCTCCTTGGGCAACCATGGCCGCGCAGCGCTTTCGGATGTTGCAGAAGATTAATGACCTAGTCGTGATCGACGCCAAGAACCAGACCTCTCGGAAGTTGACCGAGCAGGAGCGGGGCAAGCTCTATCAATTGCTCGACCGAGAAGGCACTCAGTCCTTCCCCGCGATTCGCAAGTATCTGGACCTGAAAGGTACTACGTTCAATCTTGAAGCTGGCGGAGATAAGGACCTTCCCGGCAACCGGACGCAGAAATCGATGCGAACGGTTTTCGGGATTTTCTGGGATGAGTTTACAGAAGGAAAGCAGAACCAGATCATTGAGAACTGGCGCAATAGCGAGTCCGATGAATTGCTCATGCAGGAGGCTATCGAGCACCTTGGGCTCGACGCCGAGGCAGCCCGTGTGCTGGCTAAGGAGAGTCCACAGTCTGATTACTGCTCACTTTCGTTAGTGGCGATTTCAAAACTTATGCCGCTGATGATGTCGGGGCGATCCTTCAAGGATGCTGAAACGGAGATTTACGGCAGTCGCTTCTCGGGATTGGCAGTACATGACACGCTTCCACCTGTACGCGAGGCGCTTCCCACCTTGCGCAACCCTGCCGTAGAACGAGCGATGACGGAGTTGCGCAAGGTCGTCAACGCTATTGTTCGCGAGTACGGCAAACCCTACGAGATTCGCATCGAGCTTGCCCGTGAACTGAAAAAGCCTCGCCAGGAGCGCGTGAAGGCAACGACTGCAAACCGCAAACGCGAAACCGACAACAAAGCACTTGCCAAACGGATGTACGAAGAATGTGGTTTGCCCATGCCGCCTTCGAGAAAAGATCTGGAGAGGGCAAAATTGTGGGTCGAGTCGCAAGGTGAGTGCCCATACACCGGTAAACGGCTGCCGTTTTCCCGGCTTTTTTCGGACTCGGAGTTCGACGCAGACCACATCCTGCCTATAAGCCGCCATCCTGACGACTCCTATCAGAACAAGGTTCTCTGCTGTCAGGAAGAAAATCGCATGTACAAGCGAAACAAGACGCCCTACGAGGCATATGCGCATGGCGATCCCGAGCGCTGGAGAGTCATACTTGCCCGCGTTGCGAAGTGGAATAATCCAGGAAAAGCTCGCAAGTTCGAGATCGCGACCTTGGAGGAACTTGCCGACTTCAGTGCGCGACAGATGAATGACACACGCTACACAAGCGTGCTGGCCGGACGCTTGCTGGCCATGCTTTATGGTGGACGTGACGTTCAGACAGACAACGGCAATAGACAGGTGATCTTCGCATCCAGCGGGGCCGTGACGGCTACCCTGCGGCGCTCATGGGGATTCGAACGAATCCTGCAAGCGATCGTATCGCCCGAACCTGGCGATACCCGAGGAAAGCCTCGCACCGATCACCGCCACCACGCAGTAGATGCAATCGCCATTGCATTGACTCGACAATCCGTAATTCAAGCTATGGCGAGTGCTTCAGCATTTGAGCCTTGGCAACCCGGAACTCGGAGCTGGAGGCGTGTCCCTGAACCTTGGACTAGACCTGACTTCATCGGCAACCTGACTGAGCAAATCGCAAAGATGGTTGTCTCTCATCGCCCTGAACACAAGATCAGCGGTGAACTTCACAAAGGTTCAAACTTTTCAAGACCCTATCTTTATAAGGGCAAATCCACTGTTCACACCCGTTGTGAGTTAAGCCAACTCAAGCCAGCAGACATCGCGGCAGATGACATTATCGTTGACAAAGCTATCCTCGGGCTCATTCGAGCGAAGTTCGACGAACTTGATGGGAATCCAAAGTCGTTTGAAGACCCCAAAAACCTACCGTGCTTTACCACAACTAATGGACGCAAGATTCCGATACGCAAGGTCAGAATTCGACAGGTCAAAGAGCCCAAGGTCGCCGCACATGGCGACCGTGAGCGCTTTGTCGATTCGGGCGGTATTCATCATGTGGCTCTGTTTGTCGTGAGAAAAGACACCCGCCAAGAGCAATGGCTGAGCGAAGTCGCTCAGGTTACGGATGTGTATCAGCGCTGCCCGCGACGGGATAAGAGAAGCGGACGGCCCAAGTCAGCCGCAAGCGAGCCCGCTGTGTCGCGGAAGTTGAAGGATAATCCAGAGGCTGAATTTCTCTTTTCTCTGATGAAGGACGACACCATCGAGCTGGATTACAACGGGGCGAGAGAGGTGTTCCGCGTAAAGAAATTTTATGCGGCTGGACCGATTTGGTTTACCGGCGTCAACAACGCCCAGATGGACGCAGATCAGAAGAAGAATAAGACGACCTGGTCGAAGAATCCGAACGGACTAAAGACATTAAATCCACGCAAGGTAGTAGTCGATCTTCTTGGAAGGATTCATTCCGCCAATGATTGACCGCATAGTCGAGATCGCTAACCCGGCCCGTCTTAGTATCCGCGATGCTCAACTCGTCATCGAGCGCCCGAAGGAAGAACAACTCTCGCTGCCCTTCACAACGCCTGTAAGCGAGATCGCCGTGCTGCTTTTGGCGCATCCACAGATAAGTCTGTCTCAGGCCGTCCTCTCACGTATTGCCGAGGCAGGGGGATCCGTCGTCACGATTGACGGTAACTTCTTACCAGCTTCTATGCTGCTCCCCGTTCAGAGTCACTTCGTCCAAACAGAGCGATTCGCAAAACAGATGGAGATGACACTTCCGACCCGCAAGCGGCTCTGGCAGCAGATCGTCCGCGCAAAGATCAAAGCTCAGGGAGAACTGCTGAAAGAACTCCATGGCAACGATCACGGACTCATTGCCATGGCTGCGCGAGTTCGCACCGGAGATCAAGGCAACCTTGAGGCCCAGGCCGCTCGGAAGTATTGGGGCCTCGTCTTTGGCGATAGTAAGTTCCGGCGCGGCTCTGACAAGGCGGATCAGAATCGCCATCTGGATTATGGCTACACCGTGCTACGGGCAGCGGTTGCCAGAGCTTTGTGTGCTGCTGGCTTGCATCCTTCCATTGGACTTCAGCATAAAAACCGGTACGACGCTTTCTGCCTTGCCGCCGACGTAATGGAACCCTTCCGACCGCTCGTCGATAGACGCGTCAGTCAATGGATAGCAAAGGAAGATGCAGAAGCACCCTTCGACTCAAAGACGAAGAGTTGGATGATTGGCGCAACAACTTCGCGTTATCTCCTCGACAGAGAAGAACGATCTCTGTTCGATATCGTCTTGCGCACAGCGAATTCTCTTGCAAAGTGCATCGCCGGGGAGGCTCGCGATCCTGAGATACCGAGTTTGCTTATTCCATGCATGGAGGAAGTCACTATGAGGCGAGGTGTTCGCCGGGCGGAGGCTGAGGAACTGAGGACTGCTGTTGCTGCTAGCTAGGACTTACTTTACGAATACGGTCTTGGATTGCCATGAAAGGACAGCTTCTTTCTGCGTATCGATCATTGTGGCTCATAGCCATGTTCGACTTGCCAACGGAGACGTTGGAGAACAAGCGCAACTACACGCGCTTTCGTAAAGGCCTGCTCAAAGATGGATTTATGATGTTGCAGTATTCGATCTATGCGCGATATCTACCCAGCGAAGAAGCAGCGGACTCCCACCGCAACACGATACGAGCAATCATTCCGCCGCTTGGACAGGTGCGTTTGATGACGGTAACCGATCACCAGTTCGGCAAGATGGAGGTGTTCTATGGAAGAAAGCCGCGAGAACCCGAGGAAATTCCAGACCAAATCTTGCTTTTCTGAAAAGAGAAACCGCGCCAACTTGCTGCTTTTCAGCAAGTTCGACGCGGCCAAGTGTACTTGAGCGGTGAATCCCGGCCATCCCTAGCGCGCGACCTCGGTGGGCTGCCCAGTGGAGAGTGTACTTGAGCGGTGAATCCCGGCCATCCCTAGCGCAGGTGATGCGCGTGTGGCCGTG
>JAJXYY010000033.1:345496-424242 GCA_021780315.1 Acidobacteriota bacterium
GCAGGATGGTGTGACTGCACAGCAGCAGATGGAGTGTACTTGAGCGGTGAATCCCGGCCATCCCTAGCGCGCATGATGAGCTACGGGGCATTAGAAGCAGTGTACTTGAGCGGTGAATCCCGGCCATCCCTAGCACGCCATATCAGCAGAGCTGCACCACATCCAGTGTACTTGAGCGGTGAATCCCGGCCATCCCTAGCATGAGTTGTTGAATGTGAAGGAAGCAAACAAGTGTACTTGAGCGGTGAATCCCGGCCATCCCTAGCTTATGCAGCAAACGCCCGGTCAAAGCGGTAAGTGTACTTGAGCGGTGAATCCCGGCCATCCCTAGCGATGCACGATGGGCATGAGGCCTATTTGGGAAGTGTACTTGAGCGGTGAATCCCGGCCATCCCTAGCAAGTACTTGGCGATGCGATTGGAGAGGTCGAGTGTACTTGAGCGGTGAATCCCGGCCATCCCTAGCCGGGATGACGTAAATCTGCGGTTGGTTGCGAGTGTACTTGAGCGGTGAATCCCGGCCATCCCTAGCAGAGGAGTTTCCCGATGCCCAGACCCATCTAGTGTACTTGAGCGGTGAATCCCGGCCATCCCTAGCAAGCTCTGCGCAGGTAGTGCTGTCATTGAAGTGTACTTGAGCGGTGAATCCCGGCCATCCCTAGCCAACATGCTGTACGTGTTTCTGTACAAAGAAGTGTACTTGAGCGGTGAATCCCGGCCATCCCTAGCTCAACCTCCGCTTGGTTCTCCGCAAACAGAAGTGTACTTGAGCGGTGAATCCCGGCCATCCCTAGCTGCTTATCTGCCGTCGCGATGCAGCTAGAGAGTGTACTTGAGCGGTGAATCCCGGCCATCCCTAGCCGCCATCTTCGATGATCGCTCTCGTCTCAAGTGTACTTGAGCGGTGAATCCCGGCCATCCCTAGCTTCCAGATGCGATGAAGATCGAACCGAATGAGTGTACTTGAGCGGTGAATCCCGGCCATCCCTAGCGGAGCCTAGCAACAGAATCCCGGCACTAACAGTGTACTTGAGCGGTGAATCCCGGCCATCCCTAGCATGAGATGGATGCTGAATTGGAAGACGACGAGTGTACTTGAGCGGTGAATCCCGGCCATCCCTAGCAGCGGCCTTACATCCCTTGCAGTTGTAGAAGTGTACTTGAGCGGTGAATCCCGGCCATCCCTAGCGGACAAACCCCTCCAGGCTATTCTTCATCCGCTAGGTGACTGTGGTGTAGAAGCTGCATTGGCCTCGCGTACTTCTCTGGAAATAGCCTGAAGGGCTTTCCCCGCTTGAAATGAACCCAGGAAGAGGGTCGTCGATGCTTTGCCAATCATTCGCTCCAACGTGCGCCTACTGACTGATTGAAGCCTAACTAACGGTCGTGAAATCAGTTGGTCGCATCGCGTAAGTATTTGTGACGTAAATTGTGACGTACAGGCTCAATGAAGCTCTGCAACTACCAACAAAATCAACGGTGGTGCATTTCTCTTCCGTGCGGGCGATTGGTTGTACATCACTATTTGTTTCAAGTGGTTACGTTAGTCTTTGAACCGAATCCAGACCAAACTCATAATCCCTTGGTTGGGGGTTCAAATCCCTCCGGGCCCACCACTCTATCCCATCGGTAGCCGTCATTCCAAGCGGACCCTATCCGATTCGCCAATCTACCCCATCGGTATCCGTCATGGGGTTCAAATCCCTCCGGGCCCACCACAAACACCCTATATAAATTGACGATTGATTACTTGCCTCACTGGCGAGCTTAGCGGAACTCGGCTTCGTATCAGCTCTGGTGTCAGTTCTGCTTTTCAGCTTCCGTTGGCAGGATGTCGGAGTTACTCCGGCACACTTGGAAGATGCGAAGCCGTCTGAAGGTTTTCTACGCCATATGGGATATCTGGTTGAAAGGATCGTCGGGATAGGACAAACGATCTAGGTTCAGCCGTGCTAGTCTGCGAAAGCTATACGCAGAAATTCCAACTGAGGGTCCCTTATGTCGAGACGTAACCTGATGTTCCTGCTCTTCGCGCTCTTCCTACTGCCTTCTGCACTTCTAGCGAAGCCCAAAGTCAAAACCTACAAGAACACTCCCGATGAGGTTTACCTCGCCGCGCTACGAACGGCACGAAGCCAGCACGTCGTCACCTTTACAGATGATAAGAACCGTATGTTTACGTTTGAGACAGGTGTATCTGCCCTCTCGTCTGGCTTCGTCGCGAACGCATCAGTGGAACCTTCCGCCAACAACACAACACAACTGACGATCAACGTTCAGCACAAGAACAATAGTCAGAGTCCTGGCTTTTCGTTCAACGCTGGCGACAGAATGGCAGACAAGTTTTTTGAGCAGGTACAAGCGGAGTTGGCAAACACGAGCACTCAAAAGATTGCGCAGAAACCAGAGTCCGCTCACGTGGACGTTCCCATCGGCACTCCTGCGTCTCCGACAGTTGCAGCGTGCGACGATCAGGGCACCATCAGCCTCACCTCCAATCCAGATGGTGCCGATGTTTCAGTTGACGGTGCTTTCGTCGGGAGCGCACCAGCGGTACTCAAACTCGCACCCGGAAAGCACACAATCAGTGTCGTTCAGGCTGGATACAGCGCATGGGCTAAAGATCTGACCGTGATGGCGGGGTCAAGTGTAGAACTCAAGGCGACACTGATAAAGCAGTAGTCCGTTCAAAACACACAGTGTGCAGTCCACGTCGCACCGGAGTCAGTTTTGTTGTAACTTTCGTCTGTAAATTGCTGCCAGGGCTGACACCCTACGCGTGGCTACGCGGCGTCCTGAAAATAAGCAAGGCTCTAAACATCCTTTCGCTACTGATGTTTAGAGCCTCACTCATGACAACGTGCAGCCAGATGCTAAAGCCCGAAACAGGACTCAGTATCCTTACTGCGGATTCAAATCCCGCCCTCCCCACCACTCATCAGTCGTACCCCAGCTCATGCGGAGCAGGCCACGTCAGCGTCCCATCCTTGCGGATATAAAACATAAACAGTTTGTGGTCGCCGTTCACCCGCACCGCCACAATAATCCCCGTCCCAAACGCCCCTGACCCATCTGTCTTCGAGATGTCCACATGGTGCGACGTAATCTCCGCCCCAATCGGACTCGATGACGTCCAGTCCTCCGTAAACCGCTTCAGCGTGTAGTCGTACTTCTGCGGATGCTGCGCCCACTCCGCATCGTTCATGTAGATCCCATACGCCTTCGCGTAGTCCTTCGCCTCCAGAGCCGTAAAGAACGTGCTCACCCGATGCTCCGCCGGCAGGTTCGAGAAAAACCACCCATGCCCCAGCAGAAATCCACCAATCCCCGTCACCACCAGCAGCGCCACCAGTATCCCCGAACCCACCAGCACATTTCGCTTCCGGTTCTCTTTCCGCTCGTCAAACTCAGGTGCATTCAGCAGCGTCATCGTCTCTCATCCTCACTCGGTTTTTACAACCCATCCATACACAAACTGCCAGCTCTACTCCTGCCAGCCAAACGCTCCGCGATACACCTCAAACTCCACGCCCGTCGGCTGCAAGTATACCGACACCACATCAAACCGCACCGCCACCTCGCCCCGCAGCTTCGCCGGAAACCGCTTCCCATACGCCCGCGCCATCCGCCGCAGCATCTCCCGCTTCGGTTCATCCACCGCCGCCTCTGCCGGGTCCATCCCATCCCGCCCAGTCCGCGTCTTCACCTCCACAAAGCACAACCGATCCCCATCCCACCCGATCAGATCCACATCCCCCCGCAGCTTCGCCGTCCGCCACCGCCGCGCCACCACCACATACCCCAGCCGCCGCAGATGAAACAGCGCCTCCCGCTCGCCCCGCAGCCCCACCGCCAGATGCTCCGGCACCTTCCGTCGCCGCCATCCCCACTCATCCAGCCAGCGCAGCACCCCACCCTGAGCCCGCAACCAAACCAATCCGCTCAACCCCATCCTCCTGCTTCGCTCCCTGCCACCACACCTCGCCGTGGCAGCCAACGCCGCCCCAGTCTATAGCACACCCGCAGCACGCCGGCACCCCTCACCCGCCAGATACACTTCCAGTTGCCTCCTCCCTCCAACCCTGCGATACTTAAGCGTGCCCACACCGCACGCCCATCACGAACAATTAAAGAGGTCGAAGTAATGTCAGCAAAGTACATCTTTGTTACCGGCGGAGTTGTGTCCAGCCTTGGTAAAGGTCTCGCCGCAGCCTCCATCGGCTGCCTCCTTGAGGCCCGTGGCATCAAGGTCAACCTCATGAAGTTTGACCCCTACCTCAACGTCGACCCCGGAACCATGTCCCCCTTCCAGCACGGAGAGGTCTTCGTCACCGACGACGGCGCCGAAACCGACCTCGACCTCGGTCACTACGAGCGCTTCACCCACGCCCACCTCACCCGCGACAACAACCTCACCACCGGCCGCATCTACGAGCAGATCATCACCAAGGAACGCCGCGGAGACTACCTCGGAAAAACCGTCCAGGTCATCCCCCACGTCACCAACGAAATCAAAAACGCCATGCGCAAGGTCGCCCACGACTGCGACGTCGTCATCGTCGAGATCGGCGGCACCGTTGGCGATATCGAATCCCTCCCCTTCCTCGAAGCCATTCGCCAGATGCGCCAGGACCTCGGCCGCGACAACACCGTCTTCGTCCACGTCACCCTCATCCCCTGGATCGCAGCCGCTCAGGAACTCAAAACCAAGCCCACCCAGCACTCCGTCAAGGAGATGCTCTCCATCGGTATCCAGCCCGACATCCTACTCTGCCGCGCCGACCGCCCCGTCCCCCGCGAGATGCGCGCCAAAATCGCCCTCTTCTGCAACGTCGAAGAGCCAGCCGTCATCGCCGCCCGCGATGTCGCCAGCATCTACGAAGTCCCCCTCACCTTCGCCGCGGAAGGCGTAGACACCCTCGCCCTCAAGTACCTCCGCATGGACACCACCACCCCCGACCTCGCCCTCTGGAAGGACCTCGTCTACCGTGCCTACCACCCCAAGGACGAAGTCTCCATCGGCATCGTCGGCAAATACGTCGAGTACGAAGACTCCTACAAATCCCTCAAGGAAGCTCTCGTCCACGGTGCCCTCGCCCACAACCTCAAACTCAAAGTCACCTGGGTCGAAGCCGAAGGCCTCGAAACCCCCGACTATGCCTCCCAACTCCAGGGCTTCGACGGCATCCTCGTCCCCGGCGGATTCGGCAAGCGCGGCATAGAAGGCATGCTCAACGCCATCCGCTACGCCCGCGAAAACCTGGTCCCCTACTTCGGCATCTGCCTCGGCATGCAGACCGCCTGCATCGAGTTCGCACGCAACGTCTGCGGCCTCACCCACGCCAACTCCGGCGAGTTCGACCCCGCCACCCCCCACCGCATCATCTACAAACTCCGCGAACTCACCGGAGTCGAAGAGATGGGCGGAACCATGCGTCTCGGCGCCTGGACCTGCATCATGGAACCAGACTCCCTCGCAGCCCACGCCTACGGCACCACCGAAATCTCCGAGCGCCACCGCCACCGCTACGAGTTCAACCGCGAGTACGAAGCCCTCCTCACCGGTGCCGGACTCCGACTCACCGGAACCACCCCCGACGCCACCTACGTCGAAATCGTCGAAATCCCCGAGCACCCCTTCTTCCTCGGCTGCCAGTTCCACCCCGAGTTCAAATCCAAACCGCTCGAGCCACACCCGCTCTTCCACGCCTTCGTCGCCGCCAGCTATCACAACCGCGTCAGCACCCATCCGGCCACCGCCTCCGTCCTGCCCCTGGAGCAGGCCCGCTAACCCCTTCACCCACCTTGCCTTCCACCCACGGGAAGCTGCTGAAGCCCAGCACTTCCCGAAACCTCCACCAACGCCCCATGATTGCGTTACCATGACATTAGCCCAACTCCGAACTTTAGAAGGGCTCCATACATGAACTCCACCGCATCCATGCGCCTCCTGCCGCTGCTCCTCGCGCTGACCCTGCCTGCTCATGCGGCCATCGGACCCACGTCCGTACCCACCCCCTCGCTCGCTCCCCCCACCATCCCCTCGTCCTCAACCCCCTCGTCCTCAACCCCAACATCCTCCCCCCAGCAGCAAAACGCCCCCGCAGGCCCCATCCTCCAGCAGGGAACCGTCCCCACCACCGGAGCACCCCCGCAACCCACCCGCTCCACCCAACCCGTCCCCCGCGCCGATGTCCGCCTCCGCCACGACGCCGCCACCCCCGACTCCATCATCGACCGCCCGCCCCTACTCATCCCCAAACTGCCGGACCCACCGCACCTCGAAGACTTCCTCACCGGAGCCCCCACCACCCCCGCCGCCCAGGCCATGCAGCAGCTCACCAGCTTCATCCAGCAGGACCCCGAAGACGGTGCCCCAGCCACCGAAGACACCTCCGCCTACATGGGCTACTCCGCCCGCAACCTCTACCTCGCCTTCGTCTGCCGGGACAAAAACCCCGGCCTCATCCGCGCCCACCTCGTCCCCCGCGACGAGATCTCCGACGACGACAAAGTCGAAGTCACCCTCGACACCTTCGACGACCACCGCCGCGGACTCCTCTTCCAGACCAATCCCCTCGGCGTTCAGGCCGACGCCACCTGGACCGAAGGTAACGGACAACCCGACTTCTCCTTCGACACCGTCTGGGACACCTGGGGCCGCCGCACCCCCTTCGGATACGTAGTCCTCATGCGCATCCCCTTCCAAAGCCTCCGCTTCCGCCACGCAGACACCGGCGAAACCCAGATCTGGGGCCTCGTCCTCCGTCGCTGGATCTCCCACGAAACCGAGCGCGTCTACTGGCCCCGCGTCTCCCGCCAGTTCGCAGGACGCCTCACCCAGGCTGCCCCCATTGAAGGCTTCGCCAACGTCCAGCGCGGACACAACATCCAGCTCATCCCCTACGTCCTCGGACAGGGCTACCGCAAACTCGACAACCGCAACCCCCTCGCCCCCACCTTTGACCAAAAGCTCGCCCAGGGAACCGCTGGCATCGACGCCAAAATAGTCCTCCACGACTCCCTCGTCTTCGACGCCACCCTCAACCCCGACTTCTCCCAGGTCAACGTCGACGACCCCGCCTCCCCCAACCAGCGCTTCCAGCCCTTCTTCCTCGAGCAGCGACCCTTCTTCATCGAAAACGCCAGCTACTTCGCCACCCCCATCAACCTCTTCTATACCCTCAACATCGTCAGCCCCCAGTTCGGAGCCCGCCTCTCCGGCAAAAAAGGCCCTTGGGCCATCGGCATGCTCGCCACCGACGACCGCAGCCCCGGACAAGCCGTCGCTCCCGGAACCACCGACTTCGGCACCCGAGCCCACTTCTTCGTCTCCCGCATCGCCCGCGACATCGGCCCCTTCTCCTCCGCCGGAATCCTCTACACCGACCGCGAGTACCTCAACTCCTTCAACCGCCTCGGAGGAATCGACTACCGTTACCGCTTCCACAAACAGTGGACCCTCACCGGACAGGCCGTCACCTCCGCCAGCCGCAACCTCGACAACTCCACCCAGTCCGGCAACACCTACAAGCAGAACCTCAACTTCGCCGGAGAAAACCTCTACTTCTCCGCCACCTACAACGACACCGCCAAAGGATTCCTCGACGCCGCCGGCTTCTTCCGCCGCCCCGACGACCGCGAAGGACACATCTACTCCACCTACACCTGGCACCACAACGGAAAATACCTCCTCGCACACGGCCCCATGTACTACGTCGAGCAGGACTGGGACCACACCAGCCTCCCCCTCGACTCCGTCGCCCACCTCAGCTACAACATCGCCTTTCAGCGCAACACCTCCATCTCCCCCTACGTCTCCGTCAGCAACGACCGCCTGCGACCCTCCGACTACGCCGCCCTCACCTCCAACGTCGAGTACCGCAGCCAGGTCGCCGGACTCAACCTCTCCACCTCTCCCGTCGGACAGCTCGCCTTCAGCCTCTCCGCCTACGCCGGACAAACCGTCAACTACAATCCCCCCGCCAACCAGCCCCCAGCACCCGTCGACGTCCAGTCCGTCAACGCCAACCTCGAGCTCAAGCCCTTCACCCAGCTCGACCTCCAGAACCGCTACGAGTTCGACCGCTTCCGCGACCCCGGCAGCCCCCTCATCGCCTACGACAACCACCTCGTCGTCTCCCGCTGGAACCTCCAGCTCAACCGCGCACTCTCCGTCCGGCTCATCGGCGTCTACCAGTCCACCATCCCCAACCCCACCTACACCGCCCAGCAAAACTCCCGCGACCTCTTCGGAAACGCCCTCGTCTCCTACGTCCCCCACCCCGGAACCGCCATCTACTTCGGCTATACCAGCGACAACCAGAACCTCGACCCGGCCCTCTGCGCTCGCCTCGAATCAGGCCAGTGCAACCCCTCCGGTCCCTTCCTCAACCACTCCGGAAACTCCCTCATCAACGATAGTCACACCCTCTACATGAAGCTCAGCTACCTCCTCCGCTTCTAGCAAATCACCCCACCCAGCCACCTCCACACCCGCATCCAGGACGCGCCCGGCCCCGCCCAGACCCTCCCCCCACCCCCACAGCTCTAAATCCCCTACATCCCCGCCACCACCCACCCCACTGTGACATCATGGGGAGCACCCGGACCTCCCGGCCAAGGCATCCAACCAACCATGACCACGCAATACTCCTCCGGCCGCGGCTCCTCCGGCAGCTCCCTCGCCTTCCTCCTCGCGCTCATCCTCGGAGCCCTCGCCATGGCCGTCTTCCTGCGCCACGCCACCTCCGGTATCCTCGCCCGCGCCGCCACCGCCATCACCGGACGCAACTTCACCGTAGACACCTCAGTCCCCGTCATCGTCCAGAAAATCCAGCGCCTCAACCGCCTCGAAACCGTCACCTACGCTCTCGACACCATCGTCGAAGGATCCAAATCCAGCCCCATCCTCCCCGACCTCCTCGCCGGAGACCGCATCCTCCTCGTCGTCCACGGACAGGCCATCGCTGGCATCGACCTCGCCCAACTCAAACCAGAAGACGTACACATCGACGATCCCAACGGCATCCGCACCATCCACCTCACCCTCCCGCCCTCCCAGCTCTTCGTCACCACCATCGACAACCAGCACACCCGCGTCTACCTCCGCTCCACCGGCATCCTCGTCCCCGTAGACCAGAACCTCGAATCCGACACCCGCACCAAAGCCCAGGATCAGCTCCAGAAAACCGCCCTCGCCGACGGTATCCTGGACACCGCCACCAAAAACGCCCGCGTCGCCATCACCACCCTCCTCTACGGACTAGGCTTCCAGAAAGTAGATATCAACTAACCCACCCCCCACCCAGACATTGCCAGGGTGCCCCATGTCTCGCTCCTGAGACATGGGTATGTAAAAAGCCCGGGTGCTGGGTACCCCATGTCTCGCCTCTGAGACATGGGTATGTAAAAAGCCAGGGTGCCCCATGCCACCCAGCCTCATCGCAGCTAAGCTGGGCATTCGCCAGGCGAACCGCACTCCCAACCAAGCCCCACACGCCTGCCCTCTATTCCCTACTCCCTATTCCCTACTCCCTGCCCTTCCGCCCTCCCCCAATCCGGGGATGTGCCATCTGTCATCAACCTGCGCTATCATTTCAGCACCATGAAGTTCCTCCCCCAGCGCCGCATCTTCGGTCAGGAGTTCACTGAAACTCCCTCTGCCACCCCCACCCAACAGCCCCAGGCCGAAGCCAATGACTCCACCATCATCAAAACCCTCGGCTGGATCACCGCCGGCCTCGGCGCCGTAGCCCTCGGCCTCGTCGTAGGACGAGAACTCCGCCAGCGCTACAAGTTCAACCGCCAAACCCCCTACGACCTATACGCCCACTCCGGCGACAACCAGGACGTAGACTTCGGCCTCGGCATCTAACCAACATCTGCAGCCGACAAATACCCCCTCCGCTCGACCTCGGGATGCCATTAGGCAACAGGCGCACGTTCGAACTAGCCCTTCGGACATCCACATCCCTGTAAAGCCTCTGACCACAGAACTCACCCCTCCCGCCCAGCTCTGATTTACCATCATTCTCGATGAGCACTCACAAAATAGCCTTCCTCTTCCCTGGTCAAGGCTCCCAGTCCGTAGGCATGGGACGCGACCTCTACGACCACTTCCCCACCGCTCGCGCCACCTTCGACGAGGCCGATGCAGCTCTCGGATTCCCTCTCTCCCGCCTCATCTTCGAAGGCCCCGAGGAAGACCTCAAGCTCACCGAGCACACCCAGCCCGCCATCCTCACCGTCTCCGTCGCCGCCGCCCGCGTCCTCATCGAACACGGCATCACCCCCGCTCTCGCCGCCGGACACTCCCTCGGCGAGTACTCCGCCCACGTCATCGCCGGAACCCTCTCCTTCACCGACGCCGTCCGCACCGTCCGCGCCCGTGGCCGCTTCATGCAGCAGGCCGTCCCCGCCGGAGAAGGTGCCATGGCCGCCATCCTCGGCCTCCCCGCCACCCAGGTCGCCGAACTCTGCGCCCAGGCCTCCGACCAGCTCCTCGCCGAACTCACCCGCCTCGAACCCACCCCACCGGAACCAGCACCCCTCGGCGGCTACGACTCCGAGTTCGACTCCGCCGCCCACATCGAAGCCGACTCCGCCATCCCCAACGCCTCCGCCATCCAGCGCGACCTCGTCAACCAGGCCACCGTCGCTCCCGCCAACCTCAACTCCCCCGAGCAGACCGTCATCTCCGGCTCCACCCCAGCAGTTCATCGCGCCGTAGACCTCTGCAACGCCGCCGGCGCCAAAAAATCCGTCCTCCTCGCCGTCTCCGCGCCCTTCCACTGCGGCCTCATGGCCCCCGCCCAGAAAGCTCTCATGATCGAGCTCGAAGGCGTCCGCTTCCAGGACCCCCACATCCCCGTCGCAGCCAACGTGGACGCCCGCTTCACCGCCCGCGACTCCGACGCCCGCGACACCCTCATCCGCCAGGTCACCGGAGCCGTCCGCTGGGTCGAGTGCATCCAGCTCCTCATCGCCAACGGTGCCACCCACTTCATCGAAGTAGGCCCCGGACGCGTCCTCGCCGGACTCATGCGCCAGATCGACCGCGACCAGAAAGCCCTCAACGTCTCCGACTCCGCCACCCTCCAGAAAACCCTCGCCGCCCTCAACCCAACCCCCACCGCGGAGTAACTCATGCCCAGCCCCCAACCCAACGACATCATCGAAAACTTCACCCTCCAGAATCAGGACGACAAAACCGTCAGCCTCTCCGACTACGCCGCCACCCCCGTAGTCCTCTTCTTCTACCCCCGCGCCGACACCCCCGGCTGCACCATCGAGTCCTGCGGCTTCCGCGACATCTTCGCCAAATTCAAAAAAGCCGGCATCACCGTCCTCGGCATCTCCCGCGACACCGTCAAAGCACAGAAAAAATTCCAGACCAAGTACGACCTACCCTACGATCTCCTCGCCGACCCCGACATGGAACTCATCAATCGCTTCGACCTCGTCAAGCCAAAAAACATGTACGGCAAGCTCGTCAAAGGCGTCAAGCGCACCACCTACCTCATCGCCCCCGCCGATTCCCACGGCCACCAGCGCCTCATCCATGCCTTCGAGGACGTCACCCCCAAAGGGCACGCCGAAGAGGTCCTCGCCCTTTTGCAACCAAAAAAGTAACAAATACCGCAGCGGCCCGATCTGTCTCACCACCCCCTCCGGGCCGCTGCTCTCACGCCCATCCAGGCACCCAAGGATCACCTCCCCCTATGCGCACTGCCCTCCTTTCCCTGCTCCTGCTCGCCTCCCCCATCTTCGCCCAGTCCTCTCCCACCGTCGCCGAACAATATCTGTTACAAATGGCCAACCGCCACCGCGCCGAGCTGCATCTCCCTCCGCTCGTCTGGGATGCAGCCCTCGCTCGCGCCGCCCAGGACCACGCCACCCTCATCGCACAGTCCCCCGGCCCCGCCCTCCACCGCTACCCCGGCGAACCCGACACCCTCACCCGCGCCGCCAACGCAGGAGCCCACTTCAGCACCATCGCAGAAAACGTCGCCGGCAACGGCAACACCACCGTCGAAATCGAATCCGCCTGGATGCACTCTCCAGTACACCGCGCCAACATCCTCGATCCCAACCTCAACGCCGTCGGCATCTCCGTCGTCCAGTCCCGCGGCCTCCTCTTCGCCGTCGAAGACTTCTCCCGCAGCGTCCAGCCTCTCGCTTCCAGTCAGGTCGAGCAGCAGGCACTCGCCCTCTTCCGCGCCCACGGCCTCCAGCCCAACCCCGACCGCGCCGCCCAGCAGGACGCCCGCCGCAGTTGCCTCAACGAGTCCGCCACCCTTCCCTCCGCACCCAGCCTCATCCTCCACTGGGAAGGCCCCGACCTCACCCAGCTAGCCGACACCATCCGCGAGCAACTCCCCCAGCCCCACGACCACTCCGTCGCCGTAGGTTCCTGCCCCGCCACCAAAACCACCCCCGGCTTCACCACCTTCCACCTCGCCGTCCTCATCTACTAAAACCCCACCCAATCCGTACAATCATCCTCAACATGCCAGCCACCCTCCTCCAGGCCGCAGCCGTCACCTCCGCCGCCACCGGGCTCCTCCTCGGCGGCTGCGCCTACGCTGCCCTCTGGCCCCAGTCCCAGCTCTTCGGACACGTCCTCGTCGCCGGTCCCAACCCCAACCACATCGCCCTCACCTACGACGATGGCCCCAACCCCGCCGCCACCCCCCAACTCCTCGAAGTCCTCAGCCATCACCACGTCCGCGCCACCTTCTTCATGATCGGCACCTTCGTCCGCCAGCAGCCCGCCCTCGTCCGCCAGGTCGCCGCCGCCGGACACCTCATCGGCAACCACACCATGACCCACCCCTGGCTCGCCTGGCAATCCAACACCCGCATCCGCCGCGAGCTCACCGACTGCAACCACGCCCTCGAAGACACCCTCGGCACCCCCATCCGCTTCTTCCGCGCCCCCCACGGAGCACGCCGACCCTTCGTCCTCCGCACCGCCGCCCAACTCGGCCTCACCCCCGTCCAGTGGAACGTCACCGCCTTCGACTGGAACCCCATCCCCCCCGAAAAAATCCTCAGCCACCTCCAGCGCGGCATCGCCCACAACCAGCGCCGCCACCGTGCCTCCAACCTCCTCCTCCACGACGGCGGCCATCTCGGCCTCAACCAGCCTCGCCTAGCCTCCGTCCACGCCACCGACCTACTCCTCCACCAACACGCCAACACCGCCACCCAGTTCGTCACCCCCGAAGCCTGGATCTAGCCCATGACGACTCCCACATCCCAACCCACATCCCAGCCCGAACACCTCAGCATGTCCGAAGTCCTCCGCATCCACATGCTCCGCCGCCTCTGGTACGCGCAGATCATCTCCGTCTTCGGCGACTTCCTCGCCCTCTTCGCCGTCATCAGCATCCTCACCTTCAAACTCCACGCCAACCCCCAGCAGATCATCGGCGTACAAATCGCCTACATGCTCCCCATCGCCGTCCTCGGCATCCTCGCCGGAGTCTTCGTCGACCGCTGGCCCCTCAAGCCCACCATGGTCTCCAGCGACGCCATCCGCGCCGTCCTTGTCCTCCTCCTCATCTTCGCCACCAACCCCTGGCACTTCTACCTCATCCTCGCAGCCATCAGCATCGTCTCCAGCTTCTTCGGCCCTGCGCAAGGCGTCGCCATCCGCTCCGCCGTCCCCCTCCACGGCCTCCGCTCCGCCAACGCCCTCATGCAGCAGGTCATGTTCGGCATGCGCATCATCGGCCCCGCCGTCGCCGCCTTCATGGTCGCCTCCTTCGGAGCCATCAGTTGCTATCTGCTCGACTCCGCCAGCTTCGTAGGCTCCGCCCTCCTCATCGCCTCCGTCCCCCTGCTCAGCTCCGTAGCCGCCCAGCAAGCCGCCGCCCAACCCAACAACATCGCATCCACCAGCACCGCCTCACCCCTCGCCAAAATCTGGCTCGACATGAAGCAGGGCATCAACTTCATCCTCCACCACGCCGCCCTCCTGTTCGTCATCCTCGCCATGGCCTCCGGCATGTTCGTCCTCGGCTGCTTCGGCCCCCTCATCGCCGTCTACGTGCGCGACTCCCTCCACGCCTCCACCCGCGTCTTCGGCGTCGCCTCTGCCATGATCGGCCTCGGCATGCTCCTCGGCATCAACGGCCTCACCACCTTCGGTAAAAAACTCGGCAACACCCTCCTCGTCTACTCCGGCCTCTTCGGCATCGCCATCGGCCTCGTCCTCCTCACCACCCTCACCCACATCTGGTCCACCCTCCTCGGCAACCTCATCATCGGCTTAGCCGTCGCCGCCATCATCATCCCCTCCCAGACCCTCTTCCAGCAGGAGACCCCGCCCGAACTCATGGGCCGCGTCGGCTCCACCTTCATGTCCATCATCTTCACCGCCCAGATCGCCGGCCTCGTCCTCAGCGGCCAACTGGCCCAATACACCGGCGTCCGTCAGGTCTTCGCCCTCTGCGCCATCCTGCTCCTACTCCTCATGGCCGCAGGCAAACTCTGGATGGAACCCAAACCCCACCCCACCACCTGAACCCCAACTCCTCGTCTGCTGCTTCATCCAAATCCTCCACCACAAAAAGAAATGTTTTTGTTTAAATCAATATTCATTACACTTTTTATGCTCACTGTGAACTCCAATTGAGATTCACGAGCCGCATACCATTGACTCTGAAAAAGAATTCGTATCGCAATCTTCTTTGACATGACAACTCTTTGGCCATGCCCGGCCTCTCACTGAGAGAGGTCTTCCCAAATGAAGAACATCGCTGTACTTATTGCCGCTGGCATGTTGTCTTTCTCTGCCACTTCCCTGCTAGCCAACCCCATCGGTCTCGGATCCGCGAACACCTTCGCCGTCCTCGGCGCGTCCACCGTCACCAACACCGGCAATACCGTTCTCAACGGAAACCTCGGATTGAGCCCCGGCTCCTCCATCACCGGCTTCCCCCCCGGAACCGTGAACGGAACCACCTACATCAACGATGGCGTAGCCATGCAGGCGCAGACCGATGCCCTCACCTGGTACAACTTCCTCGCCGCCATGTCTTCCACCAGCAGCCTCACCGGACAAGACCTCGGAGGGCTGACCCTAACACCCGGCGTCTACTCCTTCGCCTCCTCCGCCCAGCTCACCGGACCTCTCACCCTCAACTTCTCCGGCCTCAACAACGCCAACATGGTCTTCCAGATCGGCAGCACGCTCACCACAGCCAGCGCCGCCAGCATCAACATCATCAATCCCGGCCTCAATGACAACATCTACTGGCAGGTAGGTAGCTCCGCCACCCTCGGCACAACCTCCGCATTCCAAGGCAACATCCTCGCCGCACAAAGCATAACGCTCAACAACAGCGCCACCATCAACTGCGGCAGTGCTATCGCGCTCAACGGTGCCGTCACCTTGGACAACAACACCATCGGCACCTGTTCCAACGCAGCCAACTCAGGTCCGGGAGCCATCAGCGCCGTACCCGAACCAGGCACCTTTGGCCTACTGGCAACCGGCATTCTCGGAGCAGCCGGAGCCATGCGCCGCCGCTTCCTCGCCTAACAACCGGGTGCCCGACACATCCCGCAACGCTTCACCGCGGGATGTGTCGGAATGTAAAAATCCCTCCCCACCACCCGAGCCGGGTGCCCCATCTTCACCGCAGTCTCATCGCGGTTAAGGTGGGCATTCGCAAAGCGAACCGCACTCCTCACCCCGCCCCACAGCCCGGGTGCCCCATACATACCGCAACGCTTCACCGCGGGATGTGTGGGAATGTAAAAATCCCAGCCCGCCGCCCTTGCCCTTGCAGTTGTTTTTTAGTTGTCATCCTTCGCGAAGCGGAGGATCTGCTGTTCGCCTTTGCCCTTCGGAGGTAGCGTGGGCCTTCCCCCACACCCATTTCCCAGCAAAATCGCATGTCAACCCCCAATCCCCACATCCGAACCCATAACCCCATTCCCACCAACACTTAGCCAACCCCACCCCCCTGAACAACCAGTTCCCCCCAATCCCATACAATTAAAACCAGACAGAAAAAGCCCCTGCCAACCAGCAGGGGCTTTTTCTATTTCAAACTAAACCCAATCAATCGAAGACTTTAGCAGACAAGAATGCAAAATATAGGACTTTTCACCCAATCCGCACCCCCAAGTCCAGACCTAAAGCCCATGTTTCGAAGACTTTGCACACATTTGACGGGGGTGGGGGGGATACCATCTCGCCTAAGCCCGCAAAGCCCCCCGCGCCGCCGCCAGCAACATCTCCACCTCGCCCACACCAATCGCCGTACTCACAAACGCCGCCTCATACTGGCTCGGCGGCAACCACACCCCGGCATCCATCATCGCCCGGTGGAACCGCCCAAACCGCTCCGTATCCGACGTCGCCGCACTCGCAAAATCCTCCACCGGCTCGTCCGTGAAGAACCATGTAAACATCGACCCCACCCGGTTCGTCGTCATCGCAATCCCCGCCTCCCGCGCCAGCGCCGCCACACCATCGGCAATCGCCGCCGATGTCGCCTCCAGCCCTGCATACACAGCCTCCCGATGCGCCATCAGGTGCTTCAGCGTCGCAATCCCCGCAGCCATCGCCAGCGGATTCCCGCTCAGCGTCCCCGCCTGATACACCGGCCCCAGCGGAGCCAGAAACTCCATCACATCCTTCCGCCCGCCGAACGCCCCACACGGCAACCCGCCGCCGATAATCTTCCCCAGCGTCGTCAGGTCCGGCCGTACACCATACAACTCCTGCGCCCCACCCAGCGACAGCCGAAACCCAGTCATCACCTCATCCACAATCAGCAGCGCACCATGCTCCGTCGCCAGCTTCCGCAGACCCTGCAGATACCCCGGCCCCGGCGCAATCGTCCCCGCATTCCCCACCACCGGCTCCACGATAATGCACGCAATCTGCCCAGGGTAAGCGTCGAAAGCCGCCTCCACCGCCGCCAGATCGTTATACGGCAGCGCCAGCGTATGCTGCGCCGTCTCCTCCGGAATCCCCGCCGACCCCGGAATCCCCAACGTCGCCACCCCACTACCCGCCTTCACCAACATCGCATCCGAGTGCCCGTGATAGCACCCCTCGAACTTCACCACAAATTTTCGCCCCGTAAAGCCCCGCGCCAGTCGCACCGCCGACATGCACGCCTCGGTCCCCGAACTCGTAAACCGCAACCGCTCCACGCTCGGGAAACACTGCATCACCAACTCCGCCAGATCACCCTCCCCCGCATGACTCGCCCCGAAACTCGCTCCCCGCGCCGCCGCCGCCTGAATCGCCTCCACCGCCGCCGGAAACGCATGACCCAGGATCATCGGCCCCCACGAGCCAAACATATCCAGATAGCGGTTCCCATCCTCGTCCCACAGGTAAGCCCCCGCAGCCCGCGCCACAAACGGTGGATCGCCCCCCACCGAGCGAAACGCCCGCACCGGCGAGTCCACGCCACCGGGTAAAAGGGATTCAGCACGAAGTTGCAACTCTCGGGAGCGTGTCAGCATTCTAGGCATCTACTCCAGTATAAGAGTCCCAGCACCCTCTCGACACACCTATGACCGATCTTCAACACTCCCAACTCGAAGCCCGCGACGTCATCCTTTACGACGGCGTCTGCGCCCTCTGCAACGGAGTCGTCCGCTACCTCCTCCGCCACGACCCCGCCGCCCGCTTCCGCTTCATCCCCCAGCAAACCCCGCTCGCCCAGCAACTCCTCGCCGCCTTCCCCACCCCCACCCAGCCCGAACCCGAAGGCGTCATCCTCATCACCGCCGCCCTCACCCCCCACCAGCGCCTCTACCGCCGCTCCCAGGCCGTACAGCAGGCCCTAAGCCTCATCCCTGGCCCCTGGCCCCTCCTCGGTCGCCTGGCCCGCCTCATCCCCCACCCCCTCAGCGAACTCGCCTACTCCCTCATCGCCCGCTTCCGCTACCAAATCTTCGGCAGATATTCCACATGCCCCATCCCAACTCCAGCCCAAAGAGAGCGTATTCTAGGTCTCGTAGATTAACGTTAAAAACACAAAGATAGGCTCTGACACCCACGAGCCAGCACCGCCTTACCAAACTATTCTCTCCCCCCTGCTAGACTTAATGTTTTCCGTGCCTCACCAGGCAAGCCCTCAAGGATGGAGCATCACTTTGCCGGACGAAACCCTTCCCACGCCCGATCCCACCGCAGCCACCCAGGCCACACCCAAAGCCACCACTGCCGAGAAGAAGAAGTCCATCAGCTACGCCGACGCCGGTGTAGACATCTCCTCCGGCGACCGCAGCAAACAGCGCATCAAGATGCTCGCCCGCAAGACCTTCAATAAACAGGTCCTCAGCGAAATCGGCGGCTTCGGCGGTCTCTTCGCCCTCGACCTGGAGAAGTTCCCCGACCCCGTCCTCGTCTCCTCCGCCGACGGCGTCGGCACAAAGCTCAAGGTCGCATTCGACCTCAATATCCATCACACCGTCGGCCAGGATCTCGTCAACCACTGCGTCAACGACATCGCCGTCCAAGGGGCCACCCCGCTCTTCTTCCTCGACTACCTCGCCTCCGGCAGACTCGAAGACATGGTCATCGAGAAGGTCGTCCAGGGCATCAGCGAAGCCTGCCGCGCCAACGGCTGCGCCCTCATCGGCGGCGAAACCGCACAGATGCCCGGCTTCTACGCCGACGGAGAATACGACCTCGCCGGAACCATCGTCGGTGCCGTCAACCGCGACAAGATCATCACCGGTGAACACATCCAGGTCGGCGACGTCCTCCTCGGACTGCCCTCCAACGGTCTCCACACCAACGGCTACTCCCTCGCCCGCAAGCTCCTCTTCGAGGTAGCAAAATACGGCCCCGACCAGTACGTCAACGAGCTCAAGGACAAGACCGGTGCAGCCCTCATGCGCACCCACCGCAGCTACCTCGCAATCATCAAGAAACTCACCGCCGCAGAAGTCGTCAACGGCATGGCCCACATCACCGGCGGCGGCATCACCGAGAACCTCCCCCGCATCCTCCCCAAGGGCTCCGGCGCACTCATCGACCTTGCCTCATGGACCGTCCCACCCCTCTTCGAACACCTCCAGCACCTCGGCAACGTCGCTCAGGACGAGATGCTCCGCACCTTCAACATGGGCATCGGCCTCATCTGCGTCGTCCCCGCCGAAAAAGTCAAAAAAGCCAAGGCCATCCTCAACCGCGCCAACGAACGCCACTGCATCATCGGTCGCGTCGTCCGCGGAGAACGCAAAGTCAGCTACACCTAACACATCGCTCCGAGTACGGCTGCGCTCTGGTCATCCTCCACGCACAGCCGTATCCCCAACCTGCCTCCCCGCAGTCATCATCCGCACCGCGCCCTCAGGACCCACCCCCATGCCGCGTCTCCGCTCTCTGGCCCAGCATCGCAGCATACTGTATCGATGGTCCTTACCTCTCGGGCTCCTGGCCTTGGCGCTGCACCTTCCCGCCCAGCAAATCCCTCAGCCAGTCCTGCCTGCCGCCCAACTTCCCAACTCCCCCGGCAGCCAACTCCCCGCCACCATCACCGGAACCGTCGCCGACCGCGACAACGCCACCATCGCCGCCGCCCGCATCACCCTCATCCGCCAAAACTCCGCCCCTCCCGAAGTCCACTCCACCACCTCCGCCGCCGATGGCACCTTCACCTTCACCAACCTCACCCCGGGCACATTCCAGCTCACCATCCTCGCAAACGGCTTCGCCCCACAACAAACCATCGTCACGCTGCACCCCGGCGAGTCCTTCTCCCTCCCCCAACTCGCCCTCGCAGCCTCCTCCTCCATCGAGGTCCAGGCCATCTCGCAGCACGAAGAAGCCGAGCAGCAGATCCACGCCGAGGAGCAGCAGCGCGTCCTCGGCTTCATCCCAAACTTCTACGTCAGCTACGCCAGCCGCCCTGTCCCGCTTGCACCGCGGCAGAAATTCGAACTTGCATGGCACAACCTCTACGACCCCACCACCTTCATCTTTACCGGTGTCATCGCCGGTATCGAGCAGTCCCAAAACATCTACAACGGCTACGGCTCCGGGGCCTCAGGCTACGCCAAACGCTACGCCGCATCCTACGGAGATTTCCTCACCGCTACCCTGATCGGCAACGCCATCCTCCCCTCCCTCCTCAAACAAGATCCTCGCTACTTCTACAAAGGCACCGGCTCCACCCGCTCCCGCATCGGCTACGCCCTCGCCAACGCCGTCATCTGCAAAGGCGACAACGGCCGCTGGCAGGCCAACTACTCTGGCATCCTCGGCAGCCTCGCCTCCGGTGGCATCTCCAACCTCTACTACCCCGCCGCAGACCGCCAGGGCTTCAGCCTCACCATCGAAAACACCCTCCTCAGCATCGGAGCCAGCGGCGTCTCCAACCTCTTTCAGGAGTTCCTCGTCCGCCGCCTCACACCCCATCTCCCGCCCCCCGCACCCGCCAAGCCATAAACCCCACTAGCCCGGCTACTTCGAACCATCCCAGCCTCGTCCCTGCCGCCCAATCTCCAAAGCCCTCCCCCATGCACCACGCGCATTTCATGTCGCTTCCCTGCAAACACTTACCGTTCCTTACTCCCTCATAAAGCCTGCCACTTTCGTGGCATTAACATCCTCGATTCAACCGTCCTATAACGGGATTGGTACAAAACGCATCGGTGTCGAGACCCTCGCCTAACCGCCCGGAAATCGGCCAATCCGCCGCCATCAGCACCATGACGACGGCTCAAACCGCGCCTCGCGCCAACACTGTTTTCTGCCCACAACAGGCACCAAACTGCCTCGCCGCAACACTGCACCGATGGCACTCAGATTCTCGGAACTTCCAGGAGGAATACTCATGAAACGCCTATTCAACAAGTTTGCAATCGTCGCCGTACTGGCGCTTGCAACCGCCGTGGCATCCCACGCTCAATCCACTTCAACCATCGAATACGGCAGAAGCGTATTGCACTTCGATCCCAGCTTCACCGGCGGAATCGCTTCGCTTGGCGCACAGTTGGGTGGCGTAGGCTTCTCCAACCTCGACTCCACCGGCACCATCGTCTTCCCAGTCGTCAACGGCGCGGTCGACCTGCAAAGCTCCCAGGGTGAGGTCAACCACCTCGGCGGAATCAGCGTCGTCGCCAACGGCCTCCAACTCCGCCTCCAGAACTTCGTCATCGACACCACCGGCGCACCCGTCATGACCGCCATCCTCGTGGTCAACAACAAGTTCTACGGTAGAATTCCCCTCTTCAACCTCACCCCGCCTGCTGGCACCTCGCTGCCCCTGCCAACCACGCTCGGCGTCCTCCAGATCAACGGATTTGTCGTCACCTTCAACGCAACCGGTGCTGCCACCATCAACAAAGTCTTCGGCAATAACGCGATCCCCGCAGGAATGTTGGTCGGCTCACTCAATCTCTACGCCATCATCTCCCCCAACTCCGCCAGCTAACCGCAAACGCAGCCCAACCTGACGATGCCGGCGCATCCAGCGCCGGCATCGTCGCATTGCATCCCGAACAGCTATCCAACCAGCCGGCGCCGAACCGCCCCAAACACGCCCAGCAGACCCGTCGCCATCAAGCCGAGACTACCCGGCTCCGGAACCGCCGACACCGGCGCAATCGACGTGTAATCGAACTCAGCCGTGCCCCCGCCAAACTTCGGATCGCCCGCAAACGTCAAAAATCCGGCATTCCCACCAAACGCCGCATCGTACCCGTAACCATACGTCACATTCGAAAACCCAGTGGCATTCACCACGTTGTATCCCGTGATGTAGGGACTATAGAAACGCGCAGTAAACGGAGTCTGACCGCAACCCGCACCAACGCACGTGTCCGTCAGCAGCACGGTTGTCCCCGTAAAGTCGACCGTCAACAGATCCTCGTGATTCGTCGCGGCAAACTCGATCCCCGGCCCAATCACCACCGTGCCATTCGTCATACTGTTCCCATAACCGGGCGGCACTGCCCCATTCGCACTGTCAAAGTAATTTGTCGTTCCGGAGGTCGTCAGTATCCCCTCCACCGACAACCCAATACCATCGGCCCAGATCGGCCCCGTTGAGACACCTAAAAACACCACTCCCAATACCGCCGCAAACCGCTTCATCATCTCGTCTCTCCCCAGTTCAAAATTGAATGCTGTCCACCATCAACGAGCCCAATTCGCTCGCCTCGTTCCACCAACTTCGAACGAACGCCTGCCTGCAGCGGTCTAGTCAGCTCAACACCTTCAGATGGCTTTCATCCCTTTCGGGTTAGCTGCACTTTCCACAACGCAACACTCGCCGCACCTCACCCCCACCGCGAGCAAACTACCTTGATTGCGCCGAAATCATCTCCACCACACCAAAACGTATCCCCAGGTATCCATCCGGAGAACACCCGGAGGAGTAGCATTCGTTATCATCAGCAGAGAGTAGAGCAGGAAGCTTCCACTCCTGGATTGGGTCCATGCTGTTTGCAGATCGTGTTCTATTTCAAGAGGTGATCGGTTGCTGCGTCGAATGCTAAGCAGATCACTCAAGGGTATCGCCAGCCTTGTTCCGCTCTCGAGACGTGCCCGTATCGTGGCCGCTCTTCTACCCGCGCAACATTGGTACCGATTCGCCGTCTTTGCCAGCAGCCTCCACAGAAAGCTCGGACCACGCGTCGGAACCAGCGGCCCGCTCACCGAAGCCCTCATGCTCGACAACTGGATGCGCGCGCTCACCTTCTGGGGAGAATTCGACATCCCCTGGAAGCCCAGCCAGATCGACATCCTCGCCCAGCATAAGCCTGGACACGGGGTCCTCTACTGCTGGACCCACCTGCCGCTCGTCGAAGTCCCCCTCCGCGCACTCCTCGACCTTGGCTACACTCTCGACTACATCGTGGCACACCCCGGTAAAATCGTGGAAGACGATAAATTCGTCGTCCCCGGTCTCCGCCGCCGAGTCAACGCCATCTCCGCAGACAAACGCGTCCTCACCAAGGTCAGAACCGCCCTCACGCAAGGAAAATCCGTCGCCTGCCTCGCCGATACCGAACTCTTCGGCCCGCTCTCCTCCCAGATCCTCCGCGTCGCCGGTATGGTCAACGCCTTCGTCATCTTTCAGTGGGCCGAGCGGCTACCCGACAACTCCATCCACGTCAGCTTCATACCCGCACCCCACCCCCTATGCGCCAACGACGCCGAGATCGAAGAGAACCTCGAATTCCTCCGCACCATGAATCGAAAGACCCTCAACCAACTCGGCGCAAGCCTCAATCACGATACCGTAACCGAAGCCCCAATCCTTGATCTATAGAGAACCCAACTCCCTCCACGCAACCCCACACCCTACCATCAAGTCAGGAACATACCCATGCATCGCCTAGGCATTCTCCTCTCTGGCAGAGGTTCCAACTTCCTCGCCATCGCCGCCGCCATCCGCGACCAACGCCTCCCCGACACCCAGATCGCCGTCGTCCTCTCCAACCTTCCCGAAGCGCCAGGACTCGCCGCAGCACGCGAACTCGGCATCCCCACCCTCTGCATCCCCTCAGCAGGCCGCAAACGCGCCGAGCACGACGCCGACATGATCGCCGCGCTCCACCAGCATCACGTCGATCTCGTCTGCCTCGCCGGATACATGCGCATCATCTCGCCCGCCTTCGTGCAGGCCTTCCCCCAGCGCATTCTCAACGTCCACCCTTCGCTACTCCCCGCCTTCCCCGGCCTCGACGCCCAGCAGCAGGCCTTCGACTACGGAGCCAAAATCGCCGGCTGCACCGTCCACTTCGTCGACGAAGCCGTTGACCACGGTGTCATCATCCTCCAGAGAACCGTACCCGTCGACGACGCCGACACCGCCGCCACCCTGGCCATCCGCATCCTCCAGCAAGAGCATCAGGCCTATCCCGAAGCCATCGCACGCGTCCTCAGCGGCCAATACACCACCCAAGGACGCCGCTACCTGCGTCACCAGCAGCCGCTCTAGGTCTGCTGCCCCATCGACTGCTGGTCCTTCGCATCTCCCAGCGTCACCTTCACATCCAGCTTCTTCCGCCCACGGAACACCGTCAGCGTCACCGTATCTCCCGCCCGGTGTGCATTCATCGCCGCCGACAAGTCCTGCGGACTCGCAATCTCCTGCCCATCCAGCCCAACAATCAGATCCCCGCCCAGCATCACCGGTGTGTTCCCCTGGTACGCCCGCTGCGTCCCGCCCTTCAACCCGGCACGATCCGCCGCGCCGCCCGGCAGCACCCGCTCAATCAAAATCCCATACTCCGCAGGCAGCCCGATCTGCTCCGCAACATCCGGCCCCACCGGCAGCGTCACAATATCCAGCGACGGCCGCCGGAAATACCCATACTTCGCATAATCCGCCAGCACCGCCTTCGCCGTATTGATCGGAATCGCAAACCCGATCCCCGAACTCTGGTCCGCACCATTATTCGCAATCAACGTCGTAATCCCAATCACCTCGCCCCGAGAGTTCAACAGCGGCCCACCCGAGTTGCCAGGATTCACCGCCGCATCCGTCTGAATCGCATCTTCAATCGGATTCCCCTGCGGCCCACGGATCGAACGAATCGCAGAGATAATCCCCCGCGTCATCGTCCCCTGCAATCCAAAAGGGTTCCCAATCGCATACACCCGCTGCCCCACTACCAGCCCGTTCGACTCCGCCAGCGTCGCCGGAACCAGGTTCGGGGCATTGATCTTCAACAGCGCCAGATCATGGTTCTTGTCCACCCCCAGCACCTGCGCCTTGTAGGTGTGCTTGTCCGACAGCTTCACCTCCACCCGCTGCGCATTGTCAATCACGTGGTTGTTCGTCAGAATCAACCCGTCCTTGTTCAAAATAAAGCCCGAACCCTGCCCCTGCTGCGGCACCGGCCCGTAGAAGAAATCAAACTGCACCGCCGTCGACGTAATGTTCACCACGCTCGGCAGCGCCTTCTTGTACACCGCGATATTCTGCTGCTCTTCCACATCGAACGCAGGCGCAGCCGCAGCCTCCGTCAGCTCAAACGATCCCAGCGGCCCCGTCGCACTCGTCCCCGGAGCAGCCGCAACCCGGTGCAACCACGGAGCCAGCACCCCAGTCGAGGCCACATGCGTCGTTACATAATAAAAACCCGAAAGCAACAACACCACCAGTACTACCGGCCGTATTTTCATCGTCGTCTCAACCCTCGAATCGTCCACGGCATACCCAACCCGCCGTCACCGATATTGTATCGATCTCTACCGCACCCGATCATTACCAACATTGGATGCACCCACCCACCCGCCCGCACCAAATCACCCCACCCACCCGCCCTTACCCCGCCGCCGCCTTCAAAATCGGCCACAACTGGTCCACCTGCCACTCCAACTCTTGCCGGGCCCCACCATTCACCAGCACAAAATCACACTGCCCACTCTTCTGATCATCCGGAATCTGTTCGGCGATCCGCCGCCGCGCCTCGGCCTCCAACGCCTCCCGCTCCTCCGCCGTCAGCACCCGCCCTCCCGCAACCCGCGCCACAAACCGGGCAATCCGCACCTCTTCCGGAGCCGTCACCAGCACCACCCGGTCAAATCGACTCCGCCACCCCCCACCTCCGCCATGCTGCGTCTCAAAGATCAGCGCCGACTCCACCACCACCACCGCATCCGGCTCCCGCGCCGCGATCTCCGCGCACAACTCCTCCTGCCGCGCAATCACTGCCGGATGCACAATCGCATTCAACTCAGCCACCCGTCCCCCGCCCGCACCGCTGCGGTCAAACGCCATCCGGGCCAGCGCAGCCCGGTCCAGACGCCCATCCGCCCCCACCACCTCCGGCCCAAAGTGCTCCACAATCTCCGCAAACACCTGCTCGCCCGGCTCCATCAGCGCCCGGCCAATCTCGTCCGACGACAGCACCACCGCACCATGCGCCCGAAACAACTCCGCCGCAGTAGACTTCCCGCTCCCCAGACCTCCGGTCAGCCCTACCCGCAGCATCCCGCTACCCCCGCCGAGCCCGCGCAGCCGTCACCGTATTCTTCATCAGCATCGCAATCGTCAACGCACCCACACCTCCAGGTACCGGCGTATACGCCCCCGATCGCGCAAACGCTCGCGGATCAATGTCCCCCACCACCGTCGAACCCCGCTTCGCAAAGCCAGCCGCTCGCCCCGCATCCCCAGGAAAAAATCGCTCCACCTCCGCCGCATCCGTTACCCGGTTGATCCCTACATCGATCAGCACCGCTCCCGGCTTTACCATCTCCGCCGTCACAAAACCCGCACGACCTATCGCCGCCACCAGTATGTCCGCATCCCGCGTAAATCGCGCCAGATCAACCGTTCGGCTGTGGCATACCGTCACCGTCGCAGACGCATTCAGCAACATCATCGCCGCCGGCTTGCCCACAATATCTGAACGCCCCACCACCACCGCATGCTTGCCCGCTATCGCCAGCCCGCTGCGCTTCAATATCTCCACAATCCCCGCCGGCGTGCACGGTGCCAGCGCAGGCTGACCACTCTGCAAACGACCCGCATTCACCGGATGGAACCCATCCACATCCTTCGCCGGAGACACCGCCTCCAGCAACCGCTTCGTATCCACATGCGCCGGCAGCGGCAACTGGATCAGTATCCCGTCGATATCCTCCCGCGCATTCAACTCCGCCACCAACTCCAGCATCTCCTCCGTCGTAATGCTCTCCGGCGGAGTCAACATCTCGCTATGGATCCCCAACTCCCCGCACGTCTTCACCTTGCTCCGAACATAAATCTGCGACGCCGGAACCTCCCCCACCAGAATCACCGCCAGCCCCGGCGTTATCCCCCGAGCCCGCAACTCCTGAACCTCCAACGCAACTTCTGCTTTGATCTCCCCCGCGATCGCCACTCCATCCAGAATCCGTGGACTCACGCCATCCTCTGTCCGAACACTTTCAATCGTCCCGCTGCTCATAGTCATAGTCATCCCCTCTGATGGTATCGCGCCCATGCCCACCGCCGCCTGCCAATCCTGCTCTAAAATCGCTCCATGCCCCACACGCCCGCCGCCATCCGCCCCCTCACCCAGCAACATCTCGACTGGCTCGCCTGCCCCGCCTGCCACGGCCCACTCCAACTCGCCACCTCAGCAGACGCTCCAGCCGTCCTCTGCACCACCTGCCGCCTACAATACCCCATCCGCGACGGCCTGCCCGTCCTGCTCACCAGCTTAGCCACCACCCTCTAACCCCTACTCCGCACAAAATTTCAAAAAAATAACAGAAATTGCAATAACACAAAATAATTACTAATCCAAAGCCATTCCGTGACGTATACCTCTCACAGATGCGTCTCATTACAGTAGGAGCGCATCAAATAATCATGACCAACTCCACCGCATTCGGCTCACAGTTCAGTTCCAAGAGAGCAGGGCTTCCGATGGCACACAGTTGCGATATCGAAAAATTCTCCGCCAGTGACCTCTCCTATCTGCTTCAGGAGCTTACCCAATCAGGAGTAGACTCCTGGCAGGCAGCCGAACTCATCGGCCACTTCCTCTCCTCCCGCGGCTACGGTGTCTCCAACAACGACGCGCGCACCGCCGCCTCACGCATCGAGTTCGTCAACTGCTCCGTCAACTGCATGCAGCAGGAGCTTGAAAAACTAGCCCGCGTGATGTAACCCACACGCATCTGCCGCCCGAACGAAACATTCGCTGCGTTCTTCCGTATCCTCAAAGATAGGAGCGATGTCATCGTCCAGCAGAGTTCAACCCGCCTTTCCACACTTCTCCTCCTCACCCTGACCCTCGCCGGCTCAGCCCAGTCCCCCACTCCCAGCAAATCAGCCCTCCCCTCCAGCACCTCCACCGCACCCTCCACCCCGCCCCCCAGTACCGCTACCCGCCCCCGCATCGGTCTCGCCCTCGGCGGCGGTGGAGCCCTCGCCATGTCCGAAGTAGGCGTCCTCCAGTGGCTCGAAGAGCACCACATCCCCGTCGACCTCATCGCCGGAACCAGCATGGGCTGCATGGTCAGCGCACTCTACTCCTCCGGAAAATCCGTCGACCAGCTCAAAACCGTCATGACCGACGACGTCTTCACCTCTGTCTTCAGCTTCAACTCCACCTTCACCAGCCGCAGCTTCCGCCGGCGCGAAGACACCCGCGCACTCCCCAACGGCATCACCGTCGGCCTCAAACACGGCATCTCCCTCCGCAACGCCGTCCTTATCGACCAGGGCCTCAACGCCTTCCTCGACCGCCAGTTCCTCCGCTACGACGACCGCACCGACTTCAACGCACTCCCCATCCCGCTACGCTGCCTCGCCACCGACCTCAACGACGCTAAAACCGTCACCTTCTCCCGCGGCTCCCTCCCCGATGCCGTCCGCGCCTCCGTATCCCTCCCCGGCGTCTATCCCCCCGTCCTGCTCAACGGCCACCAACTCGTCGACGGCGGTGTCCTCGAAAACCTGCCCACCCGCACCATCCGCTCCATGCAGGCCGATGTCGTCCTCGCCGTCAGCCTCCCCCTCCAGCCCGTCGCCCCAACCGACCTCAACAACATCCTCGGCGTTCTCCAACGCAGCTTCGCCGTCGCCATCGAGGCCGAGGAACAACGCTCCCGCAGCCTAGCCAACGTCGTCATCGAGCCTGACATCGCCGGCTTCGGAGCCACCGACTACCTCAAAACCGCAGAACTCGCCCAACGCGGCTACCAGGCCGCCGATCGCCAGAAGAACGCACTCCTCCCCTACGCCGTCACCGACCAGCAATGGTCCGACTACCTCACTCACCGCGCCTCCCTCCTCCGCGGCGCCCCCGGCTCCATCCTCCATATCCGCGTCCAGGCCCCCAACCCCGACGTCACCCACGCCGTCGAACGTAAATTCCAGCCCCTCGTCAACCAACCCCTCAACACCGACCAGATCGAGTCCCTCCTCAGCGAACTCCGCAGCGACGGACGCTACGACGCCGACTACTCCATCACCTACGACTCCCCCACCCCAGAACACCCCATCATCCACGTCACCGTCCTCGACAAAAAAACCGGCCCGCCCTTCCTCCTCCTAGGCTCCAACGTCGAACTCATCTCCGGCGGTGACACCCGCGCCACCTTCGAAGGCATCCTCCTCGATCAGGACCTCGGCGGCTACGGCTCCGAACTACGCTCCAACTTCAAACTAGGCTTCCTCACCGAGTTCAACTCCGAGTACTACCGCCACCTCCACGACCTCGGACGTACCTCCGGAGGCATCTACCTCGCACCCCACATCAACTTCCTCCGCCAGCCCTACTACCTCTACCAAAACCAGGTTCGCATCTCCGAGCGACAACTCCAGCACGCCGGTGGTGGCCTCGATCTCGCCTGGACCGACCAGCGCCTCCAGGAACTCCGCCTCGGCTGGGAAGCAGCCCAACAACGATGGCTCACCGAAGTCGGCACCGGAGCCGTAGGCCAGCCAGACATCATCGGCCCCATGCAGCGCGCACGCATCCGTTACACCTTCGATAGCCAGGACCGAGCCCTCATCCCCCAGTTCGGCATCCGCTCCACCACCGAAGTCGGATACCTCTACAACACCGTCGCCAGCCCCAACGCCCCCTTCTTCACCACCCAACTCTCCCTCGCCCACCAGATCAACAAAAACATCTTCGTCTTCAACACCGAAGCCGGAACCATGCTCAACCGCAACGTCGCCGAGCCCTTCCGCTTCACCCTCGGCGGGCCCCTCCGCCTCTCCGCCTCCGCCATCGACGAGTACCGCGGCACCGACTACTTCCTCGTCGAACCCGTCTTCCTCCACCGCATCTTCCAGCTACCCCAGCCCTTCGGCCACAGCCTCTACCTCGGTACCGCCTACGAAGCAGGGCAGATCCACGCCCCCGGACAGCCCACCACCACCCGCCAGGACCTCTTCTTCGGTTTCATCACCGAAACCCCCATCGGCATCATCACCATAGCCCCTGCCATCGGTGACGCAGGCCACCACAAACTCATCTTCACCCTCGGAAAACTCTTCTAAACCCGTCCGTACCAATAAAAAATTATGCTTCTTGGCAAATATATTGCGAATCAGCAATATATTGATGCAATGAGCAACATCCTCTACAACCGCATCGCCGTCCTCCGCGCAGAGCGCAATCTCTCTCGCCAGGACCTCGCCGACGCCCTTGGCATCAACTACCAGACCATCGGCTTCCTCGAACGCGGTGACTACAACCCCTCCCTCACCCTCGCCCTCGATCTCAGCGCCTACTTCAACCTCCCCATCGAAGCCATCTTCTCCCGCCAGCCCTTCCAGCCTCTCAGCCAGCAGGTCTACTCCAGATGGCAGCTACCGGCGCTTCGGACTCGTCAAAAACTTCAACAACCAGCCACCCCGCGAGCCTAACGTACAGTCCCAACTCATCAGCATCCACCTCGAACAACTCACCCACCTCCCCCTCACCCGCACGCCGTCCGACCAATCCTGGCAAAATGACGAGCGCGAGATCAGCCGCCGCGACGCCGTACACTTCCGCGCCTACCAGCCCCTCGCCCTCACCCTGGCCGTCATCGTCCTCCTTGCCGACTGGTCCCTCCACCACCCCAACTGGCTCCCGGAAAGCCTATAGCTCCCCCTCCTCTACTCAGTCTCACTGCCCGCCGTAATCCTCGCCTTCACCCTCCCCCAGGCCATCATCCTCTGGTCGGAACCTGACTGGAACGACCCAGACCTTACCGAACAACTCTCCATCGCACCGCCGATGCAATAATCAATCATGCCCTCTCTTTGGACACCCGCCAGTTGGCCCGAACGCCTCGCCGAGCTGCAAGCCAGCACCCCCGAACGCAAAGAAGCTCCCCTCCGCCGCGACGTCCGCTCCCTCGGCACTCTCCTCGGCACCGTCCTCCGCGAGCAGGCCGGCACTCCCCTCTATGACGCCGTAGAAGCCCTCCGCCGCACCGCCATCCTCCGCCGCGAGGCCGACGCAGCCAGCGACACCACCGCCGCCCACCAGCACCTCCAGCAGGCCATCGCACGCGTCAGCACCCACGCCCAAAACCCCGACCTCACCCCCGCCTACCAGCTCGCCCGAGCCTTCTCCTTCTACTTCGAGCTCATCAACCTCGCCGAAACCAACCACCGCAAGCGCCGCCGCCTCGCCTCCCAGCTCGATCCCGCCAACACCCTCCACCAGAACGTCCAGCGCGGCAGCCTCCGCGGAACCCTCCGCCGACTCCGCCTCGCCGGCATCTCCGCCGCCCACGCCCACGAACTCCTCAGCCACATCTGCATCTCCCCCGTCTTCACCGCCCACCCCACCGAGATCGCTCGCCGCAGCGTCATGTTCAAACGCCGCCGCATCTCCGACCTCCTCGAGCAGCTCGACCGCATCCCCGTCCCCAACCCCCAGCTCGACGCCCTCGAGCGCGACCTCACCGCCGAAATCACCGCCCTCTGGCAGACCGACGACGTCCGCAGCGCTCGCCCCACCGTACGCGACGAGATCCGCATGGCCCTCGACTACTACGAGTCCTCCCTCTTCGACACCCTCCCCGTCCTCTACGCCGAAGTCGCCGCCGCCCTCGCCGCCGAATACCCCTTCGAACCCTCTACCCTGGGTGCCCCACGTCTCGACTCTGAGACGTGGGTTGGTCCACCGCAAACTTCATCCGCCCCTCCCCCCTGCCTCGTCTCCTTCGGCTCCTGGATCGGCGGAGACCGCGACGGCAATCCCTTCGTCACCCCCACCGCCACCCGCGAAGCCCTCGCCATGGCCCACACCCTCATCCTCACCCACTACCGCCGCCGCCTCCAGAACATCTTCGACCAGCTCGGCAGCTCCACCCAGCAGGTCCCCGTCTCTCCCCAGCTCACCCAGCTCCTCGGCTCCTACACCGAACAACTCCGCAGCGCCGGACAAAACGCCCTCGCCGAGCGCTTCCCCAACGAGACCGTCCGCCTCTTCATCGCCTGCGTCATGATGCGCCTCGGAGCCACCCCGCAATCCTCCGTCCCGCTCCCTCCCAACCCAGCCCTGGCCCCCTACACCCGCGCAGAACAGCTCCTCAGCGACCTCACCACCCTCCGCGAATCCCTCCTCCACAACCGTGGCCAACGCCTCGCCGAACTCCTCATCGACCCTCTCCTGCTCGAAGTCCGCACCTACGGCCTCCACCTCCAGACCCTCGACATCCGCCAACACGCCAAGGTCCACTCCGCCGCCCTCGCCGAAATCCACAGCTCCGAATCGCCCTCGACCCCCTGCATCTCCACTCTCTCTCCCCAGACCGCCGAAGTCCTCGACACCTTCCGCGCCATCGCCGAGCTCAAACAGACCTACCCACCCGAGGCCATCCGCCAGTACGTCATCAGCGGAGCCACCTCCGCCGACGACGTCCTCAACGTCCTCCGCCTCGCCCGCCTCGGCGGTGTCAATGTCGAAGCCAACCCCACCATCGCCGACCCCGGCCTCCAGCCCGTCCCCCTCTTCGAGTCCATCGAAGACCTCCAGAACGCCCCCGCCATCATGCGCCAGCTCTGGACCAGCCCCGCCTACCAGCCTCTCCTCGCCAGTTGGAACCGCCATCAGGAAGTCATGCTCGGCTACTCCGACTCCAACAAAGACGGCGGCATGATCACCTCCACCTGGGAGATCTACAAAGCCCACCGCGCCCTCCATCAGGTCGCCCGAGACTGCAACATCACCCTCCGCCTCTTCCACGGCCGCGGAGGCACCGTAGGCCGTGGTGGAGGCCCCACCCACCGCGCCATCATCGCCCAGCCCATGGACTCCTTCACCGGTGAACTCCGCCTCACCGAACAAGGAGAAGTCCTCAACTGGAAGTACTCCGACGTCGTCCTCGCCGAGCGCAACCTCGAACTCATGATCGCCGCCAGCCTCGACGCCCTCGCCCGCCCCGACGCCCTCATCCAGGCAAATCAACATCCCTCGCCCAACCACATACCCGCAGCTCCTACCCCCTACCCCCTACCCCCTACCCCCTCACCTCACCTCACCGGAGAAATACTCCCCACCTGGGAGGCCGCCCTCGACCAGCTCTCCACCACCTCCTTCGCCTTCTACAAGCAGCACATCGTCGACAACCCCGACACCTTCACCTACTTCGAACAGGCCACCCCGGTCGCCGAACTCGAACACGCACGCCTCGGCTCCCGCCCCGCCAAACGCTCCGGCAAAAAATCCATGGCCGACCTCCGCGCCATCCCCTGGGTCTTCGGTTGGATGCAGTCCCGCCAACTCGTCCCAGCATGGTTCGGTGTAGGCCACGCCCTCCAGCAACTCACCTCCGCCTCACCCAACGGCCTCGCCCTCCTCCAGACCATGATGAAGGACTTCCCCCTCTTCATCGACATCATCCGCAACGTCGAGATGGCCCTCGCCAAATCCGACTTCGGCATCGCCCGCCTCTACGCCTCCCTCGTCGAAGACGAAGCCCTCCGCGACCGCGTCTACAACACCCTCAAAGCCGAGTTCGACCTCACCCACCGCATGGTCCTCGAAATCACCGGACAGGCCGCACTCCTCCAGACCAACCCCGTCCTCGAACGCTCCATCCGCCTCCGAAACCCCTACGTCGACCCCATGTCCCTCATCCAGGTCGAACTCATCCGCCGCAAACGCGCCGCCGCCGCCAAAGGTGAACCCGACTCCCCCGAACTCAACCGCGCCATCTCCGCCACCATCAACGGCATCAGCGCAGGCCTCCGCAACACCGGTTGATCTCCACCCAAACCAACACCTGCCAGATGCCTCTGCTACAGTTGCCCCTACAAGGGGCCGACATGGACGCTAAACCCTACAAGAATAAAATCCTCCGCGCGCTCGAACCCGACGTCATCGAACGCCTCAACCTCAAGCCCCGAAAACTCCTCGTCGGAAGCGATATCGAAATCCCCGGACGACCCATCCGCAACCTCATCTTCATCGAGGACGGCATCGGCTCCATGACCACTACCTTCAGCGACGGATTTCAGGTCGAAGTCGGCATGTTCGGTGTCGAATCCGTCATGGGCACCGCTGCCCTCATCGGTACCCATCGCAGCCTCAACAAGGTCTACATGCAAATGGCAGGTTACGGCTTCGCCTGCACCACCGACGCAGCCATCCAGGAGTTCGCACGCTTCGGACGTTTCCACGACCTCATCCTGCGCTGCGTCCAGGCCCAACTCGTCCAAACCTCCCAGTCCGCCGGATGCAACGCACACCACAACATCTCCCAGCGCCTCGCTCGCTGGCTCCTCCTCTGCGCCGACCGCTCCGAATCCTCCACCCTCCAACTCACCCACGAGTACCTCGCCGACATGCTCGGCACCAACCGGTCCACTGTCAGCGTCGCCGCCGAATCCCTCAAAACCAAAGACCTCATCCAATACACCCGCGGAAAAATCGTCATCCTCGACCGCCCCCGCCTCGAAAAACAAGCCTGCGAGTGCTACCACGTCGTCAGAGACCACTTGGCAAACTTACTCTCCGTCTCCCAGGACTAACCCCACCACCAGCCATCCACCACCCACCGATTACTCCCTCTGCATCAGGGGGCACTCCCACACCCAAAATCGAACTTCCCATCACGCCACCATTCCACTAACATTCGTCCATCATGCCATCGGACTCCGCTGCGTTCCACCTCCGCTGCATCCTCGCCCTCGCCTGCGTCAGCCTCATAGCCCCAGTCAGCCACGCCCAATCCACAGCCGCCGAAATCAAGGCCCGCCTGCTCAACAAACCGCTCTACCTGCGCGGCTTCTGGAGCAACGACAACCTCCACTTCGATGCCACAGGCAACCTCACAGTCCCCTCCAACTCCGTCTCCTTCACCCTCAGCGGCTTCGAACTCGAAAGCGTCAATCTCAAGCAGAACAAACTTATTCTGGAGGGGCGACGTGTAGGGCTTGAACTAGCCAACAATCAGCAAAAGCGTGTTGCCATCAATGTGGGCAATCCGCGGCATCCGAAAGATGAAAAAATCGCCATCGAAGTAGACCCCGGCCCCGACGGAAACTACGCCCACGCTCTCGACGCCATCTTCGTCGACAACCTCGCGGATATCGTTCCTACCCTGCCGCTCTACTGGACGCACTACGCCCACAATAATCTTGTACCTGCCTCCACTACCCCAACCCCAGCATCACCCGCAGCAATCACCACTGCCCCCAACCAACAGCCTCCAGAGGCAGCGAACGCACGCCCGAAACGCGTCGGGGGCAGCATTACCGCACCCAAGCTTTTACATGCCAGCGAGCCGGACTTCAATAACTTCGCCCGCAATCTCAAATACAGCGGCAAAGTACTCGTCAACTTTCACATAGAAACCGACGGAACCGTCAGCCATGCATCAATAATCCTTCCACTTGGACTGGGCCTGGACGAACGAGCTTTGGACGCAGTGCAACACTACGTCTTCTCACCCGCAAAAGAAGCTGGCCAGCCCGTCGTAGTCGAAGCTAACGTCGAAGTAAACTTTCAGATCTACTAACCCGAAGCTCAATACCCCTGATCCGCCCGGAACGCCGTCACCTGGTTCTTCACAAACGTTACCGCCATCGGCTTGCCCAGATTCGCAAACACCACCATCCGATTCCCATAGTCCTTGCTCGTACTCTTGCTCACCTGCCCCAGCGACAACTCCACCATCCGCTCGTTCATCCCCAGAATCACCTCATGCGCATCCACCGCCTTCCACACCTCCGGCCCCCAGTGCTTGTACAGCACATGCGGATCGTCATAGAAGAAAATCTCATCTGTATAAAACGTGTACTGCCCCGCCTGCCGATACCCCACCGGCACCGCATACTCCTTCGCCGCATCCGCTGAACCCGGCAGCGTAAACACCAGCGAAACCTGCCGATCACCACCCGGAATCCGGAACGTCGCCGCCTTCGGGGCCACCTGCTCCACCGCCCCCTTCACCTTCAACTCCTGCGCCCCCAGCAGCGTCCCCGCCGGCTTCGCATACTGCACCGTCTTCCCCACCACCGGGTAATACTCCAACTGCCCACCCGCAGAAACCCACACCGTCGTCCCAAACAAATCCTTCATGTCCGCCATCGACGAAGGCCGTTTCTGCTTCAAAAACACCAGGTCGTCATCCGCAATCACCTCCCGCACCGGAGCCTTCACCGCGACCGGAGCATTGCGTTCATGCCGCAGCCACAGCAACTCCCCACCCACCGCCAACACCAGCACCAGGCTCGCCCCAATAACCGCCTTCGTCCCCTTCTCCATCACACCCTCCCCTTGCGTTTTAAGTCCTCTACACCCTAAACCCTATACGCCGCTTGCTGCACCTCAATCCACCGGCTCCGCCTCACTCAACTCCGTGTCCGCCACCATCAACGCATCCGCCGTCAGCGCATCCGCCCGCCGCAACTGCGGAAACAGCCCTCCCGCCGACGCCGTCACTACCAGCGATCCAATCCCGCCCACCACCACCGCCCGCACCGCGCCCCACCAGTGCGCCGTCACTCCGCTCTCAAACTCCCCAAACTCGTTCGACGCCCCGATAAACAGCCAGTTCACCGCGCTCACCCGCCCCCGCATCTCCGGCGGAGTCGCCAATTGCAGCACGCTGCTCCGTATCACCACGCTCACCATATCGCTCGCACCCACCACCACCAGCGCCACCAAGCTCAGCACCATGCTCCGCGACAACCCAAACACCACCGTCGCCGCACCATAAATCCCAACGCACGTCAGCATCGTCCACCCCGCCCGCCGCTTGATCGGACGCACCAGCATCGTCAGGCTCACCGCCAGCGCGCCCACACTCGGCATCGCCCGCAGCAGCCCCAACCCCCGCGGCCCTGCATGCAGTATGTCCGTCGCAAAGATCGGCAGCAGCGCCACCGCACCGCCCAGCAGCACCGCAAACAGATCCAGCGAGATCGACCCCAGCAGCAGCTTCGCCCGCCACACATACTCCAGCCCTGCCAGCATCGTCCGCACGTTGAACGCCTTCTTCTCCGTACGCTCCACCCGCGCCCGAATCATCCCCACCAGCACCAGAAATCCCACCAGCATCACCAGCGTGAACCCATACACAATCGACGCACCATTCCACCGCAGCAGAATCCCCGTCAGCGGCAGCGTAAACAGCAGCCCACCCACCGCCGGCCCCGCCATATTGGCAATCTGATACACCGTCGCCCCCCACGTCACCGCGTTCACAAAGTGCTCCTTCCGCACCAGACTCGGCAGCATCGCACTCGCCGCAGGTCCGCTGAACGCCCGCCCCAGCCCAATCCCCACCAGCACCGTATAGATCGGCCACACCCGCCCGCTCGCCATAAATACCCGGTCCATCGACAGCCACAACAGCCCCGCCGTGCACGCGGCCTGCAGCCCATAACAGCTCAAAATAATCTTCCGCCGGTCATACCGGTCCGCCACATGCCCCGCCGCCAGCATAAAGAACAGCCCCGGCAGAAACAGCGCCAGCCCCGTATACCCCAACGCCAGCGCCGAGTGCGTTATCTGGTACACCTGCCACGCCACCGCCACCGACTGCGCCTCGGCACCCAGAATCACCATCAGCCGCGCTGACTGATACAGCCGGAAGTCCCGCGACTCAAACGCAGAACGAAACGACTCTCTGCTCCTCAACTCCGTTGCCGCCCTGCTGCTCCCCACTGCCATATCCGTATGCTTTCACAGTTTCCCGCGTTCCACCCCAACCCCGCTCGCATCCACCTCCAGACGCTTCTCCTTCATAAACGCCCACGCATCCCGATTCACATCCTCACTCAACGCGTAGTAGTTATGGTCATGCCCTTCAATCTCCACATAATGCACCGAAAATCCATGCGCCTGCAGCAGCTTCCGCGTCGCCCGCGCCCGCGCCACCGGAACCAGCGCATCATCCACCCCGCAATACATCGCCACCGGAATCTTCCGCACCGCCTGCTTCACCAGCCCCTCATACTCCGGATCGATCACCATCGCATGCACCGCCACCGCCGCAAAGTAGTCCGGCCGCAACAGCCCCGCGTCATACGCGAGGTACCCACCCATCGAGTTCCCAAACAGATACACCCGCGCCGCATCCAGCCGCACCACCCGCTTGCTCGCCTCCACCATGCACACAAACACCGCCGGAGCCAACGCCTCAAAGCTCGCCACCCGCGGCAACTCCGGGGCAATCAACACCACACCCTGCGCCTTCGCCAGTGGCATCCACGCCGCCACCATCGGGTCCGGAGAATCCCCAGCCCCATGCAGCACCACCACCGCCGGCAGACTCGCTCCCGCCGCAGCCTTGCCATCAGGCACAAACAGCACATACCGGTAACTAACCCCACCGCACGAAACCCCCTCATGCAGCACCCGCCCCGCACCCCGGCACACCGGCCCACACACCATCGCCAGCCCCGTCAACAACACCCCCAGCACCCGTCCCGTACGCGGCATCCATTCCATGCCCAACAGTCTACTCGCACAGCTTGCTCAACCGACCTAAACCTTTCGCGCCACCACCTGCACCACCTCGGACACCCCGTTGTGATACTTCCCCTCATGCACCTCGTGTACCAACTCCTCCGCCACCACAAACTCCAGCCCCGCCAACTCCTCTCGCAGCCCCGCCACCGACATGCACATCGCCGGATCGCTCGGCCCACCCGTTCCCCGCCCAGGTTGTCCCGGCGTATACGCCGTCAATACCAGCAGCCCGCCCGGCTTCAGCGCCCGCACCACCTGTGCATGAACCTTACGCCGCAGCTCCGGCGGCAGATGGCACCAGATCGACACCACCAGCTCCCAACGCTCCACCCCCAGGTCGTACTCCGCCAGGTCCGCATGCACCGTCGTTATCTCTACCCCAGCCCGCGTCGCCAACCCCTCCGCCTTCGCCAACCCCACCGCCGACTGGTCCACCGCCGTCGCCCTGTACCCCAGCCCCGCCAGCCACACCGCATTCCGCCCCTCACCCTCAGCCAGGCACAGCGCCTCCCCCACATGCGCCCGCAACAACGGCTCCTGCGACCGCAGAAAATCGTTCGGCTCATCCCCGTACGCATACCCGTCGCCCGCATACCGGGTGTCCCACAAAGGAGCTGCCACCTTCTCTACCGCCATCGTCCTAACTCTCCCGTCTCGATCCCGTTCCACCCAGCGCTCACCGGCAATCAGCGCCTTGAATCAACGTCCCAGATAAACCTTGTACTGCGTCTCCACCACGCCCGTATCCCGCGCCAGCGTCAGCTTCGACTGGTTGTACTCATACAGCGTCTCCACCAGCCTGCTCTGCGCCGCCGCCAGCCCAGCCTGCGCCTGCACCACCGCCAGATTGTCGTCTACCCCAGCCGAAAACCGGTCCATCGCATCCTGCAGCTCCTGCGTCGACAGTTCCACGTTGCTCTGCGCCACCTTCACCAACTCATCCGCCGCATTCACATCCAGCATCGCCGACCGGATCTGCGCATCGATCGTCACCCGCAGCGATGCAATATGCTGCTTCAGCGCAATCATCTGGGCCGCAGCCACCTCCCGTTCGCCCCGCTGCTGAGCCTCCTGAAAGATCGGCACACTCAACGTCCCCTGCGCGCTGAACACACCGTGATACAGCCCCTGCGTCTCCCCCAGCACCCCATAGAATCCCTTGAACGACAGCGAAGGTAGCCGCTCCGATCGCACCGCCTTCGCCGTCTGGCGCGCCACCTCCATCTGCGCCTCCAGATCCAGCAGATCCTTCCGCCGCTCAAACGCCAGCTTCAGCGCATCCTCATGCGACAACGTCGCATACGCCGCATACGGAGCCGTATCCGTCAGCTCCAGCTCCTGCTCCGCCGGCAACCCGATCAGCCGATTCAGCGCAATCTTGTCCTTCGCCAGCGCGTTCTCCGCATTGATCACCACCTGCTGCTGCGTCTGCAACTGCACCCGCGCCCGCAGTACATCCAGATTCGTCCCCACCCCCGCATCATGCGAGGCCGTCGCCTGCCGCAACACCTCCGCATCCGCATTCTCCAAAGACTTCGCGTTCGCGATCGCAGCCTCCGCTGCCAGTGCCTGCAGATACTGCGTCCCCACCGCCAGCACCACATTGCCGCGAACATTCAGCGTCGTCATCTCCGCCGCACGCTCCGCCTTCTGCGCCGCACGATACAGGTAATATGCCGGAACATTGAAAAGCTGCTGCTCCAGCCGCAGCGACGCACTCGTCGTGTCCACCTTCACAATCTCGTGAAACGACCCCGCCGGCAACCCAAACGCCGCCAGCGACGCCGGCTTGAACCCCATCGCCGCCAGATTGATCTGCTGTGTCTCCGTCCGCAAATCCGCCGTCAGTCCCGGCAGCAGCGCATTGCCCACTGTCAGCAACTCACCATGGACCGCCGCCTCGTTCTGCTTCGCCAACTCCACCTGCAGATTCTTCTGCAACCCACGCTCGATCGCATCGTCCAGCCCCAGCGCCAGCGCGCCCGCCTGGCCATGCTCCACCGCCACCCCGTAAGCCATCGTCGTACTGGCAACCGCGCCACCCCCCGGCATCGGAGCCGCCGGCAAACCGCTCCCGCCATCCTGCGCCCAACCACCCACGCACGCCAGCGACAACATCCCCAACGTCAAACCGCGCACCAGCGCGCTCCCGCTATCTATTCCCAATACACTCATCATGTTCTCTAGTTAGAGTGACACGCCAACCCCAGGGTTGCGAAATCTGCACGCATTTTCCGCTCTCAAGTAAAATACAATCCACAACCCTATGCGTCTCACTCAAATGACCCGACTCACCCTCGCCGCCGCCCTCCTCCTCACCCTGCCTGCCGTCGCGCAGTTCTCCGCGCCGCCCAACACCGGCAACCGCTTCAAAGATACCTCCATGGTCAAGCCACCCGCCGGTGCCAAGGTCGCCATCTACGAGTTCGAAGACCTCGAATGCCCCGCCTGCGCCCACGCCTTCCCCATCGTCCACTCCGCCGTCGAACACTACAAAATCCCCCTCGTCCGCCACGACTTCCCCCTCAACATGCACATCTGGAGCCGCGACGCCGCCGTCATCGCTCGCTACATCCAGGACAAAATCTCGCCCCAACTCGCCGAAGACTACCGCCGAGCCGTCTTCGCCAGCCAGACCGCCATCTCCTCCAAGGAAGACCTCCAGAACTTCTCCCAGAAGTTCTTCCAGTCCCACGGACACCCCATGCCATTCGTCATCGACCCCTCCGGCCTCTTCAGCGCCGAAGTCCAGGCCGACTATACCCTCGGAGAACGCATCGGACTCTCCCAGACCCCCACCATCTTCGTCGTCACCCAGAAAAACTGGGTCCAAGTCACCGACATCACCTACCTCTACCAGACAATCGACGCAGCACTCGCCCAGGTCAGCACCCCAACTCCCACCACCACCAAATCCGCCAAAAAGAAATAGCCCCACCCAACCTCCGCACCACCCATGAGCCCCTCCACAGGGGCTCATTTTGCTGCCTGTCCATCCCTCCCCCCTACGCATCAACCCCAAAAATACCCGCCCTCAACAGTGGAGTTCCCCTTCTTTTCCCAGGGAAAAGAACTTCCCTTTCCGCCGCATAATCTTGCGCAACACCTCCGCCTTATCCGGGCCACCCCTCATAAACAACTCATATATATAGCGTTACGACAAAAATTAACATTCCCACACTTTGGCACGCAGCTTGCAATAGGTACAGCAACGAAGCATGCGCCCAGGCTAGGGCGTGCCACTCCATCCGGACTCTTGTCCGCTCAACCCTTTTTCGACCTCAGGAGGCCGATATGTACGTCTTGTTCACCCCTGCTTGCCTTGCTCTTCTCATCATTGGCTACATCCAGCTCCGCGAACAGTTCCGCTTGACCCAGGAACAGTAGCCCCCAACAGCAGACCAGCCTGCTGCCCCGCCGCAGCCGCTCCGTCCGCTCACCCAGAACCGTCAACAGGCAGACCGCCCCAATGGCGATCTGCCTGTCCATCCGGCTCTTCTTCTGTCTCGACTCTGCTACTTGCCAGCACCGTCCCGCAACAGCGCACTCGCAGCCCACAACACCGGTGCCTGCCCATGGAAGTCGCCCGTCCGCCGCTTCCGGGCATAGTAGTACGCCATATCGTCCTTCTTGCCCGTGCCCTCACACACCTGCGTTACATCGTGGTTCTGGTCCACATAACCCACCACCGCAATCCACGACTTCCGCGCCGCTGGACCATACGTCGCCGCATCCAGCCACCCATGCTTTACCCCCGTAATCAGTGCAAAGCTGAACATCGCCGAACTCGAACTCTCCGGCCACGCATCATCCTTGTCGATCAACTCCCGCCACATCCCATCCTTGCCCTGGTACTGCAGCAGCGAACTCATCATCAGCTTGTAACCCTTCATGATCCGCGCCCGGTCCGGATGCGACTCCGGCAACTCGCTCAGCATCTCCGCCATCCCCGCCGCCACCCACCCATCCCCGCGGCCCCAGAAGTACTTCACATCCGGAGCGTGATAAAACAAGCCATTCGGCTGCTGTAGCTTGTCCAGATACGACACCATCTCCTTCGCATCCCGGTCCAGATACTTCTTATCCCCTGTCGCCCGGTACGCCTCCAGTTGCAGCATCGTCAGCATATACATGTCGTCGATCCAGTACCGCGTCTCCGCCGACAAGCCATCCGCCTGCGGATTCTCCCACTGCCGGTCCGCCCAGCCCTTGCCCACCGCCAGAAAACGCGGATCCTTCGTCTGAATCGCAATCTCCAACGGCACCACCCCAAAGATCGAGTCATCCACATGGTGCCGCAGCGGAGTACGATCCGCCTCCGCCCCACCCGGCATCAACGGCTCAAACTTCTTGATCAACTCATCCCGCAACACATCGTCATGCGTCAGCTTCGCAAACGTCAACGCCCCATACCACGTGCACACCTCCGAGTAGTGGATCGTCTTCGTATACTGGTGCGGACTCGTCACAAAGTGCTCCGCCAGAGCCTTCCCCACCTCCTGCGGAGACGTCCCCGCAGGCCAGTTGTTCAAATCCCCCGACTGCGCCACGCCCGCCACCGTGCCCGCCAACAACATCGCGCCACATACCGCCCATCCACTTACTGTCTTCACGTAGTCTTCTCCATCTCAATCGAAATTTGCCCACCCCAGTCCCGCAATCCAGCCCAGCGGCCAGCTCCCCGGAACTTCAGCACGGCATCCAAACCCAATCTCAAAGCCTAAAAATCTTAGCCCCCCTGCCATCGACACGCCAGCTTCAAATCAGAAATAAATCCTCCCCGAACAAAATCCACCATCAGGGAAACTCCCTTCCACTCTGTTTCCCCAACAGTGGCAAACATCTTCCCTCAACATGGGAAACATCGGCACACCTCTGCATCCTGCCCGCTCTCGATCCCAACTCAAATCACACCCATCACAACATCTCTAATCAATTCAATAACTTACAATTTGTACGCAATTTTTTGCGCAAATCGAGCACTTTGGTACTCCCCTTGCTCCTACCCCCAGCAACAACATCACTGGAGGTAACACCTTGAAGAACTTTGTCGCACTGCTCGCCCTCTCTGCCGCCGCCCTCACCGCCACCACCGCCCACGCGTCCACCATGGATGCCTTCACCCTCACCACCAGCACCGACACCTACACCTTCTCCCTGCCTGCCAGCCCCTCCACCAGCTTCAATAACGCCGGCGACTTCACCCTACAGCCCGTCTCCATCAGCGACAACGGAAAAACCCAGAACGGCGCCGTCGAGTTCTTCAGCAGCAATGACCTTGGCGGGATCTCTATCACCTTCGGCCAAAACAATCCCGTCAACGACATCGGCAGCCAACTCTTCACCATAAGCAAGGGTGTGCCCACCTTCACACTCGGCACCTTCACCCTTACCCCCCTCAATGGCGGCGGTGGTGACAACTACTGGGGCGACAACGGTTGCGTCAGCAACAACGACTACCTCACCATCACCCAGATCCCCAACGCCTCCCCCGTCCCGGAACCCTCCTCCATCGCCTTCCTCTCCACCGGCCTCCTCGCCGCGGCCGGAACCATCCGCCGCCGCTTCAGCCGCTAACCCAACTCAATCCCCCCGGGGAGGAGATGCCTCCAGTCCTCCCCGCCCACCTCCCCATCTCCAGCACAAAACCAGCATCAGCCATTCTTTAAACCAGTAACTGCACCACAGAATTAACGTGAAACTCAGCAAGTCAGCCGTTACAATCACCTTGGTAACGCTGCTCCACTGGTACTCTCGCCTTCTAAAAGTCTGCCTGGCCGCACCGGAAACACACCTCGCCCCAGATCCGCACCCACCGTGCGCACTCGGGCGCTGCGCAGAATTTATTATTCGGAGGAGTCCCTTGAACAAAAACTACATTTCCCTGCTCACCCTGGCTGCTGGTCTTCTCTCCAGCCTCGCCACCGCTCACGCCTCACCCTTGGACGCCAACTTCACCCTCAGCGCCGGCTCCGACCACTACCAGTTCACCGTCCCGGCCAACCCCACCCCCAGCGCCACCAATCTCTCCTGCCCTGACAGCAACATGGGTGACTTCTGCCTCTTCAACATCAACATCACCAAAAATAACGTCACCTCCGCCGGCACCATCGAGTTCTTCACCACCGCCGCATTCGGCGGCTTCGAGATCTTCCAGAACGGCATCTCCGAACTCAGTGCCTCTGGCGGACAGCTATTTACCGGCACCGTCTTCAACCCCACCATCAACACCAATCCCTTCAGCTTCAGCCTCATGGGATACGTCAACCCGCCAAACTGCGCCAAAACCAGCAACTGCCGGACCGTCGACCAGAGCGACATCACAGCCGTCGTACCCGAACCCTCCTCCATCGCCTTCCTCTCCACCGGCCTCCTCGCCGCCGTTGGAACCCTGCGCCGCCGCATCAGTCGCTAAGCCCACCAGACAGCAGCCAAGGGAGAGGTCCCATCCTCTCCCCACCATCCCTCACCGAGCCACAAACACCAGAAAATAATCCTGCCCGTCAGCCTTCGTAAAGTCGTACTGCCCCACCAGCCGATACCCTGCCTGCAGCATCTCCCCCATCACCACTCCCATATCCACCCCGTGGTCCGCACCATTGCCGTTCCGGTCGATGATCCCCACCTTCGCCCCCGGCCGCAGCCCTGCCCGCACCTTCGTCATCACCGCCACCGGATGCGAAATCTCGTGGTACACCTTCAGCAACAGCACCGCATCCACGCTCCCCGGCGGCAGCGATGGATCATCCGGACTCCCCAGCACGCACCGCACATTGGTCAGTCCCTCACGCTTCGCCCGCGCCTCCACATACGTCACCGCATTCGGATTGATGTCCTCGGCATACACCCGCCCCCCAGGCCCCACCCGCCGCGCCGCTCGCGCCGTAAACCAACCGGACCCCGCACCCAGGTCTGCCACACTCTTCCCCACACTGATCCCCAACAGGTCCATCACCCGCCCTACCTGAAGCTTCTTGTCCCGGTCCGGATAATCAAAGATCGACAAGTCCCCCGCATACGGAGCACTCGTAGCCCGTTGCGTCCCGCCACTCTTCTGCTCAGGAAAGGGAAACGCCAGTGCCGCAGGTTGCTGGGCACCTCCAACTGCTTGTGCTGCCGCAGGCGGTGTCGCAGGTGGAACAGTCGTCTGCGCACCCGCACCCAAACCCCCAACCAGACAAACCGCCAACACCCGTAGCGTAATCGTTCCCCGAAGACTCATCCCCACAGCATCGGCCAATCCGGACGTTCTGGCAAACCCACCCAGACAGCCGTTACCATCGCATCGCAAACCGCTACTGAATCTGTACCAACTCCGAAGCACCATGCGACGACGCACCACCCGGCGTAATCGTCGACGTCTGCTCCGCCCGCCAGTGGTCGATGTAACTCACCTGGTGGACACAGCTGATCGTGCAACTCGGCGCACAGCTCTTCTCCGTCAGAAACTCCCGCTTCACATCCGCAGTCTGATATCCACTCAACGGAACTCCCGGATAACCCCGCTGCTGGCTGCAATAATGCACCAGCCCAAACTCGCAGATGTAGAGATACCGCCCACCCGCGCGGCAACGCCAGTCATTCGTCTTCCCGTTCGCAATCGCCTCTTGAAAGTGATTGAACCGCGAGTAGCTCCGCCGCGTCAGTTGCCGCACCTTGTCCCACACGCCGCGCTCCGCCGCGCCCAGTGGCTTCAACTGCCCGCTTCCATCATGGATAATCCCGATCGTCGAACTGAATCCCAACGCCAGCGCCCGCTCACTCACCGTCAACGCATCGTTCGGGTCGGCGATCCCGCCCCCCACCACCGAGTTGATATTCACATGAAAATCCGCGTGCTCCGCCAGCATCCGCAGCTTCGCATCCAGCACCTTCAGGCTCTTCTTCGAAACCTCATCCGGCATCACATTGTCGATCGAGATCTGCATGTGATCCAGGCCCGCATCGTTCAGCCGCTTGATCCGCTCCGGCATCAGCAGATAGCCGTTCGTAATCATCCCCGCAATCGCGCCCGTCTTCCGAATCCGCGCAATAATCTGGTCCAGCTCCGGGTGCAGCAGCGGCTCCCCGCCAGAGATCGTGATCACGCTCGTCCCCAGCCGGCCCAGGTCGTCGATCCGTCGCAGCATCTCCGCCACCGGCACCGGATCGGACACATCGTCAAACTCATTGCAATACGTGCAGGCCAGGTTGCATCGACGCATCGGCACAATATGCGCCATATACGGATGCCCCGTCGAAGCCAACGCCGACCCGATCGACCCCAACTCACGCAGCTTCCGCGTTACTGCCTTCCAACGGCGTCGCCCACTGGGCTTCACACGCGGTACTTCCGTGAACGTTCGGCCCGCAGGCACACCTACACTGGCTTCTGACATAACACCTTAGAGTATAAATCCCCAGCCCCCACCAGCGAAATTCCCACCCAACCCCTGGCACTTACCGCAGCGAGAACCCACCCTTCATCGCCACCTGCACCGCGCTCTCCCCACTCCCCGGCTGCTCCACGCTCGACCGCTTCTTCCCATCCGGAACCAGCGTCAACGTCTGCTCCTTCTTCTCCCGCAACACCACCACCGCCATCGACTTGCCTTTGTTCTCCCGCACCACCTTGGACCAGTCCGACTGGCTCATCATCTTCACCCCGTTGGCCCGCACCACCACATCCCCGGCCCGCAGTCCAGCACTCGCCGCCGGCGAATTCGCCTCGACGCTATGTACCAGCACCCCTACCCCGCCCGTGCCAAAAAACTCCGCCAACTGCGTCCCCATCGTCTCCACCATCGCGCCCGTATACGAAGAGCCAGGCGTCAACGAACTCATAAAGCTGTGCGTATGTCCCTCCGCCACCGGCGCCGAAGACCCCAAAAACGCCCCACTCCGAACCGTCCCCTGGATCGTACTCCCCTGCCCTGCCGAACCCTGTCCACCAGCAGCCTGCCCCACCAACGCCTGACCGGAAGCCGCCTGCCCCGCTACCGCCCCACCATCATTGCTCTCAGGCTCCGGAACAATCCACCGCTGCTTCCACGCATCCCGCTCTACCTCTTCGCGGTTCCCCATCTGCGTCGACACCGTCTGCTGCACCCCATCCCGGCTGATCAGCAGCGTCACGCTCCGCCCCGCAGGCGTCTCCCGCAGCATCCGCCGCAGTTGATCTTCTCCCTCAATCGCCTGGCCATTCATCTGCAAAATCACGTCATGCTCCCGCAACCCCGCCTTGCCCGCCGGAGCGTCATGGTCCACATGGATAATCTCCGCACCCCGCGACTCCTTCAGCTTCAACGCACCAATCCGCTCGTCGCTGATGTCCTGGATATCCACCCCCAGATATCCCTGCGAGGCATGGCTCCCCCCCACCAGCAGCCACTCCACACCCTGACCAAGCCCACTCCCATAGGCCACCCGGCCCGCCATCGAACTCATCGCTACGCCCACCGCCAGCGCTGCCACTCCAATTCGCCGCCCGCTCAACTTCATCATCATGGTGCTCATTCCTTTAATCTGATTCGTTCGCCGTACGCAACCCAAGCCATGGGCCCGCTCCACAAGTCCGATTACTGGATATCCCCAACACTCTGCAGCGCCTGGTACGACGCCGTTCGGATATACGGATTCGCATCCTGCGTCGACACCGTCCGCAGCACCGTCCGCACGCTCGAGTCCGACTGCACCGGCTCCAGCAGCCCAATCGCAGCCGTACGTACCTGCGCGTCCGAGTCATGCATCAACGCCTCCAGCACCGCATCCCGAACCCGCCGGTCCTGCCCGATGTACCGCTGCAAACCCTCCAGCGCCTTCATCCGCACGCCCGCGTCCTTGTCATACCGCAACGACACCATCAGCGCGCTCCGGATCGGATGCCCCTGTGGCTCCGCCGTGCAATCATGTCCCGCCTTGCACTCGCTCGCCAGCAGCGCCACCGAGTTCACCCGCACCCCGCTCGTCGCCGCAGGACGCATCCCCAGCAACAACAACTCTCGAATCCGGGGCTCATCCAGCGAGCCTTCCATCGTCTCCGGAACCACCTTGTTGTAGTTCACCTGAACAATCTCGGAGTTCGGCGTCTGCACAATCCCCGTCACATTCGCAATCACGCCCTCGGAAGGATGACCCATCACCACCACTCCCTTGCTCGCCTGCGCCTTCACATTTGCCTCATGCACCTGGTACCGGTAGGTAAAATTTCCCCCCAGAAAGCCCACGCCCAACAGCAAAGTCGCCAGCGCCGGCGCACTCTGCACATGCCCCACCCAGCCAAAGAAATTCGTCCGAAGCCGCGTCAGAAAACCATGCGGCGGTATCGCATCCAGCGCATCGTCCAGCCGCATCCGAGACTGCGCCAACAGGTTCGGCGAAGGCTCCAGCACCGGCGTCAGCGTCAGCAACTCATGCAGCGCACGCATCGCATTCAACTCGCGCCGGCAGCCCTCACACTCTCCCAGATGCTGCTCCAGACCGCCAGCCAACTCATCCGGCAGTTCGCCGTAGCTCATCAGTACGATTCCGTCTCGTGCCGTTTCACAGTTCATTGCTCTACCTCAACCAGCCTCTATAAAAAACTCGTCCCTGCATTGCTGGGTCTGTACCTCTGCCCATTTTGCTGCAACCGAAACCAACTACCTCGCCCTGCTTACCGAACCCCCGCCAGATTGGCCCGCAGCTTCCGCGTGGCCCGAAACAGCGTATTCTTCGCCGTCTCCTCCGTCGTGCTCAACATCTCGCCAATCGTGCGCAGCTTCAATCCCTGGTAGTGCTTCAACTCAAAAACCGTCCGCTCCCGTGGCGTCAGCTTGTCCAGCGCCTCGTTGATCCTTTCGCTCATCACCTTGCGCTCCAACTCCCGCGCCGGATTCGCCATCGCCCGGTCGTCCGTGATGTTCGCCATCAGGTCCAGTTCGCCGCCACTCGCATCCAGTACCGTCGCCGGATCTTCCCTGCGGCTCTTACGCCGACGCATCTGGTCTAAACACAGATTCGTCACAATCCGGTACAGCCACGTATAAAACGAACACTCAAACCGGAAGTTCCCTAGATGCCGGTAGGCCTTGATAAAAGCCTCTTGATGGACATCCTGAGCATCCTGCTCGTTGCCAAGCATATGAAGTGCCAGCCGCAGCACACTCTGGTCGTACCGCCGCACCAGCGCGTCGAACGCACCCCGATCGCCCTTCTGCGCCTCGCGAATCAGCTCGTCGTCTTCGACCCGCTGCTGCGCCCGCGCCTCTATCTGAGCCGGCGTCAGCTTGCTGTTGCGCGTTCCACTCTCGGTCGCTGCCTTATTCATCGCTGGCAACGATTCTAACGCCGCCACACTGCCCGCACCCTGAAATCCCATCGCAAACGGACTCATCTGCCGTCCGCCAACCACACTCGACGGCGCCGACACCATCTCACCGCCGCGAAGACGATTACCAAGTTCCATCCCTAAAACGTCTGCATTCATTGGTCTGACTCCGGAGTCAGGAAATCAATTCAATCCAATAGACCGTCCCCACGCAAAAAAGGTGAGCAGCCCTCCCTTCCGATAAACTGCCATAATGCCTCCCCGTCCCCCCGCACCCGGCCTCTTCCACACCCCCGACCCCACCGCCTCCTGGATCACCGCCCACTGCGACGGTGGCTCCCGAGGCAACCCCGGCCCCTCCGGCTACGGAGCCGAAATCACCGGCCCCAACGGGGAACTCATCGCCGAACTCTCCGAATTCCTCGGCATCCGTACCAACAACTTCGCCGAATACTCCGGCCTCCTCGCCTCCATCCAGTACGCCCTCGACCACGGCTACCGCCGCCTCAAAGTCATCTCCGACTCCGAACTCATGGTCAAGCAGATCCAGGGCAAATACAAAGTCAACTCCCCCGACCTCAAACCCCTTTGGCAAGAGGCCCGCAACCGCATCGCCCGCCTCGACGCCTTCGAGATCACCCACGCCCTCCGCCACAAAAACAAGGCCGCCGACGCCCTCGCCAATCAGGCCATGGACCGTGGCATGAAGCGCACCCCCATAGCGCCCACATCGCAAAATCTGCCGCCCGGAACCCCCAGCGCCAGACCCGCTGCTCCCACCCCACCCCCCCAACCCATCATCGCCAGACCGGACTCCCGCCCCGCCAGCCAACCATCCACCCCAGCACCCGCCTCCCCGCCCTCCAAAGCCGACTCCATGCTCCGCGGCTTCACCCGCGACGGCGTCGTCCACATCCTCGGCTCCGCCACCCTCCCCGACGGCATCTTCGTCAAAATCATCCGCGAGTAACCCACCCCTCACACACCGCCGCCACCGCCGCCAGTTGCTCCAGCATCCCCGTCACCTCGCCCGCGCCCAGCCGCTGCTCCAACTCCCGCTGCGTCCGGTCCAGTATCCCCATCACCCGCACCGCACGCCGCCGGCCCAGCGGCTGCAGCACCAACTGCACCCCACGCGCATCCTCCGCGTCGATCTGACGCTTCACCAGACCCTTCGCCTCCAGCGAAGACACGCAATGGCTCACATTCCCACGCGTCGTCTGGAAAGTCTCCGCCAGATACGACGGCTTCACCGCGCCCCGCTTCTCGAAAAACAACGCCGCCAGCACCAGCGCCTCCAACAGATTCACCCCCTCCGCTGCCAGCAGCCCATTCATCGCCGCCTCCATCCGCCGCGCCACCCGGCTCACCTGAAACACCGGACTCTGCTCCAAAAACGATTCGATCCGCATATCCCGATAGTTTACACAGTCAACTATTTACTCTTGCTGCAAACTACCCCCAATGCCTCCCGGTCTTCCGTCATCATAAAGATCAACCCATGCTCACCCGCACCCTCTGCCTCTGCCTTCTCGCAACCGCTGCCGCCTCCTTAGCCCAAACCGCCGCCACCCCCCAAAGCATCACCGTCACCACCACCGTCGAGCCACTCCCCCTCGACGCCGCCGACCGCTCCGTCACCGTCCTCGATCCCCACTCCCAGCCCCTGCTCCTCAACAACCCCATCGACCTCCTCCGTCAGGACGCCTCCCTCAACCTCCAGGCCCGCGGCGGCAACGGCGTCCAGACCGACCTCTCCATCCGTGGAGCCACCTTCGAGCAGTCCCTCATCCTCCTCAACGGCCTCCGCATCAACGACCCCGAAACCGGTCACCTCAACCTCGATCTCCCCATCCCCTTCGACGCCATCGACCGCATCGACGTCCTCCACGGCTCCGGCTCCACCTTCTACGGCTCCGACGCCCTCGCCGGCGCCGTCAACCTCATCACCAGCCAGCCCACCCTTACCTCCCTCACCGCCAGCACCGGATTCGGCAACTACAACTCCCTCGAACACCACCTCCGCGCCGCCCTCCGTACCCACGCGCTCTCCGAACAACTCACCGCCAGCCGCGACACCTCCGATGGCTTCCTCCCCGACCGCAACTACTCCAGCAACGCCATCGCCGCCGAAACCTGGCTCACCCTCCGCCCCGGCACCACCGACATCCTCCTGGCCGCCAGCGACCGACCCTACGGCGCCAATCTCTTCTACGGCCCCTACGACTCCTGGGAGCGCACCAAAGGCTGGTTCGCCTCCATCCAGCAGCAGCTAGGACCCAGCACCGCCGCCAGCTTCGGCTACCGCCGCCACTCCGACCTCTTCGTCCTGTTCCTCGACAACCCCACCTACTACCGCAACAACCACATCGTCTCCAGCTACGAGTCCGCCCTCCGCCGCGCCGATACCTTCGGCCCCAACACCACCCTCTCCTACGGCCTCGAAGCCGACGGCGACACCATCCACAGCTCCAACCTCGGACACCACGCCCGCAACCAGGGCGCCGGATACGCCAACCTCTCCCTCCGCGCCCTACGCCGCTTCTCCCTCTCCCTCGGTGCCCGCGAAGAGATCCTCTCCGGCGGAACCAGCGTCTTCTCCCCCAGCCTGGCCGCCGCCTATGCCCTCACCAACTCCCTCCGCCTGCGCGCCTCCGCAGGACACGGCTTCCGCCTCCCCACCTACCTCGACCTCTACTACGCCGACCCCGCCACCATCGGCAACCCCAACCTCAAACCCGAGTCCTCCTGGAGCTACGAGTCTGGCCTCGACTGGAACCCCGGCGGACGCTTCGCCCTCTCCGCCACCGCCTTCCGCCTCCAGGAGAGCAACACCATCGACTACTCCAAATACAACCCCGCCCAACCCTGGCAAGCCAACAACGTCCCCAGCTTCCGCTTCACCGGTGCAGAAGCCACCCTCCACCTCCGCCTCACCAACACCCAGCAGCTCCAACTCAGCTACACCGCCACCCACGCCGCCCCACCGCCCACCGGCCTCATCAGCGAGTACGCCTTCAACTACGCCACCCAGAACGCCCTGCTCCTCTACACCGCACAGCCCTTCCCCCAACTCATCCTCACCACCCAGCTCAACATCGTCCAAAAAACCACCCAGACCGCCTACCCCCTCTGGGACCTCTCCCTCGCCCGCAACCACGGCCACCTCCGCCCCTACCTCCGCCTGCTCAACCTCAGCAACACCGGCTACCAGGAGATCCCCGGAGTCCCACTGCAAGGCCGCACCATCATGGGCGGCGCAGAACTCAACTGGTCCCCCACCCACCACTAACCCACCCCCAATCCCGGGTGCCCCATACATACCGCAACGCTTCACCGCGGGATGTGTGGGAAGGTAAAAATCCCAACCCACCACCCGAGCCGGGTGCCCCATCTTCACCGCAGTCTCATCGCGGTTAAGGTGGGCATTCGCAAAGCGAACCGCACTCCTAACCCCACCACTAAAGCCCGGGTGCCCCATACATACCGCAACGCTTCACCGCGGGATGTGTGGGAAGGTAAAAATCCCAACCCGCCGCCCTTGCCCTTGCAGTTGTATTTTTAGTTGTCATCCTTCGCGAAGCGGAGGATCTGCTGTTGCCCTTGCCAACCGCCCCAAAGCCCGGGTGCCCCATACATACCGCAACGCTTCACCGCGGGATGTGTGGGAAGGTAAAAATCCCAACCCGCCGCCATTGCCCTTGCGGTTGTTTTTTAGTTGTCATCCTTCGCAAAGCGGAGGATCTGCTGTTCGCCTTTACTCTCCCCGCCACCCACCCCTACTTCATCAACTCCGCCTTAACCAGATCACTCACCATCTTCCCATCCGCACGCAGCCCCGCAGCCCGAATCCACTGCTGCGTCACCTGCATCGCCGTCCCCATATCCTTCAGACCCGGCCTGACTCCGCCCGCATCGTTCTGCAGATGAGCCATCACCCCTTCCACCAGCTTGCGCACCTCGTCCTCTCCCGCAGCCTGCGGCAGGTACCCTTCGATCATCCCGATCTCAACCCGCTCCTTCTCCGCCAGCTCCGGTCGCCCGCCCTTGGTAAACGACTCCACCGACTCCTTCCGCTGCTTGATCAGCGTCGTCAGTATCTGGCTCTCCTCCGCATCCGTCAGCGCCTCGCGCTTGTCGATCTCCTTGTTCCTCAACGCCGACTTCACCATCCGCAGCGTCGTCAAACGATGCTCATCCTTCGCCTTCATCGCCACGATAATGTCTGCCTGAATCTTCTGTCCGATGCTCATAGCGTCCTCATCTCTCACGCGCAACTACACATTATAAATTCTCAACCCTCACCCTCCATAAGCCACGCTTATACACCTAACCGCAAATCACTCCGGTCGCTACAATAGTTAGCATGATCCGCAAAACCCGCCTCTTCACCCCCGGACCCACCCCACTGCTCCCCGCCGCCCAGTTCGCCATGGCAGCCGCCGACATTCATCACCGCACCGCTGAATTCCGCGCCATGTACACCCGCGTCCTCAGCCAGCTCAAAGACTTCTTCGGCACCAAAAACGACGTCCTCATCCTCTCCAGCTCCGGCACCGGAGCCATGGAAGCCGCCGTCTCCAACCTCACCTCCCCCGGCGACCGCGTCCTCGTCCTCACCGCCGGAAAATTCGGCGAGCGCTGGTCCGGCATCGCCAAGGCCTTCGGCTGCGAGGTCGATGTCGTCTCCGCTCCCTACGGCCACACCTTCTCCATCGAGGAAGTCAAAGCCGCTCTCAAGCTCGAAACCCGCGCCATCTTCATGCAGGCTACCGAGACCAGCACCGGCGTCCGCCACTGCGTCCCCGCCGTGGCCAAGCTCATCAAAGACACCCACTCCGAAGCCCTCCTCGTCGTCGACGCCATCACCGGTCTCGGCACCACCCACCTCGACATGGACGCATGGGGTGTAGACGTCCTCATCGGCGGCTCCCAGAAGTCCTTCATGATTCCCCCCGGCCTCTCCTTCATCGCCCTCTCCGACAAGGCCTGGGACCGCATGGAAGCCAGCTACAACCCGCGCTACTACTTCGATCTCCGCAAAGAGCGCAAAAACGCCCGCAACGGTGAATCCGCCTACACCCCGGCCGTAGCCCTCATCGCCGCCCTCGGTGCGGCCCTCGACTACATCGCCGGTCAGGCCGCCACTACCGACAATCCCGCTGGCGATCTCGTCGCCGGTCGCAAAAAGCTCGTCGAAAACGCCGAAACCATCGCCGCCATGACCCGCGCCGCCGTCCAGGCTCTCGGCATGACCCTCTTCGCCCCCGACGCACCCTCCGCCGCTGCCACCGCCGTCCTGCCGCCCGTCGGCATCGACTCCGGCGTCATCGTCAAGGAGCTCAAAGCCCGCTTCGCCGCAGTCATCACCAACGGACAAGGCGAGATGAAGGGTCAGATCTTCCGCATCGCCCACCTCGGCTTCTTCGACTTCATGGACACCATCGCCTTCATCGGTGCCCTAGAACAGGTCGTCATGAAGTCCTTCCCCCAACCCGGAGTCCAGTTCGGCAGCGGCCTCATCGCCGCCCAGAAGGTCTACGCCGAGCGCTCCGCCACCGCCGCCGCCGACAACCAATGCCTCTGCGGCCGCACTCAAGCCTGCTGCTCCCTCAAATAACCCACCATCCCCGAATACCTGACCGTTTACAGTCTCACCGGAGACGGTCAGGTACTCAACGACTCCTGCCGCATCTCCAAAATCTTGGGTGCCCCATGTCTCGCCCTTGAGACATGGGAATGTAAAACGCCAAACACCCATCTCCCCTGAACTTTCCGCGCCCAGCGTCCAAGTACACCCAGCTTCTAGGTACGCTAACCCTTCAGGCTTGGCTCTCTCAACCCCACCAAAACGCGGGCTTTAACCCCTGGGGTATGCTCTCCTGTCCAATCCAAAACCCCAGCATCCCCCGTCTCGATTCCGAGATGTGGCATCATGGTTCAACCTCCACATACGAGCCCCCATGCGCCGCTCCGCCCAGGTCACCGCTCCCCTTCTCGCCGCCGCCGCCCTCGCCTTCACCACCGGCTGCCAGAAACCCCAGATGCAACGCTGCGTCGATGAGTCCAACCACGTCGTCGACGACAGTCTCTGCGCCAACCAGCCGCAAACCCAGCAACAACGCCCCGACGGCCACGGCGGCTTCATCCCCATCATCCTCCCCTACCGCTACTACTACGGCGGATGGGGCGGCTACGGCCTCGGCTCCATCGTCGGCGGCGGAGCCTACGATCCCGCCTTCGGCCGCAGCTACGCCAACCGCTCCGGCATCACCACCCGCGGAGGCTTCGGCAGCTCTTTCTCCGAGGGCGGCAGCCACGCCACCGCCGGCGAAGGTGCGGGAGAATAGCAGCAGGAGATTCCATGCAGCGCATCAACCTCACACCCCGCACTAACTGGCAGCAAATCGTCGAACAGCAGGGCCTCACCTTCCACACTCTCGATAACGGCCTCCCCTACTGGGACGAGTCCGCCGCCTACCTCTTCTCCGCAGCCGAAATCGACACCCTCGAAGCCGCCGCCAACCAGCTCCAGACCATGTGCCTCGCCGCCGCCCAGCACATCATCGACAACCAACGCTACGCCGAACTCGACATCCCCGCCCAAGCCATCCCCGCCATCGAGTGGGCCTGGAACAACGAGCCTCCCGCCCTCTACGGACGCTTCGACCTCGCCTGGGCCGGCGCCGCCAGCGGCCACGCCCCCAAGCTCCTCGAATACAACGCCGACACCCCCACCTCCCTCCTCGAAGCCGCCGTCATCCAGTGGAGCTGGCTCCAGGATGTCTCCCCAGCCCTCAAGGCCGCTTCGCACTTAGTAGATCCAGACCAGTTCAACTCCATCCACGAACGCCTCATCGCCAAGTGGAAGGACATCGATCCCTACCTCACCAAGCCCGTCTACTTCGCCGCCCTCGACAACCCCGAAGACCAGCTCACCATCGCCTACCTCCGCGACACCGCCCAGCAGGCCGGCCTCGAAACCATCCCCATGTTCATGCACGAGATCGGCTGGAACGACCAGCAACACGCCTTCCTCGATCCCAACGAAGACCCCATGTTCTCCATCTTCAAGCTCTACCCCTGGGAGGCCATGCTCCAGGAAGAGTTCGGCGTCCACGCCATCGACACCTACCAATCCACCCGCTGGATCGAGCCCATCTGGAAGATGCTCCTCTCCAACAAAGGCATCCTCCCCATCCTCTGGCAGCTCTACCCCAACCACGAACTCCTCCTCGAAGCTCACTTCGACGGCCCCCACGCCATGCGCAGCTACGTCCGCAAACCCCTCATGTCCCGCGAAGGCGCCAACATCACTCTGGTCCGCGACAACGCCACCATCACCTCCACCCCCGGCCCCTACAACGGTCCGCAAATCTATCAGGCACTCGCACCCGAAGCCACCTTCGACCAGCGCCACCCCGTCCTCGGCCTCTGGATGATCGACCAGGACTGCGCCGGCATGGGCATCCGCGAGTCCAACACCCCCATCACCGACAACCGCAGCTCCTTCATTCCCCACTTCTTCCAATAACCAGAAGCATCCGCCCGTCGCCCTTGCACGTGCTTGTTTTTAGTTGTCATCCTTCGCGCAGCGGAGGACCCGCTGTTGCCCTTGCCGTTGCCTGTCCTTCAGACCGGGTGCCCCATCTTCACCGCAGCTTCATCGCGGTTAAGGTGGGCATTCGCAAAGCGAACCGCACTCCTTTCCCCACCACAAAATCCCGGGTGCCCCATGTCTTGCCCTTGAGACATGGGAATGTAAATGGCCAGAATCCCCATCTGCGCTGCACCTTCCCACCCACCGTCCAGCTACACCCACCGTCCAGCTACACCAAGCCTTCAGGCTTGCTCTCTCAACCCCACCACCACTTCGCACTCCAGCCCCTGGGGCATGCCATCCTGCCCCCAGACGCTCCGCCCATATCCCAGCATCATCACGATGGGGTGCATATTCGCACCCCATCCACTACACCGCCTTGCGTTGGAACGTAGTCTTCTTCGTTCCCGCAAATGAGTCCTTCGCCTTCACCGAAGCCGTCGAAGCCCCCGGAGCCACCTTCGCTCCGCTCTTCATACGCTCCGCCTTCTCACGCGCAGCCTGTAACTTCTGCGCCTTCGGACCAAGTCCGCCTACCTTGATGCTGCCTGCTTTAGGAATAAAATCGCTCATATTTAAATCCTCTCACGCCCTGTCAAATTCTGCCCTTTCCTTACGCCATGCCCAACCCAATCCTGATACTCTGTTGGCTCCACCCACAACCACTTCATGTTCATCGTGTGCCAGCTACCACATCGTGTAGTTGAGTTATGGACTGCATCCCACACCCTCCCTCCGGAGCCTCAATGCTAGATGTACACCCGCCCCACCAAGCCGCCCACTCCTGGAAAGACTTCCTCATCCACATTGCCACCATCGTCGTCGGCCTGCTGATCGCCATCGGCCTCGAGCAGACGGTCGAATACTTCCATCACCGCCATCAACTCCACCAACTACACGAAGACCTGCACGCCGAGACGCTGCGCAACCTGCACCTCGCGCTGGCCAACGTCGATGACTGCGAGTCGCGCCGGGATATCGGAAGGGGCGTCTATCAGGAGGTCATCGTGGCCAACCGCGACCACCGTGCGCCCGTCCTGAACACCAACCTCGGCCGCTCCAGCTACATGAAGCCCGCCTCTGCCGTATGGACCGTGGCACAACAGAGTGGAACCCTCGGCCTGCTGCCGCGTGAGGAGGCACAACGCTACGTGCGGGTGTACAGCCTCGTCGACCAGGTCAACGCCGTCCTGGTGCTGCAGAATGCCGCCTTCATCAAGCTGCGCGAGGCACTCGAGCCGGGCCGAACCGTTCTCACCCCGGAGCAGCTCAAGCTGGGTCCCGTCAACGAGTACAGCGCTGCCTGGGCGGCACTGGATTCGGAGGACTTTCGCGAAGCTCGCAACGCGCTCGCACAGATGAACGAGGCGGAGGCATACGGCGCAGACAGAAATGTCTTCCTCTATGGCATTGAGTGGTCTGTCCTCCACGGCTCGCATTCCGATGAAGAGAACTTCCGCATTCTCTTCGACGCCGTGGCGATCTACAGGAAGAGTGGCAAGGCAGCACTGCTCGCCAAGTACCCCCTGCCCAAGGACGACAACACCACCCTCACCGCCCCGGAACAGTAGCCCGGTCACATACTCTAGAAACTCTTTAACGGAGCGCAAACACCCATGCTCGATGTACACCCGCCCCACCAGCCCGCCCACACCTGGAAAGACTTCTTCATCCATATCGCCACCATCGTCATCGGCCTCCTCATCGCCATCGGCCTCGAGCAGACCGTAGAGCACTTCCATCACCGCGAGCAGGCACACCAACTCGAAGAGTCCCTCAACCGCGAGATCGACAAGAACCTGGCCATCCTGCGCGACGACACCGCCGTCATGGAGCACATCCAGCAGATAGAGGAGCAAAACAAGACCGCGCTCGAAACCACCCGCGCCAGCCACGGCAAGATTCCCTTCACCTATATCGACTTCGACCCCACCCCCGCCTGGCTCGCCCCCACCAACGCCGTCTGGGCTTCGGCACGCGATAACGGCACACTCAGCCTCCTGCCGCCCGCACGCGCCAGCTACCTATCCCGCATCGACTTCAGCAACACCACCACCATCGACGTCTCCCACCAGGTCTTCGACGCGCGTTATCGCGTCCTCGCACTCGTGCATCTGCACCGCAGCCTCGCCCAACTCAGCCCGGCCGAGCAGGACGCACTGCTACTCGCCATCAGCAACTACCAACAGACCGCCAACCATGCCCGCTCCGTCATGGCCAAAGGCCAGATCACCCTGCACCTCAACGACCACTAACCCCACCCAATCATTCCACCTTTCGATTCCGAAAGGTGCAATCATCCCCCGGCACTCCAGACACCACCCGTTTTGACCACACCAATCCCTTGTCAAGCCCGCAAACCACCTAACTCCCTAAAAACAAACCACATCGCCCTGAACAATCAGTTAGCCCCCATCCACTAAAATAGAACCAGTAAGACCAAGCCCCAGCCCACCCGCAGGCGGCTTGTCACCTAACACCCACGACAACCTCAAACCTAGCACCCCGACACTGCTAACTCCATACGCCTCAAGACTTTACAGCTAAACCGCTTACAATCAATACTTTACCACCCAAGTCCGAAGCTAAGCTAAATAGAATCAAGACTTTGCACAAAATACGGGGGAGGGGGGGAGGTAGCGCACTCCACCACACCCAGCCTCCCCCTCGCTACTACCAACCAAACTCACCTTTCCGCCCTATCCCCAATCCCAAGTACACTAGAGACTCGCAGCTTCTTACGCTTTTCCCTGTCACAAACCGCCCCGTCGCGGTCACTTTGCTCAACTGCAGCAATCGGAAGAGGATCAATGAAGATCGTTCTCGCAGAAAAAGTCTCCCCCGCCACCCTCGCAGTCTTCCAACAAGAGCCCGGCTGGAACGTAGTCACCCCCGACCAGATTAAAAACGGTCTCGCTGCCGAACTCGCCGACGCCGACGCCCTCGTCGTCCGCTCCGCCGTTCAGGCCGACGCGAAACTCCTCGAAGCCGCCCCCAAACTCCGCGTCATCGGCCGCGCCGGCGTAGGCGTAGACAACATCGACACCGACGCCGCCACCCGCCACGGCATCGTCGTCATGAACACCCCCGGTGCCAACGCCGTAGCCGTCGCCGAACTCACCCTCGGCCTCATGATCTCCATGGCCCGCTCCATCCCCCGCGCCAACGCCACCATGCACGCCGGCAAATGGGACAAAAAAAACCTCCAGGGTCAGGAACTCCGCGGCAAAACCCTCGGCATCGTAGGCCTCGGACGCATCGGCCTCGAAGTCGCCCGCCGCGCCAAAGCCTTCGGCATGGACATCATCGGATACGACCCCTTCATCTCCCCCGTCATCGCCCGCGAGAATGAAGTCACCCTCGTCCCTATCGACGAGATATTCAAATCCTCCGACTACCTCACCCTCCACGTCGGCCTCACTACCCAGACCGAAGGCATCATCAACGCAACCTCCCTCGCCATCATGAAGAAGGGCATCCGCATCATCAACTGCGCCCGTGGCGAACTCATCGTGGAGCAGGCCCTCGCCGACGCCATCGCCTCCGGCCACGTCGCCGGTGCCGCCCTCGACGTCTTCCACCACGAACCCCTCAAGGAATCCCCCTTCCACAACCTCGACCACGTCCTCCTCTCCCCCCACATCGCCGGAGCCACCGACGAGGCCCAGGAAGCCATCGGCATCCAACTCGCTCACCAGGTCCGCGACTACCTCAAACTCGGCGTCGTCCAGAACGCCGTCAACCTCCCCTCCCTCTCCCACGAGGAGTACATCGAGGTCGCCCCCTACATCGAGATGGCCGAGCGCCTCGGCCACTTTCTCTCCCATGCCACCCCCGGTAATCTCGAAAACATCCAGATCACCTACAGCGGTCGCATCGCTGCCGGCAAAACCGACCTTATCCGCAACGCCGCCATCGCCGGCATCTTCGCCGATACCGATGCCGTCAACCGCATCAACGCCGCAGCCATCGCTCAGGAGCGAGGCATCCGTATCCAGGAAGATAAGAAGGAGTTCACCACCGGCGGTACCGGCTCCGTACTCAAGCTCACCCTCCACTCCTCCGAGGGCGACGCCTCCGCCTCCGCCACCGTCCTCCACGGCAACTCGCCCCGCCTGCTCACCTACGATGGAGTCGATATCGAGGCTCCCCTCACCGGAACCCTCATCTCCATCCGCAACCACGACGTCCCCGGCGTCATCGGTCGCATCGGAACCATCCTCGGCGAGCACTCCGTCAACATCGCCAACTTCGCCCTCGGACGTTCCACCAGCCCCACCCGCTCCCAGCGCGTCCCCCAGGGTCAGGCCCTCGCCGTAGTCCAGATCGACGTACCCAACGCCGCCACCGCCAACGCCGCCGTCGAGGCCCTCCGCAAGGTCAACGCCATCGCCAGCGTACGTCTCATCGAACTAGGCAAACTCTAACCACCCAACCCAGCCGGAGCAGGAAGCAGCATCCGTCCGCTCCGGCTGGCATCCAAATAAATATTCAGTAGCAAAGCAATTCAGATCAAGAGAACACATCCCATGCCCCTGTACGAATACAAATGCACCGCCTGCCACAAACACACGGAAAAGATCCAGAAGTTCTCCGACCCAGAGATCACCACCTGCCCTCACTGCGGCGGACACATTGAGCGTGTCCTCTCCGCCCCCGCCGTCTCCTTCAAAGGTGGCGGCTGGTACGCCGACGGCTACGGCAACGCAAAACCCAAGTCCTCCGGCGAATCCAGCAGTACCCCGGCCCTGGCAACCAGCAAGTCCACCACCGACACCGCAACCGCATCCACCCCCGCGCCAGCAGCACCCACGCCAGCGCCAGCCACTACCCCCTCCGATACGAAGTAGCCGCTCTCAGGCTACTTCGCAACATACCCAACTTCCACTATCCTCTCTCTAACCCCGGCAGTCCCTGTCGCACTGCTCCGAAGGCCCGACGGCTGAACTCCTTCCGTCCATCCACAATCCCTGCCCCCGGAGACACGCAATGGAGCAAGCCCTGGCCCCAGCACCACCATCCACCTCTACCTCCGGTCTCCGCCCCAACATCCTGTCGCCCGTCGAGACCCTCGCACAATCCATCTCGACCATCGCGCCCACCACCTCCCCGACCATGACCATCCCTCTGGTCTTCGTCCTCGCCGGCAACGGCACCTGGCTTGCCTATCTCCTCGCCACCGCCGCCGTCCTGCTCATCGCGCTCACCATCAGCCGCTTCGCCCGCTACACCTCCTGCTCCGGATCCCTCTACACCTACGCCACCTCCTCCCTGCCACCCCTGGTCAGCGGCATCGCCGGATGGGCACTCCTGCTCGCCTACATCGCCACCGGAGCCGCCGTCACCGGTGGCTTCATCAACTACGCCAACGTCTTCCTGCTCTCGCTCGTCGGACATAGCGCTCCCGCCATCGCACTCGCTGCCCTATGCGTCGTAACCGCCACCGGTATCGCCTACCGCGACGTCCAGGTCTCTGCCCGCCTCATGCTTTGGATCGAAGCCATCTCCGTCGCCATGATCGCCATCGTGCTGGGCCTGCTCCTCTACCGCAACGGTCTGCACTTCGACCACGCCCAGCTAGGCCTCCACGGAGTCACTCCCTCCGCCGTCCGCCTCGGCGTCGTCCTCGCCCTCTTCAGCTTCGTTGGCTTCGAGAGCGCCACCACCCTCGGCCACGAAGCCGTCAACCCCCTCCGCACCATCCCCCGCGCGGTAATCCAGTCCGCCATCTTCTGCGGACTGTTCTTCGTCCTCTGTGCCTATCTCGAAACCCTCGGCATGGCCGCCGCCCACCAGGACCTCGGCACCAACACCGCTCCCCTCCGCGCCTTGTCCACACTCGCAGGCGTCCCTCTGCTGGGCCCCTTCATCGACCTGGGAGCTATGGTCAGCATGTTCGCCTGCACCCTCGCCTGCATCACCGCTGCCGCCCGAGTCCTCATGCGCATGGCCCACAACGGACTCGCCCACCGCCAACTCAGTACCGCCCACAACACCAACGCCACCCCAGCCTCGGCCGTCCTGCTCATCGGCGTACTCACACTGCTCCTCGTCGGCTCGCTCGCCGCCCGCGGTATCTCAGGCTCCGACATCTACGGATGGATGGGCTCCCTCTCCGTCTACGGATTCCTCACCACCTACGGTCTCGCTGCCATTGCGCTGCCCTTCTACCTCCACCGCAATCACCACCTCACCAGCACCAACCTGCTGCTCTCGGTGGCCGCTGTACTCGCCATCTTCCTCGCCCTCGCCGGAACCCTCTACCCGGTCCCCGCTGCCCCCTACAACTTCCTCCCTTACCTCTACCTCGCCTACATTCTCTGCGGCATGGCCTGGCACTTCATCACCACCCGCAACCAAACTGCCAGCCGATAAGCCCATCATCCCTCACACATAGGAACGACGACGCCTCGTGCTCATCTACTCCTCCCCAATGTCCTCGTTCCACACCTCAGGCTTCTCCGCAATAAACCCCTCCAGCAATTCGCGGCACTCCTGCGAATCCAGATCCACCACCTTCACCCCCAGCGCCCGCAGCGAATCCACTCCACCTGAAAAAGTCCTGCTCTCCCCCACCACCACTGTCCCAATTCCAAACTGCCGGATCAGTCCCGTGCAATACCAGCACGGTGCCAGCGTCGTCACCATAATCTTGTCCTTGTACGATCGCTGCCGTCCCGCCCGTCGAAACGCATCCGTCTCTCCATGCACCGAAGGATCGTCCTCCTGCACCCGCCGATTGCGCCCCGCAGCCAACAGCTTCCCTTCGCCGTCGAACAGCGCTGCACCAATCGGAACGCCGCCCTCGCCACGCCCAATCCGTGCCTGCTCCAGCGCTACGTCCAACATCGCCCGATACCTGCTCACATCATCCACGCTATCAGTCACAATCACTCCTCTGTCCTTACGATAAACATCCTCAACTACTAGCACCCTGGCCGCACCAACTAACGCGATCGCCACTGACGCCGCAACATCCACAACACCAGCCCTGCCAGTCCCACGCCCAGCGCCTCCAGCCACAACACGGTCCGATGATGCACTCCGTACGTCCGCCGCAGCCTGCCCTGCTGCCATGCCACCCGCACCTTCTCCAGGTCACCACCCAGCCCCGGAATCGTAATCGTCGCCAGTTCGTCCTCCGCCACCGGCAGTGAACCAAACACCCGCTCCGGCTCTGGGGCAACTCCATCACGGTCCTTGGGAATCGCCGCGATCAGCGCATTCACCTCTGCATCCCGCGCGTCGTTGAACAGCGCCACATCCGCCGTATTCGGAAACAGCGTCGCTCTCCCTGTCAGCTTCTTCTCAATAGCCGCAATGCTGTCCTGGCACACCCCCAGCGCATAGTACCCGCCAAACGGAAGCCCCGGCCGCGCCATGTGCTGATGCACATACGCCACCACCATCCTGCCCGCCAGCCGGGTCACCTCCACCGCGTCCGCCCCTCCATACACATGCGCATGACGCCCCATCACCCACGTCTGGTCCAGCGTATCCATCGTCCGAAACTGCGCCTTGCCATCAATTCCAAAGTACCAGCTCACATCCGCATCGATCTTCGGACCCCGCACTCGCCACTCATACTCCGCATGGCTCACCGGCACCAGCAACGGCCTCCCCTCACCCGGAACTTCCATCAGCGTATTCACAAAAAACGGCATCATCACATCCTGCCCCAGATAGTGAAAATGTCCGAAGTTCGCGAAGTACCGTGCATCCACCACCTCCACCGAATGCCCCGCACGCACCAGCGCCTCCACCAACCCCTGCGGCGTCGTCGCCACCTGCCCGGAGATCGTAACCGAAACAGGAGCATTTCCATCCACCCCATTCATACTCAGACGATTCAGCACATTCGCCAGCCGCTGGCTCTCCGCATGATGCCCGGCCAACGCTGCATTCGCTCCATCCCCCCGCGTCACCCCCGCACCCACATCGCTCACGATTCCTTCCGTCGTAAATCCCGGCAGCTCCGACGGTCCATCCAGGCTCACCATCTCTGCCTTCGTCAGCGAGTATGGCCCCGTATCCAACAGTGCTCCCCCAGCCTGCGCCCCCTTACCCACCACCTGCCCTACCACCTTCACCGTAGGGTTGATCGCCCCCATCGTCCACCCCGGAAAGCGATCCAGACCCTGCCAGTCCTTGCCCACAATCATCGCGCGCAGACGGTCCACCAGCGTCGGCGTCAAAAACGCCGCACCGACCTTGCCGCCCTTGTCCAACTCCGCCAGCATCGCCTCGGTAAACCCAGGCCGTCCCGAAAGCTCACGCATCATCTGCGCCAGCATCACCGTGTTCGCCGGCATCGGACCTTCCGGCACCACGTACCGCTCCCCCGCACTCTTGCAGCCCACCAGCGCACACACCATCAGCGCCCACCATCCACGACCGCGACTTCGCTGCAAGGCTTTCGGCAAATGCATTCGCCTATTAGACCCTAAGCACCCAAATTGGAACCAGCCGCTCCTGCAAATTCCCGGCTAGATCGGCCCCAGCGCATCCAGCTTCTTCGTCACCAGTTCGTTCAGCACCGCAGGATTCGCCTGTCCCTTCGACACCCGCATCACCTGCCCCACAAAGAACGCCGCGACCGTCTTCTTGCCGCCACGGTACTGCTCCACCTGCTTCGGATTCGCAGCAATCACTTCGTCGATCATCCCCTCGATCGCGCCCGTGTCCGATATCTGCTGCGGTTTCTCCCGCTCATACACTGCTGCAAAATCCTCACCCTTCTCAAAACAGATATCCAGCAGTTGCTTCAATATCTTGCTCGAAATCTCACCCGACTCCGCCAGATCCGCAGCCATCACCACGCCGTCCATACTCACCGGAGACTGCTCCGGCTCCAGCCCCGCCAACCGCAGCCGCATCGTCAACTCGCTGGTCAGCAACGCAGCCACCCGCTTCGGGCTCTTCGCCTTCTTCGCCGCAGCCTCAAACCGGTCCGCAAACTCGCGCTCTGCCGTCAGCGTCGCCGCATCCTGCGTACTGATCTCATACTCCGCAATCATCCGCGCCCGCCGAGCCTCCGGCAACTCCGGCATCTGCTTCAGTATCTCCGCCTGCCACTCCGCGCCCACCACCAGCGGCGGAAGATCAGGCTCCGGAAAATACCGGTAATCATGCGCCTGCTCCTTGCTCCGCATCGAGTACGTCCGCCCCTCACCGCTATTCCACAAACGGCTCTCCTGCACCACCCGCCCGCCGTCCTCAATCACGCCAATCTGCCGCTCAATCTCATACTCCACCGCTGCACGAATGTACCGGAAGCTGTTCACATTCTTTACTTCAGCCTTCGTGCCATACTCCTTCGCACCCTTCAGCATCACGCTCACGTTCGCGTCACACCGCAGACTGCCTTCTTCCATATTGCAGTCGCTCACGCCCGTATAAAGCAGAATCTCCTTCAGCTTCGTCAGGTACTCGAACACCTCGTCCGCCGTCCGCAAATCCGGCTCACTCACAATCTCCACCAGCGGCGTCCCACACCGGTTCAGGTCGATGTACGTCTTCGCAACCGAGTCCGCAAACCCATCATGGATACTCTTCCCCGCATCCTCTTCCATATGCAGCCGCGTCACGCCAATCCGCTTCGGCATCCCCGCCGCATCCAACACCTCGATCCAGCCGTTCTCCGCAATCGGCTTGTCAAACTGCGAGATCTGGTACCCCTTCGGCGAGTCCGGATAAAAGTAATTCTTCCGCGAAAAAACACTCGTCTCCCGAATCTCGCAATTGATCGCCTTCGCCGCCAGCACCGCAAACTCCACCGCCCGCCGATTCAGCACCGGCAGCGCTCCCGGCAGCCCCAAACACGTCGGGCAAACATGCGTATTCGGCTCGCCACCATACTGGTTGACGCACCCGCAAAACGCCTTCGACGCAGTCAAAAGCTGGACATGAACCTCCAGCCCAATCACAGGCTGGTACTTGGCAAGAATCTCAGGTGTTAGTGCGGTGGCGGTCGACATAATCACCCTGATTCTAACAAGCGTCAGGCATAAGCTCACGCAGGGAGCCCGCCCACCCGCTTTCTGCATCTCAACTCCCATGCGCTTTCGTCTCTACCGCCCCGAGCCCACCACCCCGACCGCACCTGCCATCGAAGCACAAAAAAACCTCGAACGGCCCAGCGCCCAGGACATCTACGAGCAGGTCGCCAACAACGCCCGTCAGGAACTCGGCCGCTCCAGCGTCTCCCTCGCCATCTCCGCCCTCGCCGGGGGCATCTTCATGGGCCTCTCCGCCCTCGGAAACGCCATCGCCCTCGCCATGCTCACTCCCACGGGAACCCAGCCCACCGGAACCATCCAGTTCATTGCCAAAATGTTCTACCCGCTCGGCTTTATCGTCGTCATCCTCGGACGCTCCCAGCTCTTCACCGAGAACACCCTCTACCCCGTCGCCCTCGTCCTCGCCGAAAAGAAGCACTTCTGGCAGACCGCCCGCCTCTGGGCCACCGTCCTCCCCGCCAACGTCCTCGGAGCACTCGCCTTCGCCTCCCTCGCCGCCCTCACCGGAGCCATCCGCCCCGACGTCGTCAACTCCCTCGCCCAACTCGGCCTCGAAGCCGTCAATCACCCCGCCTCTACCATCTTCTGGTCCGGCGTCATGGGCGGATGGATCATCGCCACCGTCGCCTGGCTTGTCTCCGGCTCCCACTCCATCACCGGCTCCGTCATGATCATCTGGCTGCTCGCCTTCGTCGTCGGCCTCGGCGGCTTCGCCCACTGCATCGCCGCCAGCGGAGAGGTCTTCACCGCCATCCTCACCGGACGAGCCCCCTGGAGCGCCTTCCCCAACTGGTTCTTCCCCGCCGTCTCCGGCAACATCTGTGGCGGCGTAGGCATGGTCACCCTGCTCGAATACGGCCAGGTCATCGTCGGCAATGACGCACAGGCAGAGGCACTTCCAGCCCAACCGAAAGCCGAATCCAAACCCGAATCCATCACCGACAAACCCCAGCCAGCCAATCTCTCCATCCTCTAGTCGCAATCCTTGCGTCTTCTCCTCCCCTCGCTTCATCCAACCTCAGGTAAATCCAACCCGCAGGAGCAGCTCATGTCCGCAGAATCATCCCAGACCGTCAAAATCGTCCGCTTCCACCAGACTGGTGGCCCCGAAGTCCTGCAACTCGAAGATCACCCACTCCCCCTGCCCGCCGCCAACGAGGTCCGCCTCCGCGTCAAAGCCATCGGCCTCAACCGCGCCGAAGTCATGTTCCGCATGGGTCGCTACCTCCAGAACCCGATCCTCCCATCCAAACTCGGCTACGAGGCCTCCGGCATCGTCGAAGCTATCGGCCCCGGTGTAGACCCCTCCTGGCTCAACCAGACCGTCAGCACCGTCCCCGCCTTCCCCGCCGACAAATACGGCGTCTACGGCGAAGTAGCCATCGTCCCCGTCAACGCCCTCGCCGCCTACCCCGCCAAACTCTCCTATCAGGAAGGCACCAGCATCTGGATGCAATACCTCACCGCCTACGGCGCGCTCATCCAGCAGGGCCACCTCACCAGCGGCGACTTCATCCTCATCACCGCAGCCAGCAGCTCCGTCGGCATCGCCGCCATCGAGATCGCCAAGGCCGAAGGCGCCATCAGCATCGCCACCACCCGCACCTCCGCCAAAAAAGCCGAACTCCTCGCCCTCGGTGCCGACTATGTCGTCGCCACTGAAGAGGAAGACCTCGTCGCCCGCGTCAACGAGATCACCGCAGGCAAAGGGGCCCGCATCGTCTTCGATCCCGTAGCCGGCAAAACCCTCGAAGCCCTCGCCGCCGCCACCGCGGTCCATGGCATCATCTTCGAGTACGGAGCACTCGCCGCCGAACCCACCCCCTACCCACTCTTCGCCGCCCTCTCCAAACACCTCACCATCAAGGGCTATACCCTCTTCGAAGTCGTCGCCGACCCCGTCGTCTTCGCCAGGGCCAAGCAATACGTCTTCGATCACCTCGAGAACGGCAGCTTCAAACCACGTATCGACAAGACCTTCCCTCTGGCCGAAATCGTCTCAGCTCACCGCTACATGGAGTCCAACGCCCAGATCGGCAAGATCGTCGTTACCGTCTAACCCCTGACCCCACCACCAAAAACAACACGAGGGGACGAGTATCACTCGTCCCCTCATTCGCATTGCATCGAACTGCTGTATCCCAACCCGCCGTTTAGCTCGGAGGAGTGCCCGTCGTCGTAATTCCAACATACGTCGAGGCCGCACCCGACAGCGCCGTCGAAAGCGAGAAACCCGCGCTGAACGAGCTGCTCTGGCTCAGGAATGGTGCCAACGCTGCCGCAGCCGTCGAGCTCGAAGCGCCCGAAGTCACAATCAACCCCGTCAACCCATCCGTACCCTCATAGTTCAGGTTGTTCGCCGGCAGCACCGTCTGGCCCGCAAACATCGGGTTCGACAACGTGACACCCGGAATACCGCGCAGCAGCGCCCGGTGCTCTGCCTCCACGCCCAGAATTGACGCCGATACCTTCGCAAAGCTCAGCAACTGAGCCTGCGTGTAGTTCGTCCCGCTCATCGCCGGATTCGCCTGCGTCGCACTGAACCCATTCGCACCTGCCGCCATCAGCGAGAACTCCTGCACCGCCGTCAAATAAGCCCCGATAAACGCCGTCTCCAGCGCCAATTGGATCGGCAAAAAGCCCGCCAGCGTATCGAACGTGCCTGTCGGGAAGTAAAAAGTTCCCGGTACGCCCGCCGCCACATCGCCGCTGCCGTCCACCTTCAGCCCCAGCAGCGTCCGCAGCAACATCGCGTGCGACACCTCTTCCGACAGCGCCGCCTGCAGATAAGCCACATTCACCACGCTGCCATTCGCGCTCACCTTGGTCGCCGTTCCGCCCGTGCCCGCCAGGTTCGAGTCCTGAATCGTCCCGCCCACCAGTGCGTTGTAGTACGCCGTAATCGCCAGGTCCTCGGCAATCAACGCCGCCGTAAATATCTGTGCCGCGGTGTCCGTCGTCGCAGTCGTCGTCGTCCCCTGCGCCACTGCCATCGTCGCGCCGCTGCAGCCCGTCAGGCCAACAGCCGCAATCCCTGCGCCGACCGCACCTGCACCCACCAGAAACGACCGGCGGTTCACTACACTCTGAATCATCTCGTTTGTTACATCGTTCACAGGCATGTCGCTCTCCCTATACTTCCGGTTGAAAATCCAGTTATCGGTTCACCGCCGCAGCACCCATCGATGCACCGGCCGCGTCTCTTCCATCTGGCCTTCGAACGCAACGTATCGTCCGCTCAGGCCTCGTTCCATCAAGCTTTGTCGGGTCGTTCTCCGACTCCTGTCACATGTACGCCCCACCCTGCCGACTGGATTGCAATCAATCTCGCCCCACGCAAAATAAATCTCGCCCCCGCCTGCCTCCCGCACATCCACCTTCCCCACCCATCGCGATTCCCTCGCTACTTGCTAAACTCAATCCAGCATGGTCCTTCCCTTCGTCCGCGAAATGCTCGCGGACCTTGAGCACTCCGACGCATTCGAGCGTGTACGCCGCCATCTCAGCGGAGGCACGGGGCGCAGACGTGTCTCCGGCCTCACCGGCACCGCCCGAGCCCTCTACCTTCCCCTCTTCGTCCGCGCCGCCAACGCCCCCGCCATCATCGTCGTAGCCGATAACAAAGCCGCCGAAGCCCTCCACGCCGCCGTCCTCGCCGCCTGCAATCTCACCGGAGCCCTCCCACCCGAGGCCGTCCTCCGCCTCCCCGCCCACGACGTCCTCCCCTTTGAAAATCTCTCCCCGCATCCGGAAATCCAGGAGCACCGCGCCGCCACCCTCTGGAAGATCTCTCAGCCCTCCACCGGCCACCCCCAGCCTCGCCTCATCATCGCGCCCCTCGAAGCCGCCTGCATGAAGCTCTTCCCCCGCGACTACTATCGCGCCCTCGCCCTCCAACTCCGCATCGGCGAAGAGTACATGCCCGACATGCTCGTCGAGCACCTCCTCTCTGTCGGCTACACCCGCGTCGACGTCGTCGAAATGCCCGGACAGGTCACCATCCGCGGCGGCATCATCGACGTCTACTCCCCCGAGATGGACGGCCCCGTCCGCATCGACTTCTTCGGCGACGAGATCGAGTCCATCCGCCGGTTCGACCCCGAAACCCAGCGCTCCAGCTCCCACCTCGACACCGCGCTCCTGCTCCCCCTCACCGAAACCCCTGTCACCGAAAAGCTCCTCACCGCCATCAACGCCCGCCTCACCCGCTCCGGCATCCCCAGTGTGGAACCGGATGCCCCAGGTCTCGCTTCTGAGACCTGGGCCTCCACCAAGTCCACCAACTCCGCCGAAGCCACCGTCTTCCCCGGCTGGGAGTTCTTCGCGCCCGTCGCCGGAGCCCATCTCACCATCCTCGACCTCCTCGGCCCCACCACCCGCGTCTTCATCGAAGAGCCCTCCATGGTCAAAAATCAGGGCGAGCGCTGGTGGAACAAGATCGAGCAGCGCCACGAACGCTCCGGCATCGGCAACCTCGTCCGCCCCGAAGATATCTACCTCTCCCCCTGGGATCTCGACGACCGCCTCCACAAATTCTGCGGCTGCGAACTCGACCAGCTAGGCCTCGTCGATATCCTCGACGCCGACCGCTCCGACCTCTCTGAAGTTGACTTCGCCACCCGCCCCACTCAGCGCTTCCACGGCTCCATCCCCGCCCTCATCGACGCCCTCAAGTCGCTCATGGGACAGGACGCCCGCATCCTCCTCACCGCCCCCAACCAGGGCGAAGTCGAACGCCTCGCCGGGCTCCTCCAGGAGTACCACCTCCCCTACCGCCTCGGCTCCCGCAACGATGCCCCCGGCAGCGCCACCGTCTACACCGAATCCACCTACCTCGGCGCAAATCCCGACGACCGCAGCACTCCCGTCATCGTCAAAACCCCCATCGCCGCCGGCGTCCAGATCCTCGATCTCGACAAAGCCACCGCCCGCCAGATCATCCTCTTCGGAGCCCAGGACCTCACCGACGACATCGACGTCACCGCACGCCCCGCTCCCCGCCGCGGTAAATCCAAAACCTCCGCCTTCATCTCCGACTTCCGTGACCTCGCCGTCGGCGACTACGTCGTACACGTCGAGCACGGCATCGCCCAGTACTGCGGCCTCCGCACCATCGAAGAGCCCGACCAGCCGCCCCTTGAACTCATGATCCTCGAGTTCGCCGACCAGGCCAAGCTCTACGTCCCCCTCACTCGCCTCGACCTCATCCAGAAGTACCGCTCCTCCGACACCGGCCCCGCCCCCGAACTCAACAAGCTCGGCACCCAGACCTGGCAAAAAACTAAAGCCCGCGTCAAAAAAGCCATGGCCGACATGGCCGCCGAACTCCTCATCCTCTACGCCCAGCGCAAAGCCGCACAAGGCACCCCCTTCTCTCCCGACACCAACATGCAGCGCGAGTTCGAAGACGCCTTCGACTTCAACGAGACCGACGACCAGCTCGCCGCCATCGTCGACATCAAAACCGACATGGAGTCCACCCAGCCCATGGATCGCCTCCTCTGCGGAGACGTCGGCTACGGCAAAACCGAAGTCGCCATGCGCGCCGCCTTCAAGGCCGTCCAGGATGGCAAGCAAGTCGCCGTCCTCACCCCCACGACCGTCCTCTCCTTCCAGCACTACGAGTCCTTCAAACGCCGCTTCGCCAACTTCCCCGTCAACATCGAGATGATCTCCCGCTTCCGCACCCCCAAAGAGCAGAAGATCATCCTCGAAAAAGTCGCCGAAGGCAAAGTCGACATCCTCATCGGCACCCACCGCATCCTCTCCAAAGACCTAAAGTTCCACGACCTCGGCCTGCTCATCGTCGACGAGGAGCAGCGCTTCGGCGTCAAGCACAAAGAACGCCTCAAACAGATGCGCGCCTCCATCGACGTGCTCGCCATGTCCGCCACCCCCATCCCCCGCACCCTGCACATGTCCCTCATCGGTCTCCGCGACATGTCCGTCATCGAGACCCCCCCAAAAGACCGCATGGCCATCCAGACCATCGTCGCCAAGTTCGACGAAAAACTCATCCGCACCGCCATCGAGATGGAGATGGAGCGCGGCGGCCAGACCTACTTCGTCCACAACCGCGTCGAAACCATCTACGAGATCGCCACCAAAATCCGCGAACTCGTCCCCTCCGCCCGCGTCGTCGTCGGCCACGGACAGCTCCCCGAGTCCGAACTCGAACGCGTCATGCTCGCCTTCATGAACCACGAGTACGACGTCCTCGTCGCCACCTCCATCATCGAGAACGGCCTCGACATCCCCCTCGCCAACACCATCATCATCAACCGCGCCGACCGCCACGGCCTCTCCGAGCTCTACCAGCTCCGCGGACGCGTAGGCCGCTCCAACCGCCGCGCCTACGCCTACCTCCTTATCCCACCCGAAAAAGAACTCACCGAAATATCCCGTCGCCGCCTCGCCGCCCTCAAAGAATTCTCCGACCTCGGTGCCGGCTTCAAAATCGCCGCCCTCGACCTCGAACTCCGCGGCGCAGGCAACATGCTCGGCGGCGAGCAGTCCGGCCACATCGAAGCCATCGGCTTCGAGATGTACACCACCATGCTCGAAGAGGCCGTCCGCAAGCTCAAAGGCGAACAGGAAAAACCCGCCCACGCCGGTACCGCCATCAACCTCGGCATCTCCATCCGCATCGACGCCGACTACATCCCCGAAGAGAACCAGCGCCTCCGCATGTACAAACGCATCGCCGCCGCCCAGACCCAGCCCGATCTCGACGACGTACTCGCCGAGATGAAAGACCGCTACGGAGACCCGCCCCAGTCCGTCCTCAACCTCCTCAGCGCTGGCGAAATCCGCCTACACTGTCAGCAACTCGGCATCGCCCAGCTCGATCGCAAACGCACCCAGATCGAACTGCCCAACCCCAGCGGCAACAAAAAACAGCCCATCAAGTCCTTCGTCGAGATGCTCCACCTCAAATTCGAAGACAAACTCGCTCAGCTCTCCGGAGGTGCGCCCGCCACCCACGACCGCTCCATCGACCCCGGACTCCTGATGAAGCTCGTCAGCCGCAACACCAAACGCGGAGCCCAGTTCACCCCCCAGGGCATCCTCCGCTGGCCCATCTCCTCCGCCCGCGCCGAGGACGTCCTCACCGAAACCCGAGCCCTCCTCGACGCCCTCACCACCACCCCAAGCGGAAGTCCATCCGCCTAACGATTACTCTCGCCCGTTTCGCAGCTCTCATCCTTTGCCAAGCGGAGCACCACCTTTGCTCCAGTCTGCTGCAGCCCTCGCACGCAGCAACCACCCATCTCCCCCTCTATGCCCCCGGCAACCATGGCATCAACCACTCCGGCACTGGCTCGACCCGCTCCAACACCTTCCCCTCTCCCGCCGCCAAAGCAAAGCGGTACGAATCACGCAAATCGTCATTGTCGTACACCAGCACCAGGGGCAGTCTCTGCATCGCCCGCCGCAGATTCTCCATCACCCGTGGATACCTCGCCACCAGCTTCTCTGCTGGCACATCATGTCCACCCTCCAACACCCGCATTCCCACCCGGTCCAGTGAAACCTCTGAGGATGAGATCCCAATAAAAAAGAGCACCACATCGTATCCAGTCCGTACGGCAGCTTCTAGAAACGCAATCTTATCCCCCACCGGATCGGAAAATACCGTCTCAAAGATAAAGCTTGCACGACGTTCGAACAGCTCTCGGCGAAAGCTATCCGCCACCTCCGCTGCTTCGTATGCGCCCATCCCCGCCTCAGCCGCAATCAAGTCTGCATTCACCATCGGCAACCCTGTGTAACTTAGGTGAGCGTGATAAAACGTACTCTTGCCAGCACCGTTCGGCCCGGCAATCGCTATCAGAGTAGGTCGTCCATCCGGCGGCACCTTCACGCCGACGTCTCATCGACAAATGGCTCAAACGCCCCGCGCACAAATCGCCCCACCGTCTTCGTCCCGTCCGCATCCTCTCGCACAAACGTCCGCGCCAGCTTTGGATGTGCGCAAAATCTCGGAAACGGGCGACTCTCTAAATAGGACTTCAGCCGCGCCCGTCCCGCCGGTTCTTTAATCGTTCCGACTATCTCGGAGAGAGGCAGTGTCGCTCGCTGCTGCAATCGCTCCATCTGGGTTCGATTCGCAACCCGCTCCATCGCCCGCCCCAGACTCGCCCAAAACTCCACCTGCCCGGCGATCGACCGCTGCATCGCCGCGCCAGCGATCCGCGCCTCCATCACCAATTCGTCCGAAAGCTTTACCGGCTGACTCATGACCACAAGGTAGCATAATGCTACCGGACTCGCTAGCCAGCCAACCACGCCCGAACGCTATAATCTCCACCAATAGAAAAGTGCCCCCGCCGCCAACGCAACTCGATGGCCAAACAGCCATATGTACAATCAAGTCCAGACCTAACCGTCATCGTTTGAAGACTTTGCGCAATAACAGGGGGAGGGGGGTACCCCGCCGCCGGATCCCCCACCGCCACGGAGACGCCACCAACATGACCCGACACCTCGCCACCGCCCTTCTCCTCGCAGGAGCATCCCTCATGGCCCCGGTCACCGTACCCGCCCAGCACCTCTCCGCCGACGGAGCACCCCAGACCTTCCGCTTCCTCTCCGACCAGTACTTCTCCGAAGTCTTCTTCAAGTACTCCCCCACCGCCGGCACCCAGACCGGCCTCCACCAGTACGACACCCAGCTCGAGGACTACTCCGCCGCCACCGTCCAGCACCAGGCCGCCGACCTCCACGCCTACGAGAAGAAAATCGAGGCCATCGACCCCAGCGCGCTCGACGCCTCCGTCGCCGCAGACCGTGAGATACTCCTCAACAGCATCCGCTCCCAGCTCCTCTCCCTCGAAGTCGTCCGCAACTGGGAGAAGAACCCCGACAACTACTCCTCCGGTGTCACCAACTCCATCTTCGTCCTCATGGAACGGCCCTTCGCCCCCGCCAACACCCGCCTCCGCGCCGCCGTGGCCCGAGAGAAGCTCATCCCCCAGGTCTTCCTCGAAGCCCGCAGAAACCTCAAGAACCCACCCCGCATCTTCACTGAAATCGCCCTCGAACAGATCGACGGACTCGTCAGCTTCTTTCAGACCGACGTCCCCTCCGCCTTCGCCGACGCCACCGACCCAGAAGCCAAAGCCGCCTTCGCCAAATCCAACGCCGCCGTCATCCAGTCGCTCAAGGACTACGGCGTCTGGCTCAAAGCTGACCTCCTCCCCCGCTCCAACGGAGACTTCCGCCTCGGCTCCGACACCTTCCGCAAGAAGCTCCTCTACGACGAGATGGTCGACATCCCCCTCGACCGTCTGCTCCAGATCGCCCTCGACGACCTCCACCACAATCAGTCCGAGTTCAACCGCATCGCCCACGAACTGGACCCCACCAAAACCCCGCAGCAGGTCCTCGCCGAACTCGCCACCATCCACCCAGCACCCGACCAGCTTCTACCCGCCTTCCACCAGACCTTCGCCAGCCTCGTGGACTTCATCAACACCCACCACATCATCACCATCCCCTCCAGGGTCGAGCCCACCCTCGAAGAGACGCCACCCTTCATGCGCGCCACCACCCAGGCCTCCATGGACCCCCCCGGCCCCTACGAAACCCACTCCACCAAAGCCTACTTCAACGTGACTCTCCCGGAAAAAGACTGGACCCCGGAGCACATCGCCGAGCACATGGCCGCCTTCAACGCCGGCACCATCATCTCCACATCTGTCCACGAAGCCTACCCCGGCCACTACATCCAGTTCCTCTGGCAGGACCAGTTCCCCAGCAAAGTACGCAAGCTCATCGGCACCAACACCAATATCGAAGGCTGGGCCCACTACTGCGAGCAAATGATGCTCGACCAGGGCTACGGAGCCCCCGGAACTACCGGCCCCGACGGCAAGCTCATCGACCAGCGTGAGGCCAAGCTCATCCGCCTCGGCCAGCTCCAGGATGCCCTCCTCCGCGACGCCCGCTTCGTCAACTCCATCAAACTCCATACCGCCCAGGGCGAACCCTCCGGCACCTGGACCACCGACCAGGCCGCCGCCTTCTTTGTCCACGAGGGCTACCAGTCCCCCGCCGTAGGCCTCATGGAGACCAAACGCGGTACCGCCGATGCCACCTACCTCTACTACACCCTCGGCAAGCTCGAAATCATGAAACTCCGCGAAGATCTCAAAGCCAAACAAGGCGCAGCCTTCAACCTCCAGCAGTTCCACGACGACTTCATGCGGCAGGGCCCCGCCCCCATCAAGATCATCCGTAAAGCCATGCTCCACAACGACTCCCCCGTCCTCTAAACCCGCCACCCTGCTTCCCCAAATGTGGCACATCCCAAAATGGGACACTTTGCTACGCTTATCTCGTAACGAACCACATTTGATTCAAGAGGATCCTCCCCACCATGGCTCACATGAAAATTCGCAAAGCAGTCTTCCCCGCCGCTGGCATGGGCACCCGCTTCCTCCCCGCCACTAAAGCGACCCCCAAGGAGATGCTCTGCCTGGTCGACAAGCCCCTCATCCAATACGGCGTCGAAGAAGCCGTAGCCGCTGGCTGCACCGAGATCATCATCGTCACCGGCCGTGGCAAGACCACCATGGAAGACCACTTCGACAAGTCCTCCGAGCTCGAAGCCTCCCTCGCCGCCAAGAACAAGACCGCCCTCCTCGAGATCGCCCGCTCCGTCTCCAAGCTGGCAAAGATCGTCTACGTCCGCCAGCCGGAAGCCCTCGGCCTCGGCCACGCTGTCCTCATGGCCAAAGAGATCGTCGGCAACGAACCCTTCGCCGTCCTGCTCCCCGACGACATCGTCGACGCCTCCACCCCCTGCATGAAGCAGATGGTCGAGGCCTTCAACGAAACCCAAGCTTCGAATGGAGAAATGTCCAGCATCCTCGGCTCCGAAGTCGTCGAAGGTGACGCCATCTCCGCCTACGGCTGCCTCGACTGCACCCCCGACACCTCCAACCCGCGCCTGCTCGCCGTCAAGACCATGGTCGAGAAGCCAGCCCCCGGCACCCAGCCCAGCCAGAACGCCATCATCGGCCGCTACATCCTCACCCCCCGCATCTTCGAGATGATAGAAGGAATCACTCCCGGCGCTGGCGGAGAACTACAACTCACCGACGCCATCAAGGCCCTCCTCCAGCACGAGAAGGTCTACGGCTACTCCTACGAAGGCAAGCGCCACGACGCCGGCGACAAACAAGGCTTCCTCCGCGCCACCGTGGAACTAGCCCTCAAGCACGACAAACTAGGCCCGGACTTCCGCGCCTGGCTCAAGACCTTCCCCCTGTAAGTAAGCCATCGATACCCAGTTGACCCACGTCCGCACTCTCCGACGTGGGTCTTTCTGTGCACTAGCTGTGATGTCTCAATAGGTTGTCCATTCGATCTGGATCATAGAAGCTGATTGTGCGAACAAGAAGCTTTTAGGAGGAGATCGAATGGACAGTCATAAGAATGCCCGACTGACGGCTCGGAGT
>JAJXYY010000002.1 GCA_021780315.1 Acidobacteriota bacterium
GGGCACTCATGTGTTGGCGGCAAACACCTGGTATTTCGTCAGCATGACGTACGATTCTGTTGCGGGCTTGAATGGATATGTAAATGGGGTGCTTGATGGTTCCGCTGCGGCGAATGGAACGGCGGCTGACAATACTGGTGTGTTTGAGATAGGCGGAAACTACCCTTGTTGTGGGGGGCGCTATCTCAACGGCCAGATAAGCGATGTAAGTATCTATAACGTGGCTCTGACATCGGCTCAGGTCAACACGCTCTACACCGGAGGTTCGATCACCAGCGGCTTGATTGGCCAGTGGAATATCAACGAGGGTACGGGTACAACGGCAGTTGACTCCAGCACTGGCGGTAACAACCTGACGTGGGCTGGCACAGCAAGCGGCAACTTCGGCTACTACTGGGGGCCAGCGACGACGACCACCACCACCACGTATACCTCTGGCACCGTGACGCCGCAGCAGCCCGGATTCGACAACACCAACGCGCAGCAGCTCTCGGCGGAGTTCCCGTACAACGGTTTCAACGCCGCTCCCAACAATACGGTGGGATCGATTGAATGGGACGTGCCTTGGACGATGTTGGTTCACGTGGACCGGCTGAACTGGGATCGCACGGGGGCACTGGTGCTGGCCAGCAAGGGCCAAGGGAACCCCGGTTGGAAACTTGTCCTGCAACCGAATGCGGGCAACACGAATGCTTCCCAGCTCTGCTTTTTCCGGGATGGGACAGGATCGAACTATGCGAGCCAGCAGGTGTGCACTGCGAGCAACTATGACGCGATGCCGAATGGCTTTGACTACGACATTGTGGTGGAGGACTCGGGGACGGGGGATGGGGGAGGTAATGAAGCCGGGACGCCAGCACTGAGTCTTTGGATCAATGGCTTGCCGGTTGGAACGGCGGCGTCCAACTCCTACTCCACTGGTTTCGGTAATGCGGTGTGGACGATCAATGCGGGAGGGTCGGGATACGCGGCCACGACGAACTTTACGTCTACGGGTGGAGGAGCGAACTGCGTAGTAACGGGAGTCGCCTCTGCCACCAGCGGAGTGATCACTTCTGTTACGTCGCCCACTGGTTATTCCAACTCGGGGTGTACGTCAGCACCGACCATCGTGCTGGCCAGCCCCACCGGGACGGGAGCGAACATCACGGCTACAGTGGCCCCGATGTCGATGAACAGCACGACAGACCCGCTCATGGTGCCGGGGTATCGCAGCGGAGGCGCATACTTCGGGGTGGGCGGAACAGACGCCACGCAGAATCCGGTGTATGTGGACGAGTATGCGATCTTTCCGGGGAACCTTACCTCCGCTCAGATCGCCAATCTTTTCTATACGGCTAAGTTCTATCAGACGACGGTTGACAGCGCGACACCGCAACCCGTGGTCATTCTGGAGGATGACACTTTTGTTGACCCTGACAATGAGTTCACGCTGGAGACGACGATTGCACTGCACCGTGCGGGCCTGATTACGCTGGCCGGAGTTGTAGTGGAAGATTACACACCAGCGGGAGTGGCAGCGTGGCGGCAGATGCTCGATGCTGCGGGTCTCAACGATGTGCCGGTGTCGATTCCGAATGTGAGTCCGGGGACTAGTGGCTATGGAACGGTGAATGTTACGGCCTACAACGCCTCCACTCCGCTTACGCTGTCCGCGTGGGGAGACTCGACGGCGATGTATCGTAGCGTGTTCGCCAAGTACCCAACGCGGCCCATCAAGATCATTCAGGGGTCGCCTTACTACTATGCCCTGGCCACCTTTATGCAGAGTCCTGCGGATAGCATCTCTTCGCTGACAGGGTTGCAGATGGTGACGCAGAATGCAGCGAACGGTGGTGCACTGTATGTTCAGGGTTCAGTGTGGGACACGTCGGCCAACGGTGCCTACGTTGTGCAGAATTTGCAGGGTATGCCGCTGTATGCCATCGGAGGGACGCCGATGTCTGCGGGGCCGGGGACGCTCGTGACACGGACATCCAACGATCCCCCTTATCTTTATTTCAAGGGCATAGGGTCAGACACCCGGCAGTGCTACGACTGCTTGACGATCGAGAGCATAGTGAGCAGCCTGTTTGATTTTGGGGTGCAGGTTACGTACAGCGGGGGAACGGGCTATGCCAATGCCACTCCATTTGCGCTGTCGGGAGGAGGGCCACACTGCCAGGGTTCAGGGATCATGACGGCGGCGAGCGGCATTCCGAATGGGATCGAATTTGGCTGGGGTCAGAGTGCGGTCGGTTCGTCCTCGGGAATCGGGAGCGGCTGTACGTCGGTGCCCACGGTCAACCTTGTCGGCGCGACGGGGACGGGTGTCACGCTTACTGCCACGCCGAGCCCGTGTGGGACGTTTGTGCCGACGCCCAGCGGAAGCACGTACTCGTATACGTTCAGCACGGCAACGTGCAGCAATCAGTATTCAACGCCGGGCTCTTTCAATACGAACCAGAGCCCAGTGAGCGGAGCAGTGATGACCTGGTTTATCAATTCTCTGGTGGATGCACCACCGGGCGGAGCGCCACGGACGCCGTAGGGTGAGGGGCCGGGTAAAGGTGGAGGGGCAGGTGCAGATTCTCTGGTCGTGCAGGTAACGCAGGATCGAGGATTACGCGCCGGGTGGGATGAGACGTGAAAGATACAACGAGTCTGTTGGATATAGGCATGCGACTGGACCGCGAGCCTGGGTTGATGGTGACGGCGGCGGAGATGTTGCTACGGGTGCGGGATCGAGAGGGATGCGTGCGGCCGCTGGTGGCCAATGCTGCGCAACGGAGATTTGAAGAACGGCGTGGTCGGCAGAATATTGTGCTGAAAGCCAGGCAGATGGGAGTGACGACGTGGGTGGCGGCACGGTTCTTTCTGCGCACGATGACCAAGCCGGGGACGCTGACGCTGCAGGTCGCGCATACACGTGAGGCGGCGGAGTCGATCTTTCGCATCGTGCAGCGGATGTGGGAGGAACTTCCGGAGGAGTTGCGCGAGGGGCTGCTGGTGCGCAGCCGGGCGAATGTGGGGCAGATGGTGTTTCCGGAACTCGACAGCGAGTTTCGCGTGGCGAGTGCATGCGATGTTGGCGTGGGACGCGGGTTGAGTATTCAGAATCTGCACTGCAGCGAGGTGAGCCAGTGGCCGGGGGATGCGGCGATGACGCTGGCCGGGTTACGTGCGGCGCTGGCTCCGGGTGGGGAGTTGGTGCTGGAGAGCACGCCGAATGGGGCGTATGGAGCGTTCTATGCAGAGTGGTGTGCGGGTGTGGATGTGGGCGGCGACAAGGATGCGATGGTGCGGCATTTTCTGCCGTGGTGGCTGGAGTCGGCGTATGTGGGGCCTGCTGTGGATGCTGCTGCGATGACGGAGGTGGAAGCGGCGCTGGTTGAGCGTCACGGGCTGAGCCGGGAGCAGATTGGCTTTCGGCGCGGGCTGGAGCGTAACTA
>JAJXYY010000031.1 GCA_021780315.1 Acidobacteriota bacterium
AGATATATCCCAAAACGATGAGAGTGGCGATGGCGACGGCTGCCTTTCTGAGGTAGCGGGAAATGCGCGGATGGGCCAGGCCGACGGACTGGACCATGCTATAGAGGCCGTGGCTGAGATGGAGGCCCAACAGACAGATGGCAAAGATGTACCAGGCCGAAACCCACCACACCTGAAATCCCGAGACGACGTTGCCGTAGACATCGCCGGCGACGAACTGCGCATGGGGATGGATGTACCCGGCGGTGAACTGCAGGAGGTGGAAGATGATGAAAGCAAGGACGATCGGGCCGCTCCAGTACATGGTGCGGGAGGCGTAGGATGAGTTGATGGCCTCACTGCGCGAGTACCCGACGGGCCGTGCGGCCTGGCTGCGGAGACCCAACTGAACGGCTGCGAGGATGTGCAGGGCGATGGCGAGGAGCATGACGCCGCGCTCGATCCAGAGTAACTCCCCTAGATTGTGCAGGAAGCGGCCATAGGCGTTGATGTGATCGGGGGCTTCGTACATCTGGAGGTTGCCGAGCATGTGGCCGCAGACAAAGCCGAACATCATGACACCGGTGACAGCCATGACGACTTTCTTGCCGTTGCTGGACTGCCAGAATGTGATGGGATCTTGCTGATGCGAAACAACTTGTGTTGTAGCCATTAATTCTCCCCAAGCATGTCGGCGCGAAGCCATTGCAGCCCGCGGCGTTGGGTGATGGAAGTTGGAGCGAAGGGTGCGAGTCGTGCCATTTTCGGTGCTCCTCAACGCTGGTTCATGTTGCAAATCGACAGGTACAGCCCTGTTCCGGGTGCATCGGTCTTTGCTGAAACCAGAGCAACTGATTATTGCTACTGGAAAATAACGCAGTCAAGTTAGGCGTCCGAATATCGCTTTTTTTGTGCGATATGTAATTACAGGCGGACACTGCGTAGTTGCGCGAGGAGGGAGCGGAAGGCATTGCCGCGATGCGAGAGCTGCCATTTGTGCTCGCGGGGGAGTTCGGCGAGGGTGAGGTTGAGGGAAGGGATGAGGAAGAGGGGGTCGTAGCCGAAGCCGTCGGAGCCGCGGGGGTGGTGGAGGAGCTGGCCTTCGACGGCGCCGTGGGCGCGGAGGAGGATGCGGCCATCGCGGGCGAGGGCGAGGGCGCAGACGAAGCGGGCGGCGCGGGAGGGATTGGGAAGCGCGTCGAGGAGCGAGAGGAGGCAGCGGTTGTTCCGGTCGTCAGCGCTGGAAGAGGCCGGGCTATTGGAGGAGGGGAGGTCGAAGCCGAGATCGTCGGCGAAGCGGGCGGAGCGGACGCCGGGGCGATTACCGAGGGCGGGGAGTTCGAGGCCGGAGTCGTCGGCAAATACCAGAAGGCCGGGGACGGCGAGGGAGTAGGCAATGGCTTTGAGGTCGGAGTTGCCCTGGAAGGTGGAGGCGTCTTCGACGGGCTCGGGGATCTGCCTGAGGCCGGGAAGGGCTTCGATGGCGATGCCTTCGGCGAGGGCGGCGGATTGGAACTCGGCGAGCTTGCCGGGGTTGGAGGTGGCGGCGTAGAGGGTCATGAAGCAGAGTGTAGAGGATAGGGGATGGTGAGGACAGAGAAGGATCACCGCAGCAACTGCAACGGCAAAGGCTTTGACGCAAAGGGCGCGAAGGTTGCAACGCTTCACGAAGGAAGACGGGGTGGTCAGGGTTTGGTGGGTTGGAGTGCGGAGGGGTTGAGGATGCCGATGCGGCCGTGGGGGCCGACAACGTAGGGGAGGCTGAGGGCGTTCCAGTGCTGGTCGGCGTCGGCGGGCTCGTCTTTGGAGGGGGTGAGGGGGCGCCAGTTGCGGCCGTCGTCGGTGGAGATGTCGGTGCCGTTGGGGCCTACGGTGATCCAGGTGTGGGTGGGGGCGTCGTAGGCTACGGCGCTGCGGAAGCCGTGGGGCTGGGTGATGGCTGGGTGCCAGCGGTTACCGTAGTTGGTGGAGAACGCGGCAGATGCACGTCCATCGTCAGGGAGTTCGTAATCGCCGCCCACGGCAACGACGTTCTTCCTTACGAAGCATGGTTTCGATGTACCCGGGCAGATGAACCCGACGAACCCGAGGCTAAAGATGCCCGACGAATCCTTGCCATCGCCGATAGGCACTTTTGTGCTTCCATAGCCGCTACCGGGGTATGCCTCGGTGGCGAAAACGCGAGCACCGGAACGGCCACCAACTCCGAACCAGAATGCGCCTGTGGGATTGAAAAGTCCGAAGTCGCCGTTATAGACGAATAGTGAAGAGTTACTCGCCGCGAATACGGCTTGCCCCGGATGGGATCGGGGCAACGCGATTAAGGGTCTCGCGACCTTCTTCGGCGCGGCGAAGGGTCGTATCGACCAAACGATGAAGTGTCCCTTCACTGGATCTCCTAGAAGAACCAGCCGCTTTTTTCCATGAGAGGGAGGGGACTCCGGAATCTGGAGTGCATCAAAAAAGCCTTCTTTGTCGGGGTTGGTGAAGAGGAGGGTCCAGGTTTGGCAGGCGTCGGTGGTTTTGTAGAGGCGGGATTGGTCGCCGGGGCCGCTGGACATGGCGATGGCGGTGGTCGCGTCGAAGGCCTGGATGCCGCGGAAGTCGAGGTGCTCGGCGTTGGGAGGGATGGTGCAGAGGTGCCAGTGGGCGCCGGTGTCGGTGGTGCGGAGGATGGTGCCGTTGGTGCCGGAGGCCCAGGCGATGCCGTTGCCGACGTTGTCGATGCCGCGGAGGTCGGCGGTGGTGGGGGCGGGTTGCAGGGTCCACTGGGCTGGCGCAGTTGCGGTAAGTGCCGCGAGGAGGACGAGGGCGCGCATGGGGTCAGTGTACAGGGGCGTGGGGGCGCGGGATGCAGGTTCCTCGCTGCGCTCGGAAGGACAGAAAGGCAAGAGCAAGAGCAACGGCAAAGGCAAAGGCAAAGGCAACTGCAACGGCCAATACGGGGGTCCTTCGCTTCGCTCAGGATGACGGCGTAAAACAAACAACGGCAAAAGCAACGGCAACGGCAAAAGAAACGGCAACGACAAAAGCAACGGCAACGGCAAAAGCAACGGCAAAAGCAACGGCAAGTGCAACGGCAAGCTAGTAGCTGCCTTTAGGCGGTGAGGATTTCTTCTTCGAGGGACTGCTTTTCGAAGAGGTCGGTGTAGTAGCCGCCGCGGGCGAGGAGTTCGTCGTGGGTGCCGAGTTCGGCGATGCGGCCGTTGATCAGGACGGCGATGCGGTCGGCGTTTCGGGCCGTAGACACGCGGTGGGCGATGAGGATGGTGGTGCGGCCCTGCATGGCGGTGCGGAGGCCGGCGAGGATCTGCTCTTCGGTGAAGGTGTCGACGCTGGCCAGGGCGTCGTCGAGGATGAGGATGCGGGGGTTGCGGAGGATGGCGCGGGCGATGGCGGTGCGCTGCTTCTGGCC
>JAJXYY010000026.1 GCA_021780315.1 Acidobacteriota bacterium
GCAGCATGTCGGCCTGGCTGAGGGAGAAGCCAGCCAGCCGATTGGAGATCTGCATAACCTGCTCTTGATAGAGCATGACGCCGAGGGTTTCGGAGAGGATGGGTTCCAGTTCGGGGAGTTCGTATTCGACGGCGCGACGGCCCCATTTGCGCTCGATGAATTCGTCGATCATGCCACCCTGGATGGGGCCGGGACGATAGAGGGCGTTGAGGGCGGTGAGGTCTTCGACGGTGTTGGGCTTGTAGCGACGCAGGACGTCGCGCATGCCGCCGGACTCGAACTGGAAGACGCCAGAGGTGAGCGCTTTGTGGAAGACCTGCTCGTAGGTCTTCTGGTCGTCGAGCGGGATGGTGGCCATGTCGAGCTGGATGCCCTTGGTCTGCCGGATGAGTTCTTGACAGTCATCGATGACAGTGAGGGTCGTCAGGCCGAGAAAGTCCATCTTGAGCAGGCCCATCTTTTCGATGGCGCCCATGTCGTAGGAGGTGACAATAGACTCGTCCTTGGTGCGGGTGACGGGGACGAGTTCGGTGAGTGGCTTGGGGGCGATGACGACGCCGGCGGCGTGGACACCGGCGCCGCGGATCAGGCCTTCCAGACGCAAAGCGGCGTCGATGAGTTCCTTGATCTTGGGGTCGGAGTCGTAGGCCTGACTAAGCGGACCTTTGTCCTGCAGGGCCTTGTCGATGGTGATGCCGATGGTGGGCGGAATCATCTTGGCGATGCGGTCGACTTCGCCGTAGGGCATGTCGAGTGCGCGGCCTACATCTTTGATGGCGGCCTTTGCGGCCATGGTGTTGAAGGTGATGATCTGTGCGACCTGATCGTTGCCATACTTGCGCTTGACGTAGTCGATCACCTCGCCGCGACGGTTCATGCAGAAGTCGATATCGATATCGGGCATGGAGATACGTTCGGGGTTGAGGAAGCGCTCGAAGAGCAGCTCGTTCTGGAGGGGATCGACGTCGGTGATCTCCATGCAGTAGGCGACCAGCGAGCCGGCGGCTGAACCACGGCCGGGGCCGACGGGGATGTTCTGCTCACGGGCGTAGCGGATGAAGTCCCAGACGATCATGAAGTAGCCGGGGAACTTCATGTCCTTGATGATGCCGATCTCGCGGTCGAGGCGGGCGTGGTAGTCGGGGATGGTTTTGCGCAGCAGGCCGCGGGAGCGCAGATGAGCGACCGAGGTGTCGAGGCGCTTCTGCAGGCCGTCGCGGCAGACCTTCTCAAAGTAGCTATAGAGGGTCTCTCCCTCGGGGACGACGAAGTCGGGGAACGGGTTGTCGACCTTAGAGAGCTTGAGGTTGCAGCGATCGACGAACTGCATGGTGCGGGTGCAGACTTCGGGGTTCTGCGAGAAGGTGCGGTGCATCTCCTCGGCAGACTTGATGTAGAACTCTTGCGTGTCGAACTTGAAGCGGTTGGGATCGTTCATGCTGCCGGCGGTCTGGACGCAGAGAAGAATCTCGTGGGCGCGGGAGTCGCCGGCGGCGACGTAGTGGCTGTCGTTGGTGGCGATGATGGGAATGTCGAGGTCGCGCTCCATCTTGAAGAGCGCATCGCAGACGGCCTTATCGGGCGCCAGGCCGTGGTCTTGTACTTCGAGGAAGAAATTTCCCTTGCCGAAGATGTCTTGAAAGTACCCGGCGGACTGCTTGGCCTCGTCGTACTTGCCTGCCATCAGGTGCTGGTTGATCTCACCGGCGAGGCAACCGGAGAAGCCGATGAGGCCCTCGGTGTGGCGGGAGAGAAACTCCTTGGAGACGCGGGGCTTGCGGTAGAAGCCATGCAGAGCGGCCTCGCTGGTAAGGCGAACGAGATTGCGGTAGCCGGCCTCGTTTTCCGCCAGCACCAGAAAGTGGTTGTAGCCGTCGGCAAAGGTGCGATGATCTTCGGTCTTGGAGAGGTACAGTTCGCATCCAAGGATAGGCTTGAGGTTCTTCTTCTTCATGGCCTCGAAGAAGTGGACCGCGCCGTAGATGTTGCCATGATCGGTCATGGCGGCGGCGGTCTGGCCGATCTCGCCGAGGTGAGTGGCGAGTTTCTCGACGTCGCAGGCGCCGTCGAGAAGCGAGTAATCAGTATGAAGATGAAGGTGTGTGAAATCTGCTGCCATCACTCTAGTTTAGAGCCCATGCGAGCGTAGGAAAACTAGGGCCTTGCAAAGGGGGCAGTACGAGGGGATTAGAATGTTGCGCACATGAGCGGGGCATCTCTCATCGGCGGCATGCGTGCATGGTTTCGGCACAGAGACCGGGAGCGGCGTGTCCGTCTGGCGCAGGGCTGGCCCAAGGCGACGGGGGAGATCAACCATTGGCAGGTGCTACCAGTGGATCCGGATGAAGACGCCTTTGCCAGCGTGTGGCAAATTGAAGCCGGATTTCATTTTGTACTGAATGGCGAGTACTTTGGCGGGTATCTGCGGAGTGGAGCGATAGGCAGAAGTGAAGCCGAAGTGAAGGCCAAAGGCGCACCTGCGGTTCAGGTGAGGTATAACCCGGCCAATCCCGATGAGGCGGTGGTGCTGGCCGAGGACAACCGCGAGACGCTTCCCTTCCCGGTGATGTCCGGTTAGCTTTGGACCGTGCGCCTGGGGCTCAGGAAGTCACGAGTTGGTGGGCTAACTGGACGTAGAGATCGACGGCTTCGAGCAGCTCTTTTTTGGCGATCTTCTCGGCAGGAGTGTGGGCGACGTGGATGGAGCCTGGCCCGAGCAGGAAGGGCTCGCCCCAGGCGGTGAGCGAGGGGATGTCGGTGGTGAACTTGGCGATCATGGTGGGCAGGTCGCCGACTTTCCTCATGCGCACGAATGGCAAATCGAGGCTGAAGTCGACATCCGCGCGGTCACCGACGGTGGAGACGATGGCCTGCTTGATGGAGTCAGACGGCCCGACGAGGCGAACCAACAGGTGAGCCTCGGCTTTGTCGGCGATGACGTTGGGAGCGCGGCCGCCGGAGAGCAGGCCAATATTGAGAGTGGAGGGGCCTATCTCCGGCTCGACCGGCAACGGCATGGCCAGCACGTCGTGGAGTGCCTCCACTAGTTTGTCGATCGCGGACTCCCCCAGTTCGGGATAGGCGGAGTGAGCCATGCGGCCCTTGGCGCGGAGTTCAACGCGCAGTGCGCCTTTGGATGCTAGAGCAAGACGGTTGTCGGTCGGTTCGCCGTTGATGAGGAAACGGGAGCCTTTGGGGGAACGATTGGCTACGGCTGCCCCGGCGGAGTCGCGCTCTTCGCCGACTACAAACAGCAACCCGACCTTGACTCCGGCCTGCCGCAGTTGATCGGCGGCAGCAATCTGTGCGGCGATGATGCCTTTGGCATCGCAGGTTCCGCGTCCGTACAGAAATTCATCATCTTCGGTGCAGCCAAAGAAGGGCGGCACGGTATCCATGTGGGTGGAGAGGACAACATCGGGGGTAATGCCGGGCATGGCGGCATAGACGTTGAAGCGCTCGCCATTGCCGCTGCCGGGGGTGGGCGTGCCGGGTTGATCGACTGCCATACACTCCACAGCGTAGTGCTGTTCCGCCAGGAACCCACGCAAAAACGTGCCTGCCGGGCCTTCGTGATAGGTGGTGGACTCGATGTTGACGAGCTGCTTGGTAAGGGCGATGGGATCAATCGGCATGGCAACAGGATACGTCAAGCGGCAGCACCGACTAAACACAACAACCGGATAAACTGGAAGCGATGACAGCATCCCCGATCCACACGACCTCTTCGCATATTCGCAGTATCGACGACCTACAGGGCCCGGCGGGCAAACTGGAGGCGGTGCTGAACACTGGCCGTGCGGATGCCCGTTATGCGGCGTTTGTCTGCCATCCGTACCCTCCGGCAGGTGGAACGATGCACAACAAAGTGGTGTATCACGCGATGAAAGCGTTCTCTTCGTATGGGCTGCCGGTGCTGCGGTTCAACTTTCGCGGGGTGGGACTCAGCGAGGGGATGTTCGACGATGGCCGGGGGGAGCGGGACGATGTTCGCGCCGTACTGGACTGGATGGAGTTGAACCTGAAGCTGCCGATTCTGTTTGCGGGTTTTTCGTTTGGTTCCAACATTGGACTACGCGCCTGCTGTGGAGACCCAAGGGTGAAGGGGCTGGTAGGGCTCGGACTGCCGGTGAGTGCCGATGGCCGCGACTATACCTATGGATTTCTGCCCAGGTGTGTGGCGCCTAAACTGTTTATCAGTGGCGATCAGGACGTGTATGGGCCGAGAGACGTGATGGAGCAGGTGCTGGAGGCGGCGACTGAACCCAAACAAATGCACTGGGTAGCCGGTGCGGACCATTTTTTTCAAGGGACGACGGCATCACCCGGCGCTAAGCTGGATCAGATGCAGAGCATTCTGCGCACCTGGTTGCACGACCAGATAGGGCTGCAGTAAGCGCGGCGCTCAGGCGGTATGGAGTCGGCGTACCCCGGAAGCGGAGTAGCGCATCGTGAACGATGGTGCTTCTGCGACGGGAGCAGCGAGCCAACTGCGCACGGTCCGATTGCAGATATCCGGCAGCTCTTCAAAGGCGATGTGGCCTGCACCGGGAATGACAATCAGTTGCGACTGCGGAAGCATCTGGTGCAGTTTCTGGCCGGAGGGTAGACCGACAGCGCGGTCGCGGTCGCCCCAAACCAGTAACACCGGCTTGTCAACGATTAGCTTGAGTGCGGTGCGCAGTTGTCCCATGTCCAGATACCAACGCTGGACGATCCGCAGCACGTGATCCACCGTTCCCGGTTGGGCGAGTCCGTCAATATAGCCCTCCAGCGAGCCCGCTTTGATGCGGCGCGGGTCACCGTACATGCGACCCAGCGCGGTGGCTTTGAGGCGGTTTGGCAGGACGGGGATCAGACGGGCCATGGTCTTGCCCAGACCGCTGTTATAGAAGCGGATGAGATGTCGTCCGAGGTTGCAAAAGGGGTTGGCCGGAGCGAACAGAACCAGTCGGCGCACGCGAGCGGAGTGACGTGCGGCGAGCATCATGGCGATGGCGCCGCCATGCGAGTGCCCAGCCACATCGGCCTGCGCCAGACCAAGCGCATCCATGCAGGCGGCGACGCGGTCGGCGTTGGCTTCCAGACCTGCATCCAGTCCGGGCATCCGGTCGGACTCACCCATATTGGGCAGGTCGATGGCATAGACCGCAGCATCGCTGGCCAATGCCTGGATGTTGTGGCTCCAGTTCCTGGCGGAGCCAACCAATCCATGAATGAGCAGCAGCGGCATTCCGGATCCGGCCCGCACATAATGCACGCGAAGACCATTCACCCAGATGTATTCGTTGCTCGTCTCGCTTTCCGATTGATGCATCACAGCAGTTACGGCCTCGTGGCTAAAGTGTTGGCGGAGAGTCTATTCGATGCTGCTTCTCGCCAGCTTTTATGTTACAGGAGTGTGAATTTATTCGCACAAAAATATTGAAGGCGGCTGGTCTCTACCTTAGGCAGGCCCAACCAGCAACTAATAAAGTTGAGACATGGTGTTGCGATGGAACCGGAGCCGCAATCCACCGTATCTGACGACAGGCCAGACGATGAGATCTCGGTATATCCTTATAATTGAAAGGTCTATGGTTTTCTGTAGGCTGGATTGAGAAAAGAAAGCGTTAACACTCGCCTGTTGAAGGTTTATGTTTGGAACGTAACTTGCTGGTAGTGACTTTGATTCAATGAAGAATGCCTTCCAAACACGGATACTTGCCGTCGTGCTGGCCGTGGCAACGCTGGCAGCGTGTGTATTTGCTGCGCTGAATCTGCGTCAGGAGAGCAGCTTCGACGTACCGACGGATGGTATTTGGTGGATCGAGGCGCAGGGTGGTCTGCGAGCGGAACGGGTTCCGGCGGAGTCTCCCGGACAGCGGGCCGGTGTTCGTCCCGGCGATATTCTTACGGCGATCAACGATCATCCAACGCCGCGGCTGGCTCCGTTTGTGCGCGAGGTATTTCGGAGCGGAGTATGGGCTCATGCCACCTACTCCATTGTTCGTCCGCTGGCGAACTCCGACGATCTTAGCCGTGGCGCCAAGCTGGATATTCAACTGATTCTGGAGCCGACGGACCGCTCCATCAATCAGGGACTGCGGCTGATTGCGCTGGTCTATCTGTGCATTGGAATCTATGTCTTGTTTCGGCGATGGACTGCACCGAAGTCCACCCATTTCTACATCTTCTGTCTTGTGTCGTTCGTGCTGTACTCGTTCAAATACACGGGTGAGTTGGACACTTTTGACTGGTTGATCTACTGGGCCAATGTGACAGCGGCTGCCATTCAGCCAGCACTTTTTCTGCACTTTGCCATCAGCTTTTCCTCGAACGCGGTGGAAGACCGCAAGTACCGGACCTCGCGGAGATTATTCTCTGCACTGGTATATCTGCCCGGTTTGATGCTGATGGGGCTGCAGATTGCGGCCATCGAGATGTGGTCGGCCACCGAGGTGCTGCATCATCGGCTGGATCAAATCACGGTCGGCTACCTGGCACTGTACTACGTGATTGCAGCGGTGGTCTTCCGCTTCCGCTATCTGAATGCGGAGTCCGGACTGGAGCGGCAGCAGTTGAAGTGGCTGACGCGCGGGACGTTGCTGGCCGTGTTGCCATTCACGGTCTTCTATGTAATTCCCTATCTGTCAGACTGGTCGGTGCCTGGCCTGCTGACGAAGCTGGCTGGACTCTCGCTGGTGTTTCTGCCGCTGACGTTCAGTTGGGCCATCGTGAAGTACCGTTTGATGGATGTCGACCTGATCTTCAAACGTGGTGTGACGTATACGCTGGCCACTGCGGCTTTGGTGGGTCTGTACTTTGGCATCGTTGCCCTGGCGGCGGAGACGGTGCATACACGACTGCCTAGTTTGCGCATCTATGGGCTGCTGGCGGGCATCATCATCACCGGTATTATCTTCGAGCCGTTGAAGCGTGCGATTCAGGCACGGGTCGACCGAGTCTTTGAGCAGAAGCGATTCGATTACCGTGAGACGCTGGTGGACTTTGGCCGCGGGCTGAACTCGCAGACCGATCTGCGCGCGCTGCTGGACTCGATCGTAGAGCGATTGCCACAAACACTCCTGGTGACGCGAGTGGCGGTATTTCTGGCGAATGAAGAAGCGTCCGGAAACACTGGACGGCACTTTGAGTTGGCGGCCTCACACGGGCTAACCAATCTGCACGCCAGCGACCTGAACGCGCTGGATGTCCGTTTTCTCGACTTTGACCGGCCCGATGCCAACAGCCACATCTTTCTCGAGAACCCGCAACAGATTCTACGCTTGCCGGAGCCGCAGCAACGCAGCGCAGGAAGGTTGGACCTGAACTACTATCTGCCCTGCCGCGTTGCGAACCGCGACGGCGGCGGGACGCGAACGGTGGCGGTTATTGGCCTTGGACGAACCGACGATGGCGACTTTCTCTCCAGCGAAGATATGGAGTTGCTGGAGTCGTTGGCTGGTTATATCGGTATTGCGATTCAGAACGCCCAACTCTATCGCAAGCTGGAGCAGAAGATCAGCGAGTTCGAACGACTGAAGGAGTTTCACGAGAATATCGTCGAGTCGATCAACATTGGCATCTTCGCCGTGGACCTTGAAGACAGGATAGAGAGCTGGAATACGCAGATGGAAGTGATGTATGCGAAGTCGCGGGTCGAGGTGTTGCGGCGTCCGCTGAGTGAGGTTTTCCCTGCTGACTTCGTGGAGCGGTTCAAGAGCGTGCGGGAGGAGCAAGGTACGCATACATTGTACAAGTTCCGGCTGGAACTGCCGACGGGCGAGGCATGCACGGCGAACATCGCAATCGCCCCGCTGGTTACACGCGATTTTGTTGCGGTTGGCCGCATTATTCTGATTGACGACATAACGGACCGCATCCAGTTGGAAGCGCAGTTGACCCAGGCCGAGAAGCTGTCGTCGATCGGCCTGTTGGCGGCAGGCGTTGCGCACGAGGTTAACACGCCTCTGGCAGTCATCTCCAGCTACACACAGATGCTGCACAAGCACATGCGCGACGATGCACGGCTGGCTCCAGTGTTGGAGAAGATTACCCAGCAGACCTTCCGGGCGTCGGAGATTGTGAACGGTCTGCTTAACTTCTCGCGGACCAGTGGAGCGGAGTTCACCAGCATTGATCTGAATGGACTGCTGCACGATACTTTGACGCTCCTGGATCATCAACTGAAGACCGCGCAGATCAAGGTTGAGACGGACTTCGATACCAGCCTGCCCCGTATCCATGGGAACCAGGGCAAGCTGCAGCAAGTAGTGCTTAACCTGATGTTGAACGCAAAGGACGCAATGTTCGGCTCTGTACAGCCGACACTGAAGATTGCGACGCTGGAGTCTTCCGGCCGTGTCCTGGTGCGCATTCAGGACTCCGGCAGTGGTATTGAGCGTGAACATCTGCATCGCATTTACGATCCGTTTTTTACCACCAAGACCAGGCCTCGGGAGGGTGAACACAAGGGCACCGGACTAGGTCTTGCCGTGAGCTACGGCATCATGCAGGAGCATGCCGGCAAGATTGTGGTCGAGAGTGAGCCTGGTGTCGGCACCATATTCCAGTTAGAGTTCCCTGCCCCGGACATGCGTCCGGCAGTTATCACCGAAGCCCGTTCCGAAACTACGAACGAGGCTTCCCAGGAAGTTGAGAGGAAGACGCTTCATGTCTGAAACATCCGAGCTGGCTGCGGGAACCCTGCATCTGGAACGCACCGCCCGTGTCGCCGGTAGTCCGCGCATTCTGATCATCGACGACGAAGATGCTATTCGCGAGTCGCTCGAAACACTGCTCACGCTCGAAGGCTTCGTGGTGTCGATGGCAGCCGATGGCACGTCCGGATTTGAGCTGCTTTCGCGCAATGAGTACGACCTGCTGCTGCTGGATCTGGCGCTGCCGGGCGAGAGCGGCATTGATCTGCTGCCCCGGATCACGGCGATCCAACAGAACCTGCCGATCATCATGATCACGGCCTTTGGCACCATGGGCAACGTGGTCGACGCGATCCGTGCCGGTGCAGAGAACTTCGTCCAGAAGCCGTGGGACAACGAGAAGCTGCTGGCAGATATTCGCACGGCCATTGCGCGGCATCGAGCCGAAGAAGAAGTCGTGCAGTTGAAGCGCACGCTGAAGCAGCGCTATAACTTCGAAAATATCGTCGGCAAAAGTGAACCGATGCTGCGCCTGTTCGATCTGGTGGCCCAGATCGCTCCGAGCCGCTCCACGGTGTTGCTACAGGGGGAGAGCGGCACCGGAAAAGAGTTGATCGCGAAGGCCATCCACGCGAACTCGCCACGCCGCGACCAGCCGTTTGTGCCGGTAAATACTGGGGCCGTGCCTTCCGAGTTGCTGGAGTCCACGCTCTTTGGCCACGTCAAGGGGGCCTTTACCTCGGCGATTACAGCGAAAAAGGGGCTGTTTGAAGTCGCGAACGGCGGCACCTTGTTTCTGGATGAGATTGGCACCATGGGAATGGACATGCAGGCCAAGATTCTGCGGGTGCTGCAGGACAAGCGTTTTATGCATCTGGGCGGCGTGCAGGAGATTCAGGTGGACGTCCGTATTGTCGCGGCAACCAACGTGAATCTGCAGGAGGCTGTGCGCGAGGGACGGTTTCGCGAAGACCTCTTCTACCGGCTGAATGTGATCTGCCTGGAGTTGCCTCCGCTGCGTTCGCGTCGCGAAGATATTCCCTTGCTGGCAGCGCACTTCTTGCGCTACTACGCGGACGAAAACGGCACTGAGCATCGTTCTCTAGCGCCGGAGGCTTTGCGGGTGCTGATGGACTACGACTGGCCCGGCAACGTGCGCGAACTGGAAAATGCGATGGAGCGCGGCGTCGTGCTGTCGACGACACGGACGATTACTCCGGATCTGCTGCCCTCGCAGTTGACCGGCAGCACCTACTCGGCCAGCCTGCTCGATCACCGTCCGGATGCTTCCCTATTCGACCTGATGGAGGAGATTGAGCGACGCATTATTGCGGACCGGTTGGAACGCTGCCATTGGAACCAGACCGAAGCGGCGGAATACTTCAAGATTCCACTCTCCACACTGAACCAGAAGATCAAGCGGTTGAATGTGGAAGTGAAGAAGCGCGGCCGCGATTAGCTGCCCGGCTGAATGATGATCTTCAACGAATCAGGTTGGGGGTTGGAGGCAAGCTCGATAGCTGCTACAGCATCTTCCAACGAGAAGCGATGGGAGATGAGCCGGGTGAGGTCGAAGCCATTGCGGTAGCCATCCAAGACCATGCGGGTGACGTCATCCTGGATCGCGACGGACGCGCTATAGGAGCCCATCAGGGTCTTCTCATCCATACAGACTGCGGCTGGATCGAAGGGCGTCTCGCCGTGCTGGGTGCTGGCGAAGAGCATGACGCGGCCACCGGGACGGATCGAATTCATGGCGACTTGAATCAGTGCATTTCCACCCACGGCGACAAGCGCGACATCAGCACCGCGGCCTTCGGTGGCGTTTTTTGCGGCAGCCACGACATCGCCACGCGCATCCAGAGGATGATGCAGACCGAAACCCGCAGCGATCGCATGACGCTCCGGATAGAGATCGCTGGTCAGCACGGTGGCTCCCGTGCGGTGAGCCAGTGCCGCCAGCAGAATTCCAATGGAACCCTGACCGATCACCAGTACAGTCTCGTCCGTTTGCAGCCCCAGTAGCTGGATCGCCTTGTAGCAGGTGTTGACCGGCTCGATAAACGCTGCCTGCTCGAACGGAATGTGGTCCGGGATCTTGATCAGTCCACGACGCACGATCCAGTCCATGACGCGGATGTACTCCGCGAAGCCTCCGCCCGAAGGAGCAAAGCCTGCCGTGCAGCCGACTTTCTTGTAGACCTCGCACTGGGCGAAGGTGTGTTTGCGGCAGTAGTAGCAATCGCCACAGGGGATGTGGTGATAGGCCATGACGCGATCGCCGACGCGGAAGTTGGTAACGCCTGCGCCGACCTGAGCGACTGTGCCTGACATCTCGTGACCGAAGACGCGCGGCGCATCGTGCGAGCCAGTGTGAATCTTCTTGAGATCGGTGCCGCAGATGCCGCAGGTGTGTATCTTGACTAGTACTTCACCGGGACCGATCACAGGGACGGGTATGGTCTCGATACGGACATCGTTTTTACCGCGATAGACGGCGGCACGCATGGTGGAGGGAATGGCTGTGAGATCGTTCACCTGCTACACGGCTCCTGATTGATTGGTTCGATTTACCTGTTTGTGTTCCAGAAAGTTGCGGATGGAGACCTCTAATGCCTTGGCTGCGAGGCTGCTGTTGCGACCAAGCTGGAGCAAGGAAGCCCAGTACCTCGGCCGCAGCGCAACATAGGCAAGAAACGGAATCATGCGCAACTGGCCGTTGAGATCGATGAAGGGATTCAGGTCGGGCAGCCGGGCGTCGCGTGCATCGGAGACGGCCTTCAAACAGTAGACCGGGATGCCGCGAATGTGCGCGAGCCTGCAGACTGCGGCGGCTTCCATATCTACAAGTCCGGCCTCATAGCTGGCGTGGAGGCGCTGCTTCTCGGCCTCATCGGCGACATGGGGCGTCGTTACCAGGCGCAGGGTGCGGTCGCCGTCGGACAGTAGGAAGCGTTCACCGGTGAGCGCGTCGATCACCTCGGAGACAACGTAACAGTGGCCCGGGATCATGTCGTGATCTAGTGCTCCTGCCCACCCTACGGAAAGCACCATGTCCAGTGTGCCGATGTGCTCGGCCGCCGCCAGGCTGCGCAAGGCCGCAGCTGTACCCATACCTCCACATACGGCGATGTACTCGTTGGCATGATCATCCGCAGAACTGAGCCAGATCGAGATGCCGCGAGTGGGCGAGGCAACGCGCTGCCAGCCACGCACCAGGGGCTTCAGTTCTCCGGGGAGTGCGGCAAGAATTGCGATTCTCATGATGCCGGCGCGTACCCATGCGCGATGAACCATTCAATTGCAGAGCGCAAGGCGGCGTAGACCGGAAGCAGTTTGAAGCCGAGTTCACGCTCTGCCTTCGCAGAGGAGGCAAACATCATCTTCTTGCCCATGCGAACCGCTTCCACGGTAGCGCGCGGCTCTTTACCCAGAAGTTTGCCGGTAAAGTTTTCGTCGAAGAATGCAAAGGCCATGGCGACGGCGTGCGGCACTTTCATGGTTGGTGAGGGCAGTCCGGTGATCGCCGACATGCGGTCGAGTATCTGCTTGAGGGTGAGGTTTTCTCCGCCCAGGATGTAACGTTCGCCAGGTGTGCCAAGCTCCAGTGCCGCGACGTGCATGCGCGCGACCTCGGAGACATCGACCAGATTCAAGCCGGTCTCGACGTAGGCAGGAAAGTTTCGGTTGAGGAAGTCAACGATGATGCGGCCTGTGGGGGTGGGCTTGGCATCGCCCGGCCCGATGGGCGTAGTCGGATTGAGAATCATCACATGCTGGCCGGAATGTGCGGCGCGTATTGCTTCTTGCTCGCCCAGAAACTTCGACCGTTTGTAGTGTCCAATCATATCGTCGAGCGAAACCGGCGTGTCTTCGTTGACGATGGTGCCATCTACCTTGAAGCCCATGGTCGCGACGCTGGAGGTGTAAACGACCCGTGGCACACCTACCTCGCGGGCCAATGCCAACAGGTTGCGGGTACCGTCTACGTTCGCGGCATACATCTCGTTGGGATCGCGCACCCACAAGCGATAGTCCGCGGCAACATGCACCAGTGCTTCACAGCCGGTCAGGGCAGAACGCAGCGGATCGATGTTGCGCAGATCGCCCTGAACCGCCTCGGCATTGAGACCGGTCAGGACATCGAGACGACTGGTGCTCCGGGTAAGCAGGCGGAGATCAGCACCTGCTGCTGCATAGCTGCGGGCCACATGTCCACCGACAAAGCCGGTCGCCCCGGTAATGAATACGCGCAATGTTCGCTCGTTTCCGCGTGGTGTTGGTCCCGCAAATAGCTAATAGCAGGAAGCTTAGTCGGCTGACCCTATTCCTGACCGAGGGGGTTAGTCCAGCTTTTCCGGCTCGATCTGGATATTCTGCTCGCCCGCAGCTTTCTTAGCCCAGTACTTGGCGACCCAGGCCTCGAATGTCTTGCCCGCAGCGGTGTCGCGTCCGCTGAACGCAAGTCCCGCAATGTCCGCATAGGAGATGTTTCGCTTGGTCTTTTCGTTGATCGGGATGATGCGAATGAACGAGTCGAGTAACGTGTGGCCGGTGCGGCGATCGAAGAGATAGCCTTCTACCTTGGACCCGTCCTTGCACGTGATGGTGATGTCGCCGCGATAGTCGAAAGCCTTTTCGAGCGCTTCGCGCACCTCGGCTTCGGTGGCGAGTTCGGGTACCCAGCCTTCCAGTTGCTCGCGATCCCGTCCGGCCGCAACCTCAATCTCATCAGGGGTCAGATGCGACAACTGCTCCAACTTGGCGGACTCTTGTAGGTCAGTGGCCATAATTAGTCTCCTGAGACTTCCTGCAGGCGATCTGCGTTATCCGTTGCGGTCGAGGGCGCGGCGATCTGCACCAGGGGGCCATGGCTGGCCGGCTTCCACTCATTCAAAATCTTCTGCGCCCCTTCATCTTTGTAGCTACCAAAGAAGATGGCCTTGGCGGTCTCCAGCACTCCCTTGATGGAACCGAAGGTGTAGTTGACGCCGCTGGCCTCGTAGCCCGAGTGAACCATGCAGTTGGCGCAGCGTGGGTTGCCGGATTCGGTGCCGTAGTTCTGCCACTCGACCGTCTCCATCAACTCCTGGAAGCTGTCGGCGTAGCCATCCTGCAACAAATAGCAGGGCTTCTGCCAGCCGAAGATCGAGAACGTTGGCATGCCCCAGGGCGTGCAGGTGAGGTCCTTCTTGCCCATCAGAAACTCCATGAAGATTGGCGAGGCGTTGAAGCGCCAGGTCTTCTTGCGGTTGGAGAGGATGGCGCGGAACATCTTCTTCGAGCGGGCGCGCCCCAGGAAGTGCTTCTGGTCGGGAGCCTTGTCATAGGTGTATCCGGGCGAGACCATCATGCTCTCGACGCCCGCAACCATCAGTTCGTCAAAGTGGGCGCGAACACTGTTGGGATCGGCACCATCGAACAGCGTGGTGTTGGTCGTCACGCGGAAGCCCGCATCCACCGCGGCGCGAACGCCTTCCATTGCAATGTCGTAACCGCCTTCGCGGCAGACCGAGAAGTCGTGATGCTCGCGCTGACCGTCAACGTGCACCGAGAACGAGAGGTACTTGCTGGGCTTGAAGAGGTGCAGCTTCTCCTTAAGCAGCAGCGCGTTCGTGCACATGTAGACGTACTTCTTGCGGGCAACCAGTCCGGCGACGATCTCTGGCATGCGCGGGTGCAGCAAGGGCTCTCCGCCTGGAATGGCGACCATGGGTGTACCACACTCTTCGACTGCCTTGAAGCAATCTTCCGGGCTCAACTCTGCCTTGAGAATGTGTGCGGGGTACTGGATCTTGCCGCAGCCGGCACAGGCCAGATTGCAACGGAAGAGCGGCTCCAACATCAGCACCAAGGGGTACTTCTTCCGTCCGAGGAACTTCTGCTTCAATACATAAGTTGCAACTGTCCAAGCTTGCGAGACTGGCACTGCCATTTGATGTCTCCTTCACACTCTAAAAATCTCATTTAAGCTTCGTCCCTGGGCCAAACGGTCGCAGGACGCAGCTTTTGTCGGTCTAAACCTTTGCCTGCGACTCTTTTTCTAACGCCCGCTTGTAGGTCGTAAGCGCCAGCAGCGGGAAGTACTGCTTATACAGGTGATATCCCAAATAAAAGACGCGCGGGAAGCCGGTTCCGGTGTAATAACTTTCTCCGTTGCGCCCCGGGACCAACTCGTCCCAACTGCCGTCGGCGTGTTGCCGGTCGATCAGCCAGCGAACGCCCTTGGCCACTGAGTCGGAGCGAACGTCGCCGCCTGCCAGCAGGCCAAGCAGTGCCCAGGCCGTCTGCGAAGGAGTGCTGGGACCGATGCCCTTCTGCAGCTCGTCGTCGTAGGTGCCACAGGTTTCGCCCCAGCCACCGTCGGAGTTCTGCACCATGCGAATCCACTCGGTTGCCTGCAGGATGCAGGGCTCGTGGCTCCACATGCCGATGGCCTCCAGGCCACGCAGTACAAGGAAGGTTCCGTAGAGATAATTGACGCCCCAGCGGCCGAACCAGCTACCGTCCGCACACTGTTCTTTCAGAACAAACTGGACAGCCTTCTCGACACGTTTATCTTCTCGGGTGTAGCCGTACTGCGCCAGCATCTCCAGCATGCGCCCGGTAATGTCCACGGTCGGTGGGTCCAGCATGGCATTGTGATCGGCAAAGGGAATGTACTGGAAGATGGTCTTGGTGTTGTCCTTGTCGAAGGCTGCCCAGCCACCGTTCTTGCACTGCATCGCCCACACCCAGTTGAGTGCGCGCTGGCAGACTTCGTGCTGGTAACGCTCCCGCGGATTGTCGATGCAGTTGAGCGCCAGCAACACTTCACCCGTGTCGTCAAGGTCGGGGTAGAACTCGTTGTTGAACTCGAAGTACCAGCCACCGGGCTCAACGTTCTTGACCTTCTCGGCCCAGTCGCCCTTGGTCCGAACCTCTTTCGAGAGCAGCCAGTCGGCAGCCCGCAGCAGGCGCGGATCGGTGCGCGAAAGCCCGGCTTCGCCCAGCGCCGACATGACCTGCGCGGTGTCCCATATGGGCGGGAAGCAGGGCTGCATGCGGAACGTCGGCGTCGGATAGTCTTCCGTACCCTGCGGGCAGTCGATGCCGAGCTTCTCAAACTCATCCATCGCGCGGATAAACTGCGGATCATCGACTGAGTAACCCAGACAGCGCATCGCTATGATCGAGTTCATCATGGCGGGATAGATAGCACCCAATCCATCGGACTTCTCAAACCGGGCCAACATCCACTTCTCCGCGGCCTTCAGGGCAACTTTGCGCAGCGGACGAATGTGTACGCGCTCAAAGGAGTGAATCATCCGGTCGAGAAACAGGAAGAAATTACGCCAACTGATCAGCTTTTTGGTGTCCCACTTCAGGTGCAGGTTGGCGTTCTCGCGACCACCGACGAAAAGTTCGTCGATTCCCTGCTCCGGGGCGATCTTCTTGAACGGCTTCTTCGCATAGATGATCGCCAGTGGGACCAGAATGCCGCGCGACCAGGAAGAAATCTCATAGATATTGAAGTAGAACCAGTTCGGGAATAGGACGATCTCCGGCGGAATGGCCGGCACAGCGTTGTACTCGTACTGACCCAGTGCGCAGAGGTAGATCTTGGTGAACGTGTTGCACTCCACGACACCACCGTTCGCCAGAATCCACTTGCGAGCGCGTGCCATCATGGGCTCATCCGCGACATGGCCCATCAACTTCAGTGCCAGGTAACTTTTGACGCCGTAGTTGATGTTGGATGGGCCACCCGGATACTGACTCCAGCCGCCATCCTCGTTCTGGTGGCGCAGAATCTCGTTGCGTGCCCGTTCCATCTTGCCAGCATCGCCCGTACCCAGCAGCACATGCATGAAGATGTAATCGGCTTCCAGCATGACGTCGGCTTCGAGTTCGCCGCACCAGTAGCCCTCTGGGTGCTGCGTCCCGAGCAGCCAGTCTCTGGCGCGATTGATGCCGCCGACCACATGCTCCAAGGCCAGGTCCATTCGACCATAGCGGGGCTGCGCGGGCCGGTTCACCGTCTGCGGATTGCTTGAAGATGGATTCATTTACTGCAAACTCTCTTGGGTGCTGCGCATGGTGTTACCGCGAAACTGCTGGAGCAGAAGCTATCGCCTGCACGATCTCCGGGGGCAGTCCAAAACGAACGTTCTCCGGCATCACTTCAACTTCATCGACATCGCCGTATCCCATGTTCTGGAGATACTCGACCACATCCTTGACCAGCACTTCCGGAGCGGATGCTCCAGCGGTCACGGCCACAGTGTTGACGCCGTCCAGCCACTCAGGCTGGATGGCATCGGCAGTATCGATCAAATACGAGTTCGTATGGAGATTCTTCGAGACCTCGACAAGGCGATTGGAGTTCGAACTGTTCTTCGAACCGACAACCAGAACCAGATCGGCTCCATGCGCTACGTTCTTTACCGCTACCTGCCGGTTCTCCGTTGCGTAGCAGATATCCTGTGCGTGCGGACCGACGATGTTGGGAAACTTAATCTTCAGCGCATCAATCATATAGCGCGCTTCGTCGAGCGAAAGTGTGGTCTGGGTCAGGTAGGCGACCTTGTCGGGATCGGGCACGACCAGCGCTTCCACTTCCTGCAAGGTCGAGACCACCTGGGTCACGTCCGGCGCTTCGCCTTGCGTGCCTTCTACTTCCTCGTGGTCGCGATGGCCAACCAGCACCAGCGAGTAGCCCTGCTTGGCAAACTTGATGGCTTCCACGTGGACCTTGGTCACCAGCGGGCAGGTCGCATCGACCACCTTCAGGCCACGTTCCTTGGCGCGTTGCCGCACCGCAGGAGAGACGCCATGTGCGGAGTAGATCACGCGCGCGCCTTCCGGCACCTCGTCCAGTTCATTCACAAAGATGGCACCCTTCTTGGCCAAATCGGTCACAACATAGCTGTTATGGACGATCTCCTTGCGAACGTAGATCGGAGCTCCGAACGTCTCCAATGCAATTTGTACGATGTCGATGGCCCGCACCACGCCCGCACAGAAACCGCGCGGCTTCAAAAGCAGCACTCGCTTGGTCTTGGTTACGGTGTCGGATTGGTCAACGGGTGTGTGGTCTACAGTGGTCGTAATCACTTAGTAAGTATACCGCGTTCGCAAGCGAAATGGGTCTCTATTGAACCAACGCTGGTGCGTCCGGGACTTCACCGGCTGCAACCATAAACGACGGCAAACTGGATTCAGGTGTCTGAGCGGGCAGAAGTTACGCGGCGTCAACGACTGGTTTCGAGCAGGTGCTCGGCGTGCTTCATGCTGGTCTCGGTCAGCTTGGCTCCGCTCAACATGCGGGCGATCTCGTGGGTGCGCTCCGCGTCGTCCATGCGGCGCACTTCGGTCTGGGTCCGGCCGCGCTTCTCTGACTTCTCAATCAAAAAGTGCTGATCGCCGAAGGCTGCTATCTGAGGAAGATGGGTAATACAGAGCACCTGTTGGCCCTTGGAGAGGGTCTTCAGCTTTCGTCCGACTGCCTCTGCTGCACGTCCGCCGATACCGATGTCGATCTCGTCAAAGACCAGGGTGCGGGGCAGCGCGACCTTCTTCTTACGTCCTGCGCCGCTGGACGCACCCTCCTCCACCGTGACCTTCAAAGCCAGCATGACCCGCGACATCTCGCCGCCGGAGGCGATCTCGTGCAGCGGCTTCAACGGTTCGCCTGTGTTCGTCGCAATGAGGCACTCAATCTGGTCCCAGCCATATGCCGTCCAGCTTGCAGCGGCCTGGTCGGCAGTCACCTTCACGTTGAATCGAACATTCATGGCGAGATCGTTGATCTGAATCTCGGCCAGCTTCTCCAGTCGTCGGGCGGCCTCGGTGCGCGCTGTTGTCAGGGCCGATGCCGCCACACGGTACCTCTCAGCGTCCTGCGCTTCCCGGGCCGTCAACTCAGCGACCAGAGCATCGCGATTCTCCACCTCGGCCAGTTTGCGCGCTGCATCCTCTCCAAAGGCCATCACCTCAGCTAATGTCTGGCCGTACTTGCGCTTCAGCCGATCCAGTGCAGCCAGGCGGTCTTCAATCTCTTCCAGCCGACCTGGCGCAGCGTTGATATTGTCGGCAAACTCCCGCACCTCTGCATCGACGTCCTCCACGGCTGCCTTCGCTCCGGCAAGCTGCTGTGCTGGCTCCAGAAAGCGGGTATCGTACCGCGCCAGTTCTTCCAGATGTTTCAGCGCAGCTCCCAGAGTGCTCTCGGCGGAGTTCTCCGACTCGTACAGCAGTTCATGCGCGCTCATGGCCGCCGTATAAAGCTTTTCGGCATTACTAAGCACGCGCTTCTCCGACTCCAGTTGCGCGTCTTCGTCATCTACAGTCAGATGCGCCTCGTTGATCTCCTTGCTTTGGAACCGCCACAAGTCGGCCATGCGCAGACGGTCCTGCTCGGCCGATTGCAACTCTTCCAGCTTGTCGGATGTGGTGCGCCATGTGGCATAGGCAGTGGCCACTGCCTCATGGCTCACGCCGCCGAAGCGATCAAGCAACAACCGCTGCTGCATCTGGTCGAACGAACCCAGCGTCTCGCCCTGTGAGTGCACCAGTGCCAATTCCGGCGCCAACTGCCGCAGGACCCCTACGGTTGCCGGCTGATTGTTAACGAACACTCGGCCTTTCCCGGTGGTTGAAATCTCCCGTCGCAGCAGAATGTCGTCGGTATCGGCGTCGATTCCATTCGCTTCCAGCACCGCCGCGGCGCCCGGCGTCATCTCAAAGACGCAACTCACCACAGCTTTGTCTGCTCCGTGGCGCACTACGTCGGACGAAGCCTTACCTCCCAGCAGCAGAGCCAGCGCGTCGATCAGGATTGATTTGCCCGCGCCCGTCTCGCCGGTCAGCAGATTCAGTCCCAGCCCAAAGCCAGCAATAGCGTGATCGATAACAGCATAGTTTTCCGCGCGCAGTTCCAGCAGCATGTCAGGCCTCAACCAGAGTTGTATCGCGAGGATAACAAACCCCATGCCCATCCAGTATTTCTGCGTCACGGGCATCTGCCTTGATGCCTCTTTCTGCATCCAACGTCTTACTTCGCAGGAACGATTTACACTCAGGTCTGGCGGTAATCGAAAAAACTATGGTCTTGAATCTTGCTTTAGCTCTTTCCTTCCTCCAGGAAGATCCAGTCGCGGCTACTCCGGCTGCGGCCAACAGCAGCGCCCTGGCAGAGATGATCCATAACAGCGGCCCTGTGGCCTTTGCTGTGCTCGTCATCCTGTTACTGGCCAGCATCTTCTCCTGGACCATCATGCTGTCCAAGTGGTCCAGCTTCCGCAAAGCGCAGATGCAGGGACAACGATTCATCCGGGCCTTCCGCAAGTCCACCCGGCTCAGCGAGATCGCCTCGGTTGCCGAGCAGTTCAAGCCCAGCCCGCTGGTCGCCGTCTTCACTGAGATTCACGATGAGTACTTCCGGCAGACCTCCGGACGAGGCCTCCCGCGCAATCCGCTGGCGCTGGAACGGGCCGCACAGACCGCCTCCAGCGAGGCCTTGACTGTGATGGAGCAGCGCATGACCTGGCTGGCCACGATCGCCGCAATCGCCCCGTTTATCGGCCTCTTTGGAACCGTCATGGGCATCATCGACGCCTTCCATGGACTGGGCACGGCTGGTGCGGCGACCTTGCGTGCAGTCGCTCCGGGCATCTCGGAAGCTCTGATTACCACCGCTGCAGGTCTGGTGGTAGCAATCCCGGCAGTCGTCGGTTACAACCAGTTGACAGCGCGCTTGCGTGAGTTTGCCGCCCGCATGGACGACTTCGGACGCGAACTGCTGAACGCGATTGAAAACGCCGCCATGGTTACGCCGCCTGTGACCGCGGCACCACCGGAAGAGCCTCGCCGGAGGACCTTCTAGGCCATGGCTTTCTCCACCCGCAGCGGCGGCCAGACCCGCACCCAGACCGCACTCGCCGAGATCAACATCACCCCGCTCGTGGATGTCGTGTTGGTGCTGCTGCTCATCTTCATGCTGACCGCGCCGGTGTTGCAGTCGGGCGTTGAGGTGGCGATTCCCAAGACTCGCTCCGTCAATCAGCTTACCGAAGAACGAATGGTGGTCACCATCGACAAGGACCAGAACGTCTTTTTGCAGGACAAGCCCATCAACGTGAACGACCTGCCCGCCCACCTGCAGGCAGTAGGACACGGCGATCCGGCCAAGCGCATCATCTATCTACGTGCCGACGAACAGGTTCCCTTTGGGGCCTTTGCCTCCGTCATGGACGCCGTAAAACGCGCCGGCATCACCAATATCAGCATCGTCACCCAGCCGATCCAGAAGTGAGGAGGGTGCCATAGCCACTCAGCTCAACTGGATACACGAGGAACACGCGCAAGGCGAGAGTCTGCGGGGCAACTTCGTCGGCGCCTTGTTGCTGCATGCGGCGGTCTTTGCGGCCATCTTCGGTCTGGCGTATCTCTCGCACCGCGGCAAGTCCTGGGGCGAGCACGACGTCACCGCCGGTGCCATCCAGGCGACCATGGTCTCGTCCATCCCCCTGCCACCGCGCCAACGGACGCTCGATGACGGAGTGCTGACCTCGGAGAAGCCCAGTCCCGCACCGATTACAGCCAAGGAAAAGACCGAGGTCGCACCGTCACCCAAGGATCTGGCTATCCCTACCAAGGCGGCCAAGCCCGTCAAAACCGCCGATAAAGTAACCCCAACGCCGCCAAAGCATGTACAACCCGTGCCGCCGCAGCCCACCAAAGCTGCTACCGGTGAGACGGCTGGCATCCGCATCGCGCAGGCGACCATGCAACTGAAGAATGGTACCGCCAGCATGTCGGTCGACGACAAGACCTTCGGCGAGCGCTTTGCCTACTATGTCAACGTCGTCAACCGGAAGGTAGCCCAGAACTGGTTCACCCAGGAGGCCGATCCTCGCGCCTCCGAGGGCAAGCGCGTCACCTTGATCTTCGATATCAACCGGGACGGCATCCCTTCCAACATTCGTTACGGAGCCCGCAGCGGCTCTGCCAGCCTCGACACCTCGGCCCTGCGCGCCCTGCAACGTGTGCAGGATGAGGGCTTCGGGCCACTGCCGCAGGGCGACCACATCACCGTGGAGTACTCCTTTGACTACCGTAAGCAGTAACCGCGTTCCAACCGGAGTATTCGCCTGATTACCGCCTGTCCCACTGCGGCCGATCACTCTTTGCCCTGCTTTGCATCTACCATAGGAGAGGAATGATAAGCCCGGTGCATACCCTATCTCCCCGTACCCCGAAACGCTGGCTCATCGCAATCTCGTTGCTGCTGGTCTGCGCCTCAACATTGCAGGCGCAGGACTGGTTCAAGACCGAGACCTCCAGCGGTGCCGACCGCATCCGCATTGCGGTCGCCGACTTCAAACCCTTCACCACTGACCCGCAGACCGCGCCCTTCAAGCGCACCTTCGACGCAACGCTTTACTCCGATCTCGCCAATGCCGGTATCTTTGACATCGTCTCCAAAAGCCTGATGCCGCAATCGTCTCCGGGTGCTCCCGCCGAGATTAATCTGGCGCAGTGGTCCGCAGAACCGGCATCGGCAGCCATGGTCGCCTTTGGCAGTCTGGGCGTACAGAATGGCAGACTGATCGCCAATGGCTTTCTGTTCGATGCCAAGAACGCACAGTATCCGCAGGTGCTGGCCAAGCAGTACAACGAGGCTCCAAGCGAGGACTCTGCCCGTCAGGTAGCGCATCGCTTCGCCGATGAGATCATCTTCCGCCTGGGTGGTGGTATTCCCGGCATCGCCGAAACCAAAATCTTCTACGTCAAGATGGGTGGCGGCAACAAAGAGATCTGGCAGATGGACTATGACGGAGCCAACCAGCATGCGGTGACGCATCTGGGCACGGTCTCGCTCTCTCCGCGCGTCTCGCCAGATAACTCGCGCATCGCCTTTTCCTCGCTGGGTCACGATGGCTTCCAGATCCGTATGTACTCCCTGCTGCTGGGGCGCATGGTGAATATCTCCAACGCCGGAGGCACGAACCTCTCCCCGGCCTGGGCTCCCAATGGCCGTGAAATCGCTTACTCCTCCTCGCGTACTGGCGACCCGGAGATATGGATCTCCGACGTGAATGGCGGGCTCGCACGTCGTATCACCAGCTTCCGTGGTCCGGACGTCTCGCCGGTCTACAATCCACGCACCGGCGCGCAGATTGCCTGGATCAGCGGACGTACCGGTTTGCCGCAGTTGTACATCATGGATTCCGACGGTTCCGGCATCAGCCGCATGACCGACGGCGGCTATGCCACCTCCCCCTCCTGGTCTCCGAACGGCCAGTTCATCGCCTTTGCATGGAACCGCAAGTACGGCCCCGGAGCACCCGGCGGACAAGACATCTACGTCATGGAGATTGCCACCAAGCGCTGGATTCAGCTTACCCACGATGGCGGCCGCTGCGACTTCCCCTCCTGGTCTCCTGACGGCCGCCACATCACCTACGCCAACACCGCGGACGGCCGCCCGGAACACATGAAGATCTGGACCATGCTGGCTGACGGCACCCAAAAGCGCGCCCTTACCAGCGGTGGAGCGGACATGCCAAACTGGAGTTGGAAGTAATTATTTGGAAGTGAAGATTAGTACGTATCGTTGTAACAACCTTCCCGTGAAATCAGCCCTATTGATGTGTAGACGTTAGAATTATCAAAAGCAATGCAGGAGAGTATGACCATGAGCACGACCTCAACGACGCTTCGCAAGATCTTTGTACTTGCGGCTACCGCCATCGCCATCAGCGCCGTAACCGGTTGCCACAAGAAGGCCAGTGGTATCGACCCCAATAGCCTGGCGCCCATGCCTGCTGCTGCGGCCCCCGCGCCAACGGCATCCATCACTGCCGACCCGCTGGCAATTGATCTGGGCCAGTCCGTTGTGCTCAACTGGCGCACACAGAACGCCACCGTCGTCACCATCGACGGCATCGGCGAGGTGAACGCCAATGGCACACAGACCGTTGCTCCAGCGAACTCGACCAACTTCCATCTGGTGGCAAAAGGCGATGGCGGCACCACCGAGGCCAACGTTCGCGTCACTGTGCGCGTTCCCGTTGCCCCGACCGTACCGGCGAACACCAGCGGCGGCGACATGGGAACCGATGAGGCCTTCCACCAGAACGTGCAGGATGCCTTCTTTGACTACGACAGCTACGATCTTCGCCCCGATGCTCAGGCATCCACCCAGCAGGCAGCCTCGTACCTCGCAGCGCACCCCGCCATCCACATCGTGATTGGTGGTTACGCCGACGAGCGCGGCTCTGCAGAGTACAACTTGGCTCTCGGCGAGAACCGTGCCAACTCCGCACGCACTGCACTGATCGCAGCCGGTGTGGCTCCAAACCGTATCCGTGTGATCAGCTACGGCAAAGAGAAGCAGTTCTGCACCGAAGAGAACGAGACCTGCTGGCAGCAGAACCGCCGCGCTCAGTTCACCATCGATCGCTAACCACTGCATTCATCACTCCATCAGCCCTCGCCCCACGGTGAGGGCTGATGGCACAGCCACCAAGGCAGGTTTGTCATCATGCGTACACCCTCTCGCACCTCCGCTTTTGTCATGCTGTCTCGCTCGGCCGCTCCCCGCCGTGCCCATCGGCTCATCGTCTCTCTGCTCTGGCTGGGCATGGCCGTATCCGCTGCGCCGGCCTTTGCCGTCAATAAGGACATGGTGCAGCTCCAGACGCAGGTGCAGCAGCTTCAGGATGCGGTTGCCCGGCTACAGCAATCGAACGACGAGCGCATGGGGGTACTCAAAGACCTCGTGCAGCAAAGCTCCGATGCAGTCAATAAGATGTCCGTCAACGTGGAAGCCCTGCAGAAACAGATGCAGACCCAGCAGGACGCGCAGAACGCCAAGATCGATCAGATCTCCGGCCAGATCCAGTCTTTGAACGACTCTCTCGACGAGTTGAAAACACGTCTCGGACGTTTGGAGAAGTTGACTCAGGACGTTCAAAATCAGCAGCAATCCATGAGCGCCAGCCTCCAGAATCTACCCCCGGGGTCGGGGACTGCCGCCGTCCCCGCCGGGGTCCAGCCTACGACTCCAGTCCCAGCCGAGGTTGCGCCCCCACCTGTCACCGGGAAAAAAGGTAAGCCAGTCGCTGCTCTGCCAGCCACGCCAGCTACCTCGGATACACCCGCGGCGCCACCAGTAGATGAGTTGTACAAAACCGCTCTGGGCGACTACATGTCGGCCAAGTATGCACTCGCTGCGGCAGAGTTCGGTGACGTGGTCAAGTTCTATCCCGACAACGCACTGGCTGGAAATGCCTACTACTACCAGGGCGAAATCGACTATCGTGCCGGACACTACCCTGCTGCCGTGAAGAACTACGACAAGGTGCTGGAGCAATATCCGGACAACAACAAGGTGCCTGTATCGCACCTGCATAAAGGTCAGGCCTTGATCGCGCAGAAGCAGAACGAAGCCGGTATCCGCGAGCTGCGCAGCTTGATTCAGCGCTTCCCGAACTCTCCCGAAGCCATGCAGGCGCGCAGCAAACTAAGCGGCATGGGCGTGCCGGTCACTCCTCGCCGGTAGGCAGACTGGTTCTTCGTCCATGCCTAGTTGCGAATCCCCTGCATCAGGGCTTCCATCTCTTCGCGCTCCGCTCCGGTCGGCGGCAGCAGCGGAAGCCGTGGCCTGCCACCAAAGTACCCATTCAAGTCGCAGGCAAAGCGAATCCCCGGGATACCTAGTTCGACCTCAATGCGGTCTGCAGCTTTATTCACACGGGCCTGCTTCTCTTTGGCCAGGCGTTCGTCGCCGTCCTTCCAGGCCGCAACCACCTCGTAGGTTGCTTGCGGCGCACACGCAGCAAACGCCGGAGCCGCGCCCGTTGCACCCGCTACTAACGCATCCAGCATCCCGGACGTGCTTCCAGCCAGAATCTGAAAACCAATCTTCTTCGTTCGAGTCTTGATCGCAGGCATCGGCGGAGCCACCGCCAGCGCCGCGCCTCCACCCGAGAGCGACTCCGCCGACACAAAGGTGCCGCCTGCACCCTCGTCGCGCAGCTTGAGCATGCGCCCCGTTACCGCGGCAAAGACCTGTGTCACCGTGATCTCACGCTGCACCTGTGCCGTGGCCGCCTTAAGCGCCAATACCCGGACAGCATCGCTCGGCGTATCGAGCAGTCCAATCACACCACGGTGCTGAGCTAACTCCGCGATCAACTCCACCGATAGCGGGCAGGCGGCGGAACTCGCCACCACTACCGGCAATCGCGATTGGTCGGCCACCGTCTGAAAATAGGTCCTCAACTCTGCCATCTGATTTCCGTTCGCCAGCATCCGCGGGCCGCTCACGACCACAGCGTCATAGCCCAGATCGGCAGCCAGTTCAACCAGGCGCACGCTCTCCACCACGCTCCCCCGCGCAATCCCGGCGAGCATCACCTTCTCTGGCTCTGCCGTCTCAATCGCTGCACGCAGTGCCTGCTCGGTCTCAGCCTCACTCAGCAGCGACGGTTCCCCATGTTCGCCCAAGACAATCATTCCCGCCACGGGTGTCTTCGAATAGCGGTGCACATTGTGCTCCAGTTTGCGGAGGTTTAGGCTGCCGTCCAGATAAAACGGCGTAATCAGTGAGAGATAAAGACCTTCAAGCAGCATGATTCTATTCTAAAGTCTCGGCTGCCCTCTGGAGTCTCCCCGCCGCCAGACTTTATCAAGCAGTGACGCTGCAACAAAAGACGTATCCGGTTTTCCGCGCCAGACCAACCGAATACAGTACGCTAAGGGTGAGCGAACTATGGCTATCAAACAAGACATTGCGCCTGGCAAATCCCTCGGCGATCTAGGCCGTGAAGCTTTCTGGTTTCTTAGCCACACCCTGATTGCCGTCATCGTACTGGCCGTCGTCATCGTCGGCATGTCGATCACCCATCCCGATCCCGACGCCTCCTCGCCCAAGCTTTTGGGCACCGGACTGGCTTTTCTGGTCCCGATGATCGGTGGCTTCCTGATCGCACGGATACAGCAGAACGACATCGCCCGCTATGTTTGGATCTCGGGCCTGCTCTTGTTTTCGGTTGTCTGTGTCTGGGTGCTGGATCTGCCGACAGGCAACGGTCTGTGTGAAAAATGCGGTGCGGTTGAAAAGCTGTGGCGCACCTTCTTCAGCATCAGCAACGGTAGCGGCCTGATGGGTGGTGACGGTCTGCTCTTCGGCACCTGGGTCCCGCTTTCGATGATCGGCTACGCGGTTGGCGCGAAGTTCGGTCTCGAACCCTGAACTCCGCGCCAGCCAACTACGCTGAACCCTACAACGAAACCTTGGCTGCAATTCTCTCCGCATGGAGCGTCTGCAGTGGGACCACACTCAAGGTGCCCTGCTGTAGCGCCGAGATGCCTTCCGCCGCTGCCCGTGCCGCCGCCAACGTCGTAATCGTTGGAATGCGCGCCATCACCGCTGCCCTGCGAATCGCCTTCTCATCGAAGAACGTATCCTGTCCGCGCGGCGTGTTCACGATCAGTTGAATCCGGTCGCCCTTAATTAGGTCGACCACATTCGGCCGGCCTTCTTTCACCTTGTAAACCCTCTCAGGTTGTAGGCCCGACTCCTCCAGAACCTTCGCCGTGCCATGGGTCGCGACCAGATGGAAGCCCATATTGACAAAATCTCTCGCCAGCGACACCAGTCCTTCCTTATCGTGATCGTTGACGCTCAGGAAGATGGTTCCCTGCATCGGCAGCACCTGCCCGGCGGCGATCTGCGCCTTGGCAAATGCTTCGCCAAAGTTGTCCGCCACCCCCATTACTTCGCCGGTGGACTTCATCTCCGGCCCCAACACGGTATCGACTCCAGGGAACTTGCCCCACGGAAACACCGGCGACTTCACGAAGAAGTGTGAACCCGTCTCCAGGTCTTTGCCGCTCGCAACCTGCTCCGGCAGCAACTCCTTCAGTGTCCGGCCCACCATAATGCGCGATGCAATCTTGGCCAACGGAACTCCCGTTGCCTTGGAGACATACGGAACTGTCCGCGAAGCCCGAGGATTAACCTCAATTACGTAGACGGTTCCGCGCTGAATGGCAAACTGGATGTTCACCAGTCCGCGCACGCTGAGCGCCATGGCCAGTTTGCGGGTGTACTCGCGAATCTTGGCCATCACCTCTGCCGTCAGGTCCACGGCGGGCAACACGCAGGAAGAGTCTCCCGAGTGGATACCAGCCTCTTCAATATGCTGCATGATCCCGGCAATCACCACATCCTCGCCATCGCACAGTGCATCCACATCGCACTCTACTGCGTCTTCCAGGAAATGGTCGATCAGTACCGGACGCTCCTGCGAGTACTCGATCGCCGTCGACATGTAGCGCACAATCGACTCGTCGTCGTACGCAATCACCATCGCACGGCCACCCAGTACATACGAAGGCCGTACCAACACGGGATAACCCACGCGATTCGCTCCGGCGATAGCTTCCTCCACGCTGGTCGCCATCGCACCCTGTGGCTGAGGAATCTTCAACTCTTCAATCAGTTTGCCAAACCGCTTGCGGTCTTCCGCTAGGTCGATCGACTCGGGCGAAGTCCCAATGATAGGCACACCTGCCTTCTTCAGCGGAAGGCTCAGGTTCAGCGGAGTTTGCCCCCCAAACTGCACGATCATCCCGATCTCGGTGCCCGAACTCGCTTCGTGTTCGTAGACTGCCAGTACGTCTTCCAGCGTCAGTGGCTCAAAGTACAACCGGTCGCTGGTGTCGTAGTCCGTCGACACAGTCTCCGGATTGCAGTTCACCATGATCGTCTCGTAGCCGTCTTCGCGCAGCGCAAACGCAGCATGGCAGCAGCAGTAATCAAACTCGATTCCCTGCCCGATACGATTCGGTCCGCTGCCCAGAATCATGATCTTCTTCTTGTTGGTCGGGGCGGCTTCATCCTCCTCGTCGTAGCTGCTGTACAGGTAGGGCGTAAAACTCTCGAACTCGGCCGCGCAGGTGTCAACCAGCTTGAAGACCGGGATCACGCCCAGCTTCTTGCGCAGGGCTCGGACAGCGGCAGTCCCCTCCGCGCCGGTCAGACCCCAGCTTGCCGCCAGCCGCTCGTCGGAGATGCCCATCCGCTTCGCCGTCCGCAACTGCTGCGCCGTAACTTCGGCCATGGAGACCCCGCCGATAGCCTTGATCTCGTCCGTAATCTGCTTGATCTGGTGCAGAAACCAAGGGTCCATCGACGTCATACGCGCAACTTCTCGCACCGTCATGCCGCGCTCGAACGCGTAGCGCACATAGGACAAGCGCTCAGGATGCGGCGTCACCAACCGCTGCGTCAACCGGCGCGGCTCAATGTCATCCGCGGTGGCCTTCTTGCCCGTCTCCAGCGACCGCACCGCCTTCATCATCGCTTCCTTGAAGGTTCTGCCGATCGCCATCACCTCGCCAACCGACTTCATCTGCGGCCCCAAACCCTCATCGGCTCCGGGAAACTTCTCGAACTGCCACTTCGGAATCTTCACCACCACGTAGTCGATGGTCGGCTCAAAGCACGCCGGCGTGGCCTTCGTAATATCGTTCTGAATCTCGTCCAGCGTATAGCCGACGGCCAGTCGCGCTGCAATCTTCGCAATCGGAAAACCCGTCGCTTTACTCGCCAGCGCAGACGACCGGCTCACCCGTGGATTCATCTCAATTACCGTCATCCGCCCATTCTGCGGATTGACTGCAAACTGCACATTACTGCCGCCCGTCTCCACACCGATCTCGCGGATCACGGCAATCGCAGCATCGCGCATCACTTGGTACTCGCGGTCCGTCAGTGTCTGCGCCGGAGCCACTGTAATCGAGTCGCCGGTGTGCACGCCCATGGGGTCGAAGTTCTCAATCGAGCAGATGATGATGACGTTGTCGTTCAGGTCGCGCACCACCTCCAGCTCATACTCTTTCCAGCCCAGTACGCTCTCTTCCAGCAGGCACTCGTGTACCGGCGAGAGATCCAGGCCACGCGCCAGAATCTCCATCAACTCTTCACGGTTGTACGCAATGCCGCCACCGGAGCCGCCCAGGGTAAAGCTCGGACGAATCACCACCGGAAAGCCGATCTTGGATGAGAACTCCAGTCCGTCGCGAATATTATTCGTCAGTGAAGAGCGTGGCATGTCCAGGCCGATCTTGTTCATCGCATCCTTGAACAGCAGGCGATCCTCCGCCTTCTTGATCGCCTCCAGCTTCGCGCCGATCAACTCCACACCCAGTTTCTCCAGCACGCCGGAGTCAGCCAGGTCTACCGCCAGGTTCAGCGCAGTCTGCCCGCCTACCGTTGGCAACACCGCAAACACGCCCGCACCCGGAGTCATCATCTCCACTTCCACGCGGAGGATCTCTTCCAGATACGCCGCCGTCAACGGCTCAATGTACGTACGGTCGGCAACCTCAGGATCGGTCATGATCGACGCCGGGTTCGAGTTCACCAGCACCACCTCATAGCCCTCGGCCTTCAGCGCCTTGCACGCCTGCGTCCCGGAGTAGTCGAACTCTGCCGACTGCCCAATCACAATCGGCCCGGAGCCGATCACCAGAATCTTTGCAATGTCATTCCTGCGTGGCATCTATCTTCTTTCTGTCGTAAAAACCTGCTGGCGTTTCAAAGGGCGCCAATACCGCCGCGCCCTTTGTTCAACGATCGAAAAGAAACTTCATCACTTCTTCCACTCTTCCATCATGGTTCGGAAGTCGCGGAACAGATAATGCGAGTCGTGCGGTCCGGGGCTGGCCTCCGGATGATACTGCACGCTGAACATCGGGTCCGACTGGTGCTTCAACCCGGCCAGGGTCTGGTCATTCAGATTCGTATGCGTCCGCACCACGTCGGACGGCAACGACTCCGGATCGACGTTGAAATTATGGTTCTGTGCGGTGATCTCCACCTTGCCGGTCTGGTGGTTCATGATCGGGTGATTCCCGCCATGGTGGCCAAACTTCAGCTTGTAGGTCTTGCCCCCCAGCGCCAGTCCAAAGATCTGGTGACCCAGGCAGATACCAAATAACGGCTTCTTTCCCTTCAGTTTCTGCACATTCTCGACCGCGTACTCCAGCGGCTCCGGATCGCCCGGTCCGTTCGAGAAGAAGACACCATCTGGCTCCATCGCCAGCACCTCTTCCGCCGGTGTCCTCGCTGGAACCACCGTCACGCGGCAGTTTTCACGCGTCAGCATGCGCAGAATGTTCTGCTTGATGCCAAAGTCATAAGCAACCACATGCAATTGCTCGTCAGCCGTATGCTCCGCCGCCGACAGCAGCGGATCCCCGGTCTGGTTCTTCGGTTCATCGGCCGTCCACTCATATACCGACTTGGTGCTGACCACGCTGGCCAGATCGGTGCCGTCCATCTTCTTGATCGCCCGCGCCTTGGCCACCAGCGCATCGGCATCCAGATTCTCGCCGCTTGCAATCACGCCGCGCATCACGCCATGCGCCCGCAGATGCCGCACCACCGCTCGCGTATCGATCTCCGAGATCACCGGCACGCCATAGCGCTCCAGGTACTCATCTGCCACCTGCGTGGAACGCCAGTTGGAACATACGGGCGAGAACTCCCGCGTCACTAGACCCTCGATGTAAGGACGTGCCGATTCCGCATCGTAAGGGGTCGTGCCATAGTTTCCAATGTGGGGATTGGTAAGAACCACGATCTGTCCCGCGTACGAGGGATCGGTGAAGATCTCCTGATAGCCGGATAGCGATGTATTGAAGACCACCTCGCCAGAACACTCGGTCTGCGCGCCAAAACTAATACCACGAAAGATGCGCCCGTCTTCCAGCGCCAGTATTGCTTGCATTGCCTCTCCGGGGAGTGGATTTTATCGATTCTATCAGTCTTGGCGCGGTTAATCTCGCTAAGTCGATAATTCGCCGGAAACAGCACACAAATAGGAAAGACCCGGCATCCACACCGGGCCTGCGTACTCCAATAAAAGCAACCTAACCGCGGTGATGACGGTGATGATGACGGCCATGACGGTGATGATGGCCCGCTGCGCTCGCCGGTACAGCCGAACCAGCCAGCACCGCAAACACGACCAGCGCCAGAACATAGTGACGAATCTTCATAAAGCCCCCTCCTGAACCCGAGCTTCCTTACTCCAAAGCATCGAGTGGCTCCAGCCTAACCCGTCCGCAGCCACCGCCAGACGCAAACTTTTCCTCATTCGCCGCCAGGTTCCGAGCTTGATTCCTCCCCGGTGATGGCGCTCTCCGCAGGTACAGGAGCCGCATCGATCCCCACCAGCACGTCCGGCCCCTCCACCTTGACCGGAAATACGTCCACCCGCTCGTTCTCCGGATACTCCGCCACACCCGTCTTGGCATGGAACACCCAGGAGTGCCACGGACACACCACCGACTCCCCTTCCACCCAGCCCTGTCCCAGCGGTCCGCGTCGGTGCGGACACCAGTTGTCCAGCGCGGAAAGCTCACCATTCACATTCGCCAGGCAGATGGCAACGCCATTCGCATCCGCCTCCATCACCTGCCCCGGAGCCGGAGCCTCCGCAACACCACACAACCTTACCCACTGCGTCACAGCCATATCCTCCACTTTCTTCATGCTAACGTCACAGCGCCGATCACTCTGGTTGCAGCCATACCAGCCCGGCTGCCGGTCCATACACTGCTAGATGCTACAGTGCTTAAGAAGAACCAAAACCATGCCCCGCACCTCCCCGCACGCCAGCAAGCGCACCCCCCTGTTACCCTCGCAATCCGAGGAAGTCGATCCACGCTGGATCGCCAAAGCCTTTGCCCTCACCGTTCTGGCTGCGCTCATCTGCGGCTATCTGTCCCTCTGCCTGCTCTTCTATATGGGCCAATGGCAACTCGTCCTGCATCCCACCCGCAATCCATCCAGCCAATCTCCCGTTCCGGATGCACCCGCCACCGTCATTCACTTTGGCCCCGACGAGTCCGCCACCCCGCAGCTAACCGGATGGTGGATTCCTGCTGCGCCCGCCAGCCGATACGCCGCCACCACCATCCTGTATCTGCGCGGAGCTGACGGCTCCCTGGCGGACTCCTCCGCCGCACTCGCTTCCCTGCACCATCTCGGCATCAATGTCTTCGCCTTCGACTATCGCGGCTACGGCCAAAGCGCGCCCACCCACCCCAACGCACACAATATGGCACAGGACGCCGAAGCTGCCTGGCTCTACCTGCATACCTCACGCAACCTTCCGGAGCAACAGATCGTCCCCTACGGCATCGGCATCGGCGCATCGCTGGCCACCTCGCTCGCGACAAATCACCCCGCCACCACAGCGCTGATCCTCGAATCGCCTCAGGGCGACCTGCTGGCCAAGGCACTGCTCGATCCCCGCAGCCACCTGGTGCCGGCCCGTCTGCTCTTCCACGAAAACTTCCCCCTTGCCACACCGCTCGCCACGCTCGCCACACCCAAACTGCTCCTCAGTCCCGACAGCAGCATGCCGCCAGCTTTCCAAAACGCCGCCATGCCCCGTATCACGGTAGAGTCCGCCCACCTGACTGCGGAGGAGTATAGCCAGACACTCGAACGCTTTCTCGACCAGTACCTGCCTGCCGTTCCAACCAGCCTGCCGATGACAACACCGGCCACTACACTGACAAACACGCCAACCGCAGCCACCCCCTAACCAACCCTGAGAAAGATATCTATGTCCAAATGGCTTAGCAGCATGCAACCCTGGGGCGCAACGCTTCTGCGCCTCGTCCTCGGCGTCTCCATGGTCTACCACGGCTGGGACAAAGTCATCCCCTCCGGCGGGCTGCACGCGCACAACAACTTCTCCGCTCTGGACCACTTCGCTCACTTTGTCATCACCCTGGGCCTGCCCTACTGGCTGGGCTACGTCTCCGCCCTTACCGAACTCGTCGGCGGCACACTGCTGGTCCTGGGACTGCTCACGCGACTCGCTGCCTTCATGGTCGCTGGCAACATGCTGGTGGCGCTGCTCTGGGTCAACATCCACAAGGGATACGCTGGCTCCGAGTACACCTTGGCGCTGATTGCCATTGCCCTCATGGTGCTCTTCCACGGCCCCGGCAAACTCGCACTCGACCGCAAGATCGGCCTCAATTAGCACGACCTGCTCGCATACCACTACCGCAAGATGAAGTGAAGGCCCCCGATACTGTGGGGGCCTTTCGTTTGGGAGGGGAGTGGTCGTGCAGAATTGGGAAACCGGAACCGAGGGAACTGAAAGTCCGGCGTGGTTACTACAATGGATAAGACGCGAGTCCTAGAAAAAAGTTGTTTCACCTTTTGTGTATTTCTCGTAAATACGTATTTTTCTACTGGAAAGAGGATGCCACGGCTTGCATCCCTTCCCAATACAACTTAAGTCGACGTAACTACAACATAATATTCAAAAAGTCCTGCGAGCGAACCTGAGACCCCGGGAAAACTATATCCAGATTTCGGGATTCCAGCGTCTTGTAGGCAGCCTCACCCAATACACGGCGAAAGTCCGTCGTCACCGACAGGTCGCGACCCTCGTTCAACTGCTCGTTCGCCAACCCCGGCCATCTGCCGTACACCTTGCCCCCGCGAACCGTCCCACCCAGCACAAACATCACATTCGCATGGCCATGGTCGGTACCGCCCGTCCCGTTCTGCCGCGCCGTCCGGCCAAACTCCGACATCGTCACCAGAGTCACATTCTCCGCATCCGTCCCCATATCCTGCCAGAAGGCGGCAATGGTCTCGGAAAACTCTTTCAGCCGGTTCGCCAGTTGGCCATTTACATTCCCCTGGTTCTGGTGCGTGTCCCAGCCGCCAATATCGGAAAATGCTGCCTCCACCCCCAGATTTGCTTTCAATAACTGGGCCACCTGCTTCAGGCTGTTGCCAAACGGCGTATTGGGATACACCACGCCCGCCGCAGGCTGATAATGTGCCGGATCTGCCGCCTTCAGCATCTTCACCGCCTCAAACGTCTCCTGACCGGTTCCATGCAGTATCGAGTCCGAACTCTCGTCGTACATCGCCTGAAATGCATTGCTGATCGGTGACATCTGCGGCCCCTTGCCGCCCACCGAGAAGTCAGCCAGGTTATTGACCGCAATCGCCGGAATCTTCCCCTGTAGCGTCCTTGGCACCTGGGTCCCCAGCGCGACGGCCCGAAACGCCGAAGCCTTACCCGCCTCCGGTTCCACCTGTAACGCCCGGTTCAGCCAGCCATCCTGCGTCGACTTTACCCCCGGCGTTCCACTCTCCATATAGTCCTGGGCATCAAAGTGAGACCGCGTCGTATCCGGCGAACCGGCCGCATGAACCACCGCCAGATGGCCCTGATCGTACAGCGGCTTGAACGCCGCCATCGCCGGATGCAGCCCAAAGAATCCATCCAGGTCGATCACCTGCTTCTGCGGTATGGCGATCGAAGGACGCATCGCGTAGTAGTTCTTCTCGCGGTACGGCACTACGATGTTCAACCCGTCGGCAGCACCGCGCTGAAACAGCACCACTAATCTCTTGTTGTTCGCCGCCGCAGTGGTCATCTCCGCCAGGACGCTCCGGGTCAGAAACGCTGGAATCACCGAGGTCCCCACCAGCGCCATGGCTCCGCCCTTCATAAAGCAGCGCCGCGAAACGCTCCGGACGGCCTCATCGCGACCGTTTAGGTCACATCCCCAATCGCTACGGTCTGCCAACTGTTCTCGGATGCTCGTCATAATGCCATCTCCCCATGCCGATCTCCGGCCATCCTGCCCTGCGGCAACATACTACTTTAACTAACGCAATCACCGCCGATTAGTTGCCATGCCCGCGCCCGTCAGCACTCGCAAAAAGGACTTAATCTCCAGCCCGTCTACCGGCGCTGAAACTCCGGCGAGCCCAGCAGCAGTCCCGCCATCGCGGCGGTCTGCTGGTCTACCGGCGCGGCTTTGGGACGGTCTTCCTGGTTTGCCATCGTGCCGCCTGGCAGTGCGTTGGCCATCATATCTGGATCGCTCATCTTGATGGAAAACTGCTGCTGTGCTTGCAGTTGCGCTCTCTGGTCTGAAAACTCGCGTAGTACAGTCTGGCGTGTGTGATCGCTCACCGCCCCGCCCAGCAGCACACCCGCCAGCTTTTCCTCCTTTACTTCCGCCAGCGTACTTGGCGGCTCCCCGCCCGCTCCACTACCCTCGCTGCTCGTCAAAGTAGCAGTCGGAACGCTGCTGTCAGTCCTCCTCCCGGACGTTTCCAGCAGTCGCGTCCAGTCCGTCCGCACTCCCGGCAGGTGGTTGCTGCTCAGCACCAGCGCAAAGTTCATCCGGTTCACCAGTTCGCCCGTGCTCACCCATGGTTCAGCCATCCAGCTATAGCCATTTGGCGTCTGCATTCCGTACATCGGCATACCCAACCGGTCCAGCGACTGCACCAGCGGTATCCCGTTCCCCACCTCCGCATTGCTCGCCCGCACAGCCGAAGCCACAAACTCCAACGGCGTCTTTACCTTGGCGCGATACACCTCAGGCGACCAGAACTCCGGTGAATCAAACATAGTTCGCAGCACCGTCTTGATATCTCCACCGCTGGAGACGAACGAGGCCGCCATCCGGTCCACCAAGGCCTGCGGAGGTGTATCGCTGACAAAACGCACCGCCAGTTTGCTGCAGATAAACTGCGCTGTCGCAGGACTGCTCGCAAGCATGTGCAACACCTGCAGACCCTCCATCTGGCCGCCTTCGCGGATCGTGGTGTGCAGCACCGTCTTGCTGCCCGGTTCATGCCTCCGTTCATCAAACCGATACTCCCCGCCCCGCAGCGGTCGATCGATCGTCCATCCGGTCAGCACCTTGGCCACCGCCGTCACGTCGCTCTGCGTATACCCCGTACCGCAACTCCGGGGCAGGGCCTGCACCGGATGGTCTTCGCTGACCTCACACTGCACGCCCAGCGTGTGCAACTCCATCAACTCGCGAGCATAGTTCTCATTCAGCCCCCGATCCTTCAGGCTCTGCTTCGCCTGCGGGTTCTGGGCGAACTGCCCCTTCCGACCAGCGTTCCGTGCCGCTTGCGAGTCCGGTCCAATACTCTGCCAGTTGTCCAGATACATCAACATCGCGGGGCTCTGCGCCGTCGCCACCAGCAGGTCTTCAAACTTCCCCAGCGCATGAGGTCGCACCACATCTCGTTCAAACGCAGGCAAGAAATAGGGCTCATTCCCGTTCTTGCGCAGGTACACGTTGAAGTGATTCAGCCAGAAGTCGGTCATCACCGCTTCCAGTTGACGGTCGCTGTAGATATCTCGCAGCAGCCTTGACTGCACTACCTCTGCCCCAATCATCCGAGCAGACCCCTGCAGCGAAACAAAGATCTCCCGCTGCTCCGGAGTCAACCCTTCCATCGCCGCGCCTAGTTCCACGCGGCTCAAACTCTTGCGAAAGTTCATCAACTCCTCAGGCGGCATGGACATCACGCGCTGGAACCGCTCGTTCGCAGGCAGGTTGATGATCTTTACTGCCTCCAGCCCGGAGTAGAGCTGTTCCTCGTGCGTCGCCATCGCTGGAACGGAAGGATCGACTCCATCGCCTGGCAGCGCAGCTTTGCCCATCTCCATCGCAGCATCCGCACCAGCGGCCTTCTGCTTCGCTTCCCCACTGTTGGCGTTCTCTGCCGCCTGTTTGGCCCGTGCCGCCTGATAGAACGCCATCTGATCCGCGTAGATCCTTTGCTCCAAAGGATCGCTTGGCAGTGGAGACTTCGTCATAATCATCTGCCGTAGCAGTTGCGGACTCGGATATCGCTGCATCAGCTCCGCCTGGTTCAACTGCATCGCTGGAAACATCGCCAACCGCGCCTCCAGTGCGGAGTCGTCAATCGCCGTCGGATTCAACTGTTGCGCAAACCAGCGCTGCAGCCCCATCGCCTGCACCGCGGCAACATCCCCCGGACGCGGCCCAAACGTCAGCCGATTCAACGCGTGCAGAATCCGTTGCTCGCCCGCCAACTGCCCCAGCTCCTTGGCCCCGGTGATGTCCTTGCTCTTCCTGCTCGCCAACTCCGCCAGCACCGGCTGCTCCACCAGCACCATCGACAACGCCAGCGCCAGCCCCGCCTGTAACGTCGTCCGCCAACGCCTGCCGCAAATCCCGCTACGACTGCTGATCGACATAGAAACTCCCTCAAGGCTCATCCACACCGCCATCACGCGCCGCCGTGTGGACTCCTGATGGAAAGACACCGAATCAAGCACTCAGTTGCGGTGCTGTGCAGACCAAACATCGGTCGCATCAGCACTCTTGCCCTCCAGCTAGAAAGCCGCAATCTCCGCCATGGCACGGTACAGATCATCCGGCTGCGGCAGAATAATGTCTTCCAACTGCGGCTGGTAGGCCACAAACGTATCCATCGCGGCCACCCGTCGTACCGGTGCGTCCAGATCGTGGAACAACTCCTCGCCAATGCGCGCCGCAATCTCTGCGCCGTAGCCCCAGCTCTTCATGTCCTCATGGGCCACGATCACCCGGTTGGTCTTGCGCACGCTCTCGGCAATCGCCTCCCAGTCATACGGAGCCAGACTGCGCAGATCGATCAACTCCACATCCACACCCGTCTCACGGTGCAGCTTCTGCGCGGCCTGTAACGCCCGCGGAACCACCGCACCGTACGTAATCACCGTGACATCCTTGCCGGGCCGCACCACCTTGGCCTTGCCAAACGGAATGCAGTACTCCGGCCCCGGATACGCCGCACGTCCAAACGTCTCCCGATACAGACGCTTGTGCTCCAGGAACAACACCGGATCATCGCAGCGAATCGCTGTCCGCAACAACCCCAGTGCATCCAGCGCATTCGACGGCATCACCACCCTCACTCCTGGGGTATGCGTAAAGATGCTCTCGCCCGACTGAGAGTGATAGATCGATCCACCCGTCAGATACCCGCCAATCGGAACCCGCATCACCAGCGGACAACTGAACGCACCATTTGACCGCCAGCGCACCAGCGATAGCTCATTCCGCATCTGGTGCATCGCCGGCCAGATGTAGTCGAAGAACTGAATCTCCACCACCGGCTTCAACCCGCGCACCGCCATGCCGATCGCGCGACCAGTGATGTTGGCCTCGGCCAGCGGCGAATTCCACACCCGCTCGCTGCCAAACTCCGTCTGTAGGCCATGCGTCAGCTTGAACACGCCGCCTTTGCCCTTCAGCTTGCCTTCCTTCAGACCGGCATCGCGGGTAGCATCGGCAACATCCTCTCCGAACACCACGATCCGCTCGTCGCGACGCATCTCGTCCTTCAGGCAGGCATTGATCAGGTCTGCCATCGTGCGTTCGTTCGGGTCAGCCGTCGCTTCCGGCTCGGTCGAAAAACGTGCATCCGTCACACTTAAATCTTCCGAATACACATGGCGCAGAATCGCATCGGGAGTCGCCATCGGCAGTACCGCATGAACCGCGCGATCCGCCGCCCGCTGCACCTCTTCGTCCACCTGCCGCTCCAGACGATTGATGCCGTCGGCATCCAGAATGCCCTCACGTAGCAGCCACATCTGCATCCGCGAGATGGGATCGCGTTTCGCATCGACCTCCAACTCAGCGGTCGTCCGGTAAGCCCGCTCGTCATCGCTCAACGAGTGCGAATAAGGACGAATCACATGCCCATGCACCAGTGCCGGACCGCGTCCTGAGCGGCAATACGCCACCGCCTCCGTCATCGCCTTGTAGCTGGCTATCGGATCGGTCCCATCAATCTCGGCAAAGTGGAAGTTAGGGAAATTTGCAATCAGCCGGGAGATGTTTCCACCTGGAGTATTCACCTCAACCGGAGTCGAGATGGCATAGCCGTTGTCCTCCACTACGTACAGCACCGGCAGCTTCCCATTACTGGCCGTATTTAATGACTCCCAGAACTCGCCCTGACTCGTCGAGCCCTCGCCGATCGAAACATATACCACCTCATCGCCATGGAACGTCACATCCTTGAACTCGCGATAGTCGCCATCATGGCGCTTAGCAGCCTGCGGATGCCGCGCAAAGTACCGCCCCGCTTCCGCACAGCCCACCGCATGGAGACACTGCGTCGCAGTCGAAGAACTGGGCGTCACAATGTTCAGCTTGCGGCTCGACCAGTGCGACGGCATCTGCCGCCCGCCGCTCGCCGGATCGTCTGCTGCACCCACCGCCTGCAATAACTGCTCCTCCACCGTGTTGCCCAGCGTCAGGCAGATCGCTCGATCCCGGTAGTACGGAAAAAACCAGTCGTACCCTGGCTTCAGAGCCATCCCCGCCGCCACCAGCAACGCTTCATGGCCAGCACATGAGATCTGGAAAAATATCTTCTGCTGCCGCTTCAGCACGATCTCGCGGTCGTCGGTCCGGCGAGAGAGATACATCAGCCGGTAAAACTCAATCAATTGTTGCGGAGTCAGCAGCGTCTCAGCAACGGTACTCCCTGTCGCCGGATGAACCTGCACGTGATTTTCGGACCTGCGAGCCATGACATTACCTCAGCGATGTAACACTCTACGCCGAAGAAGATTGTACTGGTATTGAACAGGAATTGCCCTATCAATCCATCTTGAAATCGAGCCCGTGCAATCCCGTTTGTTGACGCACTCAACGTCCAAATCCTTCACCCGCCAGGCAACCCTGTCCACATGAAAAAAGCGGCCCGCAGGCCGCTCTTTTTCGCCCTCTGTAGCCAGCTTAGACAAACAGTGGAGCCAGCACCAGCGTGATCGTCGCCAGCAACTTGATCAGCACATGTAGACTCGGTCCGGCAGTGTCTTTGAATGGATCGCCCACCGTATCACCTACCACCGCAGCCTTGTGCGCCTCGCTCTTCTTGCCGCCGTACTGGCCCGTCTCAATGTACTTCTTAGCATTGTCCCAGGCTCCGCCGCCGTTGTTCATCAGCATCGCCAGCAGTACGCCGCTGATCGTGCCAACCATCAGCAGACCCGCTACCGCCTCCGCCCCGGCCAGGTTCACCGGAACCCCGCCAATCGCAGGAATCGGCAGAATCGTGCCCGCCGGATAGTGCAACGAACTCGTCTGGTAGCTGGAGCTGAAGTTGCGGAAGATCAGGCCCACTGCCACCGGCAAACCTACCGCGAGCAGTCCCGGCAATACCATCTCCTTCAACGCCGCCCCCGTCACAATGCTGACGCACCGCGCGTAGTCCGGCTTCGAAGTCCCCGCCATAATCCCGGGATTCTCCTTGAACTGCGCACGCACATCCTGCACCACCATCTGCGCCGTACGACCTACCGCCTTGATCGCCAGCGAGCTGAACAAATACGTCAACATCGCTCCCAGCAATGCACCTACAAACACTGGAACCTGTGCCAGGTTGATATTCGTAAAGCTCCAGCCCTCGGGCATGTAGCCGCCAGCACTTGCAACCTTGGCCGTTACAATTGTTTTGATCTCCTCCAGATACGCCGAGAACAGCAGGAAGGCAGCCAGCGAAGCAGACCCGATCGCATACCCTTTGGTCAGCGCCTTGGTCGTGTTGCCCGCCGAGTCCAGCTTGTCGGTGCGCTCACGAATCCCTTCCGGCTGGTGCGACATTTCGATAATGCCACCAGCGTTATCCGTGATCGGCCCAAACGTATCCATCGCCAGTATGTACGCCGCGCAGCTCAGCATCCCCATGGTCGCAATCGCAGTCCCATAGATGCCCTTGGCATATTCACTGATGCCCGTTACGTCATGCAGACCCTGCACGCCAAAGTAGTAGCTCAGCAGCAGCGCTGCCGAAATCACCACCACCGGAGCCGCAGGCGTCTCCATCCCTACCGCCAGACCGCTGATGATGTTCGTCGCAGGACCGGTCAAGGAGGCCTCGGCAATCGACTGCACCGGACGATAGCGAGACTCCGTGTAGTACTCCGTAATCCAGACAAACAGGAACGCCGTCGCCAGTCCAATCACGCCGCAGCCCAGCAGCCACAACGGCTGTACCTGCGGCCCATTCAGCATCGTATACACCGCACCTGCAAACCCCGCAAGCGCAAGCGCCGAAGTCACATAGAACCCGCGGTTCATCGCGTGCATCGGATCTTCGTCTTCCTTCGTCTTCACCACAAATACACCCACCGTGCTCGCTACCAGGTTGATCGCATGCACGATCAAGGGAAACAGAATCCCCTTCACGCCAAATACTGGAAACAGAGCCGCTCCCAGAATCATCGCGCCTACATTCTCCGCCGCCGTCGACTCGAACAGGTCCGCGCCACGGCCAGCGCAGTCGCCCACGTTGTCGCCCACCAGGTCCGCAATCACCGCAGGATTGCGAGGATCGTCTTCCGGAATTCCAGCCTCAACCTTACCTACCAGATCCGCACCCACATCGGCAGCCTTGGTGTAAATGCCACCGCCAAGCTGCGCAAACAACGCCACCAGCGAAGCTCCAAATCCAAAGCCCACCAACTGGTACGGCACCGCCTGCGGATTATCCAGTCCACCAAAGAACAGGAACAGCGCACCAACACCCAACAGTGACAACGCCACCACCACCAACCCCGTCACCGCACCGCCGCGCAGAGCCATCTGCAGAGCCGCATTCAGGCTGCTTCTCGCCGCCGCTGCCGTCCGGATGTTCGCACGAATCGAGCAGTACATCCCGGTAAATCCAGCCAGTCCTGAACACACCGCACCCACCAGAAAACTCAATACCGTCCGCAACGCATATGGCGCAGTACGTGGAGACAGCTTGTATCCAAAAAACACCACCACCGCCAACACCAGCGCAATCACACCAATTGTCTGGTACTGCCGCCGCAGAAACGCTTCGGCACCCTCCCGTATCGCATTCGAAATCGCCTGCATATCCGCCGTGCCCGTGTCGGAGGCAATCACAGCACGCGCCAGCAAAAGCGCCGCAACCAGCGCCAGTACTCCAACTCCAAGTGCAATCCACAGGTACATGCGTCCGTCATCCCCACCGGTATAGATCACCTGTACCGGAACCTGACCCTGTAGTGCCAAAGCCAAACAGCTTACTACCTGCATGCAATCGTCTCCTTAGAACGCGAATTCGCAGCTTGCTTCACGAAGGGCGCAATTAGAGCATGTGGCCTCTTCAAGGGTCAATGCACCAACCGGCTCTCCAGATGATCTCCACACGAAAGTAACATCTCTCGACAACACTTGCTCCATCGCCTTCGCCGATTTGGCCGATACATCCCTCAGCGACTCAACTGAGGCACTCCATGTCCGCCAACTCCACACTCCGCCCGGCTATTCCCTGCTTCTCCTGGCTCCGCGCCGCAGCGATTCTGCTCTGTTTCTCCAGCCCTGCCCCCCTCCTCGCCCAACTCGATTCGGCAGCCATCGTGCCGCATCATTTTCTGGTCGTTTATCGAAACGCAACCATCCCCGGCGACGTATCCGCACGCACTCACTCCATCGGCGCTGCACTCCTGCAGCGGAACGAGCGCTTCGGCATCGTGGTCGTCTCCACCGACCCCACCCAGCAGGATGACCTCACCGTCCGCCAACTTCAGGCCTTGCCCAATGTGGATTATGTTCTCCATGACCGCCTCATCACCGCCCAGCGAATGGTCCTCCGTCAAGAACCCCAAAGCCAAACCGACATTCTCTCTCCCGCCAGTCCTGCTCTTCTGACCAACGTCCACGTCCACCCCATTGGCCCCGCAACAGGGCACCATGCACCGGAGCCTTACCAGCCTGCTCCGGTGCCGACACCGGCCCAACCCACTCCACCACCTGCCTCGCCGCCCCCGCCCAGTGCCGACACCTACTACGCCACTCCTCAGGGATGGGCCGTTCGTCAGGTAGGCGGCTACGGCCACAGCGTACCCGGCGGCCCCGCTCACGGCCCCTGGGACACCACCATGGGACAAGGTGTCCGCATCGCCATCCTCGATAGCGGCATCGATGCCACCCATCCCGATCTGGCTCCCAATCTCGCCCTCAATCTGTCCGAGGTCAGCCAGGACCCCACCACCGGCCTGCCCAGCCCCTGCGACGATGGCCAACCCCAGGACCAGACCGGCCATGGCACCTGGGCAGCCTCACTCGCCGCCGCAGCCCTCGGCCCCGGCACTGGCAGCTTGATCGGTGTCGCCCCGCAGGCCACCCTGCTCAATATCAAAGTCCTGCAGCGTATGCCCATCGGCCCCATCACTACCAGCGCCGGCCCCTCCACTCAGTGCCCTTCCGGACAAGCCGCCGGCCTGCTCAGTTGGGCCATTCAGGGCATCGAAGACGCCATGGCCAGCCGTGCCGACATCATCTCCATGTCCTTCGGTACCACCGTCGACCTCGACTCCGGCGAGGGAGCAGGCCTCAAGGCCGCCTTCGATCGCGTTACCTTCGTCGCCGCCCAGGCTGGCATCGTCCTCATCGCCGCCGCCGGCAACGACGGCTACGACCTCTCCAATCCACGCTTCCTCGAACTCCCCGCCCAGGCCCGCGATGTCCTCAGCGTCGTCGCCTCCACCAACCCCGCCTGTGCCGAAGACACCCTCCCCGGTGCCACCTGCGCTCCCGGCCCCATCACCTTGGCCTACTACAGCAACCGTGGCGCCAGCCTCAACGCACTGGCAGCACCCGGCGGCAGCTACCCCGACGTCGGTGGCCTCGCCGTCAGCGGCTGGATTCGTGGGGCCTGCTCCTCCGGCCTTCCTGCCACCAGCGACGGCCCGCCCGTCAACCCCAATCACAGCTACGGTTGCTTCAATTTAGGTCACACCGCCTATGTGCAAGCCATGGGCACCAGTGCCTCTGCCCCACTCGCCGCAGGAGTGGCCGCACTGCTTCGCGCAGCCCACCCGGACTGGAACGCCGCCACGATTATCGCCACCATGCGCTCCGCCGCGATCGTCTCCTCCACCCTGCCCATGGGCCAGATCAACGCCGCGTCAGCCCTCGAGCTCACTCCTCAGCCCCAGACTCAAGACCAGCCACATGCTCACCCCACTACCCCTTCATCCGGTCACGAACGCTCTTCGCCAACCGTGCAATCTCATCCAACTCTTTGGCTCGCTCCGCCGCGCTGACACCGGAGTCTCCTTTCGCCAACTGCTCCTTCAACTCCGTCGCCAGCTCCACCAGGCGTGCCGTATCGGCTTCAATCCGCCGCTGTCGCTCCGTATTGCGCGAACGCTGCTGTGCAGCAATCAATGGGCTGTCGGTCTTGTCCGGGTCCAGTCCCTCCTTGGTACGCACGTTCGGAAACCCCGGAGTCCCAGCCGACGCCGGGCCTGGTACCGTCGGCTGTCCACCCGCACCCGCCTGACCGCCAAATTGGGCCAACGCCGTCGCCCCGACTCCCAGACACAGCCCACATCCCAAAGCAACACCCAGCACAACTCTGTTCCATCGCTTCATCGCACACCCCTTACCCAGTCCTCGTCTTCGCTGGCATCCCCAGGTTGCGTCCCGGCACGCCGTCAAGCATCCTCTACACTAGCAACCTGCTGCGAAAGCGAGACGTCGTTATCATGCTCCTCCCTGCTCTGGAACCGCAAGACCAGCGTATCTCACAGATTCTCGAACACGATTGGCACGACGACATCATCAGCTTCCTGCGCGCAGATCTGCCCCGCATCGTCGCCATCCTCATTCTGGCCTTCATCCTGCAGCGAGTCGTCCACTTCTTCGTCACCCGCATGATGCGCCTGGCCGATCGCCAGGTCGGCAACGCCCAACGCTCCGCGCAACTCCGCACCATGGCCACCATCATCCGTGCCACCTCCTACAGCGTCATCGGGTTCATCGTCCTGCTCCACGTCCTATCGGTTTTCAATATCAATCTCACCCCGCTGCTGGCCTCAGCCGGAGTCGTCGGCGTGGGTATCGGCCTCGGTGCCCAAAGCATCTTCAAGGACATGCTCAATGGCATCTTCATCCTCGTCGAAGACCAGTACAACGTCGGCGAATCCGTTCGCCTCGCCGGCCTCCAGGGCACCGTCGAGAACCTCACCCTCCGCTGCACCACCCTGCGCGACGCCGACGGAACCGTCCACATCATCCCCAACAGCCAGATCGCAACCGTCTCCAACCTCTCCCGCGACTACTCCGTCGCCTCACTCGCCATCAGCGTCGACGCCAGCGCCAACCCTGACCGCATCCTCGCGCTGCTCAAAACTCTCGCCGCCGACGTCCGACGCGACCCCGCCTTCCAACAGGTCGCCATCGCCGACCCCGACGTCCTCGGCGTCAACGAGATCCGCGGCCGCGAGATCATCTATCCCATCAACATCCGTGTTCGTGCCAACCAGCGCGACGGCGTTCTACGCGAACTCCGTCGCCGTATTCTGCTTGCCTTCGATCAAGAAAACATCCCGCTTGGCACCTCCGCCAGCGTCGTCCTCATGCAGCCCCCGCCGGATCCCACCGCCCCGCCAGCCCCACCCACCATTGGGGTCTAGCCGCAACACACCAGCCAACCTACAGCAGGTGGTTCATCGCCTCCATCAACTCATCCACCGTCTTCACCGGCGGTTGGCACCCCTTGCCGTTACATAACACCGCAAAGCTACCCTTCATCGTCGGCAACTGCGGCAGCGTCTCAGCCAATGCTGGCGGCAACTCCCCCAGCTGATCCCGGCGCAACCGCACCACACTCTTGTTCACTGCATAACGAGCCAGCGCAACCGCCTCCAGTCGCCGCGCATCGGCATCATCGCCAATCACGCACACCTGCACCGCCCGCTGCACCATCCGCTGCAACGCCAACCCATAACTCGCCGCATACAGACCAAAATGCTCCACCACACCCGCAAAGCACTCCATCGTCTCCTGCGCCTTCACCAGATAATCCGCGCGTCCGTTCAATGCCTCCAGCCGCATCAGCAGTGCTGCCGCCACTGGATTCCCTGCCGGGGTAGGCGAATCCTGCAAAGGCTTCCTGCGGGTCGTCAGCGCACCCAGCCGCACCTCTCCGCTCGCCGGAATCTCCGTATCCACAAACCCGCAGCCCACCGTGTCATAGAAGCGCGCCAGCGTACTGGCCGCAATCGCCTCCGCCGTATGGTAGTAGCGAATCTCCCCCGTAACCTCCCATGCATCCAGCGCCGCATGGCCCAGAAACACATAGTCATCCAGAATCCCGGCCACCCGCTTGACGTCTCCGCCATCCTCGCCGTACGCCACCACGTGCGCCATACCCTGCTTCACATCCCATGCTGAAGCCAGAACCCGATCCAGAGACTTCAGCGCAAAAGCCCGGGCTGCGGGCATCTCCAACACGCGTGCCGCCTCCAGGTACGCCGAGATGCACATCCCGTTCCAACCCACATAAATCGTCTTATCCACATACGGTGTCGGACGCTTCCGTCGTGCCGCATACAGCTTGGTCTTCGCCGAAGCCAGCAGCTCCTTTGCCGTCTCCAACGTCACCCCGTTCGAGCGGGCAACCCCCTGCAGCGTAGTCCGTACATGCAGCACATTCTTCGCCGGGTTGTGGTGCATGTCGCCAATCTCGCCCACATCGTAGTACGCCCCCGCAATCGCCAGTTCCTCCGGAGCCAGGACCGCCGCCGCTTCGTCCCGTGTCCATGTAAAGTAGTCGCCATCGTCCTCCAGCGAGTAATCCGCATCTTGCGACGCATAGAACCCGCCCAGTTCGCGATCACTCAGACACTCATCCATCCATTGCACGATCTCCTGCGCCACCCTGGCCATCTCCGGCTCCACCAGCGTCTGGTAGGCGTGGACATAGTTCTTCAGTAGCTCGCTGTTGTCGTACGCCATCTTCTCAAAGTGCGGCACCACCCACTGGTCATCCACGCTGTAACGGTGGAATCCGCCCGCCAGATGGTCGTAGATGCCACCCTTCGCCATCTTCTCCAGCGTCACCTGCGCTGCTCGCTTGGCCGTATCACCAACCACTGCCGCTCCGGCTCCAATCGACACCCGCGACGAAGCATCCAGCAATAAATCGATCGCGCCCGAGTGCGGAAACTTCGGCTGCGAGCCAAACCCACCCGTCCGCGCATCAAACTGTTTCAGCACCCCGTCCACCAGCTTCGCCACCAACTCCGGTCCCGGATTCCCACTGCGCCCCATAAACGACTCGTTGTGCTCGATCGCCAGCATCACACTGCCCGCCGACTCATCCACCTCGTGCCGCCGTTTGACGAAAGCCTCGGCCATCGTCATCAGCACCCGCCTCAACCCCGGACGCCCATGCCGGTCATCCGGAGGAAAGTACGTCCCACCAAAATAAGGCTTCCCTTCCGGAGTCAAAAACGCCGTCAGCGGCCATCCCCCCTGTCCGCTGATCGACGACACCGCCGCCTGATACCGCGTATCCACATCCGGGCGCTCATCCCGGTCCACCTTCACTGCAATAAAGTGTTCATTAATTAGCCGCGCCGTCTCAGGGTTCTCATAGCTCTCCCGATCCATCACATGACACCAGTGACACCACACCGCGCCAATATCCAGCAGTATCGGCTTGTCCTCGCGCTGTGCCTTGGCAAACGCCTCTGCTCCCCACTCCATCCAATCCACTGGCTGGTGCATCGCAGACCGCAGATAGGCAGATGCAGCTCGTGCCAGCGAATTTCTGGTGGCACTGCTCGTCGTGTCGCTACTCATAGATCTCTAGTTTATCCCGTCTCGTCCGTCCGACGCGTCCCATTATCAAGCAATTACACCCAATCCAATAGGTTGTCTACTGCGTACGCAAAAATGCCCGGGCCTCAATCCCGGGCATTTCCTCGCTTCCATACCTTACTGTTGAACCGGTGGCGGAGTTCCCGAAATCGGCTTCGGTGGCGCCGGAGCCTGCGGTGCCGTCAGGCCAGGAATCATCGGAGCCTGCGGAACCGTACCCGTAGCCGCAGCCGTCAGACTGATGCTATAGCGGTCCAGCGTATTCGACAGTAACTGCACCAACGCCGCGCGATCCTTGGCGTATGCCGCCGTCGCGGCAATCAGATTGTTGTCCGCCGTCGCCACATTCCGTCCCTGCTGCAACACCAGCGCCGTCGTCGACGCGCCTAGCTTGTACTTCTTCTGCTCAGCGTCCAGACTCTGCGCCGCAAAGTCACGCGCCGCCTGCGAAGCCTGTACCTGCGCACGGTCATTCGTCAACGCAAACTGCCCATTAATCACCTGGATGCGAATCTGCGTATACAGCTGCTGCAACCGCATCTGCGACTGCCGGTACTCCATCTGCGAACGGGCCTGATCAGCCTGTGCCGTCCGGTTGCGCAGCGGAATCGAGATGTTCACCCCAATACCTTTGTCCGGCGACGAACTGTCGAACATGCTCCCAAACGTACTGCCATAGCTGATCGGAGTCACCACCCCGGCCGCGCAAGGCTTGAACGACCCAAAACTGCCGCAGTTCAGGTTCGGGTTCTGACCGCCGCCCAATCCACTGCCGCCATAGAACGCATACGCATCAACCGTAGGCAGCAAACCATTCTTCTCTGCCTTGATCGTGATCTGGTTGTTCTTCATATTCAGCACCGCCTGCTCAATCTGAGGATTGTTCGCGTAGGCCTCCTTCACCAGGTCCTCCACGTTCATGTCCTCTTCAGGCAAACGGTCCAAGCCAACGCGATCAGTTGGGACAATCGGTGCATTCGCCAACTGCGGATCGTCCAGATTCCGCGCAATCGCCTGCTTCATGATCAACTGCTGATACTCCAGATTCGATTGCGACGACACCAGCGCCTGCTTGTCCGTCGCCACCGCGCTATCCGAGTTCACCACGTCCAGCGGAGCCAGCGTGCCAATCTCCAACTGCTTCCGGTTGTCCGCCGTCAACTGCGTCGACTGAGCCAGAGCCCGTTCCTTCGCCTGCTCATCCTCATACGCACTCACCAGCGCCCAGTAGATGTTCTCCACCTGGTTCACCGTGTACAACACCTGCTGCCGGAACGCCGAATCCGTAATCCGCCGGTCGTTCTTCGCCTGCAGAATAAAGCGCCCGTTGATGCCCCAACCAAACCCCTGCAACAGATGCTGTGTCGCCTGTGCCCGGAAGTTCGACTGCAACAGCGGACTGTAGTTGTTGAAGACGTTGTTCGTCGTCTGACGCGAGTTGTTGAACGTCAAGTTGAACAGTGTGCCCGTCAGAAAACCCTGCTGATACCCAAAGTTGAACGTCCCCGTGTTCTGGTTCAACGTATTCGTACCAGTAAACAGTGTGTTCGTTTGCTGCTGCGCCAGCGCCTCATACTGCACGTTCCCGGTCAGCACAGGGTCCAGCGCCTCCGGCAGCGGGCCACCACCATTGGTGCTCAACACCAGGCCGGATACACCAGCACCGCCGCCGCCCGCGCCAATCGAAGTCGCACCCGGGCCGCCACCAGTTGTAATCGTCGTCGTCTGGCCGCCCAGCGTACCCGTCACCAGCCCAGTCGAGACGCCGCGCAAGGACGATCCAGCCTTCGCCCGCAGAATATCCGTATCGGCAATATCCAGGTTGATCCGCGCAATCGCAATGTCGTAGTTATTCTCAAGAGCCAGCGCCACCGCGTCCGAAAGACTCAGATAAATCTTCCCGTCGCGCAACAACGCAGCAAGACGCTCCGAGTTGCTCAAGCTTGGCAAGGGCACGTTCGTCGAGGTGTACGGCGCCAGCGGATTCGTAAAGTGACTCTTCGGCTTCGAGTAGTCCACCGCCGTGTCCCGCAGGTACAGTGGCTCCGTCAACTTCGGCTCTGGAGCCTGCGGTAGTCCCGCCTGGCTGTTCGAACCGTTCGCCACCGTCTGTGCTGCGGCAGGTGCCGTCCCGTTTGTCTGCTGGGCCCATCCCGGCTGTGTGCTTACACTCATCAGCAACAACGCTATGCTCGCCGCCGCCTGCAAATCTCTTAGTCTCACGATGCGCTCTCCAGCTCTTATCTTCTTGTTCTCGGCCTCTGTCCGCTTACGCTCCAACGGAACAATGGACTCAGCCGTTTCCTCTTGCACTCCGTCATCGTCTGTCAACGGAGCCACGCGACATACATAACTTGATAAAGACTAGACGCACAGCCATACCCTAAGGACTCGAAAATAACGACGTCGAACCGCTGGGGATGTCTCCGGTCAATCACTTAGAGCTGTAGTACGCACACCGCCCGCGCTTCGTTCCCACTCTTTTATCCTCAGGCAGCGATTGTGTCGCCGGACTTCAAGGCAACCAGCGTCCCAAGCCTGTGCCCATGCACCAGGCACTGCCGCCTCGGCCCTCCATCCGCCATCTCAGGTCTGGATGTCGAGCGTTACCCTGTCAAAGTATACCAACGACGCCACCTCACCCAGACCCTGGCCCACCTGACGCGGCCAATCATCCACCTCCGTGATACCGTCCTAAGCAGCATCATGCCTCTCTGGAAAGCCACTCTCGCCTACGACGGCACCCCCTTCCACGGCTGGCAGGTCCAACCTGGCCTGCCCACCATCCAGGGCACGCTCGCCCAAGCCATCCACCACGTCACCGGTGAGTCGGTCCTCCCGCAAGGCTCTGGCCGAACCGACACCGGCGTCCACGCGCTCGCCCAGGTCGCCTCCTTCGCCCTCTCCGTCCCCATCCCAGCCGCCAACCTCCATCGCGCCCTCAACCGCGCCCTGCCCCCCGCCATCCGCATCCTCACCATAGAACCCGCCACTCCACGCTTCCACGCTCGCCACAGCACCACCGGCAAAACCTACGAGTACCGCATCTTCCCCTCGCGCCTCCAGCCCGATCACGTCTCCACTCCCCGCATCTGCTCTCCCATGCTCGCACCCTACGCCTGGGACTGCCCCTTCCCGCTCGATCTACCCTTGCTCCAACTCGCCGCAGCCCACATCCTCGGCACCCACGACTTCACCTCCTTTGCCGCCTCCGATCCTGACCTGGCCACTCGCAACGCTGCCCCCGACAGTAGCCCAGACTCTGGCCCAGACGCCCCTCAGCCTCCCCAGCACGCCACCGCCATCCGCACCATCCACCACTCCTCCTGGCAGCAGCATGACGACCTGCTCCTCTACCGCGTCACCGGCTCCGGCTTCCTCCACCACATGGTCCGCAATCTCGTCGGCACCTTCGTCGAAATCGGTAACCACCGCCTCCCCGCCGACTCCATCCCCCGCATACTCGCTGCCCGCAACCGCTCCGCCGCCGGCCCTACCGCTCCGGCCCGCGGACTCTTCCTCTGCGAAGTCTTTTACCCATCCAACACCCCCGCCGAGGACGCCCGCTGATGCCCACCGCCGCCGCCCAACGCCGCATCGCTCGTCTGGCCAGCCTCACCGCCGTCCATCGCGCCTTCCACTGGCTCCATCTCCACCAACCCCAGCTCCGCCAATGGCAACTGGAGTTCGTGCGCATCCCTGCCCCAACCTTCGCCGAAGCCCCCCGCGCCGCCTGGTTTCTCGATCGCTTCCGCCAACTCGGTCTCACCAACCCCCATCTCGACTCCGCCGGAAACGCCCTCGCCGAACTGACGCCTGCCTCCGCCTGCGACCCCAGCACCCCCTGCCTGCTCCTCAGTGCCCACCTCGACACCGTCTTCCCCGCTGGAACCCCCTGCGACCCGGTCGAATCCCCCGACTCGCCCCGCATCCTCGCCCCCGGAATATGCGACAACGCCGCCGGCCTCTCCGCCTTGCTCGCCATCGCCGCCGCCCTCCGCTTCGCCCACCTCGATCCGCCCATTCCCATCCTCTTCGCCAGCAACGTTGGCGAAGAAGGACTAGGTGACCTCAACGGCATGCGCCACCTCTTCACTCAGGGCAGTTATCAAGGCCGCATCGCCGCCGCCATCGTCCTGGAGGGCAGTGGCACCGGCCCCGTCGTCACCCGCGCTCTCGGCAGCCGCCGCTTCCGCGTCACCATCACTGGCCCCGGCGGCCACTCCTGGAGCGATGCCGGAACCCCCAACCCCATCCTCCTGCTAAGCCACGCCCTCGTCGCCCTCGGCCAACTCCCCCTGCCCGACTCCCCCCGCACCACCCTCAACATCGGACAGATCTCCGGCGGCACCTCCATCAACTCCATCCCCGAGTCCGCCACCGCCCTCGTCGACCTCCGCTCCACCGACCCCTATCAACTCCTCGTCACTGAAGCCGACCTGCTCGATCAACTGCACCGTACCGTAGCCACGTTTGCCAGACGAAACACCACCTTTGCACCACCCACGCTCCACATCGAACGCATCGGCGACCGCCCCGCCGCCGCACTGCCCGACGATGCTCCGCTCCTGCGCACCCTCCGCGCCGTTGACCGCCACCTCACCCTGCGCACCGAGCCCCGCATAGGCTCTACCGACGCCAATATCCCTTTATCGTTGGGCATTCCCGCCATCGCCATCGGCTGCGGCGGCACCGGCGGCGGCATCCACACCCTGCAGGAGTGGTACGACCCCTCCGGCCGCGAAACCGCCCTCCGACGCATCCTCCTCACCCTCCTCGATACCGTACAACTCCTCACCCCAACCGTATAACCGCTATAGTTCGCAGAAACACTTGATACACTGCCTGCGTGACCCCCCTCCACTCCAAATCGCCGTTGCCTGCGCTGTTGCTGCTCGCCACCACCCTCACCGCCCAGACCCCGGCTCCCCCCGACACCATCTACCTCCACGGCAACATCCTCACCGGAACCCACCTCCGCCCGGACGACACCTCCAACATACCCGACCGCGTCTCTGCTCTCGCCATCTCCCACGGCCACATCCTCGCCGCTGGCACCGATGCCGCCATCCTGCGCCAGAAAGCCCCACAAACCCGCATCGTCGACCTTCATGGCGCCTTCGTCATGCCCGGCTTCAACGACGCCCACACCCACATCGCCGCTGCCGGCCAGCAAAAACTCGCCGTAGATCTCGATGGCGCCACCTCGCTGGCGGACATGCAGCAACGCATCCGCACCTACATCGCCACCGCACCCAGCGCCGCCACTCCCGGCTCCTGGCTGCAAGGCGGAGGTTGGGACCACACCGTGTGGCCAACCAAGCTACTCCCCACCCGCGCGGACCTCGACGCCGTCACTGCCGGCCATCCCGCCGTCTTCTACCGTGTCGACGGCCATATCGTCGTAGCAAACTCCGCCGCGCTCGTCGCCGCTGGCATCAGCAATACAACCCCCGATCCAGCAGGCGGCAAGATCGATCACGATGCCAACGGCGTCCTCACCGGAATCGTCCGTGAGACCCCTGCCATCAAGCTCATCGAAGCCCACATTCCCCCGCCCGACCTTACGACTCGTCGTCAGGCCCTCAATCTCGCCATCGCAGACGCCCTCAGCCACGGTGTCACCTCGGTGCAGGACAACTCCGATTGGGAAGACTTTCTCGCCCTCGAAGAACTCGAACGCGCCGGCAAACTCCACCTCCGCGTCTCCGAGTGGCTGGCCTTCGATACCCCGCTCGCCATCCTGAAGGTACGTCGCGCCAGCCATCCCGCCGACGATCCGCTGCTCCACCTCGGCATGTTGAAAGGCTTTATGGACGGCTCGCTCGGCTCCCGCACCGCCGCCATGGACCAGCCCTACACCGACGACCCCAGCAACTCCGGCATCCCCCGTTACCGTCAGCAAGATCTCAACCAGATGGCCAGCGAACGCGCCGCCGCCGGCTTCCAACTCGGCTTTCACGCTATCGGTGACCGCGCTAACTCATACGCGCTCAATGCTTTGTCAGCCGCTGAGCAGGTAGCAACTTCCGCCAATCAGCCCGACTCCACTGCCGTTCCTGCCCCGGCCAGCCTACGTTTCCGCATCGAACACGCCCAGGTACTGCTCCCGGCCGACTTCGACCGCTATGCCCGCGAGGGCATCATCGCCTCGATGCAGCCCAGCCATCTGCTCACCGATATGAACTGGGCCGAAGCACGTCTTGGGCCCACAAGGGCCAAATATTCATATGCTTGGAAGACATTCTTGAACCATCACGTTACTCTTGCCTTCGGCACCGACTATCCGGTCGAATCCATCAATCCCTTCCGAGGCCTCTACTCCGCCATCACTCGCCAGAATGAGGCCGGTACCATGACCTATCAGCCGCAGGAGAAGCTCACCCTCAACCAGGCCATCTACGCCTACACCCAAGCCTCCGCCTTTGCTGAGTTTCGTGAGCACCAGCAGGGCCGTCTGGAACCCGGTTATATGGCCGACTTCATCGTCCTTGATCGCGACATCACCACCGTCCCCTCCCAGCAACTACTCCATACCCAGGTCCTACAGACCATCGTCAATGGTGAAGTCGTCTTTACCAGTCAAAAACTGGTCACCCACGCCGCCACTGCCCCAAAATAGCGGACCGTAATTAATTGGCAACATTGCAGGATCTTCTAAGGACCCACCTAAGTTGACAAGACCCTCGTTTCTCGCCTCCATCAGTCCATCCACGCTCGCCCATGTCCTCCTGCTCACCGTCGTCGCCATCTGGGGTGCAACCTTTGTGGTTGTAAAAGACGCTCTACAGGATGCCTCTCCGCTGCTCTTCAACCTGCTCCGCATGTCCTTGGCCTTCGTGGCACTGGCCGCCATCAACCGCCGCCAACTCCGTGATCTCAGCCGCCGCACCATGCTCTCCGGAATGGTAGTAGGTATCTTTCTAGCCGCCGGCTACCAGTTCCAGACCGCAGGCCTCGCCCGCACCACCCCCGCCAAGTCCGCCTTCATCACCGGCCTGGTCGTCGTCTTTGTCCCCCTCCTGACCGTCGTTCCCGCTCTCCGGCCCAACGGAACGCATGCCCCCCGTTGGAACGCAGCACTCGGTGCGCTGCTCGCCTTCAGCGGCCTGCTTCTGCTCACCACCCCCGCCGGAACCCAACTCCAGAATGTCTTCACCACTATCGGCATCGGCGACCTGCTCACCCTCGCCTGCGCTCTGGCCTTTGCCGCTCATCTGCTTTCGATCGCCCACACCTCCCGCGGCATACCCGTAGCCCAACTCGCCACCCTCCAGATTGGTTTTGCAGCACTCATCATGGCCATAACCCTGCCTCTCGGCGGCCACCTTCACCTGACCTTCTCCGTACGCCTCATCTCTGCGCTCGCTGTCACCAGCCTTTTCGCGACTGCTGCTGCATTTACCATACAAAGTTGGGCCCAACAACACCTTCCGCCCACCCACACAGCCGTCCTGCTCACCCTCGAACCCGTCTTTGCCTTTCTTACCTCGCTTATCTTCTTTCATGAGCGACTTGGCCGCCGCTCTCTCGCCGGAGCCTCACTCATCTTGACCGGCATCGCCATCACCGAACTCCTGACCTCTCCAGCACCACTGCCAGCCCACCCGTCCTCTTAGTTATTTGTGAAAACCGCCCGATTCCATCACACGAACACTTTTGACATCTCATCACGTCTAAACAACCGTTATGCCCAAGCGTGACTCTATACACAGAGAGACGCAAGGGAAACAGCTATACTCACCTTCGCGTAGCCACTTTTAGGCTCGAAGCATAGAACTGCACGAAACGAGGTAAGACTTACCACATGGACACACAGAATCGCATGAATTCGACCCTGATCGACTCTTTCCGCAGCCGTCGATTCACCTCTACTTTTGTTCTTCTGGCAACACTCTCCGCAGGCATCCTCGCAGGCTCTGTGCTTACCCGGAACGTCAGCGGAAAAGAGCAGTCCAACGACTCCTCCGACGCCCGTCCGATCGTGATTCCCTCCCCCACCGTTCTCTCCAATGGCTTCTCGCAGATCGTAAAGCAAGTCGGTCCTGCCGTCGTCAATATCAATACAGAGTCTCTGCCGAAGGAAACTACTGCCAAAAACCCACACCGTCGCGGCATTCCGGGCCACGGCCAGGGTGGCGATGACCAGCAGGCTCCCGGCGATATGCAGGACTTCTTCAACCGCTTCTTTGGCGGCCAGGGCGGCCAGGGTGATGGCGGCGACGAAGACGGCATGATGGGCGGAGAACATCGCGCTCTCGGCTCCGGCTTCATCGTCGACCCCCGCGGCTACATCATCACCAACAATCATGTCGTCGATAAAGCCGACAAGATCTTCGTCAAGCTCTCCACCGATCCCGATGGCGGAGCCGGCGAAGAAGGCCGTCCCGCCCGTGTCATCGGCGTCGACAAAGACACCGATATTGCCGTCATCAAGATCGACACCGATAAGCCACTGCCCTTCGTCAAGCTGGGCAACTCCGACGGCGCACAGGTCGGCGATTGGGTCCTCGCCATCGGCAGTCCCTTCGGGCTCTCCCAGACCGTCTCCGCCGGTATCGTCTCGGCCAAGAACCGCTCAATTGACGAACCCAGCCCCAACGGCGTCTCCCAGTCGCAGTTCCAGCGCTTCATCCAGACGGACGCAGCCATAAACCCCGGCAACTCCGGCGGCCCTCTGGTCGATATGGCCGGGCAGGTCGTTGGCATGAACACCGCCATCTACACCCAGTCCATGGGCTCTCAAGGCGTAGGCTTCGCGATGCCGTCCAACACCATCGCCAGCGTCTACAACATGCTCATCGGCCCCGACCACAAGGTCACCCGTGGCTCCATCGGTATCAGCTTCCAGCCTGCGCTTAACTCGGCGGTTGGCCGCATGTATGGCTTCTCCAACGGTGTCATGGTCAGCACGGTTACCCCCAGTGGCGGCGCAGCCAAGGCCGGCATCCAGCCGGGTGACGTCATCGTCTCCATCGATGGACGCAACATCAAAGATGGCGACGACCTCGTCAACGACATCTCCGCCCGCAAGGTCGGCACCGTCGTCAAGCTCGGCTACCTCCGCAACGGCAAGCAGAACACCGCTAACGTCAGCATAGGAGACCGCGCAAAAACCTACGCCGACATCGCCGGCGAACAGGATGACAACAGCCCCCAGCAGACACCAGATCCGGGACAAAACACCCTCGGCATCACCGTCTCCCCGGTGCCGCCCGCCATGCTCAAAAAACTCAACATCCCCGGCGGAGTCATCGTTTCCAGCGTCAAGCCCGGTTCCTTCGCCGACGATATCAATCTCGGCAAGGGAGCGGTCATCGTCGAAATCAACAAGAAGCCCGTAACCGACGAAGCCAGCTACCGGGCCATCGTCAGTTCGCTCAAGTCCAAAGACGATGTTGTCTTTGTCATCCGCGACACCCGAACCGCAGGTAACTCCTACGTCGGTGGCACCTTGCCATAACCGCAACATCCCATCGAGCCGAAGCCGTAGAAGCCTCTTCCTACAGCTTCGGCTCTTTGTTTTTATCCCCTAACATACTCATTCACAGCCACTTCCACTCGCACCCAAAATACGCGTGCCGTCACCCGACCGTTTTCCATTGCCCCATCTGTGACGAAGCGGTAATCTAACAGTAGTACCCTGCGTCCTTCACGGTCGTACACTCAACTTTTCACGAGGTCCAGCTACATGATGCGGTTCGGTCGACTGATCTTCACTTCGACGCTCGTTCTGGCAATTGCAGCCCCGGGCATAGCTCTCATCCACACACGCCGTGGTCCCACCTCTCCCAAGGTTCAAAAGCACTCAAAATCCAGCTCGAAACCCAGTGGTCAGCGCGCCATCGACAGCGCTCGTGCAACCGAGATTCAGTCCGCGCTCATCAAGTCCGGCTATCTCTCCGGCGAGCCCTCCGGTCAGTGGGATGCGCAAACTCAGGCAGCCATGCAAAAGCTGCAGGCAGACAACGGCTGGCAGACCAAGTTGATTCCGGACTCTCGCGCAATCATTAAGCTCGGTCTTGGCCCCAATCATTCTTCCTCGGAGACCACCACTGGCAGCAACTCCGAAACCGCATCCGCTTTCTAGAAATCATTGCTTGCAGCAGATAAAAGAGGAGAGCCACAGGCTCTCCTCTTTTATCTGCCCACAACTCCGATTCAGATTCAGACTCCACACTACTCATCCCCGGCCCTGAATCGGGTATACATAATCCTCCATATCCTCAGCACTCCGCGGCATCGTCCCCGCACTGCTTTTGGTCCTGCTCTCCAGCCAGATTCGCAGCCAGTAGTACCCGTGCAGCCGAACGAGTCGCGACCCCACCGGCTGCCTCTGCTCCAACACCGCTGTCATCCTCGCTGCCAGACTGTCTTCATCGCCCGCCTGCTCCAGCTTCGCTGCTACCGCCTCGCACTCCAGAAGACGCGCTCGAGCAATCCGCAAATGGCTGTCCTCCAGCAACCCGCTCTGCACCTTCAATCCCGTCATCTGCTCCACCGCCAACGCAGCCGACGCATCCAATCGCGCCTCAAAGGCCATATAGATCAGCCGTGATCCCGCGATCCGCAGCGGCACCATCCCAAACTCCTCCAGAAATAACCGCGGAGCGACCAACGCCATCTGCTCCGGGGTAAATCCATCCAGACTCAACACCGGACAACTCCACTGCACACTCAGACCGCGAGTCACCTGTTCCGACTCCAGTCCACACTCGCTCACCAACCAGTCGCCGATCCGCCCGCTGCCACTGCTCCGTTGTGCCTCCAGCGCCATCTGTAGTTGCGGATGTGTAATCCATCCCTGCGCCAGCATCACCAGTCCCAGCGGAACCCGGTGACGATGCACGGAGTTTACCGGCGACACACTCCGCTCTCCACGCTCCCGCCGAATCGCAGCCCGCACCATAGCCATCAAACACCGGCCGCTGCAACCCCACTCGCCTTCAAACAGCGGTCGCCGTCGATTGCGCCACGGCATCGTCCACGAACTCACGCATGCCGCATTGCCGCAAACTCCACGTGCGCTCTCGTTCGTTGCCCATGGAACATCGAGCCTGACCTCGTCATCCAGACCAGTCGGCGCACCCACACCAGGACTCATCGCCGTGTACCGGTCCAGCCCCAGCATGGAACTACGTCCCTGCTCCTGCATCACATCGCTCCTGCTGCTCCCTCTGCCTAGAAAAGACATCGTATGCTCTCCAACCGCATCTGCGGCGTTGCTACTTCGGTTATGCGCAATGCGAAGTTCCCGCTTACCACGACCACCTCGCCTCGCGCGACAATCCTGTCGCCCACCACCAGATCCACCGGATCCGAAACATGCCGCTCCAACTCCACCACATCCCCCGGGCCTAACTCCAACACCTCGCGCAACGCCATCTGGCGAGAACCGAACTGGAGCGTCGCATCCAACTCAATGTCGTACAGCAATCCCAACGTTGTCTCGTTACCAACTGCTTCGTCCACCGCCACCGCTCCCTTCTCCATTGCTTGACCCTTCTCTAGTTCGCATGGCTTGTGATGGTTGAGACTACCGGCAGGCTGGCATCGCCAATCAGTTGCCCACCCTTGTGTTCACCGGAGCTGACAATATGTGCCCGGCTGAACATCAACCCACCTACCCGCAGCTCTGCATCGCAATGCGCTGCAAGCGGCAGCCGCAGTAAAGTTCCCGGCTCCAGCGTGGCTAACTCCCGTACCCGCAGCCGCAGTGGAGGAAACTGCACCGTTCCGCCCACCACCACCTCACTGACCAACTCCCGCATCCGTCCCCGGGCCTCCTTCGAGCGCCGTCGAGGACGGTCCCCCTCCGCCACCATCCGTCGCAGAATCGCGTTCACAATTGACGCCGGCAAACATAGATTGACCACGCCCTGCGCCTCCGGCATCCGCACCTCAAAGCTCATGCACAAGGTCTTCTCGCCCGCAGTCATTATCCGCAGCACCTTGTCTTCCATCTCCCGTTTCTCGAACAGAAGCTCCAGCCCCACTTGCTGCCAGGCAACGTTCAACTCCTGAACGATCATCTGTACCACTGACCAAAATACTTCTTCTTCAATGTCCGTCAGCTCCCGAACCTCCGCCGCCTGACCAACCCCACCCAACAGCACGTCCACCACCGGCAACGCCAGGGAAAGCTCAATCTCCATCAGACCCAGAGCATCGAACGGTTCAACCCGAATAGAGCACATATAAGTCGGCTTGCCCAGACGGCTCACAAACTCACCGTACGTCAACTGCTCGCCAGCCACCAGCTTCACGTCGAAGTGCATCCGCAGCCAACCGCCCAGCGTATGCATCAGGTTCCGCGCAAATTGATCGTTCAGGGTACTGATCGCCTTCAGCTGTTCACTGCTGATCTGACCGGCACGTTTGAAGTTATACAGCTCCGGCGCGTCCAACTCATGCAAGACACTCTCATTCTGCGCCATCGCAGCGCTGAACAGTGCATCGATCCCCGATTGTCCCAGTTGCTTTTCCATCGAGCCGACTACCTTTCTTCCTGCGAACCAGCGCGCTTGCTACTAGAGCTCAACGAGCCTGTGACTTCCAACCTGCACTCGTAGGTGTTACACCGTTACGCATCACGCTCAACGACACGCGCAACCGCAGCACAGCCGACGAATGAATCTGCGACACCCGCGACTCCACCACACCCAACGTCAAGCCGATCTCTTTCATCGTCAGCTCCTCGTAGTAGTACAGCGTCAACACCAGCCGCTCTTTCTCAGGCAGTTCATCAATCGCATCGACTAGACGCTGCTTCATCTCGCCCTGTAGACAGCGAAACAGCGGATCTTCCTCCGGCGATCCCGGAATATACGCCAACTCATCGTCACCAGACTCCTCCGAGCGCTCCATGTGTAGACTGCCAATCTCCAATCCCTTCAGTTCGCCCAACAGACGCTGGTACTCCTCCATTCCCAGCTTCATCTCGTCGGCAATCTCCTGCTCCATCGGTGCACGGCCCAGGTGCTGCGTCACCGAACGGATCGCCTCTTCAACTGCCCGGCCCTTGCGCCGCAGCTCCCGCGGACTCCAATCCAGCGTGCGCAGCGAGTCCAGAATCGCACCCCGTATACGAAATTGGGCATAGCTCTTGAACTGCACCTTCTTGCCATGATCAAACTTTACAAACGCATCCATTAGCCCAACCATCCCCGCCGAGATCAGATCATCCAGTTCCACATGCTGCGGCAGTCGCTCATGAATCCGCCGTGCAATATAGCGCACCGTAGGCAAATGCTCCATCAGGAGACGGTCGCGATCCGACGCCACACTGCTCTCCAAGGCCTCGCCCATGGCAACGTCCGAACCGGTAAACGGCGTGAACACGGGCAACGCTCCACTGATCGTCTCGCTGCCCAGCGGTAGCCCCGAGATCGCACTCTGTTTCTCCAGCAAGCCAAAGCACTCTGTCATTCCTGCCAATCTTGCAGTCTTCATCACGTCTCTTGTGCTCATTCGTCTCTCCCTCTCGATCCAGTGCCCTCTACCTCAACTGCTCCTGCTCGCCTTTGCCTCTACCCCACCGTCCCCACACTGCGTACGCGGATCTCAGCTGGAATCTCTCCTGGGGCCAGTACCGTCACCTTCGGCAGAAACGGCTCCAGCCATCGCCGCAAGTGATAGCGGGCTGGACTTGGACATAACAGCACGGGCAGTGCCGAAGTAGACCCTCCAGCGGTTAGCCGTTTCACAGACTCCACCAACCGCTTCATAAACTCCGCCGGCCTGCCCACCGGCCTCGATCCATCTCCCAGCAGCAGCCCCGCACTCTGCGGATCAAATGTACCCACCAACTCGCTCTGTAGCATCTCCTCCAGCAGCAGCACCCGCAGCCCGCCATCACCATCCAGCAGCGGATGAATCAACACACGACCTAGCGACTGCCGCACACTCTCCACCAGGTGAACAATATTCTTCGACTGCTGCGCCGCCTCGACCAGTACCTCCAGAATCGCGCCCAGATCGCGGATCGACACCTGCTCCCGCAGTAACTGTTGCAAAACCCGCTGTACCTCGCCTAGCGTCATCAGCTTTGGGATCAACTCCTCCACCAGCTTTGGATAGCTCTCATTCATGCTGTCCAGCAGCCGTTTCACCTCCTGCCTCCCCAGCAACTCATGGGCATGCCGCCGTATCAACTCGCCTAGATGCGTCCCAATCACCGTCGTCTGATCCACCACAGAGTAGCCCGCCGCCAGTGCCGACTCTTCCAATCCCGGCTGAATCCACCGCGCCATCACTCCAAATGCCGGCTCCTTCGTCTCTACGCCCGGCAGGGCACGAGCCTTAGGATCTGCACTCACCGCAAGCAGGCAGTTCTGCTCCGTCTGCCAACGCGCAACCTCCACTCCCCGTAGGCTCACCACATATTCCCGCGGCTTCAATCGCAGATTGTCCGTGATGTGAACCGCTGGCACAATGAATCCCAACTCCGTTGCCATATGCCGCCGCAGGGCCCGAACTCGATTCAGCATCTGTCCACCCTGCTTCTCATCCACCAGCGGAATCAGTTGAAATCCAATCTCCAGCGTCAATTCATCCATCCGCAGCAACGACGCCAGATTCTCTCCCTTCGCCGTCTCTGCTCCCTTGGCAGTCCCAGCCGCTCCCGCACTGCCAACATTGGTCTCTTCCTCCGCAACCAGCGCGTCCTCCCCCGCATTCGGCAGCCGCCGAGCTATCAGAGCTACACCCACCGCCATCACCACAAACGACAGCTTCGGCAAACCCGGAATCATCGCCAGCCCCAGCAATACACCACAGGCGATCCACAACGTATTTCGCCCACGCAGCAACTGTGTTCCCAGTTCGTCGTTCAACGATCCTGCCGACGAAGCCCGAGTCAACACCATGCCTCCTGCAATAGAAACCAGCAGGCTGGGGATCATCGTGACCAGCCCATCCCCAACCGTCAGGATCGTGTATGTCTTCACCGCAGTCGCGAGGTCCGCGCCCTGCTGCAACACACCGATCAGCAGCCCAGCAATAATGTTGATTCCCGTAATCAAGATCGTCGCTAGCGAATCGCGTTGATTGAACTTCGCTGCACCGTCCATCGCGCCGTAGAACTCAGCCTCTCGCGCAATCGCCTGACGACGCTTCCGCGCCCCCTGCTCGTCAATCAATCCGGCATTCATGTCCGCATCGATAGCCATCTGCTTGCCAGGAAGTGCATCCAGCGTGAACCGCGCCGTCACCTCCGCTGTGCGAACCGCACCGTGGCTTACCACCAGAAACTGGATCGCAACCAAAGCCAGAAACAACACAAACCCCACCACGTAGTTGCCGCCCACGACAAACTGGCCAAACGCTTCAATCACCGCGCCGGCAGCGTGGGTTCCCTCGTGTCCATGCAGCAGAATCCTGCGACTGGAGGCCAGATTCAACGACAACCGAAATAAGGTCAGCAACAACAGCAACGTCGGAAACACCGAGAAGTCCACCGCGCGTCGCACCTGCACCGCAGTCAGAAACACAATCACCGACGCCGTAATCGATGCCGCCAGCAGCACATCCAGCACCACGCTTGGCACTGGAATAATCATCACAAACACCATGCTGATTGCCGTCACCGGTAGCAGTAAAACACGCAGCTTCGAGCCCATCGCGCCGCGCTGCAGTCCTCCCGTCGCTTCACTCACATCCCACCTCCAAAGCCATGCAATCCCATCGCGGCCGATCCAGTCTGCGTCGCCCGCAGCCGCATCGCCTCCATCTGTCGCTCACGACGCATTCGCTCTTCCGTCATTTGTCGATACAGGTAAGCAAGAATGCCCGCCACCGCTGCATACAACTCGTATGGGATCGACTGCCCGGGCTCCACCGATCGGTACAAACTCCTTGCCAGTGGCGGGTTTTCAATCATCGGAATCCCCAGCCAGCAGGCCTCTTCCCGAATCTCCGCTGCCAGCAGATCGCGTCCCTTCGCCAGTACCGTCGGAGCCTGCATCGTCTCGAAACTGAACTCCAGCGCCACCGCATAATGTGTGGGATTAGTAATAACTACAGTCGCTCGGCTCATATCCGCCTTCACCTTGCGCCGCCGCATCGCAGCCTGTATCTGTCGAATCTTGCCTTTGATCAGCGGGTTGCCCATGGCATCGCGCATCTCGTCGCGCATCTCCTGCTTGCTCATCTTCAGCCGCTGGTTCCAACTCCTCCACTCCATCGCATAGTCCAGCGCAGACCACGCCAACGTCACCCAGGCAGCATCCACCATTAGTCCGTATGCGGTTGAGAACATCGCCGGTAGCCGCAACAGACTCATCACCGGCATCGGCAGCATTAGGTTCTTTATCGCACGCCAACCCACCACCGCCATCACGCTCGCAGGCACCAGCGACTTAACGATCCGCGTTGCCGACCGCAGACTGAACAGGTTTCCTACATTTGTCGCCACATTCAGCCGGCTGAACCTCAACTCCAACGCCTCCGGATGAATCGACACGCCTCCACCCTGGGCCACACCAACCGCGAGTACACCTGCAAAGCTCGCGGCCATCACCAGCGCCAGCGGCATCAGCGCAGGCATCAACGACCGCCGAACCGCCTCCTGCCACGGCATCTCACCCTCGCCATGCAGCAGCGTTGCCGCTCGCACACTCTCGACATATACCTTCCCCCAACTCGCAACAAACCCGTGCGACATCGCCCCAAGCATCAACATGCCCCCTAGCATCGCAATCGCCGAAAGCAACTCCCGGCTGCGTACCTGGTCGCCTTTTTCCTTGGCTTTCTGCTTGCGCTGCGGTGTTGCCTGCTCCGTCCCCTTCTCGCTCAAGGCTTCACCAGCGCACTTTCGGCCGCATGTAGCAGCGCGGTAAAGTGTCGTTCGATCCAGGTGGGCCACACTGCCAAACTTCCGATCATGACCCCGTAGGCGATCATCGTCTTCACCGGAATACCCACGATCATCGCAGGCAACTGCGGTGAAAGCCTCGCCACCACGGCCACAGTAACTTCTACCGTCAACCCTGCCGCCAGCACAGGTGCTGACAGTTGTAGCCCTGCTAGAAATATCCCCCCTGCCATCCTCACCAGTGCTGCCGCGCTAGTCACATCCATCACGCCACGTCCTACCGGAACCACGGCAAAGCTTCGCGCCACCGCAGCCAATAAAGTGCGATCCAGCCCGCTCCCAATGATCACCAACAGTCCAAGCCAGTTCAGCATCTGTCCCAACACCGGCGTCTCCACCTTGGAGTTGGGATCCAGCAGGTTCACCAGAGAAAAGCTGAACTGCATTCCCAGCACGGCTCCTACAAACATCAACGCCTCATTCAAAAGCGAGAGTGACATCCCAAACACCAGTCCAACGCTCAACTCACCCAGCAAAGCCTTCATCTCCAATACGGCATGGGCACCGGGCACCACAGAAACCGCAGGTGCCAGAAGCACAGTCATAGCAAGCACCAAACCTGTCTTGATACGCGGTGCTACTGCAGCAGAGGAGAACAGTGGCGCAAACACCATCAAGCCGCTCAGGCGGATCATGACCAGCATGGCTGCGCTCAGGTACTGTGGCCAATTGTGGATAAGGGAACTCGCATCCTGCGTCATGACATTCAGCCCAGATACCGATGAAAATTGGTGAAGAGATGCAGCGTATAAGTCACCAGGCGATGAATCGTCCATGGCAACGTCACCATCGCCACAACAAAAACAGCTACCAGTCGTGGCACTGCGGTCAATGTCTGCTCCTGCACACTGGTCAATGTCTGTGCCAGACTCACCAGTAAGCTGATCAACGCAGCTGATACCAGCAAAGGCGCGCTCAGAATCATCGCTTCCACCAGCAACTTCCGAATTATCTCCACCGTCTGGTCCGGTCCCATAGCATCCTTCTTCTTAGAAGCTCTTAATCAATTGATCTGCCAACAGATTCCAGCCATCCACCATCACAAACAGCAGAATCTTCAACGGAGTCGAGATTACGACCGGCGGCAATTGCATCATGCCAATCGATGTAGTCACACTCGCCACCATCAGATCCACCAGCAGAAACGGCAGAAACAAAACTGCTCCTATCTGAAAGCCAGCCTTCAACTCGCTCAGTATGTAAGCCGGAACCACCACCTGGATCGGTAGATCGTCCCTGGTCTCCGGACGCTCAGCCATCCCCGCTGCGGCAAACACTGCCAGATCTTTCTCTCTGGCATACCGCAGCATGTACGCCTTTACCGGCTTCTCCCCTAAATCCATCGCATCGGCACCACTTACCGTACCTGCCTGATATGGAGCGATTGCTTGCTGCTCAACTTGTAACAACACTGGTTGCATAAGAAACCATGTCATCATGAGTGCCAGCCCCATCAAAACCTGATTCGATGGAGCAGTTTGCGTCCCAAGCGCCTGCCGCAGAAAATGAAACACCACCAACAGGCGTACCAGTGGAGTCATAGACAACAGCAGGGCAGGTACAAGTGTCAGTAAAGTCAGCCCTAGCACAATGGACCAAGGCACGCTCTTGTTCTGCGACAGCTCCGTCGCAATAGACTCTGTTTTAGGTGTCTCGACAGCCAATCCCCTCCTCACATCTACATGGCTGGGCACTCGTTCACGCGGCATTCCCTTGGCAAGTCCACGGGAACCTCGGTTCACCCAATACGAACCTCCCACCCCACGGTCTGCTCTTGCCGAATCCCTGCCTCCTGCTTCTGCATGTAACCGCGCCGTCAGGCTAGTCATCAGCAGCAACCCCAGCATAAATACTCTGAGCGAGCCAATCACTGATGCCTCCCTGTGCGCTTCTCCTGCGATGATCCCGGTTGATTCAAAGGAACAATTGAATCCACGCTCTCCGGGCCGCCTCCGACCAGGTAATGTTGTCCATGGCACACCACCAGCATCAACTGCCGCTTCGCCCCCAACTGGAGTGTCTCAACCAGTTTCATCTCCGCGGTCGGTCTCGTACCCGTCCAACTGCGACTCCTGTACATGTGAATGAGCCAATCCGCCAGGCCTCTACCGCGTTTATCTACCGCCGGTGTCGTGCCGTTTACTGTCTGTGCTGCTGGCTGCATCGCAAGCTCCCTTGAAAAACTCATGCCGTATCTTCCACCGTTATGCCAGACGAGTAAGCCGTACACCGATCACTTGCTCAATCACTTCAAATTCACACCAGCCTAGTTTCACCACTCCAGTTGCCAATGGCAGGTCTTCCGTATGCGCCCACTCACTTCCAAACACCTGACCCACGCTCAGCCCAAGCAGATGCTGAACCGTGAAGTGGCTCAGAGGAATGGAGACAGTGAGATGTAATGGAAGCTGTGACAGGACTGGCCAGGCGTGATGTCTGTCTATCTGCAACATCGTCGGCAATATCTCTTGCGCAGTAGCGCCATGCAATGCCAACTGAGTCGGTAATATCGTAGCGGCCTTATCACTCATACCCTCTCCCATCAACGCTGGACTAGAAATTCGCCGAAGTAGATGTCCAACACTGGAACCTCGCCATTGTGCTGCTTCAGTGCAGCCTTCAAGGCTTCCTTCAAAGCGCTCTTTCCATCTGCCGCCAGTAAAGTATCTGCACTCTGCCGCCCCAGGACATCCAGAACCGTATCGCGCAGGGCTGCGTCCGGCTTGGCCGCACCATTACCTTCTTTAGGCTTTTCTTCAGCCGCCTTGGTTCCCTTCGGCTGGCCCGGATCGGCGACTTTCAATGTCACCGCAACTCGCAGATAGGCCTTGCCACCTGCATCCGCCAGATTCACCACCATCGGCTCTAACTCCACCGGATGACTCACAATCTTTACCGGCTCAAGCTTGGCAGTAGCTGCGGTGGGGGCGTTGGAGGCCGGCAGTGCCAACTTGCCGCTGCGCACAAGATAGTAGCCAACTCCGCCCAGCAGTACGACTGAAATAACGATCGCTGCCATCACCGCAATCAGAAGTGGAATGAGAGCTAACTTCGATGCGCTCTCCGGGCTGGGTTTCTCTAACGTTGAGGTAGGTGATGTCGTTGCCATAGTCCCTACATCCATCGCATGTGAGTGGCCAACTTAGGCCAGGCGTGGATAAGAAGTTCCACACGGAAACTGAGGCTTCCTGGCCACAACTGAGAAAACGGGATGCTGGTCATTGGAGTATCCCTCTCCAACTTGCATCCCGTTTTTTGCGGACCGTTCTGTAGCGAGCTAATCTATGCCTAACGAATCATGCCGATCACATCTTGTGCCACGGTATCGAATGTCGTTACAGTCTTTGAATTGGCCTCAAAGGCTCGTTGCGCCACAATCAGGTCGGAGAACTCAGTCGAGATATTCACGTTGGATTGCTCCAGGGCGCTGTCCTGAATCGTCGCTCGGCCACCTGCTCCCGCAACGCCAAAGCTTGCCAGACCCGATGCAGCCGTCGTCACATAGTTGTTGTTGCCAGTCAAAGTAAGTCCCTGCTCATTGGCCACCGAAGCAACAGCTACCTGTCCGATATTGGTTGTCTGCCCGTTGCTGAACGTTGCCGTGATCAGGCCCGTAGAATCCACCGCAAAGCTTTGGTAGATGCCACTTGCGAATCCATCTTGACTGCTGGCAGTCGTCGTCGATGCTGCTGTCGATTGGCTGATCATCGGATTACTGCTTGCATCGTACAAATTCCAATTGAAGCTGAGATTGCTGGCTCCGTCCGTCAAACCACCAAAGGCAATCCCGCCTACACTGGACGCAGGCGACGTCAGCTTTCCTGCTGCATTAAAGCTCAATGTGCCCGTATTGCCGCTGGCAGTTGCTGCATCGGCAGTCGGTAGTGTCACTGCATAGCCCCAGGTATTCGCACCCGTCTTCGTGTAGGTCACGGTCGCAACATGGCTCTGTCCTAACGAGTCATACATTGTCAGCGGAGTAGCAAACTGCGTACCCACTGTAGCTCCTGCATTCAAGTTCGCGGTGATGGAGAAACTCTGCGTCGCCTTGGCCGATTCCGTCGATCCAACCGGCAGGGTCAACGGCGACAATGTGGTGTTTCCGCTCACCACTCCATTCACCGCAGGATAGCCCAACACTTGAGCACCATCTACTGTTGTCAACGTGCCCTGCGAGTTCAACTGAAAATTTCCTGCCCGCGTCAACGACTGGACACCGCCTTGCTGCACCACAAAGAAACCATCCCCGCTCAACGCCATATCGGTCGCGTTCCCTGTAGTCGAAAGACTCCCCTGGCCATAGCTCGTTGCCGTCCCCGACACCTTCGTTCCAACCCCCACCTGCAGCGCATTGTTCGAGCCTGAGGTTCCAATCTGCTGGTAAAACAGATCTTCAAACGTTGTGCTCTGTTTTTTGAATGCGGTTGTGTTGAGGTTCGCTAAGTTATTGCCCACCGTATTCAGTTCTACCGAATCGGCCTGTAGTCCCGTCAAAGCAATTGAAAATGATCCCATGGCTCTTCTCCTTGTTTTGCTGTCGATTGATGCCATCCGCTCATCGCACTGGCAGCAATGAACGGTGTTGGTTGTCTCAAACTCTCGATACAGCTACAGCCCTGTCAAAGACTGCAGCATGGCTGCTATATGCCTGATGCCACTCACAGCAGGCGTCGCTGCCGAAGCAGCAGTGGATGTTGTCGCTGACACCGAAGGTGTAGTAACTGCTGCGGTTGGTGCAGCAATCGGCGCCGTCGCACCTTTCACGGGCTCAATGGTCGTCAACCCCTGATTAATCTGCATCAGCTGCTGCAGACTGTTTACTCCCACTAACTGTTGTATGTATGCGTTTGGATCCGTAGGCTGAGTCGGATCCTGGTTCTTCAGTTCGCTCACCAACAACGTTAGAAAGTCGCTGGAAGTGATCGTCGCTGCTCCGGAGGTAGACGTCGTTGCTCCGCCGCCAGTACTCGTCACACTGCTGGCAGACGTGCTGCTACTTACCTTTACGGCAACCTGCCTCGGTGCCAGTGCGCTTGCTACCTTCGCTGCAGCCGAAGAACTCACTGGGCCAATCGTATTCATCTGTACAGCATCCATATTCATCCCCTTTTTCCCTCTAAACCCTTACGTTCAACCAGCCGCCACTCTCACCATTTCGCAGCAGTGGTCTCACATCTGCGGCACGACTCGCTAACGTGTCGCCTTGTGCCGATCCTTCTCCGCTGTTGATGAGCGAATCACCAACTTTTGACAGTCTTTCCTCTCCCTTCGGCTGCGAACCACTCTGCGCATCGGTGGTGCCGCCCCCGCTCCCTGCTCCCGCGTGCAACCCAGTAGCCACGATGTGTTCCGCCACCGATGGCTGAACCGCAAACTGTTCCGTCTGGAGAAACCGAGTCAACCCCGGCAACTCACGATGCAACATCTCCTGTCCACTCGCAGACTTCGCCGACAGCGTCGCATTGACCAGCCCACCTCCGTCAACTTCGGCACGAATCTTCACCCAGCCATGAGCGCCATTGCGTAATCCAACTTCCAACGCAGAGGTACTTGCCTGCAGAACAGAGTGGCTCACGTCATCGACAGAATAGCCGCTGGTTCCAGGAGCCACGTCGGCAGGATCCGAACCATGCTGGTGCCCGTGTGTCTCCAGCAACGATGAAGCTACCTTCGACTCAACTAACGTTAGTCGTGGACTGATACTCAGGCCTGTCGATGACACCGAAAATCCCTGAGTCAGCGGTGTGACGAGCGAGACATTTTCAAGGATCGATGGTTTTGGCAGCAACAAGACATCTTGATTTGGAGCTGCGGATTTGCCGTCTCCGCTCACCCCTGCAACACCACCTCCAATTGGATTCTGAAGCGACACGCCTGGGGTTACTCCAGTGAAAGGCACAGCTCTCAATGGGCGCACTTGGCTCTTCGTTATCCGGTCTCTCGTGTCATAAGAAGCCGTGACGCTGGAGTCAGGCAACAGCTTCGTGTCCGCCATAGGAGGTTCACTTCTGTTGAGAGCTACGTTCTGTATAGGGGGTGCAACTATATGGCCCATGCCCAGCACTTGTTGCGGTGCTGCATCGCCTCGATGCACCAAAGCATGACCTGCCACTTGCTTCGTAGCTTCAACATGTATTTTTGTAGCTCTATCAATTGTTTCAGGATGTCTAAGTGCATTGTTTTTATCGATAGCAGACATTGACGCGGAGATAGAAACAGCAACAGCCGGGAGAGACGTTGGGCAACTAGGCAACGATATCTGACGCTCCGCCTTGGCACCGGACTTGCTATCGCTGCCAGCCAGCGTCTTATTCTCGCTAACCGCCAACGTCTTCTCTAATCCGCACTTTGCAGGAATCGTCTGCTTGCCTCCTTCATTCAAAGAAATTCCAGGTACAACTGCAATAGCTTTTACCGGGTCCGGCGCAAATTGTCGAAGAAGAATGCCCTTGAGCGGAAGATGCGAGGCAACAAATCGCGATGCGAACGACACTGGAGGTTGACCGGACACCGGAAGCTCGATGGATGACTTGCTGACGCCAACTCCGAGCGAGCTGTCTATCAGGCCTATCGATACTTCATTCCGTCCTACGTTCATGCATCCTGTAGCTGCAAATACACTGCCATACAAGATGGAATAACGATTAGGAATACTTCATCCGACGACACGAATCAGGACCGCTGCTGAGATAGCCAATGCTTGCGGGCAACATAGCGATCATCCGATCTCGACTGCTCTGCGCGCACCTCAGCGCTGCCAGCTTCCGCCAGCATCTCATCCACTATTTCCCTCATCTGTTCGCTGCGCTGTCGACACATAACATACTCTGCTCTCGCGGCTTCACACTGATTTACATGTACCATCCGACGCTCCATCAGCACACCAACGCCACGCTCAGCTGCCAACACAGTCACCTCAGCGGCTCGCCGATCCAGAGAACTCTCCGTGTGCAGCGCTAAACGTCCACGCGCTGACGCTTCCGCAACAAGGTCTTGCTGCCCTGCAATAGCCATCTCGGTCTCGTGTAGTCGCATCGCGGCAACTTCCAACTCGTAGGAACGCGCCTCGGCCACAACTGCGTACAGTGCCGCTAATCGCTGCAAGGATCTCTGTTTCGAAAGCACGTCAAATCTCCAGGCCAAGAAAGCGTTTGATAGACTCCGCCATCGACGGCGTCTCCCGACTCGTCTGCTGCAGATACTCACGTAACCTGGGCATCGCCTCGATCGCCCGATCCAGTGCAACGTCTATCCCCGCCTTGTACGCTCCAATTCGGATGAGGTCCTCCGAGCGAGCATGCGTCGATAGCAATTTTCTGGCTAGCATGGTTTTACTCAGATGCTCCTCCGTTGTCACCGCTGGCATCAATCGGCTAAGTGAGTCCAGCACGTCCACCGGAGGGTAGTGCCCCGCCGACGCCAGCTCCCGCGACAGCACCACATGGCCATCCAACAACGACCGTACCGAGTCGACAATCGGATCCTGCTGATCATCGCCCTCCATCAACACCGTGTAGAACGCCGTAATGCTACCCGTCGTAAAGTTGCCCGCCCGCTCCACCAACTTCGCAAGTTTGGTAAACACCGAAGGCGTATACCCCTTGCTCGCCGGCGGCTCTCCTGCCGCCAGACCAACTTCACGAGCAGCCATCGCATAGCGCGTCAGCGAATCCAGTACCAGCAGCACATGTTTTCCCTGGGACGCGTAGAATTCTGCAACCGCGGTGGCAGCCATCGCCGCACGCATTCGCAACAAAGGACTTTGGTCTGATGTAGACACCAGGACCACAGATCGCTGCAACCCCTCTTCGCCTAACGAATCCTCCACAAACTCCCGCACCTCGCGGCCGCGTTCGCCCACTAGTCCCACTACTGTAATGTCCGCAGCAGTATTGCGTGTCATCATCCCGATCAGCGTGCTCTTGCCCACCCCGGACCCACCAAAGATCCCCACACGTTGACCGCGTCCAACCGTCAGCATTCCATCCAGTACGCGCAGTCCCGTCTGTAGCGGCTCACGAATCGGAACCCTCTGCATCGGTCGCGGCACTGCCCCATCCAACGGCCAGTTTCTTTGAACCTTCGGTGCTTCCAGATCATCGAGCGGTTCACCCAATGCACTGAGAATCCGCCCCTCCATCTGTGCTCCGACTGCAAAGCTCGGCATCACCCCCAACGCCAGTACAGAGTCTCCATACTGGATTCCCTGCGTCGTCTCCAGCGGCATTGCGATCACACTGCGTCCGCGAAACCCAATCACTTCGGCACGATGCCGTTCGCCACTGACGCGTACAATATCGCATCCCTCGCCAACCGAGCATAGCGGCCCCTCTGCCTCAACGGTCTGTCCGTTCGCCTCGATGACGCGTCCACTCCACCGCCAGGCCGGGCGCGCAAGCAACTGCGAAAAATAGGCTGCCAGATCACCGTGATGGTCTAAACTATCGCGTTCCGCTACCACCATCAGCCAGGCCTCTGCTGTAGCAGATCGAAGAACCCGTGCTCAATCTCTGCCAACTGTGCCGCAACGCCTAACTCGACTCTTCCCAGCCTGGTCGACAACACACACTCCCCGGGTGCTAAGGACGTATCGCCCACCACGGACACACTCTCATCCATATCCAACCGTAGAGCAGCAGTCCACCCCTGCTCCGTCCCTTCTGGCACGCGCACTACCGTTCCACTCTCATCCGCAACTTTACCTAAGGCTACCCGCACCGTTGCCTGCAGAAGCATCGGATCAAGGCTGCTCTCCCTGTGCAGCACTCTGGCCGCAATCGCCAGCGATAGCTTCACCACCTCTACCTCAACCATTGCAAAGTATCGTTCGCGATCAAGACGGAATCGATCACAAGCCTCTCGTACCGCACCTTGTGCACGCAATATCTCCTGTTGCAGGCTCCGCTCATACTCCTCGCGCACACCAGCTAACTCCAGTGCATGTTCAGCGTGCAACTCGTCCACCAACTGCGGCCGCAGTCGATTCAACTCCGAGTTCAATTGCGCGACCTTCGCCTCCAGCAGCGCCTTGGCCTGCACCTCCACTCCTGCAGCCACTCGCTTCACGCCACAATCCACCTGCTCAAACTGCAGGCGCCTCACCTGGCCTGGCAGCTGGCCTACCAGCAACGGTGCCCGGACTGAACCTGGTTCGCCAGCCTCATCTCGTATCTCAGACAGAGAGTTCATCGTCACCCTCCAGCTTCAGGATAATCTTGCCCTCATCTTCCATCTTCTGCGCCAGGGTCAGTAGTTCCTGCTTCGCAGCCGAGACATCCCGGCTTCGTACCGGCCCCATGGCTTCCATGTCTTCCTTCAGCATCTCCACTGCACGAGAACTCATCGCCTGAAAGAGATGCGCCTTGATGTTGTCCTGTGCGCCCTTCAACGCCAGTGTCAGCACTCTCTTGTCGGCTGCACCCACCAGATCCCGAATACTCTGTGCCGGCACCGTCAACAAGTCGTCAAACGTAAACATCAGGTTGCGAATCCCGATCGCCACATCCGGTTGTTTCTGTTCGATTTTCTCCAGAATCCCTTTGCTCGCACTCTGCTCCATCCCGTTCAGAATGTCTGCCACCGCCTTATAGCCCGAGTATGTCTTGCGACCACTCGATCCCAAACCCTCCATCCGCTTGTGCAATACCAGCGCCACCTTTTGTGCCATCTCCGGGGAAAACTGGCGCATCTCAGCCAGCTTCTTTACCACTGCGACCCGCATCTCATCTCCCAGATGCATCAGTACCGTCGATCCTCGCTTCGACTCCAGGTGGGCCAGCACCAACGCCACCGTCTGTGGATGTTCCTTCTCCAGAAATTTGCTCAACTGCTGCGGCTCAATCTTCTGCAATATCGCCAGATCTCCCGTCGAGCGCTCCCGCATCTTCTTCACCTGCTTCAGCAACTCCTGCGCCTTCAAAGGGCCAAATGCCTCCGTCAACAACTTCAACGCATACTCCGGACCACCGCGCACAATATACTGCTGCGTCTCCAGCAATCCATAGAACTCCGTCATTACTTGGGTCAATTGCGTAGCTGGAATCGCACCCAGCATTGTTATCTCATGCGTCACCCGTTGTACATCTGCTGGGCTCAAGCTCTGAAACATAGCCTTGGCCAACTCGTCCCCCAGTGCCACCATCAAGATTGCAGCCTTACGCAATCCGCTCACATCCGCAGGTATAAATCCTGCCTCTGCTGGCAATAACAATCCGCTCTGCGGACCGCGGCTGCTGCCACTGTCATACGTCTCCAATGCCATCACTCGCTCTCCTCTGCCGGACCAATCCACGCTTCCAGCAACCGTGTGCTCTGCACCGGATCTCTGCGGATGTGTTCTGTCACATGCTCATAAATTCCTCGCTGTTCTGCCTTGGCACGCGACGCCTCGATCCCCATGGCCAGCCTCTCAGGCAACCCCGTCGTTGTAGGAGCAACGACCGTTTGCTGCTCGATCCCCCTCCTTGCGCCAGTCTCTCGAACTGGCTCCTGCAACAGTAAAGGCTCCTTCATCGTTGCACTCACCTGCTGCACCAGTGGCCTGAGCACAAACAACACCAGCAGCACTCCGCACAGTCCAATCATCAAAGTCCGCAACATGCCCGGCTGCGCATGTGCCACACCGCGTAACATCTCCGCAGCCTGTTCCATCGGGGGCAGTTTCGTCGGGGCGGCATTCGAACTGAAGCTGACATTCTCTACCACCACCTCATCACCGCGTTTGCTATCGAACCCGACAGACGCCTGCGCCAACTGCTCCAGTCGATGCATCTCATCCGCGCTGCGTGGCCTCCACACCGCATGTTCCAGCTTGCCGGCGCCCTCCAGTCCAGCACGATCGTTTACCAGCACAGCGGCTGTCACCCGCCGCACCCGCCCAGGATTTTCTTCACTATGAATAACGTGTTTACTCACCGCAAACGTTCCATTCTCCTGCCGCATACTTTGCCCCACACCGCCACTCTGTGGATAGACCGGTATCGCTTCCTTCTGTAGCAGCGGCGGCGTTCCCGGTGCGGCCGCTGCCTGCGATCCCGCCACCGCCCCAACTGCAGCGGCTGCAGGAGAGTTGCTTGCCGTTCCCGGCACACCACTCGCACGACCCTGTTGCGCCAGGTTCTGTTCGCTCTTCTGCATCGTTATGGCAGCCACCTGGCTTGGGTCGTACACCTCATCCGTACGCTCAACCGTGTCCTCGTCGTAGCTAATATTCACCGTAGCCCGCACGTTGTCACGTCCGGCCAGCGGCTCCAGCATCGCCACCAGTTTCGTCTCCATAGCCTGCTCTTGATCGCTCACCGTACTGTCTTTGCTCCGCGCCTTCAGGCTCACCCGCCCATCTGCATCCACCAGCGTCACCTGGTCTGGGCTCAGGTTCTCGACCGAACCCGCTACCAGGCTGCGGATAGCCTCCACCTGCTCCGCATCCATCGCAGCCCGTTTCAGCTTCAACACCACTGAGGCCTTTGCCAGCTTGGTCTCCGTCGCAAACAGGCTCTGCTGCGGCAATACCAGGTGCACCCGTGCCGACCGCACGGCACTCAAAGTTTCAATCGTGTGTTCCAACTCGCCTTCCAATGCCCGTTGATAGTTCACGCGCTCATCAAACTCACTCCCCACCCAGTTCGGCTTGTCGAACAGCTCGAATCCCAACCGGCCCGTCTGCGGCATCCCCTTGGCCGCCACCTCCATCCGAGCCTTGTCTAGCATCTCCGCCGGCACCTCCACACTAGCGCCATCCAAAGACATCTCATATGGAATCCCAGCCGCTGCCAACTCCTGCGATACCTGCTGCACATCCTTGCCATCTAGGCCCGAGAACAACACCCGCCAGTCCGGACGCTGCGCATACCACACCATTCCAGCAGTCACCGCGACCAGCAACGCAATCGACGCAATCAGCCATGTGCGCTTCCCATCCGGCATCGCAACTAGACGGCTCCGCAATGCGCCCACCATCGCTGTCGCCTGCTCTAAAGGACTGCCTCCACCGCCACTCGACGGGGCCACACGTTGCAAACCTGTCTGTTCGATCTCCGCCATCTGCGCCACTCACCTCTGGTTATCTGCACAACCGCTTCTACCCATCGACACCCAACATGCTCAGAACTGCATGTTCATCATCTGGAGATAAGCGCCAACAGCTTTGTTACGCACCTGTAGCGCCAGCTCAAACGCCATGTCCGCCTTCTGGGTCGCGATCATCGCATCATGGATCTCCACACCATCTCCGCTTATCAGTCCTGTCACGGCCTGCGCTGCTTGCTGGTCCAGCGCACTCGTCTGCTTCATCATCGCCTGCATCATCCCTCCAAACGGAACACTCGGTCTGTTCGATTCACCCACCACGGTTGACACACTTGGCAAGCTGCCCGCCGCTCCTGCCAACACCCCTACGCTCGTCATCGCACGCTCTCCACTTCCATTGCAACGCTGTCAATCGCTACTTCAGCAAATCCAGTGACGAAGTAACCATGCCCTTCTCCGCCTGCACTGCCGATGCATTCATCCCGTATGCGCGAGTCGCCCCCATCAAGTCCACCATCTCCGTCAGCGGATTGATATCTGGATAGGCCACATAACCATCCGGCCCGGCATCCGGGTGGTCAGGCTCGTAGCGTCGTAACGGCTCACTGGCATCGCTGATCACGCCCGTCACTGCCACGCCTCCCGGCACCACTGCGGCATCCGTCACCGCACCCGTCAGCAGATTGGGAATCGACACCCCCCCGCCACCTATACCGCCAAAACCAGCCACGCCCCCCTGCCCCAGCATCTGGCCCGCCATCGTCTGGCCAAAGCTTCCGCCGCCCGCCGACTGAAACACCACATGATGCCGCTGGTACGGACCACCCTCTGCCGTCTGCGTCGTCTCCGAGTTCGCCATGTTCGACGCCACCACCTCGGCCCGCACCCGCTCCGCCTTCAACGCCGACGCACTCACATCCATCACGCCAAAGAGATTCATCCTCTACTTCGCCTCCGCATGGATCGCGCTCATCACGTTCGCAAACTGATGCTTCATCAACTCCACCCCCAGCCGAAACTGCAACTGGCTCTTCGCCAACTGCATCCCCTCCCGGTCCATGGATACGTTGTTCCCGTCCGGCCGCGCCACCAGGCCATCCACCTCCTGCACCGCGGGCGAAGTCACTTCGCCTGCACTAAAACTCAGCTGTTTCGTCAACTCCTGCTCAAAGTCGAACCCTTGCGTCCGATACCCCGGCGTATCCACGTTCGCCATATTGGCAGCCGTCAACTTCATCTGGTCGCTGGTCAGATCCAGATATCGATTGAGAGCATCGCTCATGCCCGACATCACCTGCATCGCCTCACCTCCACGAACTCCAACGATGCAGTCCAATGGCCAAATAAAAGCGCCCTCAGGTGAGAGCGCTCTTAGAAGCAAGACAGAAAACCTCGTTACCAACACCATCCACAAGACCTGCACTCCAAGCCACGCTCTCTCACCCCTGCGTCACCCTGCCAAACCGTATATGGCTCACCCCAATCTCCGGCTGCTCACCACACAGAATCGCCCCACGCTCCAGCACATGCATCAACTCGCGAACATTCCCCGGCCAACCATACTGCCGCAAGAGCGGCATCGTCTCTCCAGCCAACTGCTTGCGCGGCGTCTCCTTTCCCATCTGTTCCAGAAAATGCTCCGCCAGCAGCGGTATATCGTCCACCCGCATCCGCAGTGCCGGCACCTCCACCGGAAACACCGCCAACCGGTGATACAGATCCAGACGAAACGCACGCTCTTCTGCTCGCTGCTCCAGCGGCTGGTGGGTCGCCGCAATCACCCGTACATCCACGCGCACCGTCTCGTTGTCGCCCACGCGCTGCAACTCCCCGCTCTCCAAAAACCGGAGCATCTTCGCCTGTAGTGCCAACGGCATCTCGCCAATCTCATCCAGAAACAACGTGCCACCATGGGCCGCTTCAATCCGTCCGGTCCTCGACTGCACCGCTCCAGTAAACGCGCCGCGCGTATGCCCAAACAGCTCCGCCTCCAGCAACGTCTCCGGTATCGCCGCGCAGTTCAACACCGCAAACGCCTTCGCCGAGCGGCTGCTCAGCCGATGCACCGCACGCGCCACCACCTCCTTGCCCGTACCCGTCTCACCTTCAATCAGCACCGTCGTCGAACGCGGTGCCACCAGCCGAATCATCCTTCCCAACTCCAGCATCCGGCTGCTCATCCCCACCATCTCCGGCAGCGCCGTACTCATCGCAACCCCAGCACCGTCCGCTCGCTCCAACACACTCTCGCGCAAGGCAGTTCGTCCCACTCGCGACTCCGTCTTGCCCCATGTCGCAGACGGTACGCCCCCTGCCGGAATCACTGTGGGAGCCGCCGCCCACACCGCCGTATCATTCATCCCGGACAACGAGCCTACTGGCGCATCCTGAGCTTCCCGCAGTGCATGCAGCAACTCATTCCGCCGCGGACTCCGAGCACCACCTGCCTCCATCACGCCATCCACCCGCAGCAACTCCATCCCCGGATAAAGCAACCGCATCTGCCCGGCAAACTCCCCTACTTCCAGATCCGGCAACCAGCTATCCACCAGTAGCGCCTCCGCCCGGCGATCTTCCAGAAACGCCATCGCCTCAGCCCCGCCCACGGCCTCCCGCACCTGCCAGCGAAGTCCCAGCAACACCCGCCGCAACCGCTCTCGCAAGCCAGCATCTGCGCTCGCCAGCACCACTGTCCGTGACGCAACCGCATCCAACACTCCCGCACTCGCACTTCCGCTCATTTGTAGCTCCCACTCTCTCGCACATCCGGTTGCATCGCATCTTGGATCGACATCGCCTGCCGAACTACATCACGCATAGACGCCACTGCCCCATTCAGACGAAGACACTCGTCCAGTCCAGCCCGCACAGCTTCCCGCATCGCCTCTGGTTCATCGCGCAGCATCCCCAGTTCCAGGCGGCAGCGCAACACCGTCAGCGGCTGGCACATCTCGTGCAGCACATGGTCCATCTTCGCCACTACATCGCTCGACCTCTTCGCAGTATTCATCCCTCACGCCTGGACCAGCGCAGACTGGGAATACCCATCCAGCAGACCGTATCTACATCCACCAACGCCCAGCTTCTTTACCCCGCCCATCTGGTAGCCTTCTCCGCGCACCGTCTCAATCACCTGGTAGCTCACCTCGCCCTTCGGCAGCGCAGCGCCTAGCTTCCGCCGCAGGTAGTTGATGTACACATCCACTACATTCGTCCCCGCATCCGGAGACATCTGCCAAACCTCTCGCAGCAACTCGCTGCGGCTGCAGCACCGTCCCCGTCGCTGCATCAGGAACTCCAGCAGACTGAACTCCTTGACCGTCAACTCCACCACCTGTCCGCTCCGCCGCACCGTCCGCTCCATCCGGTTCATCTCCACCGAGCCATGCCGCAACACCGGGTCCGCATACATCTCTCGCCGCCGCAGCAACGCACGGCATCGCGCCGTCAACTCATGAAAGCTGAACGGCTTCAGCAGGCAATCATCCGCGCCCAGATTCAAACACCGCACCCGCTCCTCCACCTTGCTTCGTCCCGTCAGTACTAGCACCGCCGTGCCATCCATACGACCCCGCATCTCCTCCAGTACCTCCATCCCGTCCTTCCGTGGCAGACTCAGATCCAGCACGATCAGATCCGGCTGGTCGGCCTGCGCCTGCCGCAGTCCAGCCTCGCCATCGCCCACCCAATTCACGTCATGCCCCTCCAGCGTCAAACCCTTTTGCAGAAACAACCCCAAGGCCGCATCGTCTTCAATAATCAAAACCTGCATCAGCTCTCCTCGTTTCTCTTCACTACAGTCCGGTCCCGGGAACCATCCGGAAGTTACCGCTGCGGTGTCGTGGTATTACCTTGGGTCATCCATTAGAAGCAAGCAAGCAAAAATGTGCCGGGGTTTACAACGCAATTCCAATTTGGGAATCATGCCCCGTCGCCCTCGTACCCACCTCATTACGTGTTAACCGAAAAAGAACTTCCCTAGTTCGCTTTTTATTCGCTACAATCCACCCATGGCTATCACACGACGGCAAAAAGAGGTCATCGACTTTCTCTCCGGCTTCACTCAGAAGAACGGCTACTCCCCTTCTTACGAAGAGATCGCCGCCGGTCTCGGCCTCAGTTCCCTCGCCACCGTCCACAAACACATCACCAACCTGCAAAACAAGGGCTTGCTGCAACGCGCTCACAACCGCAGCCGCTCCATCGACGTCCTGCCAGCTCGTTCCAGCAGAAAAGGGGCCGACCGCCTCCCGCTCCTCGGCCGCATCGCCGCAGGCCAGCCCGTCGAAGCCATCGAGACAGCCGAGAGCATCTCCTTGTCAGACATCATTGGCAACCGCGAAGTCTTCGCCCTTGAAGTCCGTGGCGACTCCATGCGCGACGAGCACATCGTCTCCGGAGACTACGTCCTCGTCGAGCGCACCCACACCGCCCGCGAGGGAGAGATCATCGTCGCCCTCATCGACGGTGCCGACGCCACCCTCAAGCGTTTCTATCGTGAGGGCTCCATGATCCGCCTCCAACCCTCCAATACCGAGATGGCTCCCATCTACGCGCCTGCCGCCAACGTCAGCATTCAGGGCAAAGTCCTCGGCGTCCTGCGCAAATACGCCTGATCTCCCGTACATCCGCTCCCAACTCAACCCCACTCCCGTCTAATCAGTCAGCGACGCTGTACTGCATCTCGCACGCCTCCCCAACTTTCCTCACCAATTCACGGAACCGCACGGACACTTTCTGCGTAACCAGACTTCGGGACAGTGCAGCACGCACACATCAGCACCCCGGGAGTCACACCTTGGCTACAACGCGTAAGAGCAAACGTAAACTCTGGATCTGGGGCGGCCTCATCGTTCTGGTCGTCGCCGCAGTCCTCGGCATCGCCGTCACCGCCAGCGGGAGCAGCACCAAGCTGGAGCCATCCCAACTCGCGAAGACTGAGCTCGGCGATATCGCCCGCTCCGTCGTTGCCACAGGCAAAGTCCAGCCCATCACCAAGGTTGAGGTCAAATCCAAGGCCTCCGGAATCGTCACCAATCTCTACACCGACATCAACGACCACGTAAAAACAGGACAACTCCTCGCCCAACTCGATCAGGTGGAGATCCTCGCTCAGGTCGCTGCGCAAAAGGCTCAACTCACCGCTGCTGAGTCCAACGCCCACGCCGCCGCCGCTGCCATTCAGTACGACAAGGTCAACGCAGAAGCTCCAGACCTGCCCATGTACAAGAACACCTACACCCGCGCCCTGGAGATGTCCAAGGACGGGGTCGTCTCCCACCAGGCCCTCGACGACGCTCAGCAGAAGTACCTCTTCGCCGTAAACACCCGCGATAAAGCCGTCGCCCAGATCACCGTCGATACCTCCAAGCTCCATCAGGCCGAAGCGCAAGTCGCACAATCCAAAGCCTCGCTCAAGCAACTCGAAGAGCAGCTCTCCTACACCACCATCACCTCGCCCATGGACGGAGTCATCCTCTCCCGCGACGTGGAAAAAGGCGACGCAGTCTCCTCCATTCTCGTCCTCGGCTCGACTGCAACCCTCGTCATGACCATCGGCGACGTCCGCCAGGTCTACGTTCAGGGCAAGGTCGACGAGTCCGACATTGGCAAGGTCTATCTCGGCCAACCCGCCCGCATCAAGGTCGAGTCGTTCAAAGATAAAACCTTCCTCGGCAAAGTCACCCGCATCGCCCCTCTTGGCGTAGAAAAAGACAACGTCACCACCTTTGAGGTCCGCGTCTCCATCGACAACCCCGGCGGAGAACTCAAAGCCAACATGACCGCCAACGCTGAGATCATTCTCGAAGAGCACAAACACGTCCTTACCGTACCGGAACAGGCAGTCATCTACGACAAGGACCGCAACGCCTCCGTCGAAGTGCCCGCACCCAAGGAGAAAAAAGGCCGCCGCACCGTAGCCATCAAAGCCGGTATCTCCAACGGAACCCGCACCGAAGTCCTCTCCGGCCTCAACACCGGCGACACCGTCATCCTCCAGCAATAGCGTATTGCCCCAACGCTGAACTCAAGTCAAATGGCACCCTCCCCGCCGATCTCCCAGGAGCTCCGATGAACACCCGTATCTTACTCATTCCTACCCTCGTCCTTGCCACCACAGCTGCCCTTGCGCAGGATCGCAACTTCGACCGTACCCTCTCCCTCTCCGCTTCCCCCAGCATTAACGTCGCCACCGGAGCCGGCTCCATCCATCTCCACCCTGGCTCGGACAACCAGATCCATATCGTCGGTCACATCCATGCCAACCACGGCTGGATGAATGGTGGCAGCAGCAATCTGGCAGCCCGCGTCCAGCAGATCGCCGAGCACCCGCCCATCGTCCAATCCGGCAACGACGTCACCATCGGTGAGCGCCACGCCAGCGATCTCTACCGCAACCTCAGCATCGACTATGACATCACCGTACCGCGCACCTCCAGCATCGTGGCCTCCTCTGGATCCGGAGATATCGAAATCCAGGATGCAGCGGTCTCGTTCAAGGCAGACTCCGGCTCCGGCTCCATCCGTGCCCGCGGCGTCCACGGAGCAGCCAACCTCCAGACCGGCTCCGGAGACATCGAACTCGTCCAGGTCGCACCCGGAGACGTCCACACCCAAACCGGCTCCGGCTCCCTTCGTCTTACCGTCATGTCCTCCCCGCTCCGCGCCGGCACTGGCTCCGGAGACATCGAGGTCAACGGCGTTCCCACCTCCGACTGGCGTCTCGAAACCGGCTCCGGCAGCATCCACCTCAACGTCGGCTCCGGCTCCAAATTTAATGTCAACGCCAGCACTGGCTCCGGCAGCATCCGTATCGAACAGCCCTTCACCATGCAGGGCGAGCTCAATCGCAATCACATCACCGCCTCCGTCAACGGAGGCGGCAACGCTAACCTCAAGGCCAACACCGGCTCCGGAGATATCCAAATCCGCTAAGCCCGCTCACTCCACTTCCAGCCAGTAGCAGCTAACATGGAAACCATGCCCGTCGCCTCCTCTTCGCTGCCCCGGCTCCTCGTCTTCGATCTCGATGGCACCCTCATCGACTCCCGCGCCGACCTCTGCAACTCCGTCAACGGCATGCTCACCTATCTGGGCAAGCCCTCGCTACCCGATGACGTCATCGCCAGCTACATCGGCGATGGAGCCTCCATGCTCGTCCGCCGCGCACTCGGAGACCCCGAAGGCGACATCCACGACCAGCAGTATGTCACCGATGCGGTTACGTTCTTTCTCGACTACTACCGCATCCACAAACTCGACTTCACCTACGTCTATCCCGGCGTCCTGTCCTCGCTCGAAGCCATCCGCGCTGCCCACCCCAAGCTCCCCATGGCCGTCCTCACCAACAAGCCCGTCCACCCCTCCCGCGACATCTGCGACCACTTCGGCCTCTCTCGCTTCTTCTTTCAGAACTACGGCGGCAACAGCTTCCACACCAAAAAGCCCGATCCCCACGCACTCCTCACCCTCATCGCCGAAGCCAGCGCCATGCAACCTCACCTTGCACCCATCTCGCCCGCAGAGACCGTCATGATAGGCGACTCCGACGTCGACGTCCTTACGGCCCGCAACTGCGGAGCCCGCTCCCTTGGCTGCACCTTCGGACTCTCGCCCCACGCCCTGGCCGCTGCCCAGCCAGACTTGCTGGCCCACTGCCCCACCGAGTGGCCAGCCTTGCTCGGCTTCACGCTCTAGCCGCATCCTCGCAGCCAACCGTCCCGCATCAACGCTCCAACTCGAACCGCCGGAAGAAGCTGCTCGCTCGATAATGAGGTGTCGCAGGATCATCCGCCACCGTACGTGCCAGGTCCGCCAGATAATCGTTGAACTCCGCCGCGGCTGCATAATCCACCGGCTGAGTCAGGTCATCATCCGTGGAGTGGTACCGCTGCGCCAGCCATCCCCGCCACGCCTTGTACTCCGGCGATCCATACGTCCAGCCAAACTTGAATGCCAGAGCAGGAATCCCCGCCTGCACAAAACTGTACTGGTCCGTCCGGATAAACGAATTCCGGTCTGGCTCCGGATCGACCGCAATCTCGATATGATGCTTCGCCCCCACCACCTCCGCATCATCGGCCAGTGTGGACTGCTCCAGTCCCTGCACATGCAGCTTCTTGAGCGGAAAAATCGGCATGAACATATCCAGATTCAGGTCTGCAGCTAGCGCCTTCTCCGGCACCGTCGGGTGCCCCGCAAAGTAGCGCGATCCCAGCAGGCCTTTCTCCTCCGCCGTGAAGATCACAAACAGCATAGACCGTCTGGGCCGCACCTTCGCCATGCCAAACTGCTTCGCCACCTCCAGCACCGTGGCCACACCCGAGGCATCATCCATCGCGCCGCTATAGATCGTCTTTCCATGGATCGGAGCACCCACGCCCAGATGATCCAGATGCGCCGACACCAGCACATACTCCGCCGCCAGCTTCGGGTCCGATCCCTCCAGCTTCGCCACCACATTTGGCGACTTCACCTGCGACGTCTCCGTCACCACCGTCGCCGTCACCCGCTTGCCCAGGTCGAATCGTGGCAGCGGCTTCTGGGCATCCGCCAGTGCCAGTATCTCCGCAAACGTATGGCCCGTCCCTGCAAATAACTTCTCCGCCTCGGCAGGATTGAACGTAGCGGCAAACCGCGCATCATGGAAGTCCGCCAGTGCCGGATGCCGTGCCGCCACCGTCGCCGAACTCGAATCCTCCGCCAATTGCATCCGTGGCTGTCCCGCTCCACTCGCCACCCGCTGCCAGCCAAAGTCCATCGACTTCGGCGTCGGTATCGAAATCGCCCCCACCGCCCCTGCATCCCGCAACACCTTCGCAAACGGAGAGGTCCGCGCAAACGACTTCAGCGGTCCCGGCAGGTCCGCCGGGCCGCCATTCACATACACCACCACCTTGCCCTTCAGTGCCGCCATCGGTACCGCAGCTGAGTTGAAGTCGTCATACCCAGCCTCCGGCAGATGCAGCCCATACCCGATAAATACCAGCGGAGCATCTACCTTCTCCAGCCGCCCACCCACAATCGCATCCGTCCCCAGCACCAGCGGTTCTGCCTTGCCATCCACCACCAGCCCCATCGCAGAACGCTCCGCTATCACCCGTTGCACATCGAACGTCACCGGTTGGTAGTACGTCCCATGCACGCCCGCCGGTTCCAGCCCGAACGACTTGAACTGCTCCACCACGTACGACGCAGCTTTCAGGTACTCCGCACTCCCCGTCAACCGCCCCTTCATCGAGTCATCCGCCAGATACTGAACCCGCGCCCACCATGCCTTGCCATGCTCTTCATCGCTGGTCATGCTCGTCCCAGCAGGCGCCGCGGCCCACGCCCAACCCATCATCCCTGACCCAAGCGCACCTGCAGTCATCGTCACTGCGGCAACCAGAACACGTCGGCTCCATCGCATCGCGTACCTCCCATTATGTGAAAAAGGTTGAGTGCGCTCAATCTAACACGTCCGCTGTCCCCTCCATCTCATTCCACACCGTGTTGCAACCGTTTGACCCACCCAAAATCCCTTGCTACGCTACTGGTACAGTCCTAAGGCGATGGGGTTCCGCCTCTAACCGCACCTGCACCGCGCAGACGCTGATGACTCCTACGATTCCCGTAGGAGGCCCATGCCCGAAACCCTCGTAATACCAGCCCGCCACAACTCTGTCTCTGCAGCTCTTCAGCCCTTCCGCCACGCTGCCCGCTGGTTATTCCTCAGCATCCTCGTCGGCATCTTCGCCGGCTCTGCATCAGCCATCCTGCTCATCATGCTCAACTGGGCCACGGACACCCGCGAAGCGCACCGCTGGATCATCGCACTCCTGCCCCTCGCCGGCCTGCTCGTCGGCATCCTCTACCACTCCTTCGGACGTTCCGTCGAGGCAGGTAACAATCTCATCCTCGAAGAGATTCACGCCGAGATCGAATCCCCTCCCACCACCATCCCCTTCCGCATGACCCCGCTCATCCTGCTCGGCACCGGCATCACCCATCTCTTCGGTGGCTCTGCAGGACGCGAAGGCACCGCACTCCAGACCGGGGCCTCCCTCGCCGACCAGATCGCCGTCCTGCTCGCTCGCTTCCCTCGGCTCACCCTCTCCTACGCCGACCGCAAAATCCTCCTCATGACCGGTATCAGCGCAGGCTTCGGCTCCGTCTTTGGCACACCCCTTGCCGGAGCCGTCTTCGGACTGGAGGTCCTCACCATCGGCTCCATCAGCTACCAGGCCATCTTCCCCTGCTTCCTCGCCTCCTTCGCAGCCGACTACGTCACCCGCGCCTGGCACATCCACCACACCCTCTACGCCGTCTCGCCACAGGCGCTCCAGTCCCCGCTCGACCCCGTCAACCTGCTCTCCTCCATCGCCGCGGGCATCGCCTTCGGCCTCACCGCCATGCTCTTCGCACGCTCCACCCACGCCATCGGACGCATCTTCAAGCGCTACATCGCCTACCCGCCCCTCCGCCCCTTCCTCGGCGGAGCCATCGTCGCCGCCGCCGTCTTTGCTATCGGCACCACCAAATACATCGGCCTCGGCATCCCCACCATCGTCGCTGCCTTCTCCCAGCATCTACCCCGCTACGACTTCGCAGCCAAATTCGCCTTCACTTCGCTCACTCTTGGCGCCGGCTTCAAAGGTGGCGAGGTCACCCCACTCTTCTTCATCGGAGCCACCCTCGGCAACGCACTCTCCAGCATCCTCCCTTTGCCCTCGTCGCTGCTCGCCGCCATGGGCTTCGTCGCCGTCTTTGCCGGAGCAGCCAACACCCCCATCGCCTCCAGCCTCATGGCTCTGGAACTCTTCGGCCCCGAAGCAGGAGCCTTCGCCGCCATCGCCTGCGTCACCAGCTACCTCTTCTCTGGGCATCGCGGCATCTACCACGCCCAGCGCTCCAACGGCACCAAGCACCCCACCGAGCCAGAGTCACCCTGCGACGACTACTCCCAGCTCTGAAACGCCGCAAACCCTAACCCTCAAACCCCCGATTCCATCGCTCCACCACCCGCGTCTCCCGCTCCCATCCCAGCACGCTCACGCTACCCGTACCCAGCGTAAACAACCGTCCCCCATCCGCCGCCAGCCCAAGCCACCGCGCCGCCAGTATCCGCAAAATATGCGCATGGGCAAACAGCGCCACCCGCCCCAAATCGCCTCCGCTCGCTAATGCCCTGGCGATTACCCTATCCGCTCGCTCTCCCACCTGCTCCACCGTCTCACCGCCAACAATTTCGTTCTTCCACACGCTCCAGTCCGGAACCTCCGCTCGAATCTCCGCCGTAGTCTGGCCTTCGAATACGCCGTAGTCCCACTCCCGCAGCCCTTCCTCCACCACCGCCACGTCGCCATATCCCGCAATCGCGCATGTCGTACGCGCCCGTACCATCGGACTCACCAGCACTCGGTCAAACGGTCTACCCGCCAGATACTCCCGTAGCTCCTCCGCCCGCTTCCGCCCATGCTCCGTCAGCCCAATATCCGTCCGGCTGGTATGCTTCCCGCTCAAACTCCACTCCGTCTCACCATGACGAATCAGCCACAACTCAGTTCCTGCACTCATTCCAATCCTCCTGCATCCAATATCCTATAAATTATGGACTTTCAACTCTCCACACCCTACAAACCTCAGGGCGACCAACCCCGTGCCATCGCGGAACTCCTCTCCGGCCTCAGTGCGGGCGAGAAAGACCAGGTCCTGCTCGGCGTCACCGGCTCCGGCAAAACCTTCACCATGGCCAGCATCATCGCCGACTCGCAGCGCCCCGCCCTCATCCTCGCCCACAACAAGACCCTCGCCGCCCAGCTCTACCACGAGTTCAAAACCTTCTTCCCCTCCAACGCCGTCGAGTACTTCGTCTCCTACTACGACTACTACCAGCCCGAAGCCTACATCCCCGCCGGCGACCTCTTCATCGAAAAAGAAGCCACCATCAACGAAGAGCTCGACAAGCTCCGCCTCTCCGCCACCCGCTCCCTCTTCGAGCGCCGCGACTGCATCATCGTCTCCTCCGTCTCCTGCATCTACGGCCTCGGCTCGCCCGAAGCCTACTACGGCATGCTCCTCCTCCTCGAAAAAGGCCAGAAGATCAAGCGCGAAGACATCACCCGCCGCCTCGTCGAAATCCTCTACGACCGCAACGACGTAGACTTCCGCCGCGGCACCTTCCGCGTCCGCGGAGACATCATCGAAGTCTTCCCCACCTACGACGAGATGGCCTACCGCATCGAACTCTTCGGCGACGAGATCGACGCCCTCTCCCAGATCGATCCCCTCTTTGGAACCATCAAGCAGCGCTACTCACGCCTCCCCATCTACCCCAAATCTCACTACGTCGTCCAGCCCGAACGCAAAGCCGCAGCCACCGAAACCATCCTCGCCGAACTCTTCGAGTGGGAGGCTCAGCTTGAAAAAGAAGGTCGCCTCGTCGAGTCCCAGCGCATCCACCAGCGCACCCGCTTCGACCTCGAAATGATCAAGTCCGTCGGCTACTGCCACGGCATCGAGAACTACTCCCGCCACTTCTCCGGCCGCCTCCCCGGCGAGCCCCCACCCACCCTCCTCGACTACTTCCCCAAAGACTTCCTCATCTTCATCGACGAGTCCCACGTCACCATCCCTCAGCTCCACGGCATGTGGCACGGCGACCGCTCCCGCAAACAGAACCTCGTCGACTACGGCTTCCGCCTCCCCTCCGCCATGGACAACCGCCCCCTCCGCTTCGAGGAGTTCGAGTCCCGCACCGGCCAGATCATCTACGTCTCCGCCACCCCCGGCCCCTACGAACTCACCAAGGCCGCCGGCGTCGTCGTCGAACAGATCATCCGCCCCACCGGCCTCGTCGATCCCCCCGTCGAAATCCGCCCCGTCAAAGGACAGATCGACGACCTACTCGCCGAGATCCGCGACCGCACCGCCAAAAACCAGCGTGTCCTCGTCACCACCCTCACCAAGCGCATGTCCGAGGACCTCGCCAACTACTACACCGAGGTCGGTGTCCGCTGCCGCTACATGCACTCCGAGATCGAAACCCTCGAACGCATCAAGCTCCTCCGCGACCTCCGCAAAGGCGAGTACGACGTCCTCATCGGCATCAACCTCCTCCGCGAAGGCCTCGACCTCCCCGAAGTCTCCCTCGTCGCCATCCTAGACGCCGACAAGGAAGGCTTCCTCCGCTCTCAGGGCTCGCTCATCCAGACCATCGGCCGCGCCGCCCGCCACCTCGAAGGCCGCGCCATCCTCTACGCCGACAAGATGACCGACTCCATGAGCCGCGCCATCGCCGAAACCGACCGCCGCCGCACCACCCAACTCGCCTACAACGAGGAGCACGGCATCACCCCCGCCACCATCATCCGCGCCATCGACATGGGCCTCGCCGGAATCCTTAAAGCCGACTACGCCGACCTCACCGACGACGCCGAGGGCATGCCCGAATTCGCCACCCAGCAGGAACTCGACACCTATATCTCCAAGCTCGAATCCGACATGCGCGAAGCCGCCAAAAAATTCGAATTCGAAAAAGCAGCCAAACTCCGCGACACAGTCAAAGAACTACGCACTAAAGAATTCCTCTTCAGCTAAAACCAATTCCTCGCCACCGTGATCCTCAGCCCGTTCACCACAACCGTTCCTCCAACATTTCTTAATGCTTCTGCAACCCACGCTTCTTCTAAACTGGTAACGGAAACTTCGCGTCTTTCGCGTTCGATATCTCGTCCACACCAAAGCCACTCGGCGCATCGCGCCATCAACATACAAGCACCTGGTTCGCAAGCGATGACCCCGCATCAGATCGGCAAAATAACCCATTGACCCCCTTCTCTCTCTGCCACTCCCTCTTCCTCGCCGCCTGCGCCTTGGCAGCGCCCTTCGCTTACTCCCAGTCAACCTACGCTCCAGCAATTGTCTCGACCCAACCCGCCAGCGCCACCCTGCTCGTAGCAAGTAACTCATCCGCCCCACCAGCCGAAGCCCTGCCCGACGCCCCCTCCTATCTCCTCCAGCAATCGGAACCCCGCCAGCAGCCCCCCAGCGCCGCCTCCTCGTCCCTGCCCGCAACCGAACCAGCCGAAACACCAGCCCAAACCCGCGAACGCCTCCGCCTTCAGGCTGAGAGAGAACTCAAGGCCCAGAAGTCTCAGCGCATCCTCGGCGTCGTCCCCAACTTCAACACCGTCCTCAGCGGACAAGCAGTCCCCCTCACCCCCCGCCAGAAGTTCAGCCTCGCCCTCCGCAGCTCTCTCGACCCCTATTACTTCGGCACTGCCTTCCTCCTCGCCGGATACTCCGAAATCGACGACACCCATCAGGGCTATCACTGGGGTGCCAGCGGCTACTTCAAACGCGCCGGAGCCAACTACGCCGACACCTTCAACGGGGCACTCATCGGCAACGCGCTCCTGCCCGCCCTCTTGAAGCAGGACCCCCGCTACTTCCGCCAGGGTACCGGCTCCATCAAAAGCCGTATGCTCCACTCCGCTCTCTCCACTGTCATCTGCCGCGGCGACAACGGAAAGACCCAGCCCAACTACTCCAACGTCCTCGGCAACTTCATCTCCGGAGCCATCTCCAACATCTATTACCCCTCCGACGAGACCGGCCTCGAACTTACCCTCACCAACGGTGTCGTCGTCACCGCCGAAGGCGCCATCGGAGCGCAACTGCTCGAATTCGCCCCCGACCTCGTCCGCCTCCTCCACCGCCACCAGCACGATCCCGCCCCCACAACCCACACCCCCTGATCCTCACCCACCTCGATATCGATCCCATGTCTCCATCCGTTAACTTCCAGCAACAATCCATATAAGCTCATACTTGACCATGACTCCTCCCGCCCCCCCAGCGGTGCGATCCACCGCCAAAAGCCGTCGTCGCGCCACCATCGCCGACGTCGCGCGCATGGCCAATGTCGCCCCCATGACCGTCTCCCGTGTCCTCACCGGCGCCGCCGCCGTCCGACCCGACAAAGTCAAACGCATTCAAGACGCCATTCAACTCCTCCACTACAAACCCAACGAAACCGCACGCGCCCTCCGCAGTCAACGCTCCAGAATTATCGGCCTCATCGTCCCACGCCTCTCCGATCCCTTCTTCGCCACCATCGCTCACGCCGTCAACAACGTCGCCGTCGACAACGGCTACTCCATCCTCATCACCACCTCCAACGACGAAGAAGAGACCGAGTACTCCCAGGCTCAACTCATGGTCCTGCGCGGTGTCGAGGGTATCCTTATCATTCCTGGTGCCGGATACCACTCCAAACTCAACCGCCTGGAGTTCGAACACGTTCCCCTCGTCGCACTCGACAAGCCCATCGACGAACCCAGCATCGACTCCGTCTTCGTCGAAAACTTCCAAGGCTCCCGCCTCGCCGTAGAACACCTCATCGCTCACGGCCACACGCGCATCACCTGCATCTCCGACGCCAGCGACCTCTACACCCTCCACAAACGCCAGCAAGGCTACGAGCAGGCCATGATCGATCACGATCTCAAGATCAACACCATCACCGACTGCACCGCACAACGCGCCTCCGAACGAATACGCCTGCTAATGCAGTCCAAAAATCCCCCCACCGCCATATTCACCACCAACGGCCCAGCCACCCGCAACCTGCTCCACACCCTGCTGGAACTGGCAGTCAAACTTCCCGACGATCTCGCACTCATCGGATTCGACGACTTCGAATTCGCTGACATGCTCCAGACCAGCCTCACCGTCGTCCGCCAGCCAGCCAGCGAAATGGGACGCATCGCCGCACTCCGCCTCTTCGAGCAACTCCAGCAAGCAAACCAACCCCACATCGGCAAGATCATCACCCTCCCCGTCGATCTCGTCATTCGCCGATCCTGCGGATGCAAGCCCAGACTCCCCTCCAGGCAGCGATCCCCCCGCACCTGACCCCAGTCCCGTTGCACCTCCCCATCTAATCCCCGAACAGCCAGCCTCAGGCCATCGCCCGGTTTCGTCCCGGTGCCACCCCCAACTGTTCCAGAATCCCCAACTCGTCCATCACGCCCCAGCGCTCCACAATACGGCCGCCGTTGTACCGCCCTATCTGGATCCCGCGCGAGATGATCGTATGTCCCGTTGGCTCCACGCCCAGAAAACTCCCCCGGTGCGTACCCGTCATCTTGTACGCCATCGCCACGCTGTGTTCATCCGCCACCAGGTGCTTCACCTGAATCTTCAAATCAGGAAACGCCCCCAGCAACTCGCTGAAAAAATCGATATACCCCTCGGCACCATGACGCTGTCCGGTTGCAGGATCATGGTCTACCAGACTCGGATCGATCAACTCCTTCAACATCACTAAACGTCCGCTGTTGATTGCCTCGATAAACCGCTTCTGCGCTTCGATATTCTTCTGATGATTCATGAGTCGCCTCGCTCTCACGGCACTCACGGTCATGCCGCGGTCTGCCATTATAAGCACCACATACGCTCTCTGCGAGCCCCATCATCACACCTGCCGAAACGGATATCATCATGCTTGAACGCTACACCGGCAACCGCTCCACCCCTGACCCGATTCATCTCAACCATCCACCCCCACCCCAACCGCATCCCCACAAGGACCCTCATGATCATCGTCGATAACGAACACGTAGAACTCACCACCCCCTACGGCCCCATGCGCACCCACATCGTCCGCCCCGCCGCCCCCGGCCGCTACCCCGGCATCGTCTTCTACTCGGAGATCTTTCAGATCACCGCGCCCATCCGCCGTACCGCCGCCCTCCTCGCCGGCCACGGATACATCGTCGCCATGCCCGAGATCTACCACGAGTTTGAGCCCGCCGGAACCGTCCTCGCCTACGACCAGGCAGGCTCAGACCGCGGCAACAACTGGAAGACCACCAAGGAACTCGCCAGCTACGACGCCGACGCCCGCGCCGTACTCGACTACCTCAAATCCCGCCCCGATTGCACCGGCAAACTCGGAGCCTTGGGCATCTGCATCGGCGGACACCTCGCCTTCCGAGCCGCCATGAACCCCGACGTCCTCGGGACCGCCTGCTTCTACGCCACCGACATCCACAAAGGCGGACTCGCCAAAGGCATGGCCGACGACTCCCTCCTCCGCGCCAAAGACATCCACGGAGAACTCCTCATGATGTGGGGCCGGCAAGACCCACACATCCCCACCGAAGGCAGAATGAAGGTCCTCGCCCGCCTCAACGAGCTGGGCATCCGCCTCAACTGGCACGAGGTCAACGGTGCCCACGCCTTCATGCGCGACGAAGGCCTCCGCTACGACCCCGAACTAGCCTTCTCTCTCTACCAATTGGTCTTCAACTTCTTCCACCGTAAACTCGCCGAAGGAGACCTGCCCGTAGCCACCGCCGGATCCACCGAAACACGCCACTAAATCTCCCCCCCCAACCTCCCACGTCAGCATCAAATTTCCCAACGCTGACGTGGGGTCCCATGCCCACTTCCTGCGCCAGCCTCACCCGCAGAAAACAATCTCACCCTTCTTGACAAATCCACCCACCCCATCCGGTATCCTGAGTTCAGCACCAGATTCACCCAGGCACCTAAAGTCTACAAACCGCTGAATCCAAAGACTTTACCTGCAACTACAATTGAATCAAAACTTTACCCGTCAAGTCCAAAGCTAACCCGTCTCGAATCAAGACTTTGACGCAAATGACCCAGGGGGGGGGTACACCCGCCGGATAGGAGAACCAGCCCATGTCGCTGCCCGCCACCTTCAACGACTTCCTCGGCAACAGCACCGCCGTAGAGCATCTCCGCACCGCCATCGCCGCCGGTCGTCTCCCTCACTCCCTCATCCTCTCCGGCCCTGCCGGAGCAGGAAAATACACCCTCGCCCTCATGCTCACCATGGCCGTCGAGTGCGAGCGCCAGCCCCGCGACCACTGGTCCAACGGCCAGTCCCTCGCCTCCTTCTGTGGAGTCTGCCGCAACTGCACCCGCATCGCCGCCGTCTCCAACCTCGATGAAGAGGTTGACAAAGCCGTAGCCGCACGCGAAGAACTCCGCGAGACCGACAAGAAGGAAACCCGCGTCCTCATACAGCCGCACCCCGACGTCCTCATCGTCCCACCTGACCCACCCCAGCTCCTCATCAAACTCGGCCAGGTCCGCACCATCATCCAGCGCTCCCACTCCCTCCCCGGCGAAGGCCCCCGCAAGATCTTCATCCTCACCGCAGCCAACTTCATGAAGGAGGCCGCCAACTCCCTCCTGAAAGTCCTCGAAGAACCACCCGACTACGTCCACCTCATCATCCTCGCCGAAAACCCCGGCGAACTCCTCCCTACCATCCGCTCCCGCTGCGCCAACATCCGCCTCGGAGCGCTGCCCGTAGACGAACTCGAGATGTTCCTCGCCGACCGCCGTCCCGACGTTCCCTACAATCAACGTGCCCTCATCGCCCGCTTATCCCAGGGTGCTGCCGGAAAGACCCTCGGCTTCAACCTAGAAGCCTATATCGCTGCACGCGCCGATGCGCTGCTCCTTATCCGCAACGCCGCCTCCGAACCAGACCACACCGCACTCTTCAAGATGACCGAGACCTACCGCGCCGGGGCCGATGGCCAGCAGAAGACCACCGCGCTCCTCCGCTCCCTCACCCTCCTTCTCGAAGACCTACTCCTGCTCAACGCCGGAACCCCCGAACTCATCCGCAACACCGACCTCCGCCCCGAGCTCGACCGCCTCTCCCAGGCCCTCTCCTTCCAATGGATCGAGCAGGCCTCCCGTGGCCTCGATCAGGTCTACTCCGGCATGCGCCGCAACCTCCTCCGCAACCTCTCCCTCGACGCCTTCGCTCACCAACTCACCAACGCCGCCCGATGAACCCCAATCCCTCCCACCTCACCGAATACCTCGACGGCACCACCGCCGATCCCTCCCCCGCCATCGCCCGTGCCGCCGCCATCCTCCGTGCCCGTGGCACCGTCGCCTTCCCCACCGAGACCGTCTACGGCCTCGGCGCCAACGCCCTCGATCCCCAGGCCGTCGCCCGCATCTTCACCGCCAAGCAGCGCCCCTCCTGGGACCCCCTCATCGTTCACGTCTGCGACCCGGTCATGCTCGCCTCCATCGCCGTCGTCTCCCCCCAGGCCCAGCGCCTCATGGACGCCTTCTGGCCCGGCCCCCTCACCCTTCTCCTCCCCCGCACCCCCGCCATCCCCGACGCCGTCACCTCCAGCCGCCCCCTCGTAGGCGTCCGCATGCCCGCACACCCCCTCGCACTAGCCCTCATCCGAGCCACTGGCCTGCCCATCGCCGCCCCCAGCGCCAACCGCTTCGGCCATACCAGCCCCACCACCGCCGCCCACGTCCTTGACGACCTCGACGGCCGCATCAACGCCATCCTAGACGGCGGCCCCACTTCAGTCGGCCTCGAGTCCACCGTCTTCGACCCCGCCACCAACACCCTCTACCGCCCCGGTGCCGTCACCCCCGCTATGCTGGAGACCATCACCGGCCCCATCACACTCTTCCAGCCACCCCAACACCCGGCCCAGCCCGAATCCCTCCCCTCGCCCGGGGTAGGCATCCGCCACTACGCACCCCATGCCACCCTCCTCCTGGTAAAAGACCAATCCACGCTCGACCAGCAAATCAGTCGCCTCTCCCAACGCGGAGAACGAGTCGGCGTGATGCTGCCCCACGGCTGGATTGCACCTCCCACCACCGAGACCTACCCCTGGGCCCACTGGGACGAGCCATCGGGCCTGGCCCACCGCCTCTTCAGCGGCCTCCGCCACCTCGACCAGCGTGGCGTCACCTATATCCTGTGCCCCCTCCCCGAAGCACACGGCATCCGCCTGGCCATCCGCGATCGTCTCCTCAAGGCAGCCCGCACCAGCTAACGTCTTCCCCGCATCCATCCCGGCAAGTCCATAAACAATTTTCACCACCCACTACACGCCAGCTTTATACTCAGATATGCAAAGTGCCGAGATCGAACTAAAATTTCCCGTAGCCGATCCTGCCGCCCTCGAGTCCCGGCTCACCCAACTCGGCTTCCATCTCGACACTCCCCGCACCTTCGAACACAATACCCTCTACGACACCGCAGATCGCAACCTTCGCACTCGCAGACAACTCCTCCGCATTCGTCAATACGGCAGTCTCTGCACCCTCACCCACAAGCGCCAACCAGACCAGCAGGATCCCGTCGATACCACCCGCTACAAGGTCCGCATCGAGACCGAGACCACCATCAGCGAAGGCCCGGCGCTCGCCGAAGTCTTCCAGCAACTCGGCTTCAGCCCCGCCTTCGTCTACGAGAAGTACCGCTCCGAGTGGTCGCACCCCATCGCCCCCAACTCTGCCACCATCGCCCACCTCGTCCTCGACGAAACCCCTATCGGCACCTACGCTGAGCTCGAAGGCCCCACCGACTGGATCGACCGCACCCTTATCGAACTCAATGTCGATCCCGCCACCTGCCTCACCGATAGCTACGGCAAGCTCTTCCTTGACTGGAAACAGCGCACCGGCAGCTCCGCCGAAAACCTCACCTTCGCAGAGATTGCTGTACCTGCACTTGTGTAACCTGACGCACTAAAGCCTCCCCCAAGGTCGCCGATACAGCCTCTATACCCGGAGGCTTCCTTGCGATCCACTCTTCGTTCTCTCTTCCTCATCTCTCTGGCCACACTGATCTCCATCCCCCTTCCAGCGGAAACCCACCGCACCATCATCTCCAAATCTCCCCCCACCTACCCAGAACTCGCGCGACGCATGCGCATCTCCGGCAAGGTCGTCCTCGTCGTAGTCGTCCTTCCCGATGGCTCCGTCTCCGACACTCACCCCGAATCAGGCCATGCCATGCTCGTTCCAGCCGCCCAGGATGCTGTCCGCCACTGGAGGTTTGCCCCCGCACCCGAAACCTCCGAGACCACAGTAGAGATCAACTTTACCGATACCGCCCACTAACCTCAGCCACGCCATTCAGCGTCAGCGCATACAAAGGACAGCATGAAACTCGAAGCAAAACTCGGACTCAGCACCGGCCTACTCGTTCTAGCCATGTTCCTCAGCGCCTACACCGCACATGTGCGTATTCAGGAGGCGAACGACCTCTCCTCATCTATCGTGACTCGACGCATGCCTGCTGTCATGGCCCTCCGAGACGCCCGTCTCAGCCTCGTAGAAGGCATCCGCACTCTCGAATCCTACTTGCTCTTCGGCATCGACCAGCAATCCGCTGCCGACTACCAGAAGCAGCGCGCAAACGAGTGGCAGGTCGTGGACCACGCCTTGGCCGAACTCCAGAAATCCGTCCAGACCTTCGATCTCGGCAACGATCGCGAAAAGCTCAACACCATCGTCTCGGACCTCAACAGTCTCTGCACTCTTGAAGACAAAGTGGAGCAATTGAACGCATCCCACACCCCCGAAGGCACCACTCAGGCATACGACCTGCTCCGCAACGAAATCGTCACCCGTCACACCAAGATCAACATCGACCTCAATCAACTCATCGCCGAGCAGGTCAGCCAATCCAACGTAGAGGCCGAGCAGTTGCAGCGCGCCAATCACTCTGTGCTCCTCACCCTCTGGCTCACGACACTCTTCGGCGCAGCCATCGGGGGCTCTCTCTCCATGCTCCTCGGTCGTCGCATCGCCTCCGCCGTCAACATCGTCGCCCAGAGAGCAAACGCCATCGCTGCTGGCGATCTCACCGGAAAGGAACTCGACCTCCATAGCAACGATCAAATCGGCAATCTCGTCGTCTCCATGCAGCAGATGCAGGACAATCTGGGCACCATCATCGGCACCGTGGTGCAGACGGCTGGCACGCTCACCGGCAACGCCGCCTCTATGCGCACCGCCAGCGATCGCATGCACCGCCGCATCGACCAACAAAGCCAGCAGACCCAGCAAGCCGCCTCCGCAATGCAGGAGATGTCCGCCTCCATTGCCGAAGTCTCCCGCCACACCCAGTCCGCAGCAGAAACCGCACGCAACGCAGCCGAAACTGCACGTGCCGGTGGAACCATCGTCAAAGAGGTCCTCGGCAACATGCACTCCATCGCTACCGCAGTCAGCGAAACCTCTGCTACCGTCGGTCTCCTCGGCGACGACTCCCGCAAGATCAGCCAGATCGTTACCGTCATCGAAGAGATCGCTCGCAAGACTAATCTCCTCGCCCTCAACGCAGCCATCGAGGCAGCACGCGCTGGCGATCAGGGCCGAGGCTTCGCAGTCGTAGCCGGCGAGGTACGTCGACTCGCCGAGTCCACCGCCCTGGCCACCGGAGAGATCGCCAGCATGATTCAGGGCGTTCAGGATCGTACCCGCACCGCCATCGCCAGTATGGCCAGCGGTACCGGCACCGTCGAGCACGGCGTCGTCACCACCACCCAGGCCGGCGAAGCACTCCAGCGCATCATTGGTATGGCCGAACAGGTTGACCGCATGATCACCCAGATCGCCATCGCCGCCAACCAGCAGTCCGTCGCCGCAAATCAATCCAGCTCCAGCCTCGACTCCATCCACTCCCTCAGCCACGAAAACCTCACTGAGATGGCCACCACCGCAGCCGGAATCGAATCACTTCGCACCACCGCAGCAGCCTTGGAACATCAGGTGGACCACTTCCACCTCCAAACTCCCATCTCCACATCAACTCAACGCGCTACCACACGCCCCGCACCCCACTACTCCGTCCCCCAACCCGCCTGACACTACCCGGCTTCACCAACCAAATGAAAAGGGGTCCGCAACCAGGCGGACCCTCTTCGTTCTACCTAACCCAACCAGCTAGAAGATCTGGAAGTTCACTTCTACATTCAACTCAACCAGTACCGGCTTGCCGTTCTCCATCGCAGGCTTGAACTTGTACTGCTTCACCGCCTCAACAGCCTTCTCATCCAGCCCCATGCCCACGCCACGAATCACATGCACATGGCTCGGATTTCCATTTTGATCAACGTAAAGATTAACCAGCACATTCCCAGCAACCTTCGCCTTGCGGGCCTCTTCCGAGAACTCAGGCTCTACCGAATAGATCAGGATCGGCGCAGAAACACCGCCACCAATCCGCCGCGGTCCGCCGCCCGTATTGCCGCCCGATCCCGGCCCCAGTCCAGATCCATTCCCTGAACCCAGTCCCGTTCCGGAGCCATTCCCCATCGACATCCCCACCAACGGCGAATTCGCCACTCCAATCTGAGGAATGCTGCTCGCCATCTTGACGTCTTTCTGTACCTCAATCGTCGGCTGAATCTTGATCTTCGGGTCCTGCATCGGAGGAGCCTTCGGAGGAACAATCTGCGTGTCCGCAAACTTCGGCGGAGTCCCCTTGGTCACCGGAGTCGGCCCACGCTGACCACCGCCACCGCCCATCGATTGGGCCTTCGCAGGAGCCATCGGAGGAACTGTCAGTTCCACCGGAACCAGCGTCGTTACGCTCTTTGTTCCCATCGAAATATGCTTCGCCAAAAGCCATGCAATCAAAAGGATCACGAGCCCATGTAGCACAACTGCGATCGCCGTCGAGGTCGGGTCACGCTTAACCGCCATCCGGTCAGCCACCGCGATCGGCTTCGACTCCAGCTTCAGTGGTGGCAACTTCACAGGAAAAAACACGTCCCGGACGCTGCTCATCAGCGAGCTGAAAACACCTTCTTCCTTCGTCTCGGTCCAGCGTGGAGCGTCCCCACCGCGCAGCACAGGCGGCTCGTGCGTAGGGTCTATCTCCGGTGGTATCAACAATGAATTCGCCATATCGTTTGGTAGCCCCGGCGGTATCGGCGATCGCTCGCCATCCGCGTCATCCTCTCGTTCTCGTGCTCCCACTCTCTTCCAATACGCTTCCCGATCTCTGCCGGTTTTCTTCCTGGGGGCACTGCAACTGGCTCCATATACATTCTACAAACATTCAAGAGCCTGTGCTTAATTCCTTGGACGCACTTCACCCGGTGGAAGTCTCGTTCCAACTCCGCTTCCACCCTCCGCACAGCTACAATAAGGGTTTGGCGCAAACCTGAAACTCCGCCCCTGATGAACCACGAGGAAAGAATGCCGCAAGCTTCGGATCGCAACGCCGCTACTACCCAGCCAGATCAGCCCGTCAAGGCCCTGAAGTCGACTCTCAACCTCCCCCAGACCGCCTTTCCCATGAAGGCCAATCTGCCCCTCAACGAGCCTGCCCGCCTCGCCCAATGGCAGACGCCGGACGCAGAAGGCAAAGACCTCTACGCCCAGATCCGCGCCGCGCGCGCCGGCTCGCCCAAGTACATCCTCCACGACGGCCCCCCCTACGCCAACGGAGCCATCCACCTCGGCCACGCACTCAACAAGTGCATCAAGGACTTCGTCGTCAAAACCAAGACCATGGCCGGCTTCGACTCCCCCTACGTCCCCGGCTGGGACTGCCACGGCCTCCCCATCGAAATCAAAGTCGACGAGCAGCTAGGCCGCAAGAAACTCGAAATGGACCCCATCGCCGTACGCCGCGCCTGCCGCGAGTACGCGCAGAAGTACGTCGATCTCCAGCGCAGCCAGTTCGAGCGCATCGGCGTCTTCGGCCGCTGGAACCAGCCCTACCTCACCATGTCCTTCCCCTACGAGGCCTCCATCGTAGAGACCTTCTACGACTTCTTCGAAAAAGGCTTCGTGTACAAGGGCCTCAAACCCGTCTACTGGTGCATCCACGACCGCACCGCCCTCGCCGAGGCGGAAGTCGAGTACGAGCAGCACACCAGCCCCAGCGTCTACATCCGCTACGCCCTCACCAGCGACCCCGCCGCCATCCACCCCGCGCTCGCCGGCCACAATGTCAACACCATCATCTGGACCACCACCCCCTGGACCATCCCCGCCTCCCAGGCCGTAGCCTTCAACCCCGAAATGGAGTATGTCGCCCTCGGCACTGAGGAAAACACCACATACATCATCTCCGCCGACCTCGCCCCACAAGTCATCCAGGCCTGCAACCTCACTGGCACCAACGAGATCGCCCGCTTCAAAGGCGAGATGCTCGACCGCGTCACCTTCCATCACCCCTTCCTCGACCGCAGCATCCTCGGCGTCCTGGCCTCCTACGTCACCGCCGACCAGGGCACCGGAGCGGTCCACACCGCACCCGCCCACGGCGTAGACGACTTCGCCACCGGCAAGCGCTACAACCTGCCCGAGATCCAGTATGTAGACAACTCCGGCCGCCAGCGCAACACCTCCGACGCCGCCTCCCACCACACCACCCAGCCTTACGAAGACCTCACTGTCTTCAAGTCCAACCCCGTCATCATCGAACTCCTCAAAGAAAATGGCGCGCTCCTCAACGCTACCGCCTTCGAGCACTCCTACCCGCACTGCTGGCGCTGCCACAACCCCGTCATCGTCCGCGCCACCGAGCAGTGGTTCATCGAGATGGACAAAGAGATGGTCGCGTCCGACGGCACCATCACCACCTACCGCCAACGCACCCTCGATGAGATTGCCAAAGTCACCTGGGACCCCGCCTGGGGCGAAGAGCGCATCTCCAACATGATCGCCACCCGTCCCGACTGGTGCATCTCCCGCCAGCGCATCTGGGGCGTACCCATCGCAGTCTTCCTCTGTGAAAAGTGCCACACTCCCCTGCACAACCCCGCCATCAATAAATCCATCGTCGATCTCTTCCACAAGGAAGGCGCCGACGCCTGGTACTCCCACGACGTAGCCACCCTCCTCCCTACCGGCACCGCCTGCGCCTGCGGAGGCACCGAATTCCGTAAGGAGATGGACATCCTCGACGTCTGGTTTGAGTCCGGTGCCTCCTGGCACGCCGTCCTCGACATCGAACCCGAACTCCACTGGCCCGCCGACCTCTACACTGAGGGCGGCGACCAACATCGCGGCTGGTTCCACTCCTCGCTCCTCACCTCCGTCGCGGTTCGCGGCGAAGCCCCCTACAAGATGGTCGCCACCTCCGGTTGGACCCTCGACGAACAGGGCCGCGCCTTCTCCAAGTCCCTCGGCAACGGCGTCGATCCCGTCGACGTCGCCAAGCGCCTCGGCGGCGAGATCATCCGCCTCTGGGTAGCCTCCGTCGACTTCCGCGAAGACGTCGCCGCCAGCGAAAACCTCATGCAGCGGGTCAGCGACAATTATCGCAAGCTCCGCAACACCCTCCGCTTCCTCCTCGGCAACCTCCACGACTTCTCCCCCGCGACCAACGCCCTCTCTTTCGCGGCTATGGAGCCACTCGACCAGTACATCCTCGCCAGACTCGCCGAACTCACCACCAAAATTCGCGCCGCCTACGATGCCTTCGAGTTCCACCGCGCCTATCACGCCCTCAACGAGTTCGTGAACACCGACCTCAGCGCCCTCTACCTCGACGTCCTCAAAGACCGCCTCTACACCTTCGCCCCCGACCACCCCGCCCGCCGCTCCGCGCAAACCGCCCTCTGGCGCATCGCCGAAGCCCTCACCCGCCTCATCGCCCCCATCCTCAGCTTCACCGCCGACGAAGTCTGGGCCCTGCTCCCACCAGTAGATACCCGCGAGCCCAGCGTGCACCTCGCCCTATTCCCCAACCTCGCCGACATCGTCCCCGGCAACACCTCCAGCCTGCTAGCCGACTGGAAGCAACTGCTCCTCATCCGCGAGCAGGCCATGAAGGCCCTCGAAGAAGCCCGCGCACTCAAGACCATCGGCAAGGGCCTCGAAGCCGCCGTGGAACTCGAAGCCGCCAACGACGCCAGCACCACGCACTACGATCTGCTGCTGCGCTACCAACAGAGTCTCCCCGAACTGCTCAACGTCTCCACCGTCCAGATCTCCGTCTACTTGAATCCGGAAGCCTCTGCCTCATGGATGAACGCCAAAGCCAAACCTGCCACCGGCACCAAATGCGAACGCTGCTGGCGCTTCACCGCTGACGTGGGCGATCAGCCCAGCTACCCCACCGTCTGCCTCCGCTGCGCCGAAGCCCTCGCCGCCATCCACTTCGCCCCATACGAAAAATCCGTATCCACTCCTGCCGATGCCGCAGCCTCGGAGCCACAAGCCTAATGACCTCCACCACCCAATCCCGAGACTACCGCCCCATCCTCTTCGCCCTCACCGCGCTCGTCGTCCTGCTCGATCGCCTCAGCAAACTCTGGATCGACAGCCACATCCAGATGGGAACCTACATCACTCTCATCCCCGGTGTCTTCCGACTCTCACACGTCCTCAACACTGGCGCCGCCTTCTCGCTCTTCGCGGACTCGCTCTCACCCAGCACCGTCCGCAATGCTCTCATCGCCTTCTCCGTCATCGCCTGCCTCATCGTCGTGGCCATGCTCTGGCGCACCGGACGCACCCTCACCCTCGGCTCCGTTGCCTTCGCCCTCATCCTCGGCGGAGCCATCGGCAACCTCTACGACCGCATCCGTTTCGCCCACGTCATCGACTTCCTCGAAGTCCGCATCATCCACTACCACTGGCCCGACTTCAACATCGCCGACTCATGCATCGTCATCGGAGCCGGACTACTCCTCCTCGAAATCCTACGTCCCCAACCCACTGTCTAGCCGGTCATCTACTCTGTCGCCAATACCCTGCCCCTTATGAATGACCAGATCACAATCCGCGGTGCCCGTACTCACAACCTCAAGGGCATCGACGTCGACATCCCCCACAACGCCCTCACCGTCGTCTCCGGCGTCTCCGGCTCCGGCAAATCCTCGCTCGCCTTCGACACCATCTACGCCGAAGGCCAGCGCCGCTACGTCGAATCCCTCTCCGCCTACGCCCGCCAGTTCCTCGAACGCATCGAGAAACCCGACGTGGACCACATGGACGGCCTCGCCCCCGCCATCGCCATCAAGCAGAAGAACCAGACCCGCAACCCACGCTCCACCGTAGCCACCGCCACCGAAATCTACGACTACCTCCGCCTCCTCTACGCCCGCTGCGGCACCGTCACCTGCCTCCACTGCGGCGGCATCGTCAAGCACGACACCGTAGACGAAATCGTCACCACCCTCCTCAACCTCCCCGAATCCACCCGCACCTTCGCCCTCTTCCCCATCACCCGCGCCGAAGTAAAACTCGAGCCCATGCAGCAACCGGCCACCGAAGAGACCGCCCCACCCAAACCCGCAAAGAAATCCGCCTCAAAAAAAGCCGCTAAAAAAGCCACCGAAGCAGTTACATTCAACCTCACCGACTCCCTCCGCGACCGCCTCACCGAACTCCGCCGCCGCGGCTACAACCGCCTCTATCAGTCCGGCAACATCGTCGAGTTCTCCACCCCTGAGTCCCTCCTCGAACTCGACTTCAACGCCCCCATCTTCGTCCTCATCGACCGCCTCGCCATCAGCCCCGAAGTTCGAAGCAGAATCGTAGACGCCATCGAGACCGGCTACCGCGAGTCCGGCGAAGTCCAGTTCCACACCGTCCCCCGCGAGCCCGCCGAAGCCCCGCAACTCCTCCGCTTCTCCGCCGCTTTCGAGTGCACCACCTGCCACCGCGCCTACCGCGAGCCCGAACCCCGCCTCTTCTCCTTCAATAATCCCTACGGCGCCTGCCCTCGCTGCCAGGGCTTCGGCAACACCATCGACTTCGACCCCAACCTCATCATCCCCGACAAATCCAAGACCCTCGCCGAAGGCGCCATCGCCCCCTGGACCACCCCCAAGTACCGCCCCCACCACGGCGAAATGCTTCGCGCCGCCAAGACCGCTAACATCCCCACCAACGTCCCCTGGTACGATCTCACCCCCGACCAGCAGCGCTTCATCGAGTTCGGCAGCGGCTCCTTCCCCGGCATCCGCGGCTTCTTCTCCGCCCTCGACCGCAAAAAATATAAGCTCCACGTCCGCGTCTTCCTCTCCAAATACCGCGGCTACGCCCTCTGCCCCGACTGCCGCGGTCAGCGCCTCCGCGCCGAAGCCCGCGCCGTCCTCATCACGCCGCACAATGGGCCCGCCCAGAACATCTGCGAGACCTCCGCCCTCACCATCACCGCCGCCCAGGCCTTCTTCGACAATTTGCAACTCTCACCGTCACAATTGGAAGTCGCCGGTAAGATCCTCGAAGAAGTCCGCCAGCGCATCCACTTCCTCCATCAGGTCGGCCTCGACTACCTCACCCTCGACCGCCTCTCCTCCACTCTCTCCGGCGGCGAGGCCCAGCGCATTCAGCTCGCCACCTCCCTCGGCTCCCGTCTCGTCGGCGCCCTCTACGTCCTCGACGAGCCCTCCATCGGTCTCCACACCCGCGACACCGCCAAGCTCATCCGCATCATGAAGGACCTCCGCGACCTCGGCAACACCATCCTCGTCGTCGAGCACGATCCCGACGTCATCCGCGCCGCCGACTACCTCCTCGACCTCGGCCCCGGAGCCGGCGAACTCGGCGGCCAGCTCCTCGCCGCCGGAACCGTAGCCGAAGTCACCGCCAACCCCAACTCCATCACCGGCAAATACCTCTCCGGCCGCCTCTCCATCCCCATCCCCAAATACCGCCGCGAGCCCGGCCGCGAGCACCTCAAACTCACCGGCGCCCGCATCCACAACCTCCGCGGCGTCGATCTCGACATCCCCCTCAACCTTCTCTGCTGCGTCACCGGCGTCTCCGGCTCCGGCAAATCCACCATCATCCACCAGGTCCTCTACCGCGCCCTCATGCAGGCCCTCGGCCAGACCGAAGGCAGCGACCCCGCCAGCCTCTTCCGCGAGCTCTCCGGCACCCAGCACCTCAACGACGTCATCCTCGTCGACCAGTCCCCCATCGGTCGCACCCCGCGCTCCAACCCCGTCACCTACATCAAGGCCTTTGACGAAATCCGCTCCCTCTTCGCCGCCCAGCCCGACGCCAAACGCAAAGGCTACGGCCCCGGACACTTCTCCTTCAACGTCCCCGGCGGCCGCTGCGACGTCTGCGAGGGCGATGGCACCGTCACCGTGGAAATGCAGTTCCTCGCCGACATCGAACTCCCCTGCGAAGAATGCAACGGCGCACGTTACAAATCCTCCATCCTCGATATCAAGTACAAAAACAAGAACATCCACGACGTCCTCAACATGACCGTCAAGGAAGCCCTCACCTACTTCGCCGGACACCCCAGAATCGTCGACAAGCTCTACGTCCTCGACGAGGTCGGCCTCAGCTATGTCCGCCTCGGCCAGTCCGCCACCACCCTCTCCGGCGGCGAAGCCCAGCGCGTCAAACTCGCCTCCCACCTCGCCACCGCCCGCTCCATCATCGCTCGCACCGGCAACAACGAAGCCGCCAAGAAAGCATCCGCCAGCCGCACCCTCTACATCCTCGACGAGCCCACCACCGGCCTCCACTTCGACGACGTAGCCAAGCTCCTCAGCGCCTTCCGCAAACTCATCGACGGCGGCGGCTCCCTCCTCGTCATCGAGCACAACCTCGACGTCATCAAATCCGCCGACTGGGTAATCGACATGGGCCCCGAAGGCGGCAGCGGAGGAGGCCAAATCGTAGCCACCGGAACCCCCGAAGAGATCGCCGCCAACCCCGCTAGCCACACCGGCCACTGGCTAGCCCCCGTCCTACAACTCCCCACCACCAAACCTGAACCCGAACTCCAACCCACCACATAACCCACAAAGCGTTTTCTCGTCGATCACGAGGCGGCGTTCATCGATCAGCCTTATATCCAGATACTGATCGGCTAAGGCCTGTTAACTCATTCGACTCCCACTGCGACAAGAAGAAAACCTCTTACGTGGCGTCCATATACTCGGGTTAGCCACGCAGTGAATGGTCATCTTGGAAGACGTCAGGATTGTGATGAAGCCTTTGATCTTTGCTCTTTGTATTGTGTTTTCGTTCGGCTGTTTGGGCGCGCAGACCGTCTCCTGGCAGCCATCGCCGGGACATACACAGGTGCCGATATGGCCGGGTGCAGCGCCTGATTCGCAGCCTGTTCCGGGGCCGGAGTTCGCAGTGACGGCGGCGGGCAAGGATGCACTGGTTGCCGGCAGTCCGTGGGTTGCCGTGGAAAACGTCTCTCAGCCCACGATGACGGTCTATTCGCCAAGGGGAAAAAATACAGGGGCTGCCGTGGTCGTCTTTCCTGGAGGAGGTTATACGATTCTGGCCATCGATCTGGAAGGCACGGAGGTCTGTGACTGGCTGATATCGAAGGGGATCACCTGTGTGCTGTTAAAGTACCGCGTGCCGGGCGAAGGCCTGTATCCGAAATCGGCACCGTACCCGAGATCAGGAGCGTATCCGCAATCACCGATAGCGCTCGAAGATGCACAGCGGACGGTGGGGCTTGTGCGCTTTCATTCCGCAGAGTGGCATATCGACCCGCACAAGATCGGGGTACTCGGCTTTTCGGCAGGCGGCCATATGGTGGCAGCGATCAGCGTGCATTTTGCTCAAAGGTTATACTCGGCAGTCGATGCGGCTGACAAAGAAAGCTGCCGTCCTGATTTTGCAGTGGCTATCTACCCGGGGCATCTGTCGCGTGCAGTCAACAGTATTGCTTTGAATCCGGATATCGAGAGTTATATTACCCAACGGACGCCGCCGACGTTCTTGCTACAGAATGAGGACGACAATGTGGACCGTGTCGAGGACTCGCTGAGTTACTATGTTGCCCTTAAGAAGGCTCGCGTTCCCGTGGAAATGCATCTGTATGCGCACGGCGGACATGCGTTTGGATTGCGTCGCACAAAGTTTCCGGTGACGGCGTGGCCTCAGTTGGTGGAAACGTGGCTGGGAACAATCGGAATCATCTACTAAACGTTCTTCTCGTCGAAGCAGACCATCAGCCTTCAAACGATCACGGAGCTCATCAGTTGCTATCAGCCGACTTTACGGGAGTGCTCCCCTTTTCTATCTTTGCGGCGAACGCTTCGATCTCCTTGATAACCTCCGCCCGATCAGAGTCCTGCACGCCGTGAGCCGCATGTGGCAACAGAACGACTGTCGCGTCCGGTTGCGATCTGAAGAGCTTTGCACGCTGGTCGACGAATTCCATATCTGCTTTCTCTTGCCGAACACGTGCGTCGTCCGTCACATTTGCAGGAAGCTTGTGCGGATAGGCGAAGATTGCAAGCACAGGACACTTGAGCAGGTTATACCGTTGTTCGCCATCGAGGATCGCTCTCTCCGCTCTTCCTTCCGGAGTATTTCGCTCCGCTGTACCCTTCGCCAGCTCTTCCGCCGACATGGGAGCCGCTTGGCTCAGGGAATGGGAGAATGTTTGCAATTCCTTCTCAAACGAAGGAAGTTCCCGAAGAAAAGCATCGACTGCCTTTTTTTCGTCAGCCGGATTGATGTCGTCCAAAGCATGACTAAGATAGCGACGCATGGAAATCATGTCGATCTGGAGATCGTTCATTCCCGGTTCTGAAAGCGCATATCGATATCCGGCGTCCAGATACACCAGACCAGCAACCCGTTCTGGTTTTCTACTACCAATGGAACTCAATTCCTCCCCAGCGAGAGAGTGCCCCACAAGTAGCGGCTTGTTCAGACCAAGATGCTGCAGTACGGTCAGGACGTCATCCCCAAGGCGGTCTGCCGAATAATTCTCAGCAGTAGGATCTGGTGCGCTGGAGCTTCCATAACCCCGCCTGGTTAATGCATAGACATGGAATCTGGCCCGCAAGGCCATGGCAAACGAATCGAAACCACTCCCTTTCGCGCCTAACCCCGCTAAAAGGACCAGTGGCGGTCCCCAACCACCCCAATCCAACACTTCCACCTTAATCCCCGGCTCTACATCTACCAGAGACACCTTTGGACCCGCTGTTTGCGCAGCGCACACATAAACGCCGCAAGAAACGGCCAGTGAAAAGATTGCGACGAGGGCTCTGGGAAAGGCAGAATATTTCACCACATCAGCTTACCTTAGCTGACACCACGCGGCTGCTATCGTACCCATATGCGATTGCTCCTCCTCCTTCTTCTGCTGACGCCGCCGACCCTTGCCCAGAACAAATCGCGACCACCCGCAAATCCCGACCACGCGGGCCTCCGTAGCATCTCTTCTACCCGCCCCCGAGCCAGCATCTTTCCACGTCTCATGTTCTAGAATCGCTGCATGTTTCTTAAGCAGTACTATCTCGGCTGCCTCGCCCACGCCTCCTACCTCATCGCCGACTCCGCCAGCGCCACCGCCATCGTCGTCGATCCCCAGCGTGACATACAGCAGTACCTCGCCGATGCCGAGCAGCTAGGCGTCCACATCCGTCACGTCTTCCTCACCCACTTCCATGCCGACTTCATCGCCGGCCACCTCGAACTGCGCGACCGCTGCGGCGCGGACATTCGACTCGGAGCCCAAGCCCACGCCGACTACCCCTTCATCCCCATGAAAGACGGCGACACCCTCGATCTCCCCGGCCTCCGCCTCCACATCCTGGAGACCCCCGGCCACACCATCGAATCCATCTCCATCCTCGTCTACGATCTCCAAAAAGATCCCGACACCCCCTATGCCGTCCTCACCGGAGACACCTTGTTCATCGGCGACGTCGGTCGCCCCGACCTGCGTGCCTCCCTCGGCTGGACCGCCCAGGCCCTCAGCAGTCACCTCTACGACTCACTCCACAACAAGCTCATGCTCCTCCCCGAGCACACCCTCGTCTACCCCGCCCACGGAGCAGGCTCCCTCTGCGGCAAGCAACTCTCCTCCGACACCGTCTCCACCCTCGGCGAGCAGCTACGCCTCAACTACGCCCTGCAACCCATGACCCGCGAACAATTCACCGAGTTGGTCACCGCCGACCAGCCCGACGCACCGGCCTACTTCACCTTCGACGCCATCCTCAATACCCGCGAGCGCGCTACCCTCGATCAGGTCCTGCTCAAGGTACTTCAACCCATCCCCCTCGACCAGGTGCTCGAACTGCGCAACACCGCAGCCCACATTCTCGATGTGCGCGACGCCGCCGAGTACGCCAAAGGCCACCTCACCGGCACCATCAACATCGCCCTCAACGGCCAGTACGCCACCTGGGCTGGCACCCTCCTCAACCCCGCCAACCCCATCGTCATCATCGCCGAACCCGGACGCGAAGAAGAAGCCGCGCTCCGCCTCGGACGCATCGGCTTTGACCACGTCAAGGGCTACCTCCAGAACGGAATGGGAGCCCTGGCAGATCGTCCCGACCTCATCCGCACCACCGAAAAAGTAAGCGCCGCAACCCTCGCCGAAGAACTCGCCTCTAACCATCCTCCCCTCGTCGTCGACATCCGCACCCCCGCCGAGTGGACCGCCAAACACCTCAACGGCAGCATCAACCTGCCCCTAGCCCACCTGCCCGAACTGATCGCCGAACTCCCCCGCACCCGCAGAATCGCCGTCCACTGCGCCGGCGGCTACCGATCCTCCATCGCCGTCAGCATCCTCAACCAGAACGGCATCACCAATCTCATCGAACTCGCCGGTGGCATTGCTGCCTGGGAAGCAGCCAGCCTACCCCTCATCTCCACTTGATGGATACCATCAACAAGACTCACTCCACCGATCAATCGAGACCACATATTTGCACCGCAGCGACTGATAAACTGCAACCGTACCGAGGAGAGAACCTTGTCAAACGAACCCAAGTGCCCCATGTCGCCCGATGCCCGCAACGCAGCCATGGCTGGAACCCGATCCAACTCAGATTGGTGGCCCAACCAACTGAACCTGAAGCTCTTGAGCCAGCACTCCCCCCTCGCCAATCCCATGGGCGACGAGTTCAACTACGCCCAGGAGTTCAAGACCCTCGATCTCGATGCGGTCATCAAAGATCTTCGTGCCCTCATGACTACCTCCCAGGATTGGTGGCCTGCCGACTACGGCCACTACGGCCCATTCTTCATTCGCATGGCATGGCATAGCGCTGGCACCTACCGCATCGCCGACGGCCGCGGCGGCGCAGGCTCCGGAGCACAGCGTTTCGCCCCACTCAACAGTTGGCCCGACAACGTCAGCCTCGACAAAGCCCGCCGACTCATCTGGCCCATCAAGCAGAAGTACGGCCGCAAGCTCTCCTGGGCCGACCTCATCATCCTCACCGGCAACGTCGCCCTCGAGTCTATGGGCTTCACAACCTACGGCTTCGCCGGCGGACGCCCCGATATCTGGGAACCGGAAGAGAGCATCTACTGGGGCTCCGAAGGCAAGTGGCTTGGCGACGAACGCTACTCCGGCGACCGTCAGCTTGAGAACCCCCTCGCCGCCGTCCAGATGGGCCTCATCTACGTCAACCCCGAAGGCCCCAACGCCAACCCCGATCCCATCGCCGCAGCCAAAGACATCCGCGAGACCTTCGCCCGCATGGCCATGAACGACGAAGAGACCGTCGCCCTCATCGCTGGCGGACACACCTTCGGCAAAGCCCATGGCGCAGCAGATCCCAACAAATACGTCGGCCCCGAACCAGAAGGCGCTCCCATCGAAGAGCAGGGCCTCGGCTGGAAAAATACCTTCGGCACCGGCAAAGGCGTAGACACCATCTCCAGCGGTCTCGAAGGCGCATGGACCAAAAATCCCATCGTCTGGGACAACAACTACTTCGAAAACCTCTTCGGCTACGAGTGGCAGTTGACCAAGAGCCCCGCCGGCGCCCACCAGTGGACCCCCAAGGACGCTACCGCAGCCAACACCGTCCCCGATGCCCACGACCCCAACCGTCGCCATGCTCCCATCATGTTCACCACCGATCTCTCGCTCCGCATGGACCCCGTCTACGAGAAGATCTCGCGCCGTTTCCTCCAAAACCCGCAGGAGTTCGCCGACGCCTTCGCCAAGGCATGGTTCAAGCTGACCCACCGCGACATGGGCCCGATCTCCCGCTACCTCGGCCCCCTCGTTCCCGCCGAGCCTCTTATCTGGCAGGACCCCATCCCCGCCGTCAATCATCCCCTCGTAGGCGAAGTGGAGATCGCAGCCCTCAAGGCCAAAATCCTCGCCTCCGGACTCTCCGTCTCCCAACTCGTCACCACCGCCTGGGCCTCAGCCTCCACCTTCCGCGGCAGCGACAAGCGCGGCGGAGCCAACGGCGCACGTATCCGTCTCGCTCCCCAAAAGTTCTGGGAGGCTAACCAGCCTGTCGAACTAGCCAAGGTCCTCGATACTCTAGAGACCATCCAGAAGGAGTTCAACGCCGCGCATTCCGGCGGTGTGCAGGTCTCGCTCGCCGACCTCATCGTTCTGGGCGGCAGCGCAGCCATCGAGCAGGCAGCCAAACTAGCTGGCCACGACGTCAAGGTATCCTTCTCGCCCGGACGCACCGACGCCTCCCAGGAGCAGACCGACATCCACTCCTTCGCGGTACTCGAACCCCTCGCAGACGGCTTCCGAAACTACGTCCGCAAGGGTCACGAGTCGTTCGCACCCGATCTCCTCCTGGACAAGGCCAACCTCCTCACCCTCACCCCGCCCGAGATGACCGTCCTCATCGGTGGTCTGCGTGTGCTCGACACCAACTTCGGCCACTCCGAATTTGGCGTCTTCACCCAGCGCCCCGGTACCCTCACCAACGATTTCTTCGTCAACCTCCTCGACATGCGCACCACCTGGCAAAAGTCCGCCACAGCGGTCGGCGTCTTGGAGGGTCACGACCGATCCACCGGAGACCTCAAATGGACCGGAACCTTGGTCGATCTCATCTTCGGTTCGAACTCCCAGCTCCGAGCCCTCGTCGAAGTCTATGCCTCGACCGACTCGCAGCAGAAGTTCGTTCAGGACTTCGTCACCGCCTGGACCAAGGTCATGAATCTCGATCGCTTCGACCTCGCCTGATCCCATAGGCTCCAGTCGTCGCACTTATGCAATGCACAGACTCCACCCAACCAGAAGAAGCCCGGCCCACTCAGGCCGGGCTTCGCTATATCGCCTACCAGACCTCGCATCGACTTCGCCACCAACCTGCATCTACCTCTCTGGTTCGACTCCACCGATACTTTTCCGATAATCTGGTGTTTCAACTACTAGGAAGCAGACGCGAACCGAAGCGTCCAGATCCAATAGCCCGCATCGAACCATCATGCGGCAGACGGGCAGGGCCAGTTAGGAGTAACACTATGCGCAGCCTCAAGTATCTCGCTCTCTTTACCATCGTTGGCTTCATCGTCCTGTCAACCCCAGCGGCACACGCGCAGATCTCATTCGGTATCAACATCGGCGGCGGAGACGGAGACTATGATGAGGCTCCCCCCGTCTGTCAGTACGGCTACTACGGCTATGCCCCCTACACCTGTGCTCCCTATGGCTACTACGGGCCGCAGTGGTTCAACAGCGGAGCGTTCATCGGCGCTGGCCCCTGGTATGGTCGCGGCTGGGGTGGTGAAGACGGAGGTTGGGGAGGTGATCGCGGACGTTGGGGTGGGGAAGGTGACCGCGGACGCTGGGGTGGAGAACACGGAGGAGGAGGATGGGGTGGTGAACACCGCGGCGGTTGGGGTGGCGGTCGTGGCTACGTAGGCGGCGGCTTCCACGGCGGTGGCGGCGGCTTCCACGGTGGTGGTGAGCACGGCGGCGGACACCACTAAGCCTGCACCAAAGAACAACATCAGGACGGCTGCCCTCACCGGCAGCCGTCTCCGTTTGCCTCTCGATTGTCTAGTACCCCGCAGTCACCCCCATCAGCCCAATCCTTGTCACCCAACTCTGCCGTCTCTACTAACTTCCAGTCGCCGTCTAAGCACAAAACGGCCCCGGAGATAATCCGGGGCCGTTTCCTTGTCTTCGCCTGCGTCTACTTGGCTGGTTTGGCGACTGCAACCTTCTTTGCTGCAACCGCAGTCGCCGCCTTCGGACTCCAGAAATCAGCATCCTCCTTGGTCCAACTCTCCGGCAACCGGCTCATGCTGGGCGTAAAGACAAACAGATTCGACTCAGTGCTGTTATAGCCCTCCCGCTCAAACGCCAGCATGTGTTTCTGGGCCTCTTCACCTAGACCGCGTTGATACTTCGCCACCAGCGCATGGTGCTTATCCAGATCGCCCAGCGACTTCACCGCAATCACCACCAGGTAGGAGTCGTCCTTCGCTTCGCCAAACGTCTGTTGATAAACCAGATAGTGGAAGTCCGGATCGGCCTTCATCCAACCTTCTTGCACGTGCTGGATCACATCCGCAAACTCGGCGCTGTGTCCCAGCTTCACATGAATATGGATCAGTTCCATAAAGCGCATCTTCCCCAGATTCACCGGATCGGGATTGCTCAACCGCGGGCGCAGCCGCCACACGGCAGTATCCGCCCCGGCCAGCGTCCCGCTGTGGTCCTTGTCCAGCTTGGACAACTTCTCCCCCAGCATCGTCTCGTCGTAGTCGTGCACCTCCGACATCTCCTCCAAAGACGAGTAGCCCGACAGGAACACCGTCTGCTGCGCGCCCGTAATCGCCCCCATGCCAACGTAGTACTGGCTCCCCTTACCCGCAGCCAGTACCTCCGCATACTGGGCCTCCAGCCTGGCATGCGCTGCTTCCTCTCCCGGCTTCGGTATCTCACGCACAGTCACCAGTATCGGTGCTGGGCCGCTCGGCACTGGCGCATGCTCCTCGGCGCGTGCAACCAATGTAGTTACTCCAGCGGCAACAACCGCCATCCATACAACCCACTTCCCAAACCCGGTCTGAACCATTTTCCTGACATCTCCTATTCAAGGGGAAACAAAGATCACAAGTAGTCTAAAGGAACCCCACCAAAGGCGATACCGCATCGACCAGTCCACACAAACCCCGTGCTTGGACTCCGCCCCTTGACGCACCTGTTATCCTTTAATCACAAGATAAGAGTGTAGAGGCCCGGCCAATCCAGACCGGGCTTCCACACTTAACGTCAGCATCAAGTCCGGACCTATGTCCTCTGGTTCGAAGACTTTGCACACTTTATGACGGGGTGGGGGGGTACCATGCAAGCACCGAAGAAACACACTGGCAGCCCGGCTGCCCAAGTCTGTGCGTGCGTGTCCGCAGCCATCCTGTCCCTGCTGTTCCTCGCCACCGCTCCAGTCCACGCCCAGCTCCCTGCCGGGACCTCCGACGCCAGCTCCAGTGCCCCCACCCAGCAGCAGGATCCCCTCCGCGCTCAAGCCGCCACCGCACTCGACCAGCGTGACTTCCCTACCGCCCTCAAGCTCCTCACCCCCCTCGCTGCACAAAATCCCCACGACGCCCATCTCCTCTACGACCTCGGCTTCACCCAGGACGCTCTCGACCAGACCAGCGCAGCCGCCGGCACCTATCGCCTCGCCGCTCTCGCCGATCCAAAATTCTTCGAACCTCACCTCGCGCTCGGTCTACTCCTCGCCCGCACCGGCAACCTCACCGAAGCCCACTCCGAACTCGCCGCCGCCGTCGCCCTTAACGCTCCCGATCCCTCCCTCAAGGCCCGCGCTTTCCGTGCTCTCGCCCGCCTCGACCAGCAAGCCCACCCCGCTCAGGCCAGCGCAGAGCTCCTCGAAGCCCTCAAACTGTCTCCCGAAACCCCCGAAGACATCCTCCTCTCCGCCGAACTCGCTGAGTCCGCCAACGACCTGCCCGCCGCCGAAGCCACCTACCGCCGCATCCTCAAGGCCGACCCCGCCAACCCCGACGCCACCGCGGCCCTCATCCACCTGCTCCTCCGCCAGAACAAGCCAGCCGACGCCGAATCCCTCCTCACCGCCGCCCTCGCCCAACACCCCAACGACATCACTCTCAACGCCCAACTGGCCAGCCTCTACGCCGACCAGGGTAAGTTCGCTCAGGCCATCCCCATCGTCGCCCGGCTACACACCGCCCAACCCGCCAACCTCGCCATCACGCGCCTCCTGGCCCGCCTCTACAGCCGCAACCAGCAATACGACCAGTCAGATCCCCTCTACGCCACCCTCATCCTCGCCGCACCCCACGACCCCACCCTCCTCGACGACCGGGCCGACGCACTCATTCACCTCCACCGAGCCGCCGAAGCCGAAACCCTCCTTAAGCGAGCCGTCGACCAGCCCACCGCCTTCCCATCCCGCGAAGACTTCGCCCTCGCCGCCAGCCACCTCGCCTTCGCCGCCTCGGAAAACAACGACCCCACCACCACCTTGCAAGCTTTGGCGCTTCGTGCTACAGTGCAGCAACAGTCACCATCCTCCCTGTTCCTTGCTGCCACCGCGCACGATAAGCTGCATCAGACCAAGGAGGCAACTGACCTGTACAAACAGTTCCTCTCCGTGGCGAATGGAAAATTCCCCGATGAGGAGTGGCAGGCTCGCCACCGCCTGATCACCCTCGAACATTCGAAGTAGGTACGCGCTCCCTGCGAGGTGCGTTATGCGATGCAAACTGCTTCCCCTCCTCCTCCTCCCGCTCACTTTCAGCTTTTCGCCCATAGCCTGCGCCTCCACCATCGACGAGTCTCAGGCAGATCCCCAGATCATCCAGCAACTCCAGGCCCGCGCGCTGCAGGCCAATCCTCGCGAGCAATGCTTCCTCTACACCGAACTCGTCCACGCCATGACCGAACTCGCCGGCCACCAGATGCTCGCCGGTGAAGCCGATCAGGCCAGCAATACCCTCAAGCAGGTAGAGCACTACGCCCAGCTCATCCACCTCGGCCTCGCCAGCGACACCCGACGCCTCAAGAATGCCGAGATGCTCATGCACCACACCACCTACCGCCTCAGCAACTACCTCCACGCCGCCTCCAGCGACGACAAGGTCGTCCTGCAAGCTACCCTCAAGCAACTCGACCAGATCCAGAATGAACTCCTGAATCAGGTCTTCTCCCACTAGCGACCAAGAAAGCCCGATGCCCCGCTGCACCACGACACTCCGCCTCGCACTCGTCCTGCTTCTGGCTATCGGCTCAACCCGCGCCCAGAGCAACTCCGCCGACCTCAGCGACAAAGAGGTCGAGCAACTCCGCGAGTCAGCCTATCTCCCCAACGACCGAGTCCTGCTCTTCCTCAAGTTCCTCGATCTCCGTACCAGTAAAGTACAGGATCTCTTTGCCCATCCCCGCAAGCCCGGACGCGAACAAGACACCCACGATCTTCTGGAGCAGTTCACCGCCCTCGCCGACGAACTGGAAGACAACCTAGACGACTACGGCCCGCATCACCGCGACATCCGCAAAGCCCTCCCCAAACTGCTGGAGGCCACAGACCGCTGGGCCACCGCCATCAAATCACCTCCGGAAGACGACGCCTACGCCATACCCCGTAAACTGGCCCTGGAATCCATCCGCGACCTCCGCGAAGACACCACCCGCCTCATCGAGCAGCAACGCGTCTGGTTCCTGGCCCACCCACCCCAAAAGCAGCCCCCCAACCAAACCATCGACATCCCACGTTAGCCAACATCCACACCCCTCCATGTTAACCTTCCAGTAAGCATGTCCTCCGCTTTGGTCCCCATCTTCGAGGAGCAATACCGCGACCTTCGCCCCCGCGCCCCTATCCCGCCGCTGGACATCCGTTTTCGTCGCTTCACCTCCCTTAACACCACCATCCGACTCCGCGAGGGCTGTCTTCATGTCCGCCTCTCCGACCTGCTCGAGCACGCACCCGAGTCCGTCCACCAGGCCATCGCCCACATCCTCCTAGCCAAGCTGTACAAGAAGCCCATCGCCCCCACCCACGCCGATCGCTACCGCCGCCACGTCTCCTCCGAGGCGGTCGCCAAGCAGGCCGAGCACATCCGCCAGACCCGCGGACGCAAGCGCATCTCTACCCCCACCGGCCACCACTACGACCTCGATGAAGTCTTCGAGTCCCTCAATGCCCGCTTCTTCCACGGTCTCCTGGGACGGCCAACCCTGACCTGGTCCGCTCACCACGCCCGCCGCATGCTCGGTCACTACGATGCCGCCCACAACACCATCGTCGTCAGCCGAGTCTTCGACCGTCCGGACACCCCCCGCTGTGCTGTCGAGTACCTCCTCTACCACGAGATGCTCCACCTCAAGCACCCCGTCCGTGTCAAAGCAGGCCGCCGCTGTGTCCACTCCCGAGAGTTTCAGGCCGAAGAGCGGCTCTTTCCCCAGTTGGAAGAAGCGAAAGCCTACCTCAAGCGCCTCTGATCACAGCGCGATTCGCCAAAAATCTCAAGCTCTCTGGCACGAACCATGCTACGATTTCGCGCAGCAAGCAGCCTTGACTCCACCTGCCTCCAACGGGCCAACCATTCTCATAATCCAGACTTGAGGTCACAAATGTCCCTCTCAAAACGCGCAATTGCAGAGTTCTTTGGCACCTTCTGGCTCGTCTTCGGGGGCTGCGGATCAGCAGTCCTCGCCGTCGGCTTTCCCACTCTTGGTATCGGCTTCGTCGGCGTCGCTCTGGCCTTCGGACTCACCGTCCTGACCATGGCCTTCGCTATCGGTCACATCTCCGGCTGCCACCTCAACCCAGCCGTCTCCGTTGGCCTAGTTGTCGCCAAACGCTTCCCCATCACGGAACTGCCTGCCTACATCGCAGCCCAGGTCATCGGAGCTATCGCCGCCTCTGGAACCCTCTTCCTCATCGCCAGTGGCAAAGCCGGCTTCTCGCTCGCCAACGGATTCGCCTCCAACGGCTACGGCGTCCACTCTCCCGACGGCTACTCGCTCCTCGCCTGCTTCCTCGCCGAAGTCGTCCTCACCGCCTTCTTCCTGCTGGTCATCCTCGGTTCCACCGACGAGCGCGCCCCCAAGGGCCTCGCCCCGGTCGCTATCGGCCTCTGCCTCACCCTCATCCACCTCATCAGCATCCCCGTCACCAACACCTCGGTCAATCCCGCTCGCTCCACGGGCCCTGCACTCTTCGTAGGCGGTTGGGCACTCTCTCAACTCTGGCTCTTCTGGGTTGCACCCATCCTCGGCGCCGTCATTGGAGGCCTTATCTCCACAGCCTTCTTCAGCGCGCCGCAGGACCCCATTCGCGAAGCCATGTCCAAATAACCCCGCACAAAAAAACGGCGGCTGGCATCAGCCAACCGCCGTTCTCTCTCATCATCGCTTCGTCTAGGTAACCTGCTCCTCCGCCACCACCGGAGCCCACTGGACCCGCTTCGACTGGGCATATGCCATCAGCAAAGCCCCGGCAACCACGCTTCCCAGCGCAGCCACCTGTGCATTGCTCATTCCCCAGTAAAGACGTGGATTAATCCGCACAAACTCCACCAGAAACCGGCCCACCCCACTCAACACCAGGTACATTCCCGTCAGCCAGCCAACCGGCTTGGAACGTTCCGTCAGCTTCCACAAAATCCAGAATACCAGCACCGAAAAAAGCAATTCGTATGCCGGAGTAGGCTGCACCAGGTCCACGGTCGGCACCAGCGCATCTTTCGCCATGTGGACTCCCCACGGTAGCGTTGTCTTCATCCCGTAGTCGCCATCTCCGCTCGTCAGGCAGCCAATCCGCCCCACACCATAACCAATCGCCGCCGCCGGTGCAGCCAGATCCAGCATCCGAATCGCGCCTACCCGTCGGCCCAACACGCCTGCCAGCGCTCCCCGAAACCGTGCCTCGCGTCCCTGCCACATCAGCATCGCTATCCCGGCCAGCATCCCGCCGTACCAGGCAAATCCTGCTTGAAACCAGTGCAGAAAGCCCATCAGCATATCCAGCGGATGACCCCAGCCCGGTAGTGCAATCTGGCGCATCGCCATCTTCAACTCGGCAACATTCTGTAGCTCATGCCAGGTCTTCGCGCCAATCACGCCAGCGATCACTACAAGCGCCACGACATTCAGAGCATCCGCATCCACGCCATGCCGTACAAAGTTATGGTGCAACACGATCGTCGCCACCACTGCTGCCAGCCACAACAACAGCCCAAACGTGCCCAGATGCAACGGGCCTAGATTTATATAAGGGTACATATACCTAAAGTATAGGGCAGCAGCCGCCCCAACTACTCTATCGCTCGCACAAACCGCAACACCCCCACACAAAAACCCACCCGCTTTGCCTTGCCCCCACCATTCGCGCTAACCTGACCTTCATGCCCAACAGCACGCCTAACTTCCCTCACGCCTCCACCATGGACATCCTCTTCACCAAACAACAGATCGCCGACCGCACCCGCGAGATCGGCGCTCAGATCACCGCAGACTACGCCGGACATACCAACGGACAGCCCATCGTCCTCATCGGAGTCCTAAAAGGCGCAGCCATCTTCCTCGCCGACCTCGCTCGCTCCATCGACGTCGACAACACCTTCGACTTCGTTGCGGTCTCCAGCTATGGCAGAGCCAAAGTCTCCAGTGGAGCCGTCAAACTCATCAAAGACATCGACAACCCCATCGAGGGCAAGCACGTCATCCTCGTCGAAGACATCCTCGACACCGGTCTCACCCTCAGTTATCTCCGAGGCCTCATGCTCCAGCACAAGCCCGCATCCCTCAAAATCGCAACCTGCCTCGACAAACCCGCGCGCCGCCTCGTCCCCATCGAAGCCGACTACGTCGCCTTCAAAATCCCCAACCAGTTCGTCATCGGCTACGGCATGGACTACGCAGAACGCTACCGCGGAGTAGACGACATCCGCCTCTTCCCCGAAGAAGCCGCAGGCCACTAAACAACATCTCCGAATTCAGCCGCCTGCCGGAACCAACGCCTTGAGTGCCCATCTTCGCAACAGCTCCGTCGTCGCCAGGATGGGCCCCTAACTATTCCCCCAACCCAAACTCCCGCGCCAGCAACTCGTAGCTACGCACCCGCCTCTCCTGTTCCCACACAATCGTATTCACTACCACTTCCCCAATCCCCAACGCCTCCGCCATCCCCCGCAACCGCTCCCCAACTATCGCCGGAGTCCCCACAAAGTACCGTGGCCACTCCCCTTCTTCCACCGCCATATCTCCAAACGCCCGCAACTCCCGCAGCGCCTCCTCCGGTGAAGCCACTGGTCTCCGGTCTCCCGTACGAATCCGCCGCTGCAGCAGTCGCACGCTGGCATGTAGATAGTCCGCCTCCTCGGCTGTCTCCGCACAGATCACTCCTACCGCCACGGTAGCCTCGGCCTGTTCCCGCCGCACCCCACCCCGAAACCCTCGCGTATAGGCCTCGATTGCCGCTCGCGTATGGATCGGACTAAAGAAATGGGCGAACGCATACGGCAGCCCAAACTCTACTGCCGCCGCCGAACTCCACATACTCGACCCCAGCATCCACACCTCCGGGCCACCCGCCATCTCCGGCGAAACCCGCAGACTGCCAAACGGATGTCCCGCCGGAAAACTCCTCTCGAAATAAGCCAGCAACTCCGCCACCTGATCCGGAAAATCATCCGCCATCTTCGCCCCACGGTCACGCTTCAACGCCAGCGCCTCTACCGGACCGCCTCCCGGAGCCCGCCCAATTCCCAGATCCACCCGCCCCGGATACAGAGCATGCAGCGTCCGAAAAACCTCTGCCACCTTCAGCGCAGAGTAGTGCGGCAGCATAATCCCACCCGAACCAATCCGTATCCGCCGCGTCTCCGCCCCAATCCGGGACAGCATAATCTCCGGAGCCGAACACGCCAGCGTATCCATCGCATGGTGCTCGCTCATCCAGAAACGCGTATACCCCAGCGCATCCACCCGCCGCGCCAACGCGATCGAATGCTGCAACGCATCACCCGGTGTACTTCCAGTCGACACCGGCGCCTGGTCCAGCACCGATAACCTCAACCCACCCTGCCTCATCCTCGAATCCATCCTGATTGGATGCCCATCCACGCCCTACGCTTCACCCCCCTTCCCAACTCCGGTTGAACCCGGCCATCTCCACCCTGTAATCGCCGGTGGGTCAATCCCATGCTCATGTGCGTACGCCACGTGCTCGATAATCTGGTCCTCCAGCCACTGCTTCGTATGCGCCCCCACCGCCTGCAATCCCGGAACCCGGTTGATCACATCGATACACAGATTGAACCGGTCTACCTGATTGCAGATCGCCAACTCCAGCGGAGTATTGATATTGCCCTTCTCCTTATACCCGCGCACATGCAGATTCTCATGGTTCGTCCGGCGATACGTCAGCTTGTGAATCAGCCACGGGCACGCATGGAAGTTGAAGATAATCGGCTTGTCCTTCGTAAACAACGAGTCGAAGTCCCAGTCCGATAACCCATGCGGATGCTCCGACTCCGACTGTAGCTTGAACAAGTCCACCACGTTGACAAACCGAATCTTCAACTTCGGAAAATGCTCCCGCAGAATCGCCACCGCAGCCAGGCTCTCCATCGTAGGAACATCGCCCGCCGCGGCCATCACCACATCCGGATCTTCGCCTCCGTCATTGCTGGCAAACTCCCATATCCCCAGCCCCTTCGTGCAGTGCAGTATCGCCGCATTCATATCCAGATACTGCAGGTGAGGCTGCTTGTCCGCCACAATCACATTCACGTAGTCCGTGCTGCACAGGCAGTGGTTCGCCACACTCAGCAGGCAGTTCGCATCTGGCGGCAGATAGATTCGCGTTACCCCCGCACTCTTGTTCGTCACAACATCCAGAAAGCCCGGGTCCTGGTGCGTGAACCCATTATGGTCTTGTCGCCAAACCAACGACGTAATCAGCAGGTTGATCGATGAGATCGGCACCCGCCACTTCACCTCCGTCTTGCACTTCTCCAGCCACTTCGCGTGTTGGTTAAACATCGAATCGATAATGTGCACAAACGACTCATACGTCGAAAAAAACCCATGCCGCCCCGTAAGCACATACCCTTCGAACCATCCCTCTAACGTATGCTCGCTGAGCATCTCCATCACACGGCCATCACGCGCCAACTCGCCGCCGTCACTGTCCTCCGGCTTCAGCTCCGCCATCCATGTCTTCTTGCTCGCCGCATAGATCGCCTGCAGTTTGTTCGATGCCGTCTCGTCCGGACCAAACACCCGGAACGTGTGCATGTTCCGCCGCATCGTATCCGCTAGAAAATGCCCCAGAACATCCGTCGACGAAACCTCTTCACTCCCCGGCTTCGTCACCCCTACCGCAAACTCCCGGAACGCAGGCAGGTTTAGGGGTCGTCGCAACAATCCCCCATTTGCATGGACGTTCGCACTCATCCTTCTGCCGCCCTTCGGAGCCATCTCCCGCAACCCCGCCACCGGCCTGCCACACTCGTCAAACAACTCCTCCGGACGATAACTCCGCATCCACTCTTCCAGCTTCTGCATATGCGCCGGATTCGTCACAACATCCAGAATCGGCACCTGGTGCGCTCGCCAGAATCCTTCCACTTTGTGCCCATCCAACTCCTTCGGCCCCGTCCATCCCTTCGGCGTCCGTAGCACAGTCATCGGCCACATCGGCCGCTCCACCGGCCCACCCGAGCGTGCCTTCTCCTGGATCGCTCGAATCATCAGCACGCACTCCTCCAACACCGTCGCCATCTTCGCGTGCATCTCCGCCGGATCATCCCCCTCCACCACATATGGAGTCCAGCCATAGCCGCGAAACAGACTGTCCAGCTCTTGAGATGAAATCCTCGCTAGAATCGTAGGGTTCGCGATCTTGTAACCATTCAGGTGCAATATCGGCAGCACCGCACCATCGGTCTTCGGATTCAAAAACTTGTTCGAGTGCCACGACGTCGCCAACGGCCCGGTCTCCGCCTCCCCATCCCCCACTACCACCGTCGCGATCAGGTTCGGATTGTCAAACACCGCTCCAAACGCATGGGAAACGCTGTATCCCAACTCACCCCCCTCATGGATCGAGCCCGGCGTCTCCGGAGTACAGTGGCTGCCAATTCCGCCTGGAAATGAAAACTGGCGAAAGAAGCGGCGCATCCCTTCTTCATCCTGACTGATATTCGGATAAACCTCGGAGTACGTCCCCTCCAGATAAGCATTCGCCAACACCGCCGGTGCCCCGTGTCCCGGACCCGATAGATAAATCGCATCCAGGTCGTACTTCACAATCAGCCGATTCAGATGCACCCACACAAACGTCTGCCCCGGGTCCGAGCCCCAGTGCCCTAGCAGCCGTTTCTTGATATGCTCCGGCTGCAACGACTCCTTCAGCAAGGCATTCTCACGCAGGTACAACATCCCCACGCACAGATAGTTGCACGCACGCCACCACGCATCCATCCATCGCAACTCCTCCGCACTCGGCGCAACCACACCACTTGAGCTCACTCTCGAACCGTTCACAATAGCTGTGCGCATCGCTGATTCCTCTCTCTCAACACCACTCATTCGAAATGAAAAACAACTTGCCACCTGCCGACGCTACGTCGCCTCGTCCACCGGCATGCCCGCATGGCCTGTCTGCCATCCAAAAAACATCAACTTAACTCCTTCCACCAGCAGATACAAGCCCAGCAACCCAATCGCATCCCTATCCTCCAGACGTGTCGCATACACCAGCAATCCCCCTAAAAGCAGCGAGATAACCCCAAACACATCAACACCAATCCTGCCCACCCGCCCCGTCATATGGCTGCGCACAAAAAATAAATTCCAAAATCCCGCAGCCTCTGCCTGCACCGCTGCCACCACCAACAAGATCTGCATCGACAAGTCAGAAAAATAAAACAGCAGCAAAGCCGCAATCGCCAGCATCAACCCGGCCAGCATATAAAAGACCGCTCGCCGCGGATCGCTCGCCTCACTCCGGTACACCAGCACCCACTCTGTAATCGCTGCTAACGCCAGAGCACTGGCCGACAACACCACCGCCGCCACGATCCCAATCACCTCAAACAGCGGATTCGTCATCCCCGTCCGCAAGTAGAGAAATACCAGCCCCAGTCCCAGTACTATCAAACCTTGCGTCGTCAGCGCACGCAAGTGTAACTTCGGTTCAACCGCCATCGCCGATCCGCCGCTCACTCGACCATCGGACGCTATACTCATTCCCTACCTCATCCATCCACATCCATCAAGCCACACTCATCTCACACAGTTCACGCTGTAGCATCGCTCGCACGTGCACCGCAATCTGTTCCTCCTCGCGACTCGGCACGATACGCACCTCGCACCAACTCGCCTTGTCGCTGATAGTACTGGCGTCCTTGCCATTCTTCTCCGCGTCCAGCTCAATCCCCATCCATGCCAGGTGTGCACACACCTCTTCCCGCACCCGCGCGCTGTGCTCCCCAATCCCGCCCGAGAAGATCAACTGTTCCAACCCACCCATCACAGCGGCATACCCGGCAATCGTCTTCGCAATCGATCGACAGTAGATCGCGACTGCCAGCGTCGCATCCGCATCCCCTGCCGCTGCCCTCGTCTCAATCTGACGCATATCGCCTGTCCCTGCCAGAGCCCGCAGACCGCACTCGTGGTTCAACATCTGCTCCAGTGAATCCACATCCAACCCATCGTCTCGAATCAAAAATAGAAGCACCCCAGGATCCAGATCTCCCGGACGGCTACCCATCGAAATTCCACCAGTCGGGGTCAATCCCATCGAAGTATCTATCGAGCAGCCATCCCGAACCGCCGTAATACTCGACCCGCTACCCAGGTGCGCAATCACCGCACGCTTCCGCAATTCGAATCCCAACCTACGCACAATAGACTCGTACGACAGCCCATGAAATCCATACCGTCGCACTCCCTCACGCGCATATCGGCCCGGCAGTGCATAACGATACGCAGCCTCCGGCATCGTCTGATGAAAAGCAGTGTCGAAGCACACAAACTGTGGCACCCCGTCGTAGAGTCGCTCCGTCGCCCGAATCAATTCGAGCGAAGCAGGCATGTGCAGCGGGGCAAAATGAACATCCCGCTGTAGCGTGTCGATCACCTTGGTCGTCACCCGCTGATGCGACGTCAACTCCCGCCCACCATGCACCACCCGATGTCCCACACCACTAACCCGCAACTCTGGCGATAACGCCGCAATCCGACTCGCTACCTGCTCGAACGCCGCCGACTGCGTCGAAAACATGCGCTCCAATACCTCGCACTCCCGCCCCATGCCATCCCGAACCACCAACCGTCCACAGTCACTGCCAATCCCCTCGGCACACCCGTCAAACAGCCGGTCGTACCCTTCTGCGTCCCCCAGAAAGTACGCAAACTTCAGCGTAGAAGAACCACTATTGATCGCTAGAATCGCGTCCACATTACCTCCACTATCAGCCTTCACCAGCCAGTATCCCCGCATCACTCAATGGCTGTAATCACTGCCCTCGGTAACCTTGCCCCGGAATAACCAGTACGAAGTCACAAAATACATCGCTGCCAGAACCATCCCGAACGCCCACCACACCAGCCCCACATGCGTCGAGTGGGAACCAGCCAGCGACTGCGCGATCGTCATATCCTGGGATGCAGAAATCGACGATGGCAACAGTGTCGGATACAGCCCCGCAGCAGCCCCCACCAGCATCACCACCAGGTACACACACGACGACAGAAACGCGCGCCCGGCATCCACCCGCCGACGAAAATAAAGCGTCGCCACCAGCGCCACCGCTACCAGCAATGGAATCGCAAACAGACCTGCATGTGCCTCGTAATTTGCCAGCGAAAGCGGTCGAGCCACCACCGTCGCCGGCAGGCTTACCAGTGTCACCACCAGCAGTACGGGCCACAGCATCCTCGCTACACCATTCGCCCTGATCTCCAGCGCTCCCGACGTCTTCAACGCCAGCCACAACGCTCCGTGGTGCGCCAACGCCACCAGTGCCACCACGCCACCTAGCACCGTATACCAATCCAAAATCCCTGGCGAAGGCCCAACCCGCCAGTTCGTCCACAGTGGCAAAAAGAAGTAACTGTCGCTCCCAATTGGCACACCTCGAATTACGTTAGCCAGTGCCGCTCCGTAAAAAATTGCCAGCAGCGCGCTCGACGTAAAAAATATTCCGTCGAAGAACGTCCGCCAAACCGCATTGTCCATATGCCCGCGAAGCTCGATCCCCACGCCCCGCAGAATCAACAGCCACAATACAATCATCAGCGGCAAGTAGAACCCACTGAACGCCGACGCATACACCAGAGGAAACGCAAAAAAAAGCGTCCCACCACCCGCCAGCAGCCACACCTCATTCCCGTCCCACACCGGCCCAATCGAACGCAGCATATTCTTGCGGTCTTCCTCCGTGCGGGCCAGAAACGGGTACAGCATCCCAACACCAAGATCGAAGCCGTCCAGCACCACATACAGCGCCAGCATTACCGCAACAATCCAAAACCAGATCGCGCCCATGGTCGTCCTCTCCGTATCTCGTCCTACGCGTGCGACGTCTCCAACTGCTTCTCCGTGCTTCCCGGCCCAGTCTCAATCGTGCGATACACAATCACAACCCACAGAATAGTCAGCACTGAATACATACCCATGAAGCCCAGCAGCGTAAAGAGGCTGTTACCCTCCGACACATGCGACGAGTACCCCTGCGACGTCCGCATCAATCCGTACACCAGCCACGGCTGTCGGCCAATCTCCGCCGTCATCCATCCCGCCGTATTCGCGATATAGGGCAATGGAAAACTCAGTAGCAACGGCCATAGTATCCAACGCGACGTGTACAACGTCCCACGCAACAACAGCAGTACCGCTAATGCCATCACAGCCAGAAAGTATGTCCCCAGCCCCGCCATGATGTGGTAGCTGTAGTACAGCAGCGGCAGCGGGGAAGGCCACTGATCCCGCGGCACACTATCCAGCCCGCGCACCTCAGCCGCAGTCGTTCCGTAGATTAGGAAGCTCAACACACTGTTCGCCGTCAGCGGATTGTCAATCCGCTCTTTCTCCATGTCCGGTTGGCCCATCAGCACAATTGGCGCACCCTTCTCCGTGCGGAAAAGCCCTTCCATACCCGCCATCGCCGCTGGCTGATACTTGGCGACTGCTTTCCCCTGTAGGTCGCCCGTAGGCATGATCATCAACACGCAGGAGATCAACCCCGACACCACGCCCACCTTCAAAAACAGTCGGCCATGTGCCTCATGCTTTTGGTCCAGAAGATAGAACGCACCCGTCGCCGACATCACAAATGCAGCCGTCACCACCGCTCCGCACATATTATGCGCATATTGCAGCCATGCCCACGGATTCAGCATCAATCCCCAAAAACTGCTCACCTCATACGTCCCATTCGGCAGCAGATGGTACGCCACCGGATGCTGCATCCACGCATCCGTCACGATAATGAAAAATCCAGAGATCCACGATCCAACAAACACCATGACCGCCGACCCAAAGTGCGCCAGTTTCGACAATCGCCTCTCGCCAAAGAGAAACAACCCCAGAAACGTCGACTCCAGGAAGAAGGAGAACACTCCTTCCATTGCAAGCGGCTGCCCAATCACCCCACCCGTGCGTCGCGAAAACTCGGCCCAGTTCGTCCCAAACTGAAACTCCATAGGAATCCCAGTCACCACACCTAGTAGAAAATTCACCACAAATAACTTCGCCCAGAAACGCGAGGCTTGATCATAGCGGGGATCATTATTCTTCAACGCAATAAATTTCAACACCACAATCAGCAGCGCCAATCCCATCGTCAACTGAGGAAACAGATAGTGGTAGGTGATCGTGAATGCAAAATGGATTCGATGAAGAAGATAAGTATCCATAGGTAAAGACTATAGCCCTCTACTTTCCCAAATATGTGATGCGCATCACGAATTCACCGAACGCTCTTTCACCGCTCTACACCTCGCCTCGAACAATCACTACCGGACAATGCGCATGATGCAGTACCCCCTCGGCGACACTCCCCAGCAGCAACCGTCCCACCGTCCCGCGCCCATGCGTCCCAATCACAATCATGTCAGCCGGCCAGGCCTTGGCTACCGCAACAATCCTCTCCGCCGGCTTACCCTTCTCCAGAAACTCCAGTGCAGGAGGCGAAGTCTTCGCCCGTTCTCGATACGCCACCAGCACCTGCTTCACCTCTCGCTCCGCACTCGCCAGTAACTGGTCCGCTGGCACCCCGCTATCCGAATTTGCAGTCACAAACGATGGATCAACCACACTGACAAACGCAACCTCAGCACCCATCGCCCCGGCCATGGCAATCCCAGTGTTCGCTGCATGCGCTCCATACACGCTGTCGTCCACGGCAATCAATATCCGCTTAAAGTTCATCACACTCTCCTCATCGCACTGCCAATCGTTGAAATATCCATACCTTCAGACTGTCCATCATAATCAGGTAAACACTCATCGCCGCAAAAACGCTCGCAATCGTCAGCCACGGCAGACGAGTCATCATAATGCCATTTGCAGCCAGCACACTCACCAGCACCACATCCACGACCGAACTCACCATCAACAATCCGCTCGGCCTCGACGCCCACAGGCGTCGCCTCTCCCTCACTAAATACACACTACCCTGCCCACTGAAGACCAGCATCACAAATACCAACGTCTGCAACTCCGGCACCGGCAAACGCAGCACACTCTGCCCCACGTAAAACACCCCAAACGAAAATACCAGCAACACCGCAGCCAGCGTCCCCGCAGTCAGCATCAGTGTCCGAATATCCCAGCGGTCTGGCTGGGGCGAATACGACACATGGTCGGTCGCAATACTCATCGTCACAAAATCATTCGTAAATAACAGAAACACAATCAACAATGGAGTAATCACAAACGTTCCCGTCAGCATTACCCCCAGACTTAGAAACAGTGCTATCTCAATCGTCTTTACTATCTTGTTCAGCGTATAGGTCAACATCCGCTGATAGATCCTGCGGCTCGTCTCCACCGCCGCCACCATATCCTTCAGCCCCACATTCGTCAGTACGACACTCGCCGCAGCCTTGGCCACATCCGTTGCATTTGCAACCGCAATGCCCACCTCCGCCTGCTTCAGCGCCGGAGCATCATTCACCCCGTCACCGGTCATCCCGCACACATGCCCACTCTGCTGCACCAACCGCACCAGCTTTACCTTGTCTTCCGGATACACTCCCGCAAACACGTCATACTGCAGCACGCCCGTTGCATCCATCTCCTTCAACTCCTCCGGCGTACACACCCGACCGCCAATCCCTACGCGCGCTGCCACCGCCGCCGCTGTCGATGCCGTATCGCCGGTCACCATCGCAACCCGTACTCCCAGCCCCTGTAGACTCGCAATCAACGTCTTGGAGTCCTCACGCGCCGGATCTTCCAACGCAATCAAGCCCGCCATCCCCCATTCCCCAACCCCCGACCCAGCCGTGGCAAACGCCACTGCAATCACCCGATACCCTTGCGCCTCCAACCCCTCAGCATCGGCGTTCCAGGCCGACGGTCCCGTCACCTTCGCCGCCACCGCTGCGGGAAACCCTTTCACCACCCTCACCTCGGCACCACCCTCGCTCACCGTGGCCTCACACACCTTCGTTGCAGGATCGAACGGCACAAATCCCAATCGCTTGCTCAAACTCCAATCCACGCCCGCAGCCTTCGCCGCCGTCAACACCGCCATATCTATCGGGTCCTGGCTCCCGGCATCACTCGCATAGCAAGCCAATCGCAGCAACTCCTCCCCTGCAACTCCCCCGTACACTACCTTGGCTGCCACAGCCAATTCGTTCTTCGTAATTGTCCCAGTCTTATCGCTCAGCAGCACGTCCATCGCTGCAGCTTCTTCTATCGCCGACAGTCGTGTCACCAGCACGCCGCTCTTCGCCAACTCCATCGAGCCCAGCGCCGTCGCCAGCGTAAACGTCGCCGGCAAAGCAACCGGTACCGACGCTACCAGCAGGATCAGCGCAAATGGCAGCATCTCCGTCAACGGCATTCCCGTCACCCACGCAAACACCAGCAGCACCACCACCAGCACTGCATCCAACCCCACCAGATATTGCACAATCGTCAAGATCACACGCTGCAGATGGCTCACCGTACGTGCCGTGTTCACCAACTCCGCCGTCTTGCCAAAATAACTTCGGTTGCCCGTCGCTGTTACCTCCCCATGCGCCTCTCCATGTCGCACCACTGCACCCGCATATGCAGACGAGCCCACACCCGCCTCCACCGGCAGAGACTCGCCCGTCAACGACGACTGGTCCAGCGATAGCTCGCCACCCACAATCCGAATATCGGCTGGAACCAGATCTCCCATCCGCAAGTACAGTCCATCGCCTGGCACTACCTCTCGCGCATCGATCAGCCTCCACTCACCATCGCGGCGCACCCTCGCCTTGACCGGCAGGCGGCTCCGCAGCAACGTCAGTGCGCTCTCCGCCTTACGCTCCTGCATCAGACTTAGCAGCGCATTCATCAGCAGCAGCAGCCCAATCACCGCTGCTTCCACACGCTTGCCCAGCACTAACTCCAGAACGACCGTCGCCTCCAGCATCCACGGAACTGGGGCCCACAACTTCAGCAGCAACAATTGAACCGGATGCACCACCGGCTCCGGCAACGCATTCACACCGTATTGAACAAGACGCGCTGCAGCTTCTGCGCTGCTCAACCCAACGCTCGTATCGTCTACTTCGGTCATGCGTTCCACTCCACGGCTCGGCTCGTCCAAAACACTGCCGACGAAACACCGTGAGCATAACAGCTATCGGCAGCCGACACACCCCAGCCATAGCCGATAGCTTCAGACCAGTACTACGCCGGGCTGCCCGCCACAGGCACCGACTGCATCTCCGCCACATCCTGTCCACGTACCGCCGTCGTAATAGTCGGTGGCGTCAACAGCGTATTGTGCACAATGCAGCGATGGACCGCACGATCAATTCCTTCCACCTGCTCCGGAGTCAAAGCCACTGGCGCGATCACCTCAATCTTGAAGTGATCGATCCGGCTAGGATTCGTCAGCTTTTCTGCCGTCACAATGACCCTGGTGCCCGACGTTGCCAGCTTACGCGCCTTCAGATAATACGCAGCATAGTACGCGGCACAACTCGCCAGCGAGCCCAGCAGCATCTCCGGTGGTGTCATCCCTTCATCGGTACCGCCATCTTCCACCGGCTGATCATTCACAATTACATGACCACGCGCCGCAACGCTAAACTTGACACCTTCCAAATGCTCAACCTTAACCTCCATACTTCCTCCTGACCGATTCCCGCTACTTCCAGTTGCAACACTTACGGCGTGGAGCAGCTGGCCCCACTGGCATCTTTCAGTCCCATCGCACGCAGTATCATCATCGCCGGACACCAGTTCGTAAAGCTCGACTGCAACAGGTTCAAGCCCGCAAATGCCGTCAACAGCAGCCAGTACTGCGACACCCAGTGGGCCAACCCCAACGACAACAAAATCACCACGCCTGCCATCATTCGCAATCCACGTTCAACCGTCATCGTACTACCCTCCATTTCATTCCAACTACGATTCGCTTACCACTGCTTGGTGCTTCTCTTTGCCAGCTTCGACCATGTAATACAACACCGGTACCGCCAGGCGAGACAACACCGTCGACGCCACTTCACCAGCCATCAGCGACAGCGCCAATCCTTGAAAAATCGGGTCCGATAAAATCACGCTTGCACCAACCACCACCGCAGCTGCCGTCAGCAGCATGGGACGAAAACGTACCGCACCCGCATCGATAACAGCATCGGCCAGCGGCATGCCTTCCCGTCGCCGCAGCTCTATAAAGTCCACCAGAATAATCGAATTCCGCACGATGATTCCTGCGCCGGCTATAAACCCGATCATCGACGTCGCCGTAAAAAACGCTCCCAGCAACGCGTGAGCCGGCAGGATTCCCACCAGCGTCAGCGGAATGGGAGCCATGATCACCAACGGCACCGTAAACGAACGGAACCATCCCACCACCAGCACATAAATCAGCAGTAACACCGCAGCAAACGCAATCCCAAGATCCCGGAACACCTCGATCGTGATGTGCCACTCCCCATCCCACTTCATCGCATAACGGTCGGTGGAATCAGGTTGCACCGAGTTGTAATGTTTCAACGCATACCCACCCGGCAGTTGCAACCGGTCGAGTGCCTCGTTCATCTTGAAGATCGCGTACACGGGGCTCTCTTCCGCTCCCGCTACATCGCCTGTCACGTACACCACGCGCTTCATATTCTTGTGATAAATGCTTGGCTGCAACACCGTCGGAACAACCTTGGTGATCTCTCGCAGCGAAACCATACCACCGGCCGCATTCGGCAGCTTGATGCTCTCCAACTGGTCCATCGACGACCGGTCTGCGCGCTCCATCCGCACACGCACCGGGATCGCTTCGCGCGAAACATCCGAGTGCAGCAACCCGGCATCGTCCCCGCGCAACGCCACCGACAACGCTCGCGTCACCTCAGCTTTCGATATCCCTTGCTGCGCCGCCTTAGCCTCGTCCACCACAATCTGGTCGACCGTCTGCGGATCTTCCACCATCCAGTCCACATCCACAACGCTCGAGGTATCCAAAAATATCTGCTTCACCTTACGTGCCAGATCGATCTGCCCTGCCAGATCCGGGCCGTACACCTCAGCCACCAGCGTCTGCAGCACCGGAGGTCCCGGCGGCACCTCGCTCACCTTGATCCGCGCACCATGCGGTGCACCAATCTTGTCCAGCCCAGGACGCAGTCGCTTGGCAATCTCATGGCTCTGTGCGCTACGGTCATCCAACGGCAGCAGGTTCACCTGGATGTCCGCCTGGTTAGGCTGCGACCGCAGAAACGAGTGCCGCAGCAGTCCGTTGAAGTTGTATGGCCCCGAAGTCCCCGCATACACCTGATAGTTCAACACCTCAGGCTGCTGCGCCAGATACCTGCCCAACTCCTGCGATACTCGGCTCGTCTCCTCGAGCGTCGTCCCGTCCGGCATATCCACCACCACCTGGAACTCGCTCTTGTTGTCGAACGGCAACATCTTCACCTTCACCAACTTCAGTGGTACCAGCACCACCGCAGCCAGCAGCAACAGCACCATCCCGACGAGAAAGAAGAAACGGGCCCGTCCATCATGGATCAGCGGCCGCATGATCCTCCGGTAGAACTTCGTACTCCAGTCTTCGGTCTCGTGGTGCGAAACACCCTCTTCCTCACGCACCTTGCGCAACAACCGCAGCGAGGCCCACGGCGACACGACAAACGCTACCAGCAGCGAGATCAACATCGCCGAAGAAGCCCCCACCGGAATCGGCCGCATATACGGCCCCATCAACCCGCTCACCGATGCCATCGGAAGAATCGCCGCGATCACTGCAAACGTTGCCAGAATCGTCGGATTCCCAACCTCCGCCACCGCCTCGATCGCAATCTCGCTTAGTGGCCGTCCCGCACTCTCCGGCAACCGGAAGTGGCGAACGATATTCTCCACCACCACAATCGCATCATCCACCAGGATGCCGATGCTGAAGATCAACGCAAACAGGGTCACCCGGTTCAGCGTGTACCCATACAGATAAAAAATCCCCAGCGTCAACGCCAGCGTCACCGGAATCGCCAGCAATACCACGCCCGACTCACGCCACCCTAGAAACAACGCAATCAGCAACGTCACTGACAACGTCGCTATCGCCAGATGCTTCAACAACTCGTCCGACTTCGCCTTCGCCGTCTCTCCATAATTGCGCGTTGTCGTAATCTGCAGGTCTTGCGGCAACGTCGTCCCACGCATCGACGCCACCCGCGCCAGCACCGAATTCGCAATGTCGGTCGCGTTTGTGCCCTTGCGTTTCGCCACCGTAATCGTTACCCCAGGATACTCTGCGCCAACAGCATCCTTGCTCTCCACTGCTTTACCCGCCACCCCCGCGCCTCGCCCTGTGCCATAGACCACGTAGTCCACAGGCTCTGCCGGCCCATCGACTATCTTCTCCGCTACATCCCGCAGATACACCGGGCTTCCATGGCTGGTCCCAACCACTACCTGTTCCAGGTCCTCTCGCCGCGTAAAGAAGCTCCCCACATCCACTCGAATCTGTTGGTTCGCTCCTGCAAACTGGCCTGCCTGCACTCGCGCATTGGCCGACTGCAACTTCCCAACCACTCCCTCCGGCGACATCCCAAACGACGCCAACCGTGCCGACGACAACGACACCAGCATCGTCCGCGGCTGCCCACCCAGAATCCGCGTCTCCGATACATCGTCAATCTGCTTGATCGTATGTTCCATCTCACCCGCGATCAGACGCAGATGATACGAGTCATAATTCTTCCCCCACAACGTCAGCGAAAGTATCGGCACATCGTCGATAGACCGCGCCTTGATCAGCGGCATCGACACCCCCGGCGGCATCTGGTTCAGCCCCGAGTACAGCTTGCTGTACACCTTGATCAAAGCCTCTTCCTGGCTGCTCCCTACCAGGAACCGCACAATAATCAGGCTCGATCCTGTGCTCGAAGTCGAGTACACATACTCCACGCCCGGAACATCCCGCAGCAACTCCTCCAGCGGAATCGTCACCCGCTGCTCCACCTCCGCAGGTGAAGCGCCCGGCATCGCCGTCATCACATCCAGCATCGGCACAATAATCTGCGGCTCTTCTTCGCGAGGAATCCGCATCACCGCAAACACTCCCAGCGCCAAGGCCGTCACAATCGCCAGCGGCGTCAGCTTCGAGTCGATAAACGCCTTCGCTATCTGTCCCGCAATCCCCAGCGGATGCTTCATCGCTGCACCTCAATACGCTTGCCGTCCAGATCCGCACTGCCCGGACTCATCACCACCGCTTCGCCCCCGGTCAGTCCCGACAGCACCTCCACCCGATCTCCCTGAGCCACACCTAAGGTGATATACCGCAGCCCCGCCAACTGGTTCTGCCCCACCACATACACCTCCTGGAGTGATCCTCGTCGCACCACTGCCGACACCGGAATCGTCAGAGCAGACCGCGTCCCGCGCAGCAACTCCGCTCGTCCATACATGCCACTCCGCAGATGTGCCGTCGTCGGCAAATCCAGCTTGACCTCAAAGCTGTGGCTCGCAGCATCTGCCGCAGGAACCACCCTGCTCACCTTGGCCATCATCGTGCCGCCACCACCGTCCTGTGCCAGCGCATCGATCGACACTGGAATACTCGCGCCCGTCTGCACCGATCCCACCAGCGACTCATCCACTGCGACATTCAGTTGCAGCCGTCCCGTCTTGTCTAAAATCAGCAGCGGTACGCCTGGAGTCGCCAGCGCCCCCGGATCAGCCTTCCGCGCCACCACCACCCCGTCGAACGGAGCACGCAGCCGTGTATAGCCCAGCATCGTTCCCGCAGAAGCCGCAGCAGCCTTCGCCTCCGCAGCCTGCGCTCGCGCCAACTCCAAACGCGATCCAGCCGACTGCGCCTTCGTCTTCACTTCATCAAACTCCTGCGGACTGATGCTCTTTCGCTCCTGCAATATCTCGTACCGCTGCAGCGTACTGGCAGCCAGCGCCGAGTCGCTCTGGGCAGCCGCCACCGCACGCTCCGACGCACTCACCGCGGCCTGCGCCCGATCCATATCCGCCCTGTACTGCGCCCCATCCAGTGTCACCAGCGTCTGACCGCTACGCACCGTATCGCCTTCCTTCGCCCCAACCGAGATCACATTCCCCGTCACCTGCGCAGCCAGAGCCGCACTCTCCACCGCCTGCACCGAGCCCACCACCGCCACCCGGTCCGGAACCTGTTGCATGGTCGCCGCGTCCACCCGTACGCCACGCACCACCTCCGGCGTCGCAGCCGGAGCCACCGGCTTGCTGCAGCCCGTCAGCACAGTCGCCAGGACCATGCCACTCACTGCTGCGCCAACCTTCCATCGCTTCACTGTGCAAGCCTTCATCTCGAATGTCTTCCTGTCTAAGCTCTTCGTCTCGACCATCGTCATAGCACACTCATTCCTGTCCGTCATCGCATCATTCATTGGAAGCTCCCCACTTGATCGGCATTCAGTGTTCCGGTTGCCAACCGCAGCGCAGCATACGAAATCGTGTTCTCATACACCGATTGCCAGTAGCCCGTCTGGCTCTGCCGCTCTGCATCTTCAACCCGCAGCACATCCGTCACGGTCGCTAAACCCGCCTCATAGCGGTTATGAATAATCCGCAAGCTCTCTTCCGCCTGCGCTAGAGCCGCCTGCGTCACCGCCACACTCTGTGCCGCCGCCAGATGCTGGTAGTATGCCCGGCTCACCTCCAGCCGCACCCGGCTCTGGGCAGAAGCCTGGCCTGCCAGTACTCGCTGCAGCCCGGCCTTCTCTACCGCCAGACGCTCCCGCTTCTCCGCAGGAAAAATATCCAGCTTCAACTCCGCTCCTGCAGCCCAGTTATTTCCTCCAGACCCAGCAAAACTCGGCTTGTCCATCTCCCACGATCCAAACGTATCCACTCTAGGCCCAAACGCTGCCTTCGCTGCTTTCACCGCCGTCTGTTGGGCCTGTCCCTGCAGGTCCAGTGCTTTCAGATCCGGACGCCGCTGCTGCGCCAGAGCCACCTCGGCATCCAGCGCACCCATCGTGTACGTCACCGGATGCAGCTCTTCCACCGTCATCGTCTCAGCCGGCAACACCACGCCCATCGCATTGCCCAGCGCCACTCCCGCTACGGAAAGCTGACCTTCCGCGCGAATCAGTTCCGTCTTCCGCGTCGCAACATTCACCTCCGCCGATAACGCATCCGACTCCACCACCGTCCCCGCCTGCACCCGCGACCGGCTCAACTCCAGCACCGCCTCCGCCGTCTTCAGCGCCTGCCGCGCCACCTCCACCTCGCGCTTCGCCATCAGCACCGACTCATACGCCGTCACCACCTGGTACACCAACTCCTGGTCCGTCCGTCCCAGCGACTGCGCCGCACCCTGCTCCGCCAAGCGGCCACGCTTCATCTGGTACTGCGTCATCCAGGAGTCGAACGCCGTCCACTGCCCTGCAAACTTCGTCGTAAAGTCATTCACCGGTGTCGGCCGGTTCAGTACATTCAAAGAAAAATCAGTCGCCGAAAACTGCTGTTGGCGGAGCTTGGTACCAAACGCAAACACCGGATCGTTACTCCGCGCCACCCCCTCGCTGAACCCCAGTTGCGGCAGCAGATGCGTCCGGCTCAAACGATACTGTGCCGCAGCCGCAGTTATCTCCGCAATAGCCAGCTTCCGGTCAGGATTCTTCTCGAGAGCTGCCGCTACCGCTCGCTCCAGCGTCAACGCTCCAGTCTGAGCCTCAGCCGCAGAACTCGCTGCAACGGGAACAACCGGCTCCTGTGCCAAGGCACAAGGCTGCATCGGACTCACCATCGCCCCGCCAACCAACAGCGTCAGGACTAAGATCCATCGATCAATTCGGAATGAATTTAAATAAGTTTGTCTCATCGCCACGCTAGGTCACTCAGTCTCTTCTAATTACATAAAGACACTTCATAGCGCAGCGTTACAAAAAAATACAAATATTTTTTTTCAACAAACTTTGGCAGCAGCCTTTTGCAGCAGCCGTAGATACTCTTCCGTCAGCATCCGCCGCAACGCGCTCGTTGTTTGCTCTGAACATGGCACCGTCAAACTCCGGCACCGCGCGATCGTTCCCTCCAGATCGCGAATAAAACTCACGCAAGGTCTGCAATCCTCAATATGACGCTTCAGATCGTCGCAACTTACATCATCCAGACGTCCATCCAGATACTCCGACAGTTGCGCAAACACCTCATGGCACTCTGCTGCCGCCTGCCGTCCCCCTTTGCCCCCATCCCGTTGGCGCCGCTTCGGCTTGGAAGCCGCACTCGTCGGCGCCATCAACTCCTTGCGCACAAATAGCCGTGCCCGATGCAGCCGTATTCGCACCGTACCCAACGCCAACCCCGTAATCCGGGCAATCTCCGCAGTATCCAGCTCTTCCATATCGTGCAACACAAGCACCAGCCGATACTTCGGCGGTATCCGCAATATCGCCTGTTGCAACTGATCGTCCCTCTCCCCCCGCAGCACGGAAGCCTCAGGATTCAACTCCCGGCTCTCCAGCAGATGTTCAAGATCCCCCTCGCTCGGCTTCAACTCATCCAGTGTCAGCATCCGCTCCGGAGCAAACTTGCTCTTCCGCCGCATCAACCCGCAGTGGTTCCGCGTCACCTTATACAGCCACACCGCCAGCGCCTGCGGATCTTCTATCGTCTGCAGATATGGCAGCGACTGCTGCAGCACAAACTGCATCGTGTCCTCGGCATCTTCCCGATGCCCGCAAACCTTCATGCTGAACGAGTAAACCGTGTTTTGTAGCAGCCGCAGCGCCGATTCGATCCGTTCTGGATCGTCCGTGCGCATCAACTCCGTTGCCTGTACCAACTCCGGTCGCATCGTCGTCCCTCAGCCACAATCCATCCCGAGCCCAACCCGCACCAGCACGCCCGGTCCGGCACTCTTCCATTGTAATCCGCCTGTTGAAAACCCCTGATAACAACAACTTCCCCGTTGCGGGCAGCCAGCCATACCCACCGTATGATAGATGTGGTGTCGGCGCGCATCGACTGCGCCACCGGCAAACCTTCACCAGCTCGACACACCGCAGCACAAGGAGCATCGTTTGAGCACCCTCCCCAACACCAGCATCGCCAGCTTCGACCCCGTCGCCTTTACCGCCCACACCCTCTCGTCACGCCAAAATCTCGCCGCCGTCCTCGACCACACACTCCTCAGGCCCGACGCCACACGCACCCAGGTCCTCCAACTCTGCCACGAAGCAGCCGAGCACCGCTTCGCCTGCGCCATGGTCAACCCCACCTGGGTCTCCGTTGCTGCCGCCGCCCTCGCCGGTACCGGAATCCCCGTTGGCGTTGTCATCGGCTTCCCCCTTGGCGCCATCCCATCCAGCTCCAAGCGCGACGAAACCGTCCGCATGCTCCGTCACGGAGCCCACGATATTGACATGGTCCTCAACATAGGCCTCCTCAAATCAGGCCTCGCCTCAGACTACGAAGCAGTCCAGCAGGACATCCGCGGTGTCGTCGAACTCGCCCACGCCGCCGGAGCCATAGTCAAAGTCATCCTCGAAACCTGCCTCCTCACCTTCGAAGAGAAGCTCCGCGCCTCCGACCTTGCCCTCTCTGCCGGCGCGGACTTCCTCAAAACCAGCACCGGCTTCTCTACCGGCGGAGCCACCGCCGACGACATCACCATCCTCCGCGGCATCGCCGGTTCCCGCGCAGGGGTCAAAGCCTCCGGGGGTATCCGCTCCCTCGCCGACGCCACCACCATGCTCACCGCAGGAGCTTCCCGCATCGGAGCCAGTGCCAGCGTCAAGATCCTCGCCGAGTTCTCCGGACTAGCTCCCACCTCCACCAGCTCCAACGGCTACTAAACCTCGTATCTACTCTGATAACTCACCCACAACCCACCCGGTAGTATCATCGGCTATCTCTATGTCAGCCTTCGACAATCCGAGCCGTCCCACCGCCGCAGGCGGAGACACACCCCACCCCGGAGACCAGTTTGAAGGCGACTACCGCCCCGTACCTGAAAGCACCCCCGCCCCACCTCCCGCCAACATCCGCGTCGAGCCCCTCCAGGTCGACTTCCTCCACCGCCTAGCCGATGCCCTCAACACCACCCTCGACCTCAACACCCTGCTCCACCGTGTCGCCGATCTGGTCCGTGCTGTCATCGATTACCGCATCTTCGCCATCCTCCTCCTCAACGACCGCACCCAGGAACTCTGGATGCGATTCCAGATAGGACACACCCCCGACATCGAGCGCATGCGCATCAAGCTCGGACGCGGTGTCGTCGGACAAGCAGCCGTCCAGCGCGCCTCTATCCTCGTCAAAGACGTCTCCACCCTCGAGAACTACATCGACGCCAACCCCAACGTACGCTCCGAACTCGCCGTCCCCCTCATCGTCAAAAACAAAGTCATCGGAATCATCGACATTCAGTCCGAGATCGACGCTTACTTCACACACGACCACCAGCGCCTACTCGAACTCGTCGCCTCCCGCGTCGCCATCGCCATCGAGAACGCTCGCCTCTACACCCGCGTCTCCCGCCAGGCTCAGACCCTAACCGTACTCAACGAGATCTCCCGCGAAATCACCAGCATCCTCGATCTCGACGACCTCCTCGAAAGGATCGGAACCCTCCTCAAGCGCGTCATCGACTTTCAGATGTTCACCATACTCCTCTGGAGCGACCGCCGCGAACAGCTCGAACACCGCTTCTCCTCCCGCTACGGCGAACGTATCAACCGCGAGCGTACCGTCGCCCTCGGTCAGGGCATCATCGGCACCGCAGCCCAACTGCGAGAGCCAGTCCTCGTCCCCGACGTCCGAAAAGATCCTCGCTACGTCGTCGAAAACCCCGAAACCCGCTCCGAACTCTCCGTCCCCCTTATCTACAAAGGCAAGGTCATCGGCGTCCTCGATCTCGAACACACCCGCGTCAACTACTTCACCGACGACCACCAGCGAACCCTCTCCACCCTCGCCGCTCAGGTCGCCATCTCCATCGCCAACGCACGTCTCTACCAGCGCATCCACGAGGAAGAGCAGCGCATGGAGCGCGACCTCGAAATGGCACGCGAAGTCCAGCTACGCCTCCTGCCCTCCGCCCCGCCCCGCCACACCCACGCCGAAATCGCCGCCCACTTCCTCCCCGCCCGCTCCATCGGCGGAGACATCTACGACTTCCTCGACTACGGCCCCGGCCGCACCGCACTCGCCGTCGGCGACGTCAGCGGTAAAGCCGCCCCGGCCGCCCTCTACGCTGCACTCGTCAGCGGCATCCTGCGCTCCCTCGCCAACCAGCACCTCTCCCCAGCCGCGCTGCTCGCCGCGCTTAACCAGCAACTCCAGGAGCGTAAACTAGACTCCCAGTACGTCACTATGCTCATGGCCGTCTGGGACGACAACAACCAGACCCTCCAGATCGCCAACGCCGGCTCCGTCCAGCCGGTTTTCGTCTCCAACTCCCAGCACGGCATCCAGGTCAAAACCATCCAGGTCGAAGGCTTCCCCCTCGGCCTCTTCCCCGACGCCGAATACGAGGAGTTCACCATCTCCACCCAGCCCGGCGACATGGTCGTCTTCTTCTCCGATGGCATCGTCGACGCCGAAAACTCTACCCGCGAGATGTTTGGCTCCGACCGCCTCAGCGAAGTCCTCCGCTCCCAGCCCTGCCCCACCGCAGCCTCCTCCGTTCAGGCCATCCTCGACGCCGTAGCCAGCTTCCAGTCCGGCACCGAGCACTTCGACGACGAAACCGTAGTCGTCCTCCGCGTCCTCGGCCCCAACCTGCCCGACTGCAACTAACCCTTGCCCGTGCACTTGTTGTTGCCCTAGCGCCCTCTACTCCCTCTTGCCTATTCCCTGCCCTACAGCCATCGCAACCTGCTGATATCCCGCAGGCACCTCAAATCTCCCCGCATCCACCGCCGCCTCCGAGAAGCCTGACATCTCCGTCTTCGTCTCCATCAGCACTGCAGTAGTCGCTTCCCCACTCGGCGCGCTCGCCGCAGCCTCCGGCTTCTTCTTCCGCCCAAATCCACCCAGTCCCCCAAATCCACCCAGCTTGCTCGCGATCGCCGACGCAGCACTCTGTTGTGCCACCTCACCCGCACTCGGCATCGCCGGCCCCTCCGCTGGCAGCGGAGCCTCCGAAGCTGCCGGCAACGGTTGCCCATTCGTCGTCGTCCCCATCCGCATCACCTGCAGCACCGGAATGCCCTTCAGCTTCGACATCTCCTTCACCAACTCCGCCATCCCCTGCGAGGCCCCGGGCTGCGAGGCCAGCATCGACGAGTAGTTCGACCCGCTCAGCACCATTCCCATCTTCTCCGCGTACCGCTTGTAGAAATCCCGAACCTCCGCATAGCCAGCGATATCACTCGCCAGCCACATATCGTTCGTAATCGCCAGTGAGCCCTGCTGCCCCGTCGTCTTGTCCGTCCCATTCGCCATCATCGATAGAATCGACTCGTTCGCGCTCGTACCCGACAGATCTTTTGTCGCACCCGTGCTCCGCACCTGCACACGGTACGTCACATCAACATTCTGAGCCTTATCGCTTCCCGGCTGCTGGCCAGCCTTCTGCTGCTCCTTCGCCTTCGCTGCCGCAGCATCTATCCGTTGCCTCATCTCCTCAAACGTCATCACCGTGTACTGCCGCTTGGCTATATCAATCTGCGTGATCGTCCCACGATCCAGATCGACAATCTCCGTCTGGTACTTCCCCACGCGCACCATCCGGTTGCCCTTCACCATCACGGTAGACACCATCGGCTCCCCCACCTGCCGTGCGGACTTGCTGAACGCACCCGCCATCTTCATCATCGCCAGCATCGAGCCACCCGTCACCTGGGTCGTCTCCTGATATGTAAAGTCTCCATAACAACTCGTCGAAGCCACCGCCCATACCACCAGCACCATCCACCATCTGCATCCATAGTTCTTCATCGTCGTATCTCCCCATTGGAAATAACCACGCAGCCCATAAGGATCATCCCGATCAATCAAAAATGGCCCGGAAACGAGTCACAGCACGTCGGCTTGGCTCCCGCAGGGAGAATATCTCTCTCGACCCGCCATGCCACCAGTTGCCCGACCGCGAAAGTGTATCAACAATCTACCTCCCTGCGGTAACCAGTTCCGCACCGGCTAAACTCCTAGTCCACTCCACTGCAACCGGCAATTTGCTCTAAACTAAGAACTCAATGTCCATTCAGATCATCCGTCCCGCCCTCAACTTCCAAGGCTCTGTAACTCTTCCCGGCGACAAGTCCATCTCTCACCGCTACGCCATGCTCGCCGGCCTCGCCGAGGGCACCACCCGCCTATCCAACTTCTCTACCGGAGCCGATCCCCACTCCTCCCTCGCCTGCATGGCCGCCCTCGGCGCCACCGTCGTGCACAACCCCGACAAAACCATCGAAATAACCGGCACCGCTGGCCACTTTATCCAGCCCGAGCACCCCCTCGACTGCGGCAACTCCGGCTCCACCATGCGAATGCTCGCCGGTCTCATCGCCCCCCATCCCCACCACTTCACCCTCATCGGCGACCACTCCCTCACCCTCCGCCCCATGGAGCGCATCCGCAAACCCCTCGCCGCCATGGGCGCAGAGATCCACCTCACCGGTGGCGACGGTGCCTCAGGAGGACACGCCCCCATCAATATCTACGGTGGTCCCCTCCACGCCATCGACTTCGACACCCCCATCCCCTCCGCCCAGGTCAAAACCGCCGTCCTCTTCGCCGGCCTCCAAGCCGAAGGCACCACCAGCCTCTCCGAATCAGTCCGCACCCGCGACCACTCCGAGCACGCCCTCCGCGCCTTCCGTGCCACCCTCACCCGTGCCAGCGCCAGCGCCCCCGGTCACCTGGACCGCCTCAGCATCCCCGGACACCAGAAACTCCATGCCATCAACGCCACCGTCCCAGGAGACATCTCTTCCGCAGCATTCTTCCTCTGCGCCGCACTCCTCTTCCCGGACTCCAACCTCATCCTCGACTCCATCGGCATGAACCCCACCCGCGCCGCGCTCCTCGACGTCATCGCCGCTCTCGGCGGACGCATCAAGGTCCTCAACGTCGAAGAGCACCACGGTGAACTCATCGGCACCATTCAGGTCACCACCAACCCCGGCGGCTTCAACGGAACCACCATCTCCGGCTCCCTCTCCGCCCAACTCATCGACGAGCTTCCCGTCATCGCCGCCATCGCTCCCTACACCCGTGACGGCATCACCATCCGCGACGCCAAGGAACTCCGCGTCAAAGAGTCCGACCGTATCGCCCTCGTCGCCAAGAACCTAAAAGCCATGGGTGCCACCCTAACCGAGCACGAAGACGGCCTCACCATCCCAGGCGGACAAAAACTCCACGGAGCCCAGATCGACTCCGGCACCGACCACCGCATCGCCATGGCCTTCTCCATCGCCGCCCTCCGCGCCACTGGCGAAACCGAAATCCACGGAGCCGAAGCCGCAGCCATCTCCTTCCCCGAGTTCTTCACCCACCTCGACACCCTCAGCCAGCGCTAACTTGCACCACATGTCAACCGTCCAGCGAACCGCAACATCATACAGAGGAAAGCATGGCGTTCCCGACACCCGACAACTCGCGTGCCATCTTCATCGCAGAGATCGAGCAGTTCGGCGGCGCCGAGCGAAGTATCCTCGCCCTCTCGCGCTGGCTCTATGAGCAAAGGATAAACAGCTACCTCGTCACCTACATCGACCACTGCAACATAGCAAAATACGCAACTCATCCCCTCAACGTCGTCGAACTCAAACCCGCCCCTGGCGTTCGAAACAAGATCGCCGCTCTCCGCCGGCACTTCTCCTCATACCAGTCAGCCCCCAAGCCCCTCTTATCGGGCTACCAACCCGCCCTCCACGCCACACTTGCCGGCATGCGCGGCTTCCACGATCTCATGCACGACACCCCCGCCCTCTTTGGCGACCAGCAAACCCGAACCCCCTTGCAGCATCTCCGCATCGCCATCTCCAGCCTCATCGTTGGCTACGGCCTCCGCAGCGGAGGCTCTACCATCGTCACCAGCGAGTTCCTTCGCGACGACTGCCGCAAGCAATTCGGCGTCACCGCCAAAATCGTCCGCATGGGCGGCCTCGCCGATCCCAGTGGCTTCCACCTTCGCCCCGTCACCCGCGAGCTTCGCATGCTCTCCGTCTGCCGCATCGAAGAGAACAAGCGCATCGACTGGCTCCTGCAAGCCCTCGCCGACCTGGAGCACCGGCAGCCATCCCTGTCATCCCGCGTCGATTGGCGCCTCGATCTCGTCGGCAAAGGCTCCCTAATCGAACCCCTCCGCGCCATGGCCGCCAACCTCGGAATCGGCAACCGCGTCATCTTCCACGGCTTCGTCTCCGACGAGGATCTGCTCCCCCTCTACGCCTCCGCGCACCTGTTCCTCATGCCCGCCGTCCAGGGCTACGGAATCCCCGGCATCGAAGCGCTCCAGCGCGGCATCCCCATCCTCCTCCACCGCGAGTCCGGCGTCAGCGATATCCTCCTCGACACCCCCTGGGCCACGGTCCTCCACGGCGGCAAAGAAGCCACTACCCCTGCACTATCCTCTGCAATAGAAAACGCCATCGTCGGCAAACATCACGCCGTCCCGCTGCTCGATCTCCCCACCGAAGACCAGTGGGCCCACCAGGTAGCCCAACTCTGCAACTGGCTCTAACCCTCTTCGACCACTTCCACCTACATCTTGTACCGCCCCATCTCATCGTCGTTCAAATTCTCCAGCCACCGCCGCATCTCATCCGCATTCACGCTCGTCCCGCCGTTCGCCACCTGCTTCGAACTCTCCAGCACCTTACGGTTCGCATAGATCGGACAATCCCACCGCAGCGCCAGCGCAATCGCATCTGATGGCCGCGCATCCATCGCCACCGCCTCTCCTGCCTGCTCCATCCAGATCACCGCATAGAACGTATCGTCCCGCAACTCGCTCACCACAATCTTCCGCACCACCGCCCCCAGCCCACGCGCCATGTTCTGCAACAGATCGTGCGTCATTGGCCGCGGAGTCGCCGTCTTCTCCAACTCCAGCGCAATCGCATTCGCTTCAAAGATCCCCACCCAGATCGGCAGTACCGAATCGCCCTCCACATCCTTCAGCACCACAATCGGCATATTCGTTACCGGGTCCATCATCAACCCGCGAATCTCCATCTCTACTTCATCCGCACCGCGTTCGGACATCGTTGTCATCGGCTCACCCATTCCTAATTCAACACTACAAATTGCGGCTGACGAACCACCGGAACATACCGCACCGCATCCGGTCCCACCGCCAACGCCTCTCCCACCAGGCAATTCGGCAGCGTCTTCGTTATCCGCACCGGAACATAACTCCCCACCGGCGGCATCCCCACCTCCCCGGCGCCCATCACAAAGTTAACCGTCTTGTTCTGCGTGCTCCGCCCAACCACCTGCATCCGCGCCATATTGTGGCTCTCCACCATGCACTCCTGCACCTCGTTCAGATGCCGCCCATAGTGTTCCCGCTGTATCTCCCGCTGCCTGTCCATCAATATCCGCAGCCGCTCCGTCTTCACTTCCTCCGGTATCGAGTCCACCATCCCCACCGCCGGAGTATTCGGCCGCGGCGAAAACTTGAACGCAAACACCGCGTCATACTTCACCGCATCCAACAGCGTAATCGTCTCCTCGAAATCCGCGTCTGTCTCTCCCGGAAACCCCACAATCATGTCGCTCGTTATGCTGATGTCCCGCTTCGCCCCATGGATCCAGCTCATCCGCTCCAGGTACCACTCCCGCGAATACTCCCGCGCCATCGCCTTCAGCACCGCCGTCGACCCCGACTGCACCGGCAGATGAATATGATCGCAAAGCGTCGGCGTCGCATCGATCGCCTCCACAATGTCCCGCGTAAAGTCCCGCGGATGCGAAGTCGTAAACCTCACCCGCTTCACGCCCTCAATCTCACCCACCGCCACCAGCAACTCCGCAAAGCTCATCCGCCCCGAAGGGTCCCGGTACGAGTTCACATTCTGCCCCAGAAACTGGATCTCCGTGAACCCCATATCCGCCATCTTCCGCGCCTCTACCAGCACCGAAGCAGCCGTCCGGCTCCGCTCCTTGCCCCGCGTATACGGCACCACGCAGTACGCGCAAAACTTGTCGCAACCTTCAATAATCGTGATGTATCCACGGTGCGGATTCGACCTCGCCGTAAACTCCGTCTCAAACGTCTCATCCGTCTGCCGGTCATCCAGCCCCGTGATCCGCGTCTCCCCCGCCTCCAGTCGAGCCAGCATCTCCGGCAGGTTCCTGTAGCTCGCCGACCCCGCCACCAGCGACACATACGGGGCCTTCTCGAAGATCTTCTCCCCCTCCTGCTGCGCCACGCACCCAATCACGGCAAACCGCTTGCCCTCACCCTGCAGCTTCTTGTACTCATTCAGCCGATGAAACACCTTCTGCTCGGCCTTATCCCTGATCGAACAGGTGTTATACAGAATCAGCCCCGCATCCACCTCATCCTGCACCCGCGCATAACCCTGCTGCTCCAGCGTCCCAATCACCTTCTCGGAGTCATGGGCATTCATCTGACAGCCAAACGTCTCGATATAAAAAGTCTTACTCACCCCACCAGTATATCGCCCATACCCAACCCCATGGCTCCCCCAACTCTCGCCCGTCATCCTTGCCTTGGGTGGGAGCGCAGGGCTTCAGCCCTGCGAAAACCGCCAAACAAAAAGGGGCTTTAGCCCCGGACCATTGCATTTGCTTTAAGGTAGGCGAGGGCTTTAGCCCTCGCAATAAAACCAACCACAAACCCGGGCGTTAGCCCCTGGGGTATGCCTTCTGGTCGCTGCCAAAAATAGCCGTCGAAGTCCCCGGCAAAAATAATCATCAGTTGTCTTTTTGGTAGCGCCACCGGGGCTCGAACCCGGACTCTCAGCCTTGAAAGGGCCGCGTGTTAACCAGTTACACCATGGCGCCAAAACACACAATATCCTTACTTTTCAACGATATCCCACTTGTCACTAAGCATCAGAGACAGAGACAAGGTTGGTAGCGTTACCGGGGCTCGAACCCGGACTCTTCGCCTTGAGAGGGCGACGTGTTAACCAGTTACACCATAACGCCAAACATACCGCAGGAGGTTGTCCTCTCCAGCGCACTTCCTAAAGTATAGCAAGCTCAACCTCTAAACTCAACCCTCCCCCACGCCAAACCACCACCTACAAAATATTCGCCAACCCACCCTCCCCATTTGCACGCCAAAATCGCATGTCAAGCCCCCCACACCACCCATCTTCCCGCAACCCCAAGCAAACAAGTCACATACCACCCCCACCCCAACTGACAAAATCCCCCTGCCTAACCGCTACAATTAAATCAGCAAGCAAAAACGCCCCAGCCATAAGCCGGGGCGTTTCTCTTTTAGAATCAAGACTTTGCAAATAAAGTCCTTGCTTTCAATACTTTAGCGCAACATGCAACAGAAGTCCAAAGCTATCCGCCATCGAATGAAGACTTTAGCACAAATCGACTACAGGGGGGGGGACCTATATACCCAGCTTCTTCACTTCATCGTTATAGTACTTCCGATAAAGGATGTCCCACTCCTGCGTGCCTTCCAGAATGATCTTCCGCTGCGACGAGATCTTCAGCCGGGCTGCAGCATCAATCTTGGTCTCTTCCATCAGCAGCTTCTCCAGGGCCTTGCGAGCCTCCTGGCGAATCATGTTGCGCTCTTCCAGAAAGTCCACCTGGTCCAACTCCGCCAGGGTATCCGCCACCGTATGCGCCAGCTTGTTCAGTTTGTCGCGAGAGATTCTCACAGCACCGCCTTGTACTTGCGGGCCAGTTCGTTCTTCACCTTCTTGAACATCTCCGGATAGCTCGCGCCCGTCTTCCGCATGTCGTCCTGGAACGCTTCGAGGATCACCCGCACCTCGTCGTTGATCCGGTCCTCCAGCGACAGTTCATCCACCATCGCGGCAGAAACACGCTCGTTCACTACGGCATAATTCGCCGTACTGATCATCTTCTCCGCCACCAGATGTTTCACCGTCTGGCGCGCCAGATACCCAACGTAATCTTTAGAAAAAATCATTGACTTTCCTCTGAATATACCATGCGATTCCCTGCCACCCTGCCCCACCCTCCATTTCCACAGCCCCACCCCGTTCACCGTTTTCTGAGACAATAGCCTTTCGATGCAACCCGATAACCTCATCTCGCTCAAAGACGACATGGTGGCCTTCATCGCCGGCCACGGCATGCGCCGATTCAACGGCTTCATCACCGAAGAAGTCCCCACCGTCCTCTTCGAAGAAGAGAACCCCGACGGCTGGAAAGATTTCGTCGAACACGCCAAAGCCGCCGGCGCCCCCTTCGTCACCATGAGCGAAGTCACCCTAGAAAAATCCGACATCGCCATCCTCCTCGATCAACTACGCGAACAGGCCTTCGCCGACGACGACCCCTCCGAGATCGACGACGCAGAATACCTCATCCATCATGTCGGCAAAGTAGGCTACCTCCAGCTCGGCTTCGCCCACCAGGGCGTCATGTTCATCTTCGAGATCGCCACCGACTGGTACGACCGTTTCCAGGACCTTATCGAGATCGTCGCCGACCTCGGTGGCATCGTAGTCGACGACTCCGACAGCGACGGCTGATCCTGCCGCATGATTCCATCACCATCCGCGCCAGCCACACCGCAGACCTGGGAACTCCCCAACGTCGATCCCGCTGCCGTTCTGGATCTCGCCCGCGGACTCGAATGCCCGGCTCCCATCGCAGCCCTGCTCCTCGCCCGCGGCATCAGCAGCCTCACCTCCGCTCAGGCCTTCCTCAACCCCACTCTCGACCAGCTCCACGACCCCGCACTCCTGCTCGGCATGGACCTCGCCGTCGCCCGCATCCAACAGGCCATCCTCGCCTCCGAGCACATCCTTATCTACGGCGACTACGACGTTGACGGAACCACCGCCACCGTCCTCCTCAAAACCGCCATAGAACTGGCCGCCCCACCAGACTCCCCCGCCAAGGTTACCTACCACGTCCCCCACCGCATCCTCGAGGGCTACGGCATGCAGACCGGCATCCTGGGTGAGGCCGCCACCGCCGGAGTCCGTCTGGTCATCAGCGTAGACACCGGCATCCGAGCCTTCGCCGCTGCCGCCGAAGCCAAGGCCCTCGGCCTGGACCTCATCGTCACCGACCATCACCTACCCGACGACGCCGAAGGCATCCCCGAGGCCATCGCCGTCATCAACCCCGCCCAGCCCGGCTGCCCCTACCCCAACAAGCACCTCTGCGGAGCCGGAGTGGCCTTCAAGCTCGCCCACGCCATCCTCCTCGCCGCCGCGCGCTCCGCCACCAACCCTACCCCCCACCTAACCCGCCTCCACTCCAAACTACTCCCATCGTTTCTCAAACTCGTCGCTATCGCCACCGTAGCGGACTCTGTGCCGCTCAAAGGCGAAAACCGCGCCATCGTCTCCCTCGGGCTGCGCGAACTCCGTAATCCCGTCCAACCCGGCCTCCGCGCCCTCATGCAGGTCGCCGAAATCCCCTTCAACCGCATCCCCACCGCCACAGAAGTCGGTTTCCGCATAGCCCCCCGCATCAACGCCGCTGGCCGCATGGACATCGCCGACGATGTCGTCGAACTCTTCCTCACGAAAGACCCAGTCCGTGCCCTCACCTTGGCCCAGAAGCTTGACTCCCTCAACAACGACCGTCGCGCCACCGAAGCTCAGGCCCTCACCGCCATCGAGGCTCAACTAGCCGAACTCCGCACACGCAACGACGGTTTCCCTGCCGAGTGCATCATCTTGGACGACCCCGATTGGCACCGCGGCGTGCTCGGCATCCTCGCCTCACGCGTCGTCGATCGCACGACCCGTCCCGCCCTCATCCTCACCCACCAGGACGGCCAGGCCCATGGCTCCGGCCGCTCCATACCCGGCTTCCATCTCCTCGACGCCCTCACCGCCGTTCACCAGTCCTCCGAAAACCCCACTCCCGTCTTCACCCGCTTCGGAGGCCACGCCCACGCCGTAGGCTTCTCCCTGCCAGTCCAAAACCTTCCTTTGCTCCGAAGCCGCATGCAGGCACTCGGCACCTCACTCCTCACCGATCCCATCCTCACTCCCCCCCTCCACTGCGACCTCTCCGTCAACCTAGACGATCTCGACCCCAACTTTCTGGAGTGGCTCAATCGCTGCGCGCCATTTGGCCTGGGTAACCCAGAACCTCTGCTCATTGCGCGCGGTCTGACCATTACCGCCCCAATACGACTCATCAAGGAAAAGCACATCAGCCTCACACTCCAGCAACTAGGCCGCGGCACAACGATCACCGCAATCGGATGGACCCGACACACCCACTGGCCCACTCGTTGCACCGATCTCGGCCTAGAACCCGGAGTCAAAATCGACATAGCCTTCCGCCTTCGAGAGAAAAACAACCCCCGCTTTCCCGGTTTGGACCTTGAACTAGCCGACATCCAGCGGACGAGTCCTGCGCACGAAGCTCCCTAGACCCGCCCCCCTCCACAGCCAAAACAAGCCCTAACCAGGGCAACCGGTGGTCTTCAACTTCGTTCAACGCAGCAATCAAACTTCTTGCTCCGTTTTCAGGGCAGAAGCGTCTTATATACTGATTATCAAATAGATGCCGACGACAGATACAAAACGCCGAATTACGCCTGTAGTGCAACTAGGTATTCTGATTGTTGTCGTCACTCTGATCGTTCTGGCGGTCAAGTCGTTTACCAAAGACACCGCTGAAATCCGAGTAGCCACCGTCAATCATCAAAATCTGGTCAGCTCAGTCTCAACCAACGGCAAAATCGAGCCTGTCGAAGAATTCCAGGCGCACACCACGACACCGGGCATTGTGGAGAAGCTTTATGTAGATGTCGGACAGAAAGTAAAAGCAGGCGACTTGCTGGTCCAGATGGACGCAGCCGATGCGCAAGCTCGTCTGGCGACGGCAACATCGGCTCTCCGTACCGCGCAAGCCAACGCGGATTCCGTCGCCCACAGCGGCACCCAGGAAGAACGACTCGCCTTCTCACTCGAACTCAGCCGAGCTCAGATGCAGGTCCAACAGGCAGATGCGGAACTCTCTGCGCTCCAAAAACTCCAGGCAAAGGGAGCTGCGTCCGCCAGTGAAGTAGCATCTGCCGCACAGCGTCTCACCATGGCCAAAACTACTCTGCTCAATACCCAGCAACGCAGCACCCAGCGCTACAGTAACGCCGATCAAACCCGAGCTCAGGCCCAGCTTGCAGATGCCCAGGCAACCTTGGTCGCAGCGCAGAAGAACTACGATAGTGCCGTCATTCGCTCCCCTATCTCTGGAACCGTCTACTCAGTGCCCGTGTCACAGTACGATTTTGTACCCGCTGGCGAAGATCTTCTCGACGTGGCCGACCTCAACCGGATCCGGGTCCGTGCCTACTTCGATGAACCAGAGATCGGCAAACTCTCCCCCGGCCAGGCAGTCAAAATCGTCTGGGACGCCAAGCCCAACCAGACTTGGCACGGACACATCGAGCTAGCCCCCACTACAGTCATTACCTACGGAACGCGCAACGTTGGTGAGGCGATCATCACAGTGGACGATGCTCACGGAGACCTCCTGCCCAACACCAATGTAACCGTAACAGTGACAACCTCACAGCGCTTCAACGTCCTCAGTATCCCCCGCGAGGCCCTCCACACCGAGGGCGCAAACGATTTCGTCTTCCGCGTCATCGATAACAGACTAGTACGCACCCCCGTTCAGGTTGGAGTCTTCAACCTAACCCGAGTTGAGATCACGGGTGGACTAACGGAGAAGGACATCGTCGCTGTCAACGCCATCGGCAATCGCGATCTAACGAACGGCCTCGCCGTAAAGATCATCGAGTAGTTATGCTAACTCGGGCACATTGCACCAACCTTTGTCTCCTGACTATCCTGCTCAGTACGCCTCTGGTCAGCAGCAAAGCAGCCACACTCTCGCAAGCCAACGAATCTCTCCAGCATGGCCGCGTGGACGAAGCAACATCGCAGCTACAGTCCATCCTCGCTACCCAGCCAGCCAACGCTCAGGCCCATCAACTTCTTTGTCGCAGCTACTACGCTCAGGACCTCGCCGATCCCTCCATCCACGAGTGTGAACTGGCAGTTGCCAATGCTCCCAACGACAGTGCCAACCACCTATGGCTCGGACGCGCCTACGGGCTTAAGGCCTCCCACGCTGGTCCCTTCACTGCACTCGGTTTGGCCAAAAAAGTCAGGTCAGAATTTGAGCAGGCCGTCGCCGCAGACCCAAACAATATCCACGCAGCCAGCGATCTTGGAGAGTTCTATATCGGCGCCCCAGGCATAGTTGGCGGAGGCGTAGACAAAGCCGAAGCGCTGGCCTCACGTATCCAGCCGCGTTTCCCTGCTCAGGCACACCGTCTTCGTGCCCTCATCGCGCTCAAGAAGAAAGACACTGTCACCGCCGAGTCCGAGTTCAAAGCTGCGGCTAACACGTCCCGGGCCCCAGAAGCCTACATTGACCTCGCCAGCTTCTATCAGCGTCACGATAATCCAGATCAGGCTGTCGCTACCATCAAAGCCGCTATCGCCGCCGACCCGGCCAAAGACGACGCACTTGTCGATGCAGCCAGCATACTCACGAGTGCTCACCGCGCCCCCGAACTCGCCGTGCACCTACTCCAAGAATATCTTTCATCGCCAGCACGCTCCGATGCGGCACCCACCTTCAAAGTTCACCTGCAACTCGGCAATCTTCTCGAGCAGCGTGGAGAACACATAGCTGCCCACAACGAATACACTGCTGCACTCGCCTTGGCCTCGAATTACACCCCGACCCGCAAAGCGCTACAGACCCACTGACGGCAGGCATCTCTAAACACCTGTTTCGACACCGAATCGTACACGTTTCACCCCACGGAACACCGCAGTTCACCTCAGGCGCGATACCATGAGTTCCAACCGTTTTCGAGGGAGTCAATCAGCCAGTATGTCCCTTAAGCTTCGTCATCTGCTTCTTGCCTGCATCATCGCAGTCGCCGCGTGTCCAGCGGAGGCGCAGATATCCTTCACCACGGCCATCGATCTCGCCCTCCGCAGCAACCCCCGCGTACTCGCGGCCCAGGCAGACGTGAACCGCGCTCTCGGGGTGCTTCGTGAAAGCCGCGATGCTTATGTCCCGAATCTCATCGGCGGAGCTGGTCTGGCCTACTCGTATGGCCCTCCGCTCGGACAGCCCACTCTCTTCTCCCTCACGTCCCAGTCACTGCTCTATAACGCGGCGCAACGCGACTACATTCGTGCCGCCCGCGCGGGCGTCGACGCTGCCAACCTCGCCCTGAAAGATGTCCGTCTGCAGGTCGAGGAAGACACAGCGGTCTCCTACCTCACGCTCTATCAGGCAAAGCAGCGCAGTGCAGCCGCGGTGCAGGCCACCAACTACGCCAATCGCCTCATCTCCATCGTTCAGGACCGTCTCGACGCCGGTCAGGATACTCCCATTGAGTTGCTACATGCCCGTAGAACCGCTGCTCAGCTCAAACTGCAACAAATCCAACTCGCCGATCAGATCACCTCCGAAACCGATCACCTGAGTCGGCTCACTAGTCTTCCTGCAACTAACTTCTCCACCCTGACTGACAGCATCCCTCTCCCCCCACCCAGTCCCAACAATCTCGAAAACCAACCGGACTCACCGGCCGTCCAGGCCGCCTTCGCCGATGTTGAAGTCAAAAGGCATCAGAACGCTGGCGACAAACGGTACGCACTCCGTCCCCAGTTGAGCTTCTTTGCCCAATACAGCCGCTTCAGCAACATCAACAACTACGCCACTTACTACCCCGCGTTCAATAGCAATACCCTCAACGCAGCAGCCATTGGCGCGCTGCTCACCGTTCCTATATTTGACCGCATCCATCGCGATAAAGTGCTTGAATCCACCGCAGACCTCGTTCACTCCGAGCAAACCGCACGCACTGCACGCGACCACTTCCAGGAAGGCCGTCTCAAACTCTCCCAAGCTGCGGCCGAACTTGCAGCCCGCGCAGAACTCGCTGGAATAGACCGCGAAATTGCACAAAACCAACTCGATGTCGTTCTCATCCAGCTTCAGTCCTCAACCAGTGATGCCGCCACGCCCATCTCTCCCAAAGATGAGCAAAACGCACGCATTCTCGAGCGCCAGAAATATATCGAACTGCTCGACGCCGAACTCCAACTCCAGCAGACCCAAATAAATTTCTTGAGGCAAAATGGTCAACTTGAAGACTGGCTCAAATCAACCGCGCAAGCTCGGCCCCAGTCATCTGTTATGGTGACTCCCACGGTTCCTTAGCTCCTCGGCCCAAAAGCCCCTGTCTTCAATTCGATCGAACCACACCCGGCACATCATTAAAGCCACCGAACCCCTTGGCAGAATGGTAAACTTAGGTATTGTTATGCCACTTAAAACCCTCTTTCTAAACCCGCCCTCCTTCGAGAAATTTGACGGTGGTGCCAGCTCTCGCTGGCCCGCTACCCGCGAGATCGAGTCCTACTGGTATCCCGTATGGCTCACCTACCCTGCAGGAATGCTGGAAGGCTCCCGGCTCGTCGACGCTCCGCCCCACCACATCGACTGGAAAGGCGTCGTCGAAATCCTGAAGGATTACGAGTTTCTCGTCCTCTTCACCAGCACCATGGGCTGGGAGGGCGACCAGAAGATGGCAACGGTCATCAAACAGACTTACCCTTCCATCAAGATCGCCTTCGTAGGTCCGCCTGTCACGACCTCGCCCGATAAGGCCCTCAACGAGTGCCCTGCCATCGACTTCATCTGCCGTCGCGAGTTTGACTTCTCCGTCGTCGACTACGCCAATGGCAAGCCGCTCCACGATATCCTCGGCATCAGCTACAAAGATGCTTCCGGAACCATCCAGCACAACCCCGATCGCCCTCAGGTCACCCCCGAGGAACTCGACGAAATGCCTTGGGCCACCGAGATCTATCACCGCGACCTCGACGTAACCAAGTACAACGTGCCCTTCCTGCTACACCCCTACGTTGCACTTTATTCCACCCGTGGCTGCCCGGCACAGTGTACCTTCTGCCTCTGGCCCCAGACCCTCTCCGGGCACGCCTGGCGCAAACGCTCCACCGACGATGTAGCCGCCGAAATGGCACAAGCCAAAAAGCTCTTCCCCCACGTCAAAGAGTTCTTCTTCGACGACGATACCTTCAACATCCAGAAGGCACGCACCATTGAGCTTTGCGAAAAGCTCAAGCCACTTGGCCTCACCTGGTCCTGCACCTCGCGCGTCACCACCGACTATGACACCCTCAAGGCCATGAAGGATGCCGGTTGCCGTCTCCTCATCGTGGGCTATGAGTCCGGCGATCCGCAGATACTTAAGAACATCAAGAAGGGTGCCACCGTCCAGCGCGCGCTCGACTTCACCCGCGACTGCCACAAACTGGGCCTCATCATCCACGGAGACTTCATCCTCGGCCTCCCCGGCGAGACCAAGGAATCCATCCGCAATACCATCGAATTTGCAAAGCAACTCGATATCGAAACCCTTCAGGTCTCCATCGCCCACGCCTTCCCCGGCACCGAGTTTTTCGACTACGCCAAGGAAAACGGCTTTATCACCAACGAAGCCATGTCCGACGAAGGTGGACACCAGATGGCCCATATCGAGTACCCAGGCCTGCCGGTCGAGTACGTCCTCGAGATGGTTCACCGCTTCTACGACGAGTACTACTTCCGCCCGAAGGCTGCTTTCCGCGTCGTCTGGAAGGCCATCGTCAACCGCGATGTCCCACGCCTCTACGAGGAAGCCAAGTCTTTCATGAAGCTGCGCGCCAAACGAAACAAGGCCGTCCGCGATATCAAGGAAGCCAACGCCACTAAAGCGCAGGAATCCGTAAGCATGAACGCGTAACGCAACCGCATCACGAAGCGGTCAGCATGTCCCTATGCTGGCCGCTTTTTCTTTCGTGCTCCCTGCCTGCTCCTATCATTCCAGCGTCGATCGCTTCAGCCCTGCCTCCACCGGAAAGCCTCATGAAACACACCCTTACTCCGCAGCGTTATCTCATCCTGCTTGCCGTCATGCTCACTGCATCCATCGGAGACACGCTCCTCTCCCACGGCATGGGACAGGTCGGCCCTATCTCCTTTGCACACCTGGGCCTACTCTTCCTCGCCCTTCGCAATCCCTGGGTTATCTCCGGCATTCTCCTGCTGTTGGGCTTCTTCGCCAGCTACCTCACCGCGCTCTCCTGGGCCGATCTCACCTTTGTGCTTCCCTCCACCGCCTTTGGATACGTCGTCGTCGCCCTGCTCTCCCGCTTCTGGCTGCACGAACACATCTCCCTCTATCGCTGGCTCGGAATCATCCTCATCGTCTGCGGCGTAGGCTTCGTAGCCAACGGCCCCTCCCTCACCGAGCATCCCGCTCCGAAGCCCGAAGGAGCCGCCAAGTGAACGCCGCCACCTCCACTTTCGAAACCTGGGCCACCATCGTCACCGTAGCCGCTACCGCCATCGCGGGAGACATCCTCACCGCAGGTGCCATGCGCCGCATCGGCGACCTCGACCTCATACGTGCTCAGTCCGGCCTCGCTGGAGCCATCAAGGCCGTCGTCAGCAGCCCCATGTTTCTCCTGGGAGTCCTGTCCATGGCGCTAAGCTTCTTCTCGCTGCTCTTCACCCTCAGCAAAGTCGACGTCTCGCTCGCCGCACCTGCCAGCGCCTCCCTTACCTTCATCGGCAACGCCGCAGCCGCTAAGCTCTTCCTGCACGAAAACGTGGACAAACGCCGCTGGCTCGCAGCTATCTTCGTCTGCGCCGGCGTCGTCCTGCTCTCCCGATAAAGTCCAGCATTAGAAACAGAAGACCTGCCCTGCACTGCAACCATGCCGCAATCTAGTGGCGCACCAGCCAACGCATCGGCGCAGTCACCGCAACCTCTGCCGCCATAAATCGCCGTGTGTCTCCCAACACGGCCCCTGCCGCCAGCCGTCCGCTTCGAACCGCACCTTCCATCGTCGCCGGCCACTCCGTCGCCGTCCAGTCTCCTGCCAGATACAGCCCGTCCCACTCCGTAGTCTGTTGCGGTCGATACGCATCCAGCCCCGGCGTAACTGAAAACGTCGCCCGCGCCTCCTTCAGTATCCCGCTCTTCACCACTCGGGCCTTTCGTGCTTCCGGGAAAAACTCTTCAAACTCCTTCAGCGCCGCCCCCAGAATCTCCTCCCGGGTCAGATGCAATTGGCGCTTGGAGCCCGCAATCACCAACTCCACATAGCTGCCCGTCTCCTGTGCATACCGCCTGATCCGCGATTTATGAAAGAACCACTCAATCGTCGTATCCAGCAGCCACGCATGATCCAGATCCGAGATCTCTCGGTCATACCACAGCAGAATCGAAGTAAACGGTGAGTGCTCGAATCTCGCTGCCTTTGCCGCCAACTCCTCCCGCACCTCCGCGTCCGCCAGACCCTGCACCCGGGGCAAAAGCCGCTGCGTCTGCTCAAACGGCAGTGCCAACACCACCGCATCAGCCCAAAGCTCCCCTGCCGCAGTCTGCACCTGCCAGCGTCCGTCCGCCGACTGCATCAGCCCCTCGACACCGGTACGCAACTTAACCTCGCCACCCCGGGCAACGATCAACTGCGCCACTCCCTCGTAAAACTCGCTCAACGGAACCGTAGGAATCCCCAACCGTCCACCACTCGCCGTACGTACAAACAGCTCGTGAAAAACCTTGCCCGCATACTTGGTCGAGCAGTGCCCCGCGTCATCGTTCAACGTAGCCATCAGGATAGGCTTCCAGAAATGACGAACAGCACGCTCCGTCTGCCCCGTCCGCTTCAACCACTGATCCACGCTCTCCACATCCTCCGACGGATACCCTCGCGCAAACTCCATCAGTCCTCGCACCATCCCCACCTTGTCCTTCCACCCCAGCATCCCAGCCTTTGCAAAGCTCAAAGCAAAGTGCCACGGAGCCGGCAATCCACTCACTGCGATACGGCTGATCCTGCCGTTCGGCTCCAGAAACGTCTGTTCGTCATACCAGCGAATCTTGTCGGCAATCCCAGCCTGCTCGCATAGTTCTATCAAGTTCGTGCAACATCCCAACAGCACATGCTGCGAGTCCACCACCTCATCCAGCGCAGGGTGCAGATACGAGTACGCCCGTCCCCCGACATACGGCCGACGTTCCACGAGCGTCACCCGTGCTCCCACTCCAGCCAGTGCCGCTGCCGCGGACAACCCCGCCAGCCCAGCCCCAACAACCACTACGTCGCGTCCTCCCTCACCCTCCACCGCCATCATTGCGCCCACACTCGATTCCACAGTGCCATCCCCATCCCTCGCACCAGTAGCCACACCTTCGTTATCGTCGGCACTCGCACACGCTTCGAGAACACATCGCCATCCATCCGGCCAATCCGCAATAAAAGGTTGTGATAGATCGATACCAGCACCCACAAGGCCGCACGGCTATCCACGTCGATCAACGGCAGCAGTCGCCAGGCTGAACCATAGTACCCATCTGCCTTCGCCCCCAGCATCGACAACATCGCCCGCTCATTCGGCTCAATCCTGCCCCCTTGTGCCAGTGCCTGTATGCGTTCCGCCCGTATACCAAACTCAGCGAGCAGATCCAGTGGCAGATACACCCGCCCCCGCTCCGCATCTTCCTTCACGTCGCGCAATATATTTGTCAGTTGAAAGGCAATTCCGGTCTCTTCCGCCAACTGGTCCGCACTTGCATCGCTGTATCCAAAGATTCGGATACACACCAAACCCACCACCGAGGCCACCAGATAGCAATACCGGTACAGCTCATCAAAGTCCGCAAACGTCTGCACCCCATCGTCACCAGTCGGCCTGGGCTCCAGATCCATAGCTGTTCCCTGTACCAACTGGTCCAGCAACGCATCGCTTATCCCGAACCGCTCCTGCGTATCCCGCACCGCAATAAAAACCGCATCGGTCGAAGCCCCACCCGCCTGCACCGCGCGCCACGCCTTCAGCCACGCGTCCATCTGCATGCGCCGATCGTCAATGGAATAACTCTCATCGTCCGCCAGATCATCCGCACGCCGCATAAACGCATAAACCGCGCACATTGCATCGCTCTTATGTCGTGGCAGCACCCGAAACGCATAGTAGAAGTTCTTCGCCTCACGTCGGGCGATCGTGCGACACTCCTGGTACGCCTGCGCCACCGTCACTGCGGCATCCCCGCGCGCAGCTTGTCGACCAGCGCCCCAGCCAGCAGTTGTACTTTCTTCCACTTTGTAACCACAGGCCGTCCCCGCAAAACATCAAAATTCTGCCGCATAATTCCATCCAGAATTGCGTCCCCACCCTGCCGAAACAGCTTTAGCGTCACGGCCAGTTCCTTATCCACCAACCCGGCAATCGCGCCGCCCTCCGTCAACATCGCGCGTGTACGCAGCACCAACTCCTCCATCATCCCGCGAAACTCCGGCGTAAACACTCGCCCTGCCAACTGTCCTTGCTCCACGCCAAACCGCAGCATCGACTCCGCCGGAACATACCGCCGTCCCCGCTCCGCATCCTCCACCACATCCTGCCAGAAGTTAGCCAACTGCAGCGCTGTACACACCTTGTCAGACAACACCCCCAGCGACTCCTCCCGATATCCGCAGACCCATAACACCAGCCGTCCCACCGGGTTCGCGGAGTACCGCGAGTACTCCATCAACTCCTCCCACGTCGCATACTCCGTCTTCACCTGGTCCAGACGAAAAGCCACCAGCAAATCCGCAAACAGCTCCCGTGGCAGGTCGCATGTCACTATCGTCTCCCGTAAAGCCACAAAAACCGGATGCCGCGAACGCTCCGGAGCCTCATAGCACTCCTCCAACATCCCGCCCCACGTCTCCAGCAACCGCAGAGCCACCGCCGGATTCGCAACCTCATCGCCCAGGTCATCCGATACCCTGCAATACGCATAAATACTCTCGAAGTGTGGTCGCACCTTCTGCGGCAAAAAGAATGTCGCAACATGGAAATTCTCATAGTGCGACGTCGTCAGTTGGCGACACCACCCCCGCGCCTCGTCCAAGCTCGGCCGCTCCTCTGGAGTCAGGTACTCAACCGGAGCACCCTCCAGCTCATTCCTCACCGCAACTCTATCGCTCATCGCGCCACCCCACCCGGAAACACCGCCGTCTTGATCTCCCGCGACCCACCGCTCCGGATCAGCATCTGCCGAAACAACGCCGGAACCTCAACTAGCTCCACCTTCCCCGTGATGCACTCCGCGCTCTTGAACCTCCCACTCGCAATCAATCCAAACGCCGTCCGGCAAGTCGCTGGCGTGTGATGAAAACTCGCCTTCAGCGTAATGTCCCCATAGTGCAAACGGTTTGTATCCAAAGCCACCTTCGTCCCGCTCGGCGGTCCACCAAAAAAGTTCACCACCCCGCCCTTGCGAACCATGTCTACCGCCCACTCCCAGGTCGCAGGCGTAGCCACTGCTTCAATCACCACATCGGCCCCGCGGCCATCGGGAGTCAGCCGTCGCGCTGCCGCCACCACATCGGCCTCCGCCGTCGTCTGCACCACCTGCTCCGCGCCAAACAGCTTGGCTGTCGCTATCTGGTCGTCACGCTTCACCACCGCAATCACGTGCACGCCGGCCAGTGCCGCCACGTTCATAAACATCAGTCCAATCGGCCCGGCACCAATCACAATCATCGAGTCCCCGGCCCGCGCACCGCTCTCTTCAAATCCCCGCACCGCACACGCCAGCGGCTCCGTCATCGCCGCATACTCCAGCGGAACCTCCGCCGGAACCAGCAGCATATTCTTCTCCACAATCCGCGCCGGAATCCGGAGATACTCCGCATACGCGCCGTTATTGAACAGCAGGTCTTCGCACAAATTCTGCTGCCCTCGCTGGCAAAAATAACATCCATCGCATGGCGCAGAGTTCAGCGGAACCACCCGGTCCCCCACCCCGAACGCCGTCACCCCCGCACCAATCTCCGTAATCACCCCAGCCAGCTCATGCCCAAACGGAATCGGCGGCTTCAGCATCATCGCGTGATAACCCCGCCGGTACACCTTCAGATCTGTGCCGCAGGTCAAAGCCGCTTCCACCCGCACCACCACTTCGCCAGCCGCAGCCCTGGGTACTGGCACCTGTTCCAGTCGTAGATCCTCTTTGCCATACAAAACCGCGGCTGCCATCTCAGTAGTCATCACACTCTATCTTCTCATTCTGTCCAGCCCCATGCACACCCCGACACCACCGTCATAACAACTTTTCAAGTCATGCAATCTTCGCCCTTTCCCTCGCATCTGATACATTGAGCCTGATAACGACATGCCCTTCGTCTCCCCAGAGGTATTCGCAAAGCAGAAGATTGCCGCCGTCCAGGATTACTCCATCCTCGCGGGACACGCCTTCGCCAATCTCTTCTCCAAGCCTCGCTACTGGGCCGACATCTACACCCAGATGGATTACATCGGCTTCGGTTCCCTGCCGATCGTCGTCCTCACCGGATTCTTCACCGGCTGCGTTCTTGCCCTCCAATCCGCCACCTCCCTGCAGGAGTTTGGCGCCATCAGCATGACCGGCAATCTCGTCGCACTCTCCATGGTCAAGGAACTCGGCCCCGTCCTGACCGGCCTCATGGTCTCCGGCAGAAACGCCTCCGGAATGGCCTCCGAGATCGGCTCCATGAAGGTCACCGAGCAGATTGACGCCATGCGAGCCCTCGGCACCGACCCCGTCCGCAAACTGGTCACCCCGCGCCTCATCGCAACCATCTTCATGCTCTTCTTCCTCACCATCCTCTCCGACGCCGTCGGTGTCGCCGGTGGAGCCATGGTCAGCGTCACCCTCCTCGGCCTCAACCCATCCTCCTACTTCCACAACTCCTACCGAGCCCTCTACTACGCAGACATCGTCCAGGGACTCACCAAACCACTCTTCTTCGGATTCATCATCGCCAGCGTTGGCTGCTACTTCGGCATGAACACCAAGGGCGGAACTCAGGGCGTCGGACGCGCCACCACCCAGGCCGTCGTCGTCTCCTCCGTCTTCATCATCATCGTCGACTTCCTTCTCAGCCGAACCATGATCGGTATCTTCGGCCGGTAAATCCCGATATGCCCGCAGCCCCACCCACCCCCGCCACCGAAGACCAACTACCCACAGCCACGCTCGCAAAGCCGATCGTCGTCTTCGAGAACGTCTCCGTCACCTTCGACGTCAAACCCGTCCTGAACAACATCTCCTTCACCGTCCGCGAGGGCGAGACCCGCATCATCCTTGGTCCCGCAGGCTGCGGTAAATCCGTCCTCCTCAAGCTCGCGAACGGTCTCCTTAAACCCGACTTTGGGACCATCACTGTCCTTGACAATCAGGTCAGCAGCATGCGCGAAGTCGATCTCTTCAAGCTCCGCGAGCGCATCGGCATGGTCTTTCAGGAGTCCGCCCTCTTCGACTCCCTTTCCGTCGAAGACAACGTAGCCTATCGTCTCCACGAAGACCTGGTCCCCGAAGCCGAGGCACATCGCCGCGTCCTCGAAGTCCTCCGCTTCGTCGAACTCGATCAGGTCATATCCAAGTTCCCATCCGAACTCTCCGGAGGCATGCGCCGCCGGGTCTCCATCGCCCGCGCCATCATCAACAAGCCCGATCTCATCCTCTACGACTCACCCACTGGAGGACTAGACCCCATCACCTCCACCACCATCGTCGAACTCATCCTCAAACAGCGCGACGTCTCCAATACCACTTCGCTGCTCATCACCCACCGCCTGCAGGACGCCTTCACCCTCGCCATGAATCGCTATAACCAGCAGACCGGCGCCATGGAGCCCATCCCCAACCATGGCATCGACGACCGCACCCGCTTCCTCGTCCTCAACGAGGGAGAGATCGTCTTCGACGGCACTACCATGCAACTCGTCAAGTCCACCGATCCCTGGCTGCGCGACTACCTCAGCTAAGCGCGCCCCCTCAGCGCTCGTTCTTCTTCCACTCCTCGTACGAAATCCGCGGCATCGTCATAAATGCATCCCGCGTCTTCACATAAGATCCCAGACCGTTCATCCGGCCAATCGCATGCAACTCCTCGGCCTTCACATACGGTCCGTTCAGGTCGACAAACTTGTCCTCAATGTAGATCGCTACGACCCGTCCCAGGATGATCCGCGAGCGGCCAATCTCGATCGTGGCATGCTCCACACACTCCAACGCAGCATGCGCCTGCTGAATGCGGGGCACCTTCACCTTCTGTGAGGCGCTCGTCACCAGCTTCGCCATCTCCAACTCATTCACATCCTCAGGAAAATCCGTCGCACAGATATTCATCTGCTGCGCCAGATCCTCCGTCACCACGTTCACAACAAACTCCCCCGTCCGGCGAATATTGCGAGCCGTGTCCTTCGGCACAAACGCCCCACCCGGCTTATTCATCACCCCAATCCCCACCACCGGAGGATCAGTGCACAAGTAGTTGTAGGCACTAAAAGGAGCAGCATTCAGCCCCCCCCCTTCATTCATGCTCGTCACCAGTGCTATTGGACGCGGTGCTACCAACCCAATCAGCAGGTTGTAGGTCTCACGCGCAGTAATCTTCTCAATTTCAAAGTACATGTCCACTCTCCGTTATCCCAAAAGCCTATAGCACCCGCACGACTACCCGCATACGACAATGCAGTCGCATCAACAATCGCAGCGACAGACACAGCACCCCGTACATCGCCGCGAGCAGTACTCGACACAACTTCCTTTATTTTTGGACAGTACTGGTCTTACTGGTCGCCGGCAAGGTATAGATCACTTCCCCCGGACGCGTGTAGTGCAACTCTTCCCGCGCCTGGTGTTCAATCGCGTCAGGGTCGCTCTGCAGTCGGTCCACATGGCTCTTCAGTAACTCGTTCTCCCGCTGTAGACTTTGTACCTGACTGCTCAGGGCCTGAGTCTCTTCGCGTTTCTGCTCGTACGCCGTCAACCCGTTCTGGCCAAAGATCACGTGATAGAACAAGGCCGCCGCCAGCGCTCCCGCCGCAAACGTAGCAAAACGCCGCCACCCCAATCGACCCGATGAACCCGTCGACCGCCAGGGAGCAAGCAACGCACTGTTCTGAAAATTAAATATCTGCCTAACCATCCTCTATCCAGTACAAGGTTCGCAACTCCACCCGTCAAGTGGAAAACCCCTTATTCCCAATGCTGTACCAAACACCGCACCCTATACCACCCAACTTTTTCAGACCACTTAAATCTCCGAAAAACTCCAAATCAACCCTCTCTAGATGTGGTGGCTCAACAGGTTATTCCGATCGATGCCAGAGCGGCTGATGGGCGGATGTTGGTTGAGACTAGCATGGGGTCGATGCCAGTTGTAGGTATTGAGCCAGGCGTGAAGCTGCTGGCTGCGTTG
>JAJXYY010000014.1 GCA_021780315.1 Acidobacteriota bacterium
AGAGCTCCTCGGCGATGGAGGGCGTGATGCCGAAGCCGCCAGCGGAGTTTTCGCCGTTGATGACGAGGAGGTCGACGGCGTGGGTTTCGATGACGTGGGGGAGATGCTCGCGGACGATGTGGCGGCCAGGCGAGCCGAAGACGTCGCCGACGAAGAGAATGTTCACTAAGGAAGTTTACATGCGTAGACTTGGTGGATGATCAACCTGCAGAGTAACTATCCGGTGCTGGCGGAGCAGGAGGCGGCGTGGCCGGCGCTGCTTCGCGATGGGGTGGAGCGGTTTGGTGCGGACGCGCTGTGGCTGCCGGCGTTTGGTGGAAGTGTGGCCAATCGCGAGTTGGCAGCAGCGTGGCTGGGCGTGGGAGCGGAGCGGACGTGGATTTGCACGTCGGGACACCATGGAACGATGGCTGCGCTGCTGGCGGCGGGGCTGGCGGGGAAGACGATTGCGGTGGAGGAGCTGACGTATCCGTGGTTTGTGCGGCAGGCACAGATGCTGGGGATGCAGGTGGTGGCGGTGGCGATGGATGCGGAGGGTCTGCTGCCGGAGGCGCTGAGGGAGGTGTGCGAGAGGAGCGGTGTGGCTGCGGTGTACACGATGCCGACGCAGCATAATCCGACGGGCGCGACGGCAGGTGAGGCTCGGCGGATGGCGGTGGTGGCGGTGGCGCGGGAGTTTGGGCTGACGATCATCGAGGATGGGGCGTATGGGTTTCTGGAGGAGGAGGAGCCGCCGCGGTATGCGGAGTTGGCAGCGGAGCGGACGTTCTATGTGGAGAGCCTGTCGAAACGCGCGGTGCCGGGTTTGCGGACATGCCTTCTGGTGGCTCCGGAGAGGCTGGGCGAGCAGACGGCGCTGGCGCTGCGCGTGATGACCAGCGGGAGTTCGACGCTGCTGGCGAGCATGGGATGTGCGATGGCGGCGGATGGAACGCTGGCTTCGCTGATGGCGGCGAAACGCGTGGAAGGGGCGAGACGGCAGGCTGCGGCGCGGGAGTTGCTGGAGGGGTTGGAGGTGAGCGCGGGGTCGAATGCGTGGCACCTGTGGGTGGGGTTGCCGGAGGGACTGGGGCCGGTAGAGATTGAGAAGCGGTGTGAGGAGAAGGGGGTGCTGGTGACAGGGGGGAATTGGTTTGCGGCTCCGGGGACGGTGGCGCCGAGAGCGGTGAGGCTGGGGCTGGGGGGTGAGGTGGAGAGGGAGCGGGCGATGGAGGGGGTGCGGAGGTTTGTGGCGGTGGTGCGGGGGTGAGTGGCGGGGGTTGGATGGGTGGCGGTGTGGAGGAGGGCAATTCAGTCACTCCGCTTGCGGCTGCGCTCCGGCCTGCGGCAGCAAGGAAGGGTCTTCGGGCTGGTTGTTTACCTGGGCCGTTGGCCCTTGGCGTTGGGGCTTGGGGTACGTGGGCCTTCGGCCCACGTAGTGATGGAGGCGCGCTGTTGGCGGGTGGTGATGCGAGCTATTCGGTGGATTCGCCGTGGGTCTGGTTGGCGGCTTCGGCTTCGGTTTCGGGGGTGGGTTTTGGAGGGCGCATGAGGGGGAAGAGAATCACGTCGCGGATGGAGCGCGAACCGGTGAGGATCATGGTGAGGCGGTCGATGCCGATGCCTTCGCCGGCGGTGGGGGGGAGGCCGTAGCCGAGCGCGCGGACGTAGTCGAAGTCGACTTCGGCCATGGCTTCATCGTCGCCGCGCTTGCGGTCTTCGAGCTGGGCTTCGAAGCGGCGGAGCTGGTCGTCGGGGTCGTTGAGCTCGGAGAAGGCGTTGCCTACTTCGAAGCCTCCGATGTAGAACTCGAAACGCTCTACCCAGTCGGGCTCGTTGGGCTTGACTTTGGAGAGTGGGGAGACGGCGAGAGGGAAGTCGTAGATGATCGTGGGCTGGCGAAGCTCTCTTTCAGCAACGAACTCGAAAAGTGCTGCGACTGTCTTACCTAAGGGGCCACCTTTTTCCAAATCATCCAGAAGCCCTTGAAAATACTTCATGACCTGATGCTGTGCAGCAGCAAAGGTATCTTCTTCTGGTTCCCGACTTGTTTGAAATGGCGGTTGCGATCTAGAAATTATGGTTCTCAAAATTGATTTCATTGAAGTGAGATCAGAAAAATCATTGTGCTTCGGGCAGTCACCCATCCAGCTCTGCCAGAATTCGATGATAGCTTCGCGCATAGTTAACCGACGCCATTTGTCGGCCGCAAGATTAATCGGATAACCGTTGAATTGGGTGATCGTGGTGCCGTTTACCTCTAGGGCGACCTGCGCGATGAGTTCTTGGGTTAGCTGCATCAGGTCGTGGTAGTTGGCGTAGGCCTGGTAGAACTCCAGCATGGTGAACTCGGGGTTGTGCTGGGTGCTGACGCCTTCGTTGCGGAAGTTGCGGTTGATCTCGTAGACGCGGTCGAGGCCACCGACGACGAGGCGCTTGAGGTAGAGCTCGGGGGCGATGCGGAGCTTGAGGGGGATGTCCAGGGCGTTGTGGTGGGTCTCGAAGGGGCGTGCGGCGGCTCCGCCGGAGATGGTGTGGAGCATGGGGGTTTCGACTTCGAGGAAGCCTCGGGTGTCGAAGAAGTGGCGGATGGCGCGGAGGATGTGGGCGCGCTTGACGAAGACTTCGCGGACGGGGAGGCGGCTGAAGCCCGTCCCCTGCAAAGCGTGGTCGGTGGTGGGAGTGGTCGCCGCGAGATCTGCAGGTGTCTCCACGGAGTCTCCGCTGGGCTGCGACTCTGGTCGAGATGACAGGGTTTGGGTGGGTGCGGGCGAATGGGTAGCGGGTTCGGGGGTGTCGCCGGTGTCGGTGAAGAGGTCGAGGTAACGGCGGCGGTAGCGGAGTTCGATGTCCTCCAGGCCGTGGTACTTGTCGGGGAGGGCCAGCATGGCCTTGGCGAGGAGGGTGAGGGCGGGGTGGCCTTCGTGACCGGGGAGGGTGATGGGAGCGGCGTGGAGGGTGAGCTCGCCGGTGCGGGTGCGCATGAGAAAGCCGCGGACGCCGATGTGGTCGCCGAGGTCGAGGAGCTTGTAGAGGTTGAAGAGTGGCTCGCCGACGTCGTCCCTGCGGACGTAGATTTGGAGGCGCTCGCCATGCTGCTGGATCTGGGCGAAGCCGGCTTTGCCCTGGACGCGGATGGCGACGATGCGGCCGGCGATGGCGGCCTCGATGTGCATGTCGTCGAGCTCTTCGGTGGTGAGCGGGTCGCTGTCTCCGCTGCGGCCCATGGCGCGGAGCTGGGGGACGGTGGCGGTGACGGGGAAGGTGTTGGGGTAGCGGGCTTCGGCGTCGGTGAGGGAGGGGTTGAGGGTGCGCGCGATGGCGGCGATCTGCGCT
>JAJXYY010000041.1 GCA_021780315.1 Acidobacteriota bacterium
GCGGGGTGGAGCAGCCCGGTAGCTCGTTGGGCTCATAACCCAAAGGTCGTAGGTTCAAATCCTACCCCCGCAACCATTTAGCAAAACTCAACTGAACAATAACTGAACAGTTGGCGCCCTCGCGTTAGGCAGCCGGTTCAGTTTTTGTTTTTTGGGCCTCCTCTCTCATTACCATTTCAACGATCCTGGCATTCGCTGGACGGGTCACATTGAGCATCGAGCTGCGACCGTATTTGGTCGTCATCGCGATGTCGGCGTGGCGCATGAGCTTCTGCTGAACTTCCAGCGGCAGCCCGGACTCGGACAGGTTCGCCCGGTAAGTGTGCCGGAAGGCGTGCCACCCAAGTTTGGGCAGTCCGATCTCTGGATCGCCGGCTGCCTTGTTGAGGTGCCGCTGGCGCATGGTGTCGGCGTGGTACGGCATTCCGGTGTCGATGTTGCCGAAGAGCCAACCTTCGACCGGCGGTTCTGCCTCCTTCCATTGCTTCAGGACTTCGACCAGTTGCGGATGGAGCGGTAGCTCGTCCTCGCTGGCGTCCGTCTTGGTGTGTTCGACGTGCCCGTTGACGACCGAACGCCGAATCTGGAGCTTGCCGCTTTCCAGATCAACGTCCTCCCAACGAAGTCCCAGGATTTCGCTGACCCGAAGCCCAAGGCACATGGCTAACGTCACCATGACGCGGCAGTGGTGCGGCACCTTCAGCAACAGCTTCTGGTACTTCTCCGTCGGCACCAATACGATCTTGCGAACGCGTTTCGACGCCCCCGGAATCTCGATGAGACTCATCGGATTCCGCTGGACCGTCAAGTACCGCCAGCGCATGGCACATTCGAACAGCCGGTGGAAGACCGCCTTCGTGTGCGCCTTGGACTTCGGGGCAAGAGGCCTTGGCTTCTCGTCCTTGGTCCTCGGCGTCGTATGTAGGTTCTTGATCCACTGCTCGACGGACATCGGATCGGCTGCCATCTCGGCGACCAGCACCTCGGCCCAGTACGGTTTGATCCGATAGGTCACCATGGAACGCAGTGCCGAAGCAGTGGCGTGCCTCTCCGGCATCCCTTCCCGTAAGTAGCGGTCACACAGGTCGCCGAACGTTGCTCCGTCAAGGCGATTGTTGAGATTCGCCTTCACGTCGCCGAGAGCGAGTTGCGCCGCCGCCTTCGTTTTGTACTGGAGTACGGTTCCCAGAACGCGATATTTCAGGTTGCCGTCCTCCCGGTAACGGAACACCCAGACATCCGGCCCTTTCTTCCGGGTCTCCCGCTGTAAACAGCCATTCTGGTAGGTATTTCTTGCGCTTTTTGTCATGCCACTTCTCTCCCTTTCAGGTTGAGTAGCGGCTCAGATGATCTAACTGAAGATACCCCCTTCCCCATGTTGACTTCCAGCTCGGAAATGAGAAATCTCCAGCGCTTACGGACTCCATTCGTTACCGGGTGGGCCGGGATCTTCCCGTCCCGCGCCAACCGTTTTACGGTGATCGGAGAGCAGCGAAGAAAGTCTGCCGCCTCCACGGGTGTGACAAAGCGTTCGTGATCGGCTGGAATCATCATCCGCACCTCGCAGCTGGTCTCTGCGAGGCGACAGCGGTCTGGGGATGCCACCTCGTCAGGATTCCAGAGTTCGCCAATGACGCATGGAAGTCCATTGAAAATTCGGGACGCTGGCATTTCCCCAGCAGAAACGCAGGGTGTCCGGGACGATTGCTTTCGGCAGCTACTGCCCGTTGGGTGATCCTTTTGGCCGCGCTCCTGGAGGCTTAGAGGGCTGCGTGGCCGGAGCATTCTGGCTAGGTTCACCTGTTTCCCGCAGCAGTTCATCGAGCGGCTTCCACTGTTTCGGTGCGGGCGGGTTCTCGCGGAGCAGAGATTCACGCAATGCGTCCAGAATCTCCGGCAGGGCTCGCCGTAGGCACTCCAACTCGGCTTTACAGTGGTCACAGCATCTCAGATGGTGCTCGATGGTCTGCTTTTCGGCGTCGGGTAGTTCGTCATCGAAATACGCCAGGAACTGACTCTGGCTTGGGTGGTCATTCATTGGCTATGCTCCGTAGACGCGTGATCGCGCCTGAGAGCAGCTCGGAGACGGTGGACGGACTGATTTGAAGCACCTGCGCGATGGCACGATATCGCAGCCCTTGAAGTCTCAGATGGATGGCTGCTTTCTGCATGTCTGACATGCGGGCCAACTGCGTATCAACGCGCCGGATTCGCTGATTCTCAATAAGTACGTCTTCCGGTGTGGGCTGATTGGATTGGAGGCTTGCGAGCAATTCGGGAGACGCTTCGAGCGCAACATGTTTGAAGCGTCCCTCTCTTCTCCAGTGATTCACCGCACTCTTTGCTGCGACACTATAAATCCAGGCTCGTTCCGCTTCTATCATGGTTCCATTCGATAGCGCGATAAAGAACTGCACAAAGGCGTCCTGCGTCAGCTCCTGTGCGGTAGCTGACTCCAGTCCCCGAAATTGAAGAAAGCGATACACGGCATCCCGATTGGCCTCATAAAGAGCGGCAACCCGCCTCTGAATTGCAAGCGAGGAGCTATCGGTCAACGACAGACCGCTCCGGGAATCGTTGGGCATGCCAGCTTCGCTCATCGTAGCGCCCTGACCTTGCAGCGATCATAAGCCCGACTTTGCTTGCCGGGAAGTGGCTGATCCTCTCTGTGTATGCGAACCGATACGTGACAGCCAATGAACGCCTCCACTTTTTCTCCGAACAAATCCGGATTGGAAGCGACTAAGGAATGCGGCTGACGTTGTGTTGACACCACGCGCCCGGTCTTCCATCAGGGCGATGTCACCCTGCACACATCAGCCTTCTTGTGCCCACAGAGCGCCCCTCGGGAGATGCCTATGCACTCGTCGATTGATACCCGCTTACTCATGGCTGCCATCGTCCTCGCAGAGGAGTTGCATTACGGCCACGCCGCCCAAAAGCTCCACATCGCCGTTTCGACTCTGAGTAAACAGATCGCCCAGCTAGAGGACCGACTTGGGTTTACGCTCTTCGTCCGAAACTCCAAGGGAGTCGACCTCACGGACGCCGGACGTGCCTATGTCGAGGAGGCACGCGCCAGCATGTTGCACGCGGAGAAAGCCGTGAACGTCGCCCGTGCGGCCAATGATGGAAGAGAGCACATCATCGCTGCCGGGCACACGCCCTACATGGATCAAACGCTCACGCTCTTATTCCTGTCGATCCATCTGCCACTCTATCCCCGCATCAAGGTTCAACTGCACAGCGATTTCTCGTTCGAGCTCATCCATAGCGTCATGTCAGCAGAAATTAATATGGCGCTGGTCGCACAGCCTCCTGACAGCAGTGCGCTCACACTCAGTGAAATCAGCGAAGAGCCCCTGTATGCTGTCCTGCCAAGTGGTCATCCCTGCGAGGCCTTGCCAGAGGTTCCGTTGAAAGCTCTGGCCGACGACAACTGGGTGCTCTTCCTTAGGCGTCTCCATCCGCTTCTCTACGACAGCATCCTTCAGACTGCAAAGGAAGCTGGAGTGACACCGCGCGGGATTCACTACATCGTCACACCGGAAGAGGCCGCAAATCTTGTCAAAGAACATGCCGGAGTTGCTTTCCTAGCGAAGCCCGTCGCCGAAAGCAATGAGCAGCCAGGCATCACTATCCGGCCACTTGCGGATCATGCTCTGCGAATCAAGACGTACTTGGCGCTGAGGGCGAACGAGCCATCGCGCATGGTGAACGAGTTCGCTCGCGCTTTCCTGAGAAAATGTAAACCGCAGGAGCCCGTTGAGAAGCAACTGCGGCTACCCATCAAATGAACGCCAGACAGTTGCGATCAACCAACTGTATCCGACACACACGGACATTCAGCTAAATGTACCAACAAGGCGCGCAATTTTTGGGGCGTACACGAATGCGGGGATCGTTCCGTCCTAAACCCGCGACCTCTGCCGTGACAGCTAACCCGTAACGCGTAACTTGTTGATACTAGGCGTAGCGGATGGCTCCCTGAGCGCCTTATTGGACCCTCGGCAACGGTTATTGGCCCCTTATCGGACCCGCGACCTTTGCCCTGTAAACCTTTGCCCTGTCCGTCAGTTTTCGCGAATTTCGGCCATTTTTACGCCCGAATTCGATGACGACTTCTTTCGCGGGACGGCAGAGGTCGCGGGTCCAGAATATGCGGAGTGGTACACTTGTGTACGCACTGGTACGCAAGGAGCAATTATGGAAGCGGTGAAGGTTGGTATGAGAGAGTTCCGCGACAAGCTCGCCGCCTATCTTTTGGAATCGGACTCCCCTGTGGCCATCACTCGTCACGGCGACACGGTGGGCTACTTCATCCCTGCCCGACGCAAGCGCAGCGAGGCGGACAAGGACGCGCTCCGTGAGGCCGCTACTCGTTGGCAGGAAGTCTTAGATGGCGGGGGGATTTCCGAGGAGGAAGCGGTAGCTGGCTTCAAGGATTGGCGGACTAGGCAGAAGCGATGACAGACCAAAAGCGCCTTGTGCTCGACGCGAACATTCTTCTCCGGGCCGTCTTCGGGATTCGTGTGCGTAACCTTCTCGAAACTTACGAAGATTCCGTATCGTTCTACGCCCCAGATATCTGTTTTGCGGATGCGCGCAGATACATCCCCTCCATCTCAGAGAAACGCCGAATCGATTCTGGGCCCGGAATCTTGGTGCTAGATCATCTTTCGCGGCTGGTTGAAGTGGTGGACAGAGCTCTCTATGCGGAATGCGAGGCTTCTGCTCGCGAGCGCATGATCTCCCGTGATGAAGAGGACTGGCCAATTGTCGCGACATCACTTTTGTTGAAGTGTCCCGTCTGGACTGAAGATCGCGATTTTTTCGGAAGTGGCATCTCCACCTGGAGCACCGAAACGGTCAACTTGTACATCCGAGCCTGATTTGCAAGTTTGGACAAAGTGCTATGTGCGTTGTCAATCCGACGCACTTCGCCGCTTTGCTGAGTTCACAACACTCTTTCCTTCTCCGTGATCGTCAAATCATTGATGCTTGCTTCCCGCCGTTGCATCAGGCCTGAAGGCGCGAACTCCCAAAGCTCGTTGCCGTACGAACGGAACCACTGACCGCTCCTGTCATGCCATTCATATTGAAACTTCACCGCCATGCGGTTGTTTCGGAAACCCCACAGCTCCTTCTTCAATTTATAGGCCAACTCACGGTCCCATTTCCGTTTCAAGAACTCCAGAACGGCTGTACGGCCGGTGAGAAACTCCGTCCGGTTACGCCACTGTGTGTCCTCGGTGTAGGCCGCCACGACCCGTTCGGGGTCGCGAGTGTTCCAGAGATCCTCTGCAATCTGAACTTTCTGAGTGGCAAGTTCCGGGTCGGTGAACGGTGGTGCGATAACTATGCTCATGAGGAATGTCCTTTGGAGTTGGGGTGGAGAAAAATGGGGTCATTCAGATGGAGAACGCCGGGGCTTGCTACAGAGCAGTCGAGTGCGAGTTTGCCTTCAACTTCCCGCACGATCTTGCGCAAGACTTCAAGATCTTGCTTAAGGGTGTCAGGCTCGAAGGTTGTCATCACGCATCGGGAACGCAAGTGCGCCACGTCGATGACGATCGTCCCCGACAGGAGACTTGCGCCGGGCCAACTCCTTTCGGCGTGGCCCAATACATCGCCGATCACGATGTTTGGGCGCAACCTTCGGAGATCCAAGTCCAACTCCCGAACGGCTCCATCCGTCGCCACAAGTAAGGGGAGTACATCAAAGCGCTCGGCACGGGTTCCAGCATCCACAAGTCGGATCGACTCCCCAACAGCGTTGCGCGTTAATGCGAGGGCTGCCGAACTGTTCCAAACGTGGCCTTCAATCAAGGTCGTACCATCCTCTGAAATCGAAGCTCGCAGGCCGAGGAGGTTGGGGTGCGTTCGGGCCGTAATAATTCGATCAAGCCTTTCAGACACAACGATGATGTTCCGGTCGCCCTCAATTCCAGTTCGATCCAATTTCACTTCAGCGACCTGTTCTCCACGCATACTCTTTACTGGATAGCGCCAAAGTTCTTGTATATACATCCAAGCACCTCCTGGGCTCGCGTCCGCTTGTGTACCTGGTACCAAGAGTTAGCTAGGCAATTTCTGAATGGGAGACCTTTGGAAAGTCGATGTCCACGTCGGTGGCATTGTTGAAGTAGTTGGTGAATACATTCAGCGCAACATGTGCGACGATCTCGGCAATCTCTCCTTCGGAGAAACCTGCGCTTCGCGCGGTTGCGTGATCCGCTTCGCTGATCTCGCCCTTGGTATCGAGTATGCGCTTGGCGAAGGCCAGGGCCGCCGTTGTCTTTGGACTGGTACCCTTTCCCGTGCGGCTGGCGATGATCTCGTCGTGCTTCAGTCCGACCATCTTGCCGATTGCGGTATGTGCCGACAGGCAGTAATTACAGTGATTTTCCTGTGCCGTCAGCAGGGCAAGCTCTTCACGGATTTTCGCATCCAGCAAACCACTGGCAAGCGCGCCGCTAAAGCCTAGGTACGCTTCGAGAACAACGGGCGAGGCGGCCATCACACGAGTCATGTTCGGCACGATACCGAGCTTACTTTTCACCACATCAAGCAGTTCCTTTTGTTTGCCTGATGCGTTCGACGCTTCAACGGGGTGCAAACGAGACATGTTGGTTCTCCTTAGACAAGTACCTGTTGGGTCTCCTTAGTATCCTGCCGCATAAGAGTATGCGGGAGCCCAACCGACAACCACCAACACGTTAGAACTTGGCAGGCAAGAATAAAAGTTCCAAATGCTGAATGAATCGGTGAGTTTTTATCGCGAAAGTTTCCTTCTATTTTTCACTCTGTATTGGCGACGTGAATTGATGGAGGAAGTGTGAGAAATTGTGCCTAAGAGAGAGAGACGGACGATGAGGCCAATCAACTCTGGCTCAGTCGCTTTAAACCGACGGCCTTGAGTAGCACTACACTCTTCACTGGGTTTCTCGTTACGATAGACCTATGAACGCAACAAGAAAGCGCGCATTAGTTACGGGAGGGGCAGGGCTGATTGGCTCACATATCGTCGATCTCCTTCTACAACAAGGATGGCAGGTTCGTATCTTGGATAACCTCGAGCCGCAGACGCACAAGAATGGGAGGCCTGCGTGGATCCATCCTGAAGCCGAATTCATGCAAGGCAATGTGCAGGACTACCAGACGATGCTGGCCGCCCTGAGCGATATCGATGTGGTGTTTCATGAAGCAGCGTATGGCGGCTATATGCCGGAGATGGCGAAGTACGTTCTCGTGAACAGCTTCGGCACAGCGCAGATGTTGGAGATCATTCGTGATCACAAGCTACCCATACAAAAGGTGATTGTCGCTAGCTCGCAGGCTGTCTACAGCGAAGGCGCAGCGCAGTGCGAGGTTCATGGGCACGTTGTACCGTTCCTTCGCCCAACAGAGCAGCTACGGGACGGAGACTTTCAAGTGCACTGCCCCGTATGCGGCAGAGTGACCACTTCAATTCCTACACCGGAAGGAACGCCTGGAGGCGGTGAGACCGTCTATGCGCTGACCAAGGTCGATCAGGAACGACTTGTTCTGCTTTGGGGCAAGCAAACGGGAGTCCCTACAGTTGCGTTGCGCTACTCCTGCACCTACGGTCCGCGGCAATCGCTGTTCAACCCTTACACTGGCGTGATCGCGATCTTCTGTACCCGCCTCCTGAACGGGCTGCCACCGATCATGTACGAAGACGGAGGACAGACGCGCGATCTTTGTTTCGTCGAAGACATCGCACAAGCCAATCTTCTCGCTGCGACGACGGACAAGCTCGACGGCCTTCCCGTCAATGTCGGCAGCGGAAGGGCGACAAGCGTGCGCGATCTGGCGGGCATCATCGCAGACCAACTCGGCGTGGCCATAGCGCCTGTAGCGCGTGGAGAGTTTCGACCTGGAGAGATTCGCTCCCTTATCTCGGACATCTCCCGGATTAGGACTATCGGATACGAGCCCTGCGTGCGACTGGAAGAAGGTATCGCACGTTACATTGCGTGGATAAAGACCCAGGGAGCCGTCGAGGATTACTTCTCCAGGGCTGAGCAGGGGCTACGAGAAAAAGGCATCGTTCAAAACATTGCCAAGCCCTCAAGGTCGTCGTGAGAGGCCGATCCGAAAGACCACGCCGAGGATACGTATGGCGGCTTTGAAGGAGGCAGCAAGATTCCCGGAGACCTTGCTGACTCCGGCGATCCGGCAGCGATAGTCAACCGGGATCTCGAGGATGCGGAGTTTGTGCTGCGCTGCACGGATCTGCATCTCGAGGTTCCATCCGTACGTCATCTCCGACATCGACAGTTGTTCGAAGCTGGATCGTCGAATGGCGCGGAAGGCTCCCATGTCCGTGTAGCGAACGCCTTGCAGCATACGGACGAGGAAACCGACGAGATGGGCCGCGAAGATCTGACTCCCCAGCATCGAGCCCGATTCGGCGCGGCCACGCAGACGAGAGCCCAGGACAAAGTCTGCTCTGTCTTCTTCGATTGGAGCGACCATCCGCGAGAAGTCGTCGATGTTGTCGCTTCCATCTCCGTCGAGATAGACGAGGATACTGCTCGAAGGCAGCGCAGCCTGCGACCCGGCTTTGCATGCCGATCCATAACCTCGCGGCGCGTAGATCACCTTTGCCCCGGCGCTCCTGGCCACCTCATCCGTACCATCGGTTGAGCCATTATCCACCACGATGCACTCAGCGATCTTCGTCCATGGCATCGATGCAACGACATGTCCGATCGACTCACATTCATTCAGCGCAGGAATGATGATCGAGATATTCGAAAAGCTCATGCGAGTCGCTGCCTCGGAGCGATCCACCGGCTGTAGCCTGCGCGGACCATCCACTCCAGCAGGAAAGCGATCAGGACTACCGCATAGAGAATCCTGTTCAGTCGATATTGCGACTCGAAGGTACCTGCCCCCAGCGAGGTGGCGGATAGATAGAAGAGTCCCAGCGCGTAAATAAAGAGCGGAAGGTTAGGCATCAGCACACCAAACGGTATTAGCCACGCCAGGTACCAAGGGTAATGCGGAGAGAAGGCGAGCATCATCGCAAACGCTAGAAACAGTGTGCCGGGAAGAAAGGCACCACCCTCCCTCAGTCGAAAGAGCCGCAGCCACAACTGCGTTTGCGGTGGTGCTGTTTCGGTGTTGGCTGTCCGCCAGCTCCAATAAGCCAAAGCGGCAAATCCAACGACCAGACCCGCTAGATACAAAGGCGTAGAGGCGTTGTGGAGGCCGGGGAGCTTTCGCGTCAATTCCAGCAGAAAGTACCGAGAACCTGTCTCGATTCCTTCCTCCTTCACATATCCACCGAGAAAACCGAAGACCAGCATCCCCACGCTGGCGTAACAGACGTAGGAAAAGACAGCGAGGGCGACGATCATCGAAGGCATCTTGAGATCTTTTCGCCGCCACAGCGCAGGCAGCAGCACCAGCGGATAAAACTTGATCAAGATCGCAGCCCCAAGGAATAGGCCCGTCCTTATCGGCTGCCGTCGGAAGCGCGCAAGCAGAGCCAGCGCGATGAACGCCATCGCAGCCGAATCCAGGTGTCCAGAGCTGCCTATCTCCCAGATTAAGAGTGGGCACCACGCGTACAGCAGGATCTCTTCTCTTCGCCTCCCCAGCGCTTGTAGCAGCTCTATCAGTGCGTAGACGGTGAGCCCCTCAAAAAGAATCATCGCCAGCTTCATGAAGGTTACCGAAGCGTTGATCCAGGTGATGCCATAGAACAGAAACTGTGCGACCGGAGGATAGATAGTGCGGGCGTAGTCGCGGCGATTGATGTTGTCGAAGAGGTCCTGATTGGGTGCGCGCAGGAAGCTGAGCGCCGGGTCACCTGGAACATAACGGTACGGAGAGATATGAGCGTGTTGGACCACTCCATCCCAGGCGTAGCGGTAGATGTCGGAGGACATGATCGGCTCCGGCAATAGCGTGACAAGCCGAAACGCTATTCCGAAGCCAAGGATCATGGGTAAAGTGAAACGATTCGTAGGCAGGGTGAGGATGGTTGCCGTCGCAAGGGCAAACAGTATGACTGACCAGCCAGCGACGCCGGAGAACCCGATCGTGAAGTGGTGAAACTCCACAATCAGCTGTTTTGTAAGCGCAAATAGCCCCAATCCCAACAGTGCCAGAATTGCGTTCGTAATCCAAGGACGGCAATGTAGTGGGCTTCTCCCCTTCATACTGAGCCGTCCAAATCGCGTAAAAACTTCCGACTATACTCTGCCGTATAGCCCGGTAAGGAAGTGAAGGCAGGCTGAAGGCCGTCGATCAGTTCAGATCGGAGGACAGCCAGGGTGGCTGCATCGTCGACGTCATACCAGAGGGGCAAAGTCATCAACTCGACACCGCTACTCTGAATAGCTTTACGAGTCTCGGACAAGACGGAGTCAGTGCTCCAGGAGATATTTTCGAACATTGCTGCGTGTGCGTGTTTCATTCCGATCAGATAATAGCCACCATCCTGAGAGGGGCCAAGTACGACGCGGTCGCCTGGTTGCTGCAAGGCATCGACCGCCATCGCGAAGGCTTTCTTTGGCACCGTGGGCGAATCGGAGTCGATGAGGCAGACAGACCCAAAACCGCACTGGAAAAGGTCTTGTGCCGTTGTCAAAAGTCTTTCTCCGAAACCGTCTCCCCGTTGTGGTATCAACCGATATCCCGCAGGCAGCAATCCATCGAATAGAGCTTCATCTCCTATCGGCGTATAGGAAATCACACCGGCGCAGGCTGTCTCTTCGGCGAGCTCGGCAATATTCACAGTTGTATCTCGAAGAAAGCACGTGTTGAGGGCTGCAGCTTGCTCACTACTCAGAGGCGGCGAGAGTCGTGTCTTGACTCTGCCAGGCCGGGGTGCCTTTGCCATAATAGCCAACGCGCAGATCGAGTTCGAAGATGGGTCAGGGCAGTTTGGATCGAGGATGGGATATAACACTAAGCCACGCTCCGCGAATCATTGATCGCTACGGAATTCGTGCAAGGCTCCAACGCTTGAAAGTCGGTACTCATGTCGTCTCCCTTGTCACAGACGGCACATTGGTAGTCGCCGTACATCTGAATTGACACCTTCGCCCATGGCTGAGATTGAACCAGTTCTTGGAATTCTGAAGGAGAGAGCACCTTAACTCTATTTGGAGATGTTTCGCGGCCGGTGGAGCGGATGAAGCGCATTGCCAATCGCATGGCAGCAAGGGGAAACTGTGTCTTATGATTCGCAGTCGGTTCAATCAGAAACAGCCGTCCGCCTGGCTTCAGCACCTGAAAGATCTCAGCGAGAACCGTGCTGCGATTCTCAACGATCAGCAGAAGACGGGAACTAATGACCGCATCAACTGCATCTACGGATGCGGAGATAGTTTCCACATCCCCTTGCTGAAATCGACAGTTACCCAACTGATCGGAAGAAGCTCGCGACCGGGCCCAGGCGAGCAGACGCGAGGAACGGTCAATCCCCAGCACGTGCAAGGCGGGATAGCGCCGTGCAAGGCGGCGAGCGTAGAACCCCGGACCACATCCAACCTCCAGAACAGACATACTTTTCAAAGGTGCCCCTTGGGGAAACAGCGCCTGGGAGATCTCCTTCGTGTGATCGCGGAACAAGTGCTCGCGGCAAAACGCGTACAGCCACGCGCAATCCTCGAAGAGGTGCTTGGTACTCGTCTCACGCTCCGTTGTTGCCGGACTGCAGGCGATATCTTCCATGCTCTAATCTTTTCTCTCCTGAAGATGCTCTCGTATTTCTTTACAGCCCGGCATACCAGTCATAGCCGAGCTTGGTCCAGTAATCGTCTGGCTTGGTGTTGGTATAACTGATAAGTGCAATGCGCTTGATCTGCTTGTATCCGTACTTCGTAGGCATATGCAGTCTCAACGGAGCCCCGTGGTATTGCGTCAGGGGAGCACCCATCATCTCGGTGACTAGCAGCGTCTGCGGATGACGGCAGACGTGGAGGTCATAGCCAGTGTAATAGTCTCCCTCGGGTGTCTCCATGTATACATATCGCGGTTCCTTGCCGTCGATGAGCGCAGGCGGATAAGCCTCGATAAAATCGGCCATACGAACACCCGCCCAGTGGACGATCTGGCTCCAACCCTCGATGCACTTGAACTGCGTCACAAGTTCGTGGTGAGGTAGTTTGAGGATGTCCTCCATTGTCAGAAGCAGTCCTGGTGTGCCCACTGGAAGTGTCGAACTGCTTTCTCCGGCTTCCTCCTTGCCGCGAGGCATACGTCCGATACGGTCCTGCTGTTCGGTTGCGTGTTGCAGCATCGAAGCAGGAGCCATTTTCTCGGCGGTTCTAGCCGCTGGGGGCGGAGTTTTGGTGTCGTGCCCCTGCGACTCCATGGTCTTCTCGTCAAGATAGATGTACTTCCAGGCCGTCACATCCTGGCTGTACCGTGGGTCCGAGACGGGCGCAGTGGAACCGACCAGTTGAAGCCTATAACTTGCTGGGTCAAGCATCTGCTTAAGTCCATAGACACCATTCACCCTGAGATCCTGCGCCGCAGAGAGAGGGTACGTCGGAGCGAGACCCTTGTCGTCAAAGACTGCGCGTGAGATCGCTGCATTTGACTTGAAAGCCTTTCGGTAGCCCGCCGGCTGCATCTCCTCCACAGGGAGATCGTCGAGCCAGCGGTAGACCCCATACCCGGCGACCGTAGCTGCGGCTGCCACCACGAACGACCGCCGCGTGTGGCGCCGCGAATCGGCGAGGACTTCAGCATTGCGCTCCTCGACCCTCTTGTCGACAATAGGAACAGATTCTTCAGCGGTCCGTTCCTCGATTGCATCTGTCAGCTCAGCTTGTCGTACTGGAGCAGCAGCCGTCTTTGCTTCGGCCTCAACTTCGGCACCCGCGTGTAGGTTTCCCTCTGCTTGTGTGGCAGGCAACGTTTCTTTGGGATTGGATGACTCCTGCTGGTTTGGTTCTGGCATCACCATGACCTTCTTTCTGCTTCGAGTGACACGTCTTCTTCCTTCTTGATCTCCCGACCGCTCACCATACTTCGAAAGTTGTTCCATCCCGCGAGGACCACCTGAACCACATGAACGAAGAAAAATCCGACAAAGCCCATTGTGATCCAGAAGTGCTCCCACCGCGCCATCTCGTAACCTCCGAGAGCCGAGGTTAACAGGTGCAACTGCGTTGGCTTGTAAATGGCGAGGCCAGTGATCAGCATGCCTAAGCCCATCAAGATAACGGCTGTATAGGCGATGCGCTGTGCGCCGTTGTACTTAGTCTGCGGCGGCAAGTCTTTAAGAAGGTGAAGGTCGACGAGCGTGACCTGAATGGCATCCCGCACACTCCGTTTCTGAGGGATGAGAAACCGCCACTCCCCAGAGAATGCCAAGAATGCGACATACGCGATCCCATTCGCTGCGAAGATCCACATGAAAAAGAAATGGTGTCCAAGTCCCTGAGTCACGTGGTACGGCGCGTTGATCGCCTTCCAGAACCAGTCTGGAAAGAGGCGGACGAGCGTGATCTTCCCAATGCCAATGCGATAAACCGCGTGCGGATGCCGGTAAGCGTTGTCAGAGTCATTCCAATAGATCAGGAGGCCGCTCCAGATCATAAGAAAAAGTATGGGAAAATTCAGCCAATGCATCCAGCGGATCGCTAGCGGATGCTTGCGATCAAGGCGAAGTGCCGAGGGTGAGGACTCCGTTTTCTTTATCATTGCCATGCGTTACCTCTGACGTTCCAGTCGTGCCTTGCCCGACCACTAAAAACTACTCCGCATCCACAGACGTTGCATCCGGACGATTTTTCGCCTCGTGTTTGCGATTTTGTTCCGACGGTGCAAACAATGCGAAAGCGCATGCGATGGTGATGACCCCAGTTCTCAACCAGGAAGGTTGGCCATGAACTGAAGGATCAGGTTTGCAATCTCATCGGTCTTTTCGTCCAGAGCGAAGTGCCCGGCGTCGAGCAGGTGTATGTCTGCATTCGGAAGGTCCCGCCTAAAGGCTTCAGCACCCGGTGCGATAAAGGAGGGGTCGTTCTTTCCCCAAGCTACGAGGGTTGGGGGCTGGTGGACACGGAGCCACATCTGCCACTTGGGGTACGAGGCAACGTTGTTCCGATAGTCATAGAGGAGGTCTGCTTGAATTTCACGCTGACCCGGCCGCGAAAGATCTGCATACTCGCTTATCCAGGTATCGGGATCGTAGCGATCCGGATGGGACGTTCCAGCTATATGCCGCTGCTTGGTGGCCTCGAATGACAGAAAGGCGTTAAGGACCTCGGGATGAGCTTTTGGCTCTGTCCAGTATTCAGCAATTTTGCCCCATTTGATCCCAAGGCCTTCTTTGTAGGCATTACCATTCTGGATGATAAGCGCACGCAGTCGACCGGGGTGCTCCAGAGAAATGCGAAATCCAATCGGTGCACCGTAATCATGAAGATACAAAGTGTAGTTTGTGATTTTCAGTTGTTCGAGAAAATCACTCATCGTCTGGGCAAAATGATCAAACGTGTATGTATAGGCGGTCGGAGAAGGCGCATCGCTGAGACCAAACCCGGGATAATCCGGGGCGATCAGATGATACTTCGTTGCGAGCAGTGGAACGAGCGTATCGAACTCGCGCGACGACGAAGGAAAACCGTGCAAGAGCACAATGGGTGGAGCGTCCCTTGGGCCTGCTTCCCGATAAAAGATCTTGACTCCGTCGACCTGCACCCAATGATAGGTCGTCGTCGCGCTCGTCGAAGGGACTGGCGCGGCTTGTGCCGCACCTGCCACGAGAGTAGCAACAAGAACGTATTTAGATAGATGGCTCATTGTGGTGCCCGTCTTGATTCGAGAATATGGCTCTGCTTCTTCGATGAGCCGATGGCAAACAATTCTTGCTGATTGATCCTGCGAGGAAGACCTCGAGATGGTGCGTGAATCAGTCTGTCTTGAACATTTTCCGTTGCGCTGTGCACTCCGACTGCCACGACGTAAAGGGAGTGACCCTGCCCTTCTTCGAGAAGCGGGATTCGACCAGACGGCTTGAGTCCTCGTGCAGGCATATACCTTAGAGTATGGTCATAATGAGAATTGAAACAGTTTGAAGTTCTTAAGAATCAATTGAATAACACTCACGAATACGAGGATCTCGTAACCTTCCTTAGATTGATACGGCAGACCAGTTCGTGCTGTCTTACGTTGTTCGCAGTTCGCCTCATCTGAAGTCGCACAATCCAAGAGCCTAGCGTCAGGATTTGAGCGAACGCCTCACGACGCCAGCCAATTCGCCTCTCGCAGTACCCCTTGGATAGCGAGATAGGGTCCAGAGAGTCGCGAGACCGCGAGGCAGGCAAAAGCTACACCAGCAAGTGTTACCACCGGCCCATTTCATCTGGCATGCATAGTGCCTAGGTGCGGCGAGCTTCTTCGAGGGCCATCGTATCCAGATACTGACGGTGACGCCAGATTCTTCCTTCCCGAACATCCCAAACATGGGCGTATGGTAAATTGGCACGTTTTTGCGTCGCACGATTAATGCAAGTAAAGCGACCCAGAGAGATGACCGTTGAACCATCTACAAAGAAATCAGATGGTGCCGGCGAAAAGCTTTCCCATTCCTGCATAAGCGGAGCGAAGACTTTCGTCATGACCTCGCCAGGCCCCTTTTCCTGAACGTTGAAGTTGACAACCGAGATCCATTCGACGTCAGGAGTCATGAGTTCGATCATCTTGCCTGTATCGCCCGCTGCAATCGCGGAATAGAAGGTGCGCACAGTATCGACTGGAGTTGTCATTTGGGCTCCTTTGTTTTCGTTTCGGAATGCCCGGCAACCGTTTGGGACGCCGGTGGGTGTAGAACAAACTTACTTGTCATGCATATCGCAGCTATCTGTGATGAGGTAACCGCATACGGATAAGTGACTTCTGCAATAGCGTTACCTATCCCTCGGCGCTTACGTCGTTCCTGAAAGGGATAGTCGCTAGCCTTTAGAAATGTTGATGAGCCTCTCAACGCAGCCCTGCGCATTGTGTTTCCCGAGTTGATTGCCGAGAACTCGAAGGAATCGAAATCAAGTACCTCAAAGACCGATCTAGTATCGAATGTAAACACAATTTTGGGACGCTTGACGGCTAGCCTTGCTCCGATATGCTTCGCAAGCCGATGTTGGGTTGGCCAAAAAAAGACACGGCGGTTGAGCGATCTGCACCATTGCTCCAGCGAAACATCCGTCAAGCATTTAGAAAGCGCCGTGGCATTCATGGGAGCTTGGTCGTTGATCAGGAATTCCCCATGAACGGTGTGACTGATGCGTACCGGGCTAGGCCGAGGACAGCTTTCAATCTTGAATCGTTGACTGCCATCGACTTCGCATCGGTCCAACATAGCTGCTGTGCTGAGAAGTCCATGTCTCATGATCTGTCTCATGTCCTGTGCAAGCGAAATATGAAAAAGAGTCGGATAGGCATCCGCAAACTCCTCACGGCTCATCGGCACGACACACCCTCTTTCAGTGGATCTTGTTGCTCGAATGTGCAATTTGTATTTCCCCGACAACATCGCACTAGACTTAGTCACATTCGTTCTAGCCTGGTGAGTCGCGGCGTCTTTGAGCCAAATACCGATGGATATTCGAAACGACCACAGAGCCCTCACCCACCGCAGATGCGACACGTTTCACGGATTCAGCTCTGGCGTCACCGACAGCGTAGATACCCGGAACACTGGTCGCGTACGGCGTAGCTTCAAACCCCAAACGGCCTCCAGTGAGAACGAATCCTTTCGCATCGAGTTTGACGGTGCCATATAGCCACCCGGAGTTGGGTTCTGCGCCAATCATGACAAAGACAGCGGAAATCGGTTTCCGTGTTATCTCGGCAGTTTTTCTGTCTCTCCATGTGACAAAATCAAGGGCCGCCTCACCTTCCAACCTTTCGATTTCGGTGTTTGGGTAGACGGTGATCTGCGGTGAACGTTCGATTCGTGAAATGAGATATTGTGACATCGTACTTTTGAGAGACGAACTACGAATGATGTGATGTACGTGTCCTGCAATACTGGAGAGGAAAACTGACGCCTGCCCTGCCGAATTCCCCCCTCCTACAACGATGATCTCTCGTTCGCGGCACAACAGAGACTCCATCGCGGTCGCAGCATAATAGAGTCCCCTATTTTCAAACTCTTGCTGGTTCTTTATGTCGAGCTTTCTGTATCGCGCCCCACTTGCGATGACGACCGAGCGTGCACAAACAGCAGCACCCCCAGCGAGCATCAATCTATGGAAGCCATCCACTTGTTCCACGCTTATAACTTCCCGTGAGATGGCGAAGCGGACGCCAAACTTGAGCGCTTGGAGATGGCCACGGCTCGCCAACTGCGCTCCTGACAGTCCGGTCGGAAATCCAAGATAGTTTTCAATCTTCGAGCTCGTGCCGGCTTGGCCGCCTGGAGCATTCCCTTCAACAACAATTGTCGATAAGCCCTCCGAAGCTGCATACACTGCTGTGGCTAATCCTGCTGGACCAGCTCCAACGACCGCAACGTCGTAAATCGTGTGAGGTTCAGGGATCTCAGTGATACCCAGATGGTCAGCGAGATCGCAGATTGCAGGTCGAACCAGAACATGGCCATTCAGCAGCACGACTTCCGGCATCTTGGTCCTAGCTGTGCTGTGTTCGAACTCTTCATTGGTCGGCAGCTCTTCTACTCGGTGTGGGTAGTAATTGTGAACTAAAAAACGACGGAGGCATAAAAGGTCAGGATCGTCTTGGAATCCTCGAAGTACGACGCCTGTAGACGGATCGTCGATCATACCGATACGGCGCCATATGCAAGCGGAGACGATAATATTCGTGACATCGCCCTCATGGCGCATAAGCGTCCGCAGATTCATCCGAGATATGCGCAGTAGCCGACTGGTCGAGGCCGTCCGTGCTTCAGCTACTGTTCGTTGTGTGTTTAAGAGGTTTAGCTCACCGCTGAATTCGCCCGGACGCAGGGAGCGGAAGACTTTAAAGCCGCCCCCTCTCACTAGAAGCCGGCTCTCTATCTCTCCTGTGAGGACGACGAACATATCCGTATCCCGATCACCATACGTGTATAGACAGGTATCCTTTGGGACAATCTCCTCTCGACCATATGACGCAATTCTGTGGAGCATTTCGTCGCTGAATACGGGAAAGGCGAGATCGCTGCGAAACTCCGCATCGGGTCTGAACGAAGATGCAGGTTCAGGCGATGTGGCCTGATCTCCTGGCGTGAACTCCTCACCCAGCTCGCTCATTTTCCGCATCTCCCGCAGACTAGCCGAAAGCAGCAACTACAGGTGTCCATAAAGGAATCTCCCCAATAATCATCACGTTTGAGTCCGTCATTATCGCCTCTGGAACTGTCGTTGGCAGTAAAGGAGTGAGGACTATACACTTTTATTCTGACCACCATCGACATCGACAATAGCCCCATGAATCCATCTTGCTTCTTCTGTTGCGAGAAAAACAACAAGCTCCGCGACATCACTTGGCTCTCCGAGGCGAGAGATTTTCAAGCGCTGGGTCAAATCAATGAGATATTTGCCATAGTCGATACCTTCTTGTACGGCGAGCTTCTCAATCAGTTTCTTGCGGCGCGAAGTCTGTATTGTGCCTGGCTGAACCAGGTTGACGTGAACCGAGTCCTGAAGGCCTTGCTCGGCGATTGACTTGGATAGTGCCGCAATTCCGCCATTCACCGCCGACACCAGTGAAAGATGGCGTTCTGGCATTCGTGCCGTGCCTCCGCCGATCATGACGAGATGACCTCTTGCTTCCCTTAACATCGTCCAAGTTCTCTTGATGACTCTGAGATTCGCAAAAAGTTTCAGCCCGAACCCTGCCGCCCAGTCCTCATCCTCGAGTTCGAGAAAGCTGCCTTGCGGAGCTGCGCCTGCATTGGTGACGAGGATATCTAGGCCACCCCACGATTGTTCAATGTCCCTAGCCAGGTTTGCAGCCGCGTCAGAGTCAGTCAGGTCGAGAGCAGCGAACCGAACATCAGGCGTCAACGACTGTAGCTCGTTGCATTTGGAAGAGAGCTCTTCTTGGCTTCGAGAAGTGAGATAGACGCTGGCACCTTCAAGTGCAAATCGACGGGCGATAGCTGCCCCGATTCCTCTTCCGGAACCGGTCACGAGTACACGTTTTCGGTTGAATCGTTGCATCGATTCCTTTCGTCTAAGAAGGTAAAAGCTCGGCTGCGAAATGAAGTGTCTCTCCGTGCCACTTAGTCCACTACCGTCGAACAGCGTTTCATATTGATAGGTTGAAGCACCTATCGTCCGAAGGCAGATTTGATTTCGTCCGCCACAAGATGGACATTCTCGTCCAGTACAAAGTGGCCCGCGTCTAGCCAAACGAGCTTGGCTTCAGGTATATCGCGCAAATACGCCTCAGCCCCAGACGGCACGAAGAATGGATCCTTCTCGCCCCAGACGATCAGCGTCTTGGGCGCATGTGCGCGGAACGCAGCCTGCCACTCGGGATATAGCGCAATGTTGGACTTGTAGTTCTCCAACAGATCGACCTGATAGTCCTGCACTCCGGGCCGGTCGAGTAAAGCTTGATCCAGTATCCAGTTGTCCGGGTTGATGGCTGCGGGATCCTTCGCCCCGACGAGCCAATGGAACTTTGTCCCCTCCAGACTTACAAACTCGCGTGCGGGCTTCTCAGTCTCCGGCGTGCGTTTTTCCCACAGTGGCAGCAAAACCTTCTTCGGTGCATCACCAACGCCCTCCATGTAGGCATTGGCATTCTGAATAATGAAGCCCTTTACCTGTTCGGGCCTCTCAGTGAAAAGTCGGAATCCTATCGGGCCTCCGTAATCCTGCATGTACAGGATGTAGGACGTGAGATTAAGTTGTGCGAGCAGGCCGCGCACATACGATGCAAGATGATCGAAGGTGTACTCAAACTCCTTGATCGATGGCGCATCAGAATGTCCAAAGCCGATGTAGTCGGGGGCGATCAGGTGAAACTGGTCGGCAAGGGCGCGGATGAGCTCACGAAACATTTGACTGCTGGTCGGGAGCCCGTGCAGTAGAACAATTGTGGGCGCTTGTGGGTCACCTGCCTCGCGATAGAACAACTTGCGACCATTGACAGTTGCTGTTCGATAGTAAGTAATCTGCGACTGGCCTTGCGATATTGACGATGTCATTGGTACTCCTTGTCGATCGTGCTTCGGATATTACGATGTGTTCTAAATTAGGAGCGGGCTAACACGAAGAAAAGTTCCAAATACTCAATTCATCAATGAGGATTTGTTACGAACGCCTCACGCCGACAAGCACATCAGTATGAATCTGCCTGCTTACACTCGATAAGCGCGCGTCAATGAATAGAGCCTGACTGACCCAGATGTTTCCTGTAGCATATTTCAAACCGTAAGACGCTTTATGGCGTTGTGCATCTGAAGCCTTTACTCTGCGTCGTTCTGGAGTTCTGCTCACCCTCAATAATTAGAGCAGGCGTTATCACCGCGCCTGCCAGAGAGAGTGGTGAGTGGGCCCAGCCCACTTTATAGTGCGTCCAACGCGCTCCTGAGTTGATCAGACAGGCCGCAAGGTACTGATCTGATGTAAGCGTCTCGCTAATCTTCTTGATTGGAGGTTTTCTTCAGCTGCGGCGTGGATGCTAGGAGATGCTTCCATCGGGCATTCTGGCTTTGTCGCCGAAGCGCACGGACAGGTACAACGCCACCCCTAGTGAGAGCAGGTCTTTGTAGAGGAACAGGCCCATGAAGCTCAGGTAAGGTCTACCATGCACGATCGTGATCGCGCCAGGGGTTGTCAGCAACATGCTGCTGGTGGTTAGAAACATCATCGTCGCCACCACACCACCGAGAATGCCGGCCCTCGGCCACCGGTAGCCCGCTAACAGTAGCAAAGCGGCGGTCCACTCTGTAGCTCCGATGAGATCAGAGCCGTGGTACGTACCGAACAGCTTGAATTGCCAGGCGATAAGCGGGCTGTTCGTCACGAGCGGGACAATGCCATCCGCACCTTGAGCCGTCATCTTGTAGGAGCCTGCCCAAAGCAGCATTACGATCATCCCGACGCTGCAAACTAGAAACGGCACATCGTGAGTCCGAAGCCAAGAAGCGTACCTCAATGGCAGACTGCGTAAAGGACTCGTTACCCCGACAGGCACGATCGGACTGAGAGTGTTCTGCGATCCTGATGTCTTATTCATTCAACGTTTCCCTATTTGCGCGGTGCTTCGAATCGCCCCAGTAATGAGCTGGAGACTGAGGGCGTCAGAGCCGAACAGCATCGGCACCCTATCCAACACGTACGTTTGACCGGAAACCTACGGACGGCGCGCAATACGTCCGTAGGTTTCCCCTGAACTTATTTAACCGGGTCGTGACATTACCATCGTGGATTATGCCACTACTTTCTCGTAGAACGTACGGATGTGCTCAGCGATGTAGTTCAGACAGTCCTCTGTAGCAAAATGTCCCGCAGATAGCCGATGCATCTCTGCTTTTGGCAGATCTTTGAGGTATGCTTCGCCGCCTTCGGGTGTGAAGAAGATGTCTCCTTGTCCCCAAAAGATGATTGTCTTCGGTTGCTGTTGCTTGAGGAATTCCTGCCACTTGGGATACAAGGTGACGTTGTGGCGATAGTCGTAGAACAGATCGAGTTGAAGCTGACGCCCATGAGGCCGTTGCAGCGTTTGGAAATAGTCCATATTCCATGCATCAGGGCTCATCAGAGCTGGATTGGTTGAGCCGCTGAGGTAGGTAGCCTTGACGGTACCCAAGTCGAGCAGACCTGCAGCTCCTTGTTCGTTTTCCTTACTACGGTCGAGCCACAGCGCATTGCGCAAGCTGCCCCAAGCGGCACTGAAGCCAACCTCATAAGCGTTTGTATTCTGAAGGATCAGCCACTCCAATGCCTCTGGATTCCTTGTCATGATTCTGAAACCGACAGGACCGCCATAGTCCTGCATGTAAAGACCGTACCGCTTGAACCCCTTTGCTTTCAAAAAACCCTCTGTGATTTCTGCCAACTTGTCGAAGGTGTAAGAAAAGATTGCGGGGTCGGGAGTATCACTGTTCCCGAAGCCGGGATAGTCGGGGGCAATCACGTGAAAGCGGGATGCAAGCGCCGGCATCAGTTCACGGAATTGGTGCGAAGAGGCCGGCCATCCGTGCAGCAGAACGAGTTTCGGACTGGAAGGATCGCCAGCTTCACGATAAGCGATATTCAGACCGTCGACGACGATTGAACCAAAAGTGACAGTGCGGGCGGTGACAGCTGGAGTATGTACTGAACTCATGAGAATCTCCTGTAGGGTACAAGAAGGCCGGATCTGCTGTCCGGAGTTGGAAGGGTTAGCAATAAGAAAACTTCCCTTGTTTGCGGATAGTTTGCGAAAATTAGGAGCTGGAAGTGAGTGCGACGAGCACAAAGACAGCTTCCGATCGGACGGTTATCGTCTTGGCCTTCTAAGCCAGTCGTAGCCCAGATTGATCCGGTCATCGTTCGGCTTGTCATTTCAGCGTCATCTGGAACACATCCCTTCGGCTCATGCCTTGCGGCCGAATCAACCGGCCCTGGCCTAGTAGGTTCGTGTAAAGCACCCGTAAGCCCCAAATGGATTCATAGGTACTGTCCCTTTCGCCCAGTTACGGCACATTCAGAATACGGACGCAGAAATACGAATAAAAACGAGAAATTGTGATTGAAATAGTGAGCATGGCTCAACTGTGACCCGAAGTAATATTGGTCTGGACAGTCTTCGAACCTTGGTGGCCACCCAATATATCGACGGATTTGGTCGTGCGTCGGAGCACCCAGGCCGGTCGCCGTACACCATGAGCCTGCAAGTGCGACTCCTCGACGAGGAAGCGCTAGGCGCAGCGGTTCTTCACCGAGACGAACAGACGCCCATTTACATACGGGAGACGATAGATTTCACACTAGAAGGCGCTGATCTTGGCATGGGTCGGAGTAAATTAGCTTTCGCAGGAAGCACAGCTTGTAAGAGGACGGCGACGCTAAGTTATTAGGGAGAGGCGCGCTCTAGGTGTCATGCACCAGTCCACTCCGATTGCAATGTCCGGTTCCACAGGAAAAGCTTCAGCAACGGTGCAGCCGCACTCCACAGAGGACCTCATGGGAGCAGATAAGGCCTGTTGTGCAGATAAGCTCGTCCGGACGCTACACAAGCTGCATGTCACCGTTCATCGCAAAGAGCGACAAGGGACGCTGCGAGAATCCCGATGGTCGCTCCACGCGCAACGCCCCCTCTTCCCGCGTTAGGCTGAGTGCTCCATAATGTCCTCCCAAATATGAGTACACACTCGGCCGCAACCCCACCTCAACCAAGCACACTGAAACGAACAGCTCAAACTACCAGACTCACTCAGAAGAATGGTTTGTTCAACGAACATCTGGTGTCCTGAATCTGACGTTCCTTGAACAGAAACACGGCCAAGAGGATTGGAAGCTTGCGGCAGGAAGAGCCTGTTCTGGGTTCTTCGACTGCGTTTGTCGCAAGAAACCTCGCCAAACTCTGCTCAGGATGATAGGCCAACTTATACAACGAACTTCTAGGACAGGACACTAGATAAGCTCTCGTCTCGGGCGGGAACGCAGGTAAGTGGCCACCAACTCTTCTGTGATTTCGGCGAACCGCACCGCGTTCGGAGCCCGAAGGCCGCGTCTGCGATGCAGCGTGATGGGAATGTTCCCTAGTGGGGGGAGGCCCAGCTCGATAATTTGCACGTCCGTCGGCAGGCCAAGCTCGGCTCGCGAGGTCAATCCCAGACCAGCACTGACGGCGGCCCACACCCCCGTTAAACTCGGGCTGGTCATTGCCACGCGCCAGGAGCGTCCAACACTTTCCAATGCGTCCAGTCCGGGTGTCTGACATCCGCATGGGGGGTTGAAGAGAGCGAGCGGTAACGGCTGCCTTGGACGATCCCTAAAGCTGGGGCTTGCGATCCAGTGCAACGGAAGCTCGGTCAACAGTTGCGCCGTCTTCTTTTGTGCACCTCCCAGTGTCAAGACAAGGTCAAGGTCGCCGGAGTCGACCGCCTGCAGGAGTACTTGGCCGAGGTCGACCGTCACCTCAAGTTTTACAAGTGGATAGAGCGCGTTGAACCGCGCAATTACCAGAGGTAATACGTTACTCGTGAAATCTTGACCGAATCCAATTCGAACGACACCTGCAAGAGACGATCCACGCAGAGTATCCACCATCTCATCATTGAGCTCTAGCACCCTCCGGGCATATCGAAGAGCGATCTCTCCCTGCTCAGTGAGAATCATCTTCCGACCCTGCTTCCGAAAGAGCGGGACGCCGATCTCCTCCTGCAGTCGCTTCATCTGCAAGCTGATAGCCGAGGGAGTGCGTAAAAGCCGTTCCGCAGCACGCCCAAAACCACCCAGGTCTTGGGTGGCCACCAAGGTTCGAAGACTGTCCAGGCTGAGGTTATTCAGAAGCATAGTTTAGACATTCTCAACGATAGTGTTAGAAGTTCTCGCTTTTAGTGATCTTCTCTCATCCATATGCTCCATAGTAGCGCACCTTGCGGTCGGACTGCGACTCGGTCTTTAGTCAGCGATGCACACCAGTCTGATCGCTTAGAGGATCCAGCAGCGGCTCAGCAAGGGCGTGCCAGCTCGGCGAAAGGTTACTTATGAAAACTATTCCTTCCAACGCAACGATCGTTCTGGTGCATGCCGCATGGGCGGATGCATCCTCGTGGTCTGCCGTAATCGGCCCACTCCTCAAATCGGGCGTCAAGGTGATCGCTGCCCAGATTCCAATGACTTCGCTGTCCGATGATGTTGCTGCGTTGAAAGTGGCCCTCGAAAGAGCGGGCGCAGGGCCAATCCTCCTCGTCTCCCACTCCTACTCCGGAGGTGTGATCACCGCTCTCGATGGTGATGATCGCGTCCGAGGTCTCGCCTATGTAGCCGCTATGCCGCCTGCAGAAGGCGAGACGGTGGGAGACCTTTTCTTCCGTGAGGCTCCCCATGAGATGGCCCCCCATCTGGAACCCGACGTACATGGTCTGTTATGGATGTCGGAGGAAGGCATGAACAATGCGGTCGCCCACCGAGCCACGGCGGAACAAAACGCAATCGCAACAGCAGCGCAACGCCCAATTGCGATGAAGTGTCTTGGCGAGACAATACAGACTCCCGCTTGGAGGTCAAAACCTTCATGGTATCTGCTGGCCGAAGACGACCGCATGTTCAGCCCGAAGACACAACGTTTCGTCGCGGAGCGTATGAGCGCACAAATCCGTTCGTACAATGTTGATCATGCCCCTCAAATTTCAGAACCAGCCCTCGTTGTGAGGTTCTTGCTGGACGCAGCCAGCGCGTTGCTCTGAGCGATACGTTATCTCGCGTGCCATCAACTGAACGAACGCTACGGAGAATCACATGACCACATACCACCACGCCCACATTCAAGGCCGTAAGATCTTCTACCGCGAAGCGGGGGCGACCACAAACCCGACAATCGTCCTGCTTCACGGTTTTCCGTCATCATCACACATGTTCCGCGAGCTGATCCCCTTGCTCGCCGACCACTTCCACGTTGTCGCGCCGGATTACCTCGGCTTTGGCTACAGCGATGCTCCACCGGCTACTGACTTCCAATACACCTTCGACAATATAACCGCGCAGATTGAAGAGTTACTCTTCACGACGATGGGTTTGAAGAAGTTCAGCATCTACGTCCAGGATTACGGCGCACCCGTTGGTTTTCGCATTGCCTCGCGCCATCCGAAGGTGATTGAAGGGATCGTCGTACAAAATGGCAACGCCTATCTGGAAGGCATCAGCACCGCCTTCGACCCGCTCCAGCCATTCTGGACGAATCGCAACGAAGAGACGGAAAAGGCTCCGCGGTCTCTCCTCACCAAAGAGACGACGATCTTCCAATACACGCATGGTGCTAAAAATGCGGCTGCTGTGAGCCCGGACAGTTACACCTTCGACCAGGCACTGCTGGATCGCCCCGGCAATGATGCGATTCAACTCGACCTCTTTCACAGCTACACCTCGAACGTGGCGCTCTATGACACGTGGCACGAGTATTTCCGCAAGCACCAACCCCGAACGCTGATCGTCTGGGGACAGAACGATCCCTTCTTCATCGTTCCGGGAGCGCAGGCGTTCTTGCGCGACCTGCCCAGGGCGGAACTGTCCCTTATCGACGGTGGCCACTTCCTCCTGGAAGAGCACAGCGAGCTTGTCGCAGACAAGATCATTGCCTTTCTGGTAAAGGGAAATAAGGCGGAGGTGGTCAAATGACTTTCTCCGCCATCAACCCGCCCGACGGAAATAAGCCGCAGGTGGCAGCTCGGACCTTGCACATCTCTCGGGCCATCCTTTACGCCACCCTGGTGGTAGGAGCGCTTGATGCAACCGACGGCGTCATTTTCCTCGGCCTGCAGGGTCAAAACCCGATCCAGGTGCTTCAGTACATCGCGAGCAGTCTGCTGGGAGCACGATCCTTCTCAGGTGGTCTTGCAACTGCGGGACTTGGCCTCGCGGTGCATTTCGCCGTTTCGCTGGCCGTTGCAGCTATCTATATTTTTGCAAGTCGGCGCGTGGCTGTGCTGCGTACGAAGTGGGTGCTCATGGGTCTGCTGTACGGCGCTGGAGTGTGGGCGGTCATGAACTTGCTGTTGTTGCCGCTCACTGCAACCGCACACGGCCCGATTGCAATCGCGGCGATGGTCAACGGCCTCGTAGGTCACGCCTTGTTCGTCGGCCTGCCGTCCGCATACTTTGCGAAGGACGTGGAGATGATCGAATGAGCGGCCTTTCGACACAGCAATCGATGGCAGTGTTGGCTGTTGCAGTATGAGAGGTGGCCGTAGCGGAGACGCCTCGCTTGATCGACGACCTTCGAGCGACATTGCGTACTGTACGAGACCGATGTGACCGACCCGACTCTCCGTCTCTTTCGCAGCGTATCGGCTCATTTGAATTGCGTTTGTCGGAAACTCAGAGACTGCTGCCGGGGGGGGGGGGCACGTCAACCATCTCTTAATAGGCAAGGCATCTGAGTTCAAGCCACTTGGAGCTTTGGCCTAAAGGTGAAGGACTATGATATGGGGAATACCAACGCCAGAATGCTCGGAGCCAGGAGCGTCGATACGCGCTATATTCACAACGCCAGATACTCAGCATCTGTGCTCTTTCAAGGGAAGTGGAAACTTGAGATCCTTTGTGCTATGCGCGCTGGACCGGTCCGCGTAGGGCAGTTATCTCGACTCCTCCCGGGAAGTTCGAAGAAGATGCTTGCTCACCATCTGAGGCAACTCGAAACGGATGGGATCGTTCTCAGACGTGACATGAGCGATATCGTTCTCCATGTCGAATACGATTTCACTAACGAAGCAAGAGAAGAGGTTTGCTCACTTCTTGACCACCTAGCGCAGTGGGGTCGAATGCATACGTTGAGCCGAGCGATGCCGTCTACAAGTGAAAAACCGCATCTCTTATAAAGATGTTTCGTGTCTGCTGGACCCTTGGGTGCACTCAGGTCTGGAAAAAGCAGATGGGGGGAAGGCCCGGAGGAGGAACTTGACTCCGGCACGCAGCCGGCGAGTGAAGGCCGGAGCCGAGCGAAGAGGGTGCAGGGGGAAACGGCACGTGTTCCCCTGCCGTTTTTAGGGACAAAGAGAGGGACGGCAAAGCCGTCCCTCCTCAGTTCGTCGTGTGGGTGGTTTATGCGGCTTTCCTGGTCGGCTTGGCAGCGGCCTTTGGCGTCTTCTTCGCTTTCTGCTTCGCGGTGAACTCCTGCCGTACCTTGGCGGCGATGGCGTCGGCGTCCACCTTGTAAGCTGTGGCGGCGTCCTTCAGGATCGCGGTGGGATTGCCGCGCGAGGACGCCAGCAGGATGCTCGCCTCGACCATCAGGCGGGAGAGTGTGCCTTCATCGGCGCGACGAACAAAGGCAGTCAGCGTTTTGCCGATGCCACCATCATCCCGCTTCTGCCGGATACCATGCTGCCGCGCCAGCATCTCCGCGCGATTCTCGTCCATAACGCTGACCAGCTTCTCAAGGATGAACAGCAGGTCACGCTTGAGCAACCGAACGGGAACGGCGGCGCTCACGGCGGCGAGCACGCGGAGGCCGGTCGTGTTAGCAATGGCCTGCTCCCTGCGCTGCTTGTCCTGCTCGGCCTCCCACTTCTCATCATCGCGGCGGGTTGGCTGCTTCGGATGATGAATAGGGCAAGATGGATTGGCACATACCTTGTGAATCGTTCCAACGTCCGAGCCTTCGGTGATGATGGCCTCGGTGGTGAACTTGCACGACTTGTACTCCGGCCTCTGGGCATCGTCCTTCGATTGCGGCTTGTCGTCCCGGATGGAGGTGTACTTGTTGCGCGGGAGGACGGCGCTGCCTTCCTTCTGTGCGCCGTAGGCGGTGCTGATCTGCACGAGTTCCGGCTTGGCGGCGACGGTCTGCGCGACGTGCGCTGAGACTTTGGCAGCGTAGCAGCCGGGGTCGGTGCAGCGATCGCCCTGCCGTCCGAGGTCATCACCGAACAACAGCTTGTTGTGACCTGTGCGCTTCGGGCAGTCGGCACAACTGCCAGCGGCGGGAACAAGCTGCGCGTCTTTCTTATCGAAGGGCGCATCCTTGAGGACTAACAGGATGTTCGAGTCAATCCAACCTTGCAGGTTGCGGACGGGCAGCAGGATACGGGCGGGTTTGGCTCCGTTGTTGTAGACCTCTTTGAAGCAAGCAGAGAGCGCCTGTGCCTGTTGGTCGGCTGGCAGCTTGGCCAACAGCAGCGCGTGGCCTACGCCGATTTCATCGGCATAGAAGGCTTCGACCGCAGCGGGCACGAGGTCTGTGAGTTTCAATCGGGCGGCCACGAACGAAGGACTTTTGCCCACGCGCCCGGCAATCTGGTCGATGCTGTACTTGGGTTCGTCCAAGTCCAGCAAAGCGCGAAAACCCTGCGCCTCTTCCATTGGGTGGATTTCGCTTCTGACAAGGTTCTCGACCAGTTGAGCCTCTAACGCGGCTGCGTCGGAGAGGTGAACGATGCGAACGGGAACGGCGCTCTGTTCCGCCATCTGCGCGGCGCGGTAGCGCCGTGCTCCCGCGATGATCTCGAAGCCGTTCTCGGTGAGAGGCCGCACCAACAGCGGAGACAGGACGCCCTGGGAGCGGATGGATTCGGCCAACTCCTTCAAGGCGATTGGCTCGAAGGTACGGCGCGGGTTGGTCTTCGATTCGGTCAGTACAGACAAGGGGACGTTGCGGTATTCGGTGGCGTTGACGATTTGGGTTTCCATGATGACAGGCTCCTTTCGAGCGGTTGAGAGTGAAGGCACGGAGCGGCAACAGGGGTTCACCGCTCCACGTTGGGAGGCGGACTAGCCGAGGATGCACCTGTCCGTGAAGGCTTCGAGAAAGCCCTGCAAGCGCAGGGTGTTGTCCCATGTCTGAGCAAACCTCTCATGCTGCTCCTGAAGCTGAGACAGCGCCACATAGTGGCCGTTGAGGATGGCTCGTGAGACTTGTTCGACAGCAACGTAATCGTTCCGCCAACTGAACGGAATCAGGTGAGCGCCACCGGCGAAGCCAAGCTCGAAGCACATCTCTGGGTCGCGCATGGGGTCGCCGTTCTGTTCGCCGTAGTGACAGACAGAGAGTGCGGGAAGTCCCAACGGGCCGGACTCGTCCACTGCCTCGATGACCAGCGGCAGATAGGGCGGGTTGTCGATCCTGACGTAGAGGCTGGGACGCCAGCCTCCCGCTTTCTGCAAGATGGCAAGTAGCGTCTTCATGCCGCCACCTCCGCAAGCTCATCGGCGGCGGCTTCCTCCGCAACGGGCGGCTCCAGTGCGGCAAGGATGACAGAGGCGGTCTGCTGGATGACTTCCAGCGATTCGGCCAACAGCGAAGCGTTGCCTTTGTAGAGCTGGATATAGTCGGCGCTCGCCGAACCCGTCACCAGCCCAACAGCCTTGCCCACCACAAACGCGACAGCCTCGGCCTCGGTCTCGCGTACGGTCTTAGTGGTAGCGGTTCGGCGGTCACTTTTATGCAACAGTTCATGCGCCGTTTCGTGGACAAGGGTGGCGAAGGTTTCCGCCTTCGACTGTCCGGGCAACAGCGCGATGCGTCCGCCGTAGCTCATGCCCAGCGCGGGAGCAATCTTCTCGTTGTAGACAAGCTGAATACCCTTGCTGTGGAGGAAGTCGGTGAGCCGGTCGATGCTTTCGCCGGGGTCGCCAGAGACTTCGCGCATCTCCGGCAGGTCTACCCCATCGGTCTGCGAAATATCGAAGACGTAGGCATTTCTGAAGCCAAGCAAGATGCGCTCATTCTGCTTGGTGATGTCCTTCTGGGCTTCGGCATCCTTTTTGCGACGAACGCCAACAATGGGGGCAAGGATGCGGATGCCTTTCTGCCCGGCCTTCACAGAACGGCCGAGGTTCTTCCATGTCCAAAACCCGGCTACGCGCGTCGCGGCTGGCATTTGCCGCGCAATCTCCAAGACGTTGCCGAAGGAATACGAATGGAAGCGACTCATAGCGGTGAGGTAGTTCGTGAGGGCGTCGGAGTGTCCCGCCTCCAACTGCTCAATCAGCAGCTTGATATTGGCGGCGATGAGTTCCTGTTTGGTGTTGGGCTTTCTGCTCTCGATGGTGGCGATGGTGTTGGCGTTGCTGCTCATGGTGTTTCTCCTTTGGCGGTTGCCGTCGTTTTTCATGCCATGCGTGGCATGTACCTACATGCCGAACGCCTCCTGGCGAAGGCGGGGCGGCAAGGCGCAAGGGAGGGGTCTCCCCACCCTTGGAGAGGGAGCCGTAGGCGGAACGGAAAGGGCGAAGCGCAGCGGAGGTCTGCACAAGCGGAATCGGGGTCCCCGGCGGGCGTTCTTTGCCCGCTGGGGTGGTGAAGCGCGGAAGATTGGGGAAGCCCTTGTCGCCGCGCCAGGGCAGCGCCCTCAGGGAGGTTTGGTTTCCTTATTGGTGTGCGTCAGCGCACCGGAGTTTCAGGGTCGCGTTGCGGCAGGAACAGGCCGCTGTGGAGGGTGGCGGAAGACGCGCCAGCGGCTGGAGACAGGCGAGGAGGAACTCCTCCCTGCAAATAAAGTAATGGCCAAAGCCACGGCTAGGAACTAGACCTCAAAGGCCACGACGTTCCGCGCGTAAACGAGGTATTTGAGCAACATTCATCCGTAGAAGTCCTGATGACTCAGTTGGAACGCATTCTGCATGAGATGTGGTTGCAGGAGTTTATGTGGACGCCCATCGAAGTGTTGGCGCCGATCTACGATCTCATCTGTAACATGATGAGTCAGTGCGGGCTGGTGTTTGTCCGACACGAAGAGGAGTGGCGGATCGTGATGCAGGACCATGCCGAAGCTGTTGATGGTTTCCCGCGTACGCGCTCCGCAAGCACCCAAGGAAGAGTAGCTGCGGCTGCCGACGGAGGAGAGCGAGGAGTGCGCTGAAGGATCGATAGCCGTCTTGTTATTGACGGACTGCGACTGCGTTGTCCCGAATCATGTTCAATGTGGCAATCAGTACATTCGTCGAATCATCCGAGAACAGACCGTCCATTCCATGGGGATGCACATCCGTGAAAGGGCTTTCGTAGAGTCGCGCAAGCTCGATATACCCGCGTGAAGCCAAATGGTTGATGATGAGATTGACGAACTCCGTCTGGTTGGCGTTCATTGGTTGTTCCTGCATGAACCGCGATAGCGCGGCTTTTGCCGCTTCGCGGTCCATGCCCACAAGCGACCTCACGAACAGGCCCAATCCCGCTGTCTCTCGCCCTGCGGCAGCAATCTCTTCCTGCGTGCTGCCCTCGGAGAGAAATATTCCTTCAAGAACCTTCAAGTCTTCTGCTGTGAGCGGTTCATTGAACCGGAGCTTGTGCAGCACAGGATCACTTCGATGCTTCCTCAAAAAGACCATCGCCTTTTCGCGTACCTTCTCAACATCCACGCCAACCGACGCCCCCGGCAGGGGCACGATGGTTCCTTCCGCAATCTCATCTGCGAAGTCTGTGATCACTGTCGCCCGCTTGCGGTATTCGATGAACTGAATAAGATCCCGCAGACCTTTGCGCACGCCCTCAAGATGGACGACTGTCACGTCTTCCCAGAAGGGCGACGATTGAATCTCCTGGAGTAAGGGCAGCTTTGCAGCGACGGCAGGGATAGCCACCTGCGTCTCCAGCAGCCGTGCAATGGTTTGCACCTTCTCGCGCATGGCTGCGAAGCCCGCCTCCCCTCGCAGAAGAGCCAGCTGCATTCTCAACAGGAGCAGGTCAAACTGCTTTGCCTCAAGAGAATCGGGCGCCGTTGCCGAAGGCAAGCCTGCAACGTCGTTTTCCAAAGCGGCCTTGTCTTCGGTGGATAGCGTTGCCCACGCTTCCGGCTGTGCGAAGTGCTCGACCAGTCGGCGATGCGGTCTCACCAGAAAGTTATCGAGCGTCATCGCCGCCACCAGTTGTCGCAGTCGTTCCGCGATTCCGTCGCGCAACTCCCGCTCTTTGTCTTTGTCCTCAAAGCCGAGCTTATCCAGAACGGCGAGCAGCTCCACGCGACTTGCGAAGAGCTTCTTGCTCAAGGAATCTCCAGATGCGCCGTCGGTCGTCTCCGGATTCTGGCTGAAGAACTCCAGATTCTGACAAAAGTCAAAAAGGTAAAAGAATTGCTTGTCTTTGCCTGGAGAGAACAGATTCTTACGCAGGCGTGTGCCGCGTCCGACCATCTGCCAGAACTTCGTCTTCGAGCGAACGAGCTTGAAGAAGACAAGGTTCACCACCTCGGGCACGTCGATGCCTGTGTCCAGCATGTCCACCGATACGGCGATATGCGGAGCCTTCTCAGGCTGAGAGAAGCCGTCGATCAGGCTCTGCGCGTAAGTCACGGTGAAGTCGATCACCCGCGCGAAATGTCCCGCATACTGAGGATAGTTCTCATCGAAGCGCTTCACGATGAACTCGGCATGATCGTGGTTCTTGGCAAAGACAATCGTCTTGCCGAGGCGGTCGCCACCCGCTACTTTCTGGCCTTTCTCCATCAGGTGCTGCAGCACCTTGTCCACGGTGTCTTTATTGAAGAGCCAGTTGTTTACATCCGCGGCATTCACCTGGTCCGGGACGTCCTCGCTCTCTTCGTCCCACTCCAGCGCATCCCACTGGTCTTTCTCTTCTTCCGAGAGTTCGTTGTACTTGATGCCCTCGCGCTGAAACTTCAGCGGCACAGAGACGGCCCTGGGAGGCACGAGAAACTTGTCCTTGATGGCGTCGTCCAACGAATACTCATCGGTCGGCACACCGTCTTCGAGCGTGAACAGGCGATAGGTGTTGTGATCCACCTCGTCCTTGGGCGTGGCCGTCAGACCCACGAGCAGCGAATCGAAGTAGTCGAAGATGGCGCCGTACTTCTGATAGATGGAGCGATGCGCCTCATCCACAATAATCAGATCGAAGTAGCCTGCGCCGAAGCGGCGTGTGCCGTCCTCGCGTTTGTCGTCGATCAGCTTCATCATCGTTGGATAGGTAGAGATGTAGACGCGTCCGCTCTCGCTCTTCTCCGTCACTAGATTCACAGGCGACGACGCTGGCAGATGCGTTTTGAAGGCGTTCGCGGCCTGCTTCACCAGGGCCACGCGGTCGGCCAGAAAGAGCACGCGCTTCACCCATCCGGCCTTCATCAGCAGGTCGCACAGTGCGATCACCGTGCGCGTCTTGCCGGAGCCGGTGGCCATCACCAGCAGGGCTTTTCTCTGTCGGTCAGTCTCGAAGCGCTCGGCCACCTTGCGGATCGCGCGAGTCTGGTAGTAGCGCTCTACAATCTCCGCGTCGATCTCCTGAGCACCGAGGGGCTTGCGTGTCTGCCGCCGCTGGATCAGCAGCTCCAGCTCGTCGTGCGTGTAGAAGCCGCTCACCTCGCGCGGTGGATGCTCCATGTCGTTCCACATCCAATGCTCGTAGCCGTTGGTGTATAAGATGACCGGACGCTGGCCAAACTTCGCCTCCAGGCAGTCGGCATAGAGCTTGGCCTGCTGCTGGCCTATATGCGGGCTCTTGCGAGCACGCTTGGCCTCGACCAGCCCCAACGGCTTGCCGTCCTTGCCCCACAGTACGTAATCGACATAGCCAATACCGGAGTCCGACGGCATCCCGCTCACCTCATACTCGCGGTCCTGCGGCTGCTTCAGCTCCCAGCCAGCTTCAGCCAGCATCAGGTCGATGAAGGCGTCACGCGTCTCCTTCTCGTTATAGTCGTGGGTGTCGGGTGCGGCTTCATTACGCTTGCGGGCCTCGGCAACCTCGGCGCGCAGCTTCTGCAGCTCGGCGTCCGTAGCGGCTTGTCCGCTCATGAGTTCGGCAAGCTGCGCGTCCTTGGCGCTCAGCGCCGTCTCCAGCTCCTGCAGCTTGGCCTTCGTCGCCGGAGGGACGGGCGAGTTCGCAGGCAGCAGCATAGGCAGAAACTGCAATGTGTCGGTGGGCTTGGGTCCACGAGCGTAGGTGCGGGCCAGCCAGAAGGTGATGTGGAAGAGCTCGCGGACGGCTACGAGCGCATTCTCCTGGGTCACGACGCGGCGGTCGGCGTGGACGGCGCGGTTGCCGTGCTCGATGATGATGCGCGCCTTGGTCTGAATGCTCTGCCCGGCAACCTGGATGAAGCTAGGCTCATGCACCAGCGCGCTCAGGCTCTGCTGGTACGGCAGATGCAGGCGGCTGTCGCTGCGATAGAGCCACTGCATCACCAGCTCCAGCGTGCGCCGCGCATGGAAGCAAGCCGTGCCAGGGTCAGGAATGGCAAACGACTCGGCCTTCACCGCAGACTCGTAGACCTGCGGCCACTCGGTTTGCAGAAAGCCGAAGTTCGTGGACATCTTTAAAGTTCACCTCGGAAGGCACGGTGTTGAAGGGATGCGACATTCGAGTCTAATAGGCCCTGAGCACCAATGCAGTTTATTCGCATCGCTTCTATTTTCGCCATGCGATCTCGATATAGATACTGCAGTTCGAGAGGCGGCTTAGGAATAGGGGTCGATTTGATCAGGTCCATGTTTAGCCCGGACATGATTGCGCCTTTTGAGGTCTGTAGCAAATGGCGTTTAGAGTCGGGGTACATGAGAATGCACGACTGGATAAACTCAGGGAGGTACTTTTTTGCATCAACCGTGATGCAGCAAAGATGTTTCGTATTTATTGCTTTGGGGATGTCAGCGGGGACCACTGCTGCGCGACCGCATGTTCCCATGATGGTTATAAGAACATCGCCTGGTTTCACGGTGTAACGTCGAAGACTCTCGTATTTCGCCTCAGAAATGAAGCGTGGTGCGGCCCATGCAAAGCGATTCGTCACAGCGTTATCGATTCCGAGAACAGGAATGCCAAATTTAACGAATTCGCTATGTAGTAACTGACTTCCAAACGGCCCGGTACGAATTGAGTTTCGGGACGGAGCCACCGCATCATCGATGTTGGCCACTGGAAATCTAGGGCTCGGTGAATCGCCGAACATTTCTAGGAAGAGGGATTGGGTGAGGGTGTCGAGTTTGGCGAGAGCCTGGCGGCGCTTGGCCCGCAACGCCTCAGCCTGATCCAGAATCGCCGCAATCCTCCGCTGCTCCTCAATAGGTGGCACGGGTATAGGGATTGCAGACGCACCAGCCTTCGTCAGCTTTCCCCTTGTCGTTCCAGTTACAAATGGTGTGACATCGTAGTGCTTCAGAACATGGCATAGATAGCCTAAATCGCAACCCGGTCGAGGACGAATAACGTGGGCGTGATTGTTAACCCAGCTTTTTCCCTCAATGCGATAGGCGATACCTCGATCAGGATTATCGAAATGGCCGCCATCCTCGGCAACAAGGATCAGTGGTTCATCGAAAATGTATTCGCTGATCGTTCCTTGCTGTCCGTTCGCACCGTAATAGGGATATGGGCCAACAGTCCTATCTGATTCTGTGACAGGCCGTCTCAAATGGTCGAGAAATTCAACCAGCTCGCCAAGAGGTCTGATTGGCCAATGGCTTCCAAGAAGATCACGCGAAATCACCGGAGCATCCCCTCCAGCTCCTTCAGCCCTGCCTCGATCTCCTTCTCGAGATCCATCAGCTCGCGCAGAATCTGCTGCGGCGCCACATGCTCCACCTCTTCATAGACCACCTGCTTGTAGCGATTCAGGCTCAGGTCATATCCATTCTCGGCGATCTCGCTCTTCGGTACGCAGAAGCTCTGCGCCGTGCGCGGGCGTTCCGCCTCGGAGCCGTCGCGTTGCTTCCAGCGGGCCAGCGCATCGGGCAGGTTGTTCTTCGCCGCTTCGTCGGCAGTCAGCGGCAGGCTCGGCACCGGCCCTAGCTTCTCAAACGGCAGCAGCTCCTGCCGCCTGTCATCGAGCGACCAGCCGTCGGCCTGCATATCGTAGAACCATACGTTCTCTGTGCCGCCAGAGTTGGTTTTGGTGAAGCAGAGAATCGCCGTGGAGACACCGGCGTAGGGACGGAAAGCGCCGGACGGCAGCGAGACCACTGCATCTAGTTTCTGCTCCTCCACCAGAATGCGACGCAGCTCTTTGTGCGCCTTGCTGGAGCCGAAGAGCACGCCATCCGGCACGATGACCGCCGCGCGGCCGCCGGGCTTAAGCAACCGCAGCACGAGAGCAAGGAACAGCAGCTCAGTCTTCTTCGTCTTAACGACCTGCTGGAGGTCTTTAGCCACGTTCTCGTGGTCGAGCGAGCCGGCGAAGGGCGGATTGGCCAGCACCAGCGTGTACTTTTCGTCCTCGCCGGAGTGGTCCTGCGCGAGTGCATCGCGGCGCTGCACGTCAGGGTTCTCGACGCCGTGCAACAGCATGTTCATGCTGCCGATTCGGAGCATGGCCGCATCGTTCTCAAAGGCGTGGAAGAGTCCCTGGTGGAAGTGCTTGTTCAGCTTCGGGTCGGCGAAGAGATCCGGGTGGCTGTCGCGGAGGTACTCGCCCGTGACCATGAGGAAGCCGCAAGTTCCGGCGGCGGGATCGACCATGACCTCCTTCGGCGTGGGAGCCATCATCTCCACCATGAGCCGGATGATGTGGCGCGGCGTGCGGAATTGGCCGTTGGTGCCGGAGGTGGCCATCTTGCCCAGCATGTACTCATACACATCGCCCTTGGTGTCGCGGTCGTCCATGGGGACGCTGTCGATCAGGTCGACGGCCTTGGCGATGAGCGACTCCGGGATGGTGAAGCGGGCATCGCGCATGTACTGCGCATAGGTGGAGCCTTCACCGAGGGTGCGCAGCCAGGGAAAGATGTGGTCGGCAAGGAGGCTGTACATTGCCTGCGGCGAGGCGTTCTTCAGGCGCTTCCAACGGAAGTCCTCGTAGGGCGTGCCTTTGGGGTCATTGCCCTCTGGGAAGATGCGCCGCGCCATCGGCGTTCCGAGACGCGCCGCCTTGCGTTCCTCCAGCTCCTGCACCTCGTCTAGGCGCTTGAGGAAGAGCAGATACGTGATCTGCTCGATAACATCCACGGGGTTGGCGATGCCGCCAGACCAGAAGGCGTCCCAAATACGATCGACTTGATTGCGAATATCACCTGTGAGCATGCAGTACAACTATCTCATCCCGGGAGCGCCAACTGCACGCTGGCATCGCCGGCCACCTCGCGGCTTGGCCAGGTCGGAATGAGGCCAAGGGGAAGATCTGGGGTCATGCCCATTTCACCTATGACCCACCATCATGCACAACAGATGATTTTCGAGGACCGATATGTGGGTACTAATCAGGCCAGCAGCCTATGAAGATCATGCGGAATCGTACTTGGCTTGTGACTTTCTGACCCGCTCCCAATTTGCCTTAGCCCAATCGACCAATCCCTGCGTAGGCTGAAGTAGGCTCTTTCCAAGGTCTGTAATTTCATACTCAACGCGAGGCGGTACTTCGGGGAAGAGTTCGCGTATCACCAACCCGTCCCGCTCGAGATTCTTGAGGGTCATCGATAGCATTCGCTGCGAAATGCCTGGGACCGCACGTTCAAGTTCAGAGAATCGCGCACGTCCTCCGAGTAGGTCGAGCGAAAGAATTAAAAAGATGCTCCACGTATCACCAATCCTCGTCAACAACTCCCTGACCGCCATCGGGTCTGAGCTTTTGCAGACGGCTGCGGGATCTAGAGAGACGGTTTTGCCCGGTTTCTTCATGACTAACCTCAGTGTTAGCTACTGACATCGATGTGCCTTCTTGTTTGAGAGCAGCTACTCTTTTATAGTCGCCCTCAGTGAACACTATGAAGCGAGTGGAGAAACACGGAATGCCCAAGACCAAATACGCAGCCTACAAGGCAGCCGCCCCATACTTCAACCTGGTTCGACTTGCTCTCGGAGACCTTGTTGACGGCGAACACTTCTTTGACATCGTCACCGACGACACCATCTACGAGGTCCTCTACGATCTCGGCTGGCCTCGTGTCATTCGGGGACGAGCCGCTTTAATGGATGCGTTCCTCGGTTACGTCGAGATCATTAGCTTGCAGTCCGCAGACAACCTCGTTGTCCACACCGCAGACACAGGTCATGTCGTTGTCATCGAATACGAAGTCCACGGAACAGTCCTCGCGACCGGCTCGAAGTACGACAACCGGTTCTGCTCCATCATCCATCTCGAGAACCGGAAGATCGCGCATTGGAGAGACTACATGGACTCGCACGCAGCGTGGAGTGCGCTGACGCCGCGCTCACGCCGAAAGGATTCGCTATGAGGAACATACTCATAATTGAAGTCAGCCCCAGAGGAAAAGACTCGGCGAGTCGAGCTGTCTCCAATCGTCTCGCGGAGAGGCTCGCGAACCTCTATCCCCATGCAAAGATCCTTCGTCACGACCTCGCAACTGAGCACCTGCCACATCTCGACGCGATCACCCTCCGGGCCATTTCAACGAGAGAGCCTGTAGAGGAGGAAAGCCTGAAAGCGTCGGCCCATCAGTCCGATCAACTGACAAATGAGCTGCTGGAATCAGATCTTCTGGTAATGGCTACTCCCATGTGGAACTTCGGCATTCCGTCTGCCCTGAAAGCCTGGATCGACCTGGTTGTTCGGCCCGGCAGAACCTTTCAGTATTCCGACAGCGGCGTACTCGGTTTAGCAAAGAACAAAAAGGCAATTCTCGTTGTGGCCTCGGGCGGAGTCTTTACAGAGGGTTCATGGCGTTCTTGGGATTTTGTCGAACCATATCTGCGTCAGATTCTGGCGTTCATCGGCATCGTAGATGTACAGACAGTTCGAATCGAGGGAATGAATATCCCCGCTCTGTCAGCGAATGCCGTGCTGAGGGCGCATCAAGCTGTCGGAGAACTGTCTCTGTAAAGACGCATTCGTACCAAGTAGAAGTATCGCATGACGCATCGGAAACCATGAATCCTCATAGATTCTGTTCTCGTCAGTGATCTGCTCAGTGCTATCAATTGACGCGAAATCGCAATGTCCGTCTTGAGATGTTCTCGGGCTGGAAACGTGCTTTGGCCTGTAGTCGCCAATTGAAGCGAAATCCACTATCCGAATTGCCGACCATTCGTCCAAGCGAATCCTGACCTCTGCCGTGACAGCGCCGGCGCGCCAACCGATATTTCGCGGACGTACAATGAGACGACCTATTCCAATGACAGCGAAGTCCCTGCGTGATTGGAGTCAACCGACAAGGACGGTTCGATGCCGCAGTTCAGAAAGAACGTGCTATCCCAGTATTTGCGGACCAAGTGCGACAAGCAATTGCGGCTTTCCCTCTATTCGCCGCCGGAATTAAAGGCGATGGGGTGGCCGGTCCCGCTGGAAGCACGCCCGGCCGTGCAAATCCTGCGCGATCGCGGCAAGGAATGGGAACAGGCGAAGATGCAGGACCTGGAGCTCGCCTTCGGAACCCATCTCAGGGGAATCAAGGAGGACGGGAAGTTCAAGCGAATCGAGCTTGGACCGGTCCTCGCGTCCAATCCAGCGAGCCCCACCATTGTTGCGCAGGCGCGATTCGAGCACCCGGACCTACGGGCGACGTTCCTGGCCAATATCGGCATGACGGCGGCCGAGATGGCTGCGATCCCCCCGTTCGGCGCATTTGAACCGGACATCGTCCTGATGCGAACTCCTGCCGACGACGAAATCGAGATATTTCCAAATGGGGATACGGCGCGGATTGCCGCTGGCGATCCGCGAAAGGCGCTCCTTGTTTCGGACATCAAGCATGCGGGAGAAGCCAATTCGAGCTACAGCTCCGAAGTGGCGCTCTATGCGGTCCTGCTCGCGAACTGGCTTCGCTTGAACCACCTTGAGGGCAGTTTTTTTGTCGCGGATCATCTCGGCCTCTGGACCCGTGCCAAGGAAGTCTCCGACCTTGCCGCGCTCGTGACCGCCAATCCTGGTGCCGGCATCACGGAACGGCTCCAGGCCTTCCTCAACGACCTCGAACGGGTCGATTTCCAGATCTTCTTCCAGGCGGTAAGCCATTTCTTCCAGCAGGACCTCCCGAGGGTGCTAGCGCTTACCGACTGGACGGCTCTCGACTGGCATGTCGATTCCAGATGCTCGGCGTGCGATTTCCTCGGCCATCGAAACTGGCTCCGGGCAGCGGACCGCGCGGTACTGGACGCCAACCGCAGCCACTATTGCGTGACAGCGGCGGAGGACACGGAGCACTTGAGCCGTCTTGCGACCATCACCCGCGGAAGCCGCAAGACACTTCATCAGGCGGGTCACATCAATGTGATCGCAGTAGCGGGTGTAACGACAGCTGATCCGGTCTTCGATCTGCACAATGCGCTGAAGGCCGACCGGAACCATCTTCCGCATCGTGCCGCCGCTTTGATGTCGGGCGACGTGACGGTCGCGCCAAATACGACAACCATCGACTTCCCCAAGTATGCCGATGTCCAGATATTCATAACGGTCAACTTCGATCCCGGTACCGGCCTGCTGTGCGCCCTCGGCTCCGAAGCCCGGTTCCGGCAGCGCGTTCCTTTCGGGCAAACCTCTAACGTGCAGAGGACATGGCCTTCGGAGGCGCAGACGCTCCTCGCGGCCACGATTGAGGAAGAGCGCAACATCGTCATTTCCTTCCTATCGCGGCTGGCCGAGGTGTTCACATTCATCCACGACACCGCTGCCGACAAAGGCGGTGCCCTTGCCGCAAAAACAACCGTCCAGGTCTATTTCTGGGACACGAACCAGTTTGAAGAACTAGCCAAGGCCATCGGCCGGCACCTGAACTCCATCGTCATGCCGCAAACGGAGAAGTATTTGCGCGGCCTCGCGTGGCTGTTTCCGCCCGAAGAACTGCTGGAAGAGGACGAGATAACCCTCGCCAACCCGATCACCTTCGTGAAATCCGTCATCCAGCGGGATCTCCGGTTACCCGTCGCACACTGCCTGACGCTGTTCAACGTAGCGGAGGCGTACCATAACCAGCAGTTCACGCCGTCGATACCCGGCTCCTTCTACCGCGATCCATTTTCGGACATGATCCCGCGGGAACGCATTTATGAAATCTGGTCCCAGGAACCCCTCGTCCAGATCGGAAGCACCCAGCGTGCACGGTCACAGTGCATCGCTGACTACAGCGACGCCGTCAAGAAGCAAGTGGCCGCCCTTCGATCGGTAGTGTGGAAGTTCGGGGCGGATATGGCGGGGCGATTGAACTTTGCGGCCCGCCCGCTCAAAATCGGCGTGCCGTTCAATTTCCAGAACATGAGTGAGGACGGCCGTCTGTGGTATGGGTGGGCGCGTCTCGAAGAAGCATGCAAGAATGTCGAGTTGCGCAGAACATGGTCTGCGGAACCGGAAGAGTTGGAGGCCAACTACAATATCCTTCGCTTCACACAGCTTCAGGCGACCCTGCCGAACGGCGATCTGACCTACCTGGTCCGCGCCACCTCGCGCGACTGCAAGTTCCGGGACAATGAATCCTTTCTTGCGCTGCAGGATGAAAATATCGCAGGTTTTCTCGATTTGCGGGTGCGGGATCTGCTCGATACAACGACGCTCCAGCAGGTCGCGATCGAGGACCAGAATCGAAAACTGTCGGACATCTTTTCCGGAAAACTGATCACCTTCGATCGCGGCGCCCTGAGCGCCCGAATCAGCCTATCCACCTTCCGCGGTGCCGACGTGATACGGAACCTGCTTGTCAATCACGGAGGCGTCGATATTTCGCAGGGTGTCAGTCTGGTGGACAGCTCAGGCCCCGGCATGGCCGACCGGGTAAGGGACTGCCTGCGCGCGATAGGACGACCGCCGATCGCATCGGCCGCTCCCGCGACTTATGCCGCACTGGGACATCCCGCCGGACAGAATCCTCCCCGCAACGACGCGATCACGCCTGCCGCCCGGATTCTGTGGGATGCCGCCGCCATGGCAGTGGAGGATACGGGACTCGCGGCGGACACGATTACTGAGGCCGTTCAGGCTATCGCGGATACACAGTGGCCGCTGAACCAGTCGCAAAGGAACGCCGTTTCCCACTGCCTGAGTCATCGCTTGTCGATCGTCTGGGGACCGCCGGGAACCGGAAAAACCACTACCGCCGCGTCGCTCGCCGTTGCTCGGATATTGGCGGCGCGCAACATGGGGCAGAATCTCCGCATGCTGATTACAGGCCCGACGTACACCGCCTGGGAAAAGCTCTTCGGAGAAATCCTTGAGCTTCTGGAAAAGGCGCATGTCGCGGGGCTATCGTGCTACCGGATTTATTCGTCCACGCATGTTGACCGAGGCCCGCTGCCGCAGACAGGCAATGCCGTGCTTGACCTTGAGGCGAGAAGCAATGATCCCGGCTTCCAGTCGCTTTGGGCGGAGCTTGAAAATCCCGGGACCATCGTTCTGGTCGGGACCGTCGCTCATCAGTGTTTCCGTATAGCCAAGCAAGGCAACGGCACCGCGGCGGCCCAACTGTTCGATCACATGGTTATCGACGAGAGTTCGCAGCTCGACGTAGGCAAATCCCTTTTTCCGCTTTGCCTTCTTTCGGCGCAGGGTGAACTGGCGCTTTTCGGCGATCACCTACAGATGCCGCCCGTCATCACGACACAGCCCCCGCGAGGGGCTGAATGGCTGGTCGGCAGCATCCAGAATTATTTGCTGAAGCGCCACAGCCTCCCGCTTCAGAACCTGCTCATCAACTACCGCTCCGCCGCCGCATTCGTGGAGTTCGGCAAGCGGATCGGTTATCCACCTGATCTGACGGCACACTCCGTCGACCTTCGCCTTCACCGCCTAACTACGAGCGACGACAAACCCGGCGAGTGGCAGGACACGGTGCCTTGGTATTCCGGATTGAATGACATCCTGGACCCCGCACGCCGTCTCGTTGCAGTCACCTATGAAGACGGGAAAGCGGGGCAGGCCAACGAGTTCGAGGCCGATATCGTCTGCGCAATGGTGCAGCGTCTGTTCCTGGCCTACTCGCAGTTTCTCGACGGCGAACAGGACACCGGTGGGCAGCCGTTCGTCCCGACCCACGCCGCCTATGACCCTGGTAGTTTCTGGGAACGCGGCGTCGGCATCGTAACTCCTCACCGGGCACAACGCGCTTTGATCGTGCGGAGGCTGCGCGAAATCTTTCCCACGCATGATGGCCAGAAGATTGATACATCGGTGGACACGGTGGAGCGTTTCCAAGGGGGACAGCGCGATACCATCATCATCTCGTTCGGCGTGGGCGACCCCGATCTGATTTCCGCCGAAGAGAGCTTCCTTTTGCAGCTCGAGCGTACAAATGTGGCGATTTCACGCGCCCGCGCAAAGTGCATCCTCGTCATCTCCGAGGATCTTGCGTACCACTTGCCGTCGGATCGCGAGACGATCCTTACATCAAAGGCAGTGAAAACCTATGTCTCCGATTTCTGCCGCGAAGTGGCTCAAGTTCAGGTGCCGAGTGCCCATGGCGACCGGCAGCTCACAATCCGTTGGTACGATCCGTCAGAGTGAAATTTCGTAATCGTGCTCGGCGATCGCGTCCGATTTAACCCTGTCCCCCATGTGGCAGGCCTGCCGTTTGCCTGAAGCCGCGGATTCCGCCCGGCGAACATGACATACTTTCCATGAAAAGCGCGAATGCTCTAGCGATGCGAGCATGATTTCCCTCGGTTTCGCCTTACGGGAAGGAATTGCTCCGAAGCGGACGAACATTCTGCCCTTGGCGGAAAGGCGCTCGCCGACACGATCCCAGACCTGAGCGAGGGATTCCGCGAAGGCTTCGGGGCTCTGGTGTGAAAGCGGATTTTTTTCGCCATAAGGAACCTCGGGTAATCCCCCGAGGAACCAATTCCGCAGCCACTGGTCGGCGACATAAGTTCTCATGCCATAGTAGGGCGGCGATGTAATAACCAGGTCGATTGTTTCTGGAACTGACGCGTAACCCCGCGCCAAGCGCGAATCGGCGGCAGACACCCTCGACATGCCTTCACACTCAGGCAATGAATCGAGTTTCAATCTTGTCACCCGGTTCTTGATGACCTTCAACACGTCCACCGGCACCGGCTTCAAAGCCTTTGCTTTCCAGAAACGCACCGAATAGTCCGGCTTGGATGCGAACGTGCGGGGCATCTGGTTGGAAAAATAGCTGCGCGTATCGACCCTGAGTGTAAGCGGACCATGAAGCGCTCCGAGGCATATGGCACGCAGCAAATTCGCTGCATCGCTGCGCAGGCCTTTGAGCCCTTCGCGCAGCTTACAGACCTCCTGCAACGTCGCGGCGGAGTAAGCCCACTCCCAATACTCGCCTTCCGGAACGACAACCTCCGTCTCGGATTGAAGGATTTCCTCCGCGAGCGCCATCACGTCGGAATCGACTGTTTCCGCCAGCTTCGCGCGGGCGATTGCGATCGCAATCGGCGAGCAATCGATCCCATATGCCTGATGGCCCTTGAGTCGAGCAGCAAATATGGTGGTCCCGCGGCCGCAGAACGGGTCTAGGACACGCAGATCCTTCTTGCGGAACTTCCCCATGACAGAGATCGGGAATTCCAAGGGAAACATTGTGTAATACGGGCAGATAGCGTTTAGTGCAGCTGAAGGCTCAACTGCAGGAACCGTGTAGCGTCGTTTTTTGGGGGGATCGGCCATTCGCAATCAATTTTCCGTCTCGGCTTCCGCGAAGCTTGATTGGTGGCGAGCTCGCTCCGCTTTAGGGCATCTGCTAGTACGGGCACACGGGACTGCCATCTAAATACTTTACATGACGGCATCGCACAGCTCTGTGTTTGGGTGATAAATCGCCAATGCGCGTTTCCAGACGTGGAAGTTCTGGAAGAGTGACTGACTGTTACAACAGTTGAAATCGGAGGCTCGGCTGAGTCGCAAACGTCGATCGTCGGATGGAGGGTATGCCTAAGTCTGGGCCGAGGTCTTGAACCCACGTCCTCTGCCGTCCCGCAGTAGAGGTTTGAATCACGTAACCCTCACAAAGCAATGTGTACCGGGTCGCTAGTTTCAGTATTCCGCACTACTTTGGTCAGGCTTATCGAACCCCTAATGAACCCACGACCTCTGTCCCGCGCGGTACTTTGGCCAACCGAGCAACGCGGACGCCATCATCCTTCATTTCAGTAGCGGTACACAGCACCAGTATATTGCCCCGATACGATTGCCAAATTCTGGGCAAACTATTGATATCCAAAGGGAGATATCGCCATTATCAGCGCGTGACGGCTTCACCAGGAATGCTGAGGTAATGGTTGCCCTTACCTGCCTATGGGTTGTTGTCCTCCCAACCCTGAAACGCGCCGGCGCTTGGCGCGTCAGCCCCGGATTTACCCACCTGACGGACGGCCCGCTCGATTCTATGACTGTGGTGGAAGGGCACACAGCATCCGCCGTTTGCCCTTCATCGTTCCTCTTCGTTCCGCTTCTGCGCTCCGCGGACCTCTTGGAACTCTGAGCATAGCTCCTCGACCACACCATCTAGGCCTTCAATCGACGGCACTCAGGCTTGCAGCGGTTCGGGAAGCTCGCGAGTGGCGCGGTAGGTGGACACGCCAATGAACTTCTGAATGTCCTTGAACGCATACTCGACTACAGGACCATCGCCACTCGTACAAAGTAAAAGTCTCTTGATAATCCTTGCGGAAATGAAATCGGAACCCGATTAAGGAATGTCAGGAGTATTGAAATATCTGGTTTGCGGCGTGGAGGTCGGAGCCACCCCACGGCGAAGCGTCAATCAAGCCTCGATTCGCAAGATGGTTCAACACAAGACGCGGTGAAACCTGATACTCCCTGGAGATTTCGAGGATGGTATCATCGACATCTTCATCAGCATCAAAACCGCTTTTGTACCGGGCATACAACATATCCGACGGGCAAAGGAACTCAGCAGCAAAGGCACGTTGAAATTTCTGGCGGGCCGTCAACGAACGGGTCGCGGGCTTCCAGGTGTCCCCGGAATCCACTCCAATATGGTCGCCGATCAAGCGCGCCAGATCAAAACGTTGACGAGCAGGAGGCGCTGGCCTTAGCAACAATTTTAGCTGCTCCTCATGAGATCCACGGATGCCAACAGCCACAGGAATATTGGTATGAGCACCCGAGAACATCGCTTCTCCCACATCGAGCCGCCCTGCAATATCTTGGTTTGTAACCGGCTTATCTCCCAATTTCCAAACGCGCCGCACGGTGGACGCCGCCTCTTTCCCTAATCTCCACGGCACGTTATTGGAAAGCGAACCCTTGTCCGCCAGTTGGCTCTTAATCTGTCCATACTCCGCAATCCGTGAAAACGTGTGAACGGATTTCGCAGCATCCGCCGTTGCGTTCAGAATGGTCTCGACATCGGATGTCTCACTCGCAGCAGCAATCTCCCCTAGAGCTTGCTTGCCGATTTTCGCTTGCCACTTCAAGAGCCCTTCAATCAAGCCTTCTTGTTCATCCGGATCGACGCCGAGAAGGGCTTCGAGTCTTCGTTTCGATTCCAGCGGCTTCTTTGTGCGCTCTGTGCGTACCTCCGTCCACAACGCACGTAGCGGACTGTGACGAATTTCGCTTGCATCGAGGCGGGCTAGCACCTGCTCCACAAAGGTTGAAACGCCGCTCTCAAAGCTGGATACGTCAATGAGCGTCGTAAAGGAATTCAGATAGCGTATCGGAGAAAGCGACTCGTCGGATTCCTTCTCTCGCCCCTCGGACTGGACGAGCATGTGATACCCATCGCTCGAAAATGTCAGTGGTGGCCAGACGTACCCGCCCCCGCTCGCTCCGAGTTCGTGGCTTAGGTCCCAATCCAAGACTTGAGAACTGGCTCCCAACGACTTCTTCTCTGGCTCCCACCGCAGCCGCCACCAATTCGAAGCAAACCACGATGCCAGAAGATAGGCAGAGACACGCACCGACTTTCGCACGCTTCGAGCCGGTCGATCCTCGACTTCGGTTGCGTAATAGGACCCCACTCGAATCGAAATTTCGGCGGCCGTCTCCCGAATCTCCGGCTCACCGACACCGCTAGGCAGCCAGTTGTCGATCTCGATCTTGAATTCGTTACTCATAAGATTCCCAGCGTTTTACAATTTCCTGGCCAAGCGGATCGCCATGGGGCATTGGATAACCATGGTACGTTGCCGTAGCCTGATTCTCAAGCTGTGCTTCCAGCGGTATCCCATCGGGAGTAACCGCCCAGATGTTTTGCGGCAGCCCATCCCGTTCTTGGACACTGATTAGGCCGCGCCGTATTCCTTCCCGCAAGAGCGTAACCGCCTTGTTTCTCTCAAAGATTCCCGTGCCATCGCATAGGGTCTTGTCCGGTCGCGGGGACGACGGCGGTTCCAGCCCAAAATCGCCCGGATTCATCTTGTGTTCAGGATTTCCGCCATACTGAACTCGCTTTGTAAGCGCCGCCAAGAGTTCCTTTTTGATCGGTAAGGGTCTAATACGCCTCTTCGGATTGAAACTTTTGCGAGCCATGCCCCTCCATACAAGATGCTACATGAGCCTGCCTCAATCTGGCCTGAAAACGTCCTTGCGCCTGGCGATCGGCACCAGCTCATCCAACCTCTCCTTGACATAGAACCATGATGGACGTAGGGAATGGGGCCTTTCCTCGCTCCAACTGCCGATAGTGCCGGCGTCTTCCACGACCCAACTGTCAAGGGACGGTCCGATCTCCACGCGATGCCCCTCCGTGAAGAACAAAGGCAATCGCAAAAGCTGCTAAGGTGAGCTCCGCCCCTCGTGAGTCTCGTCCGCGGTTTGCTTGCTAATCAAGGGCAACCCGCATAGCTTGCAACGCCTTCCGCACTTATATCCTCTCCCCAGCCTTTATCCTTAGTGAAATCCCTCGATGATTCAGAAGGAGCACGGCTTGAAGAGCAGATTACCAGTGTGGCAAACGCTAAAGGCGCGCTGCGGCAGGCAGTATCTCGACTGGGCGGAAGCTCTGCCAGCATTTAACGGCGGTCGAATCAAGCTTCTTCAGACGATTAGGGGCCATCAGCGGGAACAGGCTCAGAAACAATTCGAGAAGAGTCGGCCACAAACGGGCACGGTGTTGCATCTCAACCAACTGCTGTTGGTTGAACTATTTCCAATTGAGGACTACGAGGAACTAGGACAGCAGCTTCGACGACTATTCCCTGGCGATAAGAAACTGGAGAAAGGAATTGAATTCATTGCAGGCACCGCAGGGCAACTCTTTGGTGGATCGTGGTGCAACATGGGCCACATCGTCCGTAAAAAGGCGAATCCCTTCTTCTATCCATTTGCGCTAGCCACGCTCCCAAGCCTGCCAGTGGAGGTTGAGCGGGTAGGAGTGTCTGTCATCAAGATAACCTCCTCTCTATTTGCGGTTGCATTCAGCATTGACCTGACAGATGAGGCCTCCGACAAGCTCAATGCGATCCTCGAACGGCACTTTCTGCCTGAGGTTGTCTTCAGAGGTGTATTACCTACTCGAATGAACGTTAGCAACCGGTCCATGTCGCTACCGGAGCAGATTATGCGAGCTGCGGTTCTGCAGTTCCTCGATGGCCTTCGGCTCAAAACTGAACATGCACTTCGTTCAAGGTTCAAGGGCTTATTCCTGCGAATGCCCAAAGGTCGGTTGCCAAGACTGCCGGCGATAGAAATGTTTTCACTCAAATACGCTGGAGCCGAACCGGCGACTATAGTCGAGGTGCTCAACAAGAATGCTGCGTGGGCGGATTGTTTCGGTCTAACGCACTGGAGGCAAGACTGCCTGTTCGTGTGCCCGGAGACTCTCTTTCAATTTCCGAGCAAAAGCCGCGACGAAGAGAGCACAGCGTATATCATCTTGACGCTTGATCGGAACGATGCATCTTCAGGTTCACAAAATAGCGATTACTTCCGCCTCCAGGAGATGTCTGAGTCCTTGACGCCGTTAATCGCGGTGTCTGGCCTCATCGAAAGCGTACAAGAGAGCATCGAGACGCTTCGGTTCAAAGTTTACAGAACACTTATTGGAGGAACTGCGTTTGGAGGGCTAGTCAAGGATATCCGGTTAAATAATCAGGTCCAGCTCAGGCAAATGATCCTGGATCGCCTTCAATTTGAATTAAAGGAGGATCGATGGCAGCTTGAAAATGCGGCAAAGAACCTCGATCAATTTACGCCCCTTGACAATCACTGGACAGAGCCACTAGGAGCGACATTTCTGACGGCGATCAATAAGCGGCTCGAACGCTTGCGCGGCCACAGTAGCGTGGTATCAGACGCTCTTTCCGCCTACCTTCAGCGCCGGAATCTGGATGTCACCTATCGGCTTCAAAGGAACTTGTTCCGATGGACCATCGTCATATCCATCATCACGGTCTTGCTCTCTGTAGTTGCTACCTACGGAATCGTGAAGGACTGGCAATCGTTTCACGTCATCGTGAAATGGGTCCGGCTCCATTTCCATTGAATCCCTGTCATCCAAGCCGCAAAGTGTCCAAACCCAGTTATTCAGCCCCTTCCCAACATCGGAGGACGATTAGCCGCCGCCACCCAGATTCGGCAAAGGTCGGAATCCCCAAGACTGCTCTCTGACTCGGTTTTCGTCATGAACCAAACCTTCGGCCCGCATAGTTGCACCCATTTCAGAGGCTTAACAAACCCGCGACATTTGCCCTAAAGCAGAGGTCTGGACAGAGGGTTAGTGGACAGAGGACGTGGGTGCGATAAGGGTGCAATAAAGGGTGCCGAGGGTGTCTCATGGCTCCAAAAGTGGCCATCCGTGGCTTTTGATTTCAATAAGTTACGAGTTCCTTCCTTGCTGTCACGGTAGACGTCGGTTGCGCAGTTGGATTGGTAACCAGACGCGTTATTTCGCTGTGAAGGATTCTGGATTGATGGTAAATCTCCAATGCACTCAACGATAACGGGTTCGTACCGATAGGTCGCGCTCCTTGGACGTAATGCCTGATGCAAGAGGATCTGCTCCCCGTGAACCAGATGAACGTTTCTATAAATTACGGTTCGGGCTCTGGATGGCAAAAGGGCTTCGGAACGAGAGGACGGTTTGATGTCCAGCGCTACATCTCGATCGCATACCCTTCAAACTCGATGGAAGGAACTTCGATCTCCGGCGTGTAGATTTCGGTGACAGTGGGAGCAGGAGACTCTTTCTGTATAGCAAGCTCAGGCGCTGGCTCGTAGCCGTCTGAGGTGTACACCGTCAGCTCGCGGAGCTTAGCCGGAAGCTGGGAAAGTGCCTCGTGCTGGTGAGTGATCTGATTAGCTTCGCCCGTCAGGATGACGCGATCAACGCCAAGGCCCTTGATTGATTCGATGACGTAGCCGTACTCGACGTGCTGCGCCTGTTCGGGGTTGAGCTCCAGGCTGGCTCCCGAATCAAGTTTGATGGAGAGGCCGCCGTCTTCGTGGATGTGCTCGATGGTGGCGAGACGGCCGACGCGGATACCTTGATCCCACTCAGAGCGGGTGAGCTGGATGCGCTCCCCAACGGCCAGCTCGCGCTCCTCGGGGCTGTAGACAGTCGCCTTGAGGCGCACCTGCCACTCGGTTGCAGGATCATAGACGCGGGGACTGGCATCCGCTCCGGTGACGATGATGAGGTTATTTTCGGCGTCGATACCGGTGACTGTTCCGTAGGTGTTCGGGGAGATGCCCAGCTCATCGCTGCCCTTGCTGCCGTAGCGGATAATGTCGCCGACCTCATAGTTCCCGGCGATCTTGGCGTCTTTGTCTGACAGGAGTTTGTCCGTGAGGACGTTGGCGCTGAAGGTTTCGCCCAATCGCCCGTGCTCGTGAAGATCCGCACGAATGAGGCGGGTCAACTCTTCGCGCTCCGTCTTATCTAGAGCGAAAATGACGGCGCGGTCTTCTTTGGAAACGTAGTCCTGGGCCACGGCAGCCACGCGGTGTTCCGGGTCGCTGTAGACTTGGATACGATTGGTATCCCGCAGGAGCACAGTTGCCGATTGGGGGTCGTCGCGCCGGAAGGCGTCCTCCGCCTGCTGCACATCGTCAAAGTCCAAGGCCGCGCTTTTCGAAACATCGGTCGCCAGCCGTTCGCCAAGGGTGGCGGCGTCGTTGGTGTAAATGCGGGCGTCGTAGGCAGCGCGGGAGATGGCGACGTAGGCCAGCCGGTCATTGATAAGAGAGCGACTGGACTCGGTGTCGATATTGGTGATCACGCGGTCGGCAGTGAGCCCCTGCGAGCTGTGGGACGTTACGGCGTAGCCGTGGTCGAGCTGCCGGAACTCCGTTGGGTCGAAGGTCACTTCGCGTCCGGCTTTGCCGTCCATGCGCACGGTAATGGAGCGGTCCTCAAGGGCGGTGATGGTGGCGAGATCGCGATTCGCGATGCCGAGATCGCGGTTCCCAGCGGTGAACTGGATGCGGTCGCCCAAACTGAAATCTCGATTACGCTCTTCAAAGACGTTGACGCCATAGAGCCGCTTCGGATCGTAGGAGACCTGTTCGCCGTCCTGCTTCTGGACAGTGAGGGTGTTGGTCCGGGCGTCCACGTTGAGCACGCGGGCCTCGGAATCCCGCTCGAAGCCGAGAGCCTTGCTGCCGGACTCGTAGCGGATCACATCGCCGGGATTGTAGAGCGCCGCCCAGGTGCGGCCCGCGCCGGTGAGGTCGGAGCGATGCGCGAGTGTCTGGAACGCGCGACTATCCGGGGAAAGCTGGCCGGTGCTTTTCAACTCACCACGGATGGCTTCGTTGATCTCCTGACGGCTGCGGTTGTCCGGGGAGACGACGATAGTATTTTGCGGTTGGGCCGCATAGTCCTTGGCGATGGACGCGATACGATCCACGCCATTCTTTACCTCGGTCACGCGCCCTTGCTGTGCCAGCAACTCGATGCCCTTCTCTGTCTCTCCGGTGGCAAGGTGCTGGACCGCCTTTAGCAGCTCCGCATCCTTCTGCCTCATGATCTGATCCAGTTGCGAGGTCTGCATCCCGGCCTGCTGCATCTGCTCGAAGGGCTTGCCGGCCTCCACGCCCTGGTGCTGGCGGATGTCTCCGATGACCAGAACGCGGTCGTCAGACGAGACCCGCTGAAGAAAGTCACGCACTTGCTTCGAAGAAGCGAGCGAGGATTCGTCCAGCATGTAGAGATGTCGGCTGGCAGGTTCGGTTTCTGTTTTGCGGGCGAGGAAGCTCTGTAAGGTGCTCGCATCAATTCCGGCCTCGCGGAGCTGGGCAGCAGCGCGGGACGTGGGCGCAAAACCCTCCACCCTATATCCCTTCGCTTCCGCGCCTTCCCGGATGGTTTCAAGGGTCAGGGTCTTGCCGGTCCCGGCCAAACCCTGAAGCCCATGAACGCGGTCCGTCGAGGTCAGTACCTCATGAACAACACGGCGCTGAGCGTCATTTAGAAAGCTCCGGGTGTCCGTCTGGGCGAAGGCTTCGCGCTCCGTCATCATAGGAGCATGGGCGTGTCTGCCTTCCCGAACCTGCTGGATATTGGCACGCTCTGCGGCCAAGGTTTCGGGCGTCGTGTACCGTTGTGCAGAATCATATGTCCGCTGGGCGACCGTTTGAAACTGGCCCTGCTCCCGGCGTGCTGAGAACTCGGCGCGTACCTCGGAGAACGTCGCTTCGCCCATGCCGCGCCGAAGCGCGGCGGTCATGATCGCCCGCTCGTCGGCAACAGCCTCGCGCTCGAAGAGATGATCTCTGGCGAAGGTAATCGCCTCCTGCGCGCGGACGGGCGACGGGTGCCGTACACCCTGCTCGATGGATCGCTGCCGGGCCTCTGCGACAACCCGGCTCGCCTGGTTGCCAAACTCAGCTGCGACCTCTCGGTGCGCCTGCAACACTTGCTCTTTCGTGAGATCTTGTTTCTTTTCACGCGTGGCGTGCGCAGCGATCTCCGCAGCCTCGGGTCCCTTAAACCCGTTCCGCTCCAGATGCTCCCTGATCTTTTCCGAACGCGGGCTGGACGCATCCAGGTACTCCTGCGAGAAGCCTTTTACTTCCGGGGCACCAGATCGCCCACGCTCCAGCTCATAGCCCAGCTCGCGGAGCTTATACGTCAGGTGCGATTGGTACACCGCCGTCGCGTAACTCTGGCTTTCAAAGAACGCCCGCTCCTGAAGGGCACGGGTAGAGCCGTCCTCCCGTTCGGTCATATTGAAGATAACGGCATGGGTGTGGAGCTGGGGAGCGGCATAGCCGTCCACCGGACGGGCAGTGTCGTGTTCGAACTTTGCTGCGACAAACCGCCCGGTATGCTCGGCGGGGTTGTTGCCGCCGATCCGTGCCTGCGTGTACTTCTCCAGTTCGGAGAGTGCGGCGGTCACCGCCTCCCGGTGAGCCAGACGCACACGCTCATCGCCGCCCACAAGGGCGATCAAGGATACGGACTTGGGCGCGGAGAAGGTAGCATCCCAACCGGCCCGGTGCTCCACCGTCTTGGTGATGGAACCATCCGGGTTGGTCTGTTCGCTGGCGATGCGATGCCTAACTAGCTGCTTACCAGTCTGCGGATGCAGGCCATGGGCGATAGCCATGAAGTCGGCTTTGCTCACGGCTCCCGAAAGACCCAGCCTGTCGGCCAACTCGCCCTGCCACTCGCCCAGCAGGGCGTCGTCTTTCGCATAGTAGCTCTGTGTCTTCGATACGAAATCCTTCGTGTGATACGTCGCGGCCTGCGCGGAATTGAGGGCCTTCGAAATGGTGAGCATCGGCGGCTACTCCAGAGAGAGACTGAACTGAACATCGTCGGAAGTCGGCAAGATGTGACTGGAGTGATGCCGGTGCAGCGGAATCAGATACGGGTCCAAATCCGTGAGCATGATCGGGGCGGAAGCGGTCAGCTCCGGCTGCTCTTCAGCCCGCTTGACGATATCGGCCCACCCCTCTTTGACCGCCTTCAACTCGTCTTCAGAGAAATCGCGGCCCTGCTCCTCCAGCGACTCCCGGAACTGTTGTAGTTCCAGAAGAAACTCGGCAGCGACGGCGGCGATGCCGCTGAGCTTCGTTGGCGACTGCTCTATGGTGTGCGCCTTGGCTGTTTCCTCAGCTCCATCCCAGTCCAGCGTGAGCGCGCGCCTGTACTGCGCCCCTCCTTTCTGCTTCGGCTCCTGCGGGGCTTTGGCGTCCGATTTGGGCTCCGTTGGCGTCTCTGGCTGCGTTGGAGGTTCCACCAAAGCCGGTGATGGCGCCGGTGCCAGAGGCTCTAGTGTGCCGCGATCGAACTTCAGCTTGTCGTCGGCGTTTTCGCGAGGAATAAACGCATCCGTCACGGTCGGCAGGCCGTGGTAGTCGAAGTCGAAGCGGGCGATCCGATTGCCAAGTTTGAGATATGCGCGGCGGTCGTCCAGACCAGAGATTTCAGATGCCATCACCAGAGGCTCAATTTGCCTGTCGATGGTGTAGTTCTTGCCTGTGCGGGAGCCGTCGAAGTGCGTCTCCTTGAGGCGCTCGATCTCGACCTTGCCAAGCGTTTCGGAGATCCACTCGGCGGCTTTACCCTCCGTGGTCTTCATGAAGATTTTGGTGGCGGGCTGGCTCAACATGACCTCGGCAATCTTGCCGTAGATGTCCTCCAGTTGGGCACGACCTTGGAAGCCGACCACGAGCGGATTTTTCGATTTCCGGCTTTCTGTCATGGCGCTATGAAGCTGGGGTAGTTTCTGCAGGCTGGCCAACTCGTCGATCACAAACCAGACCTGCTTCTGCCCCGGCCTGGGAATCTCCATGAGGCGCATCACCAGGATGTCAATCCAAACCGAGATGAGCGGCCGAAGCACCTCGCGCTGGGACTTTTTGGAGGTGATAAAGATCCAGCCTTTGCGCTTTTTGGCCCAATCCGTGGCGTTCCAAGTGGACGTGGTTTCTTCCTTCCTCGGGAGCAACCGGAGGCTCTGCGCGACCAGCCCTAGACTTGCCAGAACGCCTGCCGCCTGGGGGCCGGCCTTGCGGTCGATGTAGAACGCCATCTCCGTTCCCTTAACCTTTTTTTGTAGGAAGGATTCATCGGCCATCCACTCCGCCAACGTGTGCGGCGTCGGCCCTTCGCGGAGCAAGTGAGCGAAGATTTGGGCGGGCGTCCGATAGAAAAACTCCTTGTTCGAGCTGTTGGAGCTGCCACCCGACGGCTGGTACAGAGATTCGGAGATCGTCGTGGCTTCCTGGTTGCTCTCGATCTCCATCGCGGGCGACCAGAACGGGCAGCGCGCGTCGAGTGGGTTGAGGATAATGTCGCCGCGTTTTTCGTCGAAGAACCGCTGCACGAACTCCGAGGCCGGGTCGTACACTATAGCCACGTCGCCGCGATCCCGAATCTGCCGAAGTAGCTGCATGATGAGGGTCGTCTTTCCGGCACCGGTGTCGCCCATCATCTGGAAGTGCTGGGACTCTTTGCCGGGCGGAATCCGCATCAACCCGGTCATCTCCGTGGTCTTGAAACCGAGTCCCAAATGGGCATGGTTGCCGCCCTTCTTACTGGCTCTCCATGCAAGAAACTCTCCCAGAGGATGACGCCAGAATTCGCGCATGACGGCGCGGTGGAACTCGCTCGGGCTCAACATCTCCGGGCCACGGAGCACGCGGCCATACTTTAGAACTTTGAGCCGCTTGATATCGGCGGGGACGGAGAACCAGAGCATGATGGCGAATGGCACCCCGGCCTCGATGTAGCTCAAAAGGAAGAGGCGCGGAATACTCTGGCCATTGAAGAACGTAAAGCGAAGCCAACGATACAGCGAGGCATCTTGGAACCTCTGCGACAAGCTGCGCCCGAACCACCGATAGCCCTGCGCCTTCGGTACAGCAGTGAGTTGGACAGGGACGGTCTTTCCGTTCGGGAGCGTCGTTTGGCCGTCCTCGAAATCGACTGGCAGGGCAAGACGCGGCTGCTTCCTAGTTACTCCGTAAAGATAAAACAGCCGGTACTCGCCGTCCTGATGGAAGGCCGAGCCCACGGCCGCGCGGACGTACTCTGTGAAGTAGCTCCGCTGCATGATGGGCATGGACAATGCGACCCGCTGCCATGCGAAGAAGCAGAGGCACAGGACTGCAACTCCAAAGGCTGTGAATGTGTACACCGGCACAGTCGGCGGTGTAATGAGGGTCTCTTTTCTTCCCCAGCTCGATGTCATGGCTTAGCTCTCCTTTGTGGTGTTCAACCGTTCTGTTTGCTCTGCCAGCTCGCGGGCGATGCGGCGCTTCACTTTTTGCACTTCGGCGTGGATCTTTGTGTACTCTGCCTCGGGTAGAGCGCGAGTCTGACCGATCATCTTCAGCATGTTGACCAGCAACATGCGCGTGGCGACGAGTTCCACCAGAATTACGTCAGGACCATTGCGCCGGGCGGCTTCGATCAGAATCTCGCGTGCCCATTCGCTCACCGCTTTGCCGTTGTGGGCGGCGGCGGTTTCAAGCAACCTCAGTTCCGGTTCAGTCAGTTTGGAGTTGACGGAGAACACCCTGCCGCTGCGCCCGCGTGAGCGGCGAAGCCGAGTGCTGAGGTCGAGGCCAACGGGAGACGCTGTGAGGCTCATAAATACCTCGAAGATGTTGGATTCCTATAGGAATCCAACATCTGGTAAGTAATTGATTCGAGGGCGGATTCCTATAGGAATCCACTTCCGGCGAAAACGACACCCTCCGAGGGATGGAGTGTCAACATTCTTCCGGTGCGCAGCACCGTAGTGGCTCTGCCACTGCTTTAGAAGCGGGATCATGACTTCGATCCCGCCACAAATGCTGCTGGTTGTGCTGGCGATGATGCTGCGGATACCGGCATCTTTACGGACGGCTCTGCGGCATCGGTAGCTGGCGCTCTTCTAATGCGAAGCGTCGATGAGGCCTGCTTCGCTTGCGGCGTCTTCAGAAAGTCCTGGAAGTCGCGATCTTTCGAGAAGACATACGCGAGCGCCTGCTCCACCACGTCATCTGCGGATGCGTGGATGAAAGCGGCGTACTGATCGACCTGCATAGCGGTTGAATCAGTCAGCTTGATAGAAGCGCTGACCTGACGAGTTTGTATGACTTCGAGTAATGGCATTGCAGTTCTCCTTTGGTGGTGGATTCAGGCAAACTTTCGGCGCGCGACCATTCGCTGTGCGGTGGCTGCAATCTCCCGTGCACGAGCGGAGCAAAGTGCAGCGGGAAGCTCAAAGCGGCGACGATCGATGAGCATCGTGATGACGTCATCGATGGGAGCGCCCACGAGAAGCCATTGACGAGCGGAAGCGATGTCTATGGTGCGCTGCGCATAGTAGAGAGGATTCGGTTTATCCGAGCGGCGGAAAGCCAGCTCGCGTGTCAGCTTACCGGCATCTTCTCCCTGGGCGATCTGGTCACAGGCCCACGCCCAATCGAGCTCCGAATGGCTGTCTTTATGAGGGCTGGTATGCCGCACGATCCCGCGAAGCGGCAGCGTGGAAAATGCTAAAGAATCCGGCAAGCGGAAGTCCCTGGGATGCACGACCGAATCCGAAAGGTATTCGACCGCAACGGAGTACGCGGGAGAATACTTGCGATTGAGGAAACCAGGGATGCGAAGCACCCGGTTGCAGTCGGTGCAAGCGGGATCGCCACCGAAGGCTAGGACGAGCTGCTTTAGGGTTTCTTCCTGCTGCGCAAAGTCGAAGCCATCGACCTGCCACAGAACTTGATACTTGCCTGGGGAGGTCGAAAGGATGGCAGACGGTACGGGTACGTCATCCGATCCCCGGAGCGCAGCGAGCCGGGCGTTTCCGTCCTCATCAATATCGAGATAGAGATGGCGAACGGATGCGATGCTTTCTTTGGTGCGCTTGCGGCTGCCTGGGCGCAGAGGATTGGCTGCCGCGTAGATGTTCGCGCCGTGATGATTCTCGCGCGCGAGCCAGGCGAGATAGCGTGGCGCGAGCGCCTGTTCTAATGCGACGATGCGCTGTTGCGTTGTCGCCTTGCTCTCGTTGCGAAGCAAGAGAGCGATCGTGTCACCCGGAGCGAAGCAACGGGTAAGAAAGTCTTGGGCTGTTCCATTCATCTCGATACCTCCAATCCGACCTGCACTGCGCACGCGATACCACGGGCCTTTAGCAGCCGAAGAAGCCCGGCTGGATGCCGGACTCTTCGGACAGAAGGAAGGGCCTATGCGGCCTCTTCCTCGGTGGATTCTTCTTCGTCTTCCGCTGCTGCCTTCTGAGCACGGTCCAGCTTGAGAATCGAGTTCACCCGGATCTCCCAAATGGTCACTTCGGTGTTGGTCTTCGTGCTGTCGTACTTCCGGCTGCGCAGCTCGCCTTCGACCTGGATATGAGCGCCCTTCTTGAGCGTGGCGGCGAACTCTCCGAGCTTGCCGAAGACCACGCAACGGTGCCATTCGGTGTGCTCGATGTACTTGCCATCCTTCTTGTAGGAGGATTTGGTTGCCAGCGAGAGAGTGGTCAGGCTGTGGTCGTTGTTGGTGCGAACCTCTGCGTCGTTGCCGAGGAAGCCGATGAGGGTGACTTTGTTTGAGTACATGGTGGTGATCTCCGTTTCGTTGAATTTCCCGTATCCTGCTCGGGTCACACTTGGCAAAGCCAGCGAGTGGGCCCGGCTCCCAAGCGCCAAGGAGTGCTTTCTTGGTGGGGCCCGAAAGAAGTTTGCGCGGTGTTCTTTGCCGCGGCTCTCAAACTTCTTTTGGGAGGAACCGAGACCCCGTAGGGGCGACGTAGTCGAAGCAGAACGACGCCGAGCCGCAGGGCGCCGGTTTGGCCCCGAAGCGTGACCCCGAGCAGAGGACGGGATACGAGGCGGAAGGCTCCCCGATGCACCAAAGTCAGACTCTCGATCTCGGCGGTGGATGTTCGCCCAAGCCACAGCTCTGTTCCGAGCGGCAAAGGCTCCATAGAAGGAGGGCTCAGAGCACCCTCCGCTGCGCGCTCGGCTATGCCGAAATGCCACGCTGGGCGCTTTCAGAGACGAGTTGGGCTGTGCAGCCGATTTGGCAGCATGACGGTACATCGAAATGACCTCGATTCGGGTTGGATTCTCTAGCTGGAAGCCTGCGTATCAGGCGTCGGAGGCACGATAGACCTCCTGGGTGAGGAAAGCCTGCTCGGCATGGCTGTAGCCCGAGACTGTAATCAGTTCGCGGACTCTTCGGCGGCCCCTGGCATCGCGCTCGCAATGCAATACAAAGTCCACGGCTTTCCCGGTCTGCGACCGGACAAACGCCTGGTCCAAATTGGTTCTCGCACTGAGGGCCATATCCGCTAACCGGTCTAACGCATCCACAGCGGAATCGGCGTGCAAGGTGGAGAGCGTTCCACCGTGGCCTGTATTCATGGCCTGGAGCAAGTCATAGCCGCATTCATCGCGAATCTCACCCATGATGATGCGGTCGGGACGGTGGCGAAGAGCTGCCGCCACCAACTGGCTTGGGGTGATGGCAACCTGTCCGGGGATGGCATCAACGGCCTCCCAACGGACGGCATTGGGATGGGCGATCTTCAACTCGGCAGGCTGCTCGATGACCACCAGCCGTTCATGGAGCGGAACATGGTCCAACAGCGACTTCATCAATGTGGACTTACCGGACGAAGTACTGCCGCTGATGATGCCGTTCTTCCGTTGCTGTATGAGGCGGACAGCAGCATCCCGCACACTGGTCGGAAGACCGCCTGCGGCGACCAGCTCATCGCTTGTATACCAGCGGTTGAATTTGCGGATCGTAAGTGTAGGCCCATTGATCGACGATGGCGGCCCCACCACGGCCACACGCGAGCCGTCTGGTAGGCGTGTATTCAGAACAGGATTCTGACTGGTCAGATCCTGTCCAAGCAGGCGTGCCACACGCTCAATGGCCGCCTGCAAGCGGTCATTGGTGTACGGCGTGGAGAGCGGAATATGCTCAACCACGCCGCCACGATCTGCGAATACTCCCGTCGTCCCATTCACCATTAGATCGGAGATGGACGGGTCCAGGAGGAGCGCGCGCAGCTCCTCCGGGAAGAACGGAAGTATGAGCTGGAAGCTCATCGTGCCGCTCCCGTGACAGGCTGGGCAACGGCGTTGGGGTTCACTCCATTGCCACCGGATGTGATGGGGTCCACAGACACACGATTCTCGTGGAACTCCGTGATGGTCAGGCCAAGCGGATTGATGAACTCATACTGCGGGTAAATCCTGGCCTGGTCGCTGACCTGCTTCGGATTTAGATAGTAGGTGATGGATGCCAGCCAGTGCTCCGTGCGTGGCTCATGCGAGTGCTCTGCGGAGAAGAGCTTATCGAACGTCACGAGCGCCGTTCCGCGTGCAATACGGACGCCCTGCACCATCTCATCAGACATGGAAGTAATGGTGACGTTGCGAACCTGAACGTCGCTGGATTCGACCTGGCCACCGACCACCTGAGAGACAAGATGACTCTGGTTATCCGTGCCCATCAACTGCGAGGCAAGCGGTTGCGAAAGGAAGTAATAGTTCAGCGGATACTTCTTCGCAATCGTCTCCCGATTGATGGTGTAACGGTAGTTCGCCCAATCGGTGAGATACGTTCGTACCTCACCCTCTCGTGGACTGTAGTTGAGGTCGGTGTATTGGATGGCCTGGGCTCGTCCCATCTCGTCGATGCGGATGTAGCGGTCGGCGATGGGGCGGTGTGCTAGGGAGAAGTTCAGCCATAGCGAACCGCAGAGCAAAACTGTGCCGCAGCCAAGGATGAGGCGATAGGCTTTACGCTCGGCATAATGCGACGAATAGACCTCGTTGCCGATCTGATCCGCCAGCATTGCTTGCGATGGTGTGAGCGCGTAGTCAATGGGTGCTGTGCGTGTGGACATGATGCTGTTCACTCCTTTCCGAGACTGCTCTGAAGACTACGGCTGCGTAGATGAATCCGGCGATCACGACTCCCACCAGGAACAGAAAGAGTAGCGGGCGGATGAACTTTGAAAGCCCGGTTGCACGTGCAAAGAAAAAGCCTGTTAAGAACTCCCACATCTCATGCCCCTCCTGACATCATCGCTATCGTTCCCGCAGCCCCACTGGCAGTTTTCGTGGTTGCGGATACAAGTCCTGCCGCACCGCCGAAGATCGCCTGCGTCATGCTCGGAATGAACAGCATGTTAATGATGAACGCGACGAAAACCATCAAGCAAGGGATTAAATTAGCAATCCACATATCCATGGAATAGTTGCCGTTGAACGTCTGCTGAAGAAACCCATTCATGAATCCTGCCCAGACATAGATGAACGCCGCAGCCACCGCCCGAATCATGGCGAAGCTGATAAGGACATCAAGGAACTGGAAGAACTTCCCCTTGAAGTTCTGGGTCATGAGCAGCGGGATGAATACGGGGCCGAACAGAGCGGTCACGCCATAGAGGATGAATGCGCTGCAGTTGATGACGAAGAGGATCGCCGACGCCATGCCTAGCATGATCTGGACGAGGACGTAACAGAGGATCTGGACCGGCGCGGTGAGGGACGGCATGGCCGTTCCGTCACCGGCGGTCTTGAGAAGCTGAAGTAGCTGGTCAAGCGAGTGCTGATCAAACGCAGCGACCATTGCCTGGGCGATGTAGGAAAAGAAATGATTGATGCCGAAGCTGGCACCGGGAAACGGGTTCACCCAATAGTTTTCCAACAGGCAGCACAGGATGAGCTTGAGCAGAAAGTGCGTGAGATCCCCGGCACGGACAGGATGATGATGCAGGCGAAGCGTCATGCTGGTCGTGTTCCAGTTGATAACCATGCTGATGAGTGTGAACAGCGCGATGCAGCTCAACTCGGTAAGTCCAAGTTGTGTCAACGCGCCGCCGTTCTGCGTCGTGAGATTGGTCAGGTTGTTGGTGAACTGGTAGAGCCAGTCCATACCCGACGATGCGGACGGCAGTGCTTGTGCGAGAACGGTGATGCTCATGACGGTCCTCCCGTGATATCAGGGGATATAGCTTTTCCAGGTCTTGCCTTCATTGCCAGCAGCAGAGTTGTGGTGTCTGCGGTCTTCCTCGACCTTCTTGCGAAACGCCTCATCTTCTCTCCTGCGCTGCTCGGCGTCGCGTCGTTGCTGTTCGAGGGTCGCCGCCACCTTCGCGGCCTCATGGCGTTGATAGATCGCGGCACTGGCAATAGCGGCCAGCACCGCAAGGACGGCAATCAACAGCTTCGTGTTGAGGAGCTTCAGCATGGCTCTCCTTTACGGCAAATACGTCTGCCAGGTGTTGTCTTCGCTCGCGGCAGTCATGTCGTGCGTAGCGTGCTGCGTCTGAATGAAGACAGCGGTGTTGAGGTCAGCAGCAGCGGCGTTCCGCTGCTGCATGTTGGCGACAGCCATCTGCGACGCGACGCACGCTTGCAGGACACCCTGCGACTGCATCTCGGACATCTTCTGGGCCTCAGCCGCATTGAGCAGGTTGAGTTGCTGCACTTCACTGTTGGTCGAGCTACCGCCGTCGAGCTGGTTGGCTGTGAGGCTGCTGTTTGCGGTGGCGTTCTGCGAACGGGCAGCGTGATATTGCCCGACTGCGGTGATGCAGTCTGGCGACACCGAATCGGACATCTCGATCATGGCAAGCTGCGAGAGCTGCGGACTTCCCGGAGCTTGGCCACTGATGTAGGTCGGCAAGTCGGAGCTTACGGGAACCGTCGCTGCCGTCCATCCATTCGTCGAAGCCGACGGCGAGTTGCTGTTGAGCGCCGTCGTCAAGCCGCTTGTCTCTCCGAACGTATTGCGAACGTTGGCGTTCGTGAGAGTGCTAAGCGTCGTCTGCCACTGCTGCTTGAAGGAAAAGTGTTCGATATTGCTCTTCAACATGTTGTATTGCGTTTCCAGAGTGGTGAGCTGCGAAACCAGACTGGCGTAGCTGGTGGGGTCGAAGACGATATCTCCGAGTCCAAATAGCGCAAAGCTCGGTGTGGCGGTCAGTAACAGTAGGCCGCCTCCGAGGAGCCACTTGCGCCGGTTCTTGAGATAACTCTGCATAGAAACCTCCGATACAAAGAGTGGTCAGAAGCAATGGGGATACGTCGGATCGAGCCGTTCCGAAGAAGGTTCATGGAATCCGCTGATAAGGTGGCCGACGAACTCAAGCGAAGCACCGCCCGCACGTGAGAGCGTCGAACAACCTCCAGACAGACCTGCAACGATGAGCGAGGTCGTGATCAAGACGGGGGCAATCCGATGCCTGCGAAGATGGGCGATGCTGGGATACATGGTTCCTCCTTTCGTTACAGCGTGGGATCGACGCGATGTTCCGCGTAAGACGGAATGAGGATGTCGCGACCGATGTACACGCGGGCGCGGGAGCCTTCTTTGAGCGTAATGACCGGCAGACGATCAAGAAAATGGTTGAGAACCTGTTCTCCTTCGGCGGCGGACTGCTCCGAGATCCCATTCTGAATCTCCGTGGACGGAGAGAGTATGCTGCCGTTGTTGCCGATCTGTGCGAGTCCACCCAGACCACCGATGGCGGCGGCAGCGCCGAAGGCCATCAGATAGCCGTGGTCTACTTTGGTGGCGAGCCCGGTTGTACCGATCTGGTCCAGACCGATGTATTTGTCAAAGTCCAGCGAAAAACCATCTGGGCACACAGCGCGATGGAAGGTGACGAACATCTTCCGCTGCTGGGCATTGCCGACGCTCTGCACGGTACCGATAAGGCGGGTGCCCTGCGGCATCAATAACTGCTGGTGATCGTGGGAGTAGTAATCCGTTGTGAGCATGACGAGGATAGGGCCGGAGAGTCCACCGTCGATATGGTTGGTGACGACACCCTCCAATACCGTGCCCTCAAATATCCGATAGAGCTGCCCCTGGTACTGATCGAAGTTGTAGGAGGACATCGGATCTGACTTGGTAGTCGAAGCCGATGCGGCGTCTTTAGCCGATTGCCTGCCGGATGTATCTTCAGCAGATGCTTTGTCGGTCGCTTCTGCTTTGGCGGCAAGAACTGCGGTCGCCGCTGCCGATCCCGCGTGAGAGAAATCAATCGCCACCGTATCGCTGTCGCGTGCATCCTGCTGCTGCTTCTCGATGGCAAGCCGCTTCTGCTTCGCCTCCGCCTGGGCTTCCGAGACGTTGGAGGTACGTTGCGGAGCATTGCTGCTTCCTCCGTAGATGGCATCGCGTTGCGCGGGAGTCATCGGTGCAGCGGTTGGGCTCTCTGGGCCGGGCACGCTCTCTTCCTGCTGAAGCTCCTGCATGGCGGCGGCGAGCGCCTGCTGTCGTTGTCGTTCCTCGGCATCATGCCTTGCCTGCATCTGCTGCTGCGTCTGGAAACTCGACACCTGCTGGGCATTGGGCGTCATCGGGCTCATGGTCAGCGAGCTCGCTGGTGCATTCCTCTTGGTTCCGCTCAACAGGCTGGAGAGATTGGCGATACCAATCAAGCCAACGATCACCACCAGCGCGAGGATGACCGGCATACTCTTCCGTAGCGGCGGCTTCGCTTCTGGCTGTTCGGGGACAGTGGCGGTCATATTCTCGTTTGGCTCCGGCATGGCTACCTCCCTTCTGTGGTGCGATGGAAGTCCACCCGCTGTTTGCCGATGGCGAGATAGCCCGCATCCAACTGCTTCGGCACGATGTACAATCCGTTCGAGAAATCAAAGTTGATGAGGGAAGGCTTCTTGTCTTTCACCTCATAGAGAGCGGGAGTCTCCTGGAACTGGCCACGCAGATAGGTGAACTTGTCATCCCGCCATATCTGCTGCAGGCCAAGCTCTTTGCCCTTCTTTTCATCCCAGGCGAAATCGAAGTGGAGTGAGCCGGGATACTGGCTACGATAGGTCTCCTCCTTCGTCTTTTGCGACTTCAGCGTTGCCGCCTGGGCTGCCTGCGCGGCGGCGGCCTCCTGCTTGGCCTTGTCGAGTTCGGCAGCCGGCACGAACACAGGCAACTGCGCCAGTCGATCTTTCGCAGCCTTGTCGCCGGGGTCGATCAGCACCTTGGAGTCGTAGTGCGCATCGGCATCATCCGAGATTTCGCGCAACTCAAGCGTGTACTCGTTCCCGTGGTCGGAGACGATGTGGATGTCGGTCGATCCGTTTGCTGTCTTCGGCTTCACGCTGATAAAGCGCGAAGCCACATGGCCCCCGTCGAAGACCCAATCTACGGTATCCCCAGCGAAGACATTGGCCACTTTCTCCTCAGCAGGCAGCACAATCAACGTGGACTGCAATAGGCCCGCGCGGATGACCGGAGGCGTCTGCGATTCCGAAACAGTAACCGTGCGTGGGGCGCTGGGCTGAAGCGGATGAAGCGGTGTCGATGCGCGAAGCGGCAACGACGCCAGTGTAATTCCGGTCGTGACGATGATGGGGATGAGTGGCTTCATGGTTCCTGTCCTTTCTGCGGTTACTCGGTATCACCCTGGGCAAAGCGTGCAATGCCTTCGGAGAGTCCGTACTTGGCGATCAGCTTGGAGCGGCGAACACGGTCTTTCGGCTTGGTGGAGAAGGCAGCATAGCTGCGGTTGTCGAGATTCAGCCGCACAACCTTGGTGAGTCCGTCGCGGCGCATGTACAGCGCCTCCCGGTCCTGCAAGCTCTCAAAGAGAGCGAGCTGCTGCTCGTTCATCTTGAACAGTTCGGCATACCGCTTACGGTTGAACGTGGCATCGCGCAAGAACAGGAACGAGGTGCAGGAGTTCACGATGCTGTCGGCGTTTGCGCCGAGATCTTCGGCAGACTGACCGATCATGGTCACGCCGCCAAGGTTCTTGCGGACGGTCTTGATCGAAGCCAAAGCAGCGTCCAGCAGCTGCTTGTTCTTCATCGAGGAGAAAAGCTCTTCGATCAGGATGTGCTTGGGGACACCCAGATTCGCGGGGTTGTACAGCACATCGTTGATGCGCCGCAACAGCCACACCATCAGCGGCTCGACTAGGTCCGCATACTGTGAAGTGTTCACACCCTGGAAGTCGAAGCACTGGATGCGGGACAACGAAAGACTGTCTTCGACGTTGTCGAAGATCGCACTATAGACGCCTCGGCCAACCCACTTCGAGAGATACCTGTCGAGTTTTTTGGGTAGGTAGAGGTTGGACAGGCGGCGGTTCGCGGCGTCAAGCAGGTACATATCCTGAACCGCTTTATGGATCACGTCATCGTCTTCCGGCTCCAGGTCTGCGCCGCCATGGGTCAGTAGCAACTTAATGAAGCTGTACAGGAACTGGATGTTGCTCTCGGTCGGCTCTAGCGTGAATGGGTTCACACGCGGCCCGTCTTTCCCGATGCGGTCTACACGCCCGCCATACAGCTCGACGACGCTTTCATAGCTGCCGCCGATGTCGAAGATGTAGGTGAATCCGCCGTATTTTTGCTCATGGGCGATGGTCACGTTCCCGGTCACGGACTTGCCGCTGCCTGTAGGACCGAGGATGAGCTGCACCCGCACACCATCCACATAGGCATCCTGAAAGAAAGGCGTTCCCGTCCGTGTCTCGAAGACATTCAGGTACTCGGCGTCAAGATCATCGGAATAGGGGTGGCCGAGGTTCGGGGCGAAGATGGAGGACAGCCGTGCATGGTGATCTTCCGCCAGCCACATCGGAAAGACGTTGAACCTCCCATTGCCGGGAAACATTGCGTAGAACGCGGAGAGGTTGCCGAGAGTCTCTTCCATGATCTGTGCGCGTGCTTCCACGAAGACGCGATGCACCGCAGGAGACAACGAGTGCAACTCCGCAACGCTGCGAGTGGCAACGAGCAACCGGAGGGAGTATTCGCCTTGCGATTTCTTATCGAGCGAGCGAATGACTTCACCGAGGTCATCGACAGCATTGTTCGCGGCCTTGGCCCCTGCTCCGGTATCGAGCGATGCCGTATCCTTCCCCGCCATGACACGCGAGAGTACCCCAACTTTGAAGAACGAGATGAACTTCTCCTGCTGGTCGATCTCATGCCGGGCCGTGGCCGTGGATTTCGGCCGCCACGTCGAACACAGGATGCTGTCGCAGTCGAGCTTGAGCAGGTTCGCGAAGAGGCAGGGGCGGGATGCTTCCGGCGTGGTTTTCAGCGAATACATCTGTACGTACCGCCTGCCTACACGGAGGTGGTCGCTCTCCCACGACACGGGATTCTGCACGATCTGGCGGTCCACGCCGGTATCGCTGCGGAGTTGACCCCATTCCGCCCAATCCTCCAGGTTGAAGAGATAGCTGAAGAAGTGGAACGTTCTCTGCTTGTCGAGCAGGCCGAGCCCGATAGTGCTGCCGAGATTTCCGGCGAGCAAGGTGGCTGTCTTCTCAAGCTCTGCCAGCATCCGCGACGTTGCAGCGGCGTTCTCCTGCGGCCTCCGGTCGAACGCTTTGACCTTGGATGGCTCAAGAGTCAGGCACCAACGCAAGTCAATGCGGCGGAAGGCCGCCGTCTGCTCCAGAAACTCAAGCCGGTCGCATATAAAGGTGTGCGTAACCGGATTGCTGTAACTCTGCTGACGGGGCAGATCGTACCCGGAGCGGACGCGCGCGTACTGGTACAGGGATGCTCCTTCCGGTAGACCTCGCAAAGCACCTTCGATCATGCGGAGCTGCGACTCAAGCTCCTGGTCGGTCAGGCCCTCTTCGTCTACCCCGGAGAGCGCAAAGAGGCATCCATAGCCGCCGCCCTTGAGCGCGAAGATGTGGTCGTTGACGAAGCGCGCAATCGGAACGATGCTGCACGCGGCTCCGGCCTTGGCGAACCACGGAACGTATTTGCTCTGCTCAGTGTTTACGTGGGTCATAGTAGCTCCGCTGGTTGAGGCTCAGGCCCCAAAGCTGGAACATCTTCGGGTGTTTGCGGATGATGAGCCACGCGCCCACCGCCAGCGTGGGGAATGCCATCATCGCCAGAAGTCGAAACCCAACGAGGAAAACCGCAACGCAGACGAATACGATCGCCATCCATGCTGTGAGGTCCAATCCGAGCTTGGCTCGGGGACGATTCAGCGCTTGATTGATTGCCTGCGGTTCTCCTCGCCGAGTCATCGCCGATGTACCTCCTACATCGACTGCCCGGTCAGGCTGCCGATCCAACCGGCTCCCCAGCCGAGAACTCCAGCGCCAAACAGAGCGCCGAAGAGTCCGGGAATAGCGTCCTGAAACCTCCCCGACATCATGCGAATGCCGGCGAAGATCAGGCCGCCGAGACAGATGACCGCGCCTGCGTACATGGCAAACGTCTTGAAGGTCGCCATCAAGGTCGTCGCCCCGGAGAAGTCCATCGTCCCCTGGGCGTGAGCAACGCGTGATATGCCCGCAAACGAAAGTGCGACGAATGTGGGGGCTGCTGTGCGGAGGAGTTGCGTGAGGAATTGCTTTGAGAAGGTTTGGGCCAATCGCTTGGCGAGATGGGTGGTCTTATGGGACAGAGAGACAAGCCTGCGCTGGGACATCTGCACCTCCTGCGACCTGGAAGGCCGCGATGTGGTGCCACGCTAAGGCAGGTCTTGACCCTGCGTCCAACGACTTTTCGGAAGCCGACGTTTCCAGATTGGAAACGCTGAAGAAAGGAAGTCCGGTCGCAGACTCATCTTCTCAGCGATAGCGTCGCCAATTTGTGGCAGGAATCCAAGGTCCTCCCGGCTTCCAATGGGCGTTTGAAAGCGATGTGCCCATCACCGGCATTAGAAACTCGCGCAGGTCGGAGACCAGCGGGTGCATGTCCCTGAATGTCCGTGCCAGCGCCTCTGGACTGCTATCACCGTAGCCGAGCAGGTCCAAGTCCCGAGTCGGACGGAAGGGATCGGCGATCCATGTCACAAAAAGCAGAGCGCCTTTGAGGACGAAGCGGTCACGATGCGCGGACAGGCTGAGGCGATAGAGCAGACGCTCCAGGGCATAGCGTGTGAGGAGAATCTGGTAATCCGTATTGTCCGCGCGGGACCGTTGAAGCAGTCTGGCACGCACCGAAGCACCGATATTGCGAGTATCACGCGGCATCTGCTACGACAGCCTCCACATAGGGACGCATGACCGTCCAAACTCGTGCTTCCTTGGCATAGTGCCACAGTTGGTCCGCCGTACACTTTCGATGCCGAACGCCTTCGCGCAGGCCTTCCATCGCAACATCAATGCCGATTTTATTGCGGTAACGGAAGCAATCGACGACCGTTCGCGCGGGATTCGTGACAAGGATTTCGCGCGATAGAACGGGATAGCGTTCCACCCCGTTAGTCAGAGACGCCCCGCTGAATCGCACAAATCGAATCGGAGGATAGCTGATGGTCGGCTTCCAGGCCGTGCGTTCGATTGCCATCCACACGACAGAGGGCATTTGAAGCGTGAGGGCATGAAACTGGAGCGCTGATATCAGACAGACGATCCCTTTGGGAACCAGAACGCAAGCCTCGATCAGCATGTGAGCTGCGTCGATGGGAGCGTCTGGGAGCTGGTACAGACCTCGTGCAGGCCGAATAACGCGTTGCTCTCGGACGAGGCGCGCGAGTGTCTCGGGCTCGATGCCTTCTGCGATGAAATCCTTGAGACGGAGCATTCCGCTGGCTTCAAGTAGGCCAAGAGCGCGTTCTTTTTGCGAGGACAGCATCGTGACGATTCCCCTGCTAATAATAGCAACAGTAGATGTTTCGTCACACTCATTCCGAATGCAACTCCCATGCAGGGGCATTACATGGGGTATCCACTACTGACAAGCAGAGGGTTTTCGCGAGATCACGAAGTCTCAGCGATGGAGGCGAGCCGTTTTTCAATCAGCGGAACCCGGTCACTATCCAGTACAAATCCTGGCAGAACGTCCATGAAGCGCCGCTCGGCCAGCAGCGTCTTGGCGGCTTCGGCAAGATAAGCGCGGAGTTCTGGCGGAGCAAGCCGAAGTTCCTCCAGAAGGCTGTCTCTTCCTTCGATCACGGCCACGAAATCTTCAAGATCGTGGCTGGCTTGAAAATCCATCTTGCCTCGGGTGCGAAACGCTTCCATCTTGGTACCAAGGAAGAAGGGCGCAGTAATGACGCGAATCGTGAGGCCGCTCGGCAGAGTCAACGAAGAGGCATACTTGATTGCGGATGCGTACCAGCGATTCGTAAACCCAAGTGCTGCTTTCTCGATCGCCATGACGTCGAGGACCAAAGAACCGTTATGCCAGCGGCAGATAAGGGCTTGCTCTCCCGTATCCTCTGCGAAGTTCGCTTCTCTGAGTCGCTCAGAGAATGCCATGTAATCGGCGTAGGTGATGATCTCCGCGATCACATCCACGTCATTGGTACCGCGAATCGGAGCAGCGGCCTCATCCGTAATCAGCAGTCCCAGTGTGACCCCACCGACAAAGACAATCTCTTCCAAGAAGGGTGCCAGCTTGTGCGCGGCGTCCTCCAGCAGCGGCAGATTAGGATCAGGCATGGATCTCCTTCCCGAGGAGTTCCACGGCAAGGTTTCGCTCGCGCGTCCTTCCACTACGGATGGCGTCACAGAGTGCAAGAACGCCATAGAGCTTCGCATCGAGCAGCGCTGCTTTCGGAGCCCCTTTGTAAAGTGGCTCAAGCGAAAGACCACGGACTTTTCCTTCGGCATAGGGCCAAACCGTCGGGGGTTCTCCATCCTGAAGGAAGCGCGACTTCAAGGGTTCAGCGGCGACAGCAGTTGGCACGCCGCGCACCATGGAGCCCCTATGTGGTGGATAAACGTACCGGAGACCATGCGCCAGAAATTCCATCAGTGCTGGCCGATTGACCCTTTTCTCTCCATCAGTGATGTACAGAAGTCCCGCGTCAACACAGCGGCGCAGTGCCTTGGAAACTTCCGAGGGCGAGATGGCGAGATTCTCTGCCAGGCTCTTGGAGGGGAGCCTTGGGTCATTCTGAATAGCGAGTTGTAGAAGAAGCGCGATGTCTTGCCCCTGCATAGAGCGATCATACGCCCAATATTTCCACTTTGGAAATCAGAAATCCTGCCCTGTACGCCAGCAGCGGAGACACTTCGTGCGTCGAGGCTTTCGCACACTTCGATATAGGCGCAGGCCGAATCGACGGTCGATTCACTCAGAACCAACAGAGCCGGCGATGTTCGTCCCCCGAAACCGGGACCGATGAACTCGCAGTTGCCACTGATGGGCAGTCCACCACCCAACAGGGCATTTACGGCTTCATTCCAAATCGGAAGACGTCGGGGCGCTTGGACGGCCTGGGGCGATAAGACGGATGGAATCCGCGACGCAAGGCTGCTCTCGATCTCCTGTCTCAATGCTGCTTTCGTTATCTCAGTCGGATCTCGGCGGCGGTCGGTCACGAGCTAAACGTGGACGAGCGCAATGGCTGTGACTGCCACTCAAGATTGGCTGATGCAGTGATCGGGAGCGATAATCCGATGTCAGCTGCTCCTTTTGCAGGTACCGTCTCAACTAGGAGTTCTTTGTTGCCACAACAATTCCATACCCTAGGTAACCAGCCGCGATAGCCTCCTGGGCGGCGCTGGAAAATGCCTTTGCCTTCCCCAGGTCAAGTCCCGGAATATCAAGCTTCTTCAGGCCGATCATGATCTCAGCGACCAACAGCTTACTGCGTATGCCTTGCACCATCTCTCGCAGGTAGTGGCTTCTCTGCTCCGCGACCTGAATGACGAGTCCAGTTGAAGACAGCCAGTCGGCATATCTTTGGAGACTCTGTGCATCACCGATGCACGCGATCCATGCAAGAAGGCCATCAAGTCCCGGTATGGACAGCTTGTCCTTTGTGATGTCGCTGATTCCGACGCGTCCTCCATCTTTCAGGACGCGTTCAAACTCGGATGCAGCCAACTGCTTGCTGGGGAACGTACAAAAAGCACACTCGCAGAGGATGGCATCGAAGATGCCTGCAGTGAACGGTAATGCTTCCGCATCGCCTAATCGAAATGTGACCAAAGAACTGACGCCATGTGAGGCAGCTGCGGCGTTTGCATCCGTCACATTTCTCTCACTGAGGTCGATGCCGATGACCTTGCAGCCGAACTTTTCTGCGAGAAAGATCGCGGATGTTCCTTTCCCAGATGCAACATCGAGCACAAGGCTTTCAGGGCCAAGCGAAAGTAGCAAACCGATCTCTTCTGTTAGCCGAAGGCCGCCCGGATGAAAACTGTCACCAAGTAAATACCTGGCGGCCTCGCTGCCGTAAATGTTGGCGCAGCACTGCTTTACGACGGCGGATTCGGTTTGAGAAACCTCAGTCATGGGAAAGTACCGGCTCAATCGACGTGAGTCCTTTCGTATTCTTCAACGTCATGTCGAACTCCACGGGCTTGACAGTGTAGGGTGTACCAGCGCGCTTTGCATGACGCCGTTCCGGCTCCATCGCGTCCAGTTGGGCGCGCGCCTGCTCGCGGTAGCCGATAGTGTTGTAGGAGCAGAACGGAACCTGCTTGCCGCCGGGGAGGAGGAACTCTTTGCAGCACTTCATGAGATTCTTTTGGTTGAAGGTCCACGGGTCCATGAAGTCGGTCAACATAATCATCAGCATGCTTTGAGCAATGTCTCCGACAGTGAGACTCTCTGGAAGACCACACGCCTGGCAGGAAACGGAGAACTGCTCGGCAGACTTCTGCGATCCCGATACCGAAGACGAGGACCAGAGTCCCTCCAGCGCTTTCTTGATCTCAAGACTGAAGTCGGGCATGACCCGATTGGTGATGTAGTCAAGATACTCGTAGACATTGACGATGCGTGACAGGGGCGTTACCTGCTCGCCGTCGATGAACGCATAGGTGACTGAGTTGCATGTTGGGAAGCAGCACGGCACGGGGATGAAATCCGAGACCATAAACTTCTTGTCGGTCTGTTGTTCAATCATCTTGACAATGTCGGGGATGGTGATGCGCTGCATTGGATCGTGCTGCATGTGACGGCCGGCGTGGAACGCTGGCTGAAAGTTGATGCCGCGGACAGCGGGATGTTTGATGGCAAAGTCGATGATCTTGCCGATCTCGTGCTCGTTGACTCCGCGCTCTATCGCGGGAACCAGCGTCACGTTCAGGCCAATCGCCGCAAGCCGGTCGAGCGCGAGGAGCTTCTCAGCGAGAATGTCCGGCTCTCCACGAATGATGCGATAGGTCTCCGAGTCAAAACCGTCAAACTGAAAGTAGAGCGACGGACGAACTTCGTTCAACTCTGCCAGGAAGCGATCATCCTGTGCGATGCGCTTCCCGTTGGTGTTGATCATCGTGAACGGAATGCCGCGGTCTTTCGCCGCGCGGACAAAGTCCATGATCTGGGGATGGATGGTTGGTTCACCACCGGAGAATTGGATGACCTCGGGCGATCCTTCCGTGCGGACGAAGTCGTCAAGGATCGCCTCCACCTCTTCAATGGTGAGGCTGAAGCCTGGCCGGGCCGAGGCAAAGCAAAGCGGGCAGTTCATATTGCAGTTGCTGTTGACCTCGATAATGCCTAGGCAGGCGTGCTGCTGGTGATCCGGACAAAGGCCGCAGTCAAGTGGACATCCGTCCTTGATCTCCGTGCCGAAGGCGAGGGGAATCGTGCCCGGCTTGTTGTACTTGCTGAAGCTCATGTACATTTCAGCGTCGCCGTAGACGAGTGCCTCAAATGGCCCGTGCTCAGGGCAGCGCTTCGCCATGTAGACCTTGTTGTCGCGCAACAGAATCTTCGCGTCGATTACCTTGCGACACTCGGGGCAAATGCTCCGAGTCAGCTCATAAAAAACATAATCTGCGTCCTTCTTTTGTGGCTTTACTTCAGCCACCAACGTCTGGCCGACTACTTCAGAAGTATCACTCATGAAACTCAACCTCACCTTTTGGTTCTACGTTACAAATTCTTCAATCAACAAATCAGGGTGACTCCCGGGAAGAGCAACTCTGAACCAGATGAACGGCAATAGCGGGTTCGGCAGCCAATAGAGCCACGCCAGACTCTTGCCTCCAGCTTTGTCAGGTACCTCGAGGTCCAACGAGACGTACAGGCCTTTGTAGGGGCAGATGCCAGGAATGTAATTGCATTTGAAGAATGCTCCTCGAATGCAGCGCGTACGGATGTAATAGTTGTCCTCAAACGGGGTGATATCCCACACCTTCCGGCCCTCTGCAAGAAGGATTCCAGTGGTTCGATCACGAATTTGAATGGTTTGATCGCTTCGCATTCCCCGCCACCTTGTTTACTCTTTATGTCGCAGCGGCTCGGGTGAACGAATCAAATCAAATGGTTGCACGTGAACCACCCAACGGACAGGCTGCAGCACGGGTAAGAAGCACTTGTGGTCGTCACATGCCTGATAGAACAGCGTTCCGGTAATTTGAAGATCCTTACCATCGCCGATACTTTGGTTGAACTCCTTTGTTGCTGCGATGATGATGTCGTCACTCAACAGGGTCGCGTTGCTGAAGACCGGTACTGTCTCCTTGAGCTCGGCAAAGTTGAGCAGTGTGCTGGGTGGGTAGTGCAGGGGCTCTGAGAGGTAGTCTGTGCTGGGGTCGAGTTGCAGCTTTACGACCTTGTATCCGTACTTTTCAGCACCTGGCGCGTAGAGATGGACGTGAGCCGCAGGCTCGATCGTCACCAATAGTTTGAGTCGGTTTCCGGCTCCGACAGTCTTGTCGGATTGGGATAGCCTCAACCTGAGGTGTGCCGCTGAAATGGGCTCACCTTCGGTTCCCCGAAGTGGAGATACTCCGAAGATGTCGGCGTAAATATCATTCGGCGTGAAGCGGTCGGAATACTGCGACTCGAAGTAGCGTCTCTGAATCACTCCGTCCGGGGAGATGTAATAGATTCCAGGATAAGGAATGCCTGCCGCAAAACCTTTGCCCTCGGGATTCAAGATGCCGAAGGCTCGGATGATCTTCGAGTTGGTGTCGGAGAGCATCGGATACGTGATGCCCTTCCTGTCTGAAAAGTCCTTCAATATCCCCACGGAGTCGTAGGTGATCGAAGCTATGTGGATGCCCTTTGCTTCAAACTCAGGCCTCGCCTGTTGAAGCTCCATCAGATGTCGCTTGCAGTAGGGGCACCAGTCGGCGGATCGAGAAAAGAGCAGCAGCAGGCCACGCTTGCCACGCAAGCTCTCGAAAGTCTGCGGCTGACCGAATTGGTCGACGGTCGCGATGGAAGGTATCGTGTCGCCGACTTTGACGCCGGGAATCGGTGCTGAACTCTGAGCGTACACGGTGCTTCCGATAAAACTCGTCGTCGCCACGGCGAAGGCCCACATCAGCACAGCCAGCTTTGCGCCCGCAATAATATACTTCCTGCTTTGGTTTCCAATCATCTTCAGCATCACACTCTTTCGACTGCTTGACTGCTTTGTGGCCACGACCGCAGGGTGCGACCCGAGGACAGTTTGCGGGATGGCGCTATAGGGGTGCCTGCCATGCATAGTTCTGAAATGCCGCATCCACCTCGGTGTGGAATACGTGATTGCTATAGTTGCTGAGTGTCTTGACGGCGATCGCTAGAACGATCTCGAGTACCTGGCGGTCGCCGTACCCTGCGAGTTTGAAGGCATTCAGTTGCGCCGAAGTCGGGTTGCCACGCTGCTCAAGCAGCGTGTGTGTGAGCGACGACAACGCAGCGAGCTTGGCATCGGGAATCTGACCGCCAGTTCGCAACGCCTCCAGCACATCGGCAGGCACCTTCGACATCTTGTCAGCGATCATGCTGTGGGCCGCCATGCAATACGTGCAAGCATTGAAACGGCTGATTGTGAGCAGTACGACTTCCTGCTCCACAGGAGTAAATCCACTGTCGGTGCGGAAACGGTTATATCCGAGCAGATAGGTTTCCAGCAGTCCTGGCGAATTGACCATGTTGGCATACATGTTGGGAACGAATCCCATCTGCGCTTTGGCTGTTTCCAGCATCGTTCTGCCAGTTCCTTCGCTGCTGTCGATTGTCTGTGGTGGAAGCGCTAGTTTTGCTGTGTTGCTCACGATCGGACTCCTTCGATGTTGAAAAGCTAGGCGATTGCGCAGAAACTATCTAGTTGGCGTTCGTTGCCGAGCAGATGCTGCGAGGGGCAAGATTTGCGGGATACCGTCGACTTAATTGAAAGCCTGAGGAGCCACACATAGAAGGCTCGTTGAAGAGATTACGCATTTGCCGTCAATGCTGAACTTGACGACTTCCAACTGCTGATACCACCCAGCAAGGCACCATAGACCAGATGAGCGAGGAGTGCGGCAACAGCACCCTTCATTCCCGGTCCGTTCGAACCGAAGACACCCATACCCATCATAGGCATTACCAAGATTTCAAGCATCGCCCACAGAATCCCACCCCAGATCAAGCCCTTAACGACGGCGTTGCCAGGAAGAACTCCGAAGAGCAGGAAGACAAAAATCGCGGGAAAGAGGATCGTCCCGTTCAAAAAATGCACCGCCAGACCTACAGCGTGCGAGGAGCCCATCATCGCCGCCAGGCTCTTCGCGATATCCATGTGAACGCCCATCATCGGCGCTACAAACATCATCATCAGGGTCATGGCGATGGTTCCGACCAGCCCTCCGACTACCGCACGACCAAACTGTGGCTTCATGTCTTGCTACCTCTGCACAACAGGATGCACGGGAGCGACAAAGGTTACAGCCGGGAACGACATTCGGATCGATGCACAGCGTCAGATGTGACGATCAAGGAAAGAGTGCAGTCTTTCCTCGTATCCCATCGGAAGCTCGAAGGTCTGTTCATCCCCTGAAATAACGAGGACCTTTCGCACACTATCGAGCAGCACCGAGCAGCGACGGCAATGGGAGAGGTGGCGCTCGATCTCACCACAGAGCTCTCGATGTACATCCCCTTCAATGTAGCCAGAGAGGTTCTGAGCTAACTTTTTGCACGAGACCATGGATTCATTCCTTTCAAAAGCTGGATGTGATCGCTAAAGCGGGGCCTAAATACTGGGCCAAGTTGTTCCTGAATCTTCATTCGTGCTCGATGCACACGGGTCTTGACGACTCCAACCGAAACTCCCAGACCATCGGCTACATCCGCGTAACTCAGATGCTGGCTGTCGACGAGCAGCAGAACCTCGCGATACATTTCAGGCAGGCTCATCACTGCGTTGCGGACGGCATCCCTCAGCTCTTCGCGTTCCAGCGCCTCGTGCGGCAAATCGTGCCAATCTGCAAACTGTCTGGGCGCCGAATCGGACTCAATGTCTTCCTGCACCTCGTCAATCGATTCGTACAGTTGTCTCCTAAGTTGGCGGCGGTGCATACGAGCTTCATTGACAACAATCTGCAATACCCACGGTCGGAAGCGACGTCGATCTTGAAGTTTTGACAGATGTAGGAAGGCCTTTAGCGCACCTTCTTGAACCGCCTCCTCCGCATCTGCGGGGTTGCGTAAAACGGACAAAGCCGCAGAGAACATCAATTTCGCGTAAGGGCGAATGAGGTCATGGAAGCACGCTTTCTCACCCGCGCAGATGCGCGCTATAAGTTGCTCTTCCTGAGCGATGCCAAAACACACGTTGATCACAGGCTCCAAGTATCGGACTCCGGGTTCGGCAACGATATTTGTTGTATCGCTTTGACCACTACCTATCAGGATGCTCGTTGGGATGGGAGGTTACGCAAAACGAACGAAATAAATATCTCATGGCCTTCTGTAACCTTCGCCTCCTGCGACCATCTTTGTCTCTATGAGCCCACTGTCGCCAACTCGGGACGGAAGCCACATCTTGACCAGGAGAACTCAGCATGACTATTTCAATGAAATCCCTTTGTATGGCAGCCGCTGTCGCCGGAATGCTCGGCGGCACATCCATTCGCATGCAGGCGCAACCCTTGGCGGGTTCGAGCGCAGCGCTCACCGGAGCGGCCTCGCAAGCGCCCCAGACCGCCAAACCCAAGCACTCCTGCAAAGGCAAGAACTCCTGCAAGGGTCAGGGAGCTGATGGCAAGAACTCCTGCAAGGGAAAGGGTAGCTGCGCGACGGACGGCTCGAAACCGGCGATGCCCAAGATGTAAGGTTTGCTGGCGACGGATTGCGGGGCGGGGCGTAATGCTACCCCCGCAATCGCCACCGAGACAAAAGCAGAGATTGCACCACTGACGAAGCCATTTGGAGACGCAATGCCCGCCAATCGTTTCAACGGCTTTACCGACTATGGCGTGGGGATCGGACTGAGGATACCTCACTATCAGCACATCTTCGAGCAGAAGCCGGTCGTCGATTGGTTTGAGATCATCTCCGAAAACTACATGGTCGATGGCGGCAGACCGCTTTATATCCTCGACCAGATTCTCGATCAATATCGCGTGGTCCAGCATGGTGTTTCGATGTACTTTGGATCGGCGGAGCCACTCAACCGCGAACATTTGCGACGATTGAAAGAACTCGTTCGGCGGACCAATACCCCCTGGCTTACCGACCACCTGTGCTGGGGCAGTGTCGATGGTCGCTACACCCACGATCTGCTGCCAATGCCTTATACCTTTGAAGCCGCGCGAATCACCGCCGAAAAGGTTCGCCAGGTCCAGGACTTTGTCGAAGTCCCTGTCGCGGTCGAGAACGTGAGCAGCTATGCGGAATTTCATCTCTCTGAGATGACCGAGTGGGAGTTCCTGAACGAAGTCGTTGAGCAGGCCGACTGCGGCATCCTCCTCGACGTGAACAATATCTATGTCTCCTCGCGCAATCACGGTTTCAATCCGCTGGAGTATGTGAACAGTGTTCCAGCTGAGCGGGTCGCTCAGATCCACATCGCCGGGCACTCACAGTTTCAGAAGTACACCCTCGACACGCACGATCATCCTGTCATCGAGCCCGTCTGGCAGTTGTACAAGCGGGCTATCGAACGGTGCGGTCCAACTGCGACCCTGCTGGAGTGGGATGACAAGATTCCATCTTTTGAAGAGGTGCATCGAGAGGCGCTGAAGGCAAACCGGTTCCTCCAGAAAGAGGATGAAGAGTCTCTCGCCTGGCGTTGCTTCGCAGAGGCCATGCAATGAGTGACGCACTACTCAATTTCCAGAGGCGCGTGGCCGCAGCGGTCATGGAACCGCTCACACGTAACGAGACAACGCGAAAAACTCGGCGAGATGGTGTCGACATGGAACGCGAGGCTTCCGACCTCATCAAGCCGAATGCTTCGCTCTCGTCGCTTCAACGGTTGGAGATCTACAACCGGCAATACTGGTTCCGGCTGTATTCGAGCTTTGAAGATGATTTCCCCGGACTGTTGACGGTTCTGGGGCACAAAAACTTTGAGCAAGTCATGAGGGCTTATCTTGATGCTCGCCCTTCTACGTCTTACACGCTTCGCGATCTCGGCAGCCGACTCTACTCGTTCCTAGTGGAACATCAGGAACTCACTGCTCCCAAGAACCTTCTTGCTCAGGATGTTGTGCGGCTGGAGTGGGCACATATTGAGGCCTACGACGCAGCTGCAATTCCGCCGCCCACATCAGAGTTTTTTGCGTCGATCACGGACACAACGGTATTGCGCCTTCAACCGTGCATCCGCCTTTTGAATCTCTCTTATCCAGTGGACGAACTCCTGATCGCCGTCAGGCAGGATGCGGGGAGCAATGACACCTCCAGCAACAACGCTACGGCAACACGTAAAAAATCTGCCGTTCGGCGTGTATCTCGGCTTGCCCCGACTCCAATCTGGCTTGCTGTCCACCGCCAGGAGTTCACGGTGTACTACAAGCGTCTGCTGCCGGAAGAGTATCGGATGCTGACTGCGATCCAATCTGGGGCGGCGTTCGAACAAGTCTTGGCGACAGCCTTTAGTGACGGCATGATGGACGAAACAGCCCAGGCGGCGTTGCTTCGGCAAGCCTTTCAACAATGGGCAGCTCTCGGTTGGCTCTGCGCGTCCGACATACCTTACACCTCAGACAACAGCCAAAGGAGATAGAAAGTGAATCTGAAGACGATGCCCCTTGCCGTAACGCGTTGCTACAAGTCTTTCGGGAAAGTAGCATCCTATGCGCAGTCCCCGTTCCTGCTGCTGGTTCGCCTTTACTGGGGGTGGCAGTTCGCACAGACAGGCTGGGGAAAGCTACACAATCTTCCGCAGATCACAACGTTCTTTACCTCTCTCAATCTGCCTTTTCCTGCCTTTACTGCCCACTTCGTCGCTGGTGTTGAATTCATCGGCGGGATTATGCTCATCTTGGGGGTCTTGTCACGATTCACAGGGCTGGTGTTGTCCATCAATATGTTTGTCGCTTATTGGACGGCTGACCGGGATGCACTGAAGTCCATCATCAGCGACCCTGGAAAGTTCTATGTCGCTGATCCTTACACATTCCTGTTTGCGTCGCTCATGATTCTCATCTTCGGCGCGGGATTATTCTCGTTGGACCGGCTGCTTGAAGAGTGGCTGATTAGCAAGATGGCACCACGGAGACTGCGTCAGCCATTATGACAGTTGTCAACACTCCTCCAATATCCGAATCCCACCCGCCGATATCTGGACCATCTTCAGGCGGTAGCGGGGCGGATGATCGGACCGCCGCTCACGCCAACCTCGCGTGGGTCATCTCGGCGCACGCCATCCTAAGGATTGCGAGCGGTACAAGCGGTATTCTGATCGGCCTCTACCTTGCCAGCCTCAACAACCAAGGTGCTCACCTGAGCGCGGGCCTGGTGGGAACACTCAGCGCAGTCTCCTTCGCCGCCGAGTTATTCGCCTCCATTCCGATGGGACTTGCATCCGACGCAATGCAGCCCAGGTTGCTGATGACTACAGGTGCCATCCTTGGTGCAATCGCAGTGTTCCTCTTCGCTGTGTCGGGATCAAAGTCCATCTTCTTCCTGAGCAGGCTACTTGAAGGCGTAGGTGCTGCTGCCATCGTCCCCGCGCTCCTCGCATACCTTACAGATGCGACAGACGGCAGCCCGGCCCTGCGCGTGAAGGTGATGAGCTATTTCGAGTTGACACTGCTTGCTGGCCTTGCCTTGGGAGGCATCGTTGCGGCCCAACTCTTCCGTGCTCTGAATGCAGCTGCTTTTAGCGTCGTCTCTGTCCTCTACCTAGCCTGTGCTTTGATCTTGTTCAGCAGCATATCCAGTAGGACTGTCCGGCACTTCCCAAATCCGCTTGAGGATCTCAGGCAGGTTCTGCGGCTACCTTCGATACGCCACCTCGCCCCGGTCTGGCTTTGCGTCAACTCTGTCGTCGGGCTTTGGCTTGGCCCGACGCTTCCGTTCTTGTTGACGGGACGTACCACCGACCATCAATTTCTATCTGGAATCTATGCGTCCAGTCCCGGGAGCGTGGGCTGGTTGCTCCTGGGATATTCCATTGTCTTCAGCCTTGGCGTCACGGTGTGGAGTTTTGTTCTGCCCCACATTCGGCTTCAGAATGCGATGCGGATCACGCTCGGTGCAATACTCCCGGTCTGTGCTGGTTTCTACTTGCTGAACCATTCCGGCGATCAATCCGTGACCGTGCGGTGGAGCATCGGCACTGGGATCGCTTTGCTCATCATGGTGGAGAGCGGGTTTACACCAGCAGCTTTGGCTTGGCTGGCCGGAACGCTGCCGGAGCAATCGGGACGTGGCGCGGCGATGGGCATCTACTCTGTGCTTCTCAGCGTGGGAGCCATCATCGGCTCACTCTTGGCCGGAGTCCTCGGGGAGCGCTACTCCATCGACGGGCTGCTCTATGGAACTATTTTGGTCGCGGTCGTGGCCCTGATCTTCTTACATTGGGTTCCAAACCTAGATTCTAGAAAGCTGGAGTGTAGCGCATGACTACAGAAAAGTATGATCTCACCATAATCGGTGCGGGTTCGGTTGGTCTTATCGGGGCCGAATTTGCGGTGAAGCTGGGCGCACGTGTCGCTATGCTGGAAAGAGATCGCATCGGTGGTGACTGTACTTGGTCGGGATGCGTTCCCAGCAAATCTCTGTTGAAGGTCGCCAAGGTGGCGCACGATCTCCGCACTGCATCGACGTTCGGCATAGCCTCCCAACCTCCTGTGGTCGATATGCAGCAGGTCCGTGAATATCTGCGTTCTACGATCGGACAGATTTACAAGGGGACGACGCCAGAAGCCCTGCGGGAGAAGGGCATGGACATTCTTCTAGGTCCAGTAAGCTTCGTCGATTCTCATACCCTGACCGTCGGCAGCCAACGCATATCGTCCAAGAAGATTCTGATTGCGACCGGCGCAGAGCCCGTAGTCCCTCCACTGCCAGGTCTCGATGAAGTGCCGTTCTCGACTTACCGGCAGATATTCGAGAATGATCGGCTTCCTCGATCGATGGTAGTCATCGGAGGCGGTCCTGTCGGGGTGGAAGTGGCTCAGGCATATCAACGCCTCGGCACCCAAGTCACAATCTTTGCAGAGCGGCTTCTCCCCAAAGAGGAGCCAGATGCCTCAGAGATACTTCACTGCGTGCTTGAGCGTGAAGGCCTTCGTCTCATCCCGGAGCGCGTTCTCTCCGTGGCGAAATGCAATACAGGAATCATGGTGCATTCAGAACGACAGCAAGTGGAATGTGACCTGCTGCTCGTGGCTGCCGGACGTAGACCGACTCTCGATGGGCTCAATTTGGAAGCCGCCGGCGTTAAGTACAGCGAGAAAGGCATTGTGGTCAATGATCATCTGCAAACGTCTGTAAGCACCATCTACGCCGCCGGAGACGTCCTTGGCGGTGAACAGTTCTCGCATCTCGCTGGATTCCAAGGTTTTCAGGCGGCGCGGAACGCACTGCTTCCTGGCAGCAACTCCGGATTTCCTGCGGTCATGCCGCGCATCACGTTTACCGATCCTGAGGTTGCGCAGGTCGGGCTGACAACGGATCAGGCGCTCAAAACCCACCCTGACGAGATAGCTGTTTCCACCTGGCCGATTGACAGAGTAGATCGTGCTGTCTGCGATAACAATCGCGACGGAATGATCAAGCTCGTGGCGACGCGAGGGGGCACCATCCTCGGCGCGACGATTGTCGGCCACCGTGCAGGTGAGGCAATCATGGAGATTGTCATCGCCATGCAGCACAAACTCAAGATAAGCGACGTGGCAAGCATCATTCATCCCTACCCCACTTATAACTCCGGAATTCAACTGCTCGCAACGGAGATGGCAGTCGAACATAGCATGACCGGCGTCTCCGGCACGCTCATCCGCACAGCCTCCAAACTGGTTCGCTAAGGGAATGATGTCTACATCTTTGATTGTTCCGCTAGCGGCCATGTTACTGGTGGGCTTCGGCTTCGGTTCGGGCCATGGGTTTAGGCAAACCCTGACGTTCGTTGTAGCGAATCGCCTGAGGGCTTACTCCCGTTTCTCTTGCTAATTGTCCTATGCTGCATTGCTTCACAAACAAACGGCAAACCCGGCACTCAGGTATAGAGTCAAGGGCTCCGCCACTTCGGTGCCAATCTAGAGGTTCCTTGACGTGCGTGTCGCGAAGTAACAGTTTACGGATCACAGAGCCGCTGATGACGCTGCCTTCTTGCGGCTCCCCTTAGCTTCATCCGTAGCCAACGACTGGATGATCGGACACACGCCGCGCTCGTGCTTTGACTCACACTGCAGGACCATCCCCTGTAGAGCATCACGGATCGATTGCAGAGCAGCAATCTTCTCCTCCACGAGATGCAGCTTTTTGAGCGCTAGTTCATGGGTCACATCGCATATCTGCGGACCATCCAGTTCGAGCAGGTCGGCGATATTGTCCAGATTGAATCCAAGGGTCTGGGCACGCTTGATGAAGCGAATGCGCTGGACGTCGGCATGGCTGTACTCCCGGTAGCCGGTCGCCGGCTTCTCCGGTTCGGCCAGCAAGCCCGAGCGTTGGTAGAACCTTACCGTCTCCACGCCCACCTCGGCGGCTTGTGCCAACCTCGCAATCGTTAGTTTCATTTCACTCTTGACTCCGTACCTATGTACGGAGCATACAGTGGGTAGAGACGAGGAGAAAAGGGAAATATGCCGATAGAAAATTCCAATTCAAAATCCAGTTCCACGGCTCTCGCAGTGGGCGGTCTGGCAGCAATCCTTGCCTCTACCTGCTGTCTGGGACCGCTGGCGCTGATTGCCATTGGGTTTAGTGGAGCCTGGATAGGTAACCTGTCGAGGCTGGAGCCATATCGCCCCATCTTTATCGGCGTCGCTCTGGTTGCGATGTTCTTCGGCTGGCGCGCAATCTATCGACCGGCCAAGGACTGCAATCCCGGCGACGTCTGTGCTCTGCCGCAGACGAAGCGCATCTACAAGGTATTGTTCTGGATTGTCGTGATCCTTGTACTGATTGCCCTGTCCTTTCCTTACCTAGCACCTCTTTTCTACTAGGGAGGCCGTGATCAAGTATGCGATGTGGTTGTTCGTCCCCACGTGCTCAAGCCCCTTCTTCTAGCTCGTCCGATGCGCGGATTTCTTGTGCCCTCGATGCTGTAGTTCACCAAGCGATTTCCAATATGGCATCCACACTGATGCCCCGAACACTACCAACATCCGTAACGAAGGAGTGACCATGAATCTCACAAGCAAACTATCCACCATCCTGCTACTAGCCACAGCTATACCCGCTTTAGCTGCAACCAGAACCGTGACCCTCGATGTTCCCTCCATGACCTGTCCCATCTGCCCTATCACGGTGAAAAAGGCATTGACAGCGGTATCTGGCGTCTCCAAGGTCGATATCGTCTACGCAAAACGCGAAGCCACCGTCACATATGACGACACCAAGACCACAGTGTCCGCACTGACCAAGGCAACTGCGAATGCAGGATACCCCTCCACAGCGGAAGGAAAGGTGAAGTAATGGATTCAGCACATTTTTCTGAGGGCGGATCTGCGCTGAAAGAAGATGACTGCTGCACCGTGCCGCAATCGAAAGCGCTAAATGTTGCTGTGATTGGCAGCGGTGGCGCAGCCTTTGCAGCTGCGATCCGTCTCCAGGAAGAAGGAGCAGAGGTAACGATGGTGGAGAGGGGCACAACCGGGGGTACATGCGTCAACATCGGCTGCGTGCCTTCCAAGATCCTGATCAGCGCCGCCCATGTCGCCTACGTTCGTAGTTCCAGTCCGTTCGATGGTGGAATTTCTGCAGCCAGACCCACGATCAATTTCTCTGCGCTTCACGCCCAACAGCAAGCCCGTGTCGATGAGTTGAGAAAGGGCAAGTACGAATCCATTGTTGAGCGGAGTCCCAACATCCGTCTGGTCCATGGGGAAGCACGATTTGCCGACGACCGTACGATCCGGGTGAAAGATGGGAATGGTCAAGAGCAGTCGTTGCAGTTTGATCGCGCGCTTATTTCAGTTGGTGCATCCCCCACAGTTCCACCAGTCGCTGGACTTTCGGATACGCCTTACTGGACTTCTACCGAGGCGCTGGCTACGCAAGATTTGCCGGAACACTTGATCGTCTATGGCGGTTCGTACATCGCGCTGGAGCTTGCGCAGGCATTCCTACGCCTCGGCAGCAGAGTCACGATGATCGTCCGGTCCAGAGTGCTGTCACGCTATGACCACGAGATCGGGGACACAATCCAGAAGGTTCTTGCCGAGGAGGGCATGCGCATCCTCAGCGGTCAGCAGATCCAACGCGTCCATCACGATGGACACCTGTTTACTTTGGACACGGGGATTGAGCATATCAGCGGTGATCGTCTACTACTTGCAACGGGCCGCACGCCCAATACCGTCGGCCTTTCTCTTGAGAATGCGGGAGTCACTACGAACGAGAATGGTGCCATTCCAGTCGATGAGTTCCTGCATACCTCAAATCCACGCATCTACGCTGCGGGAGACTGCACCACAAACCCTGAGTATGTCTATGTTGCCGCTGCTGCCGGTACAAGGGCTGCAATGAACATGCTCAGCGGTAACGAACGGCTGGATTTATCGGTGGTGCCAGGCGTTGTCTTCACCGATCCGCAGATTGCAACAGTTGGCCTGGATGAATCTGCCGCCCGTGAGAGCGGATTCAACGTGGATACTCGAATCCTGACGTTGGATAACGTGCCACGCGCTCTCGCTAACTTCGATACGCGCGGATTCATCAAGCTGGTTGCGGACGTGGAAACTGGCAGGCTCCTCGGTGTGCAGGCCGTTGCTTCACAAGCCGGAGAACTGATCCAAACAGCAGCACTGGCGATCCGTGCGCAAATGACCATCAGCGATCTTGCGGGGCAGCTCTTCCCATACCTGACGATGGTCGAAGGCCTGAAGCTAGCCGCACAGACTTTCACCAAGGACGTCAAGCATCTCTCCTGCTGTGCTGGATGAAGACTGGACGAAGGCTGCTCACTGTTCATGCCGGAACCAGCTTTGATTCCACCCTTGCTCGGACCTGATCACGGAGTGTGTCGTTCGTGTCTGAAACCCGCAGCGGCGTCAGATGCCTGCAATGATGCAGAATCGCAAGTCTCTCTGAGTCGTGCCTATCGGTCTTGATCCGTGCGCTGGACTTACGAGGAATCATCGACGGCGCAACAACAGTGCATTTTCGCCCAAGCTCAGTCAGGTGGCGATCGATAAAATAAGGTCAACCGCCAACTTGTAACAGAATTCCTGGTCACTGTGCTTGGAGACACAAGACTTATATAAGCCTCAATTGCGCCGGATCGCTTGATTTCATTGCACTTCCCCGTCGTTCAGAGGGGTAAGCCTCGATGCGGGCGTACATTGATATCTTAGTCACGCGAAGAGGCTGCCGCGGTGATGATGATCCTGACCAGTGCAAGCTTACTCATCGGTTCACAGGTATGAGGGTTCAGATTCCATACCTCACATTCGCCGCAGCGAGATCCGAAACAATCAGGATCTGTACCGTCTTGCTTGACCGGTTCGACCAAAGCATCGGCGTATCAGGTCGGATCGTGACGGCATCTCCCTTCGCCAGTACCTGATCCGTGCCATCCAGGGACAGGTTCACCTGTCCGTTGATTATGAAGACGAATTGTTCTCGCTTCATGGAGTGAGGCCGCTTCCCGCTCGCGCCTCCCGGCTGCAGCGTAATGAGCATGGGCTCCAATCTTGACGCTCGATCCGAGGCGAGGCTCTCGATTTCTGCCTTCGACCATCCACTCGCGAGGCGGGGACGATCTTTTACGCGGACAACAACGGAAAGCGCCTCGTCTGGATGTCGGAAGAGTTCGGAAAGCGTTACGTCAAGACAGGCGGCAATCCTTTCGAGCGAGCCGATGGATGGTGACGCCAGCCCGTTCTCAACCTGGGAGATAAAGCTCGGTGAAAAGCCCGCCATTGTCGCCAGCGTGCGTACAGAAAGACCGATGCTCTCGCGGTGCCCGCGCAGCATGTCACCGAGGTGATGATCGGGATTCGTTTCAGCCATAGCCTGTTACCTACCTAAAGGCTACATCGAGGGGGCGATTATCCACAATCGCGAGTGTTTAGTTATACTGAACACTCGCGCAGTTTGAATAAACGATTGTATGCAAGCCTGCAACGGACAGGCATTGCGGAACCCAACCTTGCCCTATGGAGGCCCTTTGTCGGAATCACCAAGCTTGAACATCACAGAAGTAAAAACGAATGTACTCTCCGGTCTGACTGTCGCCCTTGCGCTCGTGCCCGAAGCCATCGCCTTTGCGCTCGTGGCTCACGTTAATCCTCTTGTCGGTCTCTATGCTGCGTTCATCATGTGCCTTGTTACAGCCGTTTTTGGTGGCCGACCCGGCATGATCTCAGGGGCAACCGGCTCGATGGCAGTGGTCATGGTCGCTCTCGTTGTGCAACACGGGGTCGAATACCTTTTCGCGGCAGTCGTTCTTACGGGAGTATTGCAAGTTATCTTCGGGTTGCTTCGTCTCGGCAAGTTCATCCGTATGGTGCCGCATCCGGTGATGCTAGGCTTCGTGAACGGTCTGGCAGTGGTGATCTTTCTCGCGCAACTTGGTCATTTCAAAGTAAAGGACGCAACGGGAGCGGAGCACTGGATGACTGGAACACCGCTCTACGTGATGCTGGGTCTGATTGTGGCGACCATGCTCGTCATCTACCTGCTGCCCAAGCTCACGAACGCGATTCCTTCATCCTTAGTGGCGATCCTGGTTGTTGCACTGGTTGTCGTCTTCACAGGTATCCACACGAAGACAGTCGGTGACATGGCATCCATCCGGGGCGGTTTCCCGAAATTCCACTTGGCCGCTGTCCCCTATAACTTTGCAACCCTCAAGATCGTTCTTCCCTATGCGTTCATCCTCGCCGGAGTGGGACTCATCGAAACGCTCCTGACACTGAATCTGGTCGATGAAATGACCGATAGCCGGGGTCGTCCAAACCGCGAGTGCCTGGCACAGGGGGCGGGCAATATACTTTCCGGATTCCTCGGCGCGATGGGAGGCTGCGCGATGATTGGCCAGACGATGATCAACGTCAATTCTGGCGCGAGACGCCGCCTTGCCGGCATTACTGCTGGACTTTGCCTGCTCAGTTTTATTCTGTTCACTTCGTCACTGATCGAACGGATTCCGATTGCAGCCCTGATAGGAGTGATGTTCGTTGTCTCAGAGAAGACCTTCGAGTGGGGAACCTTCAAAGTCTTTGGGAAGGTGCCAAAACACGATATTTTCGTCATCGTCGCCGTAACGCTTATTACGGTTTTCACCAATCTAGCAACCGCCGTCATTCTTGGGGTTCTGATCGCGGCATTAGTCTTTGCGTGGGAGCACGCAAAGCAGATCGCGGTTCAGATTCGTATCGACGGGCAAGGCCGTAAGATTTATGAGCTTTCTGGTACTGTATTCTTCGCTTCGGTCTCTCAATTTCAGGGGCTTTTCACGCCAAAGGACGATCCTGAAGACGTGATTATTGAGTTCCGCAACGCAAAGGTGATGGACCACTCAGCGCTCGAAGCAATCGACGGTCTGGCTGACAAATATCAGGAAGCTGGAAAGAACTTGCACCTTCGCCATTTGAGTCCCGATTGCTACGATCTGCTCCACAAAGCGAAAGGGATGCTCGAGGTGAATCTGATGGAGGACCCGCGCTACCACGTAGCTGACGATAAGATTAGCTGAGTTTGGGCTCTCATAAGTGAAGGTGAGCCGGGAACAGCTTTCATATGAGTATCAGCGCAGCGGAGCACCTTGGAAACCTCAGAGTGCGAGATGGCGAGATTCTCTGCAAGGCTCTTGGACAGTAGCCTTGAATCATCTTGGATCGCTACTTGGAGAAGGAACGCGATGCGTTGCCCCTGCACAGGGAGATTGCATGCCTCCTTTTCCAGTTTGGAAATCGGAAAATGAAGCGCGACCCACCATCGATTGGAGAGGCCGATATACATCAAAGGGCGAAATTACTGAACATCGGATTTCATCTGGATCCTGGCAATTTGGATCCGCCTACACGTAGCACTTCCTGATGTATTCAGCAGATTCGGATGACAACTGAACAATAACTGAACAGATGTGCAGCCCGAATTTCGACTGAACAATAACGAACAATAAAAAATGGGTAGCTGTAACCTATTGATTCTAAGGGGCTCAACTGATCATCTGAGCCGCTAATTATTCTTTAGAATCAATGTTTTACGCTTCTCATAACCCAAAGGTCGTAGGTTCAAATCCTACCCCCGCAACCAACCAAATCAATGGTTTAGAGAGAATCAGAAAAACCGATTCACTCCCATTTACTCCCAACAAGAAAATTGACACTTCAGGCGCTCACCCCAAGGGCTTGAGCACCATCACGACGGCCTTCCCATTGGCTTCCCTCTTCGACTCTGGCATCGCCTTTCCATACACGTTCATCGTGGTCGGATAGAGGCGTGACGAATGAGTTCTTGTTGCACCTTCGTCGGCGCACTGGTCTCGTCGGGCTATAGCCGGCACTGGCTTTCTTTATCGTCAGATTCCAGGACTTGATTACGAGAGAACTCCAATCCCGACTGATAGAGATTCTCTGGTGGAGGGAAGAGACTTGTCCATCGCTCCATTGTCGGGAGTCGTTACAAACTGATTCTCGGTAGCAGCACAGATTGTGCTCTGCTCCACCGGGCTATCGGTGCGTCTTGCACGGTCTGCTTCACGATGTCTCTGGCAAGCTCGACGGGATGCGGAGCATTCTTTGGTTTGGTAGTTGCTTTTGTTGTTTGCGGGTCGGATTACAGGGTCATGGCACCTACGAATGCACCCAGACCAAGACAGAACTCTTTTGGGTCGATAACCAGAATCGGTCTCTATGCGAGAGCCTTTTGAGTTACTGCACGATGCAGTGTTGTTCCATCGTGCAGTAGCTCAAAAGGGCTCCAGAAGTTTGCACTTCGGAATAGACCGCCTAGTTGTACTTTTCTTGAATTGCACCTATCGATATAACTGAACCGCTAAGCGGTTGACCGAAGAAGTCATTGATTCCCATGGAACATACAGTGGAGTTATAGCCTGCGCAAACATCGGTGCCCGCTCCAATCGCCGGCGAACCGTGCTGGGGTCTCAGCTGATCCTTCGGCCATATATTATCCACGTCATAGGACGGGTCTCCGAGCCGAGGATCTGCAACTACTGAATGGGCATCCTGGCCGCTTCCGTTCTGATAAGCTGCAACGCTGTTCCAGACGGTTCCCTTGTACGAGAAGGTATATTCCTGGGCGCTGGGTGAATAGTACAAGTTGTAATCGATCTTCAATGGCCCGGGAGCCGCAATAAGAAACGGATGCTGGAGAGGGGTGTATACCAAATTATTCGTGAAGAAATTCCTCAGTGTCCCGGAGAAGGTAGCGGAGGTTGCCGTCAACTCGTAATCGTTGGCTTGTGGTGCTGTCCAATAGGTGGTGTTGTTATAGATCTGAACTCCGTTCAGTGAGCCGCCATCCCATGTTGAAATAAGGAAGTCGCCCTTCTGCGTGGTGGTAGGCTGAGCGGCGTTATTCGCGCATACATTGAAGCGTACGATTGACTTGTAGGTGACCTGCTTGCCCGCTCCGAATACCGAGACGCAGTAGCCTTTGTTGTCGTGGATGTAGTTGTATTCGACCGTGACATTACGGTTCAAGTAGTCGATGTCCATGCCGCCGCCGTCCCCGCCCCAACTGGTGTTCTTGTAGGACTCATTCCAGGACATCTCCACGTTGACACTGTTCCATACCCAAAGTGCACCGGGGGTACTCCCCGTGCAGTCGGGGCATTCGCCTGACTCTGTAACGATGTTGTGGCTGATGATGACGTTCTCGGCGTCGGTCACGAGAATTCCATCACCGTAGACATTTGACACCTTCGATTTGGTGATTGAGATGTTCTGACCTTTTGCCCCATAGTAGGACCCGTGCAGTCCGGCTTTCACGAAGATGCCCTCTCCTGCTTTTGTGTCTCCGACGGTAACGTTGGAGATGTTGACATTGCTGAATGTGGCGTTATCCGTGCCGTCTGCCAGGAGTCCAATCTCGCCGGTAAGGGCACGCTGCTTAGCAACTGATGTAGCTCCTGTGGCGCTGACATTCTGAATTGTGAGGCCGGAGACTGCGACGTTGTTGAAGGCCTTCGCCACGAGTCCCCAGTTCATCCCTTCGTGGAGTTCGAGATTCTCGATGGTCCAATACGACTGGTTGGTGAGGTAGATTGCGGAAGGATTTGTAGACCCCCCGTCGATGGTCGGAAGTTGCCCCGCCCCATATGCAGTGACCGTGATGGGAGCGTTTGCCGTTCCAGAACCTGTTGGGGCAAACATGCCATTGCAGGTTGTACCGCGTTTGAAAAAGATAGTATTGCCGGGTTGATAGGCGATTGCGTTAGCGGCTGCCATGCTGTTCCAAGGGGAGGCCTGTGTGCCTGCTCCATTCGATGGCTGACTACAGTCGATGTAGTACGATCCTGGTCCGCCCGCGGATGTTGGCGGCAATCCCATGGTCATCTCCGGCTGAACGCCGATTGTGGACGAAGCCGCTGTCGAGTCCATGTTGACGCTGGCTGGCAGGCTCACCGTACGATTTGCGCAACTTGCAACGGCTATTGCCGTGGCTAACATTGTGAAAACGGGAAGTATTTTCATGGATATTTTCGATCCTCTCACTACTTAATGCTTCTAGAAATTGACTGCAATGCGTTCTCCAATTTGGAAGTAATCTCCTGCTTGGTTCGAGAATGCACTGCCTGGCGGACTGTCGTCCGCCAGGCGTTCCAGAGCATTTCGAACTGACTTGTTGGTGTCACCAGGAGACCCGAGCACTTACCTGACCCTGTCTCGGATTGCCTACTACATTGGTTACCTGGCCGAAATAAGGGCCACCAATGTTGAGGTTTGGATTGCCGTAGTGATGCCGGTTGAACGCGTTGAAGAACTCTCCACGAAGCAGTACTTTGTAGCGTCCGTCGTGGCCAATACCGAACTGCTTGGTCAGACTCACGTCTTCGTTGCCAGTAGCCCATCCGTGCCAATTTCCATAGGTCACAGGGCTGTTTCCCAGTTGGCCATCGGCAGGATTGCTGAAGATCGTGGGGTCGATGAACTGATTGGAAGTATTGTGGAGGTTGATCAGATCCAGCTTCTTGAAGGTGTTCTTGAAGCTCGCATTCTGAGCGACGTCCACCCAGAGCCCGCTCCATCCGGGATAGTTGGTCTGCGCATGGATTGCTCCGATGGGCGCACCCGACTGGTAATTGAGGATTGCGCCGGCAAGCCAGCCACCGAGAATGGCGTTCGAGAGACGACCGGCTGCGAAGTACCGCTGACCCCGTCCAAACGGCAGTTGATAGGTCAAGAATCCTTTGGCAACCTGCGGTGCATACCCAGCCTCAGGATACTTTGCATAGTTCTGATAGTTGTAGGGATCCTGATAACCATTGCTTGCGGAAAAGGTATCAACATAGGCGTCCGCGGTATTGCCGGTTGCTTTGGCTAAGGTGTAGCTCAAATTCATGCTGAGTCCGTTTGGGGAGCGCTTGGTAACCTCCAAAATAAACGCGTTATAAGCGGTATGTCCCAGTGGATCGTTGACGAAGTAGATAGGTCCGTAGGTGCGGGCCACTTGCGGATAGGGTGCGATTGCCTGAAAGGCAGTACCTGTCCAGCCGGGATAGGGATAATTGACCTTGAGCGCTGCGGCCTGCGACGCATTTGTGATGTATGCCTGAGCTTTGCCAGTCTGGTATAGCTGTGAATAGGCTGACCATGTTGCCCAGTTATGGGGATTCAGAGCCCCAGCGTGCAGTTTATCCCCGACATTCCCGATGTAGCTTCCGTGCAGAACCCATGTTCCGGCGAACTGATACTGGATGTTGGCATTCCAGTTTTGCGTACGTCCCATGGTCAGGGTGTCGGGAGAAACTGAAGCTGGTCCGTAGGGGATGTAAGCGCTGCTGTTGTCCGCGGTAGTTGCTATCTCCTGACCCGGATATCCTGTATCCCAGTTGAAGGCATACTGATATGCCTGTGGCTTTACGAGTACCTGGTTGATCGTGTGATATCCGTAGGACGATCCATACGGGACAGCACCATAGGTGTTGTTTCCGAGAGGGACGAAGTACAAGCCCCACCCACCCCTGATGACGATCCTGGAGGTGAGTGCATAGCTTGCACCCACATGTGGGGAGAACTGGGTGTAGTTGCTATGCTCTTCGAACGTTTGTCCACCGTTGGTCAGGTACTGCATGCTGCCCAGACTTGAGCCGAAGTTAGCATTCGCTGCGTTCGCGGTGAAGTTTGACCACTGGCCACGAAGCACATGCTCGGCCAGAGGAACGTCCCAACGCAGCGCATAATCGAGCGTGAATTTGGGCGCGATCTTGTAGGAATCTTCGATAAAGAGTGCAAACTCCTTGCGCCTGCCGTACTGATTGAACGGCGTATCTTTGCTGGCGCTGGCGACATCTCCCAGCATGAAGTCCGCAAAACTGAAGCCGGTCAGACTCTGAATCTTCGCTACCAACGGTGCGCCGGCAGTCTGACTAAAGTTGAAATGGAGCGCTCCACCGCTCGTGTCGGTGTTGACCCCAAGCGCGCGCATCTCAAAGCCCGCGTTCACGGTGTGTTTTCCATGAGTCCAAGTCAACGTATCATCAAAAATTCCGTTGTACTCGACGCCGCCGGAGTGGAGTGTGCGCGAACTACCGATGGCAATTTCGGATACACCATTCAGCGATCCGCCAAACGTGACGACCGGGAAGTTTGATACGGACTGAAAATCACCCAAGCCGATTTGTTGTGCCCAATTATTGTTGCCGGCGATCGAGGTGAGAGGAAGCGCCTTGTTCTGAAACGCGTTGAAAGTGAAGGCCGCGACATTGAGAAGATTTGGGCTGAGGGTCCAGGAATCATTAATGCGATAGGCATTGGAGACTGTGGTTTGCAGTCCTCCGGAAGCCAATGGCCCGCCATCGTTCGATCCGGTTTGCCATAGATTGTTGCCATTAGTGAGAGAGGCGTTGTATCTCGGACGCAGAACATAAATATACGAGGAGTTGATGCGATTATTTGACCTCACATCCCATGAGTAGTTGAAGGTTAGCTGGGTCTGCGTAAATTGCGGGTCAATCTGGTTGAGCCTCGGGTAATTCAGCGTGTCACGAGTGGCGATCGTTGGCTTGTAGTACTTTTCGTAGATTGCCGCAACGGATTGCGATACCGCGCTGAACATGCTCTGAGGAATGATGTTGCCTACAAACACATTTCCGGTTGCGGGATTCCAAATGGAACCTACATAGATTGTGTTGCCGGCATGGTCTTTACCCAGCGACGGTAAGTTTGTCTGCAGTAGCTGGCTGAAATCTCCATGGAGAAACTGATCGGTCGGTACCGTTGAGCCACCCTCTGTTGTTGAAAAATCTGCCTGGTGGTATCTCTCCAAGGCTGCAAAGAGAAACATGTGATTACGCCAAATGGGAAATCCGCCGCTCAAGCCGTAGTCGTCGTATGTATCCGTTGGCTTTGCATATGTTGTGTTGTAGGTTGCGCTATTGGTCGGGTCGGTAGCGTCGTAGTAGGAGCGGAAGTAGTTATTTGTCCATAAATTGGCGTTGAGTGCCTTATTCTCATAGATTCCGAACGCGGAGCCATGAAACTGGTTCGTGCCCTGTTTCAATTCGAATAGGAAGGCGCCACCGCCCGTGCGTCCAGCTGCTGCGCTGATTCCGGCGGTGTCTACCTGAAACTGCCCCACAGCATCCATTGGGGGTTCCATCTCGCCGATGTGGCCTACACGCGAGGAGTCGGCGGAGGTACCGTTAATTAGCACTTCCTTGGTATTGGCTTGTGATCCACCAACCTGGCCCTGATAGTCGCTGCCGGAGACGGTGGGCGTGATGGCAAATGCAAACGCCGTAATATCGCGCCCTTGATAGGCTGAGAGGGGAAGCGTGCTTACCTCCTCGCTCGTCAAGTTGGTGCCTAGCTCGGTGTTGATCTTGAGCAGTGGCACTGCCTCAACGGTTATGGTCTGGGTCTCCGCGCCTACTTTCAACTGAACGTCCATCTGGGCCTTTTGCTGCACCTGGATCGCGACACCAGTGTGGACGACGGACGAAAAGCCAGGTTTGCTGTACGTAATGTTGTACGACGCAATCGGCAGGTTCAGAAGATTGTAGATACCGGCGGAGTTGGTGACCGCTTTGGTTGCCTGATCGGTGGCCGGATCGACTGCAACGACCTGAACACCCGGAATCACTGCACCGGTAGAGTCCGTGATGGTACCGGTAATCGTGCCGCGGTCTACTTGAGCCTGGACGGGTGTTCCGAGAGCAGTAAGGTACAGGAGAGCCAGACAGATCCCATTCGAGACGATCTGCATGCATTTCGTAGTTCCATACGTCTTATTGATTGCCGTTGCCCGCGAGACCCGAGGCTGAGTGCCAAGAAATTGAAGTAGACGCGTTATTAGAGTTTTCATTGTTTCCTCGACAAAATTTCTTTGGCATTGTGTGTGAACGGAACCGAGCTTCGGCGTGCTGTCACACGAGTTGCAAGTTAATAACTGTCAATGACGGCTTCGGATGAGCGAACTAAATTATCCAGCTTGAAATCAATTGGTTACATCGCGGAGACGGATGCTTGCGCACCTTGTTACGCGGTGTTATGCTTCCGCAGATGACAGTGCAGGAGCTCCAGACCGAACCACGATCATTGAATGACCGGATCGCGGACCACGTTGGATCGGTTCTTGCTTCGCCCGCATTTGTCTCGAGCAAGCGCTGCCAGCAACTTCTTTCGTACCTCGTCACCGAGAGTATTGAGGGACGCAGCGAGGAGATCACAGAACGAACCATTGCCTACGCAGTCTTTGGGAAGGGGCAGCGATTTGAGCCGAGCGAAGATTCTCTGGTACGCGTTAAGGCGCACGAGGTAAGGCGGCGCCTGGCGGAGTATTATCGAGACAATCCCGACGCTGAGTTAAGAATTGAGCTGCCTCTGGGCGGCTATGTGCCTATGTTCCGCACGAAGGCGCCTTCGGAGCCAATTCCAGTAGTCAACAATTTGCCTGTTGTACCGTTGGCGCCTCAGCCAAAGATTACGCGGCGCAGAGCCTTCTGGTGGATGGGTGGAGCCGCAATTGCCGCGGCAGCGATACCCGCGGCTAGATATACGTTCAGTAGACATGCTTCCACTCCGCTCGACCGGTTGTGGGAGCCGGTGGCTGACGCCAAAACACCGCTGATCATCTCGATTCCGATACTGACCACGCAAACACCGAACGGATCTATCAATGACCGAGTTGGTATCGGAGTGGCAGCTGCGATCAGTACAGCCGCAGACTTCTTGAATGCGCATGGCCTCCCCTATCGGCTGCGCTTTGGTCCGGCGCTCACGTTTGCGCAGCTCAAGGAACAACCTAGTCTGCTGCTCGGCGGCTTCACTTCCAACTGGGGTATGTGGGCTACCAATGGACTTCGCTATACGCTGGTGCCCGGAGCGAACTGGGCCGATTCTTACATAGCAGATTCTCAATCGGGGAAGCAGTGGCGGGCTGAAAATCTAAAGTCTGATGGCTATGCCACAGCCGACTACGCCATTGTTGCGCGCCTCTTTCATCCGGGCAGCGGCCAAATCATGTTTGTCGCCGCAGGCATCACTACGTTTGGGACCGAAGGCGCGGCCTCGGTGCTGTTTCATCCGCGCACGTTCGCTAACGTGGTGAAGGATGCACCTCCCAATTGGGAGTCAAAGAACTTTCAGGCAGTCGTGAAGGTTTCCATTCTGGGGACGACACCTTCCGTGCCCGAGGTCGTAGCCGAACACTTTTGGTAGACGCCGATACCTGCCCTCGATGACAACGAGGGCAGGTATCACCTTTTGTCAGAGCGAATTGCGAGCTTCATTCGCCGGCGAGTGTATTACAGACGGGCGTAAATCTTGCCGAGATTATTCAAGTTTCCGTCGGCATCGAATAACGTGGATGTTTGCAGTGCATTGGATGATTTCTCTGCAAATGGGAACCACGCATAGCCTTTAATCCATGGAATCTTATCCATCTCGGTACATACTTCTTCCATGAATTCAGCGGTCTGGGAGACGCTGTATCGGTTTGCGACGCCCTGTTTTGCCTGCCAATCCGCGACAGCGAACTCTGTCACCCAGATTGGCCGCCGATAGAGGTCGTGAACCCGGTGCAACGTATCAAGAAAATGCATGGAAGAAGGGCCTGGGTAGCCGTGAACCCCGATGGAATCGACGTGCAGCTTACGCTTTTCCACTCCCTCCATAAACTGTTGCATCCATGGGCCCAAAGGATTGGCCGCCGCCGGACTCACGAGCTCGGTGGCGATGCCCTCGAGCTGCGGCCAAGCATCCAAGGCAACATTTACAGGGATATTCGACTGATCGCGGTGGTCCGGCTCGTTGAAGCCGAGAAGGATGGACGGGTGCTGCGCACGAAGGCCTTCCAGAATTGCAGGAGTTTTCTCCGGGTACCAACCCCAGATCATGGGCATGAAATGCATCGAGGGATCGCTGGTCGGCATGCCCTTGGTCGATGGGGTAACGCCCCAGTTGTAGTACCAGTTCGTCACCAGTCCGGAGGCTAGTGGAGCAGCCCCGCCCAGACCTTTCTTGGTGCTCGGCTGCCTGACAGTTTTTGCGAATACCTGGGGGCAGGCCGCAGTTGCGAGAACAGCGGAGGTGCTTGTGAGAAAAGAGCGACGCGAGGTTTGCATTGAGTCTCCTGTGTAGAGTGTTTGTTGTTTCAATTCGGCCTCAGCTGCGAGACTGATTTCCGCAAGTTGAATGTGAGTCAGCCGCATTTGGCGGACTCCGCAGGCTGTTTCGGGTGTGAGCGCTTGCCCTTGGTCAGTCCTCTATGCAGGTTGCTCGGGCGTCGGGCGCGGCGCTGCACCCGATAGGACCTTCATGCTCTTCACCAAGTGCGGGGTTGTAACTGGGGTTCGGCGTAGGCATCAGTGCCCCAACCGATTTGCGCCATTTCGCAAGTTTTGCATGCATTGCGGCTGCACGCTGATCGAAGGTTGAGGCCAGGTTATATAGCTCGCCCTCATCCACCTTCAAGTTGTAGAGTTCGAGATGACCGTCCTCAAAGAACTCGATGAGCTTCCAATCGCCTTCAATGATTGCGCCTGTCGGCGTTCCTCCTTGATCGCTGTAATGGGGATAGTGCCAGTAGAGCGCCTCGCGAGCGAGGGAACTACCAGTGCTCAGTACAGGCGATATGTCCAAACCGTCACAGATTTGGTTCGGCGTAGAACCATTAGCCATCGACAATACAGTAGGCAGAAAATCCATAAACGTCACTGGGACGTTGGTGGTTGATCCTGCCTTTGTGACGCCTGGCCAGCAAGCAATCAGGGGTTCACGAATGCCCCCCTCGTAGAGAAATCCTTTGCCGGCGCGCAGGCCGCCGTTGTTGGCGACGAAGCGCAACCTTTTGCCCTGAAAGCCGACTCCGCCGTTATCTGAAGTAAGTAGAATAATCGTGTCCTCAGAGAGTCCCAGTTCGTCCAGCTTGCTTCGCAGGTTTCCCAGTGCGATATCTACACTCTCGACCATGGCTGCATAGATCGGATCAGGCTCGTCCTTTCCGCCATTTTTTTTACGGTATTTCTCAATGAGTGCTTGGCGTTCCTGCAAGGGCATATGCACTGCATACTCTGCCATGTAGAGAAAGAACGGCTGCTTTGCCGATTTGGTGAGGAACTCATCCATTTTTGTGGTGAGCACTTCCGTGAGTAGATCCTGACTGTTGTAGCCCTCAAGGTTGTGGTAATGAAATGGGCCGAAGTAATGGTTCGGAGCCCCTGGATTTCCATGTCCGTCGCCGGCAATGTTGAAATCAAAGCCGAAGTTCTCTGGGAGAAAACTCTTGCTATCAGCAGCGCTTTTCGGAGCAGTTGCTGTATTTCCTGACTCCTTGCTCTTGCCAACAGCTTTTCCAGACTCTCTCTGGTAGTTTTTACCGGCCTCAGCGCCAAGGTGCCATTTGCCTATAGCTCCAGTACGGTAGCCGAGTGCTTTCAATTCGCTGGCGATCGTTGGAATGCCGGCGGGCAAGTGTGTCAGGGCGGGAGCTTCGATTAGTTTTTTGTTTGGATACTGCGTGCCGGGGATCCATTGAGTAAGACGAATGCGCGCTGGGCACTGTCCCGTCATGATGGAAGCGCGACTTGGGGAACAGACAGGGGCTCCTGCATAGGCGCGGTTGAACCTCATGCCATCACGAGCCAGCTTATCGATGTTGGGGGTCTCGTGAAAGGTGTTGCCGTAGCACCCGAAGTCACCCCAGCCCAAGTCATCAATGAGAAATATCACAATATTGGGCAACGTTCGCTTCGTTGAGGCGAGGCCTTGTGCTGCATTCAGCAATTTAGGAATGCCTAGTACCGTCGAAGCGCCAGCAACGCCGGCCAGTTGACCTAAAAAGTTTCTGCGGTTCATCTCTACCCTTTCAAATTCAGGTCTGCTCAAAGGTGCATCGTCGGTCTCTGAACAGCGTTAGACTTGAGCCATCCTTCTGGAGCTATTTCTCTTGATCTAGAAGATGACTCTCTCGATGAACGGCACTCTTTATGAATACTGGACGACGCATGGCACTTTGAGAAGGCTACGCGTTGTCAATGACTGTTACACGTTGGTCGCACTACCTAACTCGTTGATTCTGAATGGTACACAATTGGATCGATGATGAATGTTATTCGGTGTTAGTCGTCCCAGAAGTGACCGGGGAAGCTCTAGACGACGCATCCGTGCATCATTCCAACCAGACTCTGCAGTACCTCTATTTGATCCGCGATCAACCTGGCCTCAACTCGACGTAGCTATGCCGGGAGTATTTTCGTTACGTCGTCCGGGCAACGATTGAGACCCGGGCTGGCTCCCCGGCGAGGGGACTGCCAGGAGGCAACATGGTCCAAGCGGAGCACGAGCTTTGTTAGATTGCACTTCCGGCTCCTACCCGATGTCCAACAGACCATCTGGACGGGTACTTGCGTTGTGAGTTTGAGAGCGCTCGCGTTGGTGGCATCCGACGGAACACATCGGTCCCTGTTGGCACCCACATCGGCGCACAAGGCTCGTCGAGACGTGACGGGTGGGGGCAGTAAGGTACAGGAGAGCCAGACAGATCCCCTTCGTGTCGATCTACAGTGGGATCTTCCCATTCTTAGAGCAGCGCTTGATGATCTTGCTTGGCTGCCGTCGCGGCAAGGTCTGCTTGCAAGAGATTGTAAGAAGAAAAAATACTGATTACGCCGTAACCTTAGCCTCTCCGCACCATCCCACGGTGCACAAGCCAACCGTCGCTTACAGGGGGACGGAAAGCGAATCTAAACCAGGAGAATCTAACATGACCAATTCTATGAAATCAGTATGTATGGCAGCTGCGGTAGCCGGGCTGCTCGGTGGCTCAATGATTCGGATGCAGGCGCAGACGGTAGCTGGACATGTTTCTGGAAGCAATGCTGCTATCGCCAGTGCTATCGCGGGCAACTCTTCCTTCGCGACTGATCCGCAGAAGCCAAAGCATGCGTGCAAGGGGCAGAATGCGTGCAAGGGGCAGGGTGCAGATGGTAAGAACTCCTGCAAAGGTAAGGGTAGCTGCGCAACGGACGGCTCCAAGCCGCCGATGTCCCAGATGTAAGCTTCGTACTGATGTGGCTGCGGGGTGTGCCTTGCTACCGTCCCGCAGTCTTCTCTAAATTCGTTCCTTTACCGATGAATAAGTCCCAAGTGGAGTTACACCATGCCTGCCAATCGCTTCAATGGCTTCACTGAATATGGTGTTGGGATCGGCCTGAGAATACCGCATTACCAGCATATTTTCGAGCAAAAGCCTGTGGTTGACTGGTTCGAGATCATATCGGAAAACTACATGGTGGATGGTGGCAGACCGCTCTATATCCTTGATCAAATTCTCGACCAGTATCGTGTTGTGCAGCATGGTGTGTCGTTGTACTTGGGCTCTGCCGAGCGGCTCAATCGGGAGCATCTACGCAGATTGAAAGAACTGGTTCGGCGAACAAAGACTCCTTGGCTGACAGACCATCTGTGCTGGGGTAGCGTGGATGGGCGCTATACCCATGACCTGTTGCCGATGCCCTACACTTTTGAAGCTGCACGAGTTACTGCAGAAAAAATCCGCCACGTACAGGATTTTCTTGAGATTCCGATTGCAGTAGAGAATGTAAGTAGCTACGCCGAGTTTCATGTTTCTGAGATGACCGAATGGGAGTTTCTTGTCGAAGTTGTCGAGCAAGCTGACTGTGGAATTCTTTTAGATGTGAATAATATCTACGTTTCATCACGCAATCATGGCTTTGATGCGCTGGAGTATGTCAACAGTATTCCAGCCGAGCGCGTGGCGCAGATTCACATTGCAGGACACTCCAAGTTTCAAAAATATACGTTAGATACGCACGATCACCCTGTGATCGAACCAGTATGGCAACTCTACAAGCGCTCAATTGAACGGTGTGGCTCAACGGCGACGCTGTTGGAATGGGACGACAATATTCCTTCCTTCGAAGAGGTGCATCGTGAGGCACTGAAGGCGAATTGCTTTCTCGATCAGCAGCATGAAAGTGCGGGAATTAGGCCGATTTCTACGGTTGTCTCGCAGCCAGGGGCTATGTAATGACCAGTCAGCTGCTTCAATTACAGCGACGCATGGCGACTGCAGTGATGGAGCCATTGACGCGTCAGGAGACTACGCGCAAGATCCGGCGTGATGGTGCTGTCATGGCGAGGGAGGCGTCAGTGTTTATCAAGCCTAATGCTTCGCTGACATCGCTGGAACGCCTGGAGATTTATAACAAGCAATATTGGTTTCGGTTGTATTCGAGCTTAGAGGACGATTTTCCCGGCCTTCTGGCGGTATTGGGACGGAGAACGTTTGAGCGAGTGATGCGTTGCTATTTGGACACATATCCTTCAACTTCGTTTACATTGCGCGATCTAGGGAGCAAGCTTCTAATGTATTTGAGCAGTCATGAAGCGCTTACTGGCGGCAAAAGTAAGCTGGTACTGGATGTAGTGGGTTTGGAATGGGCCCACATTGAGGCCTACGATGCTGCGACTTTTCCTGCACCTGAACCAAAGTATTTCGCAGGGATTACGGATGATAGTCTCTTACGATTACAACCCTCTGTCAGGCTTCTTGAGTTATCTTATCCAGTCGATGACCTTCTGATTTCGATCCGACAGAGTATAGGCAGTAGCGATACTTCCAGCAATAATGCCTCCGTAACACGTAAGAGCTCGACAATCCGATACGTGGGGAAGATAAGCCCTACGAATTTATGGCTTGCTGTCCACCGACAGGAGTTCGCGGTTTATTACAAACGACTTCGGCCGGAGGAATATCGAATGCTTTGTGGAATCCAAGCGGGCCTTCCGCTCGGCGAAGTGTTTGGAACTGCTTTCCAGGGCAGCACGATGGACGAGGCCTCGCAGGCAGATTTGCTTCAAGAAGCCTTTCATCAATGGGCTGTTCTCGGCTGGCTGTGCGCACCAGAGTAGCCACGTTAGCAAAGACACCATCTGGAGATAAAAATGAATACGACGAGTATTTTCGCTGCTTTGGCCCGTTATTACCAAAAATTTGGAGATCTTGCGTCGTCTGCACAGTCTCCGTTCCTGCTATTGGTTCGACTGTACTGGGGCTGGCAATTTGTACAAACTGGTTGGGGAAAGCTGCACAATCTTCCCCAGATCACTGTGTTTTTTGTTTCTCTGAATCTGCCGTTTCCAGCCTTCACCGCAGGTTTTGTTGCATGGGTGGAGCTAGTTGGGGGCATACTACTGATCCTTGGGCTACTCTCGCGATTTACAGGGTTAGTGCTCGCAGCCAATATGTTCGTTGCTTACTGGACTGCGGACAGAGTAGCCCTACAGTCTATCTTTAGTGATCCAGGAAAGTTTTACGTGGCTGATCCCTACACATTTCTCTTTGCCTCACTGATGGTTCTGATTTTCGGCGCAGGTTTGTTTTCCTTGGATGAAGTGTACGGTCGATGGGCCTTTGCCAAGAAGAGTCCGCACTGATGGCTTTTGTTTGTAACGATTGTTTATATCCGTTAGCTTCGGTGAATTTTGTCAGAGGTGGGGGTATATACAGCAAGTTCCTATCTAGTGATGAATGTGTCCGCGGACGGTTAGCACGGGGCATGGCGCAGTCTGAATAACCTTGGTCAAGGTTCTCCATGGTTCGTGATCTGCGAAGATACCGTGCTCGTGGACGCCATGGACGATGAGATCGGCCTTCTCGTGTCGAGCGATGTGGACTATCTGTTGGCTGGTGTCGCCTTGTTCTACTCTAATTTTTGGTTGGCACCAGTTTGCGGTGTCAGCCGGTAACAGTTGGGAGAGCTGCTTTGCAGCCTGGTCGATGAGTTCTGTCTGAGCCTGCTTGGATTTTGTGGTTGGTACGACATGCATAACGGTAAGCTGTGCCTGTAATTCTTCTGCCAACGAGGCTGCGTATTGTGCAGAGCGGAGGGAGTCTACGGTCAGGTCGCTGGCTAGTATCAGGGATTTTAGTTCGGGGAGTGGTTTGGCGTGTGGGCCCATGATGAGGACTGGACAGGCCGCTTGACGCAGCAGCGATTCCGCTGTGGATCCCAGAAGCAGTTTTTCCAGACCGTGGGCTCCGTGTGAACCGGCGACGATGAGATCTATCTTGTGCTTCTTTACGGCGAGATTGAGACTTTCGAGGAGCGATCCCTCGGTGAAGATAGAGCTGTGAGATATGGATTGCAGCTCGGGAAGAGCGGCTATTTCCTTCTCCATTCGGACTTTCGCCGCAGAAATGTTGGCACTGAGAACCTCCGGCATCATGGGTTCGAAGCCGGATCCGTATACGACGGGAGAGATGGCGTTGAAGAGCAGGAGTGAACTGTCGAAGTGCTTCGCTAATACGATGGCTGCTTTGAGAGCGGCGTGCGAGTGGCGGGAGAAGTCGATTGCGACCAGAATATGGTGGAAGCGAACGCGCGTGGTCTGTAGGTGCACTTGATCGTACTCGGGCTGATTGAGATTGATTTCCATGTCAAAACCTCGATCTAACTAAGCTGCCATCTGCCATGATGTTCGCTCTAGGCAGTACGGCAGGCTGTGATTTGCGTCACGGGAGCTCGCTACGTTGGCAGGGAGGTAGAGATTAGTGCGCTGCGGCATGAATCTGTCCGATGCCGAATGCTGCGTCGAAGTCCACTTCCATGAGCATGTAAGAGCAGTTGGGGCAGATGAGCCAATTGGGTACGGGGAAGTTTCGCTGGTGGCGGAGTTGGCAGATTTCGTACTCCAATTGGAGATAAGTTTGGGGCGAGATACCGTCGGCAGGGGAGTAGGCGGTGCCGTCGACGGGCCAGAGTGGCGAGTAAAGCGGTGTGATACCACGGTCAAGGAGGTACTCTGCTCCTTCGCGGATGCTGGACAGCATCTGTTCGGTAGTCATGCCCGGAGCAGGGGGTGGGACTTCAACCCCGGCGACGAAGGCAGAGGCGACGTTACCCCAGCCAAAGACATCGACGGCATCGGTAAGTGCCTTGATCCAGCGATCGCGTCCGACGGACTTAGCCTTGCCGGGACAGACGGCCTCGAATGTTGCCGCATCCCATGTCTCCATGTTGTAGCAGCAGGTGTCGGCACCAGCATCGAGGTACTGCATGGAGCCATCGCGGTCGACTGCACCGGAGCCAGCGGTGACGTGCATGGCATTACCTACAGCGGCGCGAGCTACTTTGATGACGGGACTGAAGCGCTGGACCTCCTGCTCGGGGTGCAAGGTCGATCCGCCAACGATGTAGACGTGGCGGGCTTCCCCTGTCTTTGCGGCGTTGGTGAGGACTTCGCTCAGGCGATCGAGGGTACGGCTGTTGGGTGGGATGATTCCCGGGAGTTGGCCTAGTGACTGGGTTTTGGCGTTGAATCTGCCATAACCGCAGAACTTGCAACTGGACTTCGTCATAAAGTACTCGCAGCCGGGAGTGAGGTTGACGACCAGCATGTCGCCAAGTTGCTCGACCCCTGCTTCCGAGTAGGTGCTGCCATCACTGGTTCGGAAGGAGGCCCAGGAGTGCTCTGGAACAAATGCTACGTCACAGAGTGGTTCTCCGTGGCTGGTGAGCAGGTAGCCGTTGGAGCTATGCTGCACTTCGAATTCGCTGGCATCGTTGACGCGTACGCGAGCGACAGCGTTCTCCAGCTTGAAGAGATAGGGAACCGGCAATAACTGGCCATGTCCGTCGGGGGTTATTTTGCGATGGGGCCAATAGTTGGGTGCTGCACCGTTCGTTACTGCGTCAGTGAGAGCGTTGGAGTAACGGACTCCCTTGAACATGAGTTCAGCTTTCCAGACGATTGGTTTTGGCAGGACATCGTAGAGTTCATCGAAGGACACATTCATAGGGATCACAACCTCTTAGTAGTTAGGGGCCCGATCAGTGCCATCTGGCGCAAGGAAAAGCGCCTGAAGCGGGATCATACCGCTAACAACGAAATTAGTGAAGAAGAGATTTAGGAATTGAAGCAGAACGGCGAGAAGAGGTTTGCTGCTGGACAGAGGCAGTGAGGGCGCAGGGAAGTTTCCAGAAAGGAGTGTTATCTATACGATTTGAGTGAAAATAGTTGCTTGCTTACACGGATCGGATTATTCTCAGCACACTTGCTTCGGGCCCCCGGTAGAGCTGCTTTGCTACTTTGCGGAATCAGGAGAAGTTCTCGCCATGGATCATGAGATAACCGGAACCGTTCCTAACCCGGGGCTGATTATGGAGTTGGCGAGCGCATTCTATGGTTCGTGCGTCTTGTTTACAGCATCGGATCTGGGCATCTTTGCGAAGTTAGCGGAGATGGAGAGCGCGGATGCTGCGATGGTGGCTGGAAGACTGGGCAGCGATGTTCGCGCAACAACCCTGTTACTGGACGGGTGCGTAGCCTTGGGGCTACTGTCGAAGACCCGAAGTATGTACCGCAACACCGCATCGACGGCTGCATTTTTAGTGCCGGGTCGGCCGGGAGATCTGTCGCGTGCAATCCGTTTCAATCGGGACGTATACGAGGCTTGGGGCAAACTACCGGCGTTTGTGAAGGCTGGTGTGCCGGTGGAGCCACCGGAAGCGCATCTAGGCGATGATGTGGAGCGCACCCGCACGTTTGTGCTTTCGATGCATGGACGTGCTATGGGAATTGGCCGAGCAGTTGTTGCGCAGTTAGACCTTACGGGGCGCAAGCAGATGTTGGATATAGGTGGCGGGCCGGGGACTTACTCTACCTTGATCGTGCAGGCATATCCGGAGTTGAAATCAACGGTACTGGATTTGCCGGGTGTGGTGGCTGTGGGATCAGAGTTGGTGGCGCAGGCTGGTGCCTCTGACAGGGTGACGATGCTGCCTGGTAACTACCACTCGACACCGTATCCGGTAGGCAATGACGTGGTGATTATCTTTGGTGTACTGCATCAAGAGTCGGCCGAGTCGATTGCTGCAATCCTGCGACGGGCCTATGGTGCGTTGGTACCTGGGGGTGTGATTTACATCCTCGACATGATGACGGATGAAACGCATACCAAACCGGTATTTTCGGCTCTGTTTGCTTTGAACATGGCGTTAATTGCAAAGGATGGCTGGGTATTCTCGGATAAAGAGTTATGTGGCTGGCTGGAGCAGGCGGGATTTGTGGACTTTGAGGTTAGGCCAGTGGCGCCTCCCATGCCCCACTGGCTGGCGTTTGCCAGAAAGCCATGACCGAATGAAGAAGCAAACTATTTCATCTGTGAGCGAAAAAGATTGCAGAGTGCTAAAGGTCGCAAACGTCGGACCGGATGCAAGAGTAAGTGGAAGTCCAGGTAACGCATTGCACTAGAGGGTGATTTGCTGGAGCGAGCGATGGATTTGCAAATGGTACCTCAATTGCATTAGTTACCGCGTTCAGCGCATACATGGGCCCTGGTTAAGCAAAGGTCAAGTAGGGGCTCAGGAGTTGTGCCATGGACCTAATTACTTCCTCACCGCCGGCTAAAGCACACTCGGACACTGTTCCGCTCGCTCATATTGGTGCGTATGTGCGGCTGGTGCGTCCTGCGAATCTGGTGACTGCGGCTGCTGACGTGATTGCTGGTTATCTGGTTGCGGGGGGTGGATCGGATGCACTGGGCTGGCTGATTGGTGCGAGTGTTTGTTTGTATGCCGGCGGTGTAGTGCTGAATGATTATTTTGATCGTGATCTGGACTCAGTGGAACGTCCGGAGCGACCACTTCCGCAAGGGCTCGTGTCTGCGAGGGCAGCGGCTGTTCTTGGAGTATTGTTGCTGTCTTCGGGGGTTGCTGCAGCCTTCTACGCCTCAACGATTACCGGTGTGATTGCAGTTTGTATTGCAATGGCGGTACTGCTGTATGACGCAGTCGCCAAGGAGCAGTCGATTGGTCCAGTGGTGATGGGAACGTGTCGCGCGTTGAACCTGCTCATGGGACTGACAGTAGCTCCAGCACTCCTTGGACATACATGGCTTTGGATGCTGCTGCCATTGGCGTACATCGGTGGACTGACCCTGCTGAGCAGGGATGAGGTGTTTGGGGGGAGTCGCACTGGGAGTGCTGCGATGTTGGGGGTGCTTTCGTTCGTGGTCGTAGGGATTACTGTGATGCAGGGCGTTTCGGTTGAACGATGGTTGCGGGTGTTTCCGTTTATCGCGTTGCTGTTGCTCAAGGTGGTGCCACCGTTGTGGCGTGCGTATCGACGTCCAGAGGCAATACAGATTCGCGCGGCTGTACATGCCGGAGTGGTGTCACTGATCGTACTGGATGCTGCAATTGCCGCTGGCTCTGCGGGCGTGGTGTTCGGTGCGGCTATTGTTTCTTTGAGTGTAGTTGCTATGGAGTTGGGGCGTATATTTCCGGTGACTTAATCATGAGATCGCTACAGCAGAAATTTACCGTTGCATACGAGTATCCGGTTCATTTTACGACGAGTGCTTTTGCCGCAGACAATCGCGTCCTCGTAGACACGCTATTGTCTGCAGGGCCCGGTCCGCATCGGCTGCTCTGTGTTCTGGATGAGGGAGTTCTGCTGTCTTGTGCCCGCATACTAGAGCAGATTGAAGCGTATGCGCGACAGCATCGGGAGACGATCAAGATGGTCTGTTCGCCACTCGTTCTTTCTGGTGGCGAGGAGGTAAAGAACGACAAGGATGGTTATCTGACGATCGAAGCGGCGATCCAAGAACTGGGAATATGTCGGCAGTCATTTGTGCTAGCCATTGGTGGAGGTGCTTTACTCGATCTGGCTGGATTCGCAGCGGGTACAGCGCACAGGGGTGTTCGCTTGATTCGTATGCCAACGACGGTTCTTTCGCAAGATGATTCGGGTGTTGGTGTAAAGAACAGCATCAATGCGTTCGGTAAGAAGAATTTTTTGGGAACATTTGTTCCGCCGTTTGCTGTGATCAACGACTCTGCCTTTCTACATGGACTATCGCAGCGGGACTGGATTGGGGGGACGGCTGAAGCAGTGAAGGTTGCGTTGCTTAAGGATCCATGTTTTTTCAGGGCTATCGAACAGAGTGCAGATGAGTTGGCGCTACGTGGTGAGGCTGCCATGCAGCAACTTATTCACCACTCTGCGGAGCTACATTTACAGCACATCGGTCTTGGCGGCGATCCGTTTGAGACAAGCTCTTCGCGTCCTCTGGACTTCGGACACTGGTCGGCACACAAGCTGGAGCAGCTAACGAATTTTGAGTTGCGTCATGGAGAGGCCGTAGCGATCGGCATTGCTCTTGATTCGACCTACTCGTATCTGGATGGCTTGTTAGCGCATGGCGATTGGCAACGGATCTTAATGCTGCTAGCGCGATTGGGATTTGCATTGAGCATACCGAATACGGTTCGCAAACTGGGACCCATGGAGGAAGCTGACTCTCTGTTACACGGCCTGGTGGAGTTTCGAGAGCATCTTGGGGGTGAGTTGACGATCACTCTGTTGCGAGGGATTGGCGAGCCGATGGAGGTTCATTCGATGGACGAAGAACTCGTGATCTCAGCGGTACGAGCGGTAGAAGAGTGGAGTTATGCAATGCAGTTGTCCACGGTCTAAAAGGAGTGAACGATGAAGAACATAGACTCACGTTGTCCGTTGCCATTACGTCGAATTGTGGATGAGTACTTTGCGGAGAGTCGCAATAAGATGCTGGAACTGGGGGCGTTCTTCGACCGATTGGACCGAGCGGGTGATGCCGCCGATCCGGATGAAGAGTTTCGTGTAGTGGCACTGAAACGCGCTGCTGGAGTGTTACTGGAGCCGGGACCGCAACGTGTGAAGCGTATGGCGCTGCTGCTCAGTGATCCAACCGAAGAGCCACGCGAGTATTTGGATCGTAAGGCCGCGTGGGGTGCGTATGCAGACACTGGGGAGGGAATCTGATGGACTACATTGAGCCACATGCACATATGATTTCGCGGACTACGGATGACTATCAACAGATGGCGTTGACCGGCTGTGTTGCGCTGTCAGAGCCAGCTTTCTGGGCTGGGTGGGATCGGCAATCGGCAGATAGCTTTGAGGATTACTTTCGCCAATTGACAGAGTTTGAGCCAACGCGAGCAGCACAGTTTGGAATTCAGCACTACACATGGCTGTGTCTCAATCCGAAGGAGGGAGAGAATCGTGACATGGCGCGGCAGGTGTTGGCACGGATACCTAAGTTTTTGCAAAGACCCAATGTACTGGGAATTGGAGAGATTGGGCTGAACCGGAACACGCTGCGCGAGATGGAGACGTTGCGCGATCATATTGCCTTGGCGCTTGAGCATGGCAGCATGATTCTGATTCATACTCCTCACCTAGAGGATAAGTACAAGGGCACGAAGCTCATTATCCGCACGCTGCAAAGCTTTCAGAATCTTGATCCCAGACGGGTGATGATCGACCATGCAGAAGAACACACGATCGAAATGATTCGCGATAACGGCTTTCGCTGCGGTTTGACGCTGTATCCGAATACGAAGGTTTCGCTGGCACGTGCGGCGGACATTATAGAGATGCATAGCGCGGAGGGCATTTACGTTAACTCGGCCTGTGACTGGGGTTTCAGCGTGCCGGTTGCGATACCGCAGTTCATTCTGGAGATGCGACGGCGGAAGCACTCCGAAGCTACGATTCGGAAAGTCGTATACGAGAATCCAATCGCTTTTTTTTCTCAGGCATCAAATTTCTATTTATCTCGAGCGTGTGAATCTGTACCAGGGAATGTGAAAGAACTTGCCTATGTGGATTAGGCCAGGTCTGCTTGACCTCACCTACTGTACGAATATCCATGCTGGCGAGAGCTGGGCTGAGGTCGCTGCGAGTATTGGCCAGTACGCCGTTCCATTGCAGAAGCGTCTGGCAGGAGATGATCCATTTGGACTTGGGCTGCGACTATCAGCGGTTGCTGCAACGGCCTTGCTGTGTGGGACCCAGTTGTATGACTTCAACAAATTTCTGACGGAGCATCAACTTTATGTCGCTGTGATTAATGGATTTCCATATGGTTCCTTCCATGGTGAGGTGGTGAAGTCGGAGGTATTTGCACCGGATTGGCGGGATGTGGCGCGAGCAAAGTACACGCTTGACTTAGCTGAAATACTGAGCTCTTTGCTTCCGGCTGGGATGGACGGTGGAATATCTACACTCCCTCTTTCATATAAACCGTGGATTAAGCGGGATTTGGGTGTTTTTTGGCAAGAGATTGTAACCAATCTAGTCGATGTTGTTTATCGGCTTGTAGAGATACGTAATGAAAAGGGTTGCATGATCCATCTTGATATCGAGCCTGAACCAAATGGGCTAGTTGAAAATACGTCGGAGGTGATTGCCTTCTTTGAAGGGCCGTTGGATCAGATGGGATCGAAGATACTTGCAGCCAAGCTTGGTGTGACGTTAGATGTGGCGAGGCAATACCTACGCGAGCATGTGCAGGTGTGTTTCGATACCTGTCATCTGTCCGTCGAGTATGAGGACCCGGTGGAGTCGTTACATTCACTGAAAGATCATGGCATTGGTATCGGAAGAATCCAGATTAGCTCTGCGCTGCGTGTATGTCTTGATGGGTCGCAGGAGGTACGTGCACGGTGTGTCGATCAACTGGCGAGGTTTGCGGACAAGACTTATCTTCATCAGGTAATTGAGAGGAGGCATGATGGATCGCTGCGACGCTTCGCTGATTTAGATGAGGCGTTGGCGGCTGCTCATAATGGCGAGCCGAGAGAGTGGCGAATTCATTTTCATATGCCTCTATTTACTTCGCGGTATGACTCGCTGCTATCGACTCAGGAGGATAATCTGAGGGTATTGGCTGAGGTCGCAGATGGGCATGTGAGCCGTCATCTTGAGATAGAGACGTATACGTGGGATGTGCTGCCGGATGCTCTGAAGAGCGACCTCTTAGCGTCTATCGAGCGCGAGTTTCGGTGGGTTCTGGATGCGGTATGCATAAGACAGTAGTGCTGAATGTAGTAGGGCTGACGCCTGCTTTGCTGGGTAAGTCGACTCCTGCGCTAACGAGATTTGCGGCACAGGGCAAGCTCACCAGCATTGAGGAGGTGTTGCCTGCTGTGACGTGTTCGGCACAGGCGACATACTTTACGGGGTGCTATCCGGAAGAGCATGGAATTGTTGGGAATGGATGGTACTTTGCCGATGAATGTGAGGTGCGATTCTGGCACCAATCGAACAAGCTAGTACAGTCGCGCAAAGTGTGGGACGTGGCACGCGATAGGGATCCGAATTTTACATGTGCCAACTGCTTCAACTGGTACAACATGTACTCGTCGGTGGATTATGCTGTTACTCCGCGACCAATGTATCCAGCAGACGGACGTAAATTGCCGGACCTACATACGCATCCCGCTACGCTCCGCGACGAATTGCAGGAAAGTCTAGGGATTTTTCCTCTGTTTGATTTCTGGGGGCCACGAACCTCGATACGGTCAACGCAGTGGATCGCCGATGCGGCACGGAGAATTGACGAGCGATACGACCCTACCTTGTCGCTTATTTATCTGCCCCACCTGGACTATAACCTGCAGCGCCTGGGCCCAAATCATGCAGAAATTGCCAAGGATCTTGGTGAAGTTGATGCTGTATGCCGAGGGTTGATCGAACACTACGAAAGCCGCAATGCTCGAGTGATTGTGCTCTCAGAGTATGGGGTGACTGAGGTTCGGCGGCCAGTATCGCTGAATCGGGTGTTGCGTGAGCATGGTTTGTTGGCAGTGCGAGAAGAACTGGGCCGTGAACTACTAGACGCTGGCGCGAGTGCAGCGTTTGCGGTTGCGGATCATCAGATTGCTCATGTGTATGTGAACGATGTGGCGCGTATTGAGGAGGTCCGAAGGCTGCTGGAAGATACTGCTGGTGTGGAGCAGGTATTGGACAAACAGGGCAAGAGAAAATTTCGTTTGGACCATGCTCGAGCAGGTGAGCTGATTGCGGTTGCAGCAAGTGACTCCTGGTTTACCTACTATTACTGGCTGGATGATCGTAAGGCACCAGACTTTGCACGGACCGTGGATATTCATCGGAAGCCTGGATATGATCCGGCGGAGTTGTTTCTGGATCCGACGTTGCGAATGCCTATGCTGAAGGTGGGTTGGAGGCTGTTGCAGAAGAAGCTGGGCTTTCGCTATTTGATGGATGTGATTCCGCTGGATGCGTCGATGGTGTGTGGCTCGCACGGACGCATTAGCGGAGTTGCAGCGGAGGGTCCTCTGCTGATTACCAACGCAAGAGGCTTGCTTGAGCGGAATACTATTGCTGCGGGTGATGTTTGTGGGTTGATTCTGGACCACATCTTTCTGTCTTAGCTGTCTGGTTGTACGTATGCACTGGATTTGATGGACTTGGTTCGAGTGCGAGTCAGGTGGAACTAACGACAGAAAAAGTTCTCTATTGGGGTATCAATTTCAAAAGACAATTTATGGCGTGATGGTCGAACCAATTGCTGCTGTGACGTGTGATTTGATCCAGTAGAGGATGCTGGTTACTGTAACGATTTAGAGGTTTTCTGTGTACCATGGGGTGACTCTCCCGAACGTTAGGGAGCACACCTGTACACGACCGACCTATAGTCGATAGAGTTCGACTTCCGGGTCAGAGTAGAGAGAACGATGGCACTTACCACAGTAGCTGCACCGAGCCAGTCTTTGATGGGCGAGCGTCCTTCCACCGATGTACGCGCTATGAGCACCGCGACGATACTATTTTTCATGTGGGGCTTTCTTACTTGTCTGAACGATATTTTGATCCCGCACCTTAAGGCGATCTTCGATCTGAATTATGGTCAGGCGATGCTGGTGCAGTTCAGCTTTTTCTCTTCTTATTTTGTATTTGCGCTTCCTGCTGGCAAGTTAGTGGAGTGGCGCGGGTACAAGCAGACTATGGTGATTGGGTTGTTGGTGATGGCTGTGGGAGCGTTGCTGTTCTTGCCTGCTTCGAGTCTGGCTTCGTTTGGAGTATTTCTCTCGGCTCTGGTGATTTTGGCGGGCGGCATTACCTGTTTGCAGGTATCTGCGAATCCTTATGTGACCCATCTGGGACCTAGTTCTACGGCATCCAGCAGGTTGAATCTTGCTCAAGCATTCAACTCGCTGGGAACTTTCATCGCACCGTTCTTTGGCAGTATTTTGATTCTGAGCAGCGTTCAGGCGACGCCAGAGCATATGCGTTCCTTCTCTGCTGCGGTTTTGCAGCAGTATCGTGTGCAACAAGCCTCGTCGGTACGGCTGCCATATCTTGGAATTGCATTGACTCTGGTGCTGCTGTCGGTGGCGATCGCTCTGGTGAAGATGCCTCCGATGGACTTTACAAGGGACTTCCGGCCGGGCGAGTTGCAGAGTACGGCTGCGGGGAGTATCTGGTCGCATCCCTATTTGCTGATGGGTGCGCTGGGGATTTTCGTGTATGTCGGAGCGGAGGTCTCGATCGGCAGCTTTCTCGTGAACTACTTTGGACTACCTGAGATTGGACATCTTGCAGAGCGGACCGCGGCACGCTATGTTTCCTTCTATTGGGGTGGCGCAATGGTGGGACGTTTTATTGGTTCTGCCCTGCTGCGGCGGCTCAAGACGGGAGTAGTGCTGGGAGGCGCTGCGGTGGTGGCGTTCTCGCTGGTAAGCATATCCATGATGACGCATGGGCATATGGCGATGTGGACGATCATTGCGGTTGGCCTGTTCAACTCGGTGATGTTCCCCAGCATCTTCACGCTGGGGCTGAGTAACCTGGGTGAATTGACCAGCAAGGGATCAAGTCTGATGGTGGCGGCGATTGTCGGTGGTGCATTGATTCCGCTAGGGGAAGGACATCTCGCGGATCATGTTGGAATTCAGCACGCGTTTATTATTCCTGCGGCTTGCTATGTGTACATCGCACTATACGGATTCATCGCGGGCAAGCGCGTCGATAGCCATGTCGAGGTTCCGGTGGTTCCTGCGTAGGATTGGTGATTTTATGCGAATCAGGGTAGCAATTATCTGATTACTCTGAGGTGAAGGTAGACGCCGGAAGTCCAGTGCTGTTGTAGAGATTGGCTTGGGTGGCGTTTGGCCAAGCGTAGCGGACGTAACGAGGTTCGGTGACGCTCGGACTGGAGACGCTGACTGAGTCGTTATCGATGACGGCGTTAGCGGATATGAAGTGGCGGTCTTCCCCTGCGACTTCGAAGCCACTTAGGGCGCTTCCTTTACTGTTGAGTCCCTTGGCATGATCGAACCAGACGCGAAGGCAATTTCCGTCGCGTGTGGTCTGCCGGTAAAGGGGGCCGGAGTATTCGCCGGGCTCTCCGTAGACGGTCGATTCGGCGGCAAGTGCTAGACGGTCAGCAACGGTCTGCTTGTCAGCTGGGTGGATGTTGTTGGGATTTCCGACATCAATGGAGACGGCCATGGCAGTGTTAGCTACAGAGAGGGTGCGGCGCTGTGCATCGCGGATGACACCCCAGTCATCGGTGGGTGCATTGAAGCTGGAGATCTGTACAAAAAGGAATGGGAAGTCGCCCTGTTGCCACTGATGTCGCCAGTCTGCAATCAGTTGAGGAAATAGTTTGGCGTAGAGCGCTGCGCGATCGGGGGCACTGTTGGATTCACCCTGATACCAGAGAACACCTTTGATGGAGTATGGGGTGGTGGGTGCGATCATGCCGTTGAAGAGGCCTGCGGGTTGCCAAGATGCTGGATCAGGATGCCAGGGGTGCGCAGGTTTGGGTCGATGGGCTGCGAGGGCTTCGGCGTCCTGCTTCTTTTCCGCGGTCTGGATGGCAGCGATGCGGTTCTGATCCTTGGCGAAGCGGGCACGACTGGCAAAGAGGGGCATCAACGAACTGTCGTTAGCGATGCCTTCCAGACTGATCCACGACTCGATTGGTGTTCCACCCCATGTGGCGTCGATCAAGCCTATGGGAACGTGCTCGTGGGCACTTATCTGGCGTCCGAAGAAGTAGGCGACAGCAGAGAAGTTGGCGGCGGTTTGTGGAGTGCATGTGGTCCAGGTCGAGGTGATTTCGTTTAGCGGCGTCTCCGAGCTTTTATGGTCAACCTGCAGGAGTCTTACCTGAGGCAAGTTGGCAGCGACTATCTCCTGATCGGAGTTTTTGATGAACATCTGAGGGGAGAACCCCTTGAGCGGCATCGCCATGTTGGACTGTCCGGAGGCGAACCAGACATCGCCGACGAGGAGATCGCTGCGTGTGACAGTTGAACTGCCCTCGATGGTGAGGGTGTAGGGCCCGCCTGCAGGCTCTGGCATGAGCCAGAGCGTCCACTCACCAGCGGCGTTGGCGTGGGCTGTGACGGACTGCTGGTGAAAGTGGGCGGTGATAGTTTCGTTGGGGTCTGCCCAGCCCCAGATGTGTATAGGAGTCTGACGCTGCAGGACGGCATGGTCGCTGAGTATTGCTGGGAGAGCGATCTTGGCTGTGGCTGTTCGGGGCAGTGCCACAGCAGCGAGTAGCAGGGCAACGATGGTTGAGCAGCGAGCGGTGTTTAGCAGCATGAGAAACTCCTGAGTGACGAGTACTGGCGCGAGGATGGAAAGTGCAAACGTGCGGCAGACGGCGTTAGCTTAGTTGTCGGTGCGCTCACGGGTGTAGGGCTTCATCATCAGGGCGCGTGCTTCGTTTACTGCCCCCTGGGTGTTGTCGTTGGTCTGGACGGCCAGTCGGTACTCATTGATGGCGCGGTCTCTCTGGCCGGTGACATCGAAGATGCGGCCTAGCTGGATGTGACTCCAGACTTCGGTCCACTTGGGATCGCCGTCGCCGCGAAGTGCATCGCGGAAGGAGTTGGCTGCGGACTGGTAGTTGCGTTGCTGGAAGAAGACTTCGCCGATTCGATAGGCTGCGAGCGAGCTGTTCTTGTTGGAGTCGAGGGCCTTTTGGTATTCGACGAGCGCGGCAGTTAGGTCGCCCTGGGCGACTTGCTGCTGGCCGCGCAGGACGGCGACGCGGACAGCGAGATCTGGGGTACTTTTGAGGACCCAGTTCTGGGGGTCGATGCTGATGCGCCGGGGGCGTCCGAAGGTTTCGACAGAGAATGCAGATTCGGTGCCGGAGACATCGACGCGGCGGATCTCGGTTTTGCCGTCGGTCTCGATGCGGAGCTCAACTGGCATGCGAAAGAGATCGAGGTCCTGATCGATGGTGCCGATCGTGCGGAAGCCCTTGTTATCTCCCAGGCGATAGACGGTGTATTTGTTGGTGAAGGTAGGGGCACCGGTTCCGTCGAGCCACTGGGCAAAGAATGGGCTGAGCTGGAGCTGGGATTGGGCTTCGGCGACTGTCTCTACGTTGGCGCTGCGGACGGATTTATCCGTGTATTGGGAGAGCAGGCCACGGAGGAATTTGATGAATAAGTCGTCGCCCATCTCCCAGCGGAGCATGTGGAAGACCATGGCACCTTTTTCTAGAGTCATGGATTGAAACTGTGGCGAGAACGGGTCGAGTCGACCGAGGGTGGTCAGTGGTTCTGTGTCGTAGGCAAGAGCTCCGGCAGCGATGTCGGTAATGGCGGATTGGAAGGCAGTTTTTCCGGCGGAATCTTCGAGAAACATGAGTTCGGCGTAGCGGGACATGCCGTTGGTGATCCAGGCGTCGTTGAGGGTGGCAGGGGAGATCTCGCTGCCCCACCACTGGTGGGCGAGGGTGTTGGAGAGCAGGCGTTGGCTGTTGTGGTCGACTATGCGGTTGCCGGCGATGGCGGCTATCTCCGGCGCCCAGGCGGCGGAGACGGCGTCTTCAGGGAGCTCGACGATATTGATGCGTCCAGATTCGGGCTGACCAAACGTGTTGGACATGAACTCGAACTCACGGGCGGCCTGGCGGACGAAGTCGAGGGCGCCGGCTTTGCGCTTATCCGTGACGTAGATCCGTATGTTGTTGACGCCGGGGGCAGTGATGGGGTCGAGGAACTTTCCGGCGATGATGGTGCCGGGGAAGCCGGGCTTAGTCCAGTTGAAGGAGTACTCAGTGCGATTGCTGGGAAGGCTCTTGGGAGAACTGGAGCTGCCGCTCCCGATAACTCGCTCATCGGAGGGGACGCGAATGTGCATTTCGGCGGTAAAGCGGTTGGTGAAGAGGCCGGTCATTGGGAACCAGCGTCCCGCGTAGAGCAGGATGGAGATCGGGTCGGCTATTGCGGCGAGTTTAATACCTTCGACGGGGCTGGTGTCGGAGCCGGTGAGGGCGCCGGAGTATTCGAAGGTGTAGGTGGTGGTGGTGCCCTTCGGGAGGGGAGTGGGTAGGGTGATGCGGACGGTTGAGTTGTTGGTGAGCCGTTCAGACTCGAGGGGTTTTCCAGCGGCGTCGGTGAGTTTGGTGAGTTGGAGCCCGTTGTTGAGCTCGAAGGTGGCGGAGGTGAGGTCTTCGAGGGCGGTAAAGGTGACGGCTGCGGAGGCGGAGAGACGATTGACTGCGGGGTCCAGGTCCGCACTGATGACGTAGCCTTTTACCTGCAACTGGGGTCTGACGGGTGCGGCGAAGGCGGCACTGGTCAGGATGAGAACGATGAGGGTCGCGGCAGAGGCGCGGAGTTTCCGGTAACGAGAGTGCATTCTGGCAAGGAACCTCAGGGTAAATGGTACAGCCGTCAGCTGATTGACCTATTAGACGCTAGGTGACGGGTTTCGGCCACTTTGTTCTAGTGGGGCGGGTAGGAGTTGTTCGACGGTATCGCAAACACGGTGTATTGACGTTGAGCCTGCTGGGGAGTTGAGACGGCGGCGTATGTCGGCGAGTTCGGTGAGGGCGCGATCGCGGGTGGGGCCGGGGGTAAGCAGGGGGGTGATGGTGGAGAGGATGTTGACGGCGGTGAACTGCTGCTGGAGGAGTTCGGGGACGATGCGGTGTCCAGCGATGAGGTTGACCATGGCGATTGGCAGGTTGCCGTGCTGGTCTATTGCTGGGCTGAGGGGGGCTGGTTGGGTGAGGTCGATGACCTCTGCGGGGTAGTGGACGAGGTGTTTGGCGACGCGGTAGGTGAGGTTGGAGACGCGGTAGACGACCAGGAAGGGGTTGCCGATGAGCGCAGCCTGAACGGTAGCGGTGCCGCTGGCTACGACACTGGCGCGGGCGTGGAGGAGGGCCTGGCGGGCGTCGGAGACGAGGGTGATACGGGGGCTGGAGTTTGGTTGGGGGAGGAAGCTCTCGACGAAGGCGGAGTCGAGGGTGGAGGCGATGGGGAGGAGGAACTCGCAGGGTTGCTGGCGGTGGATGAGGCTGGCGGCGGCGACCATCTCGGGGAGGTTGAGGCGGACCTCCTTGGAGCGGCTGCCGGGGAGCAGGGCGATCCAGGGGAGTGTGGGGTCGAGGTGGTAGCGGGCGGCGTAGTCGTCGCGGGAGATGGTGGGGAGGGGAAGTTCGGCGAGGGGGTGGCCGACGAAGTCGGCGGGGACGTTGCGGGCGCGGTAGAAGTCCTGCTCGAATGGGAAGATGACTAGCATGCGGTCGACGCGCTGCTGGACCCAGCGAAGGCGTCCTCGCTTCCACGCCCAGAGCTGGGGGCTGACGAAGTAGACGACGGGGATGGCGTGCTGCTTGAGTTCGCGGGCAAGGCGTAGGTTGACGTCGGGGAAGTCGATGAGGACGGCGACGTCGGGCTTTTGCTCGCGGATGGCACGGATGAGTTTGCGGTACTGGCCGTAGATGTAGGGAGCGTGGCGGAGGACTTCCGTGATGCCCATGTGGGCGACGTCTTCAGCCCGGACGATTCTTTGCTGTCCGGCGGACTCCATCTCGGAGCCTCCAAGGCCGAAGAAGGTGGCGTTGGGGTGGCGCCGGGTGAACTCGTAGATGATCTGGGCGCCGTAGTGGTCTCCGGATGCTTCGCCGGCGGAGATGAAGATGCGTTGCGAGGTGTGGCTTGTGGTGCTCATAGTGTGGTACCCCCCCCTCCCCGTCAAAAGTGCGCAAAGTCTTCAAACCAAAGGATATCAGTCCGGACCTGGAATGTCAGAGCGGTGTTGAGGAGATATTTCTGAGCTGCTTACACTGGCAGTGAGGCGCTGCGGCGGAACCTGATGTGTCAAGCGGGGTGGTGCCGGGTGGTCGAATTCGAGAGCTGGGATCGGGGGGAATGGGGGTATTGTGAATCATGCGGAGGGATTAATAAGAGGGAATTGGCCAGTGGGTGTGGATCCTGATTGATGCCGCCTGTGATTTGCGTGGTGATGGTCCAGGTCGTTTTGAGGTTGATCAGGGGTTCGGGTGGAGTAACGAGTTGAGGGCGAGCAAGTGTTTCGTTGGTCGGGCTCCAGAGATTACTGGTGGTTGGGGTGGTTTCAGATGTTTGTGGGTTGAGACCGAAGTAGTGAAAAGGGTGTGGAGTTGCTTATGAAAGAGATGTGGCCAGCGTCGCAGCGTCAACGGGTAGTTTTGTCGTTTGTGCTGTTCGGGCTGGCGGGATTACTGGTGCTGTTTTATCCTGCGGGTCAAGGGGTGGGGAACGGGGTGCAGGGCTGGCTGACGCGGTGGTGGGGTGCGGATTCGTGGGTGGGTCTGTGGGTGAACGTGCTTGCCTTGCTGGTGGTGGCGGGGTGTTTGTTGCTGCTTGCGAAGTTAGTTCGTTCGGCGCGGGATAATCAACCGTATGTATTTATGAGTTATGTGCTGTTTCTGTTCCTGGTGTTTTTTGCGCTGGAGCGATTGGTGGGGTATGCCTTTGCGCGTATGGGAGTGGATGGGCTGGGACAGAGCTTGCTGCTGCAATGGTTGAGCGCCGTAATCGTAACTGCGGTGGTTGCGATGATTCTGCCTCATCTGCGCAGTTTGATTGAGGGCCAAGCGATTGCGCTCAAAGAGCACGACAAATTTCTGGCTGCGGCGGAGTCGAGTCTGGATGATTTCTATATTTTCGATGGGATTCCCGATGCTTCGGGAGCGATTGTTGACTTTCGGTTTTCCTATTTGAATCCGAATGCGGAGCGTCGGCTGAATCTGAAACGGGCGGAGTTGGAGGGTAAGGTGCTGACGGAGGTGCGGCCGTTCATGGTTCAGTCGGGATTGATTGAGAACTACCGGGAGGTGGTTCGGACGGGGCAGCCGTTTATTGCCGAGGTGTTTCTGGATGACGACCGGATCAAGGCGACCTGGATCAACGTGCAGGTGGTGAAGCTGGGAGATGGAATCGCGATTACGAGTCGCGATGTGACCGAGCGGAAGCGCTTGACGGACCATGTGAGCTACCTGGCGCATCACGATCAGCTGACAGGACTGCCAAACCGGACGCTGCTGTACGACCGGTTGCGGCAGGCGATACTGCGGGCGCAGCGACATCAGCAGAAGATTGCGGTGTTCATGTTGGATATCGACAACTTCAAGCAGATTAATGACACGCTGGGCCATGCGGAGGGGGATGCACTGTTGATGGCGGTAGGCGCGAGGTTGAAGTCGTCGATACGCGACACGGATACGATTGCTCGGATGGGTGGGGATGAGTTTGTGATTGTGATGACGGACTTCAAGAGCATGGACGACGTGATGCGTTGTGGGAGGCAGATTGTAGGAAGAGCGGCCCAGCCGATTCAGTTGGGTGAGCGAGAGATCACAGTAACGGTAAGCGTTGGCCTGTGTCTTTATCCCGAGTGCGGTGATGATGTTGAGGAGTTGCTGCGGAAGGCGGATGCTGCAATGTATGTGGTGAAGGGCACCAGTCGTAATGGGCTGTACCTGTACAACGAGGGCATGGTGGGGCGGAGTTTGAGCGAGATTCAGGAAGATGAACGTAACGACGGACTGGGTAGAGCAACAGAGATGCACTGAGGTGCGAGTGTGGATTTGGGCAGAGCGCGATGACTGGCGGCGTTGTCAGTCCGCGCTGAGAGCGTGGAGCGGGAGGTTTGTGGGCCCGGCGATTTCCTGGTCTTTGTACTGAAGCTGGTAGAGCTTAAAGTAGAGTCCGCGCTGAGCGAGGAGTTGCTGGTGGGTGCCGCGTTCGCGTAGCTGGCCCTTGTGCATGACGAGGATGGTGTCGGCGGTCTGGATGGTGGAGAGGCGGTGGGCGATGAGTATGGAGGTTCGTCCGGTGATCATGCGGGAGAGGGCGAGGCGTACGCGGAGTTCGGTGTCGGTATCGACGGAGGAGGTGGCCTCGTCGAGGATGAGGATGCTGGGGGCATGGGCGAGTGCCCTAGCGAATGAGATGAGCTGCTTCTGGCCGGTGGAAAGGGTGGCACCGCGCTCGCGGACGGGCTCGTCGAACTGGAGGGGGAGGGTGCGGATGAAGTCCGCGATGTTGACCTCTTCGGCGGCGGACTGGAGGGCTGCGTCGGTGATCCATTTGGAGCCGAGGCGGATGTTGTCGGCGATGGTGCCGGTGAAGAGGAAGGGGTCCTGGAGGACGACTCCGAAGCGCTGGCGGAGCGACTTGAGATTTTGCTGGCGGACGTCGACCCCGTCGATCAGTATCTGTCCGTGCTGGATGTCGTAGAAGCGCATCATGAGGGCGGTAATGGTAGTTTTGCCGGCTCCGGTGTGTCCGACGATGGCGGCGGTTTCGTCGGGTTCTACGGTGAAGGAGACGCCACGGAGGATCCATTCGATGGGCCGGACGGCGGCCATGATGCCGGAGTGGTTCTGGAGTTCATCGAGGGAGGCTGCGGCGAGGATGGCTTGCTCGGTTTCGGAGAGGGATTGATAGGTGAACCAGACGTTGCGGAACTCGACGCGGCCGGATTGGTCGCCTGCGATGGGATTTGCAGGGGAGACGATCTCGGGGGCGGAGTCGAGCAGGTGGAAGATACGTTCGCTGGCAGCCATGGCGGCCTGGAGGATGTTGTATTTGTCGCTGAGCTCTTGAATGGGGCGGAAGAAGCGCTGGGCGTATTGGATGAAAGCGATGAGGACGCCGAGGGTGACGGTACCGAAGAAGCCGGGGGCGCGTGCGAGCAACGGATGGGCCTGCAATAGGGCGGTGTTGTGGAGAACGGCAGAGCCGCCGCGCCAGAGGACGAGGGCGATGGCGGTGGAGCTGAGGAACTCGATGATGGGGTAGTAGAGGGCGTAGGCGAAGATGGCGTCGGACCAGGCTTGCTTGTTCTCGTGGTTAACGGCGGAGAAGTCGTCGAAGGCGCGGCGCTCGCGGTTGAAGAGCTGGACGACGGACATGCCGGAGACATACTCCTGGGTGAAGGAGTTGATGCGGGCGGTGGCGAGACGCTGGCGGCGGTAGGAGTCGCGAACGTGGCGGCGGAAGATTTTGGTGACGTAGAGGATGGCGGGGATGACGGCGAGGGTGAGCAGCGCGAGCGGCCAGTTCATGCGGACCATGATGGCGACGATGAAGACGAGCAGAAAGACGTTCTCGAAGATGGCGAGGACGCCGGCGGTGAACATTTCGTTGAGGGCGTCTACGTCGGAGGTGACGCGGGTGACGAGTTTGCCGACTGGGTTGCGATCGAAGAAGGCAGGATGCATGGACTGGATGTGGCGGAAGATCTGGCGGCGGAGATCGAACATGATCTTCTGTCCGGTCCACTGCATCAGGTAGGTCTGGACGAATTCGAGGCCGTAGGCGAGGAGGAGAGTGCCGAGGTAGATGGAGCCGAGTTCGGTGATGCCGGTGAAGGGGCGGCGGCTGAGATGGCGGGCGACCCAGGCGAGGTTGTCAGGTGGGGTGTCTGCCATGTAGGTGTCTACGGCTACCTTGACGAGGTAGGGGCCGAGGACGTCGCTGCCGGCTTTGAGCAGGATGGCGATGGCGGAGATGACGACCTGCAGCTTGTAGGGGCGCAGGTAGGTGAGCAGACGACGCATGAGGCGGCTGTCGTAGACTTTGCCGGCGATGTCGTCGTCTGGAGCCGACTTTTTGGGAGATTCGGTGGTTTTTTTATCGTCAGCCATGCGGTTATCCCTATCTTAGATGGCTGGCGGGCGTGCAGGATGCGGGGGAGATGCAATTTAGTGGGTTAGTTGGAGGCGGAGACGGCTGCGAGGATCGGGCCTTGTCCGGCGGCTTGGGCGAAGACGACGATGCGTTGGGGGGCGGAGGTGGTGTCGGCTGGCAGCGGGAGGTGAACGGGGATGGACGCGGCGATGAGGTCGCGAAGGTTGCCGATGCGTTGGAGGGAGCGGACGACTCCGGCGTGGCGGAGGGTGCGGCCACCGTTTTCTCCGTTGCGGACGATGGTGGTGTCGAGTGGGTCGACGAGGGCGGCGTAGAGGTCTGCGTTTGCGTTGGCGAGGGCTTGGTCGGCAGCGGCTGCCGGGAGTGAGACGGTGGCGGACACGGTGTGGTTGATGGTGACGGGTGGAGTGAGAACGAGGGGGATTTTGGGCTGGCGGGCGGCGAGGGTGACGGCGTGGGTGGCGCGGGAGGAGTCGTTGCCGACGAACTCGGTGGCGCCGTCGACGATCATCTGGGGAGTGTAGTCGCTGTCGAGGTGGAAGCGGACGCGGTACTGGTTTTGGCGCTGGGTGAACTGGTGGGAAGAGAAGCGGTCGTGCCAGCCGAGTTGATCCCAGTAGTCGACGTGTTCGCCGAGGATGATGATGTCGGCGGAGGGGATGGGCTGGTGGCCGAGGCGGAGAAGGAGTGCGTCGGCGGGAGGGCAACTGGAGCATCCCTCGGAGGTGAATAGCTCAACGAGGACAGGAGTGCGGGAGGTGGTTTGGGCGGGCAGGGCAAGCGGGGTGAAGCTGAGAGTGGCGATCAGGGTTAAGGGGAGTTTGATACGACGCGGCATGATGGGCGACCTCGCTGCGTTAGATGGAGGGTGCAGGCGAGAGTTACAGGGTTGCGGTAGAAGCAGGCGGCAGGCATGAAAGAATTGAGTTGTGAGGAGTTTGCTGGGGATGAGTACGCCGTTGGGGATCTACATCTCGGTGCCGTTCTGCAAGGCGAAGTGTACGTTTTGTAACTTTGCTTCGGGGGTGTTCGCTGCGGACCGGATGCAGAGCTATGTGGAGCGGGTGGTGGCGGAGATTGGCGCGGTTCGAGGGGTGGCGGAGCGGCTGGGCGCGGAGATTCCGGGGGAGGTGGACAGCATTTATTTTGGCGGGGGGACGCCTAGCTTGCTGGGGCCGGAGCAGTTTCGGGAGATATTTGCGCGGCTGCGGGGAGAGTTTGCGGTGGCGGTAGGAGCGGAGGTTACGCTGGAGTGCGCTCCGGGACAGTTGGGGGAAGCGACCCTGGAGGAGCTGTTGCGGCAGGGGATGAACCGGATGAGCTTTGGGGTGCAGTCGTTTGTGGATCGCGAGTCGGCTGCGGTGGGGCGGCTGCATACGGAGCAGATGTGCCAGGAGGAGTTGGCTCGGGTGCGGGCGGCGGGAGTGGAGGCGGTGAATCTGGATTTGATTGTGGGACTGCCACACCAGACGGAGGCGAGTTGGAGGTACTCGCTGGATGCGGCGGTGGCGAGTGGGGTTCCGCATGTGAGTGTTTACATGCTGGAGGTGGATGAGGATTCGCGGCTGGGCAAAGAGATGCTGGCACAGGGTTCGCGGTACAGTGCGGGGGAGGTGCCGAGTGAGGACGATGCTGCGGCGTGGTATCAGGTGGGTTGCGAGGTGTTGGGAGCGGGTGGGCTGAAACAGTATGAGATCTCGAATTTTGCGCGCGAGGGTAGTGCTTCGCGGCACAACATGAAGTACTGGCGGCGGCAGCCGTATATAGGCTTCGGGTTGGATGCGCATTCGATGCTGCGGACGTCGGAGGGGGCGTTACGGTTTGCGAATACGAGCGAACTGGATGCGTATCTGGCTGAGTCTGAGGCGAGCGGATTGGAGATGTTTCGTGCCAAGACCGGTGAGCCTGAGGTGGAGGTGATCGGTCGGGAGGCTGCGTTTGAAGAGGCGCTGTTTCTGGGGTTGCGGATGAACGACGGAGTGGACCTGGGGGAGTTGCGGCGGGAGTTTGGTGACGTGCTGGTGCGCGGGGCGATGGCGGCCGTGCAGGAGACGCGTTCCGCAGGTCTGCTGGCGCTGGAGGGGGATCGGCTCCGGCTGACGGACGGTGGGCGCATGGTTTCGAACGAGGTTTTCAGCCGACTGCTGGTTTCGGCGGTGGCATGATCGTGAGACATTACAAACTGAGATGAAAACAGAGGAGCAGGACTGACGATGATGGAAGTGATTGATCTGCGCAGCGATACGGTGACACGGCCTACGGCGAAGATGCGTGAGGCGATGGCTTCGGCCGAGGTTGGGGACGATGTGTATGGGGAAGACCCGACGGTGAATCGGCTGGAGGCTGCTGCGGCGGCGGTGTTTGGTCGCGAGGCGGCGATCTTTGTGCCCACGGGGACGATGGGGAACCAGATTGCGATTCGCATCCATACGCAGCATGGGCAGGAGATAATCTGCGAGGCGCGGTCGCACGTGTTGGATTGGGAGATGGCGATGATGGCGGCGTTTTCAGGCTGCCAGGCGCGGACGGTGGCAGCGGAGCGGGGAATTCTGACGTGGTCGCATATCCAGCCGGCGATTGGGGCGAAGATCTATTACCGGGCGCAGACGGGGCTGATTTCTTTGGAGAATACGCACAATATGGCGGGTGGGACGGTGACACCGCTGGCGGTGCTGGAGGAGATCTGGTCTGGTGCTCGGAGCGTGGGGCTGTCGGTACATCTGGATGGGGCGCGGGTGTTCAATGCGGCGACAGCACTTGGTCTTGGGGTGGCCGAACTGACGGCGGGTTTCGATACGGTGATGTTCTGCCTGTCGAAGGGATTGGGCGCGCCGGTGGGATCGATGCTGGTGGGGTCGAAGCAGGCGATGGAGCAGGCGCGGGTCTACCGGAAGGCTCTGGGTGGCGGGATGCGGCAGGCAGGGATACTGGCGGCTGCGGGGCTGATCGCTCTGGAAGAGATGCCGCAGCGGCTGGGCGAGGACCATGCCAATGCACGACTGCTGGCGGAGGCGGTGGCGGGGGAGTCGGTAGTGGAGATTGACCTGGAGGCGGTACAGACGAATATTGTGATCTTCCGGCTGCGGAATGGCGGGGATGCCGCAGCGTTGTGCGCGGGGCTGCGTCAGCAGGGGGTTCTTGCGAGTGCGATTGGGCCGCATGCGGTGCGGTTTGTGACGCACTACGATGTGGATCGGGCGGCGTGTGAGCGGGCAGCCGGGATTGCCGTACAGCAACTGCGGATGTTGGCTTAGGGGTGTTGGCTTAGCGCGTTGCCGGGCCGGGTTGGCGGCCCAGCAACGTGGGGTATGTTCAAGGTTTGAGATAGGCGACCAAGGGTGAGTTGGCGTTGCGGAGAGCCGTAGCGACGGCATGGGCGTTGAGGTCGGCCCCGGCGGCGCTGGTGTGGGTGTGGTCGACGGGGAAGTAGGCGGCGGTGGTCTGGGGACCAAGAGCTTCGAATTGGTCTGCGGCAACGGTAGCCATGTCGATGAGTGGGACGTGTTCGGAGGCGGCGATCTGGGATTCAAACTCGCGGAAGCCCATGTCACGCTCGATGTGGGGCTTGCCGTCGGGGCCGTCTTTCCAGATGTTGCGGACAGTGAGGGTCAGGAGGATGGGAGTGGCGCCTTTGGCGCGGGTGTCAGCGATGTATTTGCGCAGGTACCAGCCGTAGGTGTGGATGGTTTCGAGGTGGCGGTCGGGCAGGGTGATGTCCTGGGTCTCTTCGCCGATGCCCTTGAGGGTTCCGCGGGCTTTGGGGGAGGAGAGGTCGGTGCCGCCGTCGTTGTGTCCCATCTGGATGAGCACATAGTCCCCGGGTTTGAGGGCGGCGCGTACAGCATCCCAGAGACCTTCGTTGATGTAGGTGCGGGAGCTGCGTCCGGCGCGAGCCCGATTGGCGATGTTGATGCGGTGGGTGTCGAAGAGCGGTGCGAGGTGGTCGCCCCAGCCGAGGTTCGCCTGATTGCGGGCGGTAGAGTCGCCGACGAGGAAGAGGGTGGGAAGAGCGGGGTTGAGGGGGGTGTCATGAGCGGTGCTGGTCTGGATGGGGGTGGGTGGCGGGGCGTCAATTGGATTTTGTGCTGAGGGAGCTTGTGCTTCGGGAGTCTGGGCTGCGGGGAGGATTGGGGAGGGCGAGGTTTGGGCCGCTAAGGTTGCCGTAAGGAGAAGTCCGGCGGCAAGGATGGTGCGGTGCAGGCTGGAAGTGAACATGCCAGTCAGCCTACCACCGCAGCGAGCGTGGGTGAACCGCAGGGTTGCGGTTACTGCGAGTCGTGAAATAGGGAGTGGTTGAGTTCGGGCCAAAACTCTTTGAAGAGGAAGGTGACGGCGTCGATACCGACGTTGGTGACCCATTGCTGACCGGTGTTGGAGAGGGTGCGCTCTGGGGATGGGTAGTAGAGATTGGAGATGCCTGCACCTATGCCTGCGCCAAGGACTTCCCCGGCGTTGAAGGTCGGTTTGCCGGCGTCGTTGCGGGTGACGAAGACGCGTGAGAGGGAGTATCCGGCACGTTTGGCGAAGCCGCCGGTACCCAGGGTGTAATAGCGGGTGTCCTCGTGGGCGATGGCGGGGACGACGAACTCGACCATGTAGTTTTCTATCGTCTGATCGACGTAGGAGTGCCAGTAGTAGCGACCGTATCCGGCGAGTCCTTGATGGAATTCCGGGGTAGCGTTGCGGGCCTGCGACTCTGCGGCGATGATGCCGGGGAGGATGAAAGCGGAGTAGTCGAAGCTATCCTGCGAGGTGGTGATGAACTTGTCTTTGACGGACTGGGGAGGTAGGACGGAGCCAGCACTGACGGCACGAAAGTTGGGGATGATGCCAAGGATGCGTTTGGTCTGCTGGTTGACGTGGACGGTGCCGGTCGGCTGGTCGGGGGAGGTGGTTGGTGCCGTTGCAGACTGGAGGGAGGCTTCGGAGGAGGAGCTGATGGCCTCGGCAGGCAGGTTGGTTGTTGCGATGAGGACACCGGGAGCGTCTGGCAGAGCGGTCGTAGTGGATTGCTGGGCGTGCGCATTGCCTGCCGAGAGGGCTAGAGACAGGGATAGAGTGAGGCGCCAGAAGTAGTGGGGAGTCTGCATGTGGTCCTGTCGGAGTAATTGGAGTTGCTGCCTGTATAGACTCCCGCAAGGTGTGATTCGATTCATGGCGGGAGTGGAAAAGTGGGTGGTGATGCTGCTATGCCGCAATGAGATTGCAGGGGTTAGGCTGCGATTTAAGGCTGGACAGGCTTGTCTATCTTGGGTGCGGCTGGTGGGGAAATGGTTGTGTGGGAGGAGACGTGGAAGATTTCAGATAGCGGTGGCGTGGAATCGGAGGCGACTGTAGTCGGCGAACCAGTTGCCTTCGGCGTCGCGCAGGACGGGGCGGAGGAGGGCGACGGTTTCGGCGATGGCGTTGGCACGGTCCTGGGGGTTGAGGCGGTCCAGGACTCCGTTGCGGAAGGTGTTGAGCCAGGCTTCCATGCCTGCGGGCAGGGGGGTTGGGCGGGGGACGAGTTCGATGGAGTTGACGGAGAATCCGGCCTGCTGGAGGAGGCGGGTGTAGATGGCGGGGGAGGGGAAGAAGGATGCTGCTGCTGCCTCGGCGTCGATGCCGTGGCGGCCGAGGACGGTCTGGAGGGCGACGCGGATGGCTGCGATGTTGCCGTGGCCTCCCATTTCGGCGACGAAACGGCTGTTGGGGCGGAGGGCGCGGCGGACGGCGGCGAGTGCGGCGGGCTGGTTGGGGGCGGGGATCCAGTGGAGGGCTGCGTTGGAGAAGACGGCGTCGAACCTGGCTTTGTAGGGGAGGCTCTCGGCGGGGTGGAGGTCGATCTTGAAGCCGCTGACGATGCTGCGAGTACGGGCGGCGGCGACCATGGTGGGGGAGACGTCGACTCCGGTGAGGATGGCGCCGGTGGCGGCGAGTTGCTCGGTGAGGGCTCCGTCACCACAGCCGAGATCGAGGATGCGCTCGCCGGACTTCGGGTTGAGGAGGGCGACGACAGCGGAGGCGAGGTTGGCGACGAAGCGTCCGTTGGCGGCGTAGGCGTCTGCGTCCCAGATCTGGCCGGTGGGGCGGGGTGGAGCGATGGACGGGGAGGACTTTTGCTTCATGTCTCTATTGTTCGCATGGAAGCCGGGAAGTGCCAGCAGAATTTATTGTTCGCGTGGTGAATAAGCAGGGATGAAGGTGGGAGCGGCGGATAGTAAGATGCGCAACATGCGACGAATTATGTGGTTTCTGCTGGTAGCGATTGGATCGGTTGTGCCGATGTCCCGTGCGTTGGGTTTGGAGACGCCGGAGCGGCACGAGTTTGTGGTGAAGAACTTCAAGACCGAGAGTGGGGTGGTGCTGCCGGAGGCGCGTGTGGTGTATGGGACGTATGGGCATCTGAATGCGGCGCACGACAATGTGGTGCTGCTGCCTTCGCACTACATGGCGGAGTTGCATGGCTACGAGTGGTTGATCGGGCCGGGGAAGGCGCTGGATACGACGAAGCTGTTTCTGGTGACGTCGGAGCTGTTTGGGAATGGGCGGTCGTCTTCGCCGAGCAATACTCCGGAGCCTTTTCATGGGCCGCGTTTTCCGGTGATGACGATTCGGGACAATGTGGAGGTGGTACATCGGTTGCTGACGGAAGAGTTGAAGGTGCAGCATGTGCAGGCGGTGATTGGATTTTCCATGGGGGCACAGCAGGCGTTTCAGTGGGCGGTGAGTTATCCGGACTATATGGACCGGATTGTGGCGACATCGGGGACGGCGCGTTGCTGGCCGCATGGGATTGTGCGGCTGGAAGGACAGATTGCCGCGATTACGGCGGATGGGACGTTCCAGGGTGGGGACTACAAGGAGGAGCCGAAGAAGGGGATTGAAGCGTTCGGCATGGTGTGGACGGGATGGCTGTACAGCCAGGAGTGGTGGCGGGATGAGCTGTGGAAGACGACGGAGAAGAAGAAAGGCATGACGCTGCAGCAGGTGATGGATGGATACCGGACGAATTTTATTCCGGGAGCGGATGCGAACAATCTGATACTGCAGGCGCGGACGTGGGAGTCGATGGATGTGGGGACGACGCCGGGGTTCAAGGGGGATACGGCGAAGGCGCTGCGGTCGATCAAGGTGCCGGTGCTGTATATGCCTTCGATGACGGATCTGTATTTTCCGGTGGGGGATGCGCGGTACGAGTCGCGGTTTATCCCGAAGGTGACGCTGCTGCCGATTCCTTCGCTGTGGGGACATCCGGCGGGAGCCGGGGCGAGTCCTGCGGATGCGAAGTTTTTGAATGAAAACATCGCCGCGTTTCTGGCAGGGAAGACGATTGCCGGGGAGGCTGTGGCGGCGGAGTAAGCAGGAGAGCGGCGAGGTTCACTATACTGGGGCTTCGCCGCTGTACGGCTTGATGGCGAGAGATTTTGATGGAACGGAATTGTGAGGGCAGACGTGACGATTAAGGCAGCGGTGGAGTTTGCGCAGGAGAACCAGGGGCGGTTTGTGGAGGAGTTGAAGGCGCTGTTGCGGATTCCTTCGGTATCGACGGCACCGGAGCATGCTGGGGATGTGCGGCTGGCTGCGGAGTTTGTGGCTGCTGAGTTGAAGCGGATTGGGATGGAGAACGTTCGGCTGATTGAGACGGCGACGGCGGAGCGGCCGGGTGGCCATCCGCTGGTGTATGCGGATTGGCTGAAGGCCGGGCTGGGTGCGGATGGGAAGGCCAAGCCGACGGTGCTTTGCTATGGGCACTATGACGTACAGCCAGCGGAGCCGCTGGACGAGTGGTTATCGCCGCCGTTCGAGCCTACGGAGCGCAACGGCAACCTGTATGCGCGGGGTGCGGTGGATGACAAGGGCCAGATGTGGATGCACGTGAAGGCGCTGGAGTCGCTGATGGTGGCAGGGGGTGGGACGCTGCCGGTGAATGTGCGGGTGATTGTGGAGGGTGAGGAAGAGGTTGGAGGCGAAGGGATTGCGCACTTTGTGCGGGCGCATGGGGACCAGTTGCAGGCGGATGTGGCACTGGTGAGCGATACGGAGATGTTTGCGCCGGACCTGCCGACGTTGTGCGTGGGGCTGCGGGGGATGATTTACACGGAGATTGAGGCGCGTGGGGCTCGGACGGACCTGCACTCGGGGATGTATGGCGGGGCGGCGCCAAACCCTTTTGTGGCGCTGGCGCAGGTGATTGCGCAGTTGAAGGACGCGGAGGGGAAGATTCTGATTCCGGGGTTTTACGACAAGGTGGCGAAGCCTACGGAGGCGGAGTTGAAGGCGTGGAAGGCGCTGCCGTTCGATGAGGAGCACTATCGCGAGACTGAGGTGGGTTCAGTGGCGCTGACCGGGGAGCCGGGATACAGCGTGCTGGAGCGGACGTGGTCTCGACCTACGCTGGATGTGCATGGGATGCCGGGTGGGTTTATTGGCGCTGGCGCGAAGACGGTGATTCCGGCAAAGGCGGTGGCGAAGGTGAGTATGCGGCTGGTGCCGGATATGACGCCGGCGGAGGCTTTTGCGCAGTACAAGGCGTATGTGGAGTTGCTGACGCCGAAGGGGATTGTGCTGGAGGTGCGGATGATCCACTCGGGCGATCCGATTGTGGTGAGTACGGACAATGTGTATGTGAAGGCCGCGACGGATGCGATGCACACGGTGTTTGGCAAGGAGACGGTGTTTGTGCGAGGGGGCGGATCGATTCCGATTGTGGGGGACTTTGTGCGGGAGTTGACGATTCCGACGGTGATGATGGGGTTTGGGCTGCCGGACGACAATCTGCATGCGCCGAATGAGAAGTTTCATCTGGCGAATTTTTACCGTGGTATTGAGTCGATTGTGCGGTTTCTGAGTGGGGTTGGAGCTTGAGTCAGCTGCCAGTGGCGGGGTTTGTACTGGCGGGAGGGCAGAGCTCGCGGATGGGGCGGGACAAGGCGTTGCTGGAGTTTTCCGGGGAGACCCTGGTGGAACGCGCGGTGCGGAAGCTGGGAAAGGTCTGCTCCGAGGTGGGGATCGCTGGTGGTGGTGATGCACTGCGCATGTATGGACGGGTGGTACCGGACGGAACGGGTGGCTGCGGGCCGCTGGGTGGGATAGTGGCGGCGCTGGAGACGACTTTCTGCGACTGGAGTCTATTTTTGGCTGTAGATGTGCCACTGGTTCCGGCGGAGCTGCTGCGGCGGCTAGGGGAGCGTTGTTTGGAGTCGAGCGGGGTGGCGGTGATGGTGCGGGTGGAAGGCCGAGCGGAGCCTCTGTGTGCTGGATATAACCGGCGAGCGCTGGAGGTGCTACGGGCGGAGTTGGCGGCGGGGCACTGGAAGGTAACCCAGGCGATTGCGGCGGCGGGAGCGGTGGAGTATCTGGAGGTGAGCGGGATGGAGACGGAGTGGTTGATGAATGTGAATACTCCGGAGGAGTTTCGGGTGGCAGAGCGACGTGCTGCTGACGTTGGCATCTGAAGAAGAGATGGCTTTCGAGGAGATGGCTTTGGGGAGAGGAGAGGCGAATGGCCAAGCAGGATGAGACCGGGTTTGCGGTGAAGCATGAGGCTGGGCTGGAGGTTGGGACTGAGTCTGGGATCGAGCCTGCACCCGAGTATGCGTCGGAGGTGGTGGAAGAGTTTATGGAGCAGGCGGCGCTGCAGAATGAAGCAGCGGCGGAGGCGGTTCTGGAGGTTAGAAACAAGCCGGGCTCGTATATCTCTTTTGAGCATGTGTCGAAGTCGTTCGGAGACCTGGTGGTGCTGGACGATGTAAGTTTTTGCGTGAATTCGGGGGAGACACTGTGCATACTGGGGCGCAGCGGTGTGGGCAAGTCGGTGGCTTTGCAGATGCTGATGGGATTTTTGAAGGCGGATGGTGGCGTGATCCGGGTGGCGGGCGAGGACATCTGCGGGATGAAGGAGCAGGAGTTGCAGCGGATACGCCAGAAGGTGACGATGGTGTTCCAGAACGGTGCTCTGTTCGACTCGATTTCGGTGGGGGAGAATGTTGCGTTTCCACTGCGTGAGCGGGGGGACATGGAAGAGGACCAGATTGAGCAGGTGGTAAAGGGATTGCTGGAGATGGTGGGGGTGGCGGGTATGGAGAGTCTGCTGCCATCGGACCTGTCGACCGGGATGAAGCGCTCAGTGGCGATTGCCCGGGCGCTGGCGTCGCAACCGGAGGCGGTGTTGTATGACGAGCCGACGACGATGGTCGATCCGTTGATGGCGCATCTGCTGGGGGACCTGATCGAACGTTTGAAGCAGCAGTTGCATCTGACCAGTATTGTGGTGACGCACGATATGAAGTTTGCAAAGAAGCTGGCGGACAGGGTGGTGTTTTTGCATCAGGGCAAGGCACGGTTTTTCGGGACCATGGAGGAGATGGAGCAGAGTGACGACGTGGTTCTGGAGGAGTTTCTGCGGCTGGACGCATTGGTACTACCCGTTTAGTGGGAGAGCGGAGTGTATGTAAGTTGCTTATTATGAAGAATAATTTGGTTGGTAGATTAGACTTTAGTTAATACTTTGCAAATATTTGCAGGTTGCGTTGCCTGTGTTGGTAACAAGAAAGTATGCTTCTGTTGATACCGCGGGCACTTTCTTTCTGTTTCGTAGGGGGAAACTTCTTTCTTGCGCACGTGTTTGTCGAGTAGAGTACATAATTTGACTTGCAAGAACTGAATGATTTCGATTCTGCGCTTGGCCAGTTGAAGTAATTTGGCTGAGTCGGGGATCCTGGAAGCCAAGCCTAATCACAGTGTGAGAGAGGCATTCGCAGTGTCGACACCGGAGTATTTAGAACAAGTTATTGTGTCGGGCAGAAGGCGCGCTGCCGGGGCCAGGAAGCAGACCACGCGCTTTGGGATATTTGAGCGTCCTTCGGTGACCAGTCTGATCTGGGCGACGTTGGATTTTGCGACTGCGTTCTCGGCCGGAATTTTGGCGTTGCGGTTTCGCGAGGTACTGCCTGCGGATGCAGCGGCGGTGTCGTTGGTTCCTGATTTATTCCATAGCGGTCCTCCTGAGATGGTGTTTTACATTGGCTGGTTTGCGGCCTGCCTGGTGTTTTTCATGCGTTCGTATGGTCTGTACGGGCCGATACAGAATCGAAGTGGACTGCATGAGCAGCGGATGACGATGCAGGCGATTCTGGTTTCGGGGTTGATCTTGTGTGGGACGCTGTATCTGTTGCGGGGCGTAGGGGTCTCGCGGGTGCTGGTGGGGTTGCTGATTGGGCTGACGGCGGTGGGGATTTCGGTACGCCGGGCGTTGTGGCGTCAGATGGTGTACAGCCGATATCGGGCGGGGATAGAGACGCGGAACGTGATGATTGTTGGTGCGGGGCGCGTGGGTCATGCTTTGCGGAACCATCTGGAGGCACTGCAGCATCTGGGGTTCCGGTTCAAGGGGTTTATTGCGCTGACGGAGCGTGAGGCGGAACAGGGAGATGCGGATGTAATTGGCGATGTACGGAACTGCCTGTCGATTGCGCGGTCACTGTTCGTGGACGAGATATTTTTCTCGGTTCCAGCGGACAAGAAGCTGGTGATCGGGATGGTGGAAGAGGCGCGGGAGATGGGAATCGACGTGCGGGTGGTTCCGGACCTCTATGACGGGTTGGCGTGGAACGCGCCGGTCGAATACATTGGGCAGTTTCCGACGATTCCACTGCATCGGCGCGAGTTTGCGATTGGGTCGTTTCTGCTGAAGCGGATGCTGGATATCACGTTGGCATCGCTGGCGCTGGCGGTGGGATTTCCGGTGATGCTGGGGCTGGCGATTGCGGTGCGATTCGATTCCAAGGGACCAATTCTGTATCGTGCGCAGCGGATTGGGCGCAAGGGCCGGACCTTTGTCTGCTATAAGTACCGGACGATGGTGGTGGATGCGGAGAAGCTGAAGGCTGATCTGGAACATATGAACGAACGGGACAGCGTGTTGTTCAAGATCGGGAACGATCCGCGGGTGACAAAGATAGGGCGGATACTGCGGAAGTACTCGCTGGATGAGTTGCCGCAGTTCTACAACGTTCTGAAGGGCGATATGAGCCTGGTTGGGCCGCGACCACCAATGGCTGCGGAGGTGGAGCAGTATGACTTGTCGCATCTGCGGCGTCTGGACGTGTTGCCGGGAATTACCGGGCTGTGGCAGGTAGAGGCACGGCAGGACCCATCGTTCGACAGCTATATTTCTCTGGACACGGCGTATGTGGAGAACTGGAGTGTTTGGCTGGATCTGAAGATTCTGGCCCGGACGGTCGGGGTGGTGGTGAGTGGGACGGGCTCGTAGGAGCGCGGTTGTATGCGACGAGGGTTGCACGCGCATTTTGTTGTGCAGACGGGGTAGACTTTAGGGGTGAAGATTGCTCTGGCACAGATCAACCCTACGGTTGGGGATTTCGTTGGGAACATAGCGAAGATATTGGAGTATGCGTCACTGGCGGAAGGCCTGGGTGCGGCGCTGGTAGTGTTTCCGGAGTTGGCTGTGTGTGGGTATCCGCCGGCGGATTTTCTGGAGAAGCGGGATTTTGTCGCACGGGCTGAGGCTGGAATTGCGGAAGTGGCTGCCTGGACGGCAGAGGCGGGACGACCGGCGATTCTGTGCGGGTCGGTGATGGCGACGAACGCGGCGGTGGGTAAGCAGGTGCGCAATGTGGCGGTGCTGCTCTCGGGGGGCAAGGTGAGCTTTGTGCAGCAGAAGATGCTGCTGCCGTTCTACGACGTGTTCGACGAGCAACGGTACTTCGAGCCTGCGGTGGAGCAGGGGTTGACGCTGGTGGGTGGGCAGCCGCTGGCAATCACGGTGTGCGAGGATGCGTGGAACGACAAGAGCTTCTGGCCGCGCCGGTTGTATACAGTGGACCCGGTTGATGAACTGATGCGGCAGTGGGAGAAACAGCCGGCTGAGTTGGCGGGGCAACAGCGGGTGATTCTGAATATATCGGCTTCACCGTTCTGGCAGGGCAAGCCGGAGGTACGGGAGAGGATGCTGGCGGCGCTGGCGGAGCGGCATGGCGCGTTTGTGGCGATGGTGAACCAGGTGGGCGGGAACGACAGCCTGGTGTTCGATGGATCGTCTCTGGCGGTGGGTCCGAATGGGACAGTGGTTGCTCGTGGGGCTGGCTTTGCCGAGGATCTGGTGATCGTGGATACGGACCAGCCGGGTAAAGCAGCAGAGGTGAAGCCGGATGATGTGGCAGCGACGTGGGATGCGCTGGTGCTGGGGACACGGGACTATGTGCGGAAGTGCGGCTTCAAGAAGGCGCTGGTGGGGCTGAGCGGAGGAATCGATTCGGCGCTGGTGGCGGCGATTGCGGTGGAGGCTCTGGGCGCGGAGAATGTGTTGGGCGTGGGGATGCCGAGCGAGTACTCGTCGCTGGGATCGATTGAAGATGCGCGAGGGCTGGCGAAGAACCTGGGGATACGGTTCGAGTTGCTGCCGATCCATGAGGTGTTTGGGGCGTATCAGGAGGTGCTGAAGCCTCTGTTTGCGGGGACACCGTTTGGGCTGGCGGAGGAGAATCTGCAGTCGCGGATACGGGGTGGGTTGCTGATGGCGCTCTCGAACAAGTTTGGCGCGCTGGTGCTGACGACGGGGAACAAGAGCGAGATGTCTACGGGCTACTGCACGTTGTACGGCGATATGGTGGGGGCGCTGGCGGTGATTGGCGATGTGATGAAGCTGCAGGTGTATGCGTTGAGCCGGTATGCGAACCGGGAGCGGGAGGTAATTCCGCTGGCGACGCTGGAGAAGCCGCCCTCGGCGGAGTTGCGGCCGGAGCAGCGGGACACGGATTCGCTTCCCCCGTATGAGGTGCTGGACCCGATACTGGAGGCGTATGTGGAGCGGTACTGTTCCGCAGAGCAGATAGCCGAGGAGCAGAGGGTTGACGTTGTGCTGGTGCGGCAGGTCTTACAGTTGGTGGAACGGAGCGAGTATAAGCGGCAGCAGGCGGCTCCGGTGTTGAAGGTTACGCGCAAATCGTTCGGGATGGGGAGACGATTTCCCATTGCGGTCAAAGTTCAGGTGTAATAGGAATGCTGTGCGCGGAGAGCGGCGGCAGAAGGAAGGGTTGATGTTGAAGATTTCCGGTTGGATGGTAGCGGGATTGATGACGGTTGCAGGGGTAGCTGGAGCGCAGACGTCCTCCCCGAAGGTTCCGGCGGCAGCGCCGTTGCAGATGGAGTCGCTGGATGCGGCGAGCAAGGCCGATCCGTTTCCCGCGGTAAATCCGAAGTTTTTTACGGCGGCGACGCCAACGGTGGATACGGTCAATAGCTTTCTGAAGGCGTTGTGGGGCTTCGATCCGAATCGCATGTGGCGGGTTGAGGCGATTCAGACGACGCAGGCTCCGAATGTGAGCAAGGTGGTAGTGTTCGTCTCCGAGCGCGGAGCAACTGCGAAGGTGCAGAACACTGCGTTCTTTGTGCTGCCGGATGGCGCGCATGCCCTGGCTGGCGATACGGTGGTTGCGTTTGGACCGACTCCGTTTGCGGCTACGCGGAAGATGCTGCAGGAGCGCGCCGATGGACCTACGCGCGGGGCGGCCAGTAAGGATTTTATGCTGGTGGAGTTTGCCGATCTGCAGTGTCCGCATTGCAAGGAAGCGCAGAGCACGATGGAGCAGTTGGTGAAGGACTTTCCGAATGCGCGGGTGGTGTATCAGAGCTATCCGCTGGTAGATATCCATCCGTTTGCGTTCAAGGCTGCGGCGTATGGCGTGTGTGTGGCGAAGCAGAAGAACGATGCTTATCCGGCGTATGCGGCTGCAGTGTATGACTCGCAGGCTGCGCTGACTCCGGAGACGGGCGACCAGACGTTGAAGGATGCAGTGACGAAGGCTGGCCTGGATGCGACTGCGATCGATGCCTGTGCCTCGACGCAGGCGACGAAGGATACGGTGAATGCCTCGATCAAGCTGGCGCAGGATGCAGGGGTTGACCAGACCCCGACGTTGGCAGTGAACGGCCGGGTGTTGGCGATCTCGCAGATTCCGTACGATACGCTGAAGACGCTGGTGGCGTTTCAGGCTTCTCTGGACGGGGTGACGGGCGCGACTGGTCCGGGGACGTCGACGTTCAAGGTGCCGACACTGTCGAAGTAGTTGACGTAGATTGCAGCAGGGAAAGGGGAGCACCGCGATGGCGGTGCTCCCCTTCTCTGCGTTTATGCGTGTGCGATGTAGAGGAAACGCAGGAGGAAGAGGGTGGCGAGGAGGTAGAGCATCCAGTCTTCTCGTTTGGCGCGGCCGGTGAGTAGTTGGAGTGCGGCATAGCTGGTGAGTCCGAAGCTGAGGCCGTCGGCGATGGACCAAGTGAGCGGGATGGTGACGACGGTGAGGAAGGCTGGGATGGCAATGGGCGGGTTGTCCCACTCGATCGTTCCTAGTCCTGTGAGCATGAGTCCGCCGACGAGGATGAGGGCGGGTGCGGTGGCGAAGTTGGGGATGGCTCCAACGAAGGGCGCGAGGAAGAGGGAGAAGAAGAAGAGAATTCCGGTGACGATGGCGGTTACGCCGGACCGGCCTCCGGCAGCGACACCTGCAGAGGACTCGATGTAGCTGGTGACGGTGCTGGTGCCTGCGAGGGAGCCGAAGACAGTAGCGGTGGCGTCGGCGAAGAAGATGCGTTCGAGGCGGGGTATGGAGTGGTCAGGGGAGATGAGTCCGGCGCGCTGGGTGACGGCGACGAGGGTGCCGATGTTGTCGAAGAGATCTACGAAGAGGAAGACGAAGATGATTTCGAAGGCGCCGATGTGGAGGGCTCCGCGGAGATCGAGGTGGAAGGCGGTGTCGCGGATGGCGGCGAGGTTGAAGGGAGCAGGGTTCCAGTGGACCTGGTGACAGAGGACGCCGAGGAACATGGTGCCGAGGACTCCGATGAGCATGGAGGCGCGGACGCGGAGGACCTGAAGGACAGCGATGAGGAGCAGGCCGAAGAGAGCGAGGGCGGTCTCCGGTGCGCGGAGGTTGCCAAGGGTGACAGTGGTGGCAGCGCTGGGGACGATGATGCCAGCGTTGCGGAATCCGATGAAGGCGATGAAGAGACCGATGCCTCCGCCGACGGCGGCGTGGAGTTGGTGGGGAATGGCGGCGACGAGGCGCTGGCGGATTCCGGTAAAGGTGAGCAGCAGGAAGATGATTCCAGAGAAGAATACGGCGCCGAGAGCGGCCTGCCAGGGGACGCCCATTTTGAGGACGACGGTGTAGGTGAAGTAAGCGTTCAGGCCCATGCCGGGAGCGAGTGCGAGGGGGTAGTTGGCGACGGCTCCCATGAGGATAGAGCCGAAGGCTGCGCAGAGGCAGGTGGCGGCGGTAACGGCAGCGAGGGGCATGCCGGTTTTGGAGAGGATGGAGGGGTTGACGAAGATGATGTAGGCCATGGTGATGAAGGTGGTGAGGCCTGCAAGGGTTTCGGTGCGCCAGTTGGTTTGGAGTTCAGCGAATCGGAAGTATCGTTCGAGGCTGGTGCGCAGGGGCAACGGGCGGCTCCACGGAGATAGGATGAGATGGTTGTGTACAGCATAGCGTGAGAGGCGAGCGATGACGGCAGAAGACGTGAAGAAATTGCTGGGGTTGCAACCACATCCGGTTGAGGGTGGATGGTTTGTGCGGACGTATGAGGCGGGGGAGATGATCGCTCCGGAGGCGTTTTCAGATGGGCGCTATGGCGGAGCGCGGCGGACGGGCACGGCGATTTATTACCTGCTGGAGCCGGATACGTTCAGCGAGATACATCGGCTGAAGTCGGACGAGATCTTCCATTTTTATGCGGGCGATGCGGTGGAGTTGCTGCGACTGTATGCGGATGGAACGGGCGAGCGGACGGTGATTGGGAACGATCTGCTGGCGGGGGAGAGGCCGCAACTGGTGGTGGAGAAGGGCGTGTGGCAGGGATCGCGACTGGTGGCTGGGGGGAGTTGGGCGCTGCTGGGGTGCTCCGTCAGTCCGGGGTTTGAGTTTGTTGACTACGACGAGGGCTACTGCGCGGAGTTGATCGCAGCGTGGCCGGAGTGGGGGACGATGATTGCGGGGTTGACCCGTCGGTGATGGTCACGTGCTTAGCGTGTTAAGACTGCTGGTTGAGGGATCTTTTTTACCCCGCGTAGTTCTTCGTCGGTGCGGAGGATGTCCGGTTGAGCGAAGTCGAAGAAGGCCCATGAGCCGTATTTGGCTTTGACCTGGGGGAGAACTGCTTCGACTAGGGGTTGGCCCTTGAGGCCGGTAGCCTGGGCTGCGGCGATGGCGGTGCGAAGGAAGACGAGGTAGTCACGGAAGTCGCGGAGGTCGGCGGCGGTGCCGGGGTGGTCGCCATGGCCGGGGACAAAGGTTGCGGTGGGGTAGTCGGCGAGCAGGGTATTGAGAGTGGCGACCCACTGGTCGGTGGTGGCGTCGATGAGGTTGGGGAGAGTGTGATTCCAGAAGAGATCGCCGCAGATGACGACGTTGGCGGTGGAGTCGTAGACGACGGTATCGCCACCGGTGTGGCCGGGCATGACGCGGAGGAGAATAGCGCGGCGGTCGCCGAGGTAGATGGTAGTGTCGCGGGTGTAGGTGACCTGGGGGAGTCCGAGGGTTTCGACGAAGGTGCGCTGTTGCGGGGTAATCTTTGCGCCGAAGAATTTGAGGTTTTCGGTGTGTTCCCAGGTGCGGACATTCTGGTGGGCGAGGACGATGGCTCCAGCGTTGGCGAAGACCTGATTTCCAGCGACGTGGTCGAGGTGGTAGTGGGTGTTGACGATGAAGCGGATGGGTAGCTTTGTCTGACTGTGGATGTCGTCGAGCAGCTTTTGGGCGGCGGTGGGGTTTTCGAAGGTGTCGACGACGGCGACGCTGTCGGGGCCGATGATGAAGGCGGCGTTGGAGCCGGAGCTGTCGGCCTTGGCTGCAGGGTTATCGATGGCGGCGGAGACGCCGTTTGTGAGTGGGATGAGGTTGAACGCAGCGGGGCTTTGTGCGCTGGAGATGGTGGCACAGGAGAGGAGCAGGGCTGCGGATATGGTGAGGATTGGGCGGTTCATCGTTGCTCCGTATTTTAGCGGGTAGGAAGGTTGAGTTGGTGGTACTCCGGCTGGGATGCTGCTTGAAGCGCGGCGATGGCCTGGTCTGCGCGGGTGCGGAGTTGGACGAGGTCGGCGGGAGATTTTTTGCGCAGGGTGGTGTAGGGCATCTGCAGGCGGAAGTTGTTGCCTAGCAGGGGTTGATTGCGTTCGAGGAAGGTCCAGTAGAGAGCGGTGAAGGGGCAGGAGTTGGGGCCGGTGGATTGTTTTGGATCGAAGCGGCAGTGGCCGCAGTAGTTGGACATTTTGTTGATGTAGGCGGCACCGGAGACGTAGGGCTTGGTGGCGGTGAGGCCTCCGTCGGCGTAGGTGGACATGCCGAGGACGTTGGTTTCGACGACCCAGTCGTAGGCGTCGATGTAGGCAACCCAAAACCAGTCAGTAAGTTGGCGGGGGGAGAAGCCGCAGAGGGTGGCTAGGTTGGAGAGGACCATGAGGCGGGTGATGTGGTGGGACCAGCCGTCGTGGAGGACCTGTTCGACGACGGTATCGATGCAGTGGAGGCCTGATTTTGCGCCCCAATAGACGGCGGGAAGGGGTAGGGAGGCGTTGAGGAAGGAGGGGGTGGCACCGGCGTAGGGGTCGGGTGGAGGTGTGGTTTGCGGGTGGACAGAAGCTGGTTTTTTTGTGGTGGAAGCTGGTGTATTTTCAGCGGAATTTTCCTGAGCAACCGGGACGAGGCGGTAGCCGTCGGTTTGCTGGTGGAGATGGCGCATGAACTCGCGCCAGCCGAGGATCTGGCGGATGAAACCTTCGGCGCTGGGGAGAGGGATGCGGCCGGAGTGGTAGGCGGCTTCGACGTCTTGGATGAGGGTGATGGGGAGGAGTCGACCGAGGTTGATGAGGGGGGAGACTTTGGGGTGGAAGAGCTGGAGGTGGTCGTCGCGCATGGCATCTTCGTAGGGGCCGAAGTGGGGAAGGAGTTGGTCCAGGCCGAATTGCCAGGCGCGGTCGCAGTCGGCCTGGGTGGTGGGGAGGTCGAAGCCGGTAATGCTGCCGAAGTGGTGGGGGTAGTGTTCGGCGACGTAGTCGATGACCTCCTGGGTGATGGCGTCGGGCGGGAAGGTGGGCGGGGATGGGATAGGGACCTGGTTCTTGTAGGGGCTGCGATTCTGGACGTCGTAGGAGAACTGCCCTCCGACGGGCTGTCCGGAGTGCATGAGGATGCCGGTGTGCTGGCGCATGCGGCGGTAGAAGCGGTCCATGACGTAGGACTTGCCGGGCTGGTAGGGGCCGAAGACGGTGGTGAAGTCTTCGGTGGTGGAGAGCCAGGTGGGGTCGGGGATTTGGTTGAGGCGAAGGCCGTCGGCTACGGCTTGCTGGAGGTCGAGGCGGAGTTCGCGCTCGGCGGGGGTGGTGACGGTGAGGGTGGGGAGGTTGCGGTCGCGCTGCAGGGCGACGAGCGCCTGACCGTGGCTGAGGGGAGAGAAGTGATAGAGGACGCTGACGCCGCGAGCGGCTTGCTCCAGCGCGAAGTGGCGCATGTTGGCGATGAGGAGGACGAGTTTCTTCTTGTGGTAGGGGCGGCGGAGGGCCTTGGCGGTGGATTCGACGATGACGATGCCGGTCTGGGCGGCGGGCTGTTCGGTGAGCGGGCCGGTGCGGTCGGTGAAGCGGTCGTAGGGGATGTAGATCCAGCGACGGGAGACGATGTCGTGCGGGGTGGGGGCAGCGGCGGCGATCTGTTGGGCGAAGGTGGACATGGCGTAATGCTTCCAGTGTCGCCGGTTTAGAGGATGGCTGGGTGGTGCGGGATTAGCGGGGGTAGTGGTATTGGAAGGGTGGAGGGTATTTTGTGAGATGGTGAAGTACGGCTTGTTGCGGGGACGCGGCATCTTACGGAAGAACTAAAAGACGAGAGGGTCGATGCAGGTTGATGTGGTTCTGATCTGGGCAATTTCCGTGGGCAGTATTGTGTGTATGCTTCTGCGTCCCCGGGGGATTGCGGAGGCGTACTGGGTGGGTGCGGGGGCGGTGTTGCTGGTGGCGTCGCGGCTGGTTCCGGTGCGGGTGGCGGGACATGCGGTGGCGGAGGGGTTGAATGTTTACTTGTTTCTGGCGGGGATGATGCTGTTGTCGGAGTTGGCGCGGACGGAGGGGGTGTTTGACTGGATTGCGGGGATAGCTGCGGCGCGGGCGAAGGGCTCGCCGAAGCGGCTGTTTGGGTTGATTTATGTGGCGGGGATGGTGGTGACGGTGCTGCTCTCGAACGATGCGACGGCGGTGGTGCTGACGCCGGCGGTGCTGGCGGTGGTGCGGAAGGCGAAGGTGCCTCCGAAGCCTTATCTGCTGGCGTGTGCGTTGATTGCGAATGCGGCGAGTTTTGTGCTGCCGATCTCTAATCCTGCGAACCTGGTGATCTTTGCGCGGCAGATGCCGCCGCTGGGGCAGTGGCTGCGGATCTTTTTGCTGCCTTCGGTGGCGGCGGTGGGGATTACGTTTGTGTGTTTGCGGTTGTTGTCCGCGGCGGAGTTGTCGGGGCAGGTGGAGGAGCAAGGGGAGGCGATTCGGTTGACGCTGAAGGGGCGGCTGGCTCTGGGGGGGCTGGTGGTGTCGGGTGCGGTGTTGCTGGTGGCTTCGGGGCTGGGGTGGCGGCTGGGCTTGCCGACGTGTGCGGCAGCGTTGGTGGCTCTGTTGGTGGTGGCGTTGCGGGACTGGGCCGTGGTGGGCAAGGTGGTGAAGGGGGTTTCGTGGTCGGTGCTGCCGCTGGTGGCGGGACTGTTTGTGATTGTGCAGGGGCTGGAGGGTGCGGGGATGCTGAAGCTGGCGGTGCGGGGGCTGGAGGATTTGACGCGGGATGCGGGCAAGGTGGGGGAGGTGGCGGCGGCGTTCTCGGTGGGGCTGCTGTCGAATGTGATGAACAACCTGCCGGTGGGTTTGGCGAGCGGTGCGGCGGTGCAGGTGGCGCACGTGACGGGGAATCTGGCGAATGCGGTTTTGATTGGTGTGGATCTGGGGCCAAACCTATCGGTGACGGGGTCGTTGGCGACGATCCTGTGGCTGATCGTGTTGCGGCGGGAGCAGGTGGAGATTACCGCATGGGAGTTTTTGAAGTACGGGATGGTGGCGATGCCGCTGGCGCTGTTGGGGAGCGTGTTGCTGCTGCGGTGAGGTGGGACAGGGGGTAGGGGATAGGGAGTAGGGTGAAGAGGCAACGGCGTGGGTTGCGGGGATTGGTTCTAAGATGGTGTGGTTATGGATGGTTGGCTGATAGGGCGGATGCTGGTTTTGCTGGCGTTGGCGAATGGGACGCCGCTGCTGGTGAATGCGGTGCTGGGGAAGCGCTGGGCGTTTCCGCTGGATGGTGGGGTGCGGCTGGGCGATGGGCAGCCGTTGTTTGGCGGATCGAAGACGATACGGGGGATAGGGAGTGCGGTGGTCGCGACGGCGCTGGGGGGCGAGGTGGTGGGTTGGGGATGGAAGGTGGGCGCGTTGGTAGGGTTAGCGGCGATGGGCGGGGATTTGTTTTCGAGTTTTGTGAAGCGCAGGCTGCGGTTGGTGGCGGGGAGCCGGGCTACGGGGCTGGATCAGATTCCGGAGTCGCTGTTTCCGCTGCTGGCGTGCTGGAGGCTGGTGCCGATGCGGGTGGTGGAGATGGCGGTAGTGGTGGGGTTGTTCTTCGCAGGCGAGGTGGTGCTGTCGGTGGTGTTTTTCCGGCTGCATCTGCGGGAGCGTCCTTACTGAGGGCAGGGTGGAGGTGGTGGAGGGTGATCTCCGGGGGGCAGTTGAAGCGGACGGGGACGATGGAGGAGCCCAGGCCGACGGAGGTGTATCCATGCATGGTGGCGTAGGACCAGGGGCCGGCGCCGAGGTGGCGGGGGAGGCGTGAGTCGAGGGTGATGGGGATGGAGCCGGGGAGGCAGACCTGGCCACCGTGGGTGTGTCCGCTGAGCATGAGGTGGAAGCCGGCGTGGGCGGCCTGGCGGTAGACCTCGGGGGTGTGGGAGAGGAGGATGGCGGTGGCGTGGGGCGGGATGTTGGCGGCGGCGTTGTGGATGTTGTCGGCGCGGTAGTAGTGGGCGTCGTCGATACCGGCGAGGTAGAGGTGCTGGTCTCCGCGGGTGATGGAGGTGGACTCGTTGAGGAGCATGCGGATGCCCATGGCTTCGATGGCGGGGAGCATGCGGATGCTGTCGTGGTTTCCGAGGACGGCGAAGACGGGGCCGTGGAGGTGGAGACGAGCCTGAGCGAGGGCGTGGAGCACGGCGTCGAAGGGGCCGAAGGTCTTGCCGCGGAAGTCGCCGGTTAGGACGCAGAGGTCGTATTGGAGGGTGGGGAGGAGTTCGATGAGACGCTGCATGGGACGGGGGTTCATGTCGGCGTGCAGGTCGGTGAGGTGGAGGATGGTGAAGCCGTCGAAGAGCGGTGGGAGGCCGGGCAGGAAGACATGGTTATGGCGGATTTGGATGCGGGTGGTGTTGTTGTTGCCGCGCCGGTAGAGGCCGGTGAGCTTGAGCAGTAGGCGGAGTGCGGCGTGGCCGGAGTACCAGTTTTCGGGATGGAAGAAGTTGATGCCGTGGCCGAAGATGGCTTCGTGATCGTGTTCGATACCGAGGCGCTGACGGGCGTGTACGCGTCCCAGGCGTTGCTCGAGTTGCTGAACGATGTCGTTCTGCATGACGGGCACGATTCTACAGGGTTGGGTGGGCGGGCGATGTGATGGCTGACGGTGACCGCGGGGTGAAGATGGCGACTGAGGCGAAATCTGCATCACATGGAGTTGCGGTGACGACTCACTGCGAGGAGACGCGATGATACTTCTTTTGATCGTATTGATTTTGCTGTTTGGCTTTGGTGGTTATCGGATGGGGCCTGGAGTAGGGCACTATGGCGGTGGAGGCATCAGCCTGATTCTGCTGATCGTGTTGATTGTGCTGCTGCTGCGCTGAGTTTGGTGCGGGGCGTTATTTTATGAGCATGGAGACGATGGCCGCGGACATGAGGTTGGCCATGGTTCCGGCGAGCATGGCGCGCAGGCCGAGTCGGGCGAGATCGTTGCGGCGGTTGGGGACGAGTGCTCCGATGCCGCCGATCTGCATGCCGATCGAGCCGAGGTTGGCGAAGCCGCAGAGGGCGAAGGTAGCGATGGAGAAGGTGCGGGGGGTGAGCATCTTCTTCTGCAGGCCTAGTTGGGTGTAGGCGACGAACTCGTTGAGGACAGCGCGGGTACCGAGCAGGTTTCCGATGGCTGAGGCCTCGTGCCAGGGGATGCCGATAAGCCAGGCGATGGGGCCGCAGAAGAATCCGAGGATGGCGTTGAGCGAGTGGGGGGTGCGGATGCCGTGAGCCCAAGCGATGTTGGAGATGCCGAGCAGGGTTCCGTTGAGCAGGCCGACGAGAGCGAGGAAGCTGATGAGCATGATGGCGACGTTGAAGGCGAGCGCGCCGCCGTCGATGGTGCCGCGGGCGATGGCGGCGATGAAGTTGTCGTTTTTGTGCTCCTCGTTGGGGGGCATGATGACGGTTCCGGCGGTGGCGGGGACTTCGGTCTCGGGGACGAGCATCTTGGCGACGAGGATGGTTCCGGGGGCGGTCATGATGACGGCGGAGAGGAGGTCCTGAGCGTTGATGCCGAAGCTGATGTATGCGGCCATGATGCCGCCGGAGACGTGGGCCATGCCGGAGGTCATGATGGTCATGAGTTCGGAGTTGGTGGCGCCGGCGAGGAAGGGACGGATGGTGAGCGGGGCTTCGGTCTGGCCCATGAAGATGCTGGCGGCAACGTTGGTGGACTCGGCTCCGGAGGTTCCCATGGTGCGCTGCATGATCCAGGCGACGACGCGGATGACGCGCTGCATGAAGCCAATGTGGTACAGGATCGCGAAAAATGCCGATATGAAGATGATGGTGGGAAGGACGGCGAAGGCGAGGACGGCGAGGGGGTTGCCGGGGGTTCCGAGTGCTCCAAAGACGACGGAAGAGCCGTCGGTGGCGTGGCTGAGCATGGCGGTGATGGCGGAGGATGCGGCGTGGAGGATGGTCTGGCCAAAGGACCACTTGATGACGAGGAAGGCGAAGAGGATCTGGAGGCCAAGGCCCCAGGCCACTGTGCGCCAGCGGATGGCGCGGCGATTGGTGGAGAAGGCGTAGGCGACGGCAAGGAAGGTGATGAGACCGAGAAGTCCGGTGAAACGGGCCAAGTGGGGCTCCGATGAATCGAGGGTGTGTTTTGTGCAGTGTACTGGATATGGCGGGGAGGGTTGGAGGGTGGTGGTGCGGAGGGTCGTTGGGGGCTACTCCTGGGTCGCCCGGGGAGTGCGCTAAAGTATGTGATTTAAGTGGGTTTGGGATGGATTTGAGGGGATTTTCCGGGAGTTGAGGGCGACGATCCGGCGGGTGGCCGGATCGTCTGTGGGTGGTTGTGGTTGTGGGGATGTCGAGTTATGCGGGTTGGAGGACGCGGACTCCGTAGGGGTCGAGGGGGATGGTGTTGGTGTGGGTGGTGTTGGTGAGGCGGTCTTTGAAGGTGCCGGGGATTTGGGCGGATTGGGTTTCGCCGGTGTGGTTGAGGACGTAGGTGAGGGATTGGGTGGCGGAGCGGCGGGTGGTGACTTCGACACCTTGCGGGGCCTGGATGGGGCTTTTGACTCCGTTGGCGGCCATGAGGGTGAGGAGGACGCGGGCGAGGTCGGCTGGGTCGAGATGTGCACCGAGGTAGATGGCCTTGCCCTGGCCGAAGGTGTGGGAGGTGATGGCGGCTTTGCCGGAGGCGGCGCCGGTGGTGTAGGTGGCGAGGACGTCGGCTTGTTTGGGGTCGAGGAGGTCGGCCCAGATGTGGCATTCGGCGCTGGGGCCGGTGAGGAGTCCGGAGAAGGCTACGGATTGTTTTTCGGAGTAGATGGGTTGGTAGTCGAGGAGTTCGACGCCCATGACGTCGCGGAGGAGTCCGGGGAGGGGGGTATCGACGATGCGGCTGTGCTCGTCCTTGACGCCGAGGCGGACGCCGGCGATGAAGATTCCTCCGTTGTGGACGAAGGTGCGGATGCGCTCGGCCTGCTGGGGGGTGACGACGTACATGGCGGGGGCCAAGAGGACTTTGTAGGGAGCGAGGTTCTGGGTGGCGTCGACGATATCGATGCCGAGGTGGGCGGCGGCGATGGAGCCGTACCAGGCGAAGATTTCGGCGGAGTATTTGAGTTTGGGCTGGCTGGGCTGGACGGTGAGGGCCCAGTCGGCGTTGAAGTCGAAGCAGAGGGCGAGGTCGGCGAGGCAGGGCGCGTGGAGGTTTTCGTGGCCGAGGGATTTGAGTTCGCTGAGGGTCTGCTGGATCTCGTTGAAGCCGGGGCTGGGGGAGCGGTCGTGGCGGAGGAGGCCGTGCCAGTACTCTTCGGCGCCGAAGTTGGTGGTGTCCCAGCGGAAGTAGTTGATGCCCATGGCTCCGTGGGCGATGGCCTGATAGGACCAGAGGCGGAGTTGCCCGGGTTCGGGCTGAGGGGAGAAGAAGGGCTGTCCGGCTTTGCCGGATTGTTCTTCCATGATGAGGAAGGGCTTGCCGTTTTTTACGCTGCGGTTGAAGTCGTGGGAGAAGGAGATGATGGGTGCGAGCAGGTCGGCGGGGACGCTGGTGCCGGAGTCTGCTCCGTTGATGTGGACGGCGGCGAAGCCGGGGTAGTTGTCGGAGGAGACGAAGTCTAGGTCGCGGTAAAGGTCGCGGGCGTCGATGACGTCGACGAGGCCGGCGACGTTGTTGGTGGTGATGAAGTGGTTGGGACAGAGGGTGCGCAGGGCGGTAAGCTGCTCTTGCTGGAAGGAGACGTTGGCGTAGCTCTGGTAGCGGTCGTAGTCGAGGACGAGGCCGGGGTTGGGCGGTGCTCCGGAGGGCAGGGGGACAGGGATCTGGGCGAAGTCGGTGTAGGTGTTGCTCCAGAAGACGGTGCCCCAGGCCTGGTTGATGGCGTCGAGCGAGGGATATTTCTGGCGGAGCCAGTTCTGGAAGCCTTCGCGGCAGAAGCGGCAGTAGCAGCGGGAGCTTTCACCGAGGGTGAACTCATTGTCGATCTGCCAGCCAACGACGCCGGGAGTGGCGGCGAAGGTCTGGGCCATGCGGGTGGCGATGGCGAGGGCGAGGCGGCGGTAGGTTTTGTTGGTGGGGCAGGTGAAGCGGCGGGCTCCGGTGGCGAGGGTCATGCCGTGGTCGTTGACCATCATGACTTCGGGGTACTTCTGGGTGAGCCAGGGAGGGGGAGCGGCGGAGGGTGTGCCGAGGATGACCGCGATGTTGTGGGCGTGGAGGATGGTAACGGCGCGCTGGAGCCAGGCGAATTCGAAGGCAGCTTCGCTGGTCTGCATGAGGGCCCAGGCGAACTCTGCGATGCGGACGTTGGTGATGCCCATGGCTTGCATGGCTGCTGCGTCCTGCTCCCAGAGGTGTTCCGGGGTCTGGTCGGGGTAGTAGTCTGTGCCGAAGAGGAGGAGCGGCTGGCCGGGTCCGGGGGAAACGTTTTCACGATGGGCCTGCGGGGAGGCGTGGAGATGGCGCAGGAGGGTGAAGGCGGCGGCGTTGCTGCCGGCGGCGAGGATAAATTTGCGACGGTTCATGGGCGTGGATTCCTCAGGGAGACGTTATACCGCAGGAGGGTGGTGTTCCGCCAGTGTGGGGGTGGGGCTGGGGTATGGCCATGCTGCTGAGTTCAGGCATGGCCATACTTGATTGATCTGTTGTCTGCGGGGATGGTTAGGTGAGGATTCGTTTGAGGTTGGTGTAGCTGGTACGGAGGCTGTCGAGGGGTGGGATCTCGGTGGTGTCCTGCTCGATGAAGAAGTAGCGCACGCCGATGGAACTGGCGTAGTCCCAGATGGATTTCCAGTCGAGGGTACCTTTGCCGACCTCGGTGAAGTGCTGGGCGTTGTGGTCGAGGATGGTGGAGGGTGGGAAGCCGGGTTTGCGGTCTTTGACGTGGAGGGTCTGGATGCGGGTGGAGTGCTGGCGCATGAGGGTGAGGGGATCGAGGCCAGCTTCGGCGACCCAGTAGCAGTCGATCTGCCACTGGACGAGGGCGGGGTCGGTGTGGGCGAGGAGGATGTCGATGCCGGTGTGCCCGTTGAAGTTTTGGAAGTCGGAGTTGTGATTGTGGAAGGCGAAGCGGAGGTTGGCTTTGCGGGCTTTTTCTCCCCAGAGGTTGTACTGGTCGGCGGCGCGTTTGAATCCGTCGGCGGAGTCAGCGATGGATTTGGGAGCCATGCCGCAGACGATGTTGCGGGCGCCGAGTTCGGCGGCGTAGTCGAAGCGGGCGTCGAAGTCTTCGTAGCGGAAGTGGGCGCTGGGGATGGCGAGGCCAGCGTCGGAGATGAGGGAGCGGAGTTGGGGTGCGGTGAGGCTGTATTGTCCGCCGTAGGTTTCTACGGAGCGGTAGCCGATGGCACGGATGGCGGCGAGTACATCGGCGGGGTGGTCTTGCAGGAGGGTTCTGACGGTATAAAGTTGGACGCCGAAGGCGCTGGGGGGCGGTGGGGTGGCGTGGGCGATGCGGGGGAGTGCGAGGGCGAGGGAGGCGGCGGCGGAGTGGGTGAGGAACTGGCGGCGGGAGTTGTTGGGGTGGGTCATGCTGGGGGAATCTCCTTGGCGTTTACGGTGGTGAGGTGGAGCGTACCGGGGAGAAGAGTACTCCGTTTGGGCGGGTGGCGGCAAGAAGAATTGATTCCAATCATTCGTAATAGATTGACTTTCGGATTGAGCTCTCACTATAGTGGCTGCGACGAAAAAACTGATGGCGTTGCGGTTCGGATGCTGGGTTTTGGGTGTTTCCCTGCGGCCTGGGCTGCAGGAGCTGGATAAAAATGAATGGGAGCGTGGCATGGCGATGAAGTTGACCCCGGGAAAGATGGCTGGATTGCAGGCGGTATCGGATGCGCGCGGCGTGATTGCGGCTGCGGCGATGGATCAGCGTGGACTGCTGAAGAAGATGCTGGCGCGGGAGCTGGGTGTGGCGGAGCCACCTGCGGAGATGATGGTGGAGTTCAAGCGGCTGGTGGCGGGGTCGTTGACGAAGCATGCTTCGGCGATTTTGCTGGATGTGGAGTTTGGGTTGCCGGCGACGAAGAATATCAACGGCAAGGGGCTGCTGCTGGCGTATGAGAAGTCGGGGTACGATGTGAGCGGGCCGACGAAGCTGCCTTCGCTGACGGAGGGTTGGTCGGTGTTGCGGTTGAAGGAGGCGGGTGCGGACTGCATCAAGGTGCTGGTGTATTACACGCCGTTTGAAGATAACTGGGTGAACGAGCAGAAGAAGGCCTGGGTGGAACGGATTGGGGCGGAGTGTCGCGGGGTAGACATGCCGTATTTTCTGGAGTTTCTGGGGTACGATGTGCATGGCGAAGATGAAGCTGGGCTGGCGTATGCGCGCCGGAAGCCGGAGATTGTGAACTATTGCATGGAAGAGTTCAGCAAGGAGCGGTATGGAGCGGATGTGCTGAAGGTGGAGGCACCGATCCAGATGGCGTATGTGTCGGGGACGAAGGCGTTCGGGGGGACGGAGGCGTACTCGCGAGATGAGGCGAAGGCACTGTTCCGAAAGGCTGCGGCGCTGACGGACAAGCCGATTGTGTACCTGTCTGCTGGTGTGACGAGCGCGGTGTTTGTGGAGACGCTGGAGTTGGCGGTTGAGAGCGGCGTGGAGTTCCACGGGGTGCTGGGCGGCCGGGCGACGTGGCAGGATGGAGTTCCGGTGTATGTGGCGAAGGGCGCGGCGGCGCTGGAGGAGTGGCTGGATACGCAGGGCGCGCGGAATGTGCAGGAGGTGAACCGGGTGTTGCAGTCGGCTCGGCCATGGTATGAGGCGCGTAGTATGCGGGGGTAGGTGTGGTGCTGGCTTGCGTGCGTTGCGGTATCGGATGTGCGTTAGGTAGGATTTCTGGCTTGCAGGCTGGCGCGGGTGCGTTCGTCTGCAAGCCAGGAGGTTGCGGGGGCCTGATTGCCAGAGACGATGGATGAGCCGATGGATGTGCGTGGCGAGGTGAGTGGGGCTGGCGCGGAGGCGGTGAGCATGACTGCTCCGGGCCCAGATAGCCGTCGGCGCTGGGTGGTGCTGAGTCTGATTTTTTTGATTACGGTGATTAATTTTGTGGACCGGCAGACGCTGTCGGTGCTGGCTCCGGTGTTGCGGGCGGCGTTTCATCTGTCGAATGCGGAGTATGGGCGGATTGTTTCGGCGCTGCAGTTTGGGATGATGTCGGGCGAGTTTCCGATGGGTTATTTGATGGATCGGTGGGGTGCTCGGCTGGGGCTTTCGGTGGCGGTGCTGTGGTGGTCCACGGCGACGGGGGCGCAGGTGTTTGCGCGGACGGGGGTTCAGTTTGGGGTGACGCGCTTCTGGATGGGGACGGGCGAGTGCGGGAACTACTCGGGTGGGATGAAGACGGTGACGCGGCTGTTTGGGCAGAAAGAACGGACGCTGGCGGTGGGGATCTTCAATAGCGGGAGCATGATTGGGGCGACGATTGCGCCGCCGCTGATTGTGTATCTGATGCAGCGGTATGGATTTCGAACGGCGTTTCTGGTGCCGGCGCTGGCAGGGTTTGTGTGGGTTCCGGTGTGGTGGATGGTGTATGGCAAGGAGCCGAAGGTTGCAGGGGGTGAGGGTGCGGAGCGGGTGTCGCTGGTGACGATGCTGCGGGATTCTTCGACGTGGGCGGTGATGTTGAGCCGGTTTTTTATTGGGCCGGTGATGCAGTTTTACTGGTACTGGATACCGAGTTATCTGTTCAGCGTGCGGCATATGTCGATGGTGCAGATTGGGGTGCTGGGGTGGATTCCGTTTTTTCTGGGAGACACGGGCGGGATTGCGGGAGGGTGGGTGGCGGGTAAGCTGCAGCAGCGGGGGATGTCGATACTGAATGTGCGGCGATGGACGATGTACTGTAGCAGCCTGGTGTGTCTGACGAGCCTGATGGTGCCGTATATGAACCATGCAGGTACGGCGCTGGTGATGATCGGGGTGGCGATTATGGCGGATAATTTTTTGTCCGCGAATATGTTTGCGGCGGTGTCGGATTTGTTTCCGGACCGGGAGGTGGGACGGGCTACGGGCTTGACGGGAGTGGCGGGCGGTTTGAGTGGGTTGCTGTTTCCGCTGCTGACGGGGACGCTGGTGGATAAGGTGTCGTATACGCCGGTGTTTGTGCTGGTGGCGATTATGCCGCTGGCGGGGACGGTGGCGCTGTTTGCGGCGGGACGGAAGTATCGGCGGATGACTGCGGCTTAGGGTATGGGTTGGATTTTCTGGAAGTGAGGGATGAGCGATGACAGAGATGGAGATGATCGAGCGGGGTTGCGATGCGGCTACGCGTGCGGTGGAGATGGCAGCGAAGCGGCGGCGGATTGAGGCGTTGCTGGATGAGGGCGGGTACGATGCGCTGGTGATCTCGCGGCATGAGAATCTGGCGTGGGTGAGTGCGGGGGTGGTGGATGTGCGGGTGGGTCTGCTGCGGGAGACGGGGCCGGCGAGTGTGATGATTGGCCGCGATGGGCGGCCGTATCTGCTGACGACGAACAATGAGGAGCGGCGGCTGGGTGATGAGGAGTTTGCGGGGCTGGGGTATGAAGCGGTGGTGCAGCCCTGGTATGGGAATGATGTCGCGGGGAGGGTGGCGCAGCTTGCTGGCGGGGGAAAGGTGGCGGCGGATGCTCCGCTGGCGGGGTGCGCGGTGGTGTCGTTGCAGGGGTTGCGGGAGGAGTTGATGGCGAGCGAGGTGCTGCGGTATCGCTGGGCTGGGCGGCAGGCGGCGGAGGCGGCGACGGAGGTGTTGCTGGCACTGCGGCCGGGGATGAGCGAGCGGGTGATGCAGGGGATGCTGGCGGAGCGACTGATGTCGGTGGGCATGCTGCCGAGTGTGTTTTTGACGGCGGTGGATGAGCGGATACGGCAGTATCGTCATGCGGTGCCTCGGGGTGGAGTGCTGGAGCGATTTGGGATGGTGGGCTTTTGTGCGCGACAGTTTGGGCTGACGATCTCGATGACGCGGCTGGTTCACTTTGGTGCGATGCCTGCGGAGTTGGAGGAGAAGTTTCGAGTGGTGGCGGCGGTGAATGCGAGGCTGCAGGCCTCGACGCGGACAGGGGCGACGGGGGACGTGTTGTTTGCCGAGGCGCGGGCAGGCTATGCCGCGGGTGGGTATGCGGGTGAGGAGACGAGGCATCATCAGGGTGGTGCTACGGGGTATGGGGAGCGGGAGTGGGTGGCGCGGCCAGGTGGTGGCGAGGTGGTTCGGAGGGCGCAGGCGTTTGCGTGGAATCCGAATCTGCAAGGCGCGAAGGTGGAGGATACGGTGGTGCATGTGGATGGTGTGGTGGAGTTGTTGACGGGGACGCCGCGGCTGCCTGAGGTGCGTACGGAGTGGGCGGGCAAGGAGTATGTTTCGGCGGGTGTGCTGGTGGTTTAGCGGATGGGGTGAGTGCGGTGGTGAGATGACGCTGGCTGCTTGCTGAAGGCTTGGAATTAGCTGAGCAGAGAAGAGGCCCACACGGTTGGTGTGGGCCTCTTTTGTTGGGTGCTGCTGGGTTGGTTTTAGAAGAGGATCTTGGCGCCGAACTGGAAGACGCGCGGCGAGTTGGATCCGGTGATCTGGCCGTAGGTTCCGGCAGAGATGGTGGAGACGGGGTTGTTGAGGTTGGTGTGGTTGAGAGCGTTGAAGACCTCGGCGCGGAACTGACCGTGGATGCGGCGGTCGGTGAAGAGGTCTTTGAAGAGGGAGGCGTCGACATCTTCGTAGCCGGGGCCGGTGAGGTTGTTGCGGCTGGCGTTTCCGAAGGTGCCGATGGCTGCTGGTTGGAAGGCTGCGGTGTTGAAGTACTCCTTGATACGGGATACTCCAGAGGGACGCGCGGTGCTGACGGTGGAGACGACGTCGGCGTAGTCGTTGCCGATGCCGGAGAGGGACCGGTCGGTTCCGCTGAGGACGGTGAAGGGGAGTCCGGTCTGGAGGCTGACGATGGTGTTGACCTGCCAGCCGTTGATGATGGCGGAGGCGACGGGGTTGACGTTGAATTTAGGCAGGACGTAGTTGATAGACGCGTTGAAGCGGACGGTCTGGTTGAAGTCCGACGGGCCGCGAGCGCTGTTGAGGTTGAAGGGATTGGGCGGGCCGGAGTTGCCTTCGGTGGCGCTGGAGGTGTTGTCGATGTTCTTGGACCAGACGACGTTGGTGAGGAGCGTTAGGCCGTGCGACATGCGGCGGGTGACGTTGACCTGGAGCGAGTTGAAGATGGCGTACTCGTAGGAGTCTGCGAGTTCGACTGCGCCTAGACCGGGGTGCAGGCGGCGAGTGTTTTCGTTGCCGACGGTGGCTCCGGGGCCGAAGACAGCGGGGTTGAACTGGCGTGAGCCCATAACGTGCAGGGCGTGGTTGCCGACGTAGGCGACGGAGAGAGCCCAGTTGGCGGAGAGGGCCTGCTCCAGGGTGAGGTTGTAGTCCTCGGTGTAGCTGACCTTGGAGTTGGGGTTGAGGACGCCGCCGGAGAAGGGCAGGAGGAACTGGTAGGTTTTGAAGTCGGAAGGTGCGAGGTGAGCGCGTGGGAAGGGATCGCCACCGGGGTAGCCGGCGTAGATGTTATCCCAGGAGGGCGGGTTGGGGATGTTGAGGAAGAGGTTGACGGGCTGGTTGGCATCGGTGCGCTGATAGAGGAGTCCTTCGGGGAATCCGTAGAAGATGCCGTAGGCGCCGCGGATGACGGTTTTTCCGTTGCCTCCGAAGTTGTACGCGAAGCCGAGGCGGGGGGCGAAGTCTTTCCAGTTTTTGCGGAAGATGGAGGGTTGAACGCCTGCGTCACCCTGGAAGATGAGTCCGCTGGGGGCGTTGGGGGCGACGGTGGATTGGCTGCCCTGATTGAAGCCTACGAGAGTGTTGTTGAGGTCGGTGGGCGGGAGCCAGGGGTCCCAACGGAGACCTGCGTTGATGGTGAGGTTGCGCATGGCGCGCCAGTCGTCCTGGACGTAGAGGGCGGGGCGGTTTTCGCGGAGGTAGAATTTGCGGCCGTTGTCCTGGAAGAACTGGGAGTCGAGGCCGAGGTAGAAGTCAGCGAGAGCGGAGCCGCTCTTGGTGGCGCCGGCGGGGAGGATGGAACCGGCGGGAGCGGCGGTGCGCTGTCCGTTGAAGGTGTTGTCGCCGGGGGTGAAGGAGTAGTCGGTGGCGTTGATGCCGGTGCGTTCGTAGGCTGCTCCGAAGCTGATGGTGTGCTGTCCGAGGACCTTGACGGCCTGCGCTTTGTACTCGTAGCTGGTGGGGATCTGGGTGAGGGCGCCGCCGGAGAAGATATTGACGAAGCCTGCGATGTTGGCGCGGATGCCGGGGAAGATGGGAACATTGGTGCCGAGAGGAACGTTGGCTCCGAGGTTTTGGAGGGACTGGAGACCGGGAGCGACGGGAATCTGGGTGCGTGCGAAGCGTCCGGCGCTGACGTAGAGGGTTGCGGTGAGGGTGTTGCTGAAGATCTGGGTGTCGCTGATGGAGAGGATCTGGTTGCGGAAGAGATTTTCCGCATAGAAGCCCAGAGGTGCGTTGAAGGGACGCTGGAAGTTGTCTTCGACGTAGAAGTAGCGGCCGCTGAGGTGATTGTTGGCGGTGAGGGCGTGATCGATCTTGATGAGGTACTGGGTGCGATCGATGTTGGAGTTGGAGGTGGAGTTGAAGATGCCGGTGTTGGGGTCGGAGGCGAGCGGCGAGAGGAAGTGTGTGGCTACGGCGCCGGAGAGGGGGTTGATGGGGGTGGTGATGATGTTACCGGGATACGGCTGGCCGGTGGCGGGGTTATAGATGGCGATTCCCTTGTTGAGGAGTGCGGAGAAGTTACCGCCGAGTTCTGCCTGCGTGGGGACCTGAATAGAGATGGGATTGGGCGAAGAGCGCTGCTGGAGGTCTTCTGCCGAGAAGAAGAAGAAGGTCTTGTTTTTGATGATGGGGCCGCCGACGGTGCCGCCGAACTGGTTGAGCTTGAAGGGCGGGATGGTCTGCTGGAAGTAGTTGCGGGCGTTGAGGACGGTGTTGCGGAGGAACTCGTAGGCTGCGCCGTGGAAGCTGTTGGTGCCGGAGCGGGTGGAGAGCTGGACGAGGGCGCCGGCGCCGGAGTACTCGGCACTGAAGTTGGCGGCCTGGATGGTGAACTCCTGGAGGGCGTCAGGGTCGGGAAGGATGGGAACGGAGTCGAAGAAACGGTTGACGTACATGGAGCCGTCGAGTTGGTAGTTGTTCTGGGTGGGGCGGAGGCCGTTGACGGCGAGACCGATGTTGTCCTGCTGGCCTACTTCGGTGCCGGTATTGGTGAGGACGGCTCCGGGAGTGAGGGTGGTGAGTTGGAGCGGGTTGCGCCCGTTGAGGGGGAGATCCTGCATCTGGCTCTGGTCGACGGAGGTGGCGACGGTAGAGGTGGTGGTCTGGACCTGCTGGATGTCTGCGCTGACGGTGACGGAGGTGCTTTGGGCTCCGACGGTGAGCGCGAGATCGAGCCCGAGTACCTGGCCGGTTAGGAGGGAGATGTTTTCGAGGCGCTGGGTTTTAAAGCCAGCCTTGCTGACCTGCAAGGTATAGGTTCCGATGGGCAGGTCAGGAAAGACGAAGATACCGCTGGTGTTGCTGTCCTCTGTGCGGCTGAGGCCGGTGGAGACGTTGGAGGCAACGACGGATGCGCCAGCAACGATGGCTCCGGTAGCGTCGGTCACGGTGCCACGGATGCTGCCGGTGGACTGGGCGTTCGCGGTGATGGCAAAGGCGAACGAAGTAAGGATGGCTGCGACGAGGGCCAGTAGTTTGCGGTGAGTGAGTTGCATGACTTCCTTTCTGGTACGACAAACTTGGGAGATGTAGAGCACTTATGTTCGGCACAGCAAACAAAACAAGAACATTGGTGAAGCGACTAGGTGAGTTCGGTGGGCAGGACTACTTTGTGGGACCAGTAGGCCTGGAGCGCCATCTGCACGGGGAGTGTTGCCTGTAGCCCTGCGGAGAGTGGGGCGTTGGGTTTGGCGCCGAGAACGACAGCGTCGATGAAGTTGGCGGTGTGGGCTTTTTCGAGGCTCTGGGTGGAGGTGACGGTTACGGGTTCGCCTTGATTTGGAGTGAAGGTGTAGCCCTCGCGGGTGAGATTGAGCGTGCCCTCGGTGCCCTCGAAGAAGACGGACGGATGATCGTCGCGGATGGAGAGGACGGAGGACTCGAAGTTGAGGTTCCAATCGTTGTACTGAACGATGGCGCTGACGGTGTCGGGGTTTTCGCGGCCGTCGTGGAGTTGGTAGATGCCGCCGAGAGCCGAGGCGCTGACGGGTTGGTGGTCGTCGAGCATCCACTGGGCGACGTCGACCCAGTGGGTGAGGATGTCGGCGAGAACGCCGTTGCCGTAGTCCTTGTAGGAGCGCCAGGAGGAGTAGCGGGCGGTGAGATAGGGTACGTGCGGGGCCGGACCGAGGAAGCGTTCCCAGTCGAGGCCGGCGGGTTTGGGCTGGGAGGGGATGTCGCGTCGCTGCCAGGGGAAGTTGCTCCAGATGGCGCGGACGAAGACCACTTTGCCAAGCTTGCCGGTGGCGAAGATCTCCTGTTTGGCGCGGAGGTAGTGGGCTCCGCTGCGCTGCTGCATGCCACACTGCAGGACTTTGCTGCTGGCTGCGGCGGCCTGCTGGAGGGTGTTGCGTTCGTGCCAGCGGTGCAGGGTCGGTTTTTCCAGGTAGACATTTTTATTGGCGCTGAGCGCGTCCTTGGCGATCTGAACGTGGAGGTGATCGGGGGTGGCGATGAGGACGGAGTCGACATCCTTGCGCGCGAGCAGATCCTGATAGGCGACGGAGAGCGCAGGCTGGGAGAGGTGGGCCTGGAGGGCGGTCTGGAAGTGGCTGGTCTGCTGGTCGTAGACGTCGCAGAGGGCGAGCATCTGGACGCGGGGATCCTGCGCGAAGGCGCTGCTGACGATGAGGCCGCGACGCCCGAGGCCGATGACGCCAAGGCCGACGCGGTCGTTGGCCCCGAGGATCGAGGCGTAAGAGCGAGCCGAGACGGAGCTGGCTGCGGTGAGGGCTGCGCTGGAGTAGAGGAATTGGCGGCGGTTCATGCGGAGAAGGCCTCCTTCATGGCTTTGTATGCAGGTGCAATGACTTCGAGACCGGTTTTGGAGAGGTTCTCGCGTTCCTCTTCGTTTTCGACCCAGCCGTGCCAGCCGATCTGCTTGACTGCGGCGGCGACCTGGGCGAGCGGGAAGGTGCCCTGTCCGAGCGAGATGAGGCGGCCGTTTTTATAGTCGCGGAGGTGCAGGCCGATGAGGCGCTGGGAGTGCGCACGGAGGAAGGCGGGCACATCGGCACCACCCCGGTAGGCGTGTCCGGCGTCGAGGACGAAGGAGACGAGAGCGGGATCGGTCTGGGAGTATAGGGCGTCGATCTCGCCGATTTTGGATTCAAACTCGGGCCAGTGGTTGTGATAGGCGGCGGTGATGCCGAGGGACTTGGCGTAGGCACCGGCAGCGTTGAGGGCTTCGATCTTGCGCTGGAGCTGCTCGTGGTTGTCGGCAGGGGCTCCGCTGAGAACGAGGTGCTTTGCGCCGAGGGCAGCGCCACCGCGGGCGACCGGCTCGTATACGGCTGCGGGTGCGATGCGGGTGACGGGATCGTAGCTGGGAGTGTCGAGGAAGACGTGGATGCCGAAGAAGGTGAGGCCGGTGCTCTCGATCTGACGACGGGCAGCCTGGGGTGCGGCGAACTGCTGGCTGAGGTTACGGAAGCTGCTCTCGAAGCCCTGATAGCCGATGGTCTGGATGGTGTGGAGCGTGGCCATGAAGGTGTCGAAGTTTTTGGGGTCGATGGGGAAGGCGTTGAGTTGGAGTCCGAAGTGGAGACCGGGGAAGGGGGTGCGATTTTGTGCGTAGAGGCTGGACCGGGAGAGGGCTGAGAGCGAGGCGGCGCCGGCGGCGAGGGTTCGCAGGGCTTGTCGGCGAGTGATTTCGTTCATGGGGGCTACCTCGTGGTGAACGCGAAGCGTGAGTTTTGGCTGCGGCGGGGATTATAGGCAGATGAAAGAATTCTTGTCAATCTATTCCAATAGATTGATTTTTGAGCAAAAAAGCTAGGGGGTGTGAGGGTGGATTTTTCCAGGATTTGCTGGGTAAATGAGCTGCTTTGCGGATTTGTGGGCCAGTCGTTTCTGCCTGTAGGATTACCGTTGTTGCAGGGGTTTGACGGGCATCGTGGGAGTGCGTGGAGGGTTTGGGCGGGGTTGGGTGGTGGGGGTGCAGTGAGATTGTGTCGGCTCAGTGTGGGCTTTTGCGGCGGTTGGGGTGGTTGGGTGGAGAAAGCGGCAGGCAGGTTGACAATCAATCGCAATCGATTGTAGGCTGCGGTGGTTCCTGGAGTGATCGCGATCCGAGGCCTCTGCTGTTGGCGAAGAAGTGCTGGAGGATGAGGTTCGGCAGCGCAGGATTGCGAAGCATAGGTGAGTGGTTAGCGGTAAGGTAGTGGCGCGGCTGCCGGTGGTTGCTTACCGACGGTTTGTTGCAAGAGGTGGACGACTGGTTCCGGAACGTTGAGGGCGTGGAGTGAGCGGCGTGAATGTGAGTGGCGAGAATCTGATGATCGTGCAGGGTGGCGGGGGGACGGCGGTGCTAAACGCCAGCCTGGCGAGTGTGATTGCCGAGGCGATTGCGCAGCCGAGTGTAGGTCGGGTGTTTGGTGCGCTGCATGGTGCGCTGGGGTTATCGCGTGGAGAGATGGTTGATTTGAGCGGCATGAGGGCGGAGGCGCTGGAGCTGTTGCGGCGGAGTCCGGGGGCGGCTTTGGGTTCGTCGCGCTTTCAGCCGGAAGAAGAAGACATGCAGCGGATGGTCGAGCATCTGCGACGGCTGCGGGTTGGGTATCTGGTGTTTATGGGCGGTAATGGGACGATGCACGGCGCGGAGGTGGTATCAGGACGCTGCCGGGCGGCTGGGTTGACGGTACGGACGATGGGGGTTCCGAAGACGATCGACAATGATCTGGCGATGACGGATCGAACGCCGGGGTATGGGAGCGCGGCGCGGTATGTGGCGCAGTCTACTCGGGACCTGGGGATGGATCTGCGGTCGTTGCCGCAGCCGGTGACGATTCTGGAGACGATGGGCCGGAGTGTGGGCTGGCTGGCGGGTGCCTCGGTGTTGGGCAAGAGCGATGCGGGCGACGCTCCGCACCTGGTGTGTGTGCCGGAGGTGCCGTTTGAGGATGCTGTGTTTCTGGGAGCTTTGGATGGGATTGTGGCACGGCAGGGCTGGGCGGTGGTGGTGGTGGCGGAGGGTTTGCGGCGTGCGGATGGGCAGCCGGTGTATCAGTTGGGCGATGCTTCGCAGGCGGATCCTCTGCGTCGTCCGATGATTGGCGGGGTAGGGCAGCACCTGGCGGGGATGGTGGCGCGGGAGTTGAAGCTGCGCTGCCGGAGCGAGCGTCCGGGACTGCTCGGACGGATGAGCCGGGCGCTGGTGTCTCGGCAGGACGAGATGGATGCTGCGCTAGTGGGGCGGGCGGCGGTGCAGGCGCTGGTGGCGGGGGAGAGTGACCAGATGGTCGCGCTGCTGCCGTTGGCGGAGGACGGTGGGCCCGGGTATCGTCTGGTTCCGCTGGCTGCGGTGGCGGGCGTGGAGCGGCCGATTCCAGCAGAGTGGCTGGATGGCGGACCGCTGGCGGTGACGGAGAAGTTTTGTGAGTATGTCCGGCCGCTGGCAGGTGAGTTGGCGGAGTATGCGCCGGTGATGCTGCCAGGCGCGGTGCCGGTGGTGATGCCGGAGATGGTTTCAGCAAAGGAGCAAGGCTAATGGCGTCGATACGAGAGCAGCAGAAGAGCAATCTGGGCGTGTTGATCTTTGGACGGAAGCGTCCAGGATTCGATCAGGAGTGGAGCCGGAGTATTCGGGAGCGGACGCTGGCGACGCTGCAGGGGATGGGGTATCAGTGCTATGGCGCGGAGAACGTGGTGCTGGACGACACGACGATCCATACGGCGATGGACACGATCATTGCGGCGGAGTGCAAGGCGTTGATTGTGATTCAGCCATCGATCAGCGATGGCCAGTTTGCGCTGACGATTGGCCAGCGGTGGGCGCATCCGGTGATCTTGTGGGCTACGCCGGAGAAGCAGGGTGATGGCAAGGTGAGCTCATGTGCGCTGGTAGGCCAGCATCTGTGGGCGTCGATCTATCGTCAGGCAGGGCATCCGTTTGAGCTGGTGTATGGCGGGCCGGAGGCAGAGCCCGCAGCGATGAAGGCGCAGTTGCAGAAGGCGATTGCACTGGCGCAGACGGTGACGATGCTGAAGCGGAGCAAGGTGGGAGTGGTGGGGACACATGTGCCGGGATTTATCGACCTGGCGGCTGATCCGTTTCTGATTCGGAAGACGTTCGGGTTGCAGCTGCATCCGCTGAGCTTGCCGCAGTTTCTTGATTGGGTGGCGGCAGTGGATGCCGCGGCGGTGACGGCGGATGTGGTGAAGGTGCGTGCGCTGGATTTACCGGAGAGTGCTGGTGGTGGTGCGGGGGTGACAGACGCCGCGCTGGCGGTGAACTCGCGCTACTACCTTTCGATGCTGGAGTTGATGCAGGAGGCGGGGCTGGATGCGCTGGCACTGCAGTGTTGGCCGGAGCTGCCCAATGTGGTGGGCCAGTGGCCGTATCTGGCGGTGTCGCGGCTGACGACGGAGGGTCAGGTGGTCTCGATTGAAGGCGACGTTGATGGCGCGATTGCGGGGTTGATGAGCAGCCTGATGGGGATGGGGCCGGGGTTCCTGACGGACTGGTTGGAGCATGATGAGAGCGCGATTCAGTTCTGGCATCCGGGGATGGCTCCGCTGGACATGTGCTGCGAGGTGGGGGGCGAGGATGGTCCATCGCTGGGAGAACACTTTAATGGAGCGCGTCCGTTTGTAGTGGACGGGATGCTGCGTGTGGGGGGGACGGTGACGGTATCGCGGCTATGGCGATGCGATAACCGTTACCACATGACGGCATTCGAGGGGCGTGCGATCGAGCCACGGCGGCGGCTTTCGGGCAACACGCTGCTGGTGGAGGTGAGTGGGGAATCGGTGCCGGTGCGGTTCGATCGGCTGATCCATGCGGGGATGCCGCACCATGTGACGCTGCACCATGGCGAGCATGCGGAGCAGTTGCGGCGGTTGGCGCGTTTGTTGTCGATTGAGTGGCACGGATAGGTCGGGCATGGATAGGACAGAGATGGATTGTTGGGCTGGAAGTGATAGGTTACAATCTATTGGCTTGATCGGGCATTCATTTCAACGAACTCAACGACTGGCCCAGCGTGGCATGCAGACGGTGTCGCGATTACGGTCTCACAAGGATTCCATGGCAAAGACGAGTGTTAAGCCAGTAAAGGCACGGGTAGCACGGCATGAGGTGCGGGACGAGATTCAGCGGAGGATTCTGTCGGGCGAGAGCAAGCCGGGCGAGCGACTGAGTCAGCAGAGTCTGGCGCGCGAGCTGGGGGTTGCGCAGGGGACGGTACGCGAGTCACTACTGGAACTGCAGTGGCTGGGACTGGTGGAGTCGGTCGATCATTTTGGAGTGTTTGTCGACAACCTGGATGCTTCGCGGATCTGCGAGGCGTACATGGTGCGCGAGGTGATGGAGGGACTAGCGGCTCGGCTGGCGTGCGGGAATGCCGGGCGAGCGGACATAACCGAGCTGCGTGCGATGGCGGACAACATCTACAAGCTGGCACAGGAGAAGGACAACGAGACGGCATCGCTGGACCGGAGCTTTCATCTGCATATTACGGAGTTGTCGCGGAACAGCACGCTGATACGGCTGTCACAGACGTACCGGGTGCTGGGGATGACGGTTCGGGCGTTTCGTGAGCCGGCAGTGATTCATGCGGAGCATCTGCGGATTGTGGAAGCGATTGAACATAACTTTGCCGAAGAGGCGGAGCGTCAGGCACGGCAGCATGTGGTTGGCGCGCGACAGATGATTGAGCGTCAGGTGTTGCAAGGGAAGTTTGTTCCGAAGTGGGTTGGTTGAGTAGTTCCTGGCGCGACGGTGACTGACGGAGTGGTTGGTTGTTGGAGTGAAGAGATCTTGGGGGTCGACGTGGACAGAAGTGTGGCGAGCACGGCAAACCGGTTGCGAAGTGGCTCTTACCTGAATGGGCAGTGGGTGGAGGGCGGTGCGGAGTTTGATGTGGTCGATCCGGCGACGTCGCAGGCGTTTGCGCGGGTATCGACGATCAATCAGGCGCAGCTCCATGAAGCTCTGGATACGGCGGAGAAGGCGCTGCCGCTGTGGCGCTCGACGACGGCGAAGGAGCGGGGCGCGCTGCTGCATCGGGTGGCGGATGAGTTGGTGCGTCGCAAGGGTGAGCTGGCGCAGACGATTACGCGGGAGAATGGCAAGCCGCTGGCGCAGAGTGAAGGCGAAGTGGCGATGTCGGAGGACCATCTGCGCTGGTTCGCGGAGGAGGGGCGCAGGGTGTATGGGCGCACGGTTCCTCCGCAGGTGCCGGGTAAGCGCCACATGGTGGTGAAGACGCCGATTGGGCCGGTGGGTGCGATAGCGCCGTGGAATTTTCCGTTGGTGCTGGCGGTGCGGAAGGTGGCTCCGGCGATGGCGGCGGGTTGTCCGGTGATTTTGAAACCGGCGAGTCAGACGCCGCTCTCGTGCATTGTGCTGGCGGAGTGCATGGAGGCCGCGGGGGTTCCGGCAGGGGTGTTTCAGTTGGCGATTGGCGATGCGGTGATGATCTCGCGGGAGTTTTTGACGAATCCGAAGTGCAGGAAGATCAGCTTTACGGGATCGACGCGGGTGGGGCAAGAGCTGATTCGCGGGGCGGCGGAGACGATCAAGCCGCTGTGCCTGGAGCTGGGCGGACTGGCTCCGGTGCTGGTGTTTGATGACTGCGATCTCGACAAGGCGGTGGAGCAGACGGTGATTGCGAAGTTTCGGAATACGGGGCAGTCGTGCATTGCCGCGAATCGGATTTATGTGCAGCGTGGGATCTATCGGGAGTTTGTGGAGCGCTTTACGGCTGCGGTGGGGAGGCTGAAGGTGGGTGCGGGGCTGGATGCTGGGGTTGACCTGGGGCCAGTGATTCATCAGCGTGCTTTAGATGGTGCGCTGCAGCAGATAGCCGATGCGGTGGCGAAGGGAGCGCGGGTGGTTGCGGGGGGTGAGCGCGTGGCGGGGCTGGCGGGGTACTTTCTGCAGCCGACAGTGCTGGAGAACGTGAGCGATGCTTCGGTGTGCATGAGTGAAGAGACCTTTGCGCCGATTGCACCGATTGCGATGTTCGATACGGAAGCCGAGGCGATTGCGCGTGCGAATGACACGCCATACGGGTTGAGTGCGTATGCGATGACGCGCGATATGGGCCGGGTGTTTCGGCTGAGCGAGCAGATTGAGGCAGGGACGCTGGGCATCAACGATGGTGCGCCGACGACGAGCCAGTTGCCGTTTGGCGGCGTGAAGCAGAGTGGCTGGGGACGCGAGCTTGGAGTGGAAGGGTTGGATGCGTTTCTGGAGACGAAGCATGTTTCCATGGGCGGCATCTGACGGTCGAGTTGCAGCAAGCAGTAGTGGCACAGAAGAAGGAGAAAGGTTGATATGGTTCATTTTTTGATACATGAAGCAGCGGACAACGTTGGTGTTGCCGTGGTGGATCTGCCCGCCGGGATGGATTGCGACGGCAGAAATCTGACGGACAACACGGCACTGAAGGCCCGGACGGAAGAGGCGATTCCGTTGGGACACAAGATTGCGTTGAAAGACTTCGCCGTGGGCGACTCGGTAACCAAGTATGGCTGCGAGATTGGCAGGATTGTGCAGCCGGTCAAGGCCGGACACCACGTACATATCCATAACTTGAAGACGAAAAGGTGGGCATAGCGATGACGAAGCGGAAGATATTGGGATACAGACGCGAGAATGGCCGAGTAGGCGTGCGGAACCACGTGGTGATATTGCCGGTGGATGATATTTCCAACGCTGCGTGTGAAGCGGTTGCGAACAACATTAAGGGCACGATGGCGCTGCCGCATGCGTATGGGCGGTTGCAGTTTGGCGAAGACCTGGAGTTGTTCTTCCGTACGATGATTGGCATTGGCAGCAACGCGAATGTGGCTGCGGTGGTAGTGATTGGGATCGAAGCGGGCTGGACGCAGAAGATTGTGGACGGCATTGCGAAGACCGGCAAGCCGGTGAAGGGCTTTTCGATCGAAGGCAAGGGCGACATTCGGACGATTGCGGATGCTTCGTATCAGGCGAAGGAGTATGTGCAGTGGGCGAGTGAGCTGCAGCGGACGGAGTGCGATCTGCATGAGCTGTACATCAGCGTGAAGTGCGGCGAGTCGGACACGACGACGGGTCTATCAAGCTGCCCGACGGTAGGCAATGTGATCGACAAGCACTGCGCGGAGGGTGGTACTGCTTCGTTTGGCGAGACCAGCGAGTTGACTGGAGCGGAGCATATTGTTGCCGCGAAGGCGATCGATGACGAAGTACGCAAGGAGTTCTTTGCGGCGTTTGAGGACTACACGAAGCTGGTCTTCAGCCAGAAGAAGGACGACCTTTCCGAGTCGCAACCGACGAAGGGGAATATAGCCGGCGGCTTGACGACGATTGAAGAGAAGGCGCTGGGCAATGTGGAGAAGCTGGGCAAGCGGACGAAGTTTGTTGGATGCCTGGCACCGGCGGTTGCACCGACGAAGCAGGGACTGTGGTTTATGGACACGTCGAGTGCGGCGGCCGAAGCGGTGACTTTGTGGGCCGCTTCCGGTGCTGTGATTCACCTGTTCCCGACGGGACAGGGGAATGTTATCGGCAATCCGATTGAGCCGGTGATCAAGCTGTCGGGCAATCCGAAGACGGTGACGACGATGCAGGAGCATATCGATCTGGATGTCTCGGCGATTCTGCAGGGCGAGATGACGATCGATCAGGCTGGCGATGCGTTGCTGGAGATGATTGTACGGACGGCCAACGGGCGATTGACGGCGGCAGAGGCACTGGGACATCGGGAGTTCTCGATGACGAAGCTGTACCGCAGCGCGTAACGCAGGTGATGGAAATCGAACGAGAGAGGCGATGCGAGCTATGAAGAGATACCGGCCCGAAGAGATGCGAGCGTTAGTAGCGCGGCTGGCGGTTGCGGCAGGAGTGCTGCCTGAGGATGCTGCGGTGTTTGCGCATGCTCTGGTGGATGCTGACGTACACGGCATCTCGACGCATGGTCTCTCTCGTTTGAATATTTATCTGCGCCGCATGGAGTTGGGTTTGATTGCGGCGCGGGCGGAGTTGGCGGTGGTGCGGGATGGCGGGAGCGTACTGGCGCTGGATGCGGGCAATGGCCTGGGGCAGGTGCAGGCGATGCGCGCGCTGGAGATGCTGCTGCCGCTGGCTCGACGGAATGGCGTAGCTGCAGCGACGATCTGCAACTCGCAGCACTTTGGCGCGCTGTCCTACTACTGCAACCGGGCGGCGGCGGAGGGAATGATTCTGCTGGCGATGACGAGTTGTGAGCCGGCGATGTCGCCCGCGGGGGGCTACGAGGCGTTCTTTGGAACGAACCCGATTGCAGCGTCGTTTCCTACGGGCAAGGGGTTCCATATCAAGGTGGATTTGGCGACTTCGATTGTTGCGCGCGGCAACATTGTGGCGGCACAGAAGCAGGGGCGTGCGATTCCGGAGGGCTGGGCGCTGGATCGCGAGGGCGAGCCCACGACGGACGCGCAGGAGGCGCTGGTGGGTACGGTGCTGACCATGGCGGGGCATAAGGGATATGCGCTGGCGTTGATGGTGGAGATCTTCAGCAGCGTGCTGTCGGGTGCGGCGATTGGGTCCTCCATCGGCTCGATGTACAAAGATCTGGATAGGAAGCAGGATGTGGGACACTTTTTCTGCCTGCTGAACGTGGAAGCGTTTATGGATTTGGCAGAGTTCAAAGCGCGTCTGGACGAGACGATCGACAGGATTAAAGCGGGGAAGCGACGTCCTGGCGTGGATGAGATTCTGGTGCCGGGAGAGCGCTCGGCGCGGTTTGCGGCAGCGAATGAGTTGCAGGGAATTGCGCTGCCTGAGGTGACGATCGGCGAGGTGCGTCAGTGGTGCGAGCGCCTACAGGTTCCGTTTGAATGCAGCGAGGTGAAGGTCTAAACGATGCCCGATATTCTGATCTCTGAAAACATACGCGGCGAGGCAGTGGATGCTTTGGCCAAGCAGTTCGACGTAGTGGTTCTGCCGGAGCTATGGAAGGATCAGGCAGAGTTGATGCGACAGGTGGCTGAGTGCCGTGCGCTGATTGTGCGGAACCAAACCAAGGTGACGGCGGAGTTACTGGCTGCTGCCAAAAAGTTAGTGGTGGTCGGGCGTGCCGGAGTGGGCCTGGACAATGTGGACGTGGAGGCTGCGACCCGCGGCGGCGTGTTGATTACGTCTACGCCGGACCAGAACGCGATCAGTGTGGCAGAGTTGGCGATAGGGTTGATGCTGTCGCTGGCACGAATGATTCCGGTTGCGAATGAGGATACGAAGGCCGGGCACTGGAATCGGCAGCGGTTTCTGGGCAACGAGTTGTACGGCAAGACGATCGGGATTCTGGGTGCTGGCAAGATTGGGTATCTTACGGCGCGGCGGGCGCAGGCCTTTGGGATGAAGGTATTGGCGTACGATCCGTTTTTGAGCCGGGACAACGTGCTGCTGAGTGAGTTGCAGGCGGAGTTGGTGGGGCTGGACGAGTTGCTGGAGCGTGCGGATGTGGTGTCGTGCCATCTTCCGGCGACGAAGAGCACGCTGGGACTGCTGAATGCCGAGCGGTTTGCGAGGATGAAGCCGAGTGCGACGTTTATCAATACGGCTCGCGGGGAGGTGGTGGTGGAGAGCGATCTGGTGGCGGCGTTGAAGACGGGCCAGTTGGCGGGCGCAGCGCTGGATGTGCGCTCGAAGGAGCCTCCGGTTGCAGGAGAGCTGGAGCAACTGGCGAATGTGATCCTGGTGCCGCATATTGCTGCGTTTACGCATGAGGCGCAGCAGCGTGTGACCAATACGATCTGCCAGGATGTGGGGCGGGTGTTGAGCGGTGGCAAGGCCGAGAATGCAGTGAACAGGGTTTAGGCAGAGTGGATTCCAGTAATGAGCGGTTGCGGCCCACAGGTGTGTGGCCACAGCCTGGTGGTGAGATGATTGGTTGACGGAGGATAGGCGATGCAGGGAATGCGGAGTGTAGCGGTTTGTTTTGCTCTGGTGGCGATGATGGGTGGACAGGTGGCGGTGGCACAGGGCGCGAGTGCGGCGGTACCTGCGGTTGCTCCCGTGACGCGGTCGACCGCGCCGGTTCCGCTAGTGCCCGCACCGCCACCGAGTCCTACGGTTGAGGCCGACGGCAGCGTGGAGTTTTACCTGACGATGCCCCATGCCGAGAAGGTGGAGTTGCTGCTGGAGGGCGACGCAGATCCATTGCCGATGACGAAGACCGGTGCTGGGGAGTGGTCGATCCATGTTCCGAAGCTGGCACCGGAGTATTACAGCTACTCGTTTCTGGTCGACGGAGTGAGTGTGGTTGATCCTCATAATGTGACGATCAAGACAAGTGCGTTTCGTAACCAGAACGTGCTGCTGGTGCCGGGGCACCCGGCAGAGCCTTGGGAGTTGACGGAGGTGCCGCACGGCGTGCTGCATCACTATTTTTATACGTCGACGATCGTGCATCGGACCAGTGAGTACTACGTGTATACGCCGCCTGGATTTGATCCGAAGAGCGCGCAGAAGTACCCGGTGCTGTATCTGCTGCATGGCTACAGCGATGAGTCGTGGGCGTGGACCAGCATGGGTAAAGCCAATGAGATTCTGGACAACCTGATAGCCGCGGGCAAAGCGAAGCCGATGATTGTAGTGATGCCTCTGGGTTACGGGACGATGGAGATGATTACCCGGGGGTGGATTGCATGGCGCGATCCGGCGCTGGTGCAGGAGAACTTTACGAAGTTCTCGGAAGCGCTGTACCAGGAGGTGATGCCGCGAGTGAAGCGTGAGTTTCCGTTATCGGAGCGGCGCGAAGACCATGCAATTGCCGGGCTGTCGATGGGTGGTGCGGAGAGTCTGCTGGTGGGGTTGAACCATGTGGATGACTTTGCGTATGTGGCAGGGTTCAGTGCAGGTGGTCTGGGGACGACAGAGTTTCCAGTGCAGTTTCCGGCTGTGACTGCGGAGACCGGACCGAAGCTGCAGGCACGGTTGAAGTTGCTGTGGATCTCTTGTGGGACCGAGGATGGTCTGTTTGAGCCGAATCAGAAGTTGATCGGATGGCTGCGGGAGCGGGGGATGCAGCCTGATGCTGTGCAGACGCCGGGCAGACATGTGTGGATGGTGTGGCGGGACAATCTGAGCCAGTTTGTCCCGTTGCTGTTCCAGCCGGGCCACTAGGTGGTTGGCTCGGCGGCGAGGTTATCCGGCGGAGATGACCTCGCGGATAATCGGCTGCAAGGTGGGGGGGGCGGGCAGGATTTGTAACGTCTCTTGTAGCATATGGTGAGGTTCGGCCAGGAGCGATTCGTCTTCGCTGAAGAGAGTGATGAGGGGTTGGCCATGGGTGAGGCGCTGGCCCAGCTTGGCGTGCATCTCGATGCCTGCGTGGGCGCTGACCGGGTCTCCGGGCTTGGTGCGGCCTGCTCCCAGCCGCTGGACAGCCCAGCCTACCTGAGTGCAATCCATGGAAGCGAGGTAGCCGGAGGTAGCTGCGACGAGGGTGCGGGAGTAGATGCGCGACGCAGGTTCACCACTGCGCGACGGATGACCGTTCTGGCTGGTATTTGTATCGAAGACGGTGATGTCTCCGCCCTGGGCTGCAACGATGCTGAGCCAGGCCCGATAGGCTGCACCGCTGCGGAGGATTTCGTCGGAGAGGGCTGCTCCCAGTTGGGGTGAGTCGGCTTGACCGGCGAGGTGGAGCATCGAGCCGGCGAGGATGTTGGTGAGTTCGATGAGGTCTGCGGACATGGGGTGGCGGACCTGCTGCATGATGTCGACGCACTCCTGTACTTCGAGCCAGTTGCCGGCGAAGCGACCAATGGGCTGGTCGTGGGTGGTGAGCAGGGCAACGGTGCGGGTGCCAGCGAGAGTGCCGGTCTGGACCATGAGGGAGGCGAGGTGGCGTGAGTCGTCGTAGGACTTCATGAAGGCGCCGCTGCCGGTTTTGACGTCGAGGACGAGGGCGTTGAGACTCTCGGCAAGCTTCTTGCTCATGATGCTGGCGGTGATGAGATTGGGTGACTCGATGGTGCCGATGTGGTCGCGGAGAGCGTAGAGGATGCGGTCGGCGGGCACGAGGGTAGGGGTCTGGCCGATGAGGGCTGCGCCGCAGGTTTTGAGGGTGTCGAAGAACTCCGGGAGGGGGAGTTGGGTGTTGAAGCCGGGGATGGTTTCGAGCTTGTCGAGTGTGCCACCGGTGTGGCCCAGGCTGCGGCCGGAGATCATGGGGACGCAGATGCCCGGGATACCTGCTGGCGTGGGTGCGGCGAGGCCAGCGGCGGCAAGGATGGGTGCGATGAGGAGGGAGGTCTTATCGCCGACGCCGCCAGTGGAGTGCTTGTCTATGGTGAAGGTGTGCAGGGGAGTGGCGTCGAAGGTTTCGCCGGAGAAGCGCATGGCGGTGGTGAGGGCGGCGAGTTCCTGAGGAGAGAGACCGCGCAGGTAGATGGCCATGAGGAGGGCGGAGGCCTGAGCGTCGGTGATGGAGCGATCGACGATGCCGTGGACAAAGTGTTGGATCTCCGCGGTGGAGAGTGGGAGACCGTCACGCTTGTGACGGATGATGTCGACGATGTGGAGTGGCTGTGTGGGCTGAGTCATGGTGTCTATTTCTGGTCGTGCGGCAGGACGAAGCCTGCGGGGAGGAGTTCGGCGATGGTGGCCTGAGTGGAGGAACCGTTGCTAGCGGGGAAGATGACGAGGGTGTCGGGGCTGCTGAACTCGAGGATGGTTTGGCGACAGGCTCCGCAGGGCTGACAGGCGGCGCCGTTGAGATTGGCGATGGCGATGGCGCGGATACGGATGCCCGGGCCGTGGAGTGCGACCGCGGCTGCTATCGCGTTCTGCTCGGCGCAGCTAGTGAGGCGATAGGAGGCGTTCTCGACGTTACAGCCGGAGACGATGGCTGCATGTGCAGTGGGTGGGGCGCTGAGGAGGAGTGCCGCTCCGACCCGGAAGTTGCTGTAGGGTGCGTAGGCGTGGTGGGCTGCAGTGCTGGCGTGTCGTTGCAGCAGATCGATGTGGGCTGCGGTGAGCGGTGTGGATGGGAGAGCGAGGGACATGATGAAAGTGAGGCTATCGGGTGTGGATGGGTAAGGCAAGGGGGTGGGAGATGGCATCATGACCAGTTGGCACTAAAGGCTTGGCGTGTATGCCCGATAAGGCATGTGTGGACGACCTGACTAAAGAGTTTCTTGCGGAGAGCATGGAAGGGCTGGACCGGATGGAGCGGTGCCTGACCGAGCTGGAGTTGCGCCCTGCCGATAGTGAGTTGCTGGGAGAGATATTCCGAGCGGTTCACACAATCAAGGGCACGACGGGATTTCTGGGCTTTGGGCGGCTGGAGAAGCTGGCTCATGCGGGCGAGAATCTGCTGGGAGCGCTGCGGGACGGGACGCTGGAGGTGACGGGCGAGTTGATTAGCGGCCTGCTTCTGCTGATGGACGGACTGCGAAAGATCCTGCTCTTGATTGAGAGCACGGGGGGAGAGGGGTCTCGGGCAAACGATGACGACGGCAGCTTGATTGCGTTGCTGGATGATTTGAGCCGTCAGCGCAGGCTGCACGAAGAACCGCGGAGCGAACTGGTGGTGCGGGAGGCAAGCGTTGCAGGTGCGCAGGCTGCTCCAGTCGACTCAGGGTATGTAACCGAACGAGGAGCAAATGATAAGACCCTGCGGATCGACGTAGAGGTGCTGAACCGGATGATGAACCTGGTGGGCGAATTGGTGTTGACGCGCAACCAGATGCTGCAGAGCACGATGTCTGCGGCAAGTTTTCCAGAGTTGGCCCGACGTCTGGATAGTGTGACGGCGGACCTGCGGGAGACGGTGATGCAGGCCCGGATGCAGCCGGTGGGAAATCTGTTTAACAAGTTTCCGCGGATGGTGCGCGATTTGGCGCGGACGTGTGGAAAGCAGGTGCGGCTGGAGTTCTCCGGACAGGAGACCGGTCTGGATAAGAGCCTGCTGGAGGCGATCAAGGACCCGTTGACCCATGCGGTGAGGAACTCCGTGGATCATGGTATCGAGTCACCTGGCGACCGGTTGAAGTCGGATAAGCAGCCGGAAGGCTGTGTGCGGTTGAAGGCGTTTCATCAGAGCGGCTCGGTGGTCATCGAGGTGTCGGATGATGGTGCCGGGATCAGCATGGAGCGAGTGTTGGCGAAGGCGGTGGACCGTGAATTGGTAACGGCAGAGCAGGCTGCGGCGATGACGGAACGCGAGGCGCTACAGCTGATTTTCCTGCCAGGCTTTTCTACTGCGGCGGCGGTGACGCATGTGTCCGGCCGCGGCGTTGGAATGGATGTGGTGCGGTCGAATGTGGAGAAGGTGGGAGGCAGCGTCGAGATGGAGTCGCGGGTGGGAGCAGGGACCACATTGCGACTGCGGGTTCCTCTGACCCTGGCGATTGTTCCTGCGTTGGTTGTCCGGAGCGGTGGTCAGAGCTTTGCATTGCCGCAGAGTGCGCTGATGGAGTTGGTCTATGTTCCGGAGCGTGAAGTCGCCGATGCAATTGAGCAGGTAGGACAGGCCGAGGTATATCGGTTGCGGGAGCGGTTGCTTCCGATTGTGCGACTGGACGAACTGCTGGAGGTCCCTTCTACGGATCGCGTGGGAGCGCACGGAATCTACGTCGCGGTAGTAGAGGCTGAGGGTCGTCGGTATGGGCTGGTGGTGGACGATCTATTGGCACCGGAAGAGATTGTCGTGAAGCCTCTGTCTGGTGTGTTGCGGGAGATCGGATTGTTCTCGGGAGCTACCGTACTGGGCAATGGGCTGCTGGCGTTGATTCTTGATGTGGCCGCGGTGGCGGAACGTGCGGGTGTGCGAGTAGCGGAGCCAGGCATATCCGATGGCGTGGAGAAGAGCAATGCCGAAGAGGTAGAGGCCACAAGGTCGTTTCTAGTGTACGAAGACTGCGGACGCGAGCGGAAGGCGATGCCGCTGGAACAGGTAGAACGGATTGAGAGCGTGCCGCTGGATGAAGTTGAGTATGCCGCTGGAAGGGCGATGCTGCAGTATCGCGGCGAGACGCTGGTGCTGCGAGACGCAGGCGGTGTGCTGCATGATATGGAAGCTGGTGGTACACCGGCTGCGGAAGATGCGGCACTGGTGACGGTGCTGATCTGTGGTGTGGGAGCGCTGGAAGGCGCTGTGGCTCGCGTCGGAGTCGTCGTACGTAAGGTATTGGATGTGTCGTCTGGTGTGGTGCTGGATGAGGTTTCAGCGAGGGAGGGGACGACGTTGGCTCTGGTGAAAGAGCGTCTGACGACCGTGTGTGGAGAGATGAGCGAAGTTGCAGAGCAGAAGTTGCAGGAGGTGGCGTAGTGGCTGGACTGGCGATGGACAAGGGGGAGAATTCAGGAGTGATGGTCTCGCTGTGCTCGCTGCTGACTGGTGGCAGAGTGTTCGGCATCGATACGCGACTGATCTGTGAGGTGCTGGGAGAACATGCGGTGCAGCGTGTTCCCCAGGCGCCGCCGTTTATTGCGGGGGTGATTCCAAATCGAGGAGAAGTACTAACGACGGTCAACTTTCGAGCAGTGTTGGGCATGGAAGCCCAAAGCGGCACGAGCTCGGTGCTGGTACTGGAGGATGAGGAGAGTCGGGAACGATTCGGATTGATGGTCGATGCGGTGTCGAGCGTGGTGATCGTGAGTGCGGCAATGTTGGAGCAGAATCCGAGCACGCTTGAGCCGCGCTGCAAGACACTGTTCGATGGTGCGTACAAGATGGCAACAGGATTAATAGTGTCGCTTGATCCGCAGAAGCTGCGGCCTGTGCGACTGGCGGAGATGGGACTTTTCAGCAGCAAGGGAAGGGGAGAGTCTGTATGAGAGCTCTGATAGTGGATGACTCCAGTTTTATTCGAGAGTACCTTCGAGAGTTGCTGCAACGCATGGGCATAGTGTGTGTGGAAGCAGTCAATGGACAGGAGGCACTGCATCTGCTGGTGGAGAGCGAGAGCTTTGACCTGATGTTAGTGGACTTGAATATGCCGGTGATGAATGGGCTCGAGTGCGTGAAGGAGTTGCGCGCGGCAAGGCTGTGTCCGGCGACCAAGGTGATGATGGTGACGACGGAGGCGGACAACACGTTTATCTGCCGTGCGCTGGAGTATGGTGCCGATGAGTTCTTGATGAAGCCATTTACACCGGAGAGCCTACGCGAAAAGATGTCGTTGCTTGGATTTATGGCCGCAGCATGATGGAGATGAAACAAGAGAGGAACGAGATGCAGGGAGGGATCCAACGTTCGGTTCGGGTGCTGGTAGCGGACGACTCGGCTGTGATGCGCGGTGTGATGCGGACGCTGTTTCTGCAGCAGACCGAGAAGGGTGGAGGCGGCCTGCTGCCGATGGAGTTGTGCGGCGAAGCACGAGATGGTGTGGAGTGCCTGGAGGCGATGCAACGATTGCAGCCGGATGTGCTGCTTCTGGATCTGGAGATGCCGCGAATGCACGGTCTGGATGTGCTGGACCGGCTGCAGGCACAAGGCTCGGAGGTGCCCGTGATCATGTGCAGTGCGTATACCGAGCGGGGTGCACGCTCGACACTGGATGCTCTGGCGCGTGGTGCATCGGACTATGTGATGAAGCCAAGTGAGCAGAGTGATTTTTCTGCGGCAACCCAGGTACTTGCGGAGCATCTGTTTCCCAAGATTGCTGCACTGGCTTTGTGCGGACGGAGCAGGTCGGGACCATCGGAGTCGGACGCGTCACGAGCCGGCGTTGAGTGTCAAAGTGCGATTGGACAAGAGAGAGGAGTGCAGGAGGGAAGCCGAGGGCAGATCGCAGTTGTTGTGATCGGTGTTTCTACCGGAGGCCCCTCCGCGCTGGAGGTGATGTTGCCAAGGCTGCCTGTGAGTCTGCCGGTTCCAGTGCTGATTGTGCAACATATGCCGAAGGTGTTTACCGGGGCACTGGCGGAGCGGCTGGATCAGTGTTGTGGTTTGCGTGTACGCGAGGCCTATGAAGGGGCGGCCATGGTTGCCGGAACAGTATGGATAGCACCGGGGGACATGCATATGGAGGTAAGTGCGAACCGCAGGACTGGAGGGGCAGTGGGGCTAATTCACCTGCATCAGGAAAAGCCCTTGAATTTTTGCAGACCTTCGGTGGATCATCTATTTTTTTCGGCAGCGCGAGCCTACGGAGCGCGGACGCTGGCAGTGGTGATGACGGGGATGGGAGCCGATGGGCTGGCGGGAGCACGTGCTGTCCATGCTGCGGGTGGAGAAGTGTTGACGCAGGACGAGGCCAGTTCGGTGGTGTGGGGAATGCCGGGTCGAGTGAGTGCGGCGGGAATTGCAAGCGCAACTCTGCCGCTGACGGAGTTAGCCGAGGAGTTGAAACATCGAGTGATGGCCTCACGAGGGGGAAAGTCCGCTGGTGTTTGTGAGCATGACATTCACAGTGGAAGCAAAGAGCGCGTGATTACGAAGACTCGGCGGGAGGTATCGCATGGCGTGCTCTGATTCAGACTACGAGTATCTGCGGGAGCTGGTGTTGGCGCAATCGGCCAATGTGATTGATCCATCGCGTAATGGTTTGTTTGAGTCGAAGCTGACGCCGGTGGTTCGCCTGGCTGGAGCTTCCAATCTGGAACAATTCGTGAAGATATTACGAGTGGAGCGCAGGCCACAGCTGCAGCGGGCGGTTGCGGAGGCGATGACTATCAATGAGACAAGCTTCTTTCGCGACCGCACCTCGTTTGAGATGCTGCGAGAGACGATCTTTCCAGCGCTGATTCGACTACGCGAGCGAGAGCGTCGGCTACGGATATGGAGTGCGGCAAGTTCCACCGGGCAGGAGGCCTACAGTCTGGGAATGATGCTGTGCGAGAACTTTCCGCTGCTGTCGGATTGGGACATAAAGATCATAGGGACAGATCTGTCACGGGAGGTGGTGGAGACTGCACGCAGGGGCAGGTATCGGCGGTTGGAAGTAAACCGGGGGCTGCCGGTGCAGATGCTGGTTAAGTACCTGACGCGGCATGGGGAAGAGTGGGAGATGAATGCGCGGGTGCGTGCGATGTGCGAGTTTATGCAGGTGAATCTGTGCGGAGTGTTACCGGAGATGCCTGTATTTGATCTGGTTCTACTGCGGAACGTACTGCTGTACTTTCCGCGACAGGACCGGACTCATGTATTTCGTGAGGTGCGGCGGCGGATGGCTCCAGAGGGCTATCTGATGCTGGGGAATGCGGAGCAGGCGGAGGACTCGACGAAGTTGTTTCACGTTGAGTTTTCGTCGGGCTGCTATTTTTATCGGCCTGTGAACACTGCGTAGTTTCCTGGTGGGGTGGTGGGGGACTGGAGGTGTGTTGGAGAGTGCTGGGCAGGTATGCTGCTGATAGACGAGAGTAGCGATGCCAACGACGCCGAAGCGATCCAAGACCCGTGTGACGAAGCAGCCTGCAGCTAAAGGCAAGAACTTGCCTTTGCCAGAGCGTGGACCGGAGAAGCAGCTGGAGTCCGGCGGGCTTGACGGTGTTGCCGCTGATCACGCTCTGGAGGCTTTTCATCCTATTACGGAGAAGTGGTTTCGAGCGGTGTTCGATGGGCCGACGGCTCCGCAGGCGGAGGGGTGGCCGGCGATTGCGCGGGGGGAATCTACGCTGATTCTCGCCCCGACGGGCACAGGTAAGACGCTGACAGCATTTATGTGGTGTCTCGACAAACTGATGTTGCGGACGGATGCTGCGGCTGAGCGCGGATGCCGTGTTGTCTATCTTTCGCCGCTCAAAGCGCTGGCCGTGGATGTGGAACGGAATCTGAGAACGCCGCTGGCAGGGATTGCAGCGATGGCACAACGAGAGGGTGTTGGGGTGCGGATGCCGGAGATCAGCGTGCGTACAGGGGACACGTCTGCCAAGGAGCGTGCCCGGTTTCGTAAGCATCCTGGGGACATTCTGATTACGACACCGGAGAGTCTGTATCTGCTTTTGACCAGCGAAGCTGGTGAGTCGCTGCGTACTGTCGAGACGGTGATTGTGGATGAGATTCATGCGCTGGTCCCGAGCAAGCGCGGGGCACATCTGGCGTTATCGCTGGAGCGGCTGGAGGCGTTGACCGCTGCGAGTGGGGGACGGCGGCTGCAGCGGATTGGCTTGTCGGCAACGCAACGGCCGTTGGAGGAAGTCGCACGTTTTCTGGGTGGTGCAGAGGTAGATGCAGGAGTGAATGTAACTGAATCTGTGACAGAAGCGCTGCAACCGGTTGCGGCGCATGATGCGATCAATGCTGTGCTGATGGATGCGGCGCGTGACGAGGGGTGGAAGCCAGATGTGGGCACAGGCCAGCCACGGTATCGTCCGGTGACGGTGGTGAATGCCGGTGCGCGGAAGGTACTGGAACTGAAGGTGGAGGTTCCGGTGGAGGACATGGCGCGGCTGGGGGAGATACAGGAGCAGCCGAGTGGGCCTGCCAGCCAGGGGCCGAAACGAACGTCGATTTGGCAGTCGATCCATCCTCGACTGCTGGAGATTATTCGAGGCCGGACCTCGACGCTGATATTTGTGAATGCGCGGCGGGTAGCGGAGCGTTTGGCTGGAGCGTTGAATGATTTGGCGGGAGAGCCGATTGCGCGGGCGCATCATGGATCATTGGCAGCGATGCAGCGATCCGAGATTGAAGAGTTACTAAAGGCTGGCAAGATCAAGGCGTTGGTTGCGACAAGTTCGCTGGAGTTGGGGATTGATATGGGGGCGATTGATCTGGTGATTCAGATTGAGGCGCCGCCCAGTGTGGCGAGTGGGATGCAGCGGATCGGCCGCGCCGGACATCAGGTAGGCGCGCCATCCTGTGGAATTATTTTTCCTAAGTACAGGGCAGACCTGATCGCCTGCGCTGCTGTAACGAAGGCGATGCATGAGGGGCATGTGGAGTCGACGCGGTTTCTGCGGAATCCGCTGGACGTGCTGGCGCAACAGATGGTAGCAGTGATTGCCCACCCACCTTTGAACGTTGTAGATGCGGAGGTGCGGCGCAAGCCTGCGACGGATGAAGAGCAGAGTCCGGGGATAAGCTATACGGCGTTATTTGCGCTGGTGCGGAGTGCTGCGCCCTTTGCAGGGTTGAGCCAGGGAGTATTCGACGGTGTACTGGACATGCTGGCAGGACGATATCCATCGGACGAGTTTGCGGAGCTGCGTCCACGGATTACCTGGGACCGGACGCGCAACTGGATTACTCCGCGAGTGGGGGTGAAGCGGATTGCAATTTTGAATGGTGGGACGATTCCTGATCGTGGGCTGTACGGAGTGTTTCTGGCGGGGACTGCGAAGCCGGTGCGTGTGGGGGAGTTGGACGAAGAGATGGTATTCGAAAGCCGGACGGGCGACACGTTCATTCTGGGGGCGTCGACGTGGCGGATCGATGAGATTACGCATGACCGGGTGTTGGTGACTCCGGCACCGGGGGAGGCGGGGAAGATGCCGTTCTGGCATGGAGACCAGGTGGGACGTCCTCTGGAGTTCGGGCGAAGGATTGGCGCGCTGGTGCGGGAGTTGCGCGAGGTGCCGCGTTCTGTGGCGCTGGCGCGGCTGGTGGGAGAGCATGATCTGGAGATGGGTGCGGCGGAGAATGCGCTGCGGTATCTGGCGGATCAAGAGATTGTAACAACGGTGGTGCCAGATGATCGAAACATAGTGATAGAGCGGGTCCGGGATGAGTTGGGGGACTGGCGTGTGTGTGTGTTGACACCGTTTGGGAGCAGGATCCATGCGCCCTGGGCCATGGCGCTCACGGCAAAACTGCGTGCAAATGGTGGACACGATGTGGAGACAATGTGGTCTGATGATGGTTTTGTGCTGCGGTTTCCAGAGAGCGATACGGCACCGGATATTGAGTTGTTGATGCTGGAGCCGGAGGAGGCTGCGGAGCTGGTTTTGCGGCAGTTGGGATCGACGGCGTTGTTTGCGGCGAAGTTTCGGGAGAGTGCGGCACGGGCGCTGTTGCTGCCGAGGCGACGGGCGGATGGACGGACTCCACTCTGGCAGCAGCGCAAGCGTGCGTACGACTTGCTGCGGGTGGCGAGCCAGTTTGCCAGCTTTCCGATTCTGTTGGAGGCTTACCGCGAGTGCTTGCGGGATGTGTTCGATATGCCGGCGCTGATGGAGACACTGCGGGCGATTGGGAACCGAACGATACGGGTGCATACGGTGGATTCAAGGACTCCGAGTCCGTTTGCCAGTGCGCTGCTGTTCAGCTATGTGGCGAACTACATCTACGACGGGGATGCTCCGTTGGCAGAGCGGCGGGCGCAGGCGCTGAGTATCGATCAGGACCAGTTGCGGGAGTTGATGGGAGATGCGGACCTGCGGGAGTTGCTGGATATTCATGCTATCGAAGAGGAGGAGGAGCAGGTCCAGTGCCTGGTGGAGAGCTACAAGGCGCGGACGATGGACGGGGTGCATGATCTGCTGCTGCGACTGGGTGATTTGACGCGGGCGGAGTTGGCCCGGCGTTGCCTGACGGAGGAGGTTGCGGCGAGTGCAGCGAAACTGATGCGCGCGCGGCGGGTGCTGGAGGTAGCGGTTGCGGGAGAGAAGCGGCTGATCGCTGTCGAGGATGCGGCGCGTTATCGGGATGCGTTGGGGGTACCGCTGCCTCCGGGATTGGCCCGGGCTTTTCTGGAGGATGCCCCGGGGGCGATAGTTGATCTGGTGCGGCGCTTTGCGAGGACGCATGGGCCGTTTACGACACCAGAGGTCGCGGATCGTCTGGGGCTGGCGGTGGAGCGAGTGGAGACAGTGCTGCAGGGTCTGGTGCAGGCGGGGCGCGTGGTAGAAGGAGGTTTTCGACCGGGCGGAGTGCATCGGGAGTGGTGCGATGCCGAGGTGCTGCGGGCGATACGGCGGAAGTCGCTGGCGCGGTTACGCAAGGAGGTGGAGCCAGTAGAGCAGCGGGTACTGGCACGGCTGCTGACGCGGTGGCAGGGGGTAGTACAGCCACGACGAGGACTGGATGCGCTGCTGGATGTGATTGAGAATCTGCAGGGGGCTCCGCTGCCGGCGTCGCTGCTGGAGACGGAGATACTGCCTGCGCGGTTGGTGGGGTACAAGGCTACGGACCTGGACCTGTTGATCGCTGCGGGTGAGGTGGTGTGGGTAGGACTGGAGCCGATTGGCGAGCGGGATGGGCGGGTGGCGTTGTATCTGGCTGAGAAGCTGGGGGTGTTGTTTGCTGCGGCAGGTAAGGAGAAGGGAAGCCGCGGGCGCGAGCAGGCCAGCGCGCCGACGAAGGAAGATGAAGTTGTGGAGTATCTGCGGCGACATGGCGCTACGTTCTTTCAGGAGTTGCACGATGGTCTGGGTGGTGGGTATCCGGGCGAGACGCTGGATGCACTGTGGGGACTGGTGTGGAAGGGCATGGTGACCAACGATGGCCTGGCGGCGCTGCGAGCTTATTGTGAGCGGCCCACGGCGAGTGGTCGGGGTGGGAAGTCGGGTCGGCGGGTGCATCCGCAGGCGGGATTTAGATCGCGCAGGACGACTCCGCCGACGGCTCAGGGGCGTTGGAGTTTGAACCGGGCTGCATTTGCTGAAGCGGATGCTGGAGCGATTGCGACGGGAACTGCGTGGAGCCATGCGGTGGCGACCCAGTTGTTGCACCGGTACGGTGTGGTGTTTCGCGAGACAGCACATGCGGAGGGTTTGCCGGGGGGATTTTCCGCGGTGTACGACGTGCTGAAGACGATGGAGGAGAGTGGGAAGGTTCGGCGGGGATACTTTGCGGCCGACCTTGGGGCGACGCAGTTTGCAATGCCGGCGGCGGTGGATCTGCTGCGGAGTCTGCGGATGGAACGCGAGGGGGAGCAGGCTGAGATGGTGATGCTGGCGGCGAGCGATCCGGCGAATCCGTATGGGTCGTTGCTGCGCTGGCCTGCGGGTGGGGATGCGGGAAGCTCGTTGACGCGGAGTGTTGGGGCGCGGGTGGTGCTGTGCGATGGGGCGTTGGTGGCGTATCTGCGCCGGGGCAATCCGAACGTGCAGGTGTTTCTGCCGGAGGAGGAGCCTGGGCGGTCGCAGGTTGCGCGGGCGCTGGCGGAGTTTCTGGTGGGGCGAATCCACGGGGAGCGTGGGGAAGACGCTGCCACGGAGCGCGCGGGGATGCTGATTGCGACGGTGAATGGAGTAGCAGCGGGTGAGCACTGGATGGCACAGGCGCTGCTGGATGCGGGGTTTGTGGCTGGGGTGATGGGGTTCCATGTGCGGCGTGGACTGCCGGGTTTGTCGCGGCGAGGGTAACTGCGACAGCTTTGGTGGGGGCATCGCGTGTGGGTTGACCTGACCGAGGTGCCCGGATATGCTGGGGCTATCTGGTGTTCGGGAAGACGGTGTGAGTCCGTCGCTACCCCGTAACTGTAAGCACGGAGAGTCTGGCAATTGGTACGAAAGCCACTGGGAGCAGTTTCCTGGGAAGGCAGCCGAGACTCGTTGAGGTGCAAGTCAGGAGACCGGCCAGATATGTTGTCGGGCTTCGTTCAACTTCGCTGGGAGAGTTGAAGAGCAAACCGTAGCGTCTGTTCAGGCGTGCGGATTCGCTTCCTATTTCTGCCAATTCCCGCTCTTTGTCTGCTCGCGCCGTGGTGCGTGTGGACGCGAAACCGCACGTGATGCTGCGTGGGTCTGGAGCGTTTGATGCTGTATGCAGGACTGCCCCGAGGCAGGAGACGCCCCTCCGGATTGATGCCGGTGCGGCGGTGACGACGAATGTATTCCTGTGCATTTTAGGGTGCGTGAGCATGTTCGGTGTGGCCTGCCGGGTACGGCTTTTTCTGCTCATGTAATGAGGAGAGGTGTTGGGAGTAACTGTTGCGTGGTTATTCCGCGTTCTGTCGCCGCTGGCAGAGGGCTTCTATTTTGTGGTCTGGCGTGCTGTGTGCCAGGTCAAAACCGCAACCCATCTGCAAGGTGTCGGGAAGCGCGGTGAAAATCCGCCACTACCCCGTAACTGTAAGCGCAGAGAACCATGCAGGGACGATCAACGCCACTGGAGCCAGCGCTCTGGGAAGGCAGCATCGGTTCAACGAAGCGCGAGTCAGGAGACCGGCTTTGCTGTCACAGGATTTATTTCCGAGGGGAAAAGTATGCACGTACGAAGTGGAAGCTTGAATCGACTACGCTGTTTTTTTATCACTGCTGCGGTTTTGGTGTCATGCCTGGTATATCCGTCGCGGATGCAGGCGCAGCAGGCTGCACGTGGCTCCGTTCGAGGAACGGTGAACGATCCTTTGGGTGCCGTAGTTGCCGGGGCAACGGTGAAGTTGGTGGATGCCCGCGGCACGGTGGTTGGCGAGACCAGGACGGACGGTTCTGGCGCGTATGTGTTGGTGGTTCCGGTGTCGGGCTTGTACCGATTGCAGTCTTACGCGAAGACGTTCGATCCTGCCGGTACAACGCTGCGGTACTTTGGCGGCGCGGGTGCAGCGTTGCTGGATCTTACTCTGTCGACTCCTACGTTGACGCAAGCCGTGACGGTTACGGCCGTGGGTACGCCAACGCCGATGGCCCAGGTGGGCGTAGCGGTAACGGTGTTGAATCCGGCGGACTATCGCGAGGAGACCGGAGCGGCAGACATGCTGCGGCAGGTGCCCGGAGTGCAGATTACACAGACAGGCCAGGTGGGCGGGAGTACGAGTCTGTTTCTGCGTGGCGGCAACAGCAATGCCACCAAGGTACTGATCGACAGCGTTCCCGCAAATGACATTGGCGGTGGGGTGGAGTTGAGTGATATCGACGCGGTGGGTGTGGCGCAGATTGAGGTACTGCGGGAGCCGAATAGTGCGTTGTATGGATCGGACGCGTTGGATGGTGTGGTGAGTCTGACGACGGCGCGCGGGACGACGCGGTTGCCTTTGTTTACCTACTCCGGAGACGGCGGCAACTTTCGGACGTATCGCAATCAGGTGAGTGCCAGTGGCGTGTTGCGGAGCTTTGATTACTACTCTGCCTTTGCAAGGATGGATACGCGGAATAACCAGCAGAATGCTGCGTTCCACAATGCGACCTATGTGGGCAACTTTGGCTGGGCCCTGAATGCCACGAATGACTTGCGATTTACGGTGCGTCATGTCGCTGATGCTGTGGGCCTGCCCAACGCGATTGCGTTATATGGCATTGCCGATGCGGCCGGAACAACCGAGCACGACAGCTACTACAGCGCGGCGTGGAACAACCAGACGACCGTGCGCTGGCACAACCAGATTCGTTATGGCGGGCTGCGGTTGAACTATCTGTATACCGACTATGCGCCCACTGGACAGTATGACGCGAATACGGATTTATACCTGGGTGCTCCGGTGACGATTACGGGTGCGAACGGATACAGCGTCAGCGGGCAGGCTATCTTCCAGTACGGGACGAGTTATGGATCGACCTATCCGAGCCAGTACAGTGCGCCGACGAAGCGGGATTTTGTGTATGCGCAGACGGACTATCGGCTGAACACGCATGTGGTGGGACTGGGCGCTTTCAAGTATGAAGATGAGCGTGGGACCACGGCATCCACTGGCTTGACTCCAACGTCGATCGAGCGCGGCAACTACAGCTATACGCTGCAGGTGGCTGGCGATGTACGCAACCGGCTGTATTACACGCTGGGCAGCGGGTTGGAGGACAACGGGCTGTTTGGATTTGCGGCGACACCACGGGCCTCGCTGGCGTTCTATGCACGACGGCCTTCAGGGACGAGCGTGCTGGGTGGGACGAAGCTGCACTTCAGCTTTGGCAAGGGCATCAAGGAACCGAGTATTTATTACCAGAGCGCTTCCTTGTACGGGACGCTGGCGGCGCAGCCGAATGGCAGCCAGTTGATCGCGCAGTATCATGTGACGCCGATCGGGCCGGAGGATTCGAGGACGTTCGATGGTGGTGTCGACCAGGAGTTGTGGAACGGACGGGCGCGGGTCGGAGTGACGTACTTTCATAACGAGTTCACCAATGGGGTGGAGTTTGTTCCGCAGGCGGCTCTGCTGCAGCTTGGGCTGTCGGCTGCGAATGATCCGGCGGTGCAATATGGTGCGGCGGTGAACTCGCAGGCGTATCGTGCACAGGGCGCGGAGGTGGAGGCGGAGTACCGACTGAACCACCACTGGTTTGCCCGGGGCGGGTACACGTATCTGGATGCGATCGTGCAGCGTTCGTTTGCGAGCGGATCGGAGAATCCGGGTCCGAATAATCCAGCGACGGTGTACAACACGTCGTCGAACTTCAGCACGATTCCGATTGGGGTGTATGCGCCGCTGGTCGGGGCGCGACCGTTCCGGCGTGCTCCGCAGTCGGGGTACTTTGGCATCAATTTCACAAGTGCCAAGGTTTATGGTTCGCTGACCGGAACGCTGGTTGGTCGTCGTGATGACAGTGATTATTTGTCCGACGCAAACTTTGGCTACAGCATGCTGCTGCCGAACAGGAATCTACTGGGCGCATATCAGCGGCTGGAGTTGAGCGGGGGCTACCAGATATCGCATCTGCTGAGTGCGTATGTGGATGTGCAGAATCTGCTGAGCGAGCACTATCAGGAGGCGTTCGGCTATGCCTCGCTGCCACTTACGTTTCGCAGTGGATTGCGGGTTACGTTTGGCGGGGAGTCCTGGAGAGTACGGTAACTGCGAGGACGTTCGCGTAGTCCCGGCCTCTGTCTGGATAGGCGGAGGCCGGGGAGTACCTCGGTGTGGATTAGAAGTGGATGACCAACAAGAAAAGCCCCGTTGGGGGCTATGGCTTTAGATATTTTGGAGGCGCGGGTCGGGATCGAACCGACGCATAAAGGTTTTGCAGACCTCTCCCTTACCACTTGGGTACCGCGCCTCGGGGTGGGCTTATCGTGGTGCAGCCCTGCTGGATGTCAGGAGAAGTGTACCGCAGGCTGGACTATTTTGGAGCGGGAGACCGGGGTCGAACCGGCGACATCTTCCTTGGCAAGGAAGCACTCTACCACTGAGCTACTCCCGCTCACACAAATACGAGTATAGCGGGGTTTGGCCCGATAGGTCAACGCGGCGCGGAGGATGGACGAGAATTGTCCTGCTGGGGTTCGCCCGAGCAAAATCGTGCATCTGAAAGGGAGAGTGTAAGTGGGTCTCACGGCGGGGTTATGGAGAAGAAACTGGAAAAGGTTCAAGGGCAGAGAGAGGAGTGGCAGGCGGTATTGGACGCCTCGGGTGAGGGCATCTGCGGGGTCGATCTGGCAGGGAAGTGTACGTTTGCAAATCATGCCGCCAAGCTGCTGTTTGGTGTCTCTGCCGATGGGGCGGGATCGATGCTGGGGGAGGAGGTCCATAAACGTCTTCATCGTCCGGATTTGGGGGATGGTTTGACGGAGCGGCTGGAGGCTGCGGCGTGGGCCTGTCCGATTTGCGAGGCGATACGCACCGGACAGGCCTGCTCCCGGGTGCAGGAGGCGGTCTTCCGCAGGGATGGAAGCTGGTTTCCTGCGGAGCTATCGGTCGTGCCGGTGAAGGTGACTGGTGCTGTGGAGAGCCTTGTGGTGACGTTCCGTGATCTGACCGAGCAGCGCAAGCGGGAAGAGGCGCTGCGGCGACTGGAGAAGCTGGCTGCGGTGGGGCAACTGGCTTCGTCCATTGCCCACGAGATCAACAATCCGTTGGAGTCGCTGACCAATCTGCTGTACCTGATGCGGCTGTCGGATTCGGTGGAAGAGATCCACGAGTATGTGGCCGTAGCGCAGACGGAGTTGGCTCGGGTGACCGAAATTACCATGCAGACGCTGCGGTTTCATCGGCAGAGCAGCAGATCGGTCGAAGTGGATATGGCCGACCTGATGAGGAGCGTGGTGGCGTTGTACACCGGACGGCTGCTGGTGCGGCGGGTCACGGTGGAGTGGCGGCTGCCCAAGGTGAAGAAGGTGTTGTGTCTGGAGGGCGAGATTCGCCAGGTGCTGAACAACCTGGTGCGCAATGCAGTGGATGCGATGGGCGTGCAGGGCGGGCGATTGTTGCTGCGGCTGCACCCGCAGTATGACAGCAGGAGCGGCCGGGCTGGTGTACGGATTACGGTTGCGGATACGGGGGAGGGAATTCGTCCAGACATTGCGAGTCGGTTGTACGAGGCGTTTCTGACTTCGAAAGAGTTGACGGGTACGGGGTTGGGACTTTGGGTGAGCCGCGCGATCGTCGAGAAGCATGGTGGGAGGATTCGAACGCGAACGCGCCGGGGCGAGCGGCATGGAACGGTGTTTTCCGTGTGGCTCCCGTTGGATGGAGGCTTTAATCTGTCGACAGTGGCAGGTTGAGTGCGATGCGCGGACCGGCGTAGATGTTGGAGCGGCGACGCACGACATGGGGTGTGACGAGCATTACGAGTTCCGTGGAGCTGGTGGTGACGGTGTCGTTGGAGGCGGTGTCCTGGAAGCCGGGCAACTCGGCGAGACCGGGCAGACCGGAGATAGCTCCCGCTTCGGATTTGCTGGCGCTGCTCAGCAGCAGGGCGGTCTGGCCGTCGTTGACAGTGACATCGGAGGCGAACTGGCGGCTGGCCAACACTGGGATGGCGTTGAGGGCGGAGCCGGCGAGGGCTTCGATTTTGAGCTCCAGGTGCATGGTGATGGCACCGGACTTCTGCACTGTAGGGGTGGCTTTGAGGCTGATGCCAAGGTCTTCGTACTGGATCTGGGGGATGGTGGCGGAGCTGAGATTGGCGAGCAGGCTGGCGGCACTGACTCCGTTGATATTGACGCCGGCGAGCGCGGACGAGCTCAGCGAAGAGGCTGAGGTGGTGTAGGTCGAGGTGGTGATGGGGTAGCGGCTGCCGATACGGAAGACGCCCGTCTGCCGGTCGCCGACGCGGATCTGGATGTCATCGAGGGCGCGGGTGTCGCTGGAATTGAGCGCCAGGTTGAACGTCGGACTGGCGTTGGTGGTGACTCCGGTAGCGGTCAGTCCTCCGCCGAAGAAGCCTACGGTGTTGGACAGAAGCGTACTCTGCGCCAGTCCGGAGGCGATCAGGGCGAGTGCGATGACGATATTGCTGGCGTTAGCGGGAACCAAACCCTGCGCGATGGCCTGATTGACGAGCGACTGGTTGGCGTTGACGAGGTTGGTGGCTTCGGACTCAACGTTGTAGATGCCGATTTGCTGGGGTAGTTGAGCGCCGATGTTTCGGGTGTTGGTCTTGTCGATCGCGTAGAGCTTGAGGTCGATCACGATTTGGCTGCCGCCGTCTATCAGGTCGGCAAGGGTGAGGTTGACGGCGTTGAGGATGGATTCGGGTGCGCGGACGACCAGAGTACCGAGGGAGTTCTGTGCGGTGACCTGCTTGAGGTCGAAGATGTTTTTGACGATGTTGGTCAGCTCGGTCATCTGCTCGTTGGTAGATCCGGGGACGTAGATGGTCTCTTCGAGCAGCGGTTCCAGACGGAGGCGATTTTCAGGGGTGTCCTTGGCGATAAGGACGCTTGCGGAGTCCAGCGGGACGCTGAAGAGGCCGCCCATCTGCAGCAGGATGGGCATTGCCTGGGTGTAGGCGACGTGATCCAGATCAAAGTGGATGGGGACGCTGGGGACGGACGAGTCCACCACGGCACGGAGGCCGTAGCTGGTGGCAACCTGACGCAGCACCTCCTGCAGGTTTGCTTTGAGGTGAAAGGTCTGGCTGCTGGCATTGGGGTGGAGCGCAATGGCACCGGCGAGCGGCGCCGGACCAGAGGCGATCTGCGGAAGGAAGGCTACGGGCAGGGCTCCGGGATCGCTATGCTGGGCGACGATGGTATTGGTGGGGTCGAGCAGTCGGGCCTGCGCAAGGTAGGATTCGGCCTTGGCGTTCTGGCCGAGGATGCGCGCCTTGCCGGCCTGCTGGACGAGTTCGGTAATGCGGTGCTCATGGGTTAGAGCTACCGCCATCTGGTAGTCGTGGCTGGTGGGATTGAGTTGCAGAGCGCGAGAGAATTCGGCCTCCGCGCCGGCAAGATCTTTGCGATCGAGAAGCCGAGCACCTGCCAGATAGGCGTCGGCGGCAGCCTTGGTTTTGCGTTTGCCCGGGGTTACGGATGGAAGTGTGGTTGGTGCTGGGGATGATGGGGCAACGGGTGCAATAGCTGGAGCAGACTGGGCCGCAGCGTTTGCGGTCGGGATATTACCGGAAGGGGTGTTTTGTGCTGGGGCAGGGGAGGCGAGGCAGGCAAATGCGAGCAAAGAAAGGCGCAGTGGGTAAGACCGGACGCGGGTGTGGGGATTGGTGGGCTTCATCCTGCTGGAGGTTAGACGGCCCGTATGGTTATCGGGCGTTGACGATGCTTTGTACGCGGGGACGCTCGCTGCTGGGAGGACGCCGCATGCCATTGCGAATACCATCGCGGAGTTGGCCGCGGATCTGATCGCGAATCTGTGCCGTGCTGAGGTCCAACTCGGTCAGCGTGCGGCTGAGGGTGTTGCGATGCATGCCAAGCTCTTCGGCCGCCTTGCACTGGTTACCCTTGTGCTGCGCGAGCACTTCGAGGATGTAGCGCTTTTTGAACTGGCGGACTGCTTCCGTGTAGGGAACGCCTGCGTTGTGCATCTGCGTAATGAGACCGTCAAGTTCGCGCTTCAAAATTCGCCTCGCTTGCAGTCCGCTTGCTGCCGACTGCTTCTCCATTGTGACCCTAGCCCTGCAGTTTGATCCAGCCGGGTACATTGTGCTTGATCTGTTCGATACCGTTGAAAAGCTGTTGCTGTAGGTCGTGCGGTACAACGAAGGATACCGCATGAACCCCTGCAAGGAAATAGGGAGATAAGCGAGAGTGCGAAATTGGTGTGGCGAGCGGCATAAAGGCGGTCAGCGCCAGCATCAGAGCGACCCCGATACAGCAGCCGCGAGCCAGCCCGAAGACTGCGCCCAGCAGCCGGTCGGGCAGCCCCAGACCGATAGTGTGGGCGGTGGAGCGGATGACCCGGGCAACAACGGCCAAGACCAGCATGATTCCAAAGACGATGCTCAGAAAGCCGATGAAGTTGGCAATAGCAGGGGGCAGGCTCAGAAAGGGATGCATGAGGCGCAGGACCCACCCGGCGGGGTACTGGTAGTTCCAACTGGCCAGATAGATACCCAGAATGAGGCCACCCAGCGAGAGAACCTCCATCAGTATGCCGCGTACAAACGCACTGATGGTGGAGTACACGAGCAGTGCGACAAGGATCCAGTCCAGATAGTTGAAGGAAGCGATCATGAGGGTTGAGGAGTTGCTCGTGGCTGATATTCCTTGGGGATGAGGATTGCTGTAGTTCCCTCAGGCAAATAGGCTGGTGCGGCCGGTGATCAGGTAGAAGGCTTCCAGGTACTTTTCCCGTGTGCGGATGGCGACCTCTTCGGGCAGGGCAGGTGCCGGAGCCTGCTTGTTCCAGTGGATTGATTCCAGATAGTCGCGCACGAACTGCTTGTCAAAGGAGGGTTGTGCTCCGCCGGGGTGGTAGGAGGCTGCAGGCCAATACCGGGAGGAGTCCGGGGTAAGTACTTCGTCGGCGAGCGTGATGACCCCGTCGATGAGGCCGAACTCGAACTTGGTATCGGCGAGGATGAGGCCTTTAGTGGCGGCGTGGGCGCTGGCCTTGGCATAGATGTCGAGGGTCAGGGTGCGCAGGGCTTCGGCGGATTCGGCCCCGATGTGCGCAACCATCGTGTCGAAGGAGATGTTCTCATCGTGACCGCCGGTATTGATCTTGGCCGCGGGGGTGAAGATGGGCTGGGGCAGTTGGTCGGACTCGCGCAGTCCTGCGGCGAGAGGAATACCGCAGATCGATCCGGTAGCCCGGTAGTCCTTCCAGCCGGAGCCGGAGATGTAGCCGCGCACCACGCACTCCACCGGAAACATCTGGGCGCGTTTGACGATCATGCTGCGACCTTCCAACTGCGCCGCGAAGGGTTGCAGGTGGGCTGGGTAGGAGGTGATGTCGGCCGTGACGAGATGGTTGGGTACGAGGTCTTTGAGGAAGTCGAACCAGAAGAGTGAAAGCTGCGTGAGAATGCGGCCCTTGTCCGGGATGCCGGTGGCCAGGACGTGGTCGAAGGCTGAGAGCCGGTCGGTCGCGATGAAGAGAAGCTGGTCGTCGCCCAAGGCGTAGATGTCGCGGACTTTGCCGCGGGCAAGGAGAGGGAGGGAGCCGAGGTCGGTTTGGAGAAGAGCACTCATTGGGATGACGGTATCACTCATGGCCGCAGATGTTAACCTGCAGCGGGTTAGTTGAGGTGGACGACGACGTGGATGCCCGGGGTTGACGGTTGATTGCGGTTAGTTGGGCAGTCGAACAGGATGCTGTTTCGGTCAGGCTGAAGGGTGGCGGTGGCTTTGGTCGTGTCGCACTGCGTCTCGAACAACCGGTCGGTCTGACGGCGGTGCTGCAGGAACGGAGCCCAGGTGGGTCGATAAAGAATGTCGATATCTACACCTGAGACGCCGATCTTTCCGGAGGTCCAGGGTTCGGTGACACTAACAAGGTGGTCTCCAATAGGAGTCGTTACCGGTGGCGCGGCGAAGACCGCCGTGAGCGGAAGAAAGATGCTGGCGGACAGAATCGGCAGCAGCAACACCACTGCGATGAGCGAGGTAAGCCAGCGAGGGGGGACCAGGGTTATGAGTAGTACGAAAAACTCAACCGAAGCAAGGAATAACCAATAGAAAATGTAGTTGAGGCGGACACCTGTCGTGCTCCAGCCGGTTCCATAACTCAGCAGAAAGATGATGCAGATGGCGCAGGCTGTTGCGAGTATGGTCCGTCGTAGATTTGGTGACAGGTGCGTCCATCGTAGCCGCAGCAGTACCAGAATGGCGGTGACAGCCAGCAACGTAGCGAAGGTGAGGGTCAAATGCATGGCCGCAGGTATGAGAGTACAGCGACTTCCCCGGTGTTGGAAAAATAACCTGTGGATGATCGGCCCGTGTTGCGCCTCAGGCAACGGCGCGGCGGGTTTCAGGCTGGGTGTCGCGACGGTTCAGGTTGACGGAGACGATCTTGGAGACGCCCGGCTCCTGCATCGTAACTCCGTAGATAACGTCGGCCTGCGACATGGTGCGTTTGGAGTGGGTGATGACCACAAACTGGGTGGTGGCGGACATCTCGTGGATTAGCTTGGCGAAGCGGCCTACGTTGGTCTCGTCAAGCGGTGCGTCGACTTCGTCGAGTACGCAGAAGGGAGCGGGCTGGAACTGGAAGATGCCGACCAGCAGCGAGAGGGCGGTGAGGGCCTTCTCTCCACCGGAGAGCAGCAGGATGTTCTGCAACTTTTTGCCCGGGGGCGAAGCGAGGATGTCGATGCCGGACTCAGCAGAGTTTTCCGCGTCGGTGAGCTTCATAGAGGCCTGACCGCCCCCGAAGAGTTTGGTGAAAGTGACAGAGAAGTTCTCGTTGATGATCTTGAAGGCTTCGTCAAACTTGATGCGGGAGACGTCGTCGATCTCCTTGATGGAGGCCTGGGTGTTTTCGATCGCGTCCAGTAGATCTTTGCGCTGGGCTTCAAGGAAGCTGTGGCGCTCGGTGGTCTCGTTGTACTCTTCGAGGGCCATCATGTTGACTGGGCCCATGGCTTCGAGCTTCTGCTTGAGGGCGCGGGACTCTTCCTCTTCGATGTGGAGCGCATCGCCTTCAATGCGCGCGATGCTCTCGTCGGAACGCAGGGTGATGGCTTCGACCGCGAGATCGTTCAGGCAGGTGGCCTCGATGTGCTCGATGTCGGAGGAGAGTTTGGCGGCGCGTGCGGTCAGGGTTGCACGCGACTCACGCAGCGCTTCGGTCTCGTGGCGCAGGGTACGCAGGCGAGTATCGAGTTCGGCCATGGCGGCACGCAGCGTCTTTGCTTCTTCCGTCAGGCGAGCGCCCTGGGCTACCGCAGTCGCACGGGCCTCTGCCAACTCGCCATGCTGGGCTGCGAGCGCGGCGGTCTCTTCTTCGCGGCGCAGCTTTTCGGAGGCTGCAGAGGAGAGCTGCTGGTCGATCTGGACCAGGCGGTTCTGCTGGCTGTTGTACAGACGTGTGGTCTGGTCGAAGTTGGCGGCGGCGTTGCGGCGGCGCTCTTCCAACCCAGCCAGTGCTGCTGCGGCGGCTGCGGCCTCCTGCTGGAGTTGCTCGCGTTCGCTGCGCAGCTCGTCAAGATTCTCCTGCAGGTTGGCGAGGTTGGCTTCGAGAGCTGCCCGTTCGCTCTCGAAGGCGGCGGCCTCTTGCTGGCGGCGGGCGATGAGCTCCGACTTCTGTGCACGGGCGTCGCGGTTGCGTTCGGTGGAGAGCTGCCAGTCCTGCAGGCGGCGTTCGATGCGGGCGACCTCAGACTCCATCTGACGGAGGGCAGCACCGGAGTTGGCGGACTCGCGCTCCGCATCGCGGCGTTCATAGGTCTTACCTTCGATGGTGGCGTTGAGGGTGGCGATCTGGTGCTGCAGCGCAACGGTGGCCAGGTCAGTCTGGGTCAGGTCAGCCTGCACCGCATCGAGCTTCTGCTGGACCTCGGCCAACTCGCGCTTGAGCGCCAGCGGGCCCTGCGCCCGAACGCGTCCGCCGGTCACCGTAAGGCTGTGGAAGGTCTCGCCCGAGGGTGCCAGGAAGAAGGCTTCCGGGTGGCTTTGGGCGAGGTTCCGGGCGGTATCGGCATCCGGTGCGACGTAGCCGTTGCGCAGTTTGGGCAGGATGGTTTCGAGGGAGTGACCGAAGCCGTTGAGCACGCGGATGCAGTCGCGCAGGGCGACCACGCCTTCAATAGGGGTGATGACCGGGGCGGGAACGTGCGCGTCGCTCTCGCTGTGAACGAGGAAGGTGGCGCGTCCGGCGACGTCTGTCTGGAGGAGGCGTACGCCGGCATCGGCTGCGTCCCAGGACTTGACCACGATGAAGTTGAGCTCGTCGCGGAGGAACTCGTCGACCACGGTCTCGTACTTACCTTCGACTTCGAGGAAGTCGGCCAGTGTGCCAATGGGTGCCAGACCGCTGAGCGAGGGCTTGGAGGCGTTGGTCTTGAAGATGTTTTTGACCGTATCGGTGGAGTAGCTGTGGTCGCGGATGAGCCCTTCGATCGACTTGTGACGTCCGGTCAGGGTCGCCACCTCCCCCCGAAGCTGGTCGCCGCGCCGCTTGGACTGGGCTTCCTGCTGACGGCAGGACTCGATCTCCAGACGAAGGTCTGCGATCTCGGCCTCGAGGCGCTTCAGGCGTTCGGTGACTGATTCGAACGACATCTTCACCTGGCCACGCTGCAGACCCAGAGCCTCCAGCTCCTGCCGTGCGATGTCGGACTCGGAGAGCAGCCGCTGCGACTCCTGATCGAGGCCGGCGAGTGCGGCTTCAGCCTGGGCCTGTTCGTTGCGGGTCTGAGCGGCACGCTGGAGGAGTTGCATGGAGGAGCGGCGGTTCTGCTCGGCCTGCTGCTCAGCGGCGGCGACTGAACGGACCGCTTCCTGAGCCTGTTGCTGCTGACGCTGGGCAGCCTCGCGGGCCCCGGTGGACTCTGTGGTGGCGTTCTCCAAAAAGCTGCGGTGCTGCTCCAGCTCTCCGGCCAGTGTGGCCAACTGGGCCTGCGCGTGGGCCAGGTCCTCGGCCCCGGTCTCCAGCCGGGCGGTCAGCTCGGCAATACGGTCGGCGTTGGCTGCACTGCGGGCAGTGATGCGCTCCAGTTCGACAGCGGATTGATTTGCGGTGGCTCCGGCCTCTCGAATCTGCGCATCCAGCGTGTAGCCGTTGCGGACACCCTCGGAGTGCTCCGCATCCATCTGCTCGATCGCAGTGGCGGCAGTGTCAATCTGGGTGGTCAGGGTGCCAATCTGCGTGGCGGTGGAGGCCTGCTCGGTATCCAACTGGAACATGCGGCTGGCAAGAACGACACGCAGGCGGGTGCGCAGTTCGTCGCGCAGCGCCCCATAGCGCTCCGCTTTCGCCGCTTGTCGCTTGAGCGTGGTCATCTGGCGGGTGACTTCGTCGAAGATGTCGTTGACCCGGGAGAGATTCTGCTTGGCGGATTCAAGCCGGAGCTCCGCCAGCCGTTTTTTGGTCTTGAAACGGGTGATGCCGGCGGCCTCTTCGATGATGGAACGTCGATCAAGCGGCTTGGAAGAGAGCAGTTGACCGATACGCTCCTGTCCGATGATGGCGTAGGATTCACCGCCAAGGCCGGTGCCCATGAAGATGTCCTGAATGTCCCGGAGGCGGCATATCTTGCCGTTGAGCAGGTACTCGGAGTCTCCCGTGCGGAATAACCGGCGGGTGATCGTCAACTCACCAGCGCGAACCGGGGCGCGGCCAAATTTGCGGCGGCGAATCTTGAGAACCACGCTGTTTTTGGTGTTGGCGTCGGTGGCTTCCTCGGCGCCTCCGTGCGGGGCTGCCTCGGCGCTGATGTCCGGCCCGGCCTCGCCTTCCAGAATAGTGCCCGGCTGGGCTTCGGCTACAGCCTCTTCGGTCTCTTCGGCACGCTGCTGGCGAAGCGCAGTCTCATCCCAGTCGGAGGTGGAGTCCAGATCGCGATCATCAATTACCAACTCTGGCCCATGATCCAGACTGGCGCCGTCGTACACCTCGGGATCAACCAGCGTCAGCGAGACCTCGGCCATGCCAGTTGGTTTACGGTCGCGGGTGCCAGCGAAGATGACGTCTTCCATCTTTATGCCGCGCAGCGATTTTGCTGACTGCTCCCCAAGAACCCAGGTGATAGCGTCGGAGATGTTGGATTTGCCGCAGCCGTTGGGGCCAACGATGGCGGCGATGCCTTCGCCCGTAAGATGGACCTCGGTACGGTCGCAAAAGGACTTGAAGCCGAGGATTTGAACTTTCTTGAGCTTGAGCATGGGGTGGTACCTCGCGGCGCAGCGGTGATGGAAACGCTTCTTCAGAAGACGTGTGACGCTTCAAAGTTTAGCGAGAGCGAGCGGGGTAATCAACAAGGGCAACGCTACATCTTGTGGATAAAAGGGACGTAACCCCACAAATGGGTGATGGGTGAAGAATCCACGCAGCATTGGGGCACTTGGCGTTCACCTGCATCTGGTAGAAGACCAGCTATATACGACTGTTTATGTCGTATATAGAGCCGTTCGATGCGGTCAGTTGCAATTCAATGGCTGAAGGTTGGCATAGAATGGCGACCAAATTAGTCTGTTTTCTATCTTATAGAAAACAGGTGGCCTAAGTTGAAGATGTTTCTTGGATTGTTGGTGCTCTGTGTCATGGCAACAACCAACGCGCCGACGCAGGAGCTTCCCTATTTTGTCACTTACTCGCACCACATGGAGGAGCCGGGCTCTCTGGAGGTTGAGAGCAAGACTGCATCGGGGCATCCGGCTGGTGGGGATCGTTTTGTGGCAAATGCTTTTGAGCTTGAGTATGGGACACGGGCATGGTGGACATCAGAGCTGTATCTGGAAGGTCAGCACACAGCCAACGACAGCACAGTGTTTACTGGCTTTCGGGTGGAGAACCGGATTCGTCCGCTCTTGCGGGAGCACTGGGTCAACCCGGTGTTGTACTTCGAATTTGAAGATATCAATGCAGCGAACAAGAGTCTGTTGGAGGTCGTCGGGCACGATGTTGGCAGCGACCTGACAGTGAGCAATGCAGCAGGACGAGCTGACAAGGCCCGCGAAGTGGAGCTGAAGCTGATTTTGTCCAGCAACACGAGGGGGTGGAACTTCTCGGAGAACATCATCGCTGAGAAGAATCTCGGACATGCGGCGTGGGAGTTTGGTTATGCGCTGGGGGCAAGCCGTCCGCTGCGGCTGGCGGGAGGATCCCATTCGGGGGGCTTTGCGCCGGAGAATTTTGCGCTGGGGGCGGAGCTTTATGGAGGACTGGGAGACCGTAACTCTTTTGGACTCGCCCAGACCTCGCACTACTTTGGTCCTTCGATGAACTGGAGCGGGCCGGATGGGTGGACGGTTACGGCATCTCCGAACTTTGGGCTCAATGGGAACAGTCTCCCGCAGATCTATCGGATTGGGGTTTCCTATGAGGTCGGGCAAATTTCACGGTTTTTTAATTCCAGCCGTCATGGGGGCAACAGATGAGAAAAACGAGATTGCTGGTTGCGTTTCTGTTCCTCGGGGTGGACTGGTCTGCGGTTGCTTGGGGAGCCTCGCAGGACTGGCTGGCGCAAGTGTCTGGAAAGGAGCGAGTGCGTCCCAATCCGATTGCGCACTGTGAGGATCAGGTGGCTGCAGGAGCGATCCTGTACCGGCGGAACTGTGCCTCGTGCCACGGTCACGATGCCCATGGGATAGGGAAACGGCCTGCGCTTGCCACGGAGCGGGTCCACTACGCCTCGGATGGCGAGCTGCATTGGTTGCTGACGAACGGGCAATTGGGGCAGGGAATGCCTTCATGGTCTCGTTTGCCCGATATTCAGCGCTGGCAGTTGGTCTGCTATCTACACTCGCTGAGCCATCGGGATGCGGCAGGGCAGGGGGTGCTGGTTGGCCCACGGTGAGATGGGGGAGAATCTACTGACTTGCCAGAGTTCAAGGCGGTTTCTATAATTCCACACATTGTCCCTCGGGTGTGAAAACCTTATCTCTAAGGTTGTTCGATCAGAGCGGGCAATGATAGATATAGGGTGGATGCACTATATTCAATTCAGAGAATGACCCAAGCTGACCATGGGAACACCGATGGCAGCATCTAAATGAAAGAGTTTGAGGAGTGTTGAATGAAGAAGGCAGTCGTTGCATCTCTCCTAGCGTTCTCTGCGGTAGTCGGCGTATCGTCCGGTTCCCGGGTCGCATTTGCACAGTCACAGGTCAACCTTGGGTCGGGCTCTCAGGGTGGCGTCAGTTTGTCCCCGGCGGAGTATGCCGCATACAACGGTGCGATCAGCCAGACTGACCCCAAGGCCAAGGCTGCCGCTCTGGAGGCTTATCTGACGACGTATCCTCAGTCTCAGGTCAAGGCTGATGTGCTGCAGCAATTGATGATTGCCTATAGCCAGATTGATCCGGTCAAGACGTTGGACGCTGCCGACCGTCTGTTGCAGGTCGATCCCAACAACCTGCGCGCTCTCACGTTTGAGGTCTACTTCCGCATGTCGGGAGCCGACCAGATTACCGATCCCGCGGCCAAGCAGGCGGCCTTGGATAAGGCTGCGGACTTTGCCAACAAGGGTCTGGTCGTAACCAAGCCGAAGGACATGACCGATGCCGACTTCAACTCAGTCAAGTCCAGCGCGACGCCGATCTTCTATCGCGCGATCGCGACCGACGCCTTGAACAAGAAAGACTCCGCGACCGCGATTGACGCGTTGAAGAAGGGCCTGGCCAGCGTTCCCGTCGACCAGACCACCAAGCCAGGTCCACTGCTGCAGGATACCTACACGCTGGGTTCGGCCTACTATCAGGCCACCCCGTCGGACTTGGTCAACTGCACCTGGTATGCCACCCGTGCCGCTGCCTTCGCGCCGGAACCGTACAAGTCGCAGATGCTGCCGCTGGCAAAGTATTGCTACAAGAAATACCACGGAGCGGATGATGGCTACGATGCCGTTACGGCTGCCGTGCAGACTAATCTGAACCCCCCGGCGGGATTTGCGATCAAGCCGGCTCCTTCGCCAGCGGACATTGTGGCGCAGGTGATTGCGAGCACGCCGGACCTGGCGACGCTGGCTGTCAGCGACAAGGAGTTCATCCTGCAGAACGGCAAGCCTGAAGATGCCGCCAAGGTCTGGGATACGGTCAAGGGCAAGTCAGTACAGTTGCCGGATGTGCTGGTCGTTGCTGCTACCGATAGCTCGGTTCAGGTAGCGGTGTCGGATGACGCGGTCCAGTCCAAGACAGCGGACTTCACCTTCAACATGAAGGAGCCTCTGAAGACCGTTCCCACGGTGGGAGCCAAGATTACCGTCACCGGTACCTACGCTTCCTTCGCACCCAGCCCGATCATGATCACCATGAGCGACGCCGAAGTCGTGGAGCCGAAGAAGGCCCCCGTCAAGAAGGCACCAGTTCATCGCCCAGCACACAAGTAATACGCACCAAAGTGGTATCGCAGAGGCAGTCCTTCGGGGCTGCCTCTGTTGTTTTCAAGCAACGCTTTAGCAGGTGGGCGACAGCGCGCTGGAGCAGTTTGGTATAGATTGGCGGAGCAAGGAGTGTGCTCCATGATTACGTCGAAGCGGATGGTATCGGTAGTGGGTGCGCCGGGCCTGTTGGTTGGCTTTGGCTGGATGCTGCTGTGCGGGCTGCTGGGGTGCGGGCCTCGCCTGCCATCCCCGCATATGCAGATGTCACTGCAGGCCGAGACAGGCCAGCCACTGGTAGCTGACGCTGGTACGCCGAGAGCCAGCAGCTTCGATTTCTACCTGCTCAATCTGTCGTGGTCCCCGGAGTTTTGTACGACCCATGCGGGTGGGGTAGAGTGTGCGGAGCATCGCGGATTCATTGTGCACGGACTCTGGCCGCAACGCACGGATGGCAGTTATCCGGAGCACTGTACCAGCAGGCCGGGGCCGACCGATGCCCATGCGTGGGCAGACATCATTCCGGATGCCGGTCTGGTGCAACACGAGTGGCAGACCCACGGAACCTGCACGCCGTACGCTGCCGATGCCTACTTCGGCATGGTCCGCAGGGCATTCCGCTCCGTGACGATTCCAGCGCAGTTTGCGTCCATGCGTCAGGAGGAGAGGATGACGCCGGCTGCGATTGTGGATGCATTCGCGCAGGTCAATCCGGGGTTTCCGGCAGGCAGTATCGCGATTAGCTGCGGTAACAACCGGCTAACTGCGGTGGAGGTCTGTCTGGCCCAGGATCTTCGTCCGGAGGCTTGCAGCGGGATACGAAGCTGCAGGGCGAATGTCGTGAAGATTACCCCGCCGCAGTGACGCACGGGCAACTGCCTGCCGGGTACAGCAGATTCGGTCCTATTCGCCCAGTATGATGCGTTCGATGTGGTGAGCACGGCCAGTGCTGGCGTCGCAGGAGATGAGCGCGGCGCACATCTTGGGGTTACCCTTGGCCGCCTCGAACTTGGCTGGCATCCCGGTGAGGAAGCGATTCAGCACCAGCTCTTTTTCCACGCCGATGACGGAGTCGTAGGGGCCGGACATGCCCACGTCAGTCTGGTAGGCGGTGCCGTGGTGCAGTATCCGCTGGTCGGCGGTCGGGATGTGCGTATGGGTGCCCAGAACTGCGGTGACGCGACCGTCGAGGAACCAGCCCAGCGCGACCTTTTCGGAGGAGGCTTCGGCGTGGATGTCGAGCAGGATCACCTTGGCCGTGACTTGGCTCAGCAGTTCGTCGGCCTTGCGAAAGGGATCGTCGCAGGAGGACATGAAGACCCGCCCCTGCAGGTTGAGCACGGCATACTCGGTACCGTCGGGCAGAGCGCCCTGGTAGACGCCAAAGCCGGGGGTGCCGTGGGCGTAGTTGGCCGGGCGCAGCACGCGGCGGCCCCGCACGTGGGAGTCGGCGGGTACCGTCATGTACTCGAAGATCTCTTTTTTGTCCCAGATATGGTTGCCGGTAGTAATCACATGGGCGCCCAGGTCAAATAGCTCTTCGGCGATGGAGGGGGTGATGCCAAAGCCGCCGGCAGCGTTCTCTCCATTGATGACCAGCAGGTCGACGGCGTTGGTTTCGAGGACGTGGGGCAGGTGTTCGCGGACGATATGGCGGCCGGCGGAGCCAAAGATATCGCCGACAAAAAGGATATTCACTGGGAGATGCTAGCACGGCTGACAGGGAGATTGTCTGATTTTGTGAACCGATGTCCAATGCGGTGTGGTAGCTTTTTGTGCATGGCACAAAGTGGACGTTTTCAGTTGAGCGTAAGGGTACTGGCGGTGCTGGCGAGCGCACCGGAGGCGATGCATACCTCGGCAGCGATTGCCGAAGAGCTGGGCGAGAGTGCGGTGATGGTGCGTCGGTCGTTTCTACTGCTGCATCAGGCTGGCCTCATCGTGCAGCGCAAAGGACCAAACGGCGGCGCAATGCTGAAGGTCCCAGCCAAGCAGATCGGCCTGGGCGATCTGTTCGTCGCCACCGAGGTGGACTGGCTGCACCTGGAAGATAAGGCGATGGCCCCATTGATGAAGAAGGTGCGCGCCGACGCGGTGGCCGCCATGAACGAGCACTCGCTGGCACAGGTCGTCAAGCGGATGAAGAAGACGAAGTAGACCAGCCTGCTAAGATCCTGCAGCAAGGGCCAGACAGCATCACGCTGACTGGCCCTTTCTCTGCTGCGTGTGCTCGGTCGACGCGGCCGTTATTCCGCGGACTCGCCGTGAGGCTGGTCGCCCGCCTGCTGCTGCTTCACTCGGGGGCGAACCAGCGGGAACAAAATCACGTCGCGGATGGACTTCGAGCCAGTCAGGATCATGGTCAGGCGGTCGATGCCGATGCCTTCGCCGCCAGTGGGGGGCAGTCCGTAGCCCAGCGCACGAACGTAGTCCTCGTCCATGTCGTTGGCCTCGACGTCGCCGCTCTCCTTAGCCTTCAACTGGGCTTCGAACCGGATACGCTGCTCCTCGGGATCATTCAGCTCCGAGAAGGCATTGCCCACCTCGAACCCGCCAATGTAGAACTCAAACCGCTCCACCCAATCCGGCTCGTCCGGCTTCTGCTTGGAGAGCGGCGAAACCGCAAGAGGGAAGTCGTAGATGATCGTCGGCTGGATGAGGTGGGGCTCGGCGAGGATCTCGAAGAGCTCGGCGATCAGCTTTCCGATTGGCTCGTCCGTAGCTAATCTTGGCAGCGCAAAGTAGCACCATGAACCTAGTGAGAAACGGACGAAACTCGCCGTGTCATTAGCTTCATTCTGTCCCTTCGTGCCGGAGTGAGCTTCATTCGCTTTCAATAGAAATTCGAAGCTCACCTTGTCAGCGAAGTCTTCTATTTGTGGGGGGCGAATCATTCCCTCCGGCCAGAACTTGATGATGGCTTCGCGCATTGACAACCGTTGCCACTTGCCCAAATCAATCTCATTCCCGTTGAAGTGTGTAATGGTGGTGCCATTCACTTCGGTCGCGACGAACGCAATCAGCTCCTCGGTAAGCTGCATCAGGTCGTGATAGTTCGCGTACGCCTGGTAGAACTCCAGCATGGTGAACTCGGGGTTGTGCCGGGTGCTGACGCCTTCGTTGCGGAAGTTGCGGTTGATCTCGTACACGCGATCCATGCCGCCCACGACCAGCCGCTTCAGGTAAAGCTCCGGTGCGATGCGCAGGAACAGGTCGAGGTCCAGCTCGTTGTGGTGGGTGATGAAGGGACGGGCAGCGGCGCCACCGGCGATCTGCTGCATCATGGGGGTCTCGACTTCGAGGTAGCCGCGCGAGTCGAAGAAGCTCCGCAGCGCACGCAGAATGGCCGCGCGTTTCACGAAGACTTCGCGGACGTTGATGGGCGGCTCGGCGTTCGGGTCGGCGACCTCGCCCTCGGCCAGCTTCACCGGCTGTCCAGTGTTGACGAACAGGTCGACGTAGCGCTGGCGGTAGCGTAGCTCCGTGTCTTCCAGGCCGTGGTACTTGTCCGGCAGAGCCAGCATGGCTTTGGTCAGGAAGGTGAGCGCGCTGACGTGGACGGTAAGCTCGCCGGTGCGGGTGCGGAACAGGTGGCCGTGGACTCCGATGTGGTCGCCCAGGTCGAGCAGCTTGTACAGCGCGAAGCCGTTCTCGCCCACGTCGTCCTTGCGCACGTAAATCTGGAAGCGCTGGCCGCCCTGCTGTAGCTGCGCGAAGCCAGCCTTGCCCTGGACGCGGATCGCCATGATGCGTCCGGCGATGCTGACATGGATAGGCGAGGTGTCAAGCTGCTCGGCGGTCAACTCGTCGTAGGCCGCGCGCAACTCCGGGATGGTGTGGCTGGCCGCGTAGCTGTTGGGATATGTGGCCGCCGCCTCGGTGAGACCGTTCTGCTGGCCAAGGGCCGCGATCTGCTGCAGCTTGTCGCGGCGCAGGGCGTAGAGGTTTTGCTCAAACTCTGACTCGAACACGGTGTTTCCTTCTTCTGTCTGACTGCTGCGTCCTGACCAGTATAGCGGTGATAGCCCAGCCGTACGGAGGCACGCGGAGGGCCATGCGTGTTGTAATAGGGCTGCGATGGCCAACGAGAAAAAAAACGAAGTTCCCCCCGACGAGAGCACGAAGGGCGCACTGGGCGAGCTGGTCAAGGCCGAGTCGATGATCCAGTTGGCGATTGCGCTGCCCGCCGGCTGCCTGATCGGCTGGCTGCTGGGCCATTGGGCCGACGGAAAGTTTCACCAGGCATGGATCGGCATCGCCGGAATCGTGCTCGGTGCAATCGGCGGATTCCTGCAGATATTTACCACCGCGTCGCGGTATTTGAAGAGGGATTCGTGAGCGGAGACGGTCCGATGAAGCCGATGGAGAACTTTAGCGATGCAGACTTCAAGCGGACCATCTGGAGCGCGCTCCGTCTGCTGGTCGTGATCACGGCAGTTGTGGCTCCGTTGCTGTGGTGGAAGCTGAACTGGCAGAGCGCCGCGCTGCTGGTGGTGGGGGCCCTGATCTCCGGTAGCGGCCTGTATGAGTGGCTGCGGCTAATGACCGCGGTGATGGTGCGGATGGATGGCGGCGAGCGAGCCAAGCCCATGGGGCTGGTTTTGACCGGATTCTTCGTGCGCCTGGGGCTGACGGTCGTGCTCCTGTATGTTAGCCTTAAGATTCTGGATGGTTCGGTCTACGCGCTGGCAGGAGGCCTTGTGCTGGGAGTGTTTGCACTCACGGTGGAAGGACTTCGGCTCATGAAGGCGTGGACAGTTTAGACCCGCTGTCCCACAAAATTTATGTCGACTCCGCTACTTCTTACCCGCGTTCTCAACGACCATTTTGCCGGTCCCGTGTCCAGCCTGCTGCAGGCCGTACACGTGCATCCTGCCCACCCGGCAGCGCCGATTACCAACGCCTTTGCGATGGAACTGCTGGTGTTTACTCTGCTGCTGGCCTACTTTCTGGTGGTGCGCCTCACGCTCAACGTGGAGAAGCCGGCCGCCGCGCAGCACCTGGCCGAGATGACCCACGAGTTTGTGTCCGAGCAGGGCGAATCGATCATCGGCCATGGCTCGGAGCGGTTTACCAGCTACCTGACGGCTCTGTTTCTGTTCATCCTGCTCAGCAATCTGCTGGGTCTGGTCCCGGGTCTGGAGTCGCCGACGGCCGATGTCGTTGTGCCGCTGGGCTTCGCGCTGGTCACGTTTCTCTACTACCACTACCATGGCGTTCGGGCCAACGGCGTCAGCTACTACAAGCAGTTTGTCGGGCCGGTTTGGTGGCTCTCCTGGCTGCTGCTGCCCATCGAGATCATCTCGCACTGCGCCCGCGTCCTGTCGCTGACGGTCCGGTTGTACGCCAACATGTTTGCTGGCGACCTGGTCACCCTGGCGTTCTTCTCGCTGGTGCCAATCGGTATTCCACTGATCTTTCTGGGGCTGCACCTCGGCGTTGCGCTGGTGCAGGCGTATGTGTTCTTCCTGCTGGCGGCGATCTATCTTTCCCTGGCTGTGGCACACGACCACTAGTCTTTTGCACCACCCAAGGGCGTAAGCTCTGGGCTACCTTTTTTGAGTTTGCTGCGAAGGGGCTCCCTCTTCGCAGCAGGTACCATCGCCGCATAGCGTGAGGGTGCCAGCACGGTGAGCATCAACCACCCACTGGCGGCGAATTTGACGGGAGAAGGAGTAACACCATGAAGAAGCTGCAATATGTATTTATGACGTTGGCCGCGATGCTGCTTGCAACGCCGGCTTTTGCTCAGAGCACCGCTGCTGGCGGGTTCAACACGGTTCCTTTGGCTGCTGGTCTGGGCATGGCGCTGGCTGCAGGTCTCTGCGGTCTGGGTCAGGGCAAGGCAACGGCTTCGGCGACCGAGGCTTTGGCACGTAACCCCGGCGCACGCCCTGGAATCTTTATCTTCCTGATTCTCGGTCTGGCGTTCATCGAGTCCCTCGCGCTGTTCACGTTCGTCATCATCTTCCTGAAGGCTGTCTAACTGGTTCAGGTTTTCAGTCTGCTGCAACAGAAAAGCCTCCGCATCGCGGAGGCTTTTCTGTTGGATGGTACGTTTGTGATCGAGTGCCGGTGCGTCTAGCGCTGCTCCATCTGGAGTTCGACGTGGCAGTTGTCCGGGTGCGGAGCACAGTGTTGACGCGCCGACTCGATGATGGTGCTGGTGCCCGCATACTGCGTGAGCCACAGTGTATTGCCGGGCAGGATACCCAGTACCAGGGTCGCGATGGCAGCCAACGTTAGCCCGACTGCTGCTGGGACGCTGACGCGGCGGGCTGGTATGGAGGTCAGGGCAGCCGACTCGGCGGTGGGCTTGGCATAGACCGCTGCCAACAACCGCAGGTAGTAGAAGCAGGCGACGCCGCTGTTCAGCAGGCCGATCACTGCCAGCCAGACATGTCCCGCAGCAACTGCGGCCGAGAAAACATAGAACTTGCCGAAGAAGCCGCCGGTGAAGGGAATCCCGATCAGGGACAACAGAAAGAAGGCCAACAGGGCAGCCAGCATCGGGCGGCGGGAGGCAAGACCGGTGAAGTCTTCCTGTGAGCGGGCCGTCTCGTCGTAGCCGCTCACCTGCGTGATCACGGCGAAGGCTCCAACGTTCATGGCAGCGTAGGTGGCGGTGTAGAAGCAGGCTGCGGCAATGCCATCCTGCGGAAAGGCAGTAAAGGCAACCAGCAGATAGCCGGCGTGAGCGATCGAGGAGTACGCCAGCATACGCTTCACATCACGCTGCAGCAGTGCGCCCAGGTTGCCGACGGTCATCGATAGCGCGGCCAGCACCCACATCAGGATCGCCCAGCGGTGCTGCATGGCAGGGAAGCCCGAGAACGTAATGCGCAGCAGGACGGCAAACGCGGCCGCCTTGGGGGCCGTCGACATCAGGCCAACCACCGGAGCCGGGGCACCCTGGTAGACGTCGGGCGTCCACACATGGAACGGAGCAGCCGAGACCTTGAAGCCGAGGCCTATGATCAGCATGGCGAGGGCGAGGAAGGCGAGGTGAGGGGTCGCAGTGGTCTCCAGACCATGAGCGATGGCGTAGATGTTGGTCGAGCCGGTCGCTCCAAACGCCAGCGCAATACCGTAGAGAAAGAATGCAGTTGCAAACGAGCCGAGCAGAAAGTACTTGAGCGAAGACTCGGACGCGGTCGCCTGACCCTTGCGAAAGCCAGCCATGATGTACGTGGAGATGGAGGAGATCTCGAGACCTACGAAGACCATAAGCAGTTCGACCGAGGAGGTCATGAACATCATGCCAGTGGCACCGAAGAGGGTGAGGGCAAAGTACTCGCCCGCGTGCGTGGCATGGCCTTCGAAGTAGTCCAGCGAACCAAGCAGGGTAACCAGAACGACAGCAGCGATCAGCAGGTGGAAGAATATGCTGAACGCATCCACCTGAATGGTGCCGTAGAACGCATGCAGCGTCCCGAACTGGAGCTGATACCAACTGGCCAAACCGGCCAGCGCGGTGCCGAGGATAGCAATCCAGCCCAGCGGCTTTCGGCTGGCGGCCGCAGGCAGGCAAGGCTCGGCGAGCATGATCAGTACACCGGCGAGGACAAGGATGTATTCGGGCAGGAGGGCGAGGACGTTAGGAGACATTAGCGCGGGCCTCCTTCGGCGGCGTGGACATTGGAAGTGGTGGCCTCGGCAGGCGGTGCGGTTGATTCGATACTCTCGTGCTGCTGGGCGATGCGGGTTCCGGCTTCGTCAATAGCCCGCATCCAATACGGCGATGCGACGCCCATGGCAAGCATAACGGCGACCACAGGCCACAGAGCCAGATGCTCGCGTGCGTCAAGGTCCGGGGCAGTCACGGCAGAGGACTTGAGTCCGAGCGAACCGTAGAAGACCCGCTGGATCATCATCAGCATGTACGCAGCCGTAAGGATAACTCCAGTAGTAGCCAGCGCTGTCCACATCACATGGTGGGCAAAAGACGCCTGCATGGCGCCGGAGAAGACCAGAAACTCGCCAACAAAGCCGTTCAGGATCGGCAGACCCACCACCGAGAGGGTAGTGATGACAAATAGCGTGACGATCCATGGCAGCTTCGCAGCCAGACCGCCAAACTCACGCATATCGTAGGTCCCATAACGCTCGTACAGCAGGCCAAGCAGCATGAACAGTGCGCCGCCACCGATTCCTTCGTTCAGCGTCTGATAGATACCGCCGTCGAGCCCGGCAATCGTAAAGGTGAAGATGCCCAGTACGACAACGCTGACGTGGCCCAGCGTCCCATATGCCGCGAGCCGTTTGAGGTCTTTCTGGACCAGGGCAATCAGTGCACCGTAGACGATGCCGATAGCTCCCAGCGCAATCATCAGCGGAGCGATGCGGTGCGACTGCTGCGGGAATATCCCGAATGAGAAGCGCAGAATCGAGTACAAGCCCAGCTTGCCAGCAAGCACCATGACGGCTGCGGTGGGCGCCTCGGAGATGGCATCCGACAACCAGCCATGTAGCGGGAAGATCGGTACCTTTACCGCGAAGGCTGCCAGAAACGCCAGCGAAGCCAGCCACAGAGCAGCAGAGTTCGGCGAGATGCTGTTGGCCGCGGCAAATCCAGCCAGCGTAGGCAGATCGAACGTACCCGTCTTCACATAGAGCCACAGAATAGCCACCAGCAGGATGGCCGATGGGATGAACGCGTAGAGGAAGTACTTGATCGCAGCGCGGCGGCGATTTTCCGTCCGGCCAAACGTGGCGATCAGCAGCGTCATCGGAACCAGCGAAAGCTCCCAGAACGCGTAGTACAGGAACAGGTCGAGCGAGACGAAGATGCCCAGCATCGCCACCTGCTGTAGCAGGAAGAGGATGTAGAAGAGCTTCTTGCGCGAGTCGATGGCGCGCCACGAGATGAGCACACCCAGCGGTGCAAGAAATCCGGTCAGCACGATCAGCCACATTGAGAGGCCGTCGACGCCCAGATGGTAGTGAATCGCAGGCGAACTGATCCAGGAGTGATCTGTGTCGAACTGGTACGAGCCAGCCGCAGCCGAGTAGTCGTAGTGCGCCGGCAGATGCAGCGTGCAGACAAACGTAAGCAGCGTGATAGCCAGCGCGCCCCACTGCATGGTCTTGCCCTTGTCCGGCAGAATGGCCAGCAGCAATGCGCCTGCAAGCGGCACGAAGGTGATGATGGTCAGGATGGAGTGGTCGATAGTCATATGCTTCCTGCGTTCATAAACGTCCTGCGTTCCTTCGATTGCTGCGATACCTGTGCGATGTGTTTAGTGGATCCACAGTGCGCGGCCAAAGATCATGACGATAAGCACGGCCGCAGCGCCTACGGCGAGCCAGCCGGCGTACGAGCGGATGTTGCCCGACTGCATACGACGAGTAAGTCCGCTCAGGCCTCGGGTGGTTGCTCCGGAGAGCGCGCCAAAGCCGTTGACTACGCCGCCGTCGATCACGCCAGCCAGAATCAGACGGGTGAACATCAGCAGCGGCGTGACAAGGACCACGTTATACAGCTCATCGATGTAGAACTTGTTCTCGACGATGCGATACAAGCCCGGAGCGCGCTGGGCCAACGCTGACGCGGTGCCGGGCTTCTTGAAGTAGAAGAGGAAGGCGACGAAGAAGCCGAGGGCAGCGGTCAGCACCGAGACGGCAGCGAGCGTCAACTCCAGACCGTGACTGGCCACGCTGGTCGCCGCTTCCGCAGTAGCTCCAGTCTCAAAGACCGGAGCCAGGAAGTGCTCAATCTCGTTGTGGCCGCCCAACGCAGCAGGCACACCAACCCAGCCGCCAATCACAGACAGAATGGCCAGTACGACCAGCGGCAATAGCATGATCCAGGGCGACTCATGCACGCCATGGGTTGCATGGGCGTCGTCATGGTGCGCATCGTGCCCTGCCTCCTCCACACGCGACTCGCCAAAGAACGTCTTGAACCACAGCCGGAACATGTAGAACGAGGTCATCCCAGCCGTGATCAGGCCCACAGCCCACAGTAGCTTGCCTAGCGGATTGTCGGAGGTGAACGCGCGGAACAGGATCTCGTCCTTGGAGAAGAAGCCTGCCCACGGTGGAATCCCAGCAATCGCGACTACGCCCATTGTCATTGTCCAGAACGTGACCGGAATCTTCTTCCACAGGCCGCCCATCTTGCGCATGTCCTGCTCGCCCGAGAGCGCATGGATCACCGACCCGGCAGCGAGGAACAGCAGTGCCTTGAAGAACGCATGGGTCAGCAGGTGGAAGATGCCAGCCGTGTAAGCTCCCACTCCGCAGGCAAGAAACATGTAGCCAAGCTGCGAGACCGTGGAGTACGCCAGCACTCGCTTGATGTCGTGCTGCACCATGCCGATGCCCGCAGCGAAGATCGCTGTCGCAGCGCCGATGATAGCAACAACGCCCAGCGCGTAGGGCGAGCGGTCAAACAAAGTGTGGCAGCGAGCCACCATATAAATACCGGCCGTCACCATCGTCGCTGCATGGATCAGGGCAGATACCGGCGTCGGACCTTCCATCGCATCGGGCAGCCACACATACAGAGGAATCTGCGCGGACTTTCCGGCAGCCCCTACCACCAGCAACAGCGCAATCGCCGTCAGCACGCCGCCATGCCAGTCCGGGTTAACCGTTATTGCGTTGAAGACGTGGCCAAAGTCCAGCGAGCCAAAGTGCACGACGATCAGGAACATCGCCAACAGAAAGCCAAAGTCGCCGATGCGGTTGACAATAAAGGCTTTCTTGCCGGCGTTGGCCGCGGAGTCCTTCTTGAAATAGAAGCCGATCAGCAGGTACGAGGCCAGACCAACACCCTCCCAACCCACGAACAGCAGCAGGAAGCTGCTGGCCAACACCAGCACCGACATAAAGAACATGAACAGGTTCAGGTACGCGAAGAAGCGCCAGTAGCCTTCTTCGTGCGCCATGTATCCGGCGGAGTAGAGATGGATCAGAAAGCCGACACCCGTGACCACACCCAGCATGATCAGCGTCAGATGGTCGACCGTAAACGCGAAGTCGACATGGAAGCCGGTGATGGCAATCCACGGACGGCTGATGATCTCTATGCTCTCCGGAGCGCCGGCGGCCATCATCGTGGACCACAACCAGGCGACCAGTGCGGCGGGAATCGCAGTACAGAGCAGGGCCACAGCAGTCACGGCGGCGCGGGGCAATTTGCGTCCAAGCGTCCCGTTGATCAGGAAGCCGGCGAAGGGCAGCAGCGGAATGAACCAGAGGTAAGAAGAGGGCATCATTTAGGTTCGGGTGCTCATAGTTTCATCAGGTTGATCTGGTCGACGTTCAGAGTCTGACGCGCGCGGAAGATAGCAATGATGATGGCCAGTCCCACTGCGGCTTCCGCAGCGGCGACGACCATGACGAAGAAGACAAAGATCTGGCCGCTGACCTGATGCCACATGTGCGAAAACGCCACAAAGGTCAGGTTCACGGCGTTCAACATCAGTTCTATGGAGATGAAAATCGTAATGATGTTGCGCTTGATCAGGAACGCTGCAATACCAATTGAGAAGAGAATCGCACCGAGGACAAGATAGTAGGCAATGGGAACTTGAGCGGACATAATCTACTGCTCCTTCCGGGCGAGCACGACAGCCCCGAGGATAGCTACCAGAATAAGAATCGAGGTGACCTCGAACGGCAGCAACAGATCGCGGAAAAGCAAACGGCTGATCTCTGCGATGTTGTTTGCGGAATGGCTCAGGTATCCGCCCAGATCGGTACCGCCCATGGCCTTGCGCTCCGATAGAAACACAAAACTCAGCAGGCAGAAGATGGCAGCGGCGCCCGGGAAGCCTGCAACATACGCTATCCGGCTGCCCGTCGTGTGCTCCTCTTCGCCAGCGTTCAGCAGCATGATCACGAAGACAAAGAGCACCATAATCGCGCCGGAGTAGACGATCACCTGGGCCGCAGCGAGAAACTCCGCACCCAGCGACCAGTAGAGCACCGCCAGCGACATCATGACGACCACCAGCGACAACGCGCTGTTGATCGGATGACGCTGCAGGAGCAGATTGATGGCTCCGGCTACCGCGAGCACGCCAAAGATAAGGAAGAGGGCAAGTTGCATGATGGTCCGCTATTTCCTTCTTGAATCCGTTGCGTCTGCTTCGTCTTGTACAGCCCGTAAGACAGTAGCGGACGGTGTGCGGCTACCTGTTGATTGTAAAGCAGGTAACCGCGTAGAAACTATCGACGACACTAACCTCGCAGCGCCATCACCAGGCTGGTGACGATGATGTTCAGCATGGCCAGTGGGAGCAAAAACTTCCAGCCAAAGCTCATCAGCTGGTCGTACCGGAAGCGCGGCAGCGTGCCTCGCACCCAGATGTAGAGAAGCAGGAACGCCAGTACCTTGGCGACAAACCACAGCACCGGCAGCACCGCCTGAACGATGGCTCCGCCGAAGGTCGGGATCAGATGCCCGAACGGGCTGGCCGGGCCGCCGAAGAACAGCAGCGTGGCCACGCAGGCAACCGTGATCATGTTGGCGTACTCTGCCATAAAGAACATGGCGAACTTCATGGAGCTGTACTCGGTGTGATAGCCGGCCACCAGTTCCGACTCCGCCTCGGGCAGGTCGAATGGCGAGCGGTTGGTCTCCGCATAGGCAGCCATCAGGTAGATGAAGAAAGCAACGAACTGGAATCCGCCGAAGACGTTCCACGACAGCGCTCCATGGGCCGCCTGGCTGTCCACAATGTCGCGTAGCCGCAGCGACTGCGCCCGCAGCACCACACCTACCAGCGAGAGACCCAGCGCCAACTCGTAGCTGATCATCTGCGAGGTCGCTCGCAGGCTGCCCAGCAGCGCAAACTTGTTGTTCGAAGACCAGCCCGAAAGTGCAATCCCGTACACCCCGATCGAGGTGATGCCCAGAATCACCAGCAGGCCGATGTTCAGGTCGGCCACGGCAAACATGTCCACACCCTTCACGTGCTGGACCGCTCCAAATGGAACCACGGAGATGGAGATCAGCGAGCAGGCCAGTGCAATGATTGGCGCGATGATAAACAGAGGACGCTCCGCGGCCAACGGCAACAGGTCCTCTTTCAGGAACAGCTTGATGCCGTCGGCAAGCGGCTGCAGCAGACCAAAGGGACCGGTGCGCGAGGGTCCCCAGCGGTTCTGCATTCGCCCTAGAACCTTGCGCTCCAGCAGGACCGTGTACGCCACCGCTGTCAGCGTGATGACGAGGACGACAGCGATCTTGAGGATGCTGAGCAGCAGGAATGTCTGGAACTGGCTTAGATGGCTCACGGTGTCTGGATGCGCTCCTATGGTTGCCTTGCTGTTAGTCGGCGGCGGTTTGTATCTGGGTCAGGTTGCTGGCGCGGAGGATCTCGTTCTGCTGTAGGTCGCAGAGCATGGTGGAGTAGCGGCCAAGCGTGCCCGAGGTGAACAACGTATCGTTGGCCGGAACCACCAGGTCGCGGCGATTGCTGATCTGCACCAGTGGCGTAGCTGCCGGCGACAGATGCTGATCGTTTCCGGAAAGCAACTGCAGCCGCAGAATGTTGTAGCCCGGAACCAGGCGCTGGATCTCATCGAGAATCGCGAACGAATCGAAGGGGCTCAGGCGCGGCTCCATGTTGTTGGCCGTTAGCCACACCGCGTGACGGTCGGCCTCGCCGGACTGCACGCCGCGGGTCTGGCCCATGTCGGCACGAAGCCCCTTGCCAAATGGCACCAGCGACTGCATGTTCGCGCCAATCTTGTCGGCGACGCGGACGATCATCTCGAAGTCGGTGCGCACACCTGCGCGATCGCCAGCCTTGCTCACCTGCTGCAGATCCCCGTAGCTGTTGGTGACCGAGCCAGCCTTCTCGTAGAGGTTGGCCGCTGGCAGTACGACATCGGCCAGAGCAGCCGTCTCCGTCAGAAACATCTCCTGAACCACCACGAACGTGTTCTTCAACGTCGCCGGATCGATGGAGTAGCGCGCAACCGGGTTCGCTCCCACCACGTACAAGGCTGAGAGGTTGCCGCGGTCTGCGGAGTCGAACATCTCCAGCATGTCGAGGCCCAGCGCATTCGGACCAGCGTACTCGGTCGCCATCGGGCTGGTAGCTCCCACCGGGGTATAGCCGGGCAGCATGTCGGGCAACAGACCCATGTCGGCCGCGCCGCGCGAGTTGACGTAATCGGAGAGCAGCGCAAACTTCGCGCCGGGAATCGTCAGGCCGAAGTCGATCAGCTTCTTCAACTCGGCGCCACGCAGCTCGGAACCGATCAGTATCAGCAGGTTCTCTTCCGCCTTCACCGCATCACGGAAGCTGCTCAGTGCTGCAGTGTCGGAGGTCGCGCTCAGTGCCGCTGCCTCGTCGCCCGCAAGATAAGCAGCCAGCGCGTTATAGCCGAAAGGAGCAAGCTGCAGAAATGCCTTCGCCTGACGACGGAGCTTGATCTCAGCCGCATTGGCGATGTAGAGCTTGGCCCGGTTCAGCCGCACGTTGGTGCGCAGGTTCCAGGCCGTAGCCGGAGACTGCACTGTCGGATCACCTCCAACGATCAACACCGCCGGAGCCTTCAGCGTGTCGTGCAGGGAAGCCGTGCGCTCGCCATGGCCCGCCAGCGACTGCGCAAACGCAACATAGTCAGCCGTCCGGTGGTGGTCAATATTGTTCGTGTGCAGCACCGTGCGGGCGAACTTCTGTAGCAGGTACGCCTCTTCGTTGGTCAGGCGGTTGCCACCAATCACACCGATCGATTTGCCGCCACGGGTATCGCGCAGCTCCCGCAGCTTCTTGCCCACATGATCCAGAGCAATCTCCCACGAAACTGGCTTTAGCTCACCATTCGCTTGGCGAACCAGCGGCTGAGTGATCCGGTCTTCATGATTGGCAAAGTCGAAGGCGTAACGGCCCTTGTTGCACAAAAAGTCGTTGTTGATGCCGGACTTGTCGCGGTTGTCGCCACGTACAATCTCGCTGCCATCCGACGTGCTGCGTACGCCCAGTGTCGTCTTGCAGCCATCGCCGCAGTGCGTGCAGACGGTGGCGACATGGTTCATCTCCCACGGCCGCGTCTTGTAGCGATAGGTGCCGGAGGTCAGCGCGCCCACCGGGCAGGCGTCGATGCACATGCCGCACTGCTCACAGTCCACATGGGCCAGATCGTCGGGCGAGAGCTGCGCCGGAACGTTCGGTGCAATCACCGCCGAGCTGCCCCGGTTCTGGATGCCCAGCGCGAACACGTCCATGCCTTCGCCGCACATCCGCACGCAGCGATAGCACAGGATGCACCGTGGCCGGTCGAAGTACACCACCGGCGACCACTTCTGCTCTTCGCGGTGATTCTTTGGCTCAGCATAGAAGCTCTCTGCCGCCCCGTACTTGAATGTCATGTCCTGAAGTTCGCACTCGCCGCCCGCGTCGCACACCGGGCAATCCAGTGGATGGTTGCCCAGCAGCAGTTGCAGCGTCGCCTTGCGGGCCTGCGCAATCTCCGGAGTCTCGGTCTGCACCACCATACCCTCGGCGATGGTCGTCGTGCATGCGGTCGCCAGCTTGGGCTGCTTCTCAATCCGCACCACGCACATGCGGCACGCAGCCTGCAGAGAGAGTCCCGGGTAGTAGCAGAATGCCGGAATCTCAATGCCAGCCGACTTGCAGGCTTCTATCAGCAGCGTACCTGCCGGGGCCGTGATTTGTTTGCCGTCTACGATTAGGGTTACGTCAGCCATTAGTGTCCTGCTCCAACCAACTGCTCCACTGTGATCAGTGGGGTTCCGGCCTTGTGGCCTTCAATATAGTCTTCGAACTCTTTGCGGAACTTCTTCACAAAGCCCAGCGTCGGCATCGCCGCGGCATCGCCCAGCGGGCAGAACGTCCGGCCCATCATGTTCTCGGCCAGATACTGCACGTTGTCCACATCCTTCTTGCTGCCGCCGCCGTTGTACACCCGCGTCAGGGTCTTCTTGATCCAGTCCGTTCCCTCGCGGCACGGAATGCACCATCCGCAGGACTCATGCTGGTAGAAGCTGATCACCCGCATCGCAAACTCCACAATCGACACCGTCTCATCCAGCACCACGATCCCGCCCGATCCCAGCATCGTCCCTGCCTTGCCCATCTGGTCGAAGTCCAGGCCCACATCGATCTCATCCGCCGTCAGCACCGGGCAGGAAGACCCACCCGGTACCACTGCCTTCAGCTTCTTGCCGTCCTTGATGCCGCCCGCAACTTCATAGATCGCCTTGCGCAAACTGTAGCCCATCGGCAGTTCATACACGCCCGGTCGCTCCACATGGCCGGAGATCCCGAACAGTCGTGTCCCGCCGTTGCGTTCCGTGCCCAGCTTCGCATACGCCTCGCCGCCCATCAGCAAAATATGTGGTGCATTGGCGATCGTCTCGGCATTGTTGATCACCGTTGGCCCACCGTACAGACCCACCACCGCCGGGAACGGAGGCTTGATGCGAGGCACCCCGCGCTTGCCTTCCAGCGACTCCATCAGCGCCGACTCTTCGCCCACTTCATACGCGCCCGCACCCGTCTGCGTAATGATGTCGAAGTCAATTCCGGAACCAAATATGTTCTTCCCCAGAAAGCCCTTCGCGTACGCATCCGCAACCGCCTTCTCCACCTGCTTCAGCAGATAACGGTACTCGCCGCGCAGATAAATAAAGCCCAGCTTGGAGCCGATTGCCAGACCTGCAATCATCGTGCCTTCAATCACCGAGTGCGGATCGTGCAGAAAGATCACATGATCTTTGCAGGTGCCCGGTTCGGACTCGTCGCCGTTCACCAGCACATACTTTGGCTTCTCGGAGACCTTGGGCACAAACGACCACTTCATGCCGGTAGGGAAGCCCGCTCCACCGCGGCCGCGCAGTCCGCTGGCCTTCATCGTGTTGATGATCCAGTTCGACATCTCCGCGCCCTGGGAGATAGCCAACTGCACCGCCTTGTATCCATCCAGTTCAATGTACTTTTCAATATCTGCCGCACCCTGCCCAAAGCGGCGCGATACGATCTTTACTTCATCGGGATGACTCACAAGCGTTGGCATCTACTTCACATCCTTTCCCTGACCGTCGCGATACTGCTGCAGCACCACGTCGACCTTCTCAGGGGTAAGTCCATCATGAAAGTCATAGTTCACCTGCATCGCCGGCGCCCAGCAGCAGGCCCCGATGCACTCAACCTCTTCCAGCGAGAACGTCCCATCCGCCGTGGTCTCTTTATGCCCGATGCCCAGCGTCTTCTTGCAGTGGTCCAGAATGCCGTAGCCGCCCCGCAGCATGCACGAGATGTTGGTGCACACTTGCACGTTGTACTTGCCCGCAGGCTTGGTGCGCAGCATGGAGTAGTAGCTCAGCACATTCCGTACTTCCAGATCGTTGATGCCGATGCGGACCGCAATCTCCGACACCGCCGCATCCGAGACATAGCCAATCTCATCTTGCGCATACAACAGCATCGGCACCAGCGCCGAGCGCTTCACAGGATAGATCGTGACGAGATGGTCGAAGCGCGCTGCAAGCTCCGGCGAGAAGATGGTGTTGGTGACTGTACTCACTGCATTAGCTCCCGCGTCAGCCGTTCGGCTGTAAAGTCCATGTCTTCCGTTACGCTACCGATCATGATCGTTCCATCCTCGTTGATCTGGAACGGCTGCGATCGGCCATTATCCTCGGTCATCTCACTGGGCGTAAAACGGAGCCAGCGGGTGTTGACGCGAAGCAGAATCTCGTTGCTGCCTACTTCAACCACTGCATGATGACGACTGCTCAGTCCATGGGCCGCCGCGTAACTGCGAAGCTGCGATGCGAACGAGGTCCAGAGTTCGATGTGGAGTCGTTCGTCGATCAATCCATACCTCAGGGGCAAATGCCCCGTCCTGCGCTCAAAGCCAAAACAACAGCCACAAACAGCCCGGGAAAAGACCTTCCTTAGCGGTCGATCTCACCCAGAACGATATCGATGGAACCGATCACCGCAACCACGTCCGCAAGCAACCGTCCTTTGCACATGGTTTCCAGTGCCTGCAACGTGGCGAACGACGGATTGCGCATGTGCACCCGGTACGGTTTGGCCGTACCGTCCGACACCACGTAATACGCCATCTCGCCGCGGGGCGATTCGATCGCCTGCAACACCTCGCCCGCCGGTACGCCAAAACCTTCCGTCACGATCTTGAAGTGGTGGATCAGCGACTCCATCTGGGTCTTCATCTGTTCCCGATCCGGCAGGATGATCTTCGGTGCGTCCGCGACGATCCGGCCTGACGGCATACCGTCCAGAGCCTGCTGCGCAATCTTGACCGACTCGTGCATCTCCTCCATGCGGACCACGTACCGCGCCCACACGTCGCCTTCCTGAGAGACCGGCACCTTGAACTGGAACTTGTCGTAGCCGCTGTATGGCATGTCGCGGCGCAGGTCCCAGTCCACGCCGGAGGCACGCAGCGGAGGACCAGTAACGCCCAAAGCGATAGCGTCGGCTGCGGAGAGATAACCGATGCCCTTCAGGCGGCCCATCCAGATCGGATTGCCGGTCAGCAGATTCTCGTACTGCTGAATCTTCTCCGGCATGATCTTCAGAAAGTTACGGACACGCTCATAAAAGTCCGTCGGTGGCTCCAGACTGACGCCGCCAATGCGGAAGTAGCTGGTCATCATCCGCTGTCCAGCCACGCCCTCGAAGATGCGCAGAATCTCTTCGCGCTCGCGGAAGCAGTACAGAAACACCGTCAGCGCGCCGATGTCCATCGCGTGCGTCCCCAGCCATACCAGGTGAGACTGGATGCGGGTCAACTCGTTCAACAGAACCCGCAGATACTGGGCGCGCTCCGGAATCTCCAACTCCAGCAACTTCTCCACCGCCAGGCAGTAGCACAGGTTATTGGACATCGGAGAGAGGTAGTCGATGCGATCCGTCAGCGGAACCACCTGCTGGTAGAACTTCGCCTCGCAGGTCTTCTCAATGCCCGTATGCAGGTAGCCAATATCCGGTGCCAGTGCGACCACCGACTCGCCGTCAATCTCCAGCACCAGCCGCAGTACACCATGGGTCGAAGGGTGCTGCGGACCCATGTTGATGACCATCGTATGGTCTTTCGTTGGATCCGCTCCGTTATGGCGCGCGGCGTCGGCAATTACGTCTTCTACTCCGGGTATCTGGAGCTCAGGGGCGGCAAGGGGTGCCATTAGCGGTAGCCCTCCACGGGATAGTCCTTACGCAGAGGATGGCCTTGCCAGTCCTCGGGCATCATGATGCGGCGGAGGTTAGGATGACCACCAAAGTGGACACCGAAGAGGTCGAATACTTCGCGCTCGTAAAAATTGGCAGAGGGCCATACCGTGGTAATCGTATCGACCGAGGCATCTCCGCTATCCAGTCGCACCACCAGCCGAAGACGAGCCTTCAGACCATGCGACAGAATGTGATACGTGATCTGAAAACGAGGCTCCGACGGATACCAGTCGACTGCCGTTACGTCTTCCAGAAAGTTATATCCGGCAGCCTGTACCGCACGCGCAGCCGCAATCAGGTTCTCGCGTGCGACCGTGATCGTCAGTTCAGCCCGATCATACTTGGCATCGATCGCCATATCTTTCAGAGCAACTACAGCAGGGACTTCGGGGTGTGCCGCGAAGACGGCTTCAGTACCGCGAAGGGCGGAGGCGGGGTCGTACATACTAGAGATCTCCCTTGTCGTTGGCCCAGTCAAGAATGCCCTTCTTCCAGACATAGAACAGTCCAACCGCTACGAAGCCGAGATACACCAGCATCTCGTAGAACCCAAACATCTTCGAGCCCGTAATCTCTGGAAGGCGCTTGAAGATTACCGCCCACGGAAGCATGAACACCGCTTCCACATCGAACAGGATGAACAACATGGCCACCATGTAGAAACGTACGGAAAAACGACCCCGCGCATCGCCTACCGGATCCATGCCGCACTCATAGGCGCCAGCCTTGGTGCGAGAGTTTTTATGCTTGCCGATGAGAAAAGAGACTCCCACCATGCCGCAGGCTAGTCCAAGAGCGGCTAGAACTTGCAATACCAGCGGAAGATAATTCCAGATGTAGGGATATGTTTGCATCGCCATCTTCGACTCTAAGATTGCGGCTGACAAGTGTCAAGCAGCGAACGGCGGAGTGGCTGATTATCGAAGCAGGGCTAAATAGCCTTCAATCAGGCGATTACCGTACGCAGCGGCAATCATCCCGCCCACCGAAAGGAAACTTCCCAGCGGCAGCCGTGAGGCAACTCCAGCCTTGCCTCGCACCAGCAGCAGCATCCCATACCCACTCGCACCCACCGTTCCCAGCAGCAACGCCAGCATTCCCGGCGCAAATCCCAAAAACGCCACCATCATCGCCATCAGCTTGATATCACCCAGTCCCAGCCCTTCACGATGGCGCACTCGCTCGTAGCCCCACCGAATCAGATACAGCAGACCAGCCGCCGCCGCCACCGCCAGCACCCGGCCGTACAGCAGGCTCTCCGTTCCTGTGACAAAAATATTACCGTGAACCCCCAGACTGCCAGGACTGCTCATCCGAAGTTGATGGGTCGTATTCAAGATGACGTCGCCCTCATGCGGCCCCAGAAACGCGGCTCGGATACACAGCAGCAACAAAGCGATCGCTGTACCCGTCACGGTAAATGCGTCCGGCAGCAACTGGGTCTGCCAATCCATCACCACCAGCCCAATCAACAGAAAGCCCAGCGTGGCAAAACCCAGATCGCCCGTCAGGTGCGAGAGAAATCCACTCATCGAACCAGAAGAGTTCGCGTCCAGAAAATACACCGAGTAGTCACTGTAAATCCGCAAACCTGCCGCAGCAAACCACAGGCCGGTCACCAACTCCACCAGCGGATAGTGCCAGGGAATCGTCTGCTGGCAGTCGCGGCAGCGTCCCCGCAGCACCAGCCAACTCACAATAGGTACGTTGTCATACCAGCGAATCGGGTGCTGGCACTGCGGACAGTGTGATCGAGGCGAGACTACACTCTGATGACGAGGCAGACGGGCAATGCAGACGTTCAAAAAACTGCCGAACAGTAGTCCGAGGATCAGGCTGAAGCCAACGACAAAGAGGAGACTCACCCAGCCAGTATAAGTGGCCGCTTGACAATCTCACCTGCCGGAAACGCATCCGTTGGCGCGCTTTTACCGCACCCTTCACACAAATTCAGCTTTGTAACGATTCGCTCAACAGCAGCCAGCCCATCGCCGCAGGAGCACTGTTTTTTTCACCACGTTTCACCACAAATTCTCCACAAGCTGTCCACGAAAACACGCTTAGAAGTCCACGTGCATACGCAGGGCGCTCACCAGCACCGGCCCGCGGTCCTGGTTGTACCCAGGATGCGAAATATACTGCGTATCCAGCGCATAATAGACCCCCCGCCAGGTATGCACCGTGTAATACGCCTCTAAAATGTCCTCCCGCGCATAATTAAGCCGCCCATCCCCCAACAAAAAGCCCATTCCGCCTAATCGTAGATAATCCTGATGATCCCGCTTGATAGCATTCGTGACAAACGCCACCCCCACCTTGTCATTGGGCCGCGACCACCCGGAACCTGCATAATCACCGCCAAACTCAATGGTTTGATCAACTTCCGTATAGGCAAACGACTCATGCTGCCCCTCATTCCACCCAAATCGCCCGAACAGTCGAAACCGATCCGTCAACTCCTGCTCAAAATTCAAGCCAAAACCGTACTTCACCGCCCCCAAGTGCTCGTGCGCAACAATCGTTGGCGTAGCATCCGTACCCGCCAGATACGCCGCCACCGCCTCGCGGTAGGAGCCCATATGTGCATGGTTCACAAAGGCCAGCGTGCGCACAATCCCCTTGCGATCCGCGGCAACCAGCCTACCCAGCAGATTGTGTCGGAGTTCCACTTCATAGTTTTGACCACTGGCCCGGCGCACGTTCCAGTCCAGATTGATGCCGTTTGCGACGGTCGGCATCAGCGCCAGCGCAGAGCGTGCAGTCCAATTTTTGTCGATATATTCGGTGACTACCCCATAGGTATAACCACGGGTGTCGGCGGCATAATCCCATGCCCCATTGTTGTCCACCGTCCAGTTGAGAAACTGCAGATGACTGTCGCTGCCGATGCTGTTGGCATCAAGGTAGTCGGGCAACCCCATCTTGCCAACATGGAACTCCAGTCTCCGCTCCGGGGCCTTGGTGGAGAGAGAAAAAGGCATACGCGCTACATCGACAAGCGTGTTGCTAAGTCCAATTGTTTGATGTAGTTGAACGCGTGCAATGTATGGCGTGGAGCCGAGATTCGGATTGCGGACCACATCGAGATTGGTAAAGCCAGCCAGACCGAGAGCTTCGCTATCCCCTCGTCCACCAGCAGATTCAACATCCAGAATTAGATCGGTGCTGTTGCCTGGAGCACGACGTAGCAGCAACCCCATGTAAACCGTACCGATCAGCGAAGTCTTGTACTCGCCGCGACTCAAGAAGCTGTTCAGTCCCTGATAATCCGAGTGAAAGGGACCATGTCCCTGAAGGATGATATTTGCCTGTCCGGAAACGAGATAGCGCGAGGTGGTGGAATGGGGAAAGATGGTCGGCGACGCGCCCACCGCAGGCGCGGGTGATTCCGGCAAAGACGCACCTGTACGGATTGCGGAGAGTGCCATCTCCTGCGCGAACACACGGCCGCTGGTGCTTGCGCTCAGCGCAACAAGCAGTGCAGCAAGCAGAATGCGTTCAGCAGAACGGATCAGGCACATCGAGTCAACAGTCTCCAGTAACGATATGAATAGAATGCGAATAGCCGGGAAGGACCGTGTTGCTTGTCGGCCGAAAGCAGCAAGTCGCAGCAAAGACGGCTGCGTGCGATAAGCGTAGTATACCCCTGTAGGGTATCAGGAGGTCAAGTTGAGCAAAGAGATATCGCGGGAACGGGTAAAACTGCTGAATCGTGTGAAACGAATCCGCGGGCAGATGGATGCGGTTGAGCGTACGCTGGCCGAAGACCGCAACTGCACCGATGTGTTGATGCTGCTGGCGGCGGTTCGCGGCGGCATCAACGGTCTGATGGCCGAGGTGCTGGAGGACCATATACGACTGCATCTGCTGCGGGACAGCACGGAACCGCTGACTCCAGATCTGGGCGAAGAGTTGATCGATTTAGTCCGTGCCTATTTGAAGTAGTCGAGAGATGCCCGATCTTCCAAGACAGGGCCTTCCCTGGATTATGAACTGCTCTTCGACCCAATGACGACCAACCCGACGCCCGCGATGAGGGAGATGGTGCTTAGGGCTGGAGAGATCGGCATGGTCTTCTGCTGCTCATGACTGATCTGAATCGGACCTACATCCACGTCTTTCTTTTCGTGGGAGAACGTAACGCCGCCAACCGCGAAGCCAACGACACCGAGCAGTATGAGGAGGATTCCAATTATTGTTGCGGGCTTCATGGTGGACGGCCTGCTTCCTGGTTCAAGAATGTAATCAAAATTGTGATGCGCTGCTCGGTGGTAGAGATGTATTGATCGTCAGGTTGTTGTTGGCTTGATTTCAGGAGTAGTGGCGTAGTAATGTCAACCCACACGGGAAAGGAGGATGATCCAGCCTATGAAAATTGACTGTAACTGTTGCATCAACGTACGTGAGGTGACTGAGGCTTAGAGCGTCCTTGCTCTAGTCCTGGCGATAGCTGGTACTTGTAACAAAAGCCCACGCCGAGGCCCAAGTCCGAGTAGGGACGCCTCAGGTCAAACTCAACAGATCACCGCCAGACGGCCAAAACTCATCCGCGAGTTTTGGCCGTTTGCGTTGTGTCGGGAAGACAGCTTTAGAATGGCAGGTATGAAACCTCTCGTTATAGCTGGCAGGGCCTTTCAGTCGCGGCTGATCGTTGGAACCGGAAAGTATAAGGACGGCGCAGAGACACAGGCTGCGATTGAAGCGTCAGGTGCAGAGATGGTGACAGTGGCTGTGCGCCGCGTGAACCTGGATCGATCGAGCGAATCGCTGCTGGACTTTATCGATCCGCAGCGATATTTCCTGCTGCCGAATACGGCTGGCTGCTATACGGCGGAGGAAGCCATCCGGGCTGCACGACTGGGGCGCGAAGTGGGCCTTTCGGACTGGGTGAAGATTGAAGTGATCGGAGATCTCCAGACGCTGTATCCCGATGTGCAGGCTACATTGGAGGCCACTCGCGTGCTGGTAAAAGAAGGGTTTACCGTACTGCCCTATACGTCTGATGACATTGTGTTTGCGAAGCGGTTGATCGATGTCGGAGCGGCAGCGGTGATGCCATTAGGTGCGCCAATTGGAACGGGCGCGGGAATCACGAATCTGCATCATCTGAGGATGATGCGAGAATTGATCACCGAGGTTCCGTTGATCGTGGACGCGGGATTGGGAACGGCTTCCGACGCAGCCTTGGCAATGGAGCTAGGATTCGATGCCGTGTTGCTCAATACGGCCATTGCTGGTTCTAGGGATCCGATCATGATGGCTGAGGCGATGCAGCATGCGGTGCTGGCGGGGCGACAGGCATTTCTCGCTGGGCGGATGCCTCGCAAGCTGTATGCGACGGCCAGTTCGCCGATGGAAGGGATTTCGCGCTAACCAGCCCTCGATAAGCGGTGACCAAAGAAGCTGTCCGATGCAGGCTCAGGATGCAGTAAACTTCGGCCATGCGGGTGTTCGGGATCGATTGTGGCACGGAGTTTACTGGCTATGGAGTGGTAGAGACGGATTCGAAGTCGCGTCTGCCTCGATTGGTGCATCGTGCCGCCGGGACCATCCGGCTCAACAAAAAAGACAAGACTCCGCAACGGCTGGCGCAAGTATATGCAGAGCTCGTGGCGTTGATTACATTGCACGAGCCCGATAGCGTTGCCATCGAAGAAGTATTTTTTTCTGCGAATGCAAAGTCTGCCTTGAAGCTGGGACAGGTTCGTGGGGTGGCGATGTTGGCGGCTGCGACATGCGGGATGTCGGTGGCCGAGTATGCTCCCCTGTCGATCAAGAGTTCGGTGGTGGGGTACGGGCTGGCGGCCAAGGAGCAGGTGCAGTTTATGGTCATGCGTCTGCTGGAACTGGAGCAGGCCCCGGATTCGCCGGATGCTGCGGATGCGCTGGCGATTGCGATCTGCCATATTCATACTGCGCAGACACTGGAATCGCAGGGAGTTCGACGGTGATGGTGGCTTGGCACACGGTCCGTCTAGGGGTGGTCTTACTCCTGCTGGCCGGAATTCCGACTGCACGATCACAGTCGTCCGCACCTTCCGGCAAAGTTGCGATGATTTCGTTTACGTTTGAGCGGTCTGGCTTGGCCGTGCCCCGGTTCGAGATAACTGTGAACGAGGATGGCGTGGGAACGTATCAGGCCGATGAGACGGAGAAGCATGTGACTCAGCAGGCGAATATGCCGTCCACAGCGATGGGGATAGTCAAGCATATCGAACGTCCGATGATGTTGAGCATGGGTATGACGGAGAAGATCTTCAAAGCTGCTCGAAGTCTTAAGCGATTCAACACGACCTGTGCTTCGAAGGCAAAAAATATCGCCGATACCGGTACAAAGACTTTGACCTATACCGGTGTGGATGGGACAGGCAGTTGCACCTACAACTACTCCGAAGACAAGAACGTGATCTTGTTGACGGGATGGTTTCAAGGGATTGCGTTCACGATGGACGAAGGCCGGAAGCTGGACTATTTGCATCGCTATGATCGTCTGGGACTGGATGCCGAGATGCAGTTGCTGGTTCAGGCGATTGAGGAAAAGAATGCCTTGGAGTTGAGGAATATCTCGTCCACCCTGACTTCGATTGTCCGCGACACGGATCTGATGCAACGGGTCCGCGTACGAGCATCTGCACTGTTGGGGCAGGCTGCCGATAATCGATGAACCAGTCTGCTCTAGCCAGCGTCCAAGCATGGTGGAGTATTGTTGAGGGGGCTTTGATGGCAAGATGGATGGGGTGGGTGTGGGTTGTTGCGGGTCTGATGGTGTTCAGTGAGAGTACTGGGTTGTATGCCGATCCCGCACCTCCGATCCGTGCGGCACGTCTAACGTATCTACAGGGCGGGGTGACGGTCGAGCAAGCCGACAACACCGGTAGCGATGCCGCAGTGCTGAATATGCCACTATCGGGCGGAGTGCGCGTGACTACTGCGGAGAGCGGTGAGGCAGAGGTTGAGTTTGAGGATGGCAGCCTGGTGCGCCTGACACCCAACAGTTCGCTGGAGTTGACGAAGCTGAGTGTGGATAGCAGTGGAACGTATCAGACAGAGATGTCGTTGCTGAGCGGATTGGCGTATGCGGAACTGCGGGCAGCAACGCAATATGTCTACCAGCTGGATGCCGGTGGGGATGTGATCACGCCGGTGCAGAACGCTACGGTACGGATCACCATGGATGAGCCGCCGGCCCGGATAGCGGCGCTGGATGGATCAGTGAATGTGGAGCGAACGGACCTGCAAGGTGGGTATCGGACAAGTTTGCGCGCTGGGGAGACGTTGCAAAGCGATGCCACGGACGGGACGCGCTATTTTCTGCGAATGGAGATTGCTGAGGACTCCTGGGATGCGTGGAATCAGGAGCGTGATCAGGCGGCGTTGGATGCCTCGGCTTCCAGGACGGGGGCGCGGGATGGGTATGCGGGGGGGCAGGGGTATGGGTGGTCGGATCTGGATGCGAATGGCAGTTGGTATGAGGTGCCGGGGCAGGGGGAGGTTTGGCAGCCGAGTGTGGCACAGGATGCGACGTTCGATCCGTATGGATATGGGAGCTGGGTTTGGTACCCGGGTGCCGGGTATGTGTGGGCTTCGGGGTATAGCTGGGGGTGGACTCCGTTCCGTTGTGGTAGCTGGTCGTACTGGGGTGGCTTTGGCTGGGGATGGGCTCCGGGAGTTGGCTGTGGGTATGGCGGCTGGGCGTTGGGTGGCAGCGGTTTTGGTGGGAGCTATGTCGTGAATGTGTCACAGCCGCCTTCGGGGTATCACTTCCTGCCATTGCCGGGATATGGGTCGGGAGGCGAGCCGGGGCATGTACATCCGATTGTGGTGGTGCGGCCTGGGCGTGGGCCTAACCAGCCGACTACGGTACGGCGTGACGGGCCGGTGATAATTGCCGGGCGACCCGTGCGGCCGTTGGCGCCGTTGGGAACGGGTGAGGTAGAGCGTAACGCTTCGGCCGTGGGAGCAGGGCTGCGACGGGACTTTCCGGTGGACCAGACGACCCGCAAGCCGGTGATGGGTGTTGTCCAGCCGGTGAGCCGAGCGGGTTCTGGCGGAGGGGCTGGAGCGGTTGTGGGAGCGAGAGTTCCTGGCGTGGTGGATCGTGCAGGACAGGCTGCTGCGGCTACGCGTGAGGAAAGTAGTACGGGGGTGAGTCCGCGGCCTGCACCGCAACTACAGGCCGCTCCGCGGTATTCCCCGGCGCCGGAACGTCCGGGCGCAGAGTCCCGAGCACCACAGTATTCCTCCCCGCGCTACTCGTCTCCACCGCCGACTGCTGCTCCTCGTCCGGCACCGAGTACTCCCAGCACGCCAGCAGCGGCAGCAGCAGCTCCGAAGGCTAAGTGAGGGTTCGGTGGATGGCAGCGGCTAGGTGATCTGGACTGGTGCAAGCGCACGGTATAGCTCGGCCATCGACTCCAACGGGAGGGCTTCGGCGCGGGCGAGGGCAGGGATGGAGGCTGGCCAGGAAGCTGTGAGAACCTCGGGCGGGAAGCCGGCTGCACGGAGGTTGTTCTGGAGGGTTTTGCGCTTCTGGGCGAAGCACTGGTGGAGGAAGGTATCGAAGCCCCGGGCATCGACGCCGAGTTCTTGAAATCGTGGTGCGAACTCCATGCGGATGACGGTGGAGTGGACATCGGGTGGGGGGGAGAAGGCGGATGGGGGCAGGGTGAAGAGGTTGGCGACCTGGGCGTTCATCTGGGCGGTGGCGGAGAGCAGGCCATAGTCGCGAACTCCGGGCGCGGCGGAGACACGGTCGGCGACTTCGCGCTGCATCATGAGGACGGCGCGGGTGAGGAGGCCCTGTGCGCCGGCTTGGAATAGCTTGAGCAGGATGTCCGAGGTGATGTAGTAGGGGAGGTTGCCGATGATGTCGGCGGTCTCTCCGGGAGGAATCAGCGTGCTGAAGTCGGCTTTGAGCACGTCGATCGGTACGATCTGGACATGAGGCTGGTCGCGGAAGCGGAAGGTGAGTTCGGCGGCGAGGGAGGGGTCGAGTTCCAGCGCGATGAGTTTTTGTGCGCGGTTGGCGAGGATATCGGTGATGGCTCCGTGGCCGGGACCGATCTCGATGACGGTGCGCTGGGAGAGGTCGCCGAGGGCGTCCGCGATGGCGTGACGGGCGGCGTCGTCGACTAGAAAGTTCTGACCGAGTTTCGGCTTGTGCTTCGGATGCATCCAATGACCTGCTGACTTGTATAGACTAACGTTTTGTTGATGGAAGGAAGAGGACGACGGACATGGATATTGTATTTGCAGCATCGGAGTGTACCCCCTGGGCCAAGACGGGCGGGCTGGCGGACGTAGTGGGTGCCTTGCCGCGGGCACTGGCCAAGCTGGGGCATACGGTGAGCGTGTTTCTGCCGTACTACCGGCAGGTGGCGAAGGCAGTGCCGGATGCGGCAGTGGTGCTGCCGAGCATCACGATTCCGTTTCCTTCGTACAACCGATTTGTGCGGATACTGGATGGCGGGCTGATTCTGGGGGTACAGCATTACTTTGTCGATTGCCCGGAGTTGTTTGATCGGGAGAGTTTTTATGCAACGCCGGCAGGGGATTATGCGGATAATGCTGAGCGGTTCGGACTGTTCAGCCGGGCGGTGATCGAGGCTACCAAGGTTCTGGGCGTTCCGGATGTATTCCATGTGCATGACTGGCAGGCGGCGATGATTGCGGTGCTGCTGCGTTCGGTGTACTTCTTCGATCCGGTGTTTCGGCGGGTTCCGGTGGTGTTGTCGATTCATAATGCGGGGTATCAGGGTTGGTTTCCGCCGCAGACGATGGAGACGCTGCTGCTGCCTTGGGACATGTTTACGTACCAGAAGCTGGAGCAGAACGACACGCTGAACTTCCTGAAGGGCGGGATTGTGTATGCCGACGCGCTGACGACGGTGAGCCAGAAGTATGCGCAGGAGATCCAGACGGGGGAGTTTGGCAATGGACTGGACTCGCTGCTGCGACAGCGGAGCGGGGACCTGTTCGGGATATTGAATGGGGTGGACTACGACGAGTGGGATCCGGCGGTGGATCCGCACATATCGGCGCACTACACGGTGGACAAGCTGGATGGAAAGAGTGAGTGCCGACGCGACCTGCTGCATGCCTTTGGGCTGGAGGGTGTGGGTGAGGAGACGGCGGTGATTGGGGTGGTGTCGCGGTTTGCGACGCAGAAGGGGTTCGACTTTATCGTTGCGATCATGGACCGGCTGGTACGGGAGGACATGGTGCTGGTGATGCTGGGCAACGGCGAGGAGTACTACGAGCGGCTGCTGACGGAGATGGCGGCGCGGTATCCGGGCAAGGTGCGGGTGCAGGTGAAGTACGACAACGTGATTGCACACAAGATCGAGGCGGGTTCGGACATGTTCCTGATGCCGTCGCGGTATGAGCCTTGCGGTTTGAACCAGATCTACAGCTTGAAGTACGGGACGATTCCGATCGTTCGGGCTACGGGCGGGCTGGACGATACGATTGACGAGCAGCCGTTCGGTGGCGGGAATGGGTTCAAGTTCTGGGGGTACGATCCGAAGTCGCTGATGGATGCGATTGGGCGAGCCCTGGGGACGTTCCAGAACAAGGACGAGTGGACGCGGATGATGCGGCGAGGGATGGCTCAGGACTTCTCCTGGGAGAAGCCCGCGCACGAGTATGTGCGGGTATACGAACGCGTGATTGAGAACCGGAGTTAGCATATCCCCCCTCTGGGTGTTTTGTGTCAAAGTCTTGATTCGATTGTGTTTAGGTCTGGACTTGAATGGCAAAGTCTTGATTCTAAAAGTGTTATTGGTAAAGTCTTGTATCTGTTGGGGTTAAGTGCGAAAGCCCCCTGGCCTGTTGGCTGGGGGGCTTTTGGTTTGCTGGATTAAGTATAGCGGGTTGGGGGTAACTGGTTGTTCAGGGGGATGTGGTTGATTTTGTTTGGGTTGCGGGTGGGGAGGGGTTGACAGGGGTATGGAGGTGGCGAGCTGCTAGGGACCTTCTTCATTTTGAGGTAAGCTCATGGGCAGATGAGACTTATTGTGTCTGGACTGCCACCCGTCACCGAAGCAGATCGCTTCCATGCTCTGTTCGGACGATATGTTTACGGCTTCAAGCAGTGGGATCATTGTGATCGATGCTTCGCAGCCCGAAGAGAAACGAAGATCAACCCCAAAATGGAGAATGGCCCGGTTGAACTCAGAGACGAACTCTTTTATCTCTGTGGTGTAGGGCGCAATCTTTCTGACAAATTGCATCCCCAGTCCTGTCCTAAGGTCACTAATGTGCACCTCGCAGTGCGTCCAAGGAAGGGCAGCGTGGCGGCGATAGGCTCGGTATATGGCGCAACGTTTGTGATTGAAGACGCCGAAGCAATCCCAATTCGACCAGTGCCGGACGGCTTCCAAAAACTCCCGACCAAGCATTCCAGATGCAAGATGTTCCAGTTCGCCTACCAGATGTTTGATGCTGACGAGATTAGCCTTATCAAGCGTGAACCAGTTCATCAACTGCGATCAGAGTGGATCTCAATGCCTGGAATACAGCAGGATTTATCCGGCTGTATGGTTGATCCGCGTTAGGTCTCATCGGGGTAGACATCGTTCGGCGATCAGGCGGGGAAGGCAGTGTATGTCTTGTGCAGGCTGGGGCACAAATGTCCTATGATTTTCATGAATTTGTAGCTCTCAGAGTTCGGTTATGGTTTGATCGGTACCACATGCATGGGAGCGAGTCGATTGGCCGTTCCTCTTTGATGGTGGGTTGAACTCCGGGTCACTGAAGTGAACGTCCCTGGCGGAGAACCCATGTCTCAGAAGCGAGACATGGGGCACCCAGAGTATGGGGAGGTTTGAGTTGGACCAACTGGCAAGGGGCATGGTCTACAGAGGGTTCTCTGATTTGGGAATGATCGCGGTGGAATGAACTGACGGTGTTGGGTCAGGATGGTTTTCGGCTTTGGAGTAGGTAGTGGAGGGGGATGCCGAGGAGGATGATAGCGGTTCCGATGAGGGAGTTGCGGGGTTGGTCGAGGATGGAGAAGACGAGCAGGACCAGGGCGCAGAGGACGAAGATGGCGGGGACGACGGGGTATCCGGTGACGGAGTAGGGGCGGGGGGCGTTGGGTTCGCGGTGGCGGAAGACGAAGACGGAGGCGGTGACGGCGGCGTAGAAGAGCCACTCGGAGAAGATGGCGAGAGAGAAGAGCCCCTGGAAGGTGTTGATGAGCAGGAGGAGCAGGGAGGAGACGGTGGCCTGGAGGATGAGGGCGTGGGATGGGGTGCGGAAGCGGGGGTGGACATAGGCGAGGGACTGGAAGAAGAGTCCGTCGCGGGCGGCGGCGAAGGGGATGCGTGCTCCGGTGAGGGAGGAGCCGATGAAGGTTGATCCGTAGCTGATGGCGAGGGCCATGGTGAAGAAAGCGGCTGCAGTGGGACCGGCGATGAGGAGGATGGCGGCGTCGGCGGGGCGGTCGGCGGTGGCGATGGCGGCGGCGGGCAGGACGAACTGGATGGCGGCGTTGGTGAGCATGTAGAGGGTGCCGACGATGGCCACTCCGCCGATGAGGGCGATGGGGAGGTTGCGGGCGGGGTTCTGGATTTCGCCGGCGGTGTGGGTGACGTCGGACCAGCCGTCGTAGGCCCAGAGAGCGGCGATGAGGGCGACCATGAAGCCGGAGAAGCCTCCGCGGGCGGCGGGGTAGTGGGTGGCGAAGTTGGCGAGGGAGCCGTGGCCGCCGAGGAAGCAGAGCCCGACGACGGCGAGGACCATGGCGACTTTGAGCAGCATGAGGATGCGCTGGGTGTTGCCGGCTTTGCGGGTGCCGAGGATGTTGAGTCCGGTGATGAGCCAGACGAAGGCGATGGCGACGAGTTGGCCGAAGACGACGTGTCCGTGGAAGAGTTGGGGGAGGGGGCTGCGGGTGAGGAAGGCGAAGGCGGAGAAGTTGGCGAGGACGCGGACGACTCCGGCGGCGATGGAGGCAATGCTGGCGGGTTTGGCGATGGTGACCTGGGTCCACATGAAGACGAAGGCGGTGAGGTTGCCGTAGGCTTCGCGGAGGTAGGCGTACTCGCCGCCGTAGTAGGGGCGGGAGGCGGCGATTTCGGCGTAGGTCATGGCTCCGAAGAGGGAGAGGATGCCAGCGACGATCCAGACGGCGTAGACGGTGTGGGCAGAGCCGACGGCAGCCATCATCTCGCGGGGGACGAGGAAGATGCCGCTGCCGATGATGATGCCCACGACGATGGAGATGGCGTGGGACGCGGTGAGGACGCGCGGGAGTTCGTGGGTGTGTTGTGCCATGCGGTGAGTGCAGCGTAGCACAGGGTTTGCTTGGGAGCGTGGCTGGGCGGGCTAGATGAAGTCTTTTTTGCTGTTCCAGTCGAAGGGGGTGGTGGAGCGCCGACCGCGGAGGATGTAGACGTGCTTGTGCTCGTAGGGCATGGCGAGGGGGTCATCCATGGTGCCGATGAGGGTGACGGAGGCGAAGTGTTGCTGGAGTTGAGCGGGGGTGTCGTCGGAGATGGTGATGACGACGTCGGGAGTGCGGCCGTGGGTGCCCCAGAGCCAGTAGTTGTTGTGTCCGCAGATGACGGGGGGGAGGTGGAGGTGTTGGCGGGTGCCGAGGAAGTCGATGGCTGCGGCTTCGCCGTAGTTGTCGGCGAAGAGGAAGACGCGGGCCTGATCGGCGGGGGAGAGGGACTGGTAGGCGGTGTTGACGAGAGTGAGGTACTGCTGCCAGCCGAAGCGGTCGGCGAAGAACTGGGGGAGGATGCTGGTGGCCTGGTTTTCGGTGTTGCCGCTGCGGAGGTGGAGTGTGGTGGTGTAGCGGTACCAGGTGGCGGGGCTGAGGACGGGGATGGCCATGGGGAGGAGGAGGAGTCCGGTGAGGATGAGAAGGGACTGGTAGATGGGGAAGGCGAAGGTGGAGGCGCGGCGGCGTTCGTCGGGGGCGAAGCGGTGTTGCCAGGCGATGGCTCCGGCGGCGAAGAGGACGGGGTAGATGGGGGTGAGGTAGTAGTCCTTGGCGTGGAGGCGGAACATGATCGCAAAGAAGATGAGGTAAGTGAAGGCGATCCAGCGCATGTTGGGGAGGGAGCGGGCGCGGAGGAGGGAGACGATTCCGGTGATCCAGAGGAAGGCGGTGAGTGGGTGGAGCATGGCGATCTGGCTGAGGAGGAAGGGCAGGAAGCCGAGGACGACGTTTTTGTGGCGGAGCGTTCCGTTGCGGAGGAATTCCAGGGTGGGCCAGTGGTGGTGGATCTGCCAGAGGAGGTTGGGGAGGGCGATGAGGATGAGGAGCGCGACGGCGACGGCGGCGTAACGGCTGGCGAGGATGGCTCGCTGGGGAGTGAGGAGGAGAGCGATGAGGAGTGCGAGGAGGAAGAAGGTCATGGAGGGCTTGTTGAGCAGGCCTAGACCGGCGGAGAGACCGAAGAGGAGCCACCAGGGTTGGGGGCTGGCTCCGCGTTTCTCGGCGAGGATGCGGATGAGGGCGAGGGTGCAGAGCATCCAGAAGATGGGCTCGACGGAGTTCATGGAGAGGTAGCTGTCGGTGCCGAGGAACTCGGGGGCGACGAGGATGCCGAGCATGGCGAGGGACTGGGCGGCGCGGCGGCCACCGAGCGACCAGGTGAGGATTCCGGTGAGAAAGACGGTGACGGCTCCGGCGAGGGCGGAGAGCATGCGGATGCCGAGGATGGAGGATCCGAAGAGGGTTTGGGCGAGGCGGGCCTGGAGGGCGACGAGGGGGCCGTGATCGACGTATCCCCAGGCGAGGCGCTGGCCGCAGATGAGGTAGTAGAACTCGTCGCGGAAGTAGCCATAGCCGAGGTGGGTGGTCCAGAAGGTGGTGGCGATGTGGAGGACGAGCTTGATGGCGGCGAAGAGGAGGGCGAGGCGGATGGCGGGCTGGAGGGTGGGGTCGGCGGGGCGGACGATGGTTGAGGTGGTGGCGAAGGTAGTGGTGCCGTATGCCATGCTGGGACTCCGAGAAGCTGCGATCAGGATGGCATACGGGCGGGGTGTGGGGTTAGTTCCAAATGGAGGTGGATTAGAGGGGGAAGCGGTAGCGGAGTTGGAGGGAGAGCTGGCGGGGTGCTCCGAAGTGTGAGCCGCCGAAGGTGTTGCTGAGGTCGAGCTGGTATTGGGTGTTGGTGAGGTTGGTGGCGCTGGCGCGGGCGGAGAAGCGGTGGCCGAAGTCCTTGCCGAGAGCGAGGTCGAGGGTGGCGTACTGGGGGAGATGGCTGGGTCCGTCGCCGTTGAGGAAGCCGGAGCCGTAGTTGAGGTTGACGGCGGCGAAGGAGTGGAGGGGGAGGGTAGCATCGGCGGAGAGGGCGAGGGTGTTGCGCTGGTCGTGGTCGAGGTAAAAGCCGCCGACGGGGGGGCTGAAGTCGGTGAGGCCTCCGGTGACTGCGCCGTAGCCCTGGGCCATCTGGTTGGAGTAGATGAGTTGGGTGTGGAGGCGGCGGAAGAGCAGGGGGGAGTGGAGGGTGGCCTCGTAGCCCAGGATGCGGGCGCGGTCGATGGTGAGGGGGAGGAAGAGGTTGGAGTTGCCGATGGCGTTGTGGTCGAAGTAGTTGCGTGCGGCGGTGCGGAAGGTGGCGAGGTCGAGGGTCCAGTTGCGGAGGGGGATGGTGAGGCCGAACTCGTGCTGCTCGTCGCGCTCGCCGTAGAGGGGCAGGAAGGTGAGGCCCTGCTGGAGAGCATACTGGGCGAGGGGTCCGGAGACGGTGTCGAGGGGTGGGGCCTGATAGAAGCGGGAGTAGGAGGCTCGGGCGTTCCAGCCGAGGTAGGGGATGCGGAGGGCGGCTCCGATACGGGGGGTGGCGGCGGACTCGGTGAGATTGCCGGAGAAGCGGGTGAGGCGGAGTCCGGCGGTGAGGGTGAGCCAGCGGGTTTCGTGGTGGCTGAGGCCGATCTGGTCGTCGAAGAAGCCGGCGATGAGTGCTCCGGCGGGGGTGACGGTTTGGGTGAAGGTGTTTCCGGAGCCGTCGTTGGCGGCGAGGGTGAAGAGGGTACGGTCGCGCTGGGCGAATCCGTAGAGGCCGGTGCGGAGGCTGTTGGTGAGGACTGGAGTGAGGTTGGAGGCGGCGGTGAACTGGGCCTGACCGCCGGTGTAGGTGGAGGCGCGGTTGTCGGTTTCGGTGGGGATGTCGGTGGGGGAGCCCTCGTAGGCGGCGCGGTTGAAGTGGACGAAGGGGGAGAGGGTGAAGAGGCGTCCGGGGGAGAAGGTGTGGAGCCAGGAGGTGGTGGCGAAGGCGTCTTGCTCTCGCTCGCGGTCGGGGAGTGGGGCTGCCGGGTCGATGGGGACCTGGTAGAAGTCGGCGCGGTAGTCGGCGGTGGCGCGTAGCTGGTCGGCGGGGGTGCGGTTCCAGACGAGGGAGGTGAAGGCTCCTGCTCCGCTGGCCTGGTTGTGGAGATTGGCGGCGGTGGGGGTCTCGAGTCCGTAGTCGGTGCGGTTGCCGCTGAGGCTGATGTAGTAAGCGGCGCGGTCGGAGTGGTCGCCGTAGCTGAGTTGGTCGTCGGTGGCGTTGTAGTTGCCGTAGCTGGCGATGAGTTCGGCCTCGTGGGTGCGCTCGAATCCGGTGCGTGGAGCGACGTTGAAGATGCCGTAGGTGCGGTCTCCGAAGTCGGCAGAGTAGCCACCGCTCTGGAGCTCGAGGTAGTCGATGTCCTTGGGGTTGAACTGGGGGCCGAGGTTGGTGGCGATGTTGGTGTTGGGGATGGGAACACCGTCGATGGCCCAGGTGACCTGATGGCCTCCGCGGACGTGTAGCTGGTCGTGGACGACGGTGGAGCCGGGGAGGAAGTCGGTGATGGCGGCGAGGCTGTTGACGCCGTCGGTTCCGGGGTAGTGGGCTATCTGCTGGCGGGAGATGGTGGTGGTGCGGAGGGAGGTGGTTTCGAGCTGCTGTTGGCTGGCGGTGACGGTGACACTCTGGTTGAGGGCATCGGCGGCCAACTCGAAGTGGAGGATGGGGGAGGTGCCGGACTGGACGAGGAGGGTTTGCTGCTGGGCGGCGAAGGTGGCGGCCTGAATCCGGAGGAGGTACTGGCCGGCGGGGAGGGCGGTGAAGGTGAAGGTGCCGTCGTCGGCGGATGTGGTGTCGTAGTGCAGGGCGGAGGTGGTGGATTGCAGCGTGACGCTGGCCTGGGCGATGGGGAGGTGGTGGGGATCGTGGACGAGTCCGCGGACGGTGGCGGTGATGGCGGCGAATGCGGTCTGGCAGGTGATGAGAGCGAGTGCTGCCAGGACGATGTGGACGGCGGGACGGATGGCGCGGCGGAGTGCTGGCCGTGAGATGGACATGGAATCTCCCCTCCCAGGGAGATAGTGCTGCGGTGGATGGAGGGTGAGCTAGGCGCTGCGGGAGGGGAGTGTGGGAGGGCCGCGTTTGTGGTGGTTGCGGGCGGCTGCGATGCGGTAGGCGGCGTGGGCCTGCTGGATGGGAGAGTCGGCGAGCGGGTGCTGGATGGAGAAGGTGAGGGCTGCGTCGAGGTTGAAGGCGTTGGTGGAGTGGAAGCCGGATTTTAGGTTGCGGTAGGGGCAGGACTGTTCGAGGCTGGGGGGATGGAAGCCGGTACCGGAGTCGTCGTCGGTGGGCATGTGCATGGTGCAGTGATGGGCGCCGTGGTTGCGGCAGCAGGCGGGGAGCAGCGACTGAGTTTGTGCCGAGGCGAGGAAGGGGAAGGCGAGGATGGCCGCGACGAGCAGAAGAAGCGTGCTGGCGGTGATGCGGCGCATATAGACAGGGTAACAAAGTGCGGGGGCAGTGGTTGAGGGGTTCGATCTCGCGTTGGTATGGTATTTATTTTTATTTATGTATTGATATAGTGTATTAGGGGTTGGGAGGATGCCGATGAGTATTAGATGGAGTGAGCAGGTACGGCAGTTTGCGACCCAGGAGTACGTGGAGCCAGCGCGGCGCAAGGGCGTGAGTGTGGTGATACCGGTCGGTGAGATAAACCAGAAGCTGCGTAGCAAGGGGTTTCCGGCGGGACATATTCGTCAGATCTGCACGTCTCTGGAGTCGAAGCTTTTTCGTGAGCGGTTGGGTCTGAAGCTGGAGAGTCCGGCGGGACAACCGGAACGGGTGACGACGGTGCTTCGGTTCCGATTCGACGACAAGGTTGCGACTGGACGGAAGGGGAGTCCGGCTGAAGATCCGCTAATGGAGTTGGTTGGGTCGTTGCGGGGAGCGATTCCAGAGGGTGCCAAGGCGTTTCTGGATGAGATGCGTAAAGACCGCGAGTTCGGGCAGAGCCGATGACACGGATCTATTGGGACACGATGTTGTTCATCTACCTTTTCCAACGGGACCCGGCTTATTGGGAGCGTGTGGCGTATCTGCGCGGGCAGTCGATCGAGCGCGGAGATGAGCTGTGTACCAGCCACCTTGCCCAGGGCGAGATACTGGCGGGGGCGTATCGGGACACGGATGAGGCGACAGCACTGGCGATTCGGGACGGGATGAAGCGTTCGAATATCCAGTTGCTGCCGTTTGATGAAGGCGCGGTGGAGGTGTTTGCCCGGATTCGGGCGGAGCATCGGACGGCGGCAGCGGATTCGATCCATCTGGCCTGTGCTGCGAGTTACGGGGTGGATTTATTTATCACCGAGGACAAGAAGCTACAGAAGCTGCGCATTCCTGGGATCAAATTTATTGTGGGGATCGATACGGAGTTATTTTGATTGGTTGAGGACTGGCAGGAGCGCGGCCGAGTCCTGTGCGTCGGCGGTGTTGAAGTGGGTGCGGATTTTTTGGGCGGTGGCGGCGTTGACGACGGCGGTGAGGGCGTCGGGGGTGGCCTGGCGGAGGGCGCGGACGCTGCCGAAGTGCTGGAGCAGGCGCTGTCGGGTGCGGGGGCCTACGCCGGGGATGGCGTCGAGTTCGCTTTCGCGGTCGCGGATTTCGCGGCGTTTGCGGTGGTAGGTGACGGCGAAGCGGTGGGACTCGTCGCGGATCTTCTGGATGAGGTGGAGGACGGGGGAGCGGCGATCGAGGACGACGGGGTCGTCTTCCTGGCCGTAAACGTAGATGATCTCTTCGCGTTTGGCGATGGAGGCGAGGGGCTGGAGGGTGATGCCGAGTTCGGCGAGGGCGTCGGCGGCGGCGTGGAGTTGGCCTAGTCCACCGTCGATGAGGATGAGAGAGGGGAAGGGTTTGTCTTCGTCCTGCAGGCGTTTGTAGCGGCGGTGGACGATCTCGCGCATGGAGGCGAAGTCGTCTACGCCGGAGACGGTTTTGACCTGGAATTTGCGGTAGTCGGACTTCTTCATGGCGCCGTCTTCCCAGACGACCATGGAGGCTACGGTTTCGGCGCCCTGGATGTGGGAGATGTCGAAGCACTCGATGCGGGTGGGGAGTTCTTCGAGGGTGAGGGCTTCCTGGAGGGACTCCTGAATGGCCTTGATGCTGGGCTGGAGGACGCGGAAGCGCTGGTCGTAGGACTGGCGGGCGTTCTGGCAGACGAGGTCGACGAGGGAGCGTTTGTCTCCGCGCTGGGGTGCGGCGAGTTCGATGCGGTGGCCGGTGCGCTCAGAGAGCATGTCGGCGAGGAGGGCGCGGTCGGGGAAGTCGATGGGGACGAGGATGGAGCGGGGGATGTAGGCCTGGTCGAGGTAAAGCTGTTTGAGCAGGGCGGAGAAGAAGGCTGCGGGGGAGAAGGCAGGGGGCAGGGGGTAGGGGGCAGAGGGAAGTGCTGATGCGGAGTCGGCTGGTGCATCGCGGTGGGAGTGCAGGGTGACGTCGCGCCAATCTTCGCTGGGTTCGGTTTGGCTGTCGTTGAGGGTTTCGTTGAGGAACTCGGGCAGGTCTTCCCAGAAGAAGTCGCGGCGGTCGACGATTTTTCCGTTGCGCATGTGGAAGAGGTTGACGGCTAGCATCTGGTTTTCGTAGTGGTAGCCGAAGACGTCGGCGTCCTCGTTGTCGGCAGTGGCGATGCGCTGCTTGTCCTGCATCTGGTGGACGGTGACGATCTGGTCGCGGAGGCGTGCGGCTAGCTCGAAGTGCATGTCTTCGGCAGCGGCTTCCATGCGGAGGGTTAGGGATTTTTCGAGTTCGCTGGATTTGCCGTCGAGGAAGAGTTGGACGTCGCGGACGGTTTGTTTGTAGTCGTCGGGGGTGGTGAGACCTTCGACGCAGGGGCCGAGGCAGCGCTTGATGTAGTACTGGAGGCAGGCGCGGGGGTGGTAGCGGGAGAGATCAACCTTGCAGGAGGGGATGAGGAAGCAGCGGTGGATGAGATCGACGAGGCGGTAGGCGAGGTTGCCGGGGAAGTAGGGGCCGAAGTAGGCGGCTCCGTCTTTGCGCAGTCGGCGGGTGACGAAGACTTTGGGGTAGCGGTCGCCGAGGGTGAGCTTGATGTAGGGGTAGGTTTTGTCGTCGCGGAGGAGGATGTTGAAGCGTGGCTTGCGCTGCTTGATGAGGTTGTTTTCGAGGGCGAGGGCTTCGCGCTCGTTGTCGACGGTGATGTATTCGATGTCGACGGCCTCGCGCATGAGGGAGCCGGTTTTGGCGTTGGCCTGGTTGGCTTCGAGGAAGTAGGAGCGAACGCGAGCGCGTAGGTTTTTGGCTTTGCCGACGTAGATGACCTCGCCCTCGGCGTTCTTGTAGAGGTAGCAGCCGGGGGAGGTGGGCAGGGTGCGGATTTTCTGGAGGAGGTCCATGAGCGCGGAAGTAGGTAGTGTTCAGTGTAGTCGGTGGATGGCGGTTCGCCTGGGGGCTGGAGGGTCTGCGTAATTTTGACGTGCAGGGGTATCAAAAGTTCCTGCATGAATTTGCATGGTGCGGGGGCGGCGAGGAGGAGGTGGTTGTAAGTGCCATATTGATCAGTCATTTGCGTCTATGAGGATATTTGGCAGTTCAATTGCAGTGCATAGTGTGTTGCAAGATGGTTTTGTGGTCCAGGAAGTTCAGGAGAGTAAGCAATGAGCACGCAAACGATAGGTAGATGTGAGAGCGGTCAGCGGATAGCGACAGTAGCCAAGGTGCTGGTTGCTGGCGGGTTGATTGTGCTTGGGACGGTAGGCTGCTCGACCAAGAACTATGTTCGTTCGCAGACGGCCCCGATTATTGCGCAGACCAATGAACTGGATACGAAGACGGCGGCGGACCATCGGAATATTGTGGATACCGACGAGCGGGCGCAAAAGGGAATAACAGGCGCGATGACTGCGGCACAGGCTGCGGACCAGCATGCGATGGCAGCCGGTGATGCAGCGAAGACGGCGAACAGCTCTGCGCAGGAGGCCTATAACCGTGTGGACAGCCTGAGCGGGGTAGTGGCTAACCTGGACAACTACAAGCCACTGGCGACGGTAAGCGTGACGTTCGGATTCGACAAGGCGGTGTTGACGGCGGAGGACCGGAAGGAGCTGGATGCGCTGGCCTCGAACCTGGAGGGTGCGCGCGGGTACATTCTGCAGGTGACGGGTGGTACGGACTCGACTGGCGATGCGCAGTACAACTACCAGTTGAGCCAGCGCCGTGCGGATGCTGTGGTGACGTATCTGGCGACGAAGTACAACATTCCGCCGCACAAGTTTTACCTGGTCGGAATTGGCAAGGACATGCAGGTTGCGAGCGACAAGACGGCAGCAGGACGTGCGCAGAATCGGCGGGTGGAGATCAAGCTGCTGAGCAATATGACCCAGCAGCCTGCGGCTCAGGGTGCTCCTAACGGACAGTAGTGCTGAAGCAGGGGTTTGACGTTGAAGCTGAGAGGAGTGCCCCGGTGATGCCGAGGCACTCTTTTTTTGTGAGGGGATGAGGTTCTAGAGATCGAGCTTGCGGTAGACGATGGCGATGATGGCGGAAGCGAGAATGACCCAGAGCAACTGATACCAGTAGAAGAAAGGGAATCCGAAGAGCGCAGGGGTGGAGCGTGCGTAGAACTGGGGGAAGAGCAGGCCGAGGTAGGGAAGGACGAGGAGCAGACGCCAGGGCTTGTGGCTGCGTGTGGTGGGTTTGGTGGTGGGTGTGGGCGGCTGCGTCATCTGGAGGACAGGATACTGCATGGGGCGCGTAAGGGGAACCGGGCTGGTGGGCAGGCGCTGGGCGTTGGGGGCATCGGGTAAAGTGGAGGCATGAGTGTACCTGAGGCGGCGAAGAGTACGGGTGCGGTGGGTATGGAGCAGGAACGGGGTGTGCCTGGGGCTGCGGCGGTGGCGGAGGCGATAGCGATTATGGCTCGTCTGCGGGGTCCGGGTGGGTGTCCGTGGGATCGGGAACAGACGTTCGACTCGATCAAGCGGCACACGCTGGAGGAGACGTATGAAGTGTTCGACGCGATTGAGCGACGTGCGTGGCCGGAGTTGAAGGATGAGTTGGGCGACCTGTTGCTGCAGGTGCTGTTCTATGCGCAGATGGCGGCGGAGGCGGGGTACTTCACGATTGCGGATGTGGCGGAGAACTTGAATGCCAAGTTGATTCGGCGGCATCCGCATATCTTTGGCGGGGAGCAGGCGGCGGACGCAGATGCGGTGCTGCGGAACTGGGAGCAGATCAAGCGGCAGGAGAAGCTGGAGAGCGGCAAGACGGGGACTTCGATGCTGGACGATGTACCACGTACGATGCCGGCGATGCTGGAGGCGAGCAAGCTGGGTTCGCGGGCGGCGAAGGTGGGGTTCGACTGGCCGGATGCGGCGGGTTTGTTTGCGAAGCTGCAGGAGGAGATTGGGGAGTTGCAGGCTGAGTTGGAGCCAGAGGCGGCGCGAGCAACGGCGGCGGAGGAGGAGTTGGGGGACCTGTTGTTTACGGCGGTGAACCTGGCGCGTCATTTGAAGCTGGATGCGGAGTCAGCGCTGCGCGGAGCGAATGCGAAGTTTCGGTCGCGATTTGGGGCGATGGAGTTGGCAGGAGGTGGCCGTGAGGGGCTGGAGCAGGCTTCTGCTGCGGAGTTGGAAGCTTTGTGGGCGGCGGCCAAAGTGAAGGAGCGAGCGGGGGCATGATGGCGAGTACCGACAGGATTTCGATACGAATGCTTGGGGAGTTGACGGAGTTTGAGCGATGCGTGGAGCTACAGATCTCGGTGTGGGGCTACAGCGGTGGCGATGTGATTCCGCGGCGTATGTTTCTGTTGGCTCAGCGGATTGGCGGGCAGGTGCTGGGTGGGTTCGATGGGGAGACGATGGTGGCGTTTGCGATGGCGCTGCCGGGATATCGCGAGGGACGTCCATATCTGCACTCGCACATGCTGGCGGTGCTGCCGGAGTATCGCAACCTGGGGGTGGGACAGCGGTTGAAGCTGGCGCAGCGGGAGGATGCGCTGGCGCGGGGTTTTGAACTGATGGAGTGGACGTTCGATCCGCTGGAGATCAAGAATGCGTATCTGAATGTGGCGAAGCTAGGGGCTATTTGCCGGCGGTATCAGGCGGATTTCTATGGGCCATCGTCGTCCCCGCTGCAGGGTGGCTTGCCGACGGACCGGCTGTATGCGGAGTGGTGGCTGGGGTCGGCGCGGGTCGAGGCGTGTTTGAAGGGGGAGTTGCCGGTAGAGGAGGTGGAGGAGCAGGTACTGGTGCCGCATGAGATCCAGGAGTGGAAGCAGGATGCGGAGAAGCGAGGACTGGCGCAGACGCTACAGCAGTACAACCGGGAGGCGTTGGAAGCGGCATTTGGACGTGGGTTGGCGGTGGTGGGATATCGGCGGGAGACGAATGGGGATGGGTGCTACCTGCTGGGGCGGGTTGGACCGGGAGTGGCTGGCTGGAAGGACCGTGGCAGGTTATTTTGATGGGTGGCCGCGAGATTTTATGCTGGGTTTGACAGTCCCCTGTAGGATGTTGTGACGCTATAGATTGTTTGCTGATTTTGATTTGGATTGTGGAACAGGAACGATGCCCATGCTTAAGATCGATGCCATTCATCTGCGTGAGATCAATCTGCCACTCGCGTACCCGTTTGAGACGAGTTTTGGCCTGACGACGGGGCGGCGGATCCTGCTGGTGGAGTTAGAGGGGGAAGGACTGTCGGCGTGGGGTGAGTGCGTTGCCGGCGAGCATCCTTATTTCAGCGACGAGATGATCGACACGGCGTGGATTATCACGGAGACGGAGTTGGCTCCGCGGCTTCTGGATGCGGAGGTGCGGAGTGGCGGGAGCTGCCCGGATATTTTTAAGCAGGTGCGTGGGCACCGGATGGCGAAGGCGGCGCTGGAGAATGCGGTTTGGGATATGGAAGCCCAAATCGACAATATGCCGCTGGCGGAGTTGCTGGGTGGGACGCGCAGCGTGATTCCGTGCGGGGTGTCGATTGGCATCCAGAAGACTCCTGAAGCGCTGATGGACAAGATTGCGATGGAGTTGGCGGCGGGGTATCAGCGGATCAAGCTAAAGTGCAAGCCGGGCTGGGATGTGACGATCTTTGAGGCGGTGCGGAAGCGGTGGCCGGATATCACGTTGAGCTGCGATGCAAATTCGGCTTACCGCATGCGGGATTTCGATCATATTGCGGGGTGGGATGTGTTCAACCTGCTGATGATTGAGCAGCCGCTTTGGTATGACGATTTTTACTTTCATGCGATGTTGCAGAAGCGTCTGGAGACGCGGATCTGCCTGGACGAGTCGATACGGAACCGGCGGGACGCGCTGGCTGCGATCGATATGGAGTCATGTGGAATTATCAATATCAAGGTTGGTCGGGTGGGTGGTTTCAGCGAGGCGATTGCGGTGCATAATGCTGCGGCTGAGCGAGGGATTCCGGTGTGGTGTGGCGGGATGCTGGAGACTGGGATTGGCCGAGCCCACAATATAGCGCTCTCGTCGCTGTCGAATTTTTCTTTGCCGGGAGATGTGTCGGCATCGCAGCGTTATTGGACGGAGGACATTATCGAGCCAGAGGTAACGGTAAGCGCCGCGGGTGAGATTGTGGTGCCTACGAGTGCCGGCAGCGGCTATGTGGTGCGTAAGGACCGGATTGAAGCGTTGACGGTTCGGCGGCAGACGCTGCGGGCGCAGGCCCGGGTGATGGCGTAGTGTGTGGTTATCGGGTGGGCAGGGGCGTATCGAGCAACTGCTTGATAGCTTGCTGGTAGGTGATGGGGCCGGGGAGGATCTGGAAGTCCGAGGTCTGGACGGTGGATTCAACTTTCATGGATTTGACCATGAGGGCTCGGACGGTGACCTGCTGGGTGAAGCGGGTAAGGATCCAATGCTGCGAGCCGATGTCGGCCTGATCGAGGGAGATTTTTCCTCCGGGGTAAAGATGAGCGAGGATGCCCCATCCGAAGTTGACTGGACGAAAGATGTTGGCATCCATGCGGACGACGTTTTTGGTGTTGGCGTCGATCCAGAGCCTGCCCATGAGGCCAGTGAGGGCCTCTGAAGTGGTGGTGGGCGGGTTGAAGCTGGGATTTGGTTTGAAGTCGAGGACGACCTCGGGTGCGTTGCCGTTGATGCCGGAGGGTGGCTGATCCGGTGCGTAGGAGTAGAGCATGGCATCGGGCAAGATCTGGACGATGTCGTGGGCGATTTTTTTGCTTTCATCGTCGCGGCGGATGTGGCGGGCGAAGTCGGAGGGTGAGGCGAGCATGGCGTTGAGGCGGGATCTCTCGGCGGCATCCTGTTCGGGGGTGAGGGGATGGCCATCGCGATAGAGGAGGCGCGCGACGCTACCATCCTTGCTTTCGATGATTTCGCGGACCCTGTCACCTTTCTGATCGACCAGGTGCATGCGATAGCGCAGGTAGGAGTCGGGATGGTGGAGTGTGATGAGTTCTTTGGCTGCGGCTTCGACCGCCCAGGAACGTGGAGGTCTGGCCAGGAGCGTGGCGCGGGTCTGTTCGTTTGCGGGGGGGGGGGCTTGGGCGGGGGATTGGGCTGCAGTGAGGCAGACGGTGGCCGCGAGGAGGAGCGAGTGCATGGGGCGAATCCAGCGCGGACGGGTTGGAGCGAAAGCCGGTACGTAATGCGGGGTCGAGAGGTTTGCCTGGCAGTGACGATGCTGATGGTGCGTGAAACTCATCTATGTTGGACCCCAAGTGCGGCGAGCTACGGATAGCGTCAGTTGATAAGACGCTTAAGGCTTAGGCAGAGTTTACCGGTTTGCCTGATGGGATGGGGTTGCGTATAGTTCGGGCAAGAAGCTGTGTGCAGAAGAGTGCTCACTAGAAGCTAACGATGCAGGTAGCGTGATTTGGGCGACACCATGAATTCAGGGAGAGTGTAAGCGCATGAAGCCAATGGAAGGCTCGACGGTAATCGGCAAATCGGTTGTCATCCGGGGCGATATTACCGGGAGTGAAGACCTGTATATGGACGGCGATCTGGAAGGTACGGTGAAGTTGACTGAGAACTGCCTGACGCTGGGGCCGAATGCGCGGGTGGTTGCGGACATCCATGTGCGCGATTTGATCGTGCTGGGCACGCTGGTGGGCAATGTGCATGCGACGGGACGGATTGAGCTGCGGCAGTCGGCTTCGGTGCAGGGGGATATTGTTGCGAGTCGTCTTTCGATTGAAGAGAGCGCGGTGATCAAGGGGCGGGTGGAGTTGGCGGCATCTGCGAGTGGGGCGACCAGTGGAGACGGCGGACAACTGGTGCTGGAAGCGAAAGCTTAGACCGAGGAGGGAAGGCGGGCAGATGCGAGGTCTGTTTGGCGGTAACGAGAGTAAAAGCAGCGTGCATGGCGGGAGTGCAGACCGCGTGCCGCGGCACTCCAGTGGATGGAAGGATTTGTTGAAGCATCTGCGTTCGCAGGAGTCACTGCGGATTCTGGATATAGGGCCGACATCGTCGACCAATATCAACTACATTACAAGCCTTGGCCACAGCATATATATGGCGAACCTAGTGGAGGAGGCGAGCAAGGCGGAGTGGGTGACGGGGGGCGAAGGTGAGGATGCGGGAGGATTCGATGTCGAGCGTTTTTTGGCGACAAATCTGAATTTTTCCGGACGTACGTTCGATGTGGTGATTTTGTGGGACACGGTGGATTATTTACCGGAGATGCTGGTTCCTGCTGTGGTGGAACGGATTCAACAGGTGATGCAGGAAGGTGGATTGATGCTGGCATTTTTTCATACGAAGGCTAGTGGTCCGGATACTGCGTTTTCCCGGTATCACCTTACCGATAGTGAAGTAGTAGAGATGCAACGGGCAGGAGAATATCCGATACGGGCTATCTACAATAATCGGCAAGTGGAGAATATGTTAGGTGCGTTTCATAGTTATCGGTTCTTTCTGGCGAAAGATAACTTGCGGGAAGTTATCGCTACCCGATAGGTGCTGGCTGCGAGAGTATTGGTAAAAGAAAATGGCAGATGCCCTAAGGCGTCTGCCATTTTCTGGTTCCAGAGAGATATTGATTAGCTCTTGGTAGATTGCTTGCGGCGGTCAGCCCAGCGTTTTTTCATAGCTTCGGCGATACGCTTGCGACCTTCTGGCGAGAGGTTACGCTTAGATTTGGTGGTGGTGTTCTTGCTGCCTTTGGGCCGACCGGGGCCTGCCTTTACAGTCGGGACGCCAGCGAGTAATGCGCGGGCTTGCTGCAATTTAGATATCTGAGCGTCGAGCTCTGCAATGATACGAGTTACATCCACGAATTGCCTCCAGTTGGCGATCGGCCGAGTCGTCGACTTATTCTCAGCGTAATATGCAAGCTGAAGACTTGACTCCGAATTTTTGCCACTGTGGAAAAGATACAGAAGGTTATAACTGCTTGCAAATAATTACTTAGGGATCGGGTTATTTCAGATGGGGTTCGTTGGCTGCATCCAAGGTTGAAGTTACTTGCTTGCTTCTTGCCGGCAGGGAGTAGCCGGGACCGTCTTCGTCGAAGATATCGTAGCGTGCAGCACCCAGCCCATGATGTTTGGAGTGGGTTTTGATGCAGTGCTGGAGGCCATGGACGGTGTCCTGTTTATTGGCGGCGAACTCTTCCGCGACGCGGGTGATGGCGTAGGTGAGGATGTCGCTGTGGTGCAGATCCTGCATGCCGGGAGCGCGGCGGAGGTTGAGCCAGAGACGGTGGACGAGTTCGACCTCATCGGGCTGAATGGCTGGGGTATGGGGCCCAATGTGGAAGCTGAGGGATTCCCCGTCGGGCTTGATGACGTAGAAGGTGAACTGGCGCTTGGGTTCCGGGAGAGCTTCCCACGCCTGGCCGACGTGGTAGGCCTGTTCGGCGGCGGTGAGCTTGGTGGAGAGGCCGGAGACGACGGCTGCTGCGTCGAGGGAGTTGGCGGTCTGGACGAGGGCGGCGAAGATATCGCCGGCGGGGACGACGAGCAGGGAGATGTGTTTGCCGAAGCTTTCGGCGATGGATACGGCTTTGGTGAAGAGCATCTGCTCGTGCTCGCTGAAGAGTTGCTCGGAGGCGTCGACGTACTCGGGTCCTCCTACGCCCATCATGCGGGCGGCGAGTACGACGAGGTCCTGATCTTCGGTGTTGGTGTGAGTGAGGGCCCATTTGAGGGCGAAGGGGGCGGCGGAGTCGCGCATGGTGACGACGACGGCGCCGGGGCGGATATCGAGGGCTTCGCGGCCGACTTTGTCCTGGTGCTCGAGTTGGAAGTGCTCGTGCATCTGGCGGGTGGCGAGGTCGTGACGCTTCTTGTTGTCGCGTTCGGACAGGGAGAAGATGACAAAGAAGGCCGCGGCAAAGATGACGCCACTGACGGTTGCGACGGATTTGGTAAAGAGATTGACGATGGCGGTGGTGAGCAGGACGAGGAAGACCGAGATGAGCCCGAGTGGGAGTTCGGTCTTGCCGATGCGCAGGTTGAGGGGGACTTTCCAGCCGCGCTCGCCGTGGTATTTCCAACGGAGTACGAGCATGGCGAGGGAGTTGAAGGTGAAGCTCCATATGACACCGAAGGCGTAGGCCTCGCCGAGCATGATGACATCGCCGCGGGTGACGATGATGGTGAAGAGTTGCATGCCGACGACGAGGTTGACGATGCGGTAGCTGGTGCCGAAGCGGCGTTGTGGTTTACGGAACCAGTCGGTAAGGACGCCGTCTTCGGCGACGCGCATGAGGACTCCTGTTGAGCCGACGATGGCGGTGTTGACGGCTCCACCGAGGATGAGGAATCCGACGAGGACGACGAAGACGCGGAAGGCGATGCGGAGGGCGATGGGGCCGACCATATACATGGCCATGCCGGCGATGAGGTTGTCGCGGTAGACGGGGACGCGGACGGCGTCGGGGATGAGCATGACGGCGAGCATGGAGCCGATGCCGGTAAAGATGAAGCTGTAGATGGCGATGACGATGGCGGCGCGTTTGAGGTTTTTGAGCTTGGGGTGCTCGATCTCGCGATTGACCTGGGCGAGGGACTCTTCGCCGCTCATGGCGAGGACGGAGTGTCCGAAGGCCATGAGTACGCCAAAGAGGCCGAGAGTGCGCATGAAGCTGGTGTGCTTGAGGAAGCCGAGGGCGTCGTTGCTGAAGTGGAGGTTGCCGGGGGTGGGGAGCGGCGGCAGATGGGCGCCGGTGTGGAAGACGGAGAAGAAGCCCCAGGAGAGCAGAATCACAACCATGACGGTGGTGATCTTCATGACCTTGAGAGCCTTGTCGCTGGACTCTTCGATACCCTTTATATTTTGACGCCAGAAGTAGACGGTGACTACGATGGCGATGACGGCAGAGGTTCCGTCGATGGGGAACTGGCGGGGCTGTCCGTTGAGGTGGGTGGCGAGGCGGCCCATCCAATGGTGGGCGGAGCAGAGGCGGAGGATTTCGTTGAAGAGGCCGACGATGTACTGGCCAGCGGATACGCCTGAGATGGGGCCGGTGAGGATGTAATCGAACATCAGGGCGGAGACGCTGAGCTTGGCGAAGGTTCCGCCGAGGGCCTCTTTGACGATGCGATAGACACCGCCGCGGGTGAACATGCTGCAGCTTTCGACATAGACGGCGCGCACGGCGAAGCTGAAGAGCATGACTCCGAGGATGAACCAGGGGGCGGATTTACCGACTGCTTCTTCGGCGATGCCTCCGGCGTAGAAGGCCGAGGAGCCGAGGTCGTTGAGGACGATGGCAGCGGCGCGCCAGAAGGAGATGAAGGTAAGCATGACCGAGGAGGCCACGACGAGACGGACACGATTCGATTGCGGTTTGGAGATTGTTGCTTTGGATGCCATGGTTTGTGTTGAGGGCTCTGACTGGCAGGTAGTTGGGGGCGCGACGCGGAGGTGAAGCGGTGTTCGGCGGGAAGACACAGGAGGTGTCGGCCCACAGCCCTGTTCCAGTTAGTCTTCTTCCTCCAGCAACTCTTTCAGGTCTTCGACGAAGCTAACCGCAATGACGATTGCGGAGCCTGCCATTCCGATGAAGAACAGCGGCACGACAATCCGGGCTACGAAGTGAATGACCAAATCCATACTGAGTGATTGTATCCCTGAACTGTTGCGCCGGTGCAGGCTGAATGTGATGGGGTGAATGTTAGACTTCGACTGCGATGCGATTAATTCCTGTGCGGTTATGGGCTATGGCCGTGCTGTCCGGCGTTGTGCAGGTGCTGCCGTTTCCGATTGCAGGGCCTACGCCGCTGTGGCGGACGGCTTTTTGCTGGGTGGCTCTGGTGCCTTTGTTGATGGCGTTGATGAGCCACAACAAGGTTGGGAAGCCGCTGACGGTGCTGCAGGCGGCGGGCTTGGGTTACGCCTGCGGGTTTACGTGGTACCTGGGTAACTGCTACTGGATTTACCAGACGATGTATTTGTATGGCGGCCTGGCCAAGCCGATTGCGGCGGGGATTCTGGGGTTATTTTGCCTGTATCTTGGGTTGTATCACGTTGTTTTTGCGGCACTTGTGGGTGCATTTCGGAGGTCGCGGCTGGGGGTGCAGGGAGCTCTGCTGCTGAGTCCGTTTGCGTGGGTGGCGGTGGAGTTGGCGCGGGCGCGGATTACGAGCTTTCCGTGGGATGTGCTGGGGGTGGCGCAGGTGGACAACCCGCTGTTGATTCGGCTGGCTCCGGTGACGGGGGCATATGGGATCTCGTTTGTGATTGCCGCGGTGAATGCGCTGTGGCTGGTGCGGATTCAGGTGCGGGAGCGGCGGTATACACGACAGTTGCTGACGGTTGCGGGGGTGGCGATTGTGGTGCTGTATGTGGTGTTGCTGCGGCGGGTGCAGCCGCCAGCGATGAGCCGAACGATGGCGACGGCGACGCTGGTGCAACACAACCTCGGGGTGGGGACGGAGGCGAACAGCACGCATGAGACGGTAGGGGAGTTGCTGGAGTCGTATTCGGCGTGGACCAAGAACCCGGCGCGGCAGGTGCTGAATGGAGTGCCTGAGATGGCTGGGACGCGAGTGATTGGTTCGGGTGGGTTCTATGTGGCGAAGCAGGACGAGCCCCCGTATCGATATACCAACTTGGTGGTGTGGCCGGAGTCTCCGGCGCCGTTTGAGGGGCGGGACGGGCAGTTTCAGGCGGCGATGTCGAAGTTAGCGCGGGATGTAGGTGCTCCGGTGATAGTGGGCAACCTGAGTGTGGAGCGAGATCCCGGTGTGAAACGCGGATACGACCTGTTCAACTCTGCGAGTATGGTGACGGCGGATGGTAGGTTTGCAGGCCGCTACGACAAGATTCATCTGGTGCCGTTTGGGGAGTATGTACCGTTCAAAAAGCTGTTTTTCTTTGCTGGCGACCTGATGGGAGAGGTGGGGACGTTTGACGCGGGGAGCAAGCGGACGTTGTTTACGGCGGGTGGGCACCGGTATGGGACGTTTATCTGTTACGAGTCGATCTTTGGAGATGAGATTCGGCAGTTTGTGAGCGAGGGGGCGGAGGTGCTGGTGAACATCTCCAACGATGGCTGGTATGGGGACACGAGTGCGCCTTGGCAGCACCTGAACATGGTACGGATGCGTGCGATTGAAGACCATCGGTGGGTGTTGCGGGCGACGAATACCGGGGTGACGGCATCGATTGATCCGTATGGGCGGGTGGTGCAGTCGGCGCCGCGGCATATAAGGACGGCGATCTCGGTGCAGTTTGGCTATGAGCACGACCTGACATTTTATGTTCGGCATGGGGATGTGTTTGCGTATGGCTGTGCGTTGGTGACGCTGGGGGCGCTGGGTTTCAGCATGGTGCGGCGGCGTGGGGTGATGCTGAATTAGAATGAGGTCTTATGCTGAGCGATCTTGAATACGTCTACTCCCCAGTCCGCGACAAAGTGCGCGATCTGCGGGAGTATCTTTGACTCGGCGCGCCTGCGTCGAGAACTGGCCACAATAGAAGAGAAGATATCGGACCCGACGGTGTGGGCGGATGCGGCGCGCTCGCAGCCTTTGATGCGGGAGCGGAAGCGGCTGGAGACGCTGCTTGCCGATGATGCGGAACTGGCGCGGCGGTGTGACGATATTGAAGCGTACTTCGATCTGGCGCGGGAGGGCGAGCCGGTGGAGGCGGAGCTAAAGCGCGAGATCGATGCGCTGGCGGAGTATGCCGAGAAGCTGGAGTCGAAGACGATGCTCTCGGAGGAGACGGACGCGCTGAACGCGATTGTGGTGGTGCATCCGGGCGCGGGCGGGACGGAGAGCCAGGACTGGGCGGAGATGCTGATGCGGATGTATATCCGCTGGGGCGAGCGGGAGAACTTCAAGGTCGAGATCAACGAGATTCAGGATGGAGATGAGGCGGGGATCAAGTCGGCGACGTTCACGATTACTGGGGAGTATGCGTTCGGGTTGCTAAGTGGGGAGACGGGGGTTCACCGGCTGGTGCGGATCTCGCCGTTTGATTCGGCGAAGCGGCGGCATACGAGCTTTGCGAGCGTGTTTGTGTCGCCTGAGATTGATGACACGATTGTGATCGACATCAAGCCGGATGACTTGCGGATCGACACGTACCGTTCGGGCGGCAAGGGTGGGCAGCATGTGAATACGACGGACTCAGCGGTGCGGATTACGCATATTCCGACGGGGCTGGTGGCGGGTTGCCAGAACGAACGCTCGCAGCACAAGAACAAAGAGCGGGCGATGAAGATGCTGCGCTCGCGGCTATACGAGTATGAGCTGGAGAAGAAGAAGGCCGTGAGCAAGAAGCTGGAAGACTCGAAGCTGGAGATTGGGTTTGGGTCGCAGATTCGGAGCTATGTGCTGCAGCCTTACCGGATGGCGAAGGACCTGCGGACGCGGGTGGAAGTCGGGGATGTAGACCGGGTGCTGGATGGGTATCTGGAACCTTTTATCCGGGGGTATCTGCGGATGCGCCGGGAGGGGAACCTGCCGGCCGGTCCGATTGAAGACGATGAAGTTTAGTGGGACGAAAATTTCTACTTACTTGCTGATACCTGTGATGAGTTCGGACATCCAACGGTGTGATGGTTCGAGGGAAGCTGGAGAGCATCATGGCGGAGAAGCCGGGCACGACGGAGCTGGATGGGTTGCGGACGCAGTTGCTGGCGCTTTTACGAGGCGGGCAGGCGCATGTTGATTTTGAGAGTGCGATCAAGGACCTGCCGGTGGAGATGCGAGGTAAGGTTCCGGCGGGGCTGGCGCATTCTGCATGGCAAGTGCTGGAGCATATGCGAATTACGCAGCGGGATATTTTGAACTTCAGTGCGCCGCCTACGGGTGGGTATCATGCGCTGCAGTGGCCGGAGGCTTATTGGCCGGAGAGCGTGGAGCCTCCGCATGTGCATGCGTGGGAGCAGACGGTGGCGGCGATTGTGAGCGACCGGGAGAAATTTGAGGCATTGCTGCTTCGGCCCGAGGCGGATTTGTACAAGCCGTTTCGGTGGGGTGACGGGCAGAACCTGCTGCGAGAGGCACTGCTGATTGCCGATCACATGGCGTATCACCTGGGTGAGTTGGTGGTGCTGCGGCGTTTGTTGGGTATTTGGCCTGCATAGAGAGTGTGTTGTGAGCTTTCGAGGAGAGTGATTTTTGAACGAACCGGATGTGATTGCAAGGATGCTGGGGAACCCCAAGGTGAAACCAGTGACGATAGCGGTGGTGGGGTTGTCAGCGAATGAAGCGAAGCCGAGCCATTATGTTCCGGCCTACATGCAAGAACAGGGCTACCGGATACTGCCAGTGAATCCTACGGTGGAGACGGTGCTGGGGGAGCGATCGTATGGGTCGCTGCGGGAGTTGCCGGTGAAGCCGGACGTGGTGAATGTGTTTCGTCTGCCGAAAGATATTCCTGAAATTGTGGATGAGATGCTTGATTTGGGTCTGACGAAGCTTTGGGTTCAGATGGGGATTGTTAATCTGGGAGAAGCGGCTCGAGCCGAGGCTGGCGGTATTGAAGTGGTGATGGACCGATGCATGATGGTGGAGCACAGACATCATGCCAGTTTGAGTTGAGGGCGGCTAGAATCGCCAGAGATACAGAATCGAGAGCTATGAAGACATTTCGTCGGCTGTGTGTGTTGATGGTGCTTGCCTGCTTCGCGATGGCGTCGGGGCATGGTGTAGCGCAGTTGGCTGTAGTGGGCGATGGTGGTCCCGGACCGGTGAAGGCGCAGCATCTGACGGCGGAGATGGTGTCGCTGTCGCCGTCGATTGCCGCGGGCGGGACGTTGCAAGTGGGTCTGTTGCTGACGCTGGAAGAGCATTGGCATGTGTATTGGGTGAATGCGGGGGACTCAGGGGAGCCACCGAAGATTACCTGGACGCTGCCGGCGGGTGTGAGTGCAGGGCCGATGCGGTTTCCGATTCCGAGCCGTCTACCGCTGGGACCTTTGATGGACTTTGGGTACGAGGATTCGGTGGCGTTCCCGGTGGAGCTGACGGCGGCGAAGACGTTGAAGCCGGGGCCGGTGCATTTGGATGCGAAGGTGAGTTGGCTGGTTTGCCGGGAGGTGTGTATCCCGGGCAAGGCGCACCTGGGGCTGAATCTGACGGTGGTCGCGGCGACGGGGGCAGGTGCAGATAAAGCTGCGCAGCCGGTGGGTGCATTGGGCGCGGCGTTGAGTCTGATTCCGGGGCCACTGCCGGCAACGTCGCAGGTGACGGTGCTGGGCGGCAAGACGGATTTTGTGCTGACGCTGACGACGGGTAAGGCAGAGAGCGATGCCGAGTTTTATCCGTTGGAGCAGGACCAGATTGCGAATGCCGCGGAGCAGACGGCCGAGAAGATTCCGAACGGGATTCGATTGCGGGTGAAGCGGTCGGAAGATTTGAAGACACTGCCGTCTCAGCTGCGCGGGGTGATCAAGCTGAGCGATACGCAGGCGTATGAGATTTCTGCGCCGGTAACGGCGGGCGAGGTGGCGGAGGCGGCGGCTAAGCCGGGGTCGAGCGAGGTGAGTGGGGTCACGACGATCAGCGCGATTGGGCTGGCGTTTGTGGGCGGAATCATCCTGAACCTGATGCCGTGTGTATTTCCAGTGCTGTTCCTTAAGGGGTTGGCGCTGGTGCAGTCCTCGGGCGAGGAGCGGAGTCGTTTGCGCAGCCATGGGCTGGTGTACACGCTGGGAATTCTGGTGTCGTTCTGGGCGATTGTGGCTGTGCTGCTGGTGTTGCGGGCAGGCGGGAGCCAGGCGGGATGGGGCTTCCAGTTGCAGTCTCCGACGTTTATCGCGGTGTTGGCTGCGGGGCTGTTTTTCTTTGCGTTGTCGCTGGCGGGTCAGTTCGATCTGGGGCTATCGTTGACGAGCGTGGGTGGAGATCTGGCGCAGAAGCAGGGCTATGCGGGCAGCTTCTTTACCGGGGTGCTGGCGACGATTGTGGCGACGCCTTGCACGGCACCGTTGATGGGGGCTGCGATCGGGTTTGCGCTGGCACAGCCTGCAGGAGTGACGTTTGCGGTATTTACGGCGTTGGGATTGGGATTAGCTACGCCGTATTTGCTGCTGAGTTTTCAGCCTACGTGGACGCGGATACTGCCGCGGCCAGGTGCCTGGATGGAGGTGCTGAAGCAGGTGACGGCGGTGCCGTTGTTTGCGACGGTGATCTGGCTGGCCTGGGTGTATGGACGGCTATTTACGGGGGGTGGCTCGGCGGCGAGCGGGGCAGGTATCGACCATGTGGCGCGGCTGTTGCTGTGCTTTCTGCTGCTGGCGGTGGCGGGGTGGGTGTTGGGCCGTTGGCCTGCGCGGTGGCCGAGTGCAATTGTAGCGACGTTGATTGCAGTGCTGGCGCTGGCTACACCGCTGTACCAGCCGAAAGATACGACGCTGGTGTGGCAGCCTTATTCGCAGACAGCACTGGACCAAGCGCGAGCGGCTGGGCATCCGGTGTTTATCGACTTTACGGCGGCGTGGTGTTTGAGTTGCCAGTTCAATGAGCGGGCGGTGTTGAAGTCGAGCGAGGTGCAGAAGGAGTTCAGTGCGCGGAAGGTGACGCTGCTGAAGGCCGACTGGACGCAGTACGACGCGGAGATCACGAAGCAGTTGGCGGCAGTGAATCGCAGTGGTGTGCCGACGTATGTGATCTATCCGGCGAACCCTTCGGCTGTGGCGGATGTGCTGCCGGAGTTGTTGACGAAGGACCTGGTGCTGGCGGCATTGGAGCGGGATACGAAGTAGGCGGGTTGAGGCGCGGGTCAGGTTTTTTTCTGTGACTTGACGCGTGCGATCTCTTCCATGCGTTGGGCGAGGAGTTTTTCGCGGCCTTCGCCGGTGGGGTGGTAGTAGCGTTTGTGGGCGAGGCCGGTGGGGAGGCACTGCATGTCTGCGACGCGGCCTTCGAGGTCGTGGGCGTACTGGTAGTCCTTGCCGTAGTCGAGTGACTTCATGAGCTTGGTGGGTGCGTTGCGAAGGTGGAGCGGGACGGGTTCGGCGGCGGTGGCCTCGACGTCGGCGCGGACGGCAGCGTAGGCGGTGTAGACTGCGTTGGATTTGGGGGCGAGGGCGAGGTAGACGACGGCCTGGGCGAGGGCGAGTCCTCCTTCGGGCTGACCGAGGAAGTGCATGGCGTCGCGGGCGGAGAGGCAGAGGTTGAGGGCCTCGGGAGCGGCGAGGCCGATGTCTTCGACGGCCATACGGACGATGCGGCGGGCGACGTACATGGGGTCTTCTCCGGCCTCCAACATACGTGCGAGCCAATAGAGTGCGGCGTCGGGATCGGAGTTGCGGACGCTTTTGTGGAGGGCGGAGATGATGTCGTAGTGCTGCTCGCCTTTTTTGTCGTAGAGGAGGACGCGCCGCTGCATGGCTTCGGCGGCGAGAGGCTTGGTGAGGATGGTTTCGCCGCGTCCCTGGGCGAGTTTGGCGGCGACTTCGAGGGCGTTGAGAGCGTTGCGGGCGTCGCCGCTGGAGTAGGAGGCGATGGTGGCGAGGGCCTCGTCGGTGGCGGTGATACCGGATTGGGCAAGGCCGCGTTCGGGGTCGTTGAGGGCGCGCTGGAGGAGGGAGACGATTTGCTCTTCGGTGAGGGCGACGAGGGTGTAGACGCGGCAGCGGGAGAGGAGTGCGGCGTTGATCTCGAAGGATGGGTTTTCGGTGGTGGCTCCGATGAGGCGGATGGTGCCGCGCTCGACGTAAGGGAGGAAGGCGTCCTGCTGGGCCTTGTTGAAGCGGTGGATCTCGTCGACGAAGAGGATGGTGCGGGAGCCGAAGCCGGCGGCTTTTTCGGCGTCGATCATGACCTGCTTGATCTCCTTGATGCCGGAGAGGACGGCGGAGAACTCGATGAAGCTGGCCTGGGTGACGTGGGCGATGATCTTGGCGAGGGTGGTTTTGCCGGTGCCGGGTGGGCCCCAAAAGATCATGGAGGTGGCGTCGTCGCCTTCGATAGCGAGGCGGAGGGGTTTGCCGGGAGCGAGCAGGTGCTGCTGGCCCATGTACTGGTCGAGGGAGGCGGGGCGCATGCGCTCGGCGAGCGGGGACTGACGGTTGAGCGCGGCGGTGGGTGCGGGGGTGGAGTCGAAGAGGCTCATCGGGGGCTCTGGGCGGCTCGCTGGCGGGAGGCTTCGTAGAGGAGCAGGGAGCCGGCAATGGCGGCGTTGAGGCTTTCGACGGGGCCGGGGCAGGGGATGGTGATGCGGTGGTCGGCGATCTCGAGCCAGTCGGGGGCGAGGCCGGCACCTTCGTTGCCGATCAGGAGTGCGCAGGGGGTGGTGAAGTCGGCCTGATGGGCGGGTATGTTCCCGTGGTCGTCGGTGCCTACGGCGGCGAGCAGGCGGATGCCGTGGGTTTTGAGCGCGAGGGCTTGGTTGAGGTCGATGGCGACGACGGGCATGCGAAAGATGCTGCCGACGGAGGCGCGGAGGGCTTTCTGGTTCCAGGGATTGACGGTTCCCGGGGTGGTAAGGACGCCGGTAGCTGCGAAGGCTTCGGCGGAGCGGACGAGGGTGCCGAGGTTGCCGGGGTCCTGCAGTCCGGCGGCGATGAGCAGGAGGGGCGTGGCGGTGAGGGCGGCGTCGAGGGTGCGGACGGGAGGGACGATGAGGGCGGCGATGCCCTGGGGGGACTGGGTTTCGACGACGCTGCTGAAGACTTCGTCGGTGAGGATGAGGACTTCGACGGAGCGGGGGATGATGCGGGGTACTTCGCGGCGCTCGCTGAGGAAGACGGTTTTGAGGACCATTCCGCTGCGGATGGCTTCGGCGATGAGGTGGTCGCCCTCGATGGCGACCATGCCTCCGCTGAGGCGTGCGTGGCCGGCGAAGGCTGCGCGAAGTTGTTTGACGCGAGAGTTTGCCCGGCTGGTGACGATGGGAGAAGAGAGTCGGGGATCGAAAGCGGGCATAGGAAAATCTTACGCTGCCGAGGAGGATTGTGGCTGGCGGGAGAGGCTGCGTTGAGTGGCGCGGGGTGGTGTGCTATGGTGCGGAGTTGCAGGCGTTTGTGTAGCACTGCGATTTTTGAATGTGGCACAGGAGCCCGATTTGACGGCCGAGACCCTCCGTATCCATCCCGATGAGCCTGAAGCAGAGCTGATCGATTTTGTTGTCAAGAGCCTGAACAGCGGGAACGTGGTGGCGCTGCCTACGGATACGTTCTACGGACTGGCAGTGGATCCGGTGAATCTGCGGGCGGTGGAACGGATCTACGAGATCAAGACGCGGTCGCGGCACAAGCCATTGTCACTGCTGATTGGTGAGGTGGAGCAGGCGTATGAGATTGCGCGGTCGCTGGATACTGCGTTTGACCGTTTGGCGGAAAAGTTCTGGCCGGGGCCGTTGACGATTGTGGTGAAGGCAGGGAGCAAGCTGCCGCTGCGGGTGACGGCGAATACGGGGAATGTGGCGCTGCGGGTGCCGGAGGCAGCGATCGCGCGGGCGGTGGTGAGCAAGCTGGGACTGCCGATAACGGCGACCTCTGCCAACCTGAGTGGTATGCCGGAGTGCACGTATGCGAACTGTGTGCGGGAGCAGTTGGGCGATCAGATACCGTTGATTGTGGATGGCGGCCCGACGGCGCGATCGACGGCGACAACGATTGTGGACCTTTCGGGGGGTGGGAATTCTTGGATGATTCTGCGCGAGGGTGCGATTCCGACGCATGAGATTGCGCTGGCGCTGCAGCGTGCCTAGCGAGACGGGCGGTGGGCTGAGGTGGTGGTTGCGACGATCCTCTCGCGAAGGGATGGGGCGTTGCCGTACACTCGAAGCTTGCACCCATGACTGCGACTAGCTCCAAACGAAGTAGCACGCGACGTTCTTCTGGCAGCGGCCTGTTACGTTGGCTGGTGGTGCTGGTGGTGATCGGGATGCTGGGGTGGTTTGGGTGGCTGTATCAGCAGATTGAATCGGTGGCACAGCAGGACGATGCCCAGCCTGCGGATGCGATTGCGGTGTTTGGGGCGGCGGAGTATTCGGGGCGGCCTTCGCCGGTGTTTCATGCGCGGCTGGACCATGCGGTGGAGTTGTATCGCAAGCAGATTGCGCCGGTGGTGATTACGCTGGGTGGCGGAAGCGACAAGGACTCCGGCAATACGGAGGGTGGGGTGGGGCGGGACTACCTGCTGGCGAACGGGATTCCGTTCGCCGACATCATTGCGGAGACGCGGTCGGTCGATACGGAGCAGCAGGTGCATCGGTTGGCGGCGATAGCACGGGAGAATGATCTGCACCATATTGTGGTGGTGTCGGACGGGACGCATTTATTTCGGATACGGGAGCTTTGCGCGGAGGCCGGGCTGGATGTGTACACGTCGCCGCGGCCATTGCTGGGGCACATCAGCAGTTATGACATGGCAATGCGGTACTTTCACGAGATGCTGAGCTACACGTCGGTGCGGCTGCATCTGAATGCGAGTTGGGCGCATCGGTGGCTGGAAGGCAAAGGCGACGTTTAGGCGGGAAGCGTTACAGGGCTGCGATGCGCAGAGCGTGAAGGGTAAGGGCAAGCGCGGCGGTGAATGCTGTGGAGGCCAGATTGACGAGGTCGTTGCCGAGCAGTCCGCGGCGTTCGACGGTGGCGCCGAGCAGGCTGTCGCAGACGAGACCGGCGACGGCTGCGAGCCAGCAGAGGAGTGCGGCGGCCCAGGGGAGGTGGGTTGTGAGAGTGCTGAGGATGATTAGGATGGCAGCTGCGGCGATACCGTAGAAGGTTCCGGCGAGACTGACTCCTCCGTCCGTTCCCCTGGGGATGGGGCGTCCGGTGGTGATGAGGATGGTGGGGGCGTTGAGGGCCTGGCCGATCTCGGAGGAGACGGTGTCGGCGGTGGCCTGGGCGAGTGCGGCAATGCAGGCGAGCTGCCATCCGGCGATGGCACAGAGACCGGCGATACCAAGATTGGCAGCGATCTGGGCAGTACGGCGGCCGTGGGGCGACTCAGCCAGACCGTCCGACTGCTTTCGGTGCCTTCCGTAGTGGGTTGCGAGGAAGGTGAGGACGAAGAGGGCGATGAGGGCAGGGAAGGCGGATATGTTCCACAGACGGTGGTGTGGGCTGGCGGCTGTGGACGAAGTGGTGAGGATGTTGAAGCAGATGACAGCTCCGAGCAAAGCTGCGGGGATGGTGGCGGCGCGGAGCAGGACAACGAGCAACGCGAAGGCGGATGCGGTGAGTGCTGGCGCCAGGAGATGGGAGGGCGGGCTTTGGTGAACGAGGCTCCATGCTGTGAGGACGTAGAGCGAGGGCGGCAGCGTCCAGACCAGAAATGCGCTTTGGCGGCGGTCCCGGGAAGCGGATATGGTTTTGGTCCAGGGTTGTCGGGAATGTATTTCCTTGCGCATCGGCCTGCTTCGTTCCCAATGGTGATTTACAATCTAGCTTGAGCATAGCCAAGACCAGCATCACAGTGGGAGCAGTTTTGCACTTAGCAAGAATCGAAGCAATGGAAGCAGCGGCAACTCGGTCGCAGTCGGCTCGGCAATTCCTGCGGTCAGGTGCCAGGTTTGTGTTTGCGGGGGCCAGCCTTTTGGCAGGGCTTTCGATGACGGGTTGTGGCGATACCTACCGACCGGTTGTGGCAGCGATCAACCCGGTGGGGCCTGCCGCGCAGCCGCAGAAATATGCGGTGGCGATCTCAAGTTCGCCTGATCCGACGGTGCCTGGAATCGTGACGTTCGTGGACTTCTCTGGCGATACGGTACTGGTGACAGCCAATGTGGGTGTGAACCCCTACTATCTTGCGTTGAACAGCGGCGGGAATACGGGTTATACGTTGAACGGCGACTCGACCGTTACGTCGTTTGATATTTCTCCTTCGCTGCAGACGAACAATGTGTTGCAGACCACGCTGCTGGCTGGTGCGGCGCCAGCCAGTATCTATCCGGCAGGTGCTTACACCTACATTGCGGAGCCGGGCCGGAACGCAATTGCGGAGCTACAGGGAACTCCGCCTACGCTGCAGCAGGAACTGCCGGTTGGACCGAACGCGGTGTATGTGGTTGGCGTGAGCGGAGCACCCCGGTCGTATGCGATCAGCCAGGGAACCGCAGGCAGCAACGGCCAGGTAGCCGCGATCGAGACCAGCAATAATACGATTTCTACGACACTTCCGGTGGGGCGCGGCCCGATCTATGGCGTGATGACGCAGGACGGCAAGCGTGCCTTCATCATGAACAAGACGGACGGCACGATCAGCGTGATCAACTCGCAGACGAACCAGTTGGATACTCCTCTGAGCACGATTCCTGTGGGAACAGCGCCGATCTGGGCTGATCTGGCACCGTCGAAGTCAGAGTTGGTGGTTGCGAATGCGGGCGATGGGACTACGGCAGGCTCGGTGAGCATCATCAATATTCCGTTGTGCTCAGTCGCGACCGCTCCGTCGAATCCGAATTGCAACCAGACAAATCCTGTGGATGCGGTTGGTTTTGGCCAGGTGGTGGCGACGGTTCCGGTAGGACGCAGTCCGATCATGGTTGCGGTGTTGCAGGACGGCACCCGGGCCTATGTGGCTAACTACGCTGACAGTACGGTCTCCGTGGTGAACCTAACGACCAATACAGTGACTGCGACGATCCCGGTGGTTGGCCGCCCGATCTATATTGCGGCGACGCAGGGGACACCGACTGGCAAGGTTTATGTGGTCTCAGCGGATACAGTGGCTCCCAACAGGAACAGTGTGATGACGGTGATACGCACGGATCTGGATGCGGTTTCGACCACGATCAGCCTGCAAGGAGTCGGTGTTGCAGTACGCGTGACACAGCCGTAAGAACTGGATAAGAGCCTGATTCCACGCAGTGGCTGTACTGTTACTTACATTGTGGTTCAGGCCCTGCAAGACATCTTGCTGGGCCGTGAGGCTGCGTCATAGTGGGTCGTGACGGTTAATTCGCTCTAAAACAAACTTCCTGCAACCTCTTCCGCTATCTGCTCGGCTGCACTACGCTGGGCGTCTGGCTGGAGGTGTGAGAGGCTGTTGCCTCGGACAGTAAGGGTGAGGGCAAATTGGGTACTGCGAACATGGCCTTGAATTGCCTCTCGATGTTCCTCAGATCTGTCTGTGACACAGCGTACAGCCTCATCCCCGATGCCTTTCAGATGATCCCCGCCAACACAAACTGCGGGCACTTGGTTGCCTGCCTCAATTCGTAGCACTACGGTATTGGTTGCTGTGCTTTGGGTAAAGACGCACGTACCCTGGTCGGCTGTGGGTGCATGAATGTCGGCAGTTACAGGACCGCCCATCAGTTTTTCGGCGGTGCCTTGTGTCAGCCATGGACACGCCTGTTGCGCGTGCGCCGCGGGTGCCAGCATGTAGAGCACGAGGGCGCAGACCAGCCACATGGGTTGCATCGCTTAGCCCTTTGTCTTTGCAGGTTTGAGTGGGCCCGCCTGAAGGATCTTGCCGCCCTCCTGGATGACATACAGTTGGTTGATGTCGAGATCCTTGAGGTGGTCAATCTGTCCACTGAGCCAGCGGATCTCCACCGTATCGACTTTGGTGGCCTGGTCGAGTCCAAAGTGCATTCGCATGTCGTTCTGGGAGAAATAGCTGCCACCACTGCGAAGTTCGTCCGTCTGTTGCAACGGCTTGGCAGCATTGGGGTTGGTCCGGGTGGTGACGATTACCCGGCTGCCGATTCCGGAGCGGTTGGATCGAGTTCCGACCAGCTTGATCTTGATCCAGTTGCGCTTGAGTGTGGAGTCACAACGCAGCAGTTGCGGAACGGAGTTGATGCAGTTCACGACGACGTCGATATCGCCATCGTTGTCGTAGTCTCCGAAGGCACATCCCCTTGCGGGCGCGTTTTCCAGAATTCCCGGTCCTCCCTGCTCGGTTACGTCCTCAAACCGTCCATTCTGCAAGTTGCGATAGAGGTACTTGTGCTCTGCATACTTCAAGTCTGCTTTGGACTTATCCACCTCTGGGTATACATGGCCGTTGGACATCAAGATATCCGGCCAGCCGTCATTATCCATATCGAAGAATCCGACGCCCCAGCCGAGCAGTCGGGTGTTTTCGCCGAGTCCTCCGGGATAGGTGTGGTCTTCAAAGGTGGCATCGCCGAGGTTGGTATAGAGCGAGTCGGTATCGCCGGCGAAGTTGGTTTTGACGACGTCCATGGTGCCGTCGCGGTTGAAGTCGCCGATGGAGACGCCCATTCCAGCCTGGGGTTTTGCCTCCGCTGAGAGTGCTGCTCCCGCTTCGATTGCGATGTCGCGGAAGGTGCCGTCCTTCTGGTTCTGGTAGAGGGTTGCGGGAGCGGAATCGTTGGCGACATAGATGTCTGGCCAGCCATCGTTATCGAGGTCCGAAGCGGCAACGCTGAGGCCATAGGTGCCAACTGCCGTCCACATACCGGCCTTTTCGCTGACGTCGGAGAACGTGCCGTTGCCGTTGTTGCGATAGAGAATATTGCGGCCACCGGGGAGCCCCGGTGGCCCGCAGGCTACCAGCATTCCTTTGTAGGTGCAGGGGCCATCTTCTGGCTTAGGCGCAGTTTTCAAGTCGAAGTCGACGTAGTTTGCCACGAAGAGATCGAGATGGCCGTCACGGTTGTAATCGACGAAGGTGCAGCCTGTATTCCATCGAATCTTCGGCCCTGGCTGCAGCAGGCCTGCTTTCTCGGTGACATCGGTAAAAGTACCCTTGCCGTTGTTGCGATAGAGCACATTCTGACCGTAGTAGGTTACAAATAGATCGTCGTTGCCGTCGTTGTCGTAGTCTCCCACGCAACATGCCTGACCCCAGCCTGTCTTGTGCTCCAACCCGGAGCCTGTGGTCACGTCTGTAAAGGTTCCGTCGCGATTGTTTTTGAAGAGGTGGCAGCGAGGCTCCTTTCCGGCAGGGAATCCATCGAGTTGCCATCCATTGACGAGAAACAGATCTTGCCATCCATCGTTGTCGTAGTCGTAAAAGGCCAGTCCGCAGCCGGTTGTCTCGAGCAGATACTTATTGGTGAGCTTGCCTCCGTAGGTGGTTTCGACGTTGAGGCCTGACTGTGCGGCCACATCCAAAAAGCTCACGCCCAGCGGTGTTCCTTCGATTGGCGACTTGGGGCCGCCCGTGGGCGGCGGTGCTGGGTGCGCGTCGTAGCTGCGCTCCTGCGGCCCAATCTTGATGGGAGTCTGCTGCTGTTGCAAGGGGGCAGCCAGCGCGAGTATGTCCGCGAAGGGGAGAACCAGAGCTGTCCGGCTCAACGACTTAATAAATCCTCTACGGTTTACTTTGGTCCGCATGATGTTGCTGCCCCATTTCCATTCCATGTTCTGTGTCTGCGTGTAGATGCCAAGGGACACTTTCGTTCGAGAGTTCGGTATGTTTGCGCAAATAGTCCAAGGAATATGTTGGTGCGCCGGGATCGATCCACTTCATGGCATACTGCGCGGATTCTCTGGCGGCCTGTGGCTTCATGCCGAGCCTGCGGTAGAGAATGGCGAGGTTGTAGTGTGCGGTGAGATCGTCCGGGTCGACATCCTGCAACTGCTTGAACGCGGCGACTGCATCCTCCGGACGGTGGCCCTGATAGTAGCTGATGCCGAGCTGACGCAGTGCATCGCGTGCGCGTGGATACTGATGCACAACCTCCTGCAGGTCCGCGATCTCGAGTTCCGAGTGACGCTGCCGCCGCTCCACGAGGGCAAGATAGTAGAGCGCCCGAGCGTCCTTGGGGGTAAGTGCCAGCGCCTTCTCCAGTGGAGCGCGCGCCGCTGCATATTTCTCCCACTCGATGTCAGTCAAACCCAGATTGATGTACCCATCCTTATAGTCGGGCCGTAGCTTGACTACCTGCTCGAAGGCACGCATTGCATCGGCGTATTGCAGTTCGTCCAGCAGGCCGATGCCGAGATTGTTCCATCGCATCCAGTCAGGATTGTCGTTTGCCTGGGCTGGTGCTGGTGCATTTTCGCCCAGATTGATGGTGCGCGATCGCGATGCGATCTCTACCACGGGGTAGGCGGGGTGTTGCGGCCCAAGGACATTGTTGAGGTAGGTCTGGCGCAGGTGCCGGTACTGTACTGAAGCTTTAACGGTGATGGGCCAAGATGCGCCATCCGGCACGTTGAACTGATATCGCACCAGAGTCGAGCGCCCCGCCTGAATGGTATTGTCATACGCTACCGAGTGGATGGTCCAGACCTTGTGGTTATCTACGAATTCACCCGCTGCGTTGACTGGCCGATTGGTGAAGCTGTGTGCGCCGGGATCGAGTGTTCCGTTGGGCTTGAGGTAGCCACTTTGGTAGAGCATATTTCCGGCTGCGTCGGTCACCTGGAACGACACCCATGCCTCATAGAGATCGCGGACCTCGGGTATGAGCGAGTGGCCGATGGATTTACTCTGCACGACAACATAAGTTTCCAGCGTCCGCTTGGGCGGTACGGTATAGGGTACCGACCCCAACGGTGCAATGAGTGCGTCCGATCCGGCCAGTTTGAGTCCGAAGACGTCCACGTTGAGATAGTTTCCTGATTGGAGAAACTCTTCGGTACGCTTCAGTTGCTCGTCGAAGCCATAGTAGAACGGTACGGCTGTGTTTCCAGCGAGCCAGCGATGGGATGCCAACATTCCGCGTTTGGCACCGGGATCGGGCAAGCGGACTGGCTCACGCTTCATGTGGCAGCCCTGACAGGTGGTAAAGTCTGCCGTGTAGAACACCAGGGGGTTCTGCTTCGAGTACTTCGATCCCTGCCACTCGTCGTAGGTGGTGAAGGCGCTGATCCACTTGTAGTCGTTGAGCATGACGGGCAGGTTGGCCTTGTGGCAGGCCGAGCAGAACTCTGGAGACTGGTAGGCCTTCTGCATGACGGCCGCGGAATGCCTATCGAGATGGGCGAGGATCTCTGCATCGGGCACCATTCCGGGAATGCGCTTTCCGTTTTCGTCCACCATGACTGCGGGTACTGCCATGACATAGCTGCCGTTGCCGAGTTTGCTGTCCACCTGCTGGATCGAGTGACAAGTCATGCAGGTGAGGCCATCGCGGTCGAAGCTGCGATCCCCGGTGGCGTGGGCGTCCAAGGAGCCTGATACGACGGCGATGGGATTGTGGCAGCTATCGCAGTGGCGGGTGAAGGCAATGCCTTTTTCCTTGCGCAAGAGGTTGACGCTGGTCCGATAGAAGGGTGTTCGGAAGGAGTTGGAGTGGAGCGCCTGCCTCCACTCCGCATAGGCCTCCTGATGGCAGTGGCCGCAGTACTCCGCGGTTGGGAATGCGCTGGGCTGGATAAAGTCGTTGCCCGCGATGGATGCGTTGCCGGGCAGTGAAAGCTTGCCATTTCCGTAGACGGCCTCCGCAGCTCCCGCGGAGATGTATTGGTATGACTCGCGGACTTTATCCGCATAGGCCTTGCGTGCCGCTTGTGATACGGTAGCTGGGTCTTCGGCTGCCCTTGCGGTTCGGATCATGGAGAAGCTTGACCATGCCAGCACGCCAAGACCGCCGTACAGCATGGCTAACAGCACAGTGCGCTGCATCGAGCGTCGTTTCACATCAGGCATCGGGCGAATTATATCGATGTTGTTATAGCAATGTATACGATAGGTTGCCGAGTATCGGCCTGCTTTGCTATGACATTTCCGTTAAGGTCCGCTGGTGATCTCTCGACCGGCAGTTATGGTTGTTTGACGATCTTCGCCCGCTCTGCGGCTGCATCTGTAACGCGCCCTTGAGCGTCATAACTTTTTGCCAGTCCGGCGTGTGCCTCGTTGAACTGTGGGTCGTAGGTCAGCGCTTCCTGAAACTGTACGATGGCTCCCGCGATATCACCGGACTTCAGCAAGGATTCCGCCACATGCGTTGCTACCTCCGCTCGTTGGCGGTTCATATTGCCTCGCATGAGTTCGGCTGCCTGGCGGCGTTCGGCTACGGCCTGAGCGGTTTTTTTCTCTTTCACGTATACGGCGGCCAAGGTGAGGTGTGGGTCCGACTGGTCGGGTAACAAGGCGATCGCTCTGGTCAGAGCATCCTCCGCCTCGGGTAGTTGATCGAGCTTGTTGTAGACGCTGCCGAGTGTTGCCCAGGCATCGCCGTTCTGCGGTCGCATGGTCAAGGAGGTTCTGAGCTCACGGGCTGCCTCCTCGTAGCGCCCGACCTGCATGTAGAGCATCCCCAAGACGAGGGGCGCTTCGGGAGCTTTTGCGTCGAGCCGCTCGGCCTGCTCGAGTTCAGGAATCGCACGTGCGCCGTCGTCCTGCATTTTGTAGGCGAGTCCCAGATCGTAGTGGACCTGCGGCGAGTCTGGTGCCAGGAGTAGTGCCGACTTGAGCGCCGTGACTGCATCGTCCAACTGGTTCAACTGCACATAAGCTGCTGCCAGGTCTTCGAGGGCAGTTGGATTCTGGGGAGCGATGGCAACCGCTTTCTGCAGGACTGGAACTGCGTCCTTGGCGCGCTGCTCCTGGGTCAATGCCATACCCATGTTGGTCAGGACGTCTGCGTTTTTTGGTTGAGCCTGTAGAACCTTCTGGAACAGCGTAACCGCCTCCAGGACACGATCAGTGCGTTGATATGCCAGCGCCAATCGATACATGGCTGCGACACTTGCAGGATGACGCACCAGCAGCTTCTGCAGAACCTTGATTGCCTGGGCGTCGTCGCCGGCAGCTTCCAGTGAGACAGCGTACTGGAGGGCAATCTGCTCACTACTGGGGTCGAGCGCAGTGGCCCGCGCCAGTTCATCTAACGCGCCGGACTCACCCTGCGCCTGCATGGCCAAGCCCATCCGCAGATGCAAGGCAGCACTCTGCGGTGTTATCTGCTCGGCGGCTGCGAACTGCTGCTCTGCCTGTGCCCACATCTTCTGCTGCGCATAGAGGGAGCCGAGGTAGTCGTGCAGTGTTGCATTCTTTGGAGCAGACTCGCTTGCTGCCTTCATCTTGACGGTTGCTTCTGCCACACGCCCCACGGTGGCCAGAGCAAAGCCATAGTTCTGTAGCGTGGCGGAAGGCAACGGACGATGCTGCGCGGTTGCTTGTGCTTCCAACTGCGCGTAGAGCGTCAAGGCAGTTACAAACTCCCTTTGCGCCGTTGCCTGATCCTTCCGCACCAATGCGGCTTGACCGGCACGAAAGGCTCCGTCGGCTGTTTGCTGGGCTGCTGCGAAGGCACTCCATAGAATGAAGACAAGCAGCAACTGTGTCCTGCTGACCAACGATGTCCTTACGCCGTACGCTCTGTTCTCGATCTGCACCGACGATGCTCCCCCGCACCAAACGATAGCATCCGGGGATGATTCTTTAGAAGGACACAGCATTACGGCTCCGCCCGCAGCTAAGTCAGGCTGCTTCGTGGACACGCCTTCCGCCTTTGATCGGAGCCACGGTTCGGAGTTTTGAAGGTTTGCGGGGGGCTGTTCCTGCAGTAGCTCTCGTCACCACCTTGTGGTGTGCCAACGCAGTGTGATTTTGGGGAGTGGGGGGAAGCAGTAGAGCCATCCTGGTGATGGGATGGCTCTACTGTTTTGTGTTCGTGGTTACAAGGTCGTCAGGCTGGCGGGTTCAGGCGCCGACCATGACGATGGGCAGGGTTGGAGTTTGTGAGCCGCCATTGTCTTCGATGGTGATTCCGAAGGCCTTGGCTTCGACTCCCTTGGGGAGTGATGGCATGACGATGCTGGCGTTGCCATGGTCGTCCGGCTTGAAGGTGCCAGCGGCGATGGGGTCGCGTCCGTCTGCCGGGATGAGCCATAGCTCGTAGACTTTGTAGGGCTGGAGCGGCTCCATGTTACTGGCGATGAAGATCAGGGAACCTTTGTCCGGAACATAGGTGACCCGGCCCTGCGGAACGGGCGTGGTTTGGGACTTGTTGAGGGTGACGCGCATGGCCGAGGCGTCGTTGAGGGTATCCATCAACTGGCGCGCGGCGGTAGCATCTGCCGTAAGGGTCGCCATCTGATTGGCTTGTGTGCCGACGGTGACGCGCAAGGCGTCCCGCTCGCGATAGAGTTGCCCTGCGGTGAGTGCGAAACCTGCAGCGATGGCCCATCCCGCCCAGGGAAGCGCTCTGGCGACGAAGCTCTTTTGCGGTAGATCTTCTTCGTCGAAGATGGTGGGCTGGAAGAGGGTGGTCTCGGAGTAGACGGGACGCTGTGCCGAGGCGGACCGATCGACGGGGACGATTTTTTTCTCTCTCGCTACCTGCTTGAGCAAGCGCTCGCGGGCGAGCGCGGGAGGCGAGTGGAGGTCGACGGTGTGCGCGTAGACGGCGAGGTCGCCCTGAATGGCGGCGAGTTCCTTGTGGCAGTCGGCACATTGATCGACATGGAGAGCGATGGCTGCGGCTTCCTCGTTGGAGAGTAGCTGCATGGCAAACAAAGCCAGATCTTCCTGATCGAAGTGTTGGGTCATATTCATGCTTTGAATGCCTTTCTCAACGACGTAAGCGCGCTGCGAATTCTGGTCTTGACGGTGCCGAGCGGGTCTCCTGTCATCTCGGCGATCTCGGAGTGGGTGAGGCCATCGAAGAAGGCCATTTCGAGGGTCTTTCGCTGCTCGGTGGGCAGGAGGTGAATGACGGTTCGTGCCTTCTCCATGAGGCTGTTGCGCTCGGCCTCGTTCGCGAGGTTGTAGGGTGAGGCAAGGGCCATGTCGTCCACCTGTTCGGATGGGCGTTTGCGGCGGAGGGCATCAATGGAGCGGTTTCTGGCAACGACTGCGAGCCAGCCGCCGAGGGTTCCGCGGGTGGCGATGAAGCTGTCGGGATTGCGCCAAACCTGCATAAAAATTTCCTGAAGTACATCTTCAGCCGAGGCCGGATCCCGCAGGACACGCAACGCGACGGAATAAACGACTTTCGAGTAGCGGTCAAACAGGGAGGCCATCGCATATTCGTCGCCTTTTTGCACCAGCAAAAGCAAGGCGGCATCATCCTGCGATGACAGCGGTGGAGCGTTAATCGCTCCAGTCTCTCTATACATATAAACGCACCTGAACCCAGAGTAGATTGCTGACCGAAGCAGCGAATTTTGTCAGTCGGTCAGCCCGTGCCCACGAACGGCAAGTCGCTGACCGAAATTACTCTACCTTATGAGACTTTACTTCAAAAGCATAGGTTGCAGCGGTGGTGCATGGGAGTTCCCGCGGCATGTAGTCTGGGAAGTGACGATGAGAGTGATGGGCGACTACCGATGAAGATACGTTTAGATAAGGTGTTGGTGGATCTGGGGCATGCGGCATCGCGAGAGCGGGCGCAGGCACTGATACTTGCGGGACGAGTGCTGGTGAATGAGCAGCGGGTGGACAAGCCGGGGACAGCGGTAGCGGAAGATTGTGTGATCCGCATGCTGGGCTCGGATCTGAAGTATGTGAGCCGTGGCGGGCTGAAGCTGGAGCGGGCGTTGGAACATTGGAAGATCAACTTGCGTGGTGTGATGTGTGTTGATGTGGGAGCGTCGACGGGTGGGTTTACAGATTGCATGTTGCAGGAGGGGGCCGCTGGTGTGTTGGCGGTGGATACCGGTTACGGTCAGATCGCACAGAAGCTGCGGGACGACGCACGGGTGACGCTGCGGGAGCGCACCAATGCGCGGCTGTTGACGGCTGGGGAGTTGCTGGTGCCGGGCGCGGCGATACCAAGATTTGTGGCGATGGACGTATCGTTTATTTCGGCGACGCTGGTGCTGCCGGCGGTGCTGGATGCGTTGTCGCTGCCGCTGGAGGAGGGCTGGCGAGGGAGTGCTGTGATCCTGGTGAAACCACAGTTTGAAGCTGGACGACTTCACGTTGGCAAGGGTGGGATCGTACGAGATCCTGAGGCCCGGACGATGGCAATTGAGCGGGTAAGTGCTTGTGTGGCGGAGCAGGGCGGCGAGGGGATCGACCTGATCGATTCTCCGATACGGGGTATGGAAGGGAATCACGAGTATTTGCTGTATGCGCGGTTCGATGGCAGCGCAAAAGCGGATATGTTGACGTCGCGAAGTGTCGAAGAGCCATTACACTAGACAGAAATGTTATTAGCCGCCATTATCTCCAAGCCGCAGAAGCCGGAACTTGCGGTGATTCTGCGTGACTTGTTCGCGTGGTTGGAAGTGCATGATTACGGCTATATTCTTGATCCGGTGAGCGCTGCGTATGTTGATTCCGCGGCGGGGATTGAGCGCGGGGAACTGGCGGATCATGAGCCTAACCTGGTGATTGTGCTGGGGGGGGATGGGACTCTGCTGTCGGCGGCGCGGGTGTTTGCGCGGACGACGACGCCTATTCTGAGTGTGAATCTGGGATCTCTGGGGTTTTTGACGGAGATTCCGCTGTCTGATCTGTATGGGACTCTGCAGGCGTGGTGCGATCACTCCGCGAGCATTGATACGCGGGCGATGATGCATGCGGAGTTGTCGCGGGATGGGGTGGTGTTGCAGGAGTGGGATGTGCTGAATGACGTGGTGATCGCGAAGGGAACGATTGCGCGGATGGCCGACTTTACGGTGGAGATTGACGCGCAACTGGTGGCTACGTTTCGTGCGGACGGGATCATTGTGGCTACGCCTACGGGATCGACGGCGTACAATCTGGCGGCGAATGGACCGATTGTGATGCCTAATGTTGCGGCTACGGTGGTGACGCCTATCTGCCCGCATCTATTGACGTTACGGCCGATTGTGGTGCCGTCGAGTTCGACGGTTTGTGTGCATGTGGTGGGGGTTCCGAACGAGACGTATCTGACGGTGGATGGTCAGGAAGCGGTGGAGTTGCGGCTGGGGGATAGTGTTCAGTGCCATCAGTCGGAGTACAGTGTGCGGTTGCTGCGGCACCAGCCGAATGGGCTGTTTAATGTGTTGCGGTCGAAGTTGAAGTGGGGTGAGCGGTAGTTTTTGGGTGGTATTTTGCTTACATTTTGTGGGGAAATGGGTGGTGGATGTGGTGTGGGGATTTGCTAACGTTTGAGGGTGACTACGGGGCCGCCTACGGGGTGGCAGAAGACCTTTCCGTGGCTGAGGGCGATGCGTCGCTGGGCGAGGCCGGCCATCTCGGGGTCGTGGGTGACCATGACGATGGTGTTGCCGTTGCGGTGGAGGTCCTGGAGGAGGTCGGCGACGATCTTCTGGTTGGCGGCGTCGAGGTTTCCGGTGGGTTCGTCGGCGAGGAGGATGGGCGGGTTGTTGATGAGGGCGCGAGCGATGCAGACGCGCTGCTGCTCTCCGCCGGAGAGTTCGCTGGGGAGGTGGCTGGCGCGATCACCGAGGCCTACGCGGGTGAGAGCCTGGCGGGCTTCGGCTTCGTCGGTCATGGAGTGGAAGTACTGGGCGAGCATGACGTTTTCGAGCGCGGAGAGGTAGGGGATAAGGTGGAACTGCTGGAAGATGAAGCCGATCTTGTCGGCGCGGAAGCGGTCGAGTTCGGTGGGGGACATGGCGGCGACGTCGTGGCCGTCGATTTTGAGGGTTCCGGCGGTGGGGCGGTCGAGGCAGCCGAGCATGTTGACGAGGGTGGATTTTCCGGAGCCTGAGGGGCCGGTGATGGCGACCCACTCGCCGGCGACGATGGAGAAGGTGGCGTCGTCGAGGGCGCGGACGGTGGTGCCGTGTCCTGGGTACTCGCGGGAGACGTGGGTGAGGGCGATGACGGCGCACTCGGCGCGGGTCTGGCTGGCGTTGAGTGTGGTGACAAGTTCGACGTTATTCACGGTATCCCCCTCTCCCTGCTTTATGGTGCAAAGTCTTCGAAACAGAGACTTTAGGCTTGGACTTGTGTGCGGCTTGAAGGTGTCCAATGAAAAAGCCCGGCTGGGCCGGGCTGCCTTTGATCTCTGGACTAATTGTATCAGCGGCGTCAAGGGTGGGATGGTTGGGTCTGGGGCGGTTTCTTGAATGACAGGTGATTCAAGAGTTCAAGATCGATACCGACAAGCCGACTTCTCATTACCGATCCGCATGGCTCTGATAGCCTGTGTACGCGTTTCCACAAACTTCTAGCTTCGGTACATATACCGACACTTGGCTTCGAACCATCGGAGTGCTCCACACATGGCTCACAGCGATTTCTCTATTTCGATCTCAGCAGCAGCGGTGGACGTTAGCTATACGCCGTCTGAGAGCGAACCTCGCGGAAAGCTCTTTGGCTTCATCTTCATCGTCGTCACCCTAGTTGCCCTTGCGAGTGCTCTGCTGTTCCTACCGGGTAAACATGGAAACCCTAGTATGTGGCACGACCTGAACAACGCTTCCTCCGGTTGGTCTGTGTACTTTGTCCTATCGGGTCTAGTGATTTTTATCGGGCTGTACGGATGGCAAGGTTTTCGCTATGCGAGAGCAGCTTGGGCCTCCGATGAAAAGTTCTATTGTGATCGAGAGACAATCACCATAAAGCGCATCCCTTGGCTAGACTTTTCGAATCGAGCTTGGCGCACCTACACCTATCCTCTTGAGGAAGTGAGTGCTATTCGCTTCGCAGTAATTGCTTCTGCAAAGGGACGGGCATTCTGGGGCTTGCGTTTTCGAGCTCACGGCCGCAAGTGGGCTCTTCCGGGCCTTGAAGCACCAGAAGCAAAACAGATCCTGACGGGACTCAAAGCGTTGGGCGCAGATGTGCCCGACGATCCAAAGTTAGACAAACAGATCAAAGAAACTCTGGAAATGCGGTTCGGCGATACAAGTTGGATGGACCGGAGCTGGATGGACTCGAACAAGCAATAAGGTGCTCGTTCGAGATCAGTCCTCATAAACGCGCTTGTAGTCAGTTTGAGTTTCTGACGACAAGCCGACGCTTTGCGATTACAGGTGTTGGTCGTTGAATTGAGATTCGAGAAACAGATACTGCTCTTGGTTGGATGTGTCGAGACGAGATGTCCAGGGACTCTACCGTTAGCGGCGAAGATTGGGGTGCCTGAGAGGTGGTCCGGGGCTAAAGCCCGGGGAGTGGATTGGGTTGATTCATGGGCTGAAGCCCCATGCTTCCACCGGTAGGGTTGTAGGTTGTGAGCCTGGTGGGAGGGTGGATGGGGGAGGAGTGCGGTCGTGCTTTGCACGATGCCCACTCATGCGATGAAACTGCATGAATGGGGCACCCGGGGTGGTGTGGGTACTTGGAGTGCGGGGTTGGGAAGATTGATTATTCCGGGGTGATAGATTGGGTGCCTGAGAGGTGGTCTGGGGCTAAAGCCCTGGGAGTGGATGGGTTGATTCATGGGGCTGAAGTCCCACGCTCCCACCGGTAGGGTTGTAGGTTGTGAGCCGGGTGGGAGGGTGGATGGGGGAGGAGAGCGGTCGTGCTTTGCACGATGCCCACTCATGCGATGAAACTGCATGAATGGGGCACCCGGCACTCGGCGCTGGCTGAGGAGAGTGGGGTCGCGGTGTCTTGGGAGGTATGGGTGGTGCGGGAGGAGTGCGGTCGTGCTTTGCACGATGCCCACCTTAGCGCGATGAGACTGCGCGAAGATGGGGCACCCGGCTAATTCGTTGGGATAGAGAGTAGATTCAGGTTTGAAATTCAGTATGGGGGGAGTGTGCGGGTTTTATGGGCCACGTGAGTTTGATTTCTGGCGAGAACCTACTGGTGCACCGAGAGTCCCGGCGGTAAAGCTGCCTCAAGATGGATTGGTTCTGCGGTGATGGGGTGGTGGAAGCGCAGAGATTGGGCGTGCAGGAGATATCCTCCATCGCCGGGGAGGCCGGGGAGATTTGCCAGAGGCTGGCCGGTAAAGCCGTACAGTGGGTCGCCTACCAGCGGATGGCCGATGGATGCCAGATGGATTCTAATTTGATGAGGGCGGCCCGAACTTAGGCTTACCTGAAATGTTGTGGTGCTGGTTGTGCGTGAGATCACCTTTGCCAATGACTTGGACGGTTTGCCGCTTGGGTTGGCGGCCCACACGGAACCGATGAGCGGGTGCGGTACAAGGCCGATGGGGGTGAGAATTTCGTAGGCGTCGTGCTGTGCAACATTTTGAGCCAGCGCTCGGTAGATCTTTTGAACTTTGGGGGTGTTCCAGTTTGCGGAGAGTTGAGAGGCTGCCTGCGGTGTTTTGGCGAAGAGGACGATGCCGGTAGTGGCCCGGCCCAACCGGTGGACGGGGTTTGCGTTGGGGGTTTGTTTTTGCACCAGGCGCAGGAGGGTGTGTTCCATGAAGCCGCCGCCGGGGAGGGTGGGCAGGCCGCTGGGTTTGTTGACGGCCAACAGATGGGGGTCATCAAACAGGACTTCGAAGTGCTGAGGAGAGTCTGGTTCGATCCAGGGTGGACGGTTCCAGACAAGGGTTTGGCCTGAAGTGAGCGATTCGCTTCCGGTGGCGGTGACGCCGTTGACGGTGACTTCGCGGTTGTTCAGATTCTGTTGCCAGGCTTGTGGGGTTGAGTGTGGGTAAAGGCTTGCCAAGTGGGAGAGCAGGGATTGTCCATGATGTTTGCTGCTGATGATGGTGGTGTAGGCATAGCCCCGGTTGAGCATGTGGTTTGAGTGTAAGCTATGGCATCGTGCGGCAGGAGTTGCCGGGGAGTGCGGTCGTGCTTTGCACGATGCCCACGTTGGCGCGATGAGACTGCGCGAAGATGGGGCACCCGGGGTGGGGGATTTGGGGTGAAGCAGGTAAGGGCAACAGCAGGTCCTCCGCTGCGCGAAGGATGACAACGAAAAAACAGGCAATGGCAACGGCAACTGCGGGGCGGGGGAAGGTGGGGGTGGGTTATTCGCCTTTGAGGAGGGCTGCGGGTTGGAGGGTGCGTAGGACTCGGGTGGGGAAGAGGGCGGCCAGGGTGGCGATGATGAGGTTTAGGAGGAGGACGAGGGGTAGGACGGAGAGTCGGGGGAGGGTGGCGGTGTGGAAGTTGGACTCGCTGATGGCCCAGGCGATGGCTGAGCCGAGGAGGTAGCCTGCGGCTACTCCGGCGAGGGCTAGGGCTATGGCTTCGAGGAGGAAGAGGGCGATGAGCTGGAGCTGGGTTCCTCCGAGGGCCTTCATGAGGGCGAAGTCGCGGCGGCGTTCGAGGACGCTGGCGGAGAGAGTGGCGAGGACGGAGACGGCGACGGTGAGGGCGATGAGGAGGAGGGCTCCGTACATGAGGGCGTGGGTGCGATCGACGATGCGGGACTCGCCTTCGACGAGTTGGCGGACGGGGGCGATGTGGAGGGAGGGGAGCTGGAGGCGGAGTCGCTGGATGGCGGCTTCGACCTGGGTGGCACCGCCGGGGATCTGGAGTTCGATGACGGTGGGGGGGGTGTTGGTCCAGGCGGTGAAGGTGTCGAGGGGGATGTAGATGCGGCTGTCTTCGTCGCCACCGGTGGCGAGGCGGCCTGCGCCCTGGAGGGTGAGGGGGTGGCCGTTGAAGGTGAGGGTGACGGCGTGCTCGTCGGCGATGAAGTTGGCGGCGCGCTGGCCGAGGAGGGCGGCGTTGGGGGCGGTAGGCCAGGCGGGGAGTTGCCACCAGGCGTTGAGTTTGCGGATGGCGGGGAAGTCGGTTCCGGCGACGACGACGGAGGTGCCGCGGTCGGTGGTGGCGACGGCGTAGGCGAAGGGGGCGGCGAGGGAGTCGGGACCGGCGGCCTGGTGAACGAGGGCGAGGGCGTTGGGGGGGAGGGGGGTGTTGGCTGGCGCGGTGATGACGACGTTGGCCCCGAAGGCGCGGAACTCGCGGTGGAGTTTGGCGTCGAGATCGGCGTAGAGGGTGAGGAGCGCGGTGGCGACGGCGGCGGAGACGGTGAGGGCGATGAGGGCGGAGAGGCTGCGGGCGCGGCGGTGGACCAGGGAGCGGCGCAGGATGCTGAGGAGGGAGAGCTGAATCATGCTTCGCCTCGGAGGCTTTCGGTGGGGTTCATGCGGAGGGCGGAGCGGATGGAGGGGGTAGAGCCGGCGATAGCGACGGTGATGGCGAGGGCGATGACGACGGGGAGCAGGACAGGATTGAAGAGATCGGCAGGAGTGAGGGGCTGGTCGGCGAAGACACGGGCGCCGAGCCATGCGGAGAGGCCGGAGCCGAGGAGGTAGCCGAGGGATCCGAAGAGGAGTGCGAGGATGGCGGTCTCGGAGTAGAAGAGGAGTGCGATGGTGGGCTTGCTGGCTCCGAGGGAGCGCATGAGGCCGATCTCGGCTTTGCGCTCGAGGATGGCGGTGGCCATGGCGGCGGAGACGGCGAAGGTGGCGGAGAAGAGTGCAGCGGCGGAGATGAGCCACATGAGCCCGGAGATGCGGCTGAGGACGGTGCCTTCGGACTGCTCGACTCTGCGGACTTGTTGGGCGGTGGCTCCGGGGATGGCTTCGCGGATCTGGTAGGCGATGGAGTTGGCGTAGGGCCGGCAGTACCAGATTTCGCGCTGTTTGGCGGTGAGGGTGTCGGGGTCTACGCGGGCGAAGGCGTCTTCGGGTTTGGTGCGGGCGGAGATGTCTATGCGGGAGACGGCGTTAGGGAGGTTGGCGAGGGACTGGGCGGTGGCGAGGGGGAGGAGGAGTTGGTTGTCGGTGGCGTCGGCGGTGGAGGCGATGCCGGAGATGTGGAGGGTGGTGACGGGAGAGGTGGGAGTTGCGGGGATGGTGAGTCGGTCGCCGGGCTTAAGGTTGAGGGTCTGGGCGAGGGACTGACCGAGGACGGCCTGGTCAGGCTGGGTGGGCCAGGAGCCGGTGATGCGCCAGGAGGGGTGGAGCTGGGGTGCTCCGGTGAGGGAAGAGGCGCTGCCGAAGGGGTGGTTGAACCAGAGGCCGAGGGCGGGGATGGTGCGCATGGGAAGTGCGAGGGTGATGGGGAACTCGGGGCTGATGCCGGTGATGTTGTTGGCCCAGAAGATGGTTTTGAGCTTGTCGAGGTCGGACTCGCGGAGGTAGGCGTTGCCGGTGGCGGGCTTGATGTCTATGCCGCCGATTTTGACGTCGAGGTTGGCGGCCCTGGGGGTGACGACGATGTTGGCGCCGTAGACGGAGAGTTCTTTGTGGATGCGGTCGCCGATGGTGGTGGCGAGGGCGAGCATGGCGGTGACGGCGGTGGTTCCGAGCAGGATGGCGATGCCGGCGAGGAGCTTGCGGCGGCGCTGGCGGCGGAAGGATTCGAGCAGGAGTCGGAAGAACATGGTGAGGTGCCTCCTGTCAGGTTACATGGTGGAGGAGCGAGTGAGGGAGAGTGGCTCAGTAGTGCTACGACTTCGTCTGTTGTCTCGTTCGATCCCATGGCTTGGAAGCGAGGCATGGGGGCGGGATTTATACATTCCCATGTCTCAGAAGCGAGACATGGGGCACCCAGATTTTTACACTCCCATGTCTCAGAAGCGAGACATGGGGCACCCAGATTTTATCTGTCCCATGGCTTGGAAGCGAGACATGGGGTACCCGGGATTTGGTGGTTAGCGGTTGAAGACCGGGATGAGGGTGCGGAGGTCGGCGGCGGCGATGGTGATCTGGCCTCCGGCGTTGGTGGACTTGAGGGGGATGGGGTTGCAGCCGCCGGGTTGACCCATGGAGGTGGGGTTGAGGGGGGAGGCGCACATCTTGCAGATGATTCCCTGGGAGCCGATGTAGAAGCCTACAGGGCCGCAGATCTGGCAGGCGTCGGCTACGGAGGCGATGTTGCCGTCGGGTTTTTTGTAGAGGAGGAAGCGAACTTCGGTGGAGTTTCCTTTTCCGTCGTCGAGCTTGACGCCGTAGCGGTGGAGTTGGTCGTCGTTGACCTGGGCGGTGGGGACGGTGACCTGGGTTCCGACGAGGGTGACGGGCGCGGTGGGGGAGAGTGAGGTGGTGCTTTTGGCGTAGATGAACTCGGCGGTGGAGAGGAAGATGAAGAGGAAGCTGGTGCCGACGACGGCGTTCATCCAGAGTTTTTCGCGGCGCTGGGTCCAGGCGGCTTTGCGCTTGTCGGAGGGGGAGAGCGCGGCGGCCTCAGCCGGGGAGAGTTGGGGAGCGCGGCGTTTGTACTCCAGCAGCATCATGAGGCCCGCGAGGGCCAGCATGGTGACGAAGAAGAAGAGATCGTTGCGGACGATGGGGCCGATGAGGCGCATCTCTGCAGTGCTGGAGGGGAGGACACCGTTTTCGGAGAGCTCGTGGAGGCCGCTGAGCAGGAGCTGGAAGGTGACGAAGTAGAGGATGACGGTGGTAACGCGGAAGAAGCGCTGGAGGTTGATTTTGACGCTGCCGCGGATGAAGAGCACGCCAAAGATGACGGAGACGGCGATGCCGAGGACGGTTCCGGAGAAGCTGAGGATCTCGGAGGAGTTGAGCGAGACGGCGGAGAGGATGAGGACGGTTTCGACGCCTTCGCGGAGGACGAGGAGGAAGACGAAGAAGAAGAGGCCGAGTTTGGAGGTGTTTTCGACGAGCTGGGAGATCTTGCCTTCGATGTGACCTTTGAGGGTTCGGGCGGTCTTGTGCATGAACCAGATCATGCTGACGACGAATGCGGCTGCGGCGAGCATGATCCAGCCCTCAAAGACGTCGGTGTTGACGTGGGAGCGGGCGATGACGATGGCGGTGGCGACGCTGGCAGCGATGGCGGAGCCGAGAGCCCAGAAGACGGTTTTCTTGAGTTCGGGACGGCCGATTTTGGAGAGGTAGGCAAAGATGATGCCGATGATGAGTGAAGCTTCGACGCCCTCGCGCAAGGTGATGATGAATGCCTGCAGCATAACGACCTGATCCGTTCCTGAGGGGGTCTCCGGTGGCCTGGAGAGCAGCCTCGACGCCTCAACCTGGAGGCTTTCGACTGAGATGCTCGATTGGTCAGCCCATTGCGGACTGATTTGGTCGTGCTTGAGATAGTCTATTGCGGACTAAATTGGTCGTCAATCGGTAAGGGCTTGTAATACGAAGGTATTACACAAAATATAGTGGGGATTTGTGATGGGCTGGAAGCGGGGACGAAGGTGAAGATGGTGCGCCCGGAAGGAGTCGAACCTCCGACCTACTGGTTCGTAGCCAGTTGCTCTATCCAGCTGAGCTACGGGCGCACATTGCATTGTTGCAACTAGGTAAGAATACCGGAGATTGAGGGTTAGGGCAACCCTGATGGTGATGGGAGAGAGGAAATATGGTGCGCCCGGAAGGATTCGAACCTCCGACCCTCTGGTTCGAAGCCAGATGCTCTATCCAGCTGAGCTACGGGCGCATGGAGCGATGGTGCTGATGCAACGTTAGCCGGATGTTGGCTGCGGTGCAAGTGGATTTCGAGCTATGCGGTGGGTGCGGGGGCTGGGGGTGGCGGTGGAGGAGGGGTGGTGGAGAGGGGCAGGGCAGTGACGATGTCGAGACCTGCGCGGCGGAGGAGCTGGCGGATGACGGGTTCGGTAAGGCGGGTGGCGTCGTACTCGATGCGGATGGTTTTGGCGGCTTCGGTGAATTCGAGTCGGCGTACTCCGTAGACCTCACGCAGTTTGGAGATGGCGTGAGTGGCAGCCTCGGAGGGTGGTGCGGCGTAGGTGTATAGGACGTCAAGCTGGGTCATAGATTGAATGATAGCAGCGGGTTTGGGGAATTTGGAGGGGGATGATCGGATGTCTCAGGGGCTAAATATGGATGTTTGGAGTTTTTACATTCCCATGTCTCAGAGGCGAGACATGGGGCACCCGGGAGTTTTTACATTCCCATGTCTCAAGTGCGAGACATGGGGCACCCAGAGTTTTTGTGGTTGGTTGGTTGGGGTGGGGTTAGAGTTTGCGGAGGTAGTCGATGATCTCGGGGCTGGTCCAGTTCTGGGCGGAGACGAATTTTCTGCGGAGGATGCCCTGGCGGTCGATGACGTAGGTTTCGGGGATCTGGACGGTGCCATAGAGATGGTTGATGCGTTGGGTGGGGTCGCGGACGGTGAGTAGGTTGACGTGATTTTGCTGGAGGAAGTGCTGGTAGACGTCGGGGTCCTCGTCCATGCTGATGGCGACGACGGTGACCTGGGGGAGGATTTGCTGCATGGCGAGGAGGCTGGGCAGCTCGTCGATGCAGGGGGCGCACCAGGTGGCCCAGAGGTTGAGGACGACGATGTGGCCTCGGAGTTGACTGAGGTCGACGGTGCGGGTGGCGTCGGAGACGACGAATTGAGGGGCTGGGTTGCCGATGTGTCCGGGGTGGTCTCCGCGGTCGCAACCGGAGACGAGAAGAACTGCGAGGAAGAAACTTTTCCAAACTGTGCGCACGATAAGCTCCGGTTCCTATAATACGAAGTCGTGAGCGGAGATGCAGTGAAGGGCGAGGACGGGATGGCGATGGAGTCTGGTGCGGAGTTGGAACTGACGGTGATCTTGCCGGCCCGGAATGAGCAGGTGTCGCTGCCGGGGTGTCTGGCGTCGCTGCTGGTGCAGTCGGAGCCTGGGTTTGCGCTGGGGGTGCAGTGGGAGTTGATTGTGGTGGATGACGACTCCGCGGATGCGACGGGGGATATAGCTGCGGAGGCTGCGGCGAGCAGTGCGGGGGTGCGGGTGATGCAGGCTCCGCCGCTGGATTTGAGCAGCCGGGGCGGGTTTACGGGGAAGACGAATGCGTGCTGGGCGGCGGCGCAGGCCTCGCGGGGGAAGTGGCTGCTGTTTACGGATGCGGACACGGTGCATGAGGCGGGAGATCTTTCGCGGTCGATACGGGAGGCAGAGAAGCATAAGGCGCTGCTGCTGTCGTATTCTCCGCGGCAGATTGTGACGGGATTCTGGCAGCGGGCGGTGATGCCGTTGATATTTTCGGAGCTGGCGAGTGTGTATCCGCCGAAGCAGGTGAATGATCCGGGGCGGCGGCTGGCGGCGGCGAATGGTCAGTTTTTGCTGGTGGAACGGGATGCGTATTTCTCGGTCGGCGGGCATAGGGCGGTGGGGAAGAATGTGCTGGAGGATGTGGCGCTGGCGCACAACATCAAGCGGGGGCCGCGGGTGATTCGGTTTCGGTATGCGCCGGATGCGGTATCGACGCGGATGTACCGGACGACGGCGGAGATGATTGAGGGCTGGACGAAGAACCTGGCGCTGCTGCTGCCGCGGCCACTGCTGCTGGCGGCGATGCGGTTGCTGCAGTTGTTGCTATCTGTGGGGCTGCCGGTGCTGGCGTTGGGGCTGCCGTGGCTGGTGACATGGCAGCGGGCGGCGATTATGGTGGTGTGGGTGCGGACGTTGTGGGGGTATTACAGCCGGGTGGCGCGGTCGAATTTTCCGGCGGCGGATGTGGCGGTGTCGGTGGTGGGGATTCCATTGTTTGCGTATTTGCTGGTGCGGAGTTTTATTCACCATCGCATCAACAAATCTGTGGTCTGGAAGGGACGATCCTACAATACGGCGGGGTAGAGGCGGGTTAGGGCGGATCTACGGCTTTCGGGTGCATCCAGGGGTGGTGAAGTGTCGTCTAATGGAGACATGATCTTACTGACCCGTAAAGCTGAGTTTTCGTCTGCGCATTATTACTGGATCGATTCCTGGTCGCAGGAAGAGAATGAGCGCGTGTTTGGGAAGTGCGCGAATCGTAACGGACATGGACACAATTACACGCTGGAGGTGACGGTATCGGGGGAGGTTGATCCGGTGTCGGGGTTTGTGGTGGATCTGAAGGAGTTGAAGGAGATTCTGGAGCGCGAGGTGGTGAGCGTGTATGACCACCGGCATTTGAACCTGGAGGTACCGGAGTTCAAGGTGATGATTCCGACGACGGAGAATATTGCGGTTGCGATCTGGCGGCGGCTGGAAGGGAAGATTCCGCAGGCTAAGTTGTACCGCGTGCGGGTGTATGAGATGGCGGATTTGTTTGCTGACTACTATGGTGAGATCGATGGCTGAAGCGATGGCAGGTCAGGGTCAGGGAGCGCCGATAGCGGAGTTTTCGCGGCGATACCACTTTAGTGCGTCGCATCGGTTGCATACGGAGGCTTACGATGCGGAGCGGAACCGGGCGGTGTTTGGGAAGTGCAATAACCCGCATGGGCACGGCCATAATTATGCGGTGCAGGTGACGTTTCGCGGTCCTGTGGATGCGGTGACGGGTATGGTTTGCGATCTGGGCGAGTTGGATGGATTTGCACGAACACATCTACTGGAACGGTTTGACCACACGAATTTGAACACGCTGGAACACTTTGAGAAGACGGTATCTACGACGGAGAATCTAAGTATTGCAGTTTATGAAATCTTCCAGCAGTTTGCGGGAGCGCGGTTGGAGCGAGTGCATGTGGAAGAGACGAGCAACAACTCGTTTGACTATGCTGGCGGCAGTGATATGCCTGTTGGCAGTATTTAAGGAAGGCCCTTTATGGCAAGTAACTCGGCAACGATAGAATCAGCTTCGCTGGAGACGATCTCGACGCAAGACCTGTACCGTGAACTGCTGCTGCGGATGGGGGAAGACCCGAACCGTGATGGTCTTTTGAAGACGCCGGAGCGGATTGAGAAGTCGATGGCGTTTTTGACGCAGGGGTACACGCAGGACGTGACCGAGGTGCTGCACGATGCACTGTTCGACGTGGACTACGACGAGATGGTGATTGTGAAGGATGTGGAGTTCTACTCGATGTGCGAGCACCACATGCTGCCGTTTTTTGGGCGTGCGCACATTGCGTACGTTCCGAATGGCAAGGTGATCGGGCTGAGCAAGATTCCGCGGCTGGTGGATGTGTTTGCGCGGCGTCTGCAGGTGCAGGAGCGGCTGACGCGGCAGGTGGCGGAGGCGATTACGGAGGCGATTCAGCCGCAGGGGGTGGCCGTGATCATGGAGGCGGAGCACCTGTGCATGATGATGCGCGGGGTGGAGAAGCAGCAGTCTTCCACGGTGACTTCGGCGATGCTGGGCGTTTTCAAGTCGCAGTTGCAGACGCGGAATGAGTTTTTGTCGCTGGTGCGGGGGCGGTAGGTTTCGCGAGCAGGGCTCTGACCGCGTAGTCTAGGTGGAGCATGAATGGACTCCTGATTCTCGACAAGCCCTCCGGTATTACCTCTCACGATGTAGTTGCGTTAGTTCGCCGGGCCACGGGCGAGAAGTCCATTGGACATCTGGGGACTCTGGACCCGATGGCTACGGGGGTACTGCCGCTGCTGCTGGGGAAGTACACGCGGCTGGCGCAGTTTTTCGGGCAGGCGGAGAAGCACTACGAAGGGACGATCCGTTTCGGGTTTGCGACGGACAGTTTTGATGCGGATGGGGTGGCGGTGGGTGAGGCCAAGCCGCTGGAGAGGTCGCTGGAGGAGTTGCAGGTGATGGCGGAGCACTTCCGTGGGGAGATGGACCAGATGCCTCCGGTGTTTTCGGCGAAGAAGATCAAGGGGGTTCCGGCGCATAAGTTGGCGCGTGCGGGCGTGGAGGTGGCAGTGAAGCCGGCGCGAATCACGATACATCGGTTTGAGTTGACGGGGCTGGATGTGGCTGCGGGGGAGGCGCGGTTTGTGATGGAGGTGTCGGCGGGTGGGTATGTGCGGTCGGTGGCGCAGGAGCTGGGAGAGATGGCGGGATGCGGGGCGCATCTGTCGGCGCTGCAGCGTACGCGGGCGGGGGCGTTTGGGCTGGAGCAGGCGATCACTCTGGAGGAGTTGAAGGGGTTTGCATCGGTAGAGGAGATTGCGGCGCGGCTGCCGCATCCGCGGACGCTGCTGCCGGAGATGCCTGCGGTGACGGTGGAGGAGCAGATGGCGGGGAGGCTGCGGAACGGGATGCAGGTGAATCTGCCGGAGTACTCGAATGCGCCGCTGGTGAAGGTGTTTACGAGCCCTACGGAGATGCTGGGGATTACGCGGCGGATTGCTGGGACGTTGATGCAGCCGATTGTGGTTCTGGGGTAAGCGCGACTATTTTTTCAGGAGCGGCTGGATGAGGTGCAGGACGTTGGTGGCGACGATCTGGTTGCCAGCGGCGGTGGCGTGGGTGCGGTCGCGCTGCATCATGCCTTCGACGCCGAAGACGTTCTGGAGGAGGAAGGGCAGTAGCGGGACGTGGTATTTCTTTGCGAGGATGGCGTAGGTGGCGGTGAACTGCTGGATGTAGTCGGGGCCGTAGTCGGGGGGCAGGGTGATGCCGGCGAGGACAACTTTGGTTCCGCTGGCTTTGAGGGTGGCGACGATTTTATCGAGGTTGGCGCGTGAGTCTTCGATGCGTAGTCCGCGGAGGCCGTCGTTGCCGCCGAACTCCACGACGACGAGGGAAGGCTTGAGGGCGAGGATGGAGTTGAGGCGTTCGACGCCGTCCTTGGTGGTGTTGCCGCTGATGCCCTGGTTGACGACGCGGTAGTGGTAGCCGCGGGCGTCGAGGGTGGATTGGAGGTAGTCAGGGTAGCTCTGGCCGGGTTCGGTGCCGAAGCCGGCGGTGAGGCTGTCGCCGAAGCAGACGATGAGCGGGCGGTGGTCGTTGGGGTTGGGTGGGGGTGGCGGTGCGGGATTTTGAGCGGATGAAGTGTCTTGTGGGTCTGTGGGCTGGCTGGCGGTCTGGTCGTCGATACTGGAGGAGCGCTGCGAGGCTTTGTCGGTGCGGCAGCCGACTGCTGTGAGTGTTGCCGCTACTAGAATCAGAGAGAACCAGAACTTCCGCATCTTTACAACGTATCAAAACGTCTGAGAGTAGGAAGAGCGAACAGGAAAAAGAGGGTATCTGGTGGTGAGTGATGGAGCCGTTGTGAGCGATGCGATGATTTCGGTGGAAGGTTTGCGTAAGTCGATCCGCAATGGGGCGCGGACGGTGGATATTTTGAAGGGGCTGGAGTTTTCGGTTCCGCGTGGACAGTTTGTGGCGGTGATGGGGGCTTCGGGGTCGGGGAAGTCGACGCTGCTGGGGTTGCTGGCGGGGCTGGATACGCCGAGTGCGGGCGAGGTGAGGCTGAATGGTGTGGCGATCAGCTACCTGGCGGAGGACAAGCTGGCGCAGGTGCGGGGGAAGACGATCGGGTTTGTGTTCCAGTCGTATCAACTGATTCCTACGCTGACGGCGCTGGAGAATGTGCTGCTGCCGTATGAGTTGAATGCGGAGGCGAAGGACGCTAAGGCAGGGATGGCGCGGGCGCGGGAGTTGCTGAACAGCGTTGGGCTGGGAGACCGGATGGATCATTATCCGGTGCAGCTATCGGGCGGGGAACAGCAGCGGGTGGCGCTGGCGCGGGCGTTTATTCTGCGTCCGCCGATTGTGCTGGCGGACGAGCCGACGGGGAACCTGGACACGGTGAATGGGTCGCATGTGCTGGAGTTGCTGCTGAACCTGAACCATAGCGAAGGGACGACGCTGGTGCTGGTGACGCATGATCCGGTGCTGGCGAGCTATGCGAACCGGCGGATAACGATGCGGGATGGATTGATTGTGGCGGACGAGATGAACGCTGCGCCGACGGTGTATGTGCCGCAGGCGGATGGACGGCAGACCTCTGTCGTGGGGAGGTAGCGGATGGCTTCGCTCTCGTTCGCTTCGGCAGCAAAGATTGCGGTGCGCGAGATGCGCTCTTCGCGGGGGAAGTTTTTTTTCGTGGTGCTGTCGGTGGCGATTGGAGTGGCGGCGCTGACGGGGGTGCGAGGATTCAGTGCGTCGTTTCGGGGATCGCTGCTGAACCGGGCGCGGAGCATTATGGCGGCGGACCTTTCGGCGCGGATGTTTCAGCAGCCTACGCCGGAGCAGCAGAAGGGGCTGGATGCGATTGCGGCGGAGGGGGTGGAGATGACTCCGGTGACGGAGTTGCTGTCGATGGCGAGTTCGCCGAAGACGCTGGACCCGCTGCTGGTTTCGCTGAAGGCGGTTGATCCGGCGAAGTATCCGTTTTATGGCGAGGTGGAGTTGGCTCCGAAGGCCGCGCTGGGGAGCGTGCTGGGGCCGGATACGGTGGTGGTGGCGGATGACCTGCTGGTGCGTTTGCACCTGGTGGTGGGCGACCAGTTGAAGATCGGGACGCAGGTGTTTCGGATTGCCAGCGTGGTGGTGAACGAGCCGGACCGGTTGTCGGGGAACTTTGCGGCGGGGCCGCGGGTGTTGATCTCGCGGGCGGGGCTGGAGGCGAGTGGATTGCTGGCTCCGGGGAGCCATGCGGGTCAGAGGTATCTGTTCAAGGTGCCGAAGCCGGGCAATGGGGCGCCGATCTCGGACACGGCGGTGGGGAGCCTGAAGGCGCGGCTGGAGAAGCTGCTGCCGGAGTCGCAGGTGATTGACTACCGGGAGACGAATCCGGCGCTGACGCAGGGGTTGGACCGGGCGACGAGTCTGCTGTCGCTGATGAGCCTGGTGGCGCTGGTGCTGGGGGCGGTGGGGGTGGCGATGGCGATGCGGGCGCACCTGCAGCAGCGGCTGGATACGATTGCGATTATGAAGTCGCTGGGTGCTCGGTCGGGGCAGATTATCAAGATTTACCTGTTGCAGACGTTGTTGCTGGGAGTGCTGGGCGGGCTGCTGGGTGTGGCGCTGGGGGTGGCGGTACAACTGGCGTTTCCGTACCTGCTGGTGCGGCTGATTAATGTGCAGACGGAGTTACATATTCAGTTGCGGACGGTGCTGACGGGGCTGGGCGCGGGGGTGCTGACGACGCTGCTGTTTACGCTGCCGCCGCTGCTGGACATTCGTGGAGTGCGGCCGATTTTGATTTTGCGGCGGGCGGTGGAGGACAGCGACGATCCGTTTGTGGCGGCGGTGTTCAAGAAGATTACGAAGAACGTGGCGCAGATTGCGGCGGCGGTGCTGATACTGGCGGGGCTGGCGGGGATTGCGACGACGTTGAGTGATTCGGCTACGGTGGGGAGGTATTTTTCGCTGGGGCTGGTGGGAGTGCTGGCGGTGCTGCTGGCGGCTTCGTCGGCGGTGCTGGCGGGGTTGAAGTTTTTTCTGAAGCGGACGCGGCTGAGCCTGCCGTCTTCGCTGCGGCATGGGTTGGCGAATCTGTATCGTCCGGGGAATCCTTCGGCGGCGCTGCTGGCGGCGCTGGGCATGGGCGTGATGCAGATTATGACGGTGTACCTGGTGCAGCAGGCGGTGGTGCAGGAGTTGCATATTTCGTCGGCACCGAATCTGCCGAATGTGTTCCTGGTGGATATTACGAATGAAGAGGTGGGCGGGATACGGACGCTGATCCAGGGGCAGGGGAGCGTGACGGCGGCACCGGAGTTGCTGCCGGTGGTGTCGTCGCGAATCGTGGCGATCGATGGGGTTCCGGCGAACCAGGCGAAGCTGAAGAACTTTCCGAAGCGGATGCTGCAGTCGATCTCGCTGACGTGGGCGACGAGCGCGCCGCCGGGGACGAAGGCAGTGGCTGGGGCATGGTGGGGTGAGGGGGAGACGCGTCCGGTGGTGGCGATTGGGGAGCGGCAGGCGGAGCGGTTGGGGGTGAAGGTGGGGTCGCAGATTACGTTTGCGGCGCAGGATACGCAGTTTGTGGCGACGGTGGCGGCGTTGACGAAGTCGGATGGGCAACATGCGTACTCGCGGGCGGAGTTTATTTTGCCGCCAAAGGTGCTGGCGGGGCTGCCGGTGGTCTGGTACGGGGGGGTGCATGTGGACCCGAACCGGGTGGGGGAGTTTCAGCGTGCGATGTACAAGGCGTACCCGACGGTGACAGTGATCAACGTGGCGCAGGCGCTGGAGACGGTGCGGAGCGTGGTGATCCAGATAACGTATGTGATCCAGTTTCTGGCGGCGTTCAGCATCTTTGCGGGGATTATTATTCTGGCTTCGAGCATAGCGGGGACGCGGTACCGGCGGATTCGCGAGGTGGTGGTGCTGAAGACGCTGGGAGCGACGCGGGGCCGGATTGCCACGGTGTTCTCGATTGAATTTGCGGTGCTGGGATTAGTGGCGGGCGTGGTGGGGATTGGTTTTGCAAACGTGATTGCTCGGGCGCTGCTGACGAAGTTGACGGTGGCGTACCACTTTGCGTGGGGATGGAATTTGGCGGCGTTGCTGGGGACTGCGGGGCTGACGGTGGTGACGGGGTGGATGGCGAGCCATCGGATTCTGGGGCAGAAGCCGTTGGAGGTATTGCGGGAGGAGTAGGGTGCGCGGATTTTCTTTAGGAACAATTTTTCTATTGACACTGTTTGTGATGCTCGCTTAGGTTGGGTCGTACGCGGCGCGGCACGGGATACTCCCAGATGTGTGTTCGTGAGACGGGGAGGCGATGCGATGACGATGTGGACGCGGAGTTTGGTTGGGTCGATGTTGGTGATGAGCCTGGGGCTGGCGGGCGTGGCGCAGCAGGCGGGGCCGACGCCGCAGCAGTTGGCGGGGATTGCGAAGGACAAGGCGCGGCACTTTGGGGATGATCCGGAGGATGGCGGGCCTTTGGCGACGGGGCTTTCGAGCAGTTTGAAGCCGGCGGCGGTGGGAGTGGCGATGCGGAAGGTGGCGGACTGGCAGTTGGCACAGTCGCAGCCGTATTTTGACCGGATATGGACGTGGAGCGTCCTGTACAGCGGGTTTATGGCTGCGTCGGATTCGCTGGGAGATGCGAAGTATCGCGATGCGATGCTGGGGATGGGGACGAAGTACAACTGGGAGTTGCGGTCGCATCTGCCGGATGCGGATGACCAGAGTGTGGGGCAGACGTATCTGGAGCTTTATCTGGAGAAGAAGGACCCGGCGATGCTGGCTCCGACGCGGGCGGCACTGGATGATCTGCTGGCGGCTCCTCGGGTGGCGAAGAATCCGGGGCCGGGGCGGCCGATTGTGTGGTGGTGGTGCGATGCGTTGTTTATGGCTCCGCCGGTGTGGGCGCGGATGTATGCGGCGACGGGAGAGCGGAAGTACCTGGGGTATCTGGATGAGGAGTGGGCGAAGACTTCTGCCCTGCTGTATGACAAGCAGGAGCATCTGTATACGCGGGATGTGACGTACCTGACGAAGACGGAGCGTAATGGGAAGAAGATGTTCTGGTCGCGGGGGAATGGGTGGGTGATGGGGGGGCTGGTGCGGACGCTGGAGTATCTGCCGAAGGATGATCCGGCGCGCGGGAAGTATGTGAGGCAATTGCAGGAGATGGCGGAGCGGGTGGCGGGGTTGCAGGGCGCGGACGGATTGTGGCGTGCGGGGATGCTGGACCCGGGGGACTATGCGGAGGCGGAGGTATCGGGTTCGGCGTTGTTTACGTATGCGCTGGCTTGGGGCGTGAACGAGGGTTTGCTGGACGGGAAGGTGTATCGTCCGGTGATTGCGAAGGCGTGGGCGGGGATGTTGCGGCATGTGTATGCGGATGGGCGGTTGGGGGGGATACAGCAGACGGGGGCAGAGCCGGCACCGTTTCGGGCGACGGCGAGCTATACGTATGGGGTAGGGGGATTTCTGCTGGCGGGGAGCGAGATACGGCGGATGGGGGAGCATTCACGGGGGATTAGGGGACGTTAGTGAGGTGTACAACGCTCGATGGTTGTAAGATAAGCAGGTTGTGCAATCCAAGGCTAATGGGTGCGGGAATGAAGGTTGACGAACTGATGGCGCTACGAGCACACCGGGAGCGTTTTTCTGCGGGCGAACGAGTATTTTCAGCTCCGGCGCGGGTGAATTTGATTGGCGAACACACGGACTACACGGGTGGTCTGGTGATGCCGATGGCAATCGAGTTTCACACGCTGGCGGTGTTGAGTGCACGTGAAGACGGCCGGGTGGTTTTCTATTCGGACAACTTCAAGGAAGAGGCTTCGTTTGCACTGGATGGAGCGGAGTGGACGCGGCGTGGGCATTGGAGCGATTATCCGGCTGGGGTGGTGTGGGTACTGCGGCAGATGGGTGTTACCGTCACGGGTTTCAGCATGACGCTGGTGGGTGATGTTCCGGTGGGTGCGGGGTTGAGTTCGTCGGCTTCAGTGCAGGTGGCGACGGCGATGGCTTTGCTGGACCATCTTGGGATAGAGATGTCGCTGGAGGAGATTGCGAATGTCTGTCGGCGGGCGGAGAACGAGTTTGTGGGTGCGAAGACCGGGATCATGGACCAGTTTGTGGTTCTGGGTGGGGTGAAGCACCGGGCGATGCTGCTGGATTGTCGATCAATGGAGTATGAGTTGCTGCCGCTGCCGGAGGATGTGCGGGTGGTGATCTGCAACTCGATGGTGAAGCACGCGCTGGCGGATGGGGAGTATGGCGACCGTCGGGATGAGGTGGAGTCTGGCCAGGCAGTGGTGGTGCGGGAGCGTGCTGGGGTGGCGTCGCTGCGGGATGCGACGTTGGCCGATCTGGAGGCCTGCGCGGACAAGATGAGTGCGGCGAGCCTGGCGCGGTGCAAGCATATTGTGACGGAGAATGCACGGGTAGTGAAAGCGAAGACAGCCCTGCTGGCAGAGGATATGGTGGGGTTCGGGGAGTTGATGCGTGAGGCTCACGCGAGCTTTCGGGATGACTTTGGGGCGAGCTGTGCGGAGGTAGATACGCTGGTGGCGATTGCGCAGCGGCAGCCGGGTTGTTATGGCGGGCGGATCACGGGCGGCGGGTTTGGCGGCTGTACGGTGAACCTGGTGACTGCGGATGCGACGGAGGCCTTTGTTGCGGCGGTTGGTCGCGAGTATCAAGAGGCTACGGGAATCGTTGCGGATTGCTTTGTGTGTGCGCCATCGGATGGGGCGCTGGCGTTGAAGGCTATTAAAAAGGGGCAGAAATGAAACCGATTACCCAAGCGAATCCACACCGTCGGTATAACCCTTTGAAGCAGGAGTGGGTGCTGGTTTCACCGAATCGTACGCAGCGTCCGTGGCAGGGACAGACGGAGAAGACGGCGGCAGTGGCGGGGTTGCAGTTTGACCCGGAGTGCTATCTTTGCCCGGGGAATATGCGGGCGGGCGGGTTGCGGACGGACGCGTATACGAGCACGTATGTGTTTGAGAATGACTATGCTGCGTTGAAGCCGGACGCTCCGATGTTTACGAGCGATGAGGCTGGCAAAGGGATTCTGGTGGCGGAGGGGGAGAGCGGGGTTTGCCGGGTGATCTGCTTCTCTCCGCGGCATGATCTGACGCTGGCGAAGATGTCGGTGGCGGAGATTCGTGCGGTGGTGGATGTGTGGACGGAGCAGTGCGCGGAGTTGGGCGGGCGAGAGGATATCCGGTACGTTCAGGTGTTCGAGAACCGCGGGGCGATGATGGGGGCGAGCAATCCGCATCCACATGGCCAGATATGGGCGAGCAGGTCGCTGCCGAATGAGGTGGTGACGGAGTTGAAGGCGCAGCGGGCGTATCTGGAGGAGCGGGATTGCTGCCTGTTGTGCGCGTACCGCGAGATGGAGATGGCGCTGGGTGAGCGAGTGGTGGCGTCGAATGAGAGCTTTGTGGCGGTGGTTCCGTTCTGGGCGGTGTGGCCGTTCGAGGTGATGGTGCTGCCGGTGCGGCATGTGGGTGGGCTGGAGGGGTTGACCGGAGCGGAGCGGGACGGGCTGGCGGATATCCTGCAGCAGGTGACGGCGACGTACGACCAGGTGTTCGACGTGTCATTTCCTTATTCGATGGGGCTGCATCCGCAGCCGTACGACGGGGAGGAGCATCCGGAGTGGCACTTCCATGCGCATTTTTATCCACCGCTACTGCGTTCGGCGACGATCCGGAAGTTTATGGTGGGATTCGAGTTGCTGGGAGGGCCGCAGCGGGATATTACACCGGAGAGTGCGGCGGAGACGTTGCGGCAGGCTGCTCTGAAGAAGTAGGCTGTCGAGGTGCGCAGGAGGGGTGATGTCTGGAGGGGGAAAGGTAGCGCTGGTGCCACCGTTCAACTGGGAGACGGCTGCGGCGAAGGTGCGGGCGGCAGAGGATGGGTGGAATTCGCGTGATCCGGCGCGGGTGTCGCTGGCGTACACGGTGGATAGCCGGTGGCGTAACCGTTCGGAGTTTGTGACGGGTCGCGAGCAGATTGTGGAGTTTCTAACGCGGAAGTGGAGCCGGGAGTTGGAGTACCGGTTGATCAAAGAGTTGTGGGCGTTCGATGGGGCTCGGATCGCGGTACGGTTTGCGTATGAGTCGCACGATGCTGCGGGGCAGTGGTTTCGCAGCTATGGGAATGAGAACTGGGAGTTCGACGCGAACGGGTTGATGATGCGGCGCCATGCGAGCATCAACGATCTGGCGATTACGGAGGCGGAGCGGCTGTTCCATTGGCCGCTGGGGCGGCGTCCGGATGATCATGCGGGATTGAGCGAACTGGGGCTGTAGGGGTTAACCAAGTATGTGGTGATGGGTTGGGAACCCTTGACCTGGATGGGGCGAGGCTGCTTGTGGGGAAGGCGCATACTCAGGAGTGACGGCTGGAGCGGTGGCTTAGCGGTCGGAACGGGGAGGGTATGGAGCTTACGGGACGTTGGCTGCCGCGATCAATTGAGTGTCTAAGAGGGTATACGTTTGGGAAGTTCAGCCAGGATGCGGTTGCCGGTCTGACGGTTGGTCTGGTGGCGTTGCCGCTGGCGATGGCGTTTGCGATTGCGTCGGGGGTTGCACCGCAGGCGGGACTGTACACGGCGGTGGTGGCGGGGTTTTTGATTTCGGCGCTAGGTGGGTCGCGGACGCAGATTGGCGGGCCGACCGGGGCGTTTGTGGTGATTGTCGCGGGGATTGTGGCGAAGTTTGGGTTGTCGGGACTGGCGCTGGTGGGGATGATGGCGGGGGTGCTGCTGCTGGTAATGGGGCTGACGGGGCTGGGGACGGCGGTGAAGTATATTCCTCGGCCGGTGACGATTGGGTTTACGGGTGGGATCGCGTTGCTGATTGCGTCGACGCAGGTAAAGGATTTTCTGGGGTTGAAGACGCCGCCGGTGCCGAGTGAGTTTCTGGGGCGAATGGAGGTGCTGGGGCGGTATCTGCCGACAGTGCAGTGGACTACGGTGGCGATTGCGGTGATTTCGCTGGTGGTGATTGTGGTGTGGCCGCGGGTGACGAAGCGGGTTCCGGGATCGATTGTGGCACTAGTGCTGGGGACTGCGGCGACGGCCATGTTTCATCTGCAGGTGGAGACGGTGGGGAGCCGTTTTGGGGGGATTCCACAGGGGTTTCCGCACTTTGCGCTGCCGCAGTTTCACGTGACGCATGTGATTCCGCTGCTGCCGGCTGCGTTTACGGTGGCGCTGCTGGCGGCGGTGGAGAGTCTGCTGTCGGCGGTGGTGGCGGATGGGATGAGCGGGGACCACCATAATTCGAATATGGAGTTGGTGGCGCAGGGGGTGGCGAATGTGGTGTCACCGCTGTTTGGTGGGATACCGGCGACGGGTGCGATTGCGCGGACGGCGACGAATATCCGGTCGGGTGCGCTGACGCCGATTGCGGGGATGATTCATGCTGGGACGCTGCTGGTGATTCTGCTGGTGGCGGCTCCGCTGGTGCGTTTTGTGCCGCTGGCGACGCTGGCCGCGGTGCTGTTTGTGGTGTCGTACAACATGAGTGAGTGGCGGGAGATCGGAACGATTCTTCGGTTGTCGAAGACGGACATTGCGGTGTGGTTTACGACGTTTGCGCTGACAGTGTTTGCGGATTTGACGGTGGCGGTAGGGGTGGGGATGGCGCTGGCTGCGCTGCTGTACATCTACCGGATTGCGGAGACGACGAGTGTTGCGCCGGTGACGGCGGAGTATCTGCAGGATGGGCAGGCACACATTCTGCAGGACAAGGAGATACCGGCGAATGTGACGATACTGCGGATCCATGGGCCTTTTTTGTTTGGGACGACGGAGAAGCTGGCGGAGGCGAGCCGGGACCTGAACCAGTTTGCGGCGGTGGTGATCTTGCGACTGCGAAACATGACGGCTCTGGATGCGACTGGGGTTCATGCGCTGGAGAAGTTTGCGGAGCGGTTGCGGCGGTCAGGCAAGGTGCTGCTGTTGTGCGGGGCGCGGGACCAGCCGGCACAGTTGCTGTCGCAGGCGAAGTTCTCCGAGCATATTGGGGCGGAGAATATCTTGCCGCATGTGCAGTCGGCGCTGGTGCGGGCACGAGAGATTACGGGGGAGTTCGATGGGGTGGCGGTGGAGTTGGCGTCGCGGATGGAGCGTGGCCCGCTGTAATGCTGCGGTACAACGGGTCGTGCGGGACTATCGCGTGGACGAGGCCTGAACGATGGTGGCGGCGTCCTGATTGGCTTTGAGGTAGTTGCCGTAGCCGACGACCACGGTGGAGCTAATGAGGAGGAAGAGGCCGGAGGCGACGAGGACGCGGGTGCGTCTGCTGGTACCTCGCCACTCTTTGAGGAAGAGTCCCCAGAGGGTAGCGAAGATGATGATGGAGGCCATGTGTAGGGTCCATGAGGAGAAGTCGTACTTGCCCATCTTGGTTTGTCCCATGGAGTAGAAGAAGAACTGGAAGTACCAGATGACTCCGGCGAGGGCGGCGAAGAGGTAGTTTGCGGCGAGGGTGGGTGGGGCGACGCGATCGTAGGTGCTGGGGTCGAGAGGATCGAAGTCGACGAGGGTGTTGCCGGCGACCTGGGTGGCGCGCATGGGATTGAGGCCGGGTTCGCCGACGAACTGGCGGATGGTGCCGTTTTTGATGATGAGTATGGCGGACCAGATGAAGTTGGTGAGGAAGCCTCCCCAGAGTACGACGATGAGGACGGGGAGGTTTTGCCAGAGGTCGAGGCGACCGTTGGCGAGGAGTTCGGTTTTGGCGAGGTCTCCGATGGGTGCTCCGGCCTTGAGGCCGAAGGCGAAGAAGGAGCTCATGATGCCGGCGAAGATGGCGACGGCGATGCCTTTGCCAAAGGAGAAGTCGGTCTCTCCTGCTTCGGCTTTTTCTTCGGGGGTGACTTCATTTTCCTTGGACCATCCGGCGGCACCGTTGACCGCGACGGCGATGAGGCAGACGAGTACGCCAAGGAGGATGACGCGGCCGGAGGTCTCGTGGAGGATGGTGTGGATGGAGCCATCGTAGATGGGGGGGATGAGGGTTCCGAAGGCGGTGCAGAGGCCGAGGGCGATGGCGTAACCGAGGGCGATGCCGAGGTAGCGGATGGCAAGGCCGAAGGTGAGGCCGCCGACTCCCCAGAGGGCTCCCCAGAGGAGTGCGTAGAGGATGCTGGAGGGGTGGGTGCTGTAGGCGGAGTGGAGGATGGTGAAGAGATGGGGGACGAAGATATAGGCGAGGAGGGTGGGAGCGATGAGCCACGCGGCGATGCCCTGGATGAGCCAGTAGATCTCCCACGACCAACGCTTGATGCCACGGAAGGGGATGAAGTTGGTGGCGGAGGCGAAACCGCCGATCCAGTGAAAGATGACGCCGATGAATGGATTTGGTCCCACGAAGGCCTCGATGTAGTGAATGATGGAGGTATTTCTGTAGCGGGTACTATCGTACCTGACGGAGTTTGCGTTGGGGAATATACTCTCTATTGAATTTTAGATTGCATTGCGCCGGTGTGCTGGAGGTTTGATCTGCGAGTCTCACTGTTTATTACTTGTTATAACGATACGTTGTTTCCCGGGACTGGTAAGGCGGTGGTGCGGGTGCTGGAGCGGCTGGGGCATACGGTGGACTTTCCTGCGGGGCAGACGTGCTGTGGGCAGATGCATTGGAATACGGGGTATCAGGCGGAGGCGCTGCCACTGGTGGGGCGGTTTGTGGAGCAGTTTCAGGGTGCAGAGGCAGTGGTGGTGCCGTCGTCGAGTTGCGTGGCGATGATGCGGGACCACTATCCGAAGATGGCTGAGGAGTTGAAAGATGAGTTGCTGCAGCAGTCGTTGGCGGAGTTGCTGCCACGAGTGTTTGAGTTCTCGGAGTTTTTGACGAAGCGGCTGGGGCTGGAGGATGTTGGCGCGTACTATCCGCATCGGGTGACGTACCACGCGAGTTGCCATGGTCTGCGCAATCTGGGGCTGGGGGATGGGCCGCAGCGGCTGCTGCGGGCGGTGCGGGGCATCGACCTGGTGGAGTTGGCTGGGCTGGAGCAGTGCTGCGGGTTTGGCGGGACGTTCGCAGTGAAGAACGCGGATGTATCGAGCGCGATGCTGGCGGAGAAGACGAACGCGATTTTGAATACGAAGGCGGAGGCCTGTACGGCGTGCGATAACAGCTGCCTAATGCATATACAGGGGGCGCTGCATCGGCAGCGGACGGGGGTACAGACGGTGCATCTGGCGGAGATACTGGCCGGGGAAGAAGGGGTGGGGGAATGAGCCGGACTGGTTTGGGACATCTGAATCCGAAGACGGCACCTACGTTTCCTATGGCTGCGAAGTCGGCGATGGGGAATACGCAGTTGCGGAAGAATGTACGTCATGCGACGGACGTGATTCAGACGAAGCGTGCGCGGGTGGTGGGCGAGATGCCGGACTGGCAGGCGCTGCGGGAGTCGGGCAAAGAGATTCGCCGTCACACGATGGAACATCTGGATTTTTATCTGGAGGAGTTTGAGGCGAACTGTACGCGGGCGGGGGGAGTGGTGCATTGGGCTCGGAGTGCAGAGGAGGCGCGACAGATTATCGTCGGGCTGGTGAAGGCCTCGGGGTCCGACGAGGTGATCAAGATCAAGTCGATGACGACGGAGGAGATCCAGTTGAATACGGCGCTGGAGGCGGCTGGGATCCATCCCTATGAGACGGATCTGGCGGAGTTGATTATTCAACTGGGACAGGACCAGCCGTCGCATATTGTGGTTCCGGCGCTGCATAAGAATCGCCAACAGATTCGGGAGATTTTTATTCGGGAGATGAATCTGCCGGAGTTGGGGGAGAGTCCGCAGGATCTGGCGGATGCCGCGCGGCGTTTTTTGCGGGAGAAGTTTCTGCGGGTGAAGACGGGCGTAAGCGGAGCGAATTTTTTGATCGCGGAGACTGGTGGGGTGTGCATCGTCGAGAGCGAAGGCAATGGGCGGATGTGCCTGACACTGCCGGATACGTTGATTACGGTGGCGGGGATCGACAAGGTGCTGCCGCGATATGAGGATCTGGAGGTACTGCTGCAGTTGCTGCCGCGGAGTGCGACGGGTGAACGGATGAATCCGTACAACTCGATATGGACGGGGGTGACGCCGGGGGATGGGCCGCAGACGTTCCATGTGGTGTTGCTGGACAATGCGCGGACGGAGGTGCTGGCGGATGCAGAGGGGCGGCAGACACTGCACTGCATACGGTGCGGGGCGTGTCAGAATGCCTGCCCGGTGTACCGGCAGACGGGAGGTCATGCGTATGGGAGTGTGTATGCGGGACCGATTGGAGCGATACTGACGCCGCAGTTACAGGAGATGCAGCATGCACAAAGCCTGCCTTATGCGTCGAGTTTGTGTGGGGCTTGCTACGAGGTTTGTCCGGTAAAGATCAATATTCCGGAGGTGCTGATCCACCTGCGGAACAAGGTAGTGAAGCAGAACGGGATGTTGAACGCGGAGGCGCTGGCGATGCGGGCGATGGCGGTGATCTTCCGGAGCGAGCGGCGGTTTCGCGCGGCGCAGCGGATGGGCCGGATGGCGGAGGCTCCGCTGGTGGGGAAGGACGGCTGGATTGGCTGGCTACCGGGGATGCTGGGTGGCTGGACACAGGTGCGGGATCTGCAATCGATGCCGGAGGAGACGTTCCGGGAGTGGTGGGAGAAGCGTGGCGCGGAGGTGAAGCATGGGAGTTAGTGCGCGGGAGGCTGTGCTGGCGAAGATTCGTGCGGCGAAGGGCGGGGCTTCGCATGCGGCGGCGGTGCGGGAGGGCTGGAGTGCAGTGGCTCGGGAGTACATCCAGAGTGCGACGCGCGAGCGGGTGGAGGTGCTGGACCTGCTGGTGGACCGGTTGCTGGACTATGACGCGCAGGTGGTTCGGGTGGGGCGGGATGGGGTTCGGGACGCGGTGGGCCGGATGCTGGCGGCGCGTGGAGTGAGGCGGATGGTGGTGCCGGCGGGGATGACGGCGGAGGTGCTGCCGGAGGGGATTGAGTTTGTGGTGGATGAGGGGCTGTCGGCGGTGGCGTTGGATGGATTTGATGGGGTGGTGACGGGTTCGACACTGGCGATTGCGGAGACCGGGACGGTGGTGCTACAGAATGTTGCCGGGCAGGGTCGCCGGGCGGTGGCGCTGGTACCTGACTACCACCTGTGCGTGGTGGATGCTGCGGATGTGGTGGAGACGGTGTCGGAGGCGATGGAGCGGTTGGGCGGGACGAGCGGATTGACGACGACGTTTTTTTCGGGACCCTCGGCGACGGCGGACATTGAGATGACCCGGATCAAGGGCGTGCATGGGCCGCGGTTTCTGGATGTGGTTCTGGTGGAGTAGTGCTGTGATTTTTTTGACAAGAGAGGATGCGATGGTGCACTCTTTTGATTGTTTCAATAGAGACTGATTTTCCGAGAGAGAAACTAGGTATAGAACGATGGCTGATTCCTTGAGCAGCGGTGGGCGTGACGTGGAGCAGGTAGTGGCTGCTCTGGATGGTTTTCGGATCGAGTTGCCATCGTGGGGATTTGCCAATACGGGCACTCGTTTCGGGAAGTTTGTGCAAGGTGGGGCGGCGACGACGATCGAGGAGAAGTTTGCGGATGCGGCTCAAGTCAATGCGTTGACGGGAGCGAGTCCGACGGTGGCGCTGCATGTGCTGTGGGATCTGCCGAAGGGGAAGGCGGATGTGCCGGAGATCAAGCGCCTGGAGCAGCGGTTTGGCGTCTCTGCGGGATCGATTAATCCGAATCTTTTTCAGGATGCGGAGTACAAGTACGGATCGATTGCGAACCCGAGCGCGGAGATTCGTGGCAATGCGCTGGCACACCTGTTGGATTCGGTGGAGATCGGGCGGGAGTTGGGATCGAAGGATGTGTCGTTGTGGATTGCGGATGGCTCGAATTATCCGGGGACGCAGAGCGTTCGGCGGCGGATTGAGTGGATGGAGGCGGTGCTGAAGTCGACGCACGATGCGTTGGGGGAAGACCAACGGATGCTGATTGAGTACAAGCCGTTTGAGCCTGCTTTTTACCACACGGATATTGCGGACTGGGGGATGGCACTGGAGTTGACGCGGCGTTGTGGGCCAAAGGCGAAGGTGCTGGTGGATACGGGGCACCACTACCAGGGGACGAATATTGAGCAGATTGTGGCCTGGCTGCTGCATCTGGATGCGCTGGGTGGATTCCACTTCAACGACCGGAAGTATGCGGATGACGATCTCACGCTGGGGTCGATTGATCCTTATCAGGTATTCCGGATCTTCCATGAGATTTTGAGTGCGAGTGTTGTGGAACGGGCCAATGTAGCGTTCATGATCGATCAGAGCCACAACTTGAAGGGCAAGGTTGAGGCGATGGTGCAGACGGTGGTGACGGCGCAGGAGTTGTATGCGAAGGCGGCACTGGTGGATCGGGCTAAGCTGGCGCAGTTGCAGCAGGAGTGCCGGTTGGTGGAGGCGGAGGAGTGCTTCCGGAGCGCTTTCTGGACGGATGTTCGGCCGATGGTGAAGGAGTGGCGCCTGGCGCGGGGACTGGCGGCCGACCCACTGCAGGAGTTGGCGGCGAGCGGATATGTGGAGAAGATAACGTCCGAGCGTTCGGCGAAGAATGCTGCCAGTGTCTCCTCGTATGCCTGAGGCAGTGGTTTGCGGTTCTGGTCTTGAGGCTGATCCGGTGGCTTGAAACAGCTTAGGTGGCGACGCCGGAGATATAGGCCTGTAGATGGCGGATGGTTTCGCTCTGCTCGGAGATGACGGCGTTGACGAGATCTCCGATGGAGATGACGCCGACGACTGCCCCGTTGTGCATGACGGGGAGATGGCGGATGCGGTTGTCGGTGATGATGCGCATGCAGTCTCCTACGGTGTGGTTGGGGGTGACTGAGATGACGGGGCTGCTCATGATTTCGGCAACGGTGGTTTCTTTGGAGGAACGGCCCTGGAGGATGACTTTGCGGGCGTAGTCGCGCTCGGAGATGATGCCGAGGGGCTTGCCGGGCTGGTTGACTGGGTCGATGACGAGGAGAGCCCCGACTTGCTTGTCGGCCATCCTCTGAATGGCTTCGAAGACGGAGGCGTGGGGCGGTACTGACCATACCTGCTGGTTTTTGTGCTTGAGGGTGGCGGAGATTGTGGTGGTGAGTTCGCTCATAGGTACCTCGGGCCTCGAATCGTACCTATGGGAGGTGAAGCCGTCAATGCCGGAGTGGACGATGGGGTATCGGGTGGGGTCGGGGAGTTCCGGGGTGGCGGCTAAATTCATTAGCGAAACTGTGGTCGATGGCGCGATAATGGAGCGCTGCACGATTGAACCTCACAGGGAGCCTATGCCACTTCGTAAGACGACAAAACGGTTGTATTTGATACCGGTGCTCTCCAAGGCACTGGATATTCTGGAGTTACTGCAGGCAGAGAACCAGCCAATGACGCTGGAGGCGATTCATCGGCAGACGAAGATCTCGAAGACGACGGTGTACCGGGTGCTGAAGACGTTTGTGCACCGGGGGTATTTGTCGCAGTCTCCGGATGGGCTTTACCGGCAGGTGACACGGCCGAAGAAGATGCGGTTTGGTTTTGGCGGGCAGAGTGCGGATATGCCGTTCTCGGTGGAGGTGACGGAGAGCCTGAAGGAGGCCGCGGCTGCGGTGGGGGTTGATCTGCTGGTGCTGGATAACTGTTATGACGCGGCTACTGCGCTGAAGAATGCGGAGGAGTTTGTCCGCAGCCGGGTGGATGTGGTGATTGAATTTCAGGTGGAGCATGAAGTGGCGGCGATGATTGGGGACAAGATTGCGGCGGCGAAGATACCGCTGATTGCGATCGATATTCCGCACCCGCATGCGACGTATTTTGGAGTGGATAACTACCGGGTGGGGATTGAAGCTGGCGATGAGTTGGCCAAGTATGCGATTGCCAACTGGGGCGGCAAGGTGGACTGGGTGATTGGGTTGGACCTGGTGGAGGCTGGCCAGTTGGTGCAGAGCCGGACGACGGGTGCGTTTGAAGGAATACGGAACGGGATTCCCGACCTGCCGGTGGAGTTGTTTGTGCGGATCGATGGCCGGGGGTTGCGTGAGCGGAGCCGGAAGCTGATCTCGGACTTTCTGCAACGGCATCCTAAAGACAAACATATTTTGATTGCTGCTGCGACGGACTCCAGCGCGCTGGGTGCTGTGGATGCTGTGCGGGAGCAGAAGCGGGAGCGGCACGTCGCGATTGTGGGCCAGGACTGCATTGCTGAGGCTGTGGCGGAGATGCGGCGGGAGCGGTCACCGCTGATTGCTTCGGTCTCGCACCAGACGAATGCCTATGGGCCGAGTTTGATTCATCTGGGGTTGAGTCTTCTGCGGGGGCAGACGGTGCCGCCGTACAACTATGTGGAGCACAAGATGGTTACCCGGGACTCTTTGACGTAGGCGCTGACGGAGTTAGGTGGCGGGAGCGGATTCCGTTCGTGTGTTTTTCACATGAGAAATAGTTGCTGTATTGGTGTTTGGTGTGGAATGATGGTTGGGCGTTAACGTACGAACGAGTTCTGGAGCGTAATGGATATGACAGCTAAAGCGAGTGGATCGGGCCTGAAATTTCTTGAGGACCGCTGGGATGATGCGGTTGCAGCGAAGCTGGATGCACCGGAGTTGCTGCGGTACCGGTCGAACCTGCTGGGGTCGGACCTTCGGATCACCAACTTTGGCGGTGGGAACACGAGCTCGAAGCTGGAGCAGATAGACCCTGTGGATGGGCAGGTGAAGCAGGTGTTGTGGGTGAAGGGCAGCGGCGGTGATCTGGGGAGCATCAAGCGGGCGGGCTTTGCGACGCTTTATATGGATAAGCTGCTGGCGTTGGAGAAGGTGTATCGCGGGGTGGATTTCGAAGACGAGATGGTGGACCTGTATCCACTGTGCACGTTTGGGAACAACCCGGTGGCGGCGTCGATCGATACGCCGCTGCATGGGTATCTTCCGTTTGCACATGTGGACCATCTGCATCCTGACTGGGGGATCGCGTTGGCGGCCTCGGCGAACGGGAAGATCAAGATGGAAGAGTTCAATAAGGAGTTCGGGCACAAGCTGGCGTGGCTGCCGTGGCAGCGTCCGGGGTTTGAGTTGGGCATGATGCTGCGCAAGATTGTGGCCGAGACACCGGGCTGCGATGGCGTGGTGCTGGGTGGGCATGGACTGTTTACGTGGGGCGATACGCAGCGTGAGAGCTACCTGAATACGATTACGATCATCGATCAACTGGGCCAGTTTATCGAGCGGCACGGAGCGCAGCCGGGGCATGTGCACTTTGGCGGTGAACGGGTGAAGAGCCGGGAGGACCGGGCAGAGATTGCGTTGAAGATCTTTCCGCATCTGCGAGGCGTGGTGTCGCGGAAGCAGCGTTGGATTGGGAGCTATTCGGACTTGCCGCATGTGCTGGATTTTGTGAATTCGTCGCATGCGGAGAAGCTGGCGCACCTGGGGACGAGCTGTCCGGACCACTTTATCCGGACGAAGATTCGTCCGATGTTCCTTCATTGGGATCCGGCGGGTGATCCGAGCGAGTTGAGTGGATTGATTGAGACTTCGCTGGAGACATACCGGGCGGAGTATGCGGAGTATTACAACAAGCATGCGTTGCCTGATTCTCCGGGGTTGCGGGATGCGAGTCCGACGGTGGTGCTGGTGCCGGGCGTGGGCATGTTCAGCTTTGGCAAGAATAAGACCGAGTCGCGGATTACGGGTGAGTTTTACATCAATGCGATTGGCGTGATGCAAGGCGCTGGTGCACTGGGTGCCGGGGTGGAGTGTGAGGAGATTCCTCAGGCTGGACCGGCTGCTTCGGCGGACCAGTTCTCGGTGCATGCGAACTATGTTGCGTTGCCACCGAGCGAGGCGTTCCGGATTGAGTACTGGAAGCTGGAGGAGGCGAAGATTCGCCGGCAGCCGGCGGAGAAGGAGTTGAGCCGGAGGATTGCGCTGATTGTGGGCGGAGGCAGCGGGATTGGGCGGGAGGTGGCACTGCTGGCTGCGGAGCGTGGTGCGCACGTAGTGATTGCCGACCGCGATGTGAAGGGTGCGGAGGCAGTTGCGCAGGAGACAAAGGCGATCTGCGGCGTGGAGGCGGTGAGTTGGACGAGCATCGATATCCGTGACCGCAAGGCGATCCGTGCGGCGCTGGATGCGACGATTCGGCAGTTTGGCGGAATCGATATTCTGATCAACACGGCGGCGATGTTTCCGTCGTCTCCGGATGGGGTGATCAACGATGCTCTGTGGGCGTTGACGCTGGAAGTGAATGTGACGGCGAACCATCTGCTGACGGATGAGGCTTCTTCGGTGTTTGCAGCGCAGGGGATTGACGCGAGCGTGGTGCTGACGAGCTCCGCCAATGCGGTCGTTGCTAAGCGCGGCAGCGAGGCGTATGACGTGAGCAAGGCGGCGTTGAGCCATCTGGTGCGGGAGTTGGCGGTGTCGCTGGCGCCGAAGGTGCGGGTGAACGGGATCAGTCCGGCGACGGTAGTGAAGGGCTCGACGATGTTCCCACGGGATCGCGTGATTGCTTCGCTGACGAAGTATGGTCTGCCGTTTGAAGAGAAGATGACTGATGACGAGCTGCGGAATGTGCTGGCACTGTTCTATGCGAAGCGGACGCTGACACATCAGCCGATCGACCCGAAGGACTGTGCGCAGGCGATCCTGTTCCTGGCTGGGCCTAATGCCCGGTGCACGACGGGCCACTTGATTCCTGTCGATGGCGGACTGGTCGAGGCTTATCTGCGATGAAACGAGCTCGTGCGAAGGCGGGGAAGCAAGAACTGATTCCTGCGGACGCGCGGGCGAGTGTTGCGGTGGACCTGGGAGCGGAGAGCTGCCGGGTCTCGCTGCTGCGTTGGGTAGAGGGTAAGCCGGTTGTGACCCTGATGCATCGTTTTGCCAACGCTCCACGGATGGTGGAGGGTGGGTTGAAGTGGGACCTGGCGATGATTGAGTCCGGGTTGGATGAGGGGCTGCGGCTATGTGCGGAGCTGGCTACTGAGGGGATTCGCTCGATTGCGGTGGACGGCTGGGCGGTCGACTATGTGCGGGTGGATGCGGACGGCAAGGCGCTGGACGATCCGTTTTGCTATCGCGATGAGCGGACGATCAAAGCAGAGCGGTCGGTGCATCGGAAGATAAGTCCGGACCGATTGCGGGAGCTGACCGGGGTTCAGTTGCTGCGGATCAATACGGTGTATCAGCTGCATGCGGATGCGTTGCAGGGACTGCAGGCTGGGCGGCAGTGGATGAATCTGCCGGAGTACATTCTGTCGCAGTGGGGTGGGGCGCGAGTGGCGGAACATACGAATGCGACGCATACGGAGTTGGTGGAGCTGTATCAGCGGCAATGGTGCCGAGAGATCTTCAGCGCGGTGCAACTGGATCTGGCGTGTGCCGCGAAGATCGTTCCTCCAGGGACTGAGGTTGGACGTTTACAGGGAGCGCTGACGGAGCTGCCGGCGTTTCGCAATACGGTGTTGATTGCTCCCGCGTGCCACGATACTGCTTCGGCGATTGCGGGGATACCAGCGGTGGGCAATGACTGGGCGTACATCAGTTCGGGGACCTGGTCGCTGGTGGGTACTTTACTGGAACAGCCGCGCAATGGGGCCGAGGCGCGGGAGGAGAACTTCACGAATCTGGGTGCGGTGGGGGACCGGATCTGCTTCCACAAGAATGTGAACGGGATGTGGCTGATCAAACAGTGTATGGAGGCGTGGGCGGCGGCGGGGAAGACCTGGGACGTGAAGGAGTTGGTGGCTGCTGCGGAGGTTGCTGCGAAGCCGCAGGGTCTGCTGGATGTGGATGATCCAGAGTTGATGCTGGCAGGCCGGATGCTGGAACGGATCAATACACAACGGACGAAGCGCGGGTTTGAGCGGCTGGATGAATCGCCTGAGAATGCTCCGGCGTTTGCAAGTTTGATCTTCCATAGTCTTGCGGCGCGGTATGCGAAGGTATTGGACCGGGTTGGGGTGCATAGTGGGAAGCGATTGAAGCGTCTGTTTGTGGTTGGCGGGGCGAGCCAGAACGAGTTTTTGAACCGGCTGACGGCAGAGGCTACGGGGTTGCAGGTGTTTCGAGGGTCTGCGGAGAGTTCTACGGTAGGAAACTTTGCGGTGCAGCTTGCGGTGCTGGAAGGAAGCCGAGATGCTGTGACTGGAGCGTATGCCGAGCAGGTTTCGCAGTGGGCAGGGTTGATGGTGGATGCTACGGCTGTGAGGCTGCCGTAGGTGAGCAGGGATGTGGGAGGGTGGGAGGCTGAGTGGGGTCTGGGTCGGCTGGTGGGGGAGTGGAGCTTTGAGCGGACGATTCGCGGTCAGGGTTGTATGACCGGGGTTGCGGTGGTGGAGCCGGTGGGGGATGGCAGGATGAACTACCGGGAGTCCGGTGAGTTGCGTCTGGAGGATGGGCAGAGGCTGCGGGGGGAGCAGCGGTACGTGTATGAGCGTCTGGACCAGGGATTTGCGGTGCGGTTCCATGGGACGGGAGAGCTGTTTCACCGGGTGATGTTTAGGTGGGGTGAGGGCGGTTTATGGAAGGCCAGCGCGGAGCATACGTGCAAGGCGGATGTGTATGTGTCGGAGTATGTGTTTCGTGGGGATGGGACGTTTTCGGTGGAGCATGTCGTTCGCGGACCACGCAAGGATTATGTGATTGCGACGTGCTATCGGCGTTAGCTGGGGTGCGTGGGGTGATAGGCTACGTGGTGCATGAGTGGACATACGTTTGATCTTGCTGGAGCGGCGTTTCTGGAGATGGTGCGCCAGGGGTTTCATCCGGATTTTCCGGATGGAAGCGATGAGCAGGTGGCTCGCATCCGTGCGGCGCGGGCGATTGTGCCGGGTGGGGATGTGTTGGACCTGCGGGATTTGCTGTGGTCTTCGATCGACAACGATACATCGCGGGATCTGGACCAGATTGAGTATGCGGAGCGGGTGGAGGGGGGAATCCGGGTGCGGATTGCGGTGGCGGACGTGTCTGCTTCGGTGGGGAAGAATAGCCCTCTGGACCGTCATGCGGCCGACCAGACGAAGACGGTGTACACGGCGGTGCGTAACTTCCCGATGTTGCCGAATGAGCTTTCGACGGATCTGACGTCGTTGAACGAGGGAGTAGACCGGGCGGCGGTGGTGGTGGAGTACATAGTGGATGCGGAGGGTTGCCGTCAGGGACATCGAATCTATCGTGCGTTGGTGCATAACCGGGCGAAGCTGGCGTACAGCAAGGTGGGTCCGTGGCTGGAGGGTACGGGTGCGGCAGATGCGAAGGTGGCGGCGTCCGCGGAGCTACAGGCGCAACTGCGGCTACAGGATGAGGCGGCACGGAGTGCCCGGGAACGGCGGGTAAGCGAAGGCGCGCTGGAGTTCGACCGGATGGAGGCTGATCCGGTGGTGATTGATGGGGAGGTTCGTGGGATACGGCAGGCGTTGCACAATCGTGCGACACACCTGATTGAAGACTTTATGGTGGGTGCGAATGAGACGATGGCGGAGTTGCTGCGGGCAGCGGGGCGGTCGTGCATTCGGCGGGTGGTGCGGTCTCCGGAGCGGTGGGAGCGGATTGTGGAGTTGGTGAAGCGGCATGGGACGGAGTTGCCGGCGGAGCCTGACTCGGTTGCACTGAATCTGTTTCTGAAGCATCAGCGGGAGGCAGACTCGATACATTACCCGGATCTATCGTTGGCGGTGATCAAGTTGATGGGGCCGGGGGAGTATGTGTTGACACAGGGGAACGATCCTAGACCGCTGGGACACTTTGGGCTGTCGGCGCGGGACTATACGCACTCGACTGCACCTAACCGGCGGTTTGCGGACCTGGTGACGCAACGGGTGGTGAAGGCGATGCTGGATGGGGTTGCGCCGCCGTATACGGATGCCGAGTTGAATGTGATCGCACAGCAGTGCACGTTGCGGGAGTCGGCTGGGCACAAGGTGGAGCGCATGATGCGGAAGCGGGTGGCGGCGGTGGCACTAAGCAACCGGATCGGCAGTATCTTCCGCGGCGTGGTAACGGGGGTGAGCGAACAGGGGGTGTATGTGCGAGTGATCGATCCACCGGTGGAGGGCAGGGTGATGCGGGGCGAGCGTGGGCTGGATGTAGGTGATCGGGTGACGGTGAAGCTGTTGCACACTGATCCTGCGCATGCGTTTATTGATTTTGGACTGGTGTGAAGGCTACGTTATTTGGGTTCGCCGAAGGGGACGTCTTTGTTGGAGGGTGGCGTGGGGGTGTCGGAGAAGGTGGGTTTTGAGCCGTCGGCTGTGATGATGGAGTTGTCTTTGAGGGTCCAGTTGCGAGTGTTGGCGATGGTGCCGGCGGTTTTGGCCTCGATGGTGAGGTGGTCGAGGGTGAAGTTGTCGAGGGTGGCGGTGGGGTAGGCGCTGACGTTGAAGGCCTGCTTGGCACCGGTGGCCTTGATGTTCCAGATGTGGACGTCGGAGAAGTGGGGCAGGCCCTGAGCATCGGGGACGACGGTGGTGAGGGTGGTCCAATAGGGGGGCATGGTGGCGCGGTCTACGTTGGCGGGAATGGTGGCGTAGCTGTAGCTGGGGTTCCAGTTCATGGTGATGTGGATGGGGATGGCTACGCCTTCGAGGGTGAGGTCGTGGATGCGGATGTCTTTGGCGTAGCCGCCGCGGGTGTGGGCGGACTTGAAGAGGACTCCGGAGGGGACACCGGCGAGTGCGGTGATGTTGTAGGCCTCGATATTGCGGAAGCCACCGGAGGTTTCGGAGCCGATGGTGACGGCGGCGGCACCGTGACGGATGATGGAGTCGCGCAGGATGACGTTTTCGGTGGGTCGGTTGACGCGGAGGCCGTCGGAGTCGCGGCCGGATTTGAGGCAGAGGGCGTCGTCGTTGACGTCGATGTCGGCGTGGGCGACGAGGATGTCGTGGGAGGAGTCGATGTCGATGCCGTCGGTAGAGGGGCCTTTGCCGCCTTCGTTGTTGCGGATGATGACGCCATCGATAGTGACGTTGTAGGAGTAGAGGACCTGGATGGTCCAGAAGCCTGAGCGCTTGAGGGTGATGCCGCCGCCGAGGTGGATGTTGGATGAGTTTTGGAAGAGGATGAGGCGGGGGCGGCGGGCGTCGTAGTCGGAGGCCCAGCGGAGGCCTTTGGGTTCGTAGGTGGCGCGGAGGTCCCAGTAGGACTTCCACCAGATGGGGCCGTCGCCGTCGATGGTTCCCTGACCGGTGAGGGTAACGTTTTGAGCATCGCGGGTGTTGATGAGGGCGGCGGGCCAGGTCATTTCGATGCCGGCGATGCGGGTGGGGAGCATGGGGTAGTCGGCGAGGTGTTGGGAGCCGATGAGGGTGACGCCTGCGGGGAGATCGAGGGTGGTGTTGGACTTGAGGAAGAGGGAGCCGGTGAGGTAGGTTCCGGGCTGGAGGGTGACCGTGCCTCCGGATGGGGCGGCTGCATCGAGGGCCTTCTGGATGGCGGCGGTGTCGAGGGTAGTTCCGTCGCCCTTGGCTCCGTAGCTGTTGGCGAGAAATTGTTTGGGAGCAGCGAGCGCGGCGTGGGAGAGCAGAATGGCGGCGAGTGCAAAGGCTGCCCTGGCGGTGCTGCGGGCGATGTGCTGGGTGATGTGCATGATGGCTCCCCCCCTACCGGGGTTTATTGCGCAAAGTCTTCGAAGGAAAGACTTTAGGGTTGGACTACTTGTAGCTTAACTGCCGGTTGCGATGGTTCGGCGCGGTTAGGGCTGGTGTTGTTGTGGGTTGCGCTTGTCAAGAGTTTCGGTTTGCTGATTGAGGGGTTACGGGACTTGTTGCTGGGGGACTTGATCGGTGATGAGGTGGATGGTGCCGAGGATTCCGGAAGGGACGGGGTGGACGAGGTTGAGGTCCTGCATCTGGAAGCGGTCACCGTATTTGGCGATCAGGGGTTTGTAGTCGCGGGGTGGGAGTGCGGCCCAGGCGTTGATGGCGGTGTTGAAGACGTGGATTTCGATGTGATTTTGACCGGTTTTGAGGAAGGGGGAGAGGTCGAGGCGGTAGGGTGGGTGCCAGAGGGCGCCGACGCGTTGGCCGTTGAGATAGACGATAGCGGCTTCGTGGATGGGTGGGTCGTACCAGGCGCGCATGCCGGGACCGGTGCCGGTGCGGAGCGGATTGGGGAGGGGTGCGCCGGCGGGGCGGGTGGTGTTGGGGTCTACGGTGAGTTCTGTGCCGGGGCGTGTGAGGGGCTGGCCGCCGTCGATTTTGAGGAAGACTTTCGATCTGGGGGGGGCTGCGAAGGTGAAGTCGCGGGAGTAGACGGCTTCTCCAGAGTAGAAGCGGGTGTCTGGGTTGGCGGTCCAGTCTGCGAGGGTGGGTTGGGACTCGGATTTGCCGGTGGCGGAGAAGTTGACCTGCCAGTCAGCGGAGAGATCGGCGAGTTGGGTGGTGGTGGTGGCGGGGCGAGGAGTTACGTTGAGTGAGCTATCGGTGAAGAGGAAGACGCGCGACTCGTAGGGGGCAAGGTCCAGGTTGAAGCCGGTGGTGGTGTTGGTGAGGGCGAGGGAGTCGGTGGAGTCGGGGTCTAGCTCCTCGCCGTGGTGATGGGTTGAGGTGAAGGAGGCGGTGGCGTGGACGGGGTGGTTGCTGGTGTTGGCGACGAAGTAGATGTCGGAGGTGGGGAGTCTGCGTCGGATGAATCCGATGACGTCCTTGGTGGCGCTGTCGGTGTTGGTGAGTTGGAGGTCGGGGGTGCCGAGGTCGTTGAGGGCCTGGCCGAGGAGAGCTTCGTCGGGGACGACGGGGATGGAGTGGGTGAGTTCGGCGATCTCGGTGGAGGGCTTGCTGTCGGGATCGAGGGTAGGGGTGTGTCCGACGGCGATGACCTTTCCACCAGCCTGGGTGAAGGCGTGGATCTTGCGGAGGGTCTCGACGGGGATACGGTCGGTGGGGGGGAGGACGAGGATCTGGTGGTGGAGGCCGAGGCGGTTGATGGTGTCGGCGTCGATGAAGTCGAGGTTGTAGCCGGCGGAGAGGATAGTGGAGACGAGGCGGGGGGTGATGAGGTGGGCCATCTCTCCGGTGACGGTGACCTTGCCGGGAGTGAAGTTGGCCCAGGCGTCGTCGGTGGGGAGGAGGACAGCGACCTGGTTGGCGGGTTGGCCCTGGCGGAGGAGGAAGCTGACACGCTGGATGTAGCGGGTGACCTCGGGCATGACTGGGTGCCAGGGGTTGTGGTCGTTGAAGACGGCAGCGGCGTAGAGGGACCAGCCGGGGTCTCCGGGCTGGAGTTGGGAGGCGGGTGGGGAGTAGGGCCAGCCGTGGAAGATGAGGAGGTTTTCGCCGGTGAGGAAGTCGACGTCGGCCTCGGCTTTCATGTCGAGGGGGGTGGCGCGGAAGACGGGGGTATGGAGCCAGGTGAAGGTCTCACCGGAGGTGACGTTGTTGCCGAAGAGGTGGTTGGCAGAGGTGGCCCAGCGGAGTGTGGAAAACTGGCGCCACTGTGGACCCTCTCCTTCCGGGAGGGCGACCAGGCGTTGACTTGCAAGGCTAACAGCTGGTTCACCATATGTTTGCGAGCGAAACTTGGTGTGATGCGCGATGGCCCAGTTATTGATTTGAGTCAGGTAGTTTTCGTCGACCAATTCGGTGAGGGTTCGGCCCCAGTCGTGCCTGACGGCTTGTGCGGAAGGTGTGCCTCCGGCGGCGAGTTCGGGGAGGTGGGGGAGCAGGTCGTAGCCGCGGCGCTGGCGGAATTCGGCGGGGAGGTTGGGGGTCCAGTCGGCTCCGTAGGCTTCGAGGGAGTCGGAGAAGATGGCGTAGGGCGGGGTGGCTCCGAAGGCTTTGACGAGTGGGGCGCCTACGGCCTGGAGGTGATGGGCGACGGCCTGGTGGCTGAAGGGATCGAGGACCCAGCCTTCGGCACCGACGGCGGCGCGCTTGACGACCTGATGGGTGTGGCTGGCGATGAAGACGAGGGCGACGCGGGGTTGGGTGTCGGCGGGGATGGGTGAGTTTTCCCAGGTTGAGGTGCCTGAATGGGGGAGGCTGAGGGTGGTAGCGGAGGCGGCGTCCCAGTGTTTTGGGGTGCCGTTGACGAGGGAGATGGAGAGGATGGACTCGCCGGTGGCGAGTTTGATGTTGGGGAGGGTGGTGGCGGTGGGAGTGAGGGGAATTTCGGCGATGCGGAGGTGTCCGGCGGCTTCGTCGAGGGTGGTGGCGGGACCGCCGTAGGGCCATCCGCTACCGAGGGTTACGTCGATGCGGAGGCCGAGTTTTCGGCCTTCGGCCTGAGCGTAGTGGACGCTATCGAGCATGGCTGGGCTGAGAAAGGGCTGGTTGACGATCTCTTTGGCGGGATCGTCGAGTACCTGGGCATAGACGAAGGCCAGTTCTGCTCCTCCGATGCCGTCGGCTCGCATCTGTTGGAGTTCGCGGAGGATCTCGGGTTTTTCGACGGCGGTGCCGAACCACCACCAGCGGACCATGGGCTTGGCTTCCTGCGGCGGATTCTGAAAGTGTTGCTTGAGGGTAAGTCCAGAAGTCTGAGCATGAACGAGGCTTGACGCTGCAAACAGGAAGATAGCGGCGAGGGCGCGGGCAGGGTTGGCGAGGTGTGGAAAACGTTGTGGAGAGCGGGGACTGCTGGTGGACATTCGGTGCTCCTGCAAACGGTTGAGGCGGCTGTGGTGGGGGTGCGGACGCGGGGCTGGCGGTGCGGTGGTGGCAGTTAGAGGCATGAGGGGAGGCAGAAGTTGCGACGGAAACAAGGTAGTTCATTGGAGAGAATGTTTCAAGGGTGAACTAAGCGGTGACTGGGTGTGAGGGGCTGGCAAGCTGTTGATCGGGCGAGAAAAATATGGGTGGACGATTGACGTTGTGGGAGTAAGATCAACGCCATCATGACTTCCGAGTGTGTTCTCGATCTACGAAGAGGAATTGATAGTGGCGAGATTGTTCCTTACTTTCAGCCATTGGTAGAGCTGCGTACGGGGCAGCTTTCGGGGTTTGAGGTGCTGGCCCGGTGGCATCATCCGTTGCGTGGTGTGGTTTTGCCGGATGAGTTTATTCCTGTGGCCGAGGCGGGTGGTCTGATTGGCGAGCTGATGCAGAGCGTTTTGGTGAAGGCTTTTACTGCGGCGGTGAGTTTACCGGAGTATTTGCGGCTGTCGGTGAATGTGTCTGCGATACAGTTGCGAGATTTGTCGTTACGTCAGGAGATTGGTCTGGCGGCGGAACGAGCGGGCTTCCAGATGTCTCGGCTGACGGTGGAGATCACGGAGAGCGCGTTGGTGGGGAATCTGGAACATGCGCGGATGGTGACGCAGGAGTTGAAAGAGTTGGGATCGCGGATTGCGATTGACGATTTTGGGACGGGGTATTCGAGTTTGCGGCATTTGCATGCTTTGCCGTTTGACGAGATCAAGGTAGACCAGACGTTTGTGCATACGATGTTGTCGCGGCGGGAGAGCCGAAAGATTGTGGCGGCGATTGTGGGGTTGGGCCAGAGTCTGGGACTGGTGACAGTGGCAGAAGGGGTGGAGGATAAGGACCAGGCGGAGATGCTGCTGTGGCTGGGGTGCGACCTGGGACAGGGGTGGCTGTATGGGCGTCCGGTCTCGGGGGATGAGTTGCAGGAGTATGTGACGGCGCATAAGCGGGAGTTGCGGAAGGAGTCGGCGAAGGCGCCAGTGGGTGGCGATAGCGGGTTTCATATGGATGCGCTGCCGAGTCAGCGGTTGGCGCAGTTGCAGGCGATCTACGATGGGGCTCCTGTGGGGCTGTGTTTTCTGGATCGGAACCTGAGGTATGTGAGTTTGAACCGGCGGCTGGCGGAGATGAACAACGCTCCGATCGTTGCGCATCTGGGGCGGACGGTGGCGGAGGTGATACCGCAGTTTTATGCGCAACTGGAGCCTTATTTGAAGCGGGCTTTGTCGGGCGAGCCGGTGATTGGACTGAAGTCACGGGCTGTGATGGAGGATGGGGCAGTGCAGATGCGATCCACGTCGTACCAGCCGACGCTGGATGAGGCGGGCGAGGTGGTGGGGATCTCGGTGGCTGTGGTGGATATAACGGAGCGCGAGTCAAAGGACGAGGCGCTGCGGGAGAGTGAAGAGCACTATCGATATACGGTGGAACTGAGTCCACATGTGACGTGGACGGCGGATGCGAAGGGAATGGTGATGGAGTCGGGGCCGTTGTGGACGCTGCTGACGGGGCTGACGCAGGAGGAGTCGATGGATTGGGGGTGGTCGCAGGCGCTGCATCCGGAGGATATTCCGCGGACTGCTGCGGCATGGCAGCGGTCGATCGACAGTGGGAAGCCTTTGGATCTGGAGTACCGGATTCGTTGCAAGGATGGGGGGTGGCGTTGGATGCGGGCGCGTGCCTCGGCCCGGTTGGGGGAGGATGGGGCCGTGGTGCGGTGGTATGGGACTTTGGAAGATATACATGACTACAAGGCAGCGATGGAGGAGTTGGAGGCGAGCAAGGCACGGTTACAGGCGGTGTTTGACGCGGTGCCGGTGGGGCTGGTGATTGCGGAGGCGCCTTCGGGACGGGTGGCGATGGGAAATCCGCGGGCTGAGGCGATCCTGGGGCATCCAATTATTCCGACTGATGACATTGCCGGGCATGCGATGTGGCCGCTTTTCCATGCGGATGGCAGGCGGTTGGGGAGTCAGGAGTATCCGCTGGTGCGGGCGATCCAGCGGGGAGAGGTGGTAGACGGGGAGGAGTTGATCTATGAGTGTGGGGACGGGGTGCGGCGGTGGGTGAGCCTGACGGCGGCGCCGATACGATCCGGTGAGGGGCATATCACAGGCGGGGTAGTGGCGCTGCGAGACATTCAGGCGGTGAAGGCTCCGCAGGTGGATGCGGTGGGGGAGATTTTGGGCAAGGGGAGTACCGATCGGGGTAAGCGATCGCTGAAGCCGAAGGGATAGGGATTAGTCGGGGACCTGCCAGCCGGCGAGGGTTCCGGCGAGTGTGGCTTTTCCGCTGGCGTGTCCGGAGGTGGCGGTGGCCATGTCGGGGAAGGCGGCTTGTACGGCGGTGGATTTTGCCCAGACGGGAACGTCCTCCATGGCGTAGTGGTAGGTGACCTGGGTCTCGGGGAATCCGTTGGCCTGAGCGGGTGGGGTGAAGGAGTCGATGGCAGTGATGGTGCGGTGGCCGTAGCAGAAGCGGGGGGCGAAACGGGTTCCGGTGGTGGTGGGGGTGTAGCGGCTGGCGTGGATGCTCATCTCTTCACTTTTGGTGAGGAGTTGCGCGGTGATGAGGGCGTCGAGTTGCTTGCTCATGGCTGGGTTGGAGGTTTCGAAGGGGAAGCGAGGTGGGGTGGGGAAGAGGCAGTCGGGGTGCTCCAGGAAGTAGGCGTTGAGGGCGGTAGTGAAGTTTTCCGGGGTGGCAGCGGTTTTGGATTTGCATCCGGAGAGGACGATGAGGGTGGCGATGAGGGTGGCGGTAGTGAAGAGCGTGGCGGCAGTGCGGACTCGGGGGGATTGGGACATGAAGCTCCTTCGTACTGCTGAGTCGTTGGATGCTAACAGGCTGGGATGGTTGGTGCAGAGGGAGTGAAAAGCAGGGCTGGGGCCGGTGCTGGATGAGCGCGGGCCCCAGCCTAATTTATGGGGGAGGTGGACTGAGGGTTAGAAGTGACTGAGGGTTAGAAGTGGTAGATGAGGTCGGCTGCAGCTGTGAACTGGGATGGGTGTTTTCCGTTGTCGTAGGGTTGGGCGTCCCAGGCGTGTTCGAAGCGTAGCTCGGGGCGGAACTGGATAGTGGAGCCTATCCAGTGGGTCCAGAGGATGGTGTTTTCGGAGTAGCGGGTGGCATAGCCGGTTCGCTGACCTTTTTTGTCGTTGAGGAAGTCGGTGCGGAAGGAGACGAAGTTATGTGGGGAGAGCTCTTTCTGGAGGTAATTGTCGACGGCGTACTCGGGAGCGGTGCAGTGGATCTGTCCGGGCAGGCAATGGGCTGCATTGGTGTTGGTCTGGGGCTGGATGGGGCCTCCGAGTGCGGGGACTTCGCGCTGGTACATGTACCAGGCCTCGGTGGCGATGTGGATGGATTTGGAAAATTTGTGGTACCAGGTGAGGTCGTACTGCTGGAGGTTGTTGTAAGCGTATTTTCCGTCGTTGATGCCGTTGGCGCAGGCGTAGAGATTGTCGTTGACGGAGGAGGTGGTGTAGCTGACGCAGGCGGTGGCTGAGGGTTTGGCGTCGCTGGTCCAGAGGGCGACGTCGTGGCCGCCGGTGAGGCCGAGTTGGAGGAGCCAGTGATCGGTGAGTTTGAGGGTGGCGAGGATTCCGGTGTCGGTGGTGGGGCTGACGCCGTAGACGAGGGAGTGGCTGAAGGCGTAGTTGCCGGGAGCCAATGGGGCCTCAATGCCGGGGATGGAGGCGAAGCGTCCTACGCGGATGTTCATTCCCTGGCCTAGATGGGGGAGATAGAGGTCGAGATATTCGAGCAGGGGATCGAAGCCGTATTGGTGATTGTGGTCGAGAAGCTGGCTGCTGAGATAGCCCTTGCCGGTGGTGAAGCGGTAGTCGGTTCCGTAGAGTGCGGTGAGGTGGTAGCCCCAGTCTAAGTGGGAGGTTTGGACGGTGTCGGGGAGACGTTCGGCGAAGAGGACGGCCTGATTGAGTTCGAGGCGGTTGGCGTAGACGTCGTAGCTGGCGGGTGCGTTGCTGTGGGAGGAGGTGCTGCCGTTGACGGAGGGTGCAATCCAGCCATATATTTTGCTGCGGCTGGCGGCTCCGTTGATGGCGGACATGAGGGGGTAGGTGGTGGTGTCGGGCTCGCCGATGACAGGGGAGCTGCCGTAGCACCAGTCGGATTCGGGAAAGGGGGAGGAGTCGAGCGGGGAAGGCTGGCCGCGACGGGGTGGGGCGGGGGCTGTGGATGCGGGGCCGAACCAGTCCTGATGGTAGGCCTGGGTGAGGCGGGAGAAGAAGGTGCCGGAGAGCGGAGCTGGTTCCGCGGGGACGGCTGGGGATGGGGCGGGGGGCTCCGCAGCGGGAACGGCGGGCTGCTGTGCGGATGCGGTGCAGGCTAGAGCTGCAAGCAGGACAAAGATACAAAGTGTACAAAAGCTGCTACGGGGCGGCTTAGTCATGTATAGATGAGGTCTTCCGTTGGCTTATAAAACGACGAGGTTATACGGCATTACCTGGCGGAGGAGTTGGGTCCGGCAGGAGAGATCAACATTGATCGGATAGAGATAATAGAAACACATTTTTTGTTGGACGGTAAGTTTTAAATAATTTCGACGGCCTAAATACAGAGAGTGGTGCGTGTTGTAGGAGGCAGGCGGCGGAATAACGGGGTGGATTTGGGTGGATGATGGAGGGAGTGAGTCGGATGGTGCGCGAGATGGGACGAGAGGTGCAGGTGCGGCGGTTGGCGGTGGGTCTGCTGGTGGTCGTGGGCGTGGTGGTGATGGTGGTGGGCTCGCGGTCGTGGTCCCGACGGAGCGCCGCGTTGTTGCCGCAAGAGGAGCGGAAGGTGCTGGGGCCGATAACGCTAGAGCAACTAGGTGGTGGGCGGTGGGAGTTGGGGGAGCATCGGGGCCAGGTGGTGGCGATCAACTTCTGGGCGAGCTGGTGTGTGCCGTGCTGGGAAGAGACGCCGGGGCTGGAACGGGTGGCGGAAGAGATGGGGCCGAAGGGGGTCGCGGTGGTGGGGGTGTCGCTGGATGAGGGCGACCGGACAAAGGTGGAGAGTTTTGTGAAGCGGTTTCATGTAACGTATCCGGTTGCATTTCCGGAGGTGCTGTCGCAGTTGGGGAGTGGGATGGCGGGGTTGCCGACGACGATGTTGGTGGACAAGCAGGGACGGGTGGCGAAGACTTACGTGGGGTTGGTGCGCGAGACGGAGCTACGACGCGACATCTCGCGGTTGCTGGGTGAGTAGGGGCTAGACCTGAGGGATGGTCATGACGTTGGTTTTGAGCCGGATGGGGGTGGTGGGGAGATGGAAGGTGGAGATGGGGTCCGGATGGGCAGGATCAAAGTCGGGGACGCCGGGGTCGAGGAATTTGACGATGGGGAGGTTGTCGGTGCGGATGCCGTGGACGATGCAGCGGGCGAGTTCGTAGGCTCCGTAGCTATTGAAGTGGGTGTCGTCGGAGATGGGGTCGGTCTGGTTGGGATAGGAGTTGGCGGCGTAGTGCATGAAGGCGTGGGTGGATAGTTCGGGGCCGAGGGCTTCGAAGAGAGTTTTCGACATGGCGTTAAGGTCGATGAGGGCGACGTGCTGGGCGGCGGCGAGATCGCGGACGGCCTGGGGGTAGTCGCCGAGGGAGTTGGTGATGTGACCGGCGGGGTCGAAGGTGCGGCGGTTCATGGCGGTGACGAGGACGGGGGTGGCTCCTGCGGCTCGTGCTTTGGCGATGTACTCGGTTAAGAGCTGTTTGTAGACATCAAGGGGCACGGCGGCTTCGTGGGTTGTGGGATTGAGCTTCTGGTCGTTGTGGTTGAACTGGAGGAAGAGATAGTCGCCGGGCTGGATGAGGGAGAAGATCTTGGCGAATCGCTGCTCGGAGACGAAGCTGCGGATGGTTTCTCCGGATTCGGCGTGGTTGGCGATGACGATGCCGGGGGAGAAGAAGCGGGGGAGCATCTGGCCCCAGGCGGCCCAGGGTTCGATGTCCTGATCGACGACGGTGGAGTCTCCGGCGAGGTAGAGAGTGGGTTCGTGGATGGGGGTGATGGAGATGGAACGGACGCTGGGGTGATCGCCGTTGAACTCGAGGGTGAGCTTGGGGTCCCAGTCGAGGTTGCCGATCTCGCGGGGCTTGAGGCGGACGTGATTGGCGGTGGGGAACTCGGGGACGCGGAGGTTGGTGTCGAAGGTACGGGTGACGGCGGCTCCGGGTGGGGTGGAGATTTTTTCGAGCATGAGGCGGCGGGCCTCGGCGCGGACGGTGGTGGTGGAGGGTTGGGGGCCGCCGAGGACGAGGGTGACGCGGTAGCTGCCTTCGGGGAGGGGGATGGAGAAGTAGAAGGGCAGATCGCTGGAGCAGGAGTGCTGGGCGATGGTTGGGAGGGTGTTGAGATCGAAGCCGGGGGTGGTGTCGGAGAAGAGGGTGGTGGCAGAGAGGGGTGTTGCGGATTTGGTGGCGGGGCCGCAGGTGAAGGACTGGGCGAGCGCGGGGATGGTGGAAGTGAGGGTGAGGAGGGTGAGGGTGGCGCGGATCATGTAGCTCCTGGGGTGGATGCAGAGAGAAACAGTTTCAATTGGGAGAATAGTAGCATTTCGGACGTGGCTTGTTGGAGCAGAATGTGGGGAAGGAGCTATGTTGCGGAGCGAGGCAGGGGGGTTATTCGGAGAGGAACTGGGGGCGGGTGTCGAAGTCCATGCCGAAGGAGAAGCGCTCGACGACCATGCAGAAGATGTGTTCGAGGGCGAGCTGGGACTCCTGGATGTTCATGGTGACGTTGGAAGGGATGATGACGTTGTGGTGGCAGAGGGGGCGCATGGCTCCGCCGCCGTTTCCGGTGAAGCCGATGGTGGTGATGCCCTGGGAGTTGGCCTGATTGATGGCGTTGATGATGTTGGGCGAGTTGCCGGAGGTGGAGATGCCGAGGAAGATGTCGCCGGGCTGTCCGAGTGCTTCGATCTGGCGGGCGAAGACGAGGTCGAAGCCGAAGTCGTTGCCGGTGGCGGTGAGGATGGAGGAGTCGGTGGTGAGTGCGATGGCGCGGAGTGCGGGGCGGTTGACGGTGAGGCGGACGACGAACTCTGCGACGAGGTGCTGAGCATCCGCTGCGGAACCTCCGTTGCCGGCGACGAGTAGCTTATTGCCGGTGGCCATGGCACGGGCGGTGAGTTCGCCGATGGTGACGATGGTGTCGGCTAGGTGCTGGTCGTCGAGGACGGCCTGGAGGGTGGCGATGGACTGGGCTAGCTGTCGGCGGACGAGTTGCTTCATGGGAGGGCTTCTCTTTTCGCGGGACGACACGAATTATGTGCAATCACTGGATGGATTTTATCGTGTGGAGGCAGGACGCGTTAGGATGGTTTGCGGCAGAGCCTAGTTGTTTACTGGCGCTGCGACTATGGAGGCAGGGTGCGATATCTGGTGAGCGGTCTGGTGAGCTTGGGCGTGATGCTGAGTGGAGTAGGTTTGGCGCAGGGAACTGGTGCGGAGCAGACGGGGAAGACGCTGCTGTTGTGGCCAGCGGGAGCCCCGGGGGCGCAGGGCGATGAGGAGATCGATAAGCCGACGTTGACGGTGTATCTGCCTTCTGGGGTGAATGCGACGAAGACGGGGGTGGTGGTGGCGCCGGGGGGTGGATACGCGCATCTTGCGATAGGGAAGGAGGGAACTGACATTGCGGCGTGGCTGAATGCGCGCGGGGTGGCGGCGTTTGTGCTGAAGTATCGGCTGGGGCCTAAGTATCACCATCCGATTGAACTGGAGGATGCACAGCGGGCGATCCGGATGGTGCGGGCGAATTCGGCGGAGTATGGGATTGATGCGGACCATGTGGGGATGTGGGGTTTTTCCGCTGGTGGGCACTTGGCGGCGACGGCGGGGACGGAGTTCGATGCGGGCAATGTGTCTGCGACGGACCCGATTGAGCGGGTGAGTAGCCGTCCGGATTTTCTGATACTGGCGTACCCGGTGATTACGCTGATGCCGCCGTTGGCGCATGCGGGCTCTCGGAATAGCCTGCTGCCGGCGGATGCGGACCCGGCGCTGGTGCGGTCGCTTTCGGCAGAGACTCGGGTGACGAAGGAAACGCCGCCGACGTTCCTGTTTGCGACGACGGAGGATAAGACGGTTCCGGTGATGAACAGCGTGATGTTCTATTCGGCGCTGGTGGCGGCTGGGGTTCCGGCGGAGATGCACCTGTTCCAGCATGGGGCGCATGGGGCAGGACTGGCGGCGGCGAATGCTGAGCTGCGGGTGTGGCCGGAGCTTTTGGCGAAGTGGATGCGGGAGCGCGGGCTGATGGCGGCGGCGGATGGTGCGGGTTCGAGTGCGGCGGCGGTGCGTTAGAGAACCGAGGGTAGCGGTGGTTCAGCAGCAGGCGCGATGAGTTGGCGGCCTGCTGCTGGAGGATGGGTTAGCGGAGGTAGGAGTCTTGCTTGTTGATCCAGTCCTGACGTGGCGGGGCGAAGAGGTCGAGGTCGATGGTGTCTTCGAGGGCTTCGGCTGAGTGGGGCAGGTTGGCGGGGATGACGAGGACCTGACCGGCGCGGACGATGTGTTCAGTGCCATCGCCGAGGATGAAGCGGAGGGCTCCTTCGAGGATGTAGGCAATCTGCTCGTTGGGGTGGGAGTGGGTGGGGACGGTGCAGCCTTTTTTGAGGATGATGCGTGCAAGCATGGACTGCTCGCCGGAGACGAACTGGCGGGTGAGGAGAGGGTTGAGCTGCTCGAGTTCTACGGTATCCCAGGAGTGCAGGGTTGCGGTGGACATGAGGATCGATACCTTTCCATTGTTGGCGGACGTATTAATTGCTTTTTTTTAGACGCTATCTTGTGTAAAGTAAGCGAAACAAGCTTCCAGCCTACTTTGCCGCCCATGATGTCGGCAAACCTTACCGATATGTCCGTGAGGCATTACGGGCACAAGTGTTTTTCCCATACATTTTGAAAGTTAAAGCGGGTGATTGATCGATGCGTCTTCCAGCAGTGAAGGTGTTCCTGGTACTCCTCTTTGCGGTGATCTTTGGCGGTGTAGTGGCTAATGGGCCACTGGCACTGGCACAGGCTCCGGCGGCAGCAACCGTGGCAACGACGTCATCGGCCAGTCAGGCTGACCGGATTGCGGCGCTGGAGAAGCAGGCGGCGGATAATGCGACTGCGATTGCGGCTGCGCAGACGGCTGGCGACAACGGTTGGATGCTGGTGTCGGCTGCGTTGGTGCTGATGATGAGCGGGCCAGGACTGGCGTTGTTTTACGGCGGTCTGGTGCGGAAGAAGAACATTCTGGGCACGATGATGCAGACGTTCGCGATGATGGCGGTGATCACGGTGCTCTGGGCGCTGGTGACGTACTCGCTGGCGTTTGGCGAGGGGAATGCGTTTATCGGCGGACTGCACAATGTGTTTCTGCGTGGAGTGGGTCTGGCGCCGGATGTGAAGTATGCGGCGACGATTCCACTGCAGACGTTCATGGTGTACCAGTTGATGTTTGCAATTATCACTCCAGCGTTGATTACAGGCGCGTTTGCGGAGCGGATGAAGTTTTCTGCGATGCTGGTGTTCATGGTGCTGTGGGCGTTGTTTGTGTACAGCCCGATGGCGCATATGGTTTGGGGCAAGGGTGGTTTGTTGAATGCGACGCTGGGCGGGAAGTTTCCGTGCCTGGACTTTGCGGGTGGAACGGTGGTGCATGTGACCTCGGGTGTTTCGGCGCTGGTGACGGCGTTGTATCTGGGCAAGCGTCTGGGATATCCGAAGGTTCCGATGCCTCCGCACTCGGTGGTGCTGAGCTTTATTGGTGCTTGCCTGTTGTGGGTGGGCTGGTTTGGATTCAACGCGGGTTCGGCACTGGCGGCTGGAACGCTGGCGACCTCGGCGTTTGTGGCGACGCACTTTGGAGCGGCTGCTGCGGCACTGAGCTGGAGCGCAGCGGAGTGGATTCGTCAGGGCAAGCCATCGGCGCTGGGAGCGATCTCGGGTTGCGTGGCTGGCCTGGTGGCGATTACGCCGGCGGCTGGATTTGTGACTCCGATGTCGGCTTTGTGGATTGGCGCGATTGCGGGAGTTTTCTGCTACATGATGGTTGTGAAGGTGAAGGCGTTGTTCGGGTATGACGACTCTCTGGATGCCTTTGGCGTGCATGGGGCAGGCGGTACGCTGGGCGCGATTCTGACGGGTATTTTTGCGAACAGCGTGATCAACCCAATCTTTGGCGCAGGCAAGGCGACCGGGCTATTGGAGGGCAACGGTCATCAGTTGCTGAACCAGTTGGTTGGCGTGGCGATTGCGTGGAGTCTTTCCATAGTGGGTACGCTGGTGATTCTTTTCGTTGTCGATAAGCTGATTGGGCTTAGGGTTAGTGAAGAGGCCGAGCGTGAAGGTCTGGATCTTTCGCAGCACGGTGAAGAAGGTTACGATTGGGCGCACTAACGAACTCGGTATTGAACTACGAGGAAGGACTATAGGGTATGCAGAAGATTGAAGCAGTGATTCAGCCATCGAAGCTGGATGCGGTGAAAGATGCTCTGGTGGAGATAGGCGTGGAGGGCATCACCATTCTGGAGGCCCGTGGACACGGTCGCCAGAAGGGCCACACGGAGTTTTACCGGGGACGTGAGTACTCGGTGGATCTGTTGCCGAAGGTAAAGCTGGAGATGGTGGTGACCGACGAGATGGTCGAGAAGGCGATTCAAGCGATTATCACGACGGCGCGAACGGGCAAGATCGGCGACGGCAAGATTTTTGTGTCGAAGATTGATGAAGCGATCCGCATCCGCAACGATGAGCGAGGCGAGATCGCACTTTAGGTCGGCGGAGTAGTGTGGAGCAGCCTGATTTCAGACCCTTGAGACCGGCCCGTGTTGATGGGCTACGAGCGAAGCACTCCAAACGGCGACGAGGATATGCAGGCAAACGAATCGACACATAATGCGATGCGCGACGAGTACCAGCGAGCGATGCTGGAGATACGTGGTGCGTTTGAGGCTGGTGCCAGTGGGCAGGCAACCATTGCTGCCCGCTCGGCTGCGGTCGATGCGCTGATTTCGGGATTGTGGCAGCGGGTGGTGGAGCGCGATTCGCGGATGGCCACGGGTTTGTCGCTGCTGGCGGTGGGTGGATATGGGCGCAGCCAGTTGTTTCCCTACTCGGATGTTGACTTATTGTTTTTGATGGATGGGCGGCTGGTTGAGAAAGACGTCAAAGACGCGATACGTGGTGTGAGCCAGCAGTTGTGGGATTGCGGGATTCGGGTTTCGCCTGCGACGCGGAAGCTGGTGGAGTGCGATAAGTTCGACGAAGACAACCTGGAGTTTACGCTGTCTCTGATGGATCACCGGCTGGTTGTGGGTGATGCGGCGATGTATGGCAAGCTGGCGGATCAGATGTTGCCAAAGATGCTGCAGCGAGATCAGAGGAAGCTGCTGACGGGGTTGGCTGAGATTACGCGAAGCCGTCATGCAAAGTATGGTGGGACGTTGTTTCATCTGGAGCCTAACATTAAGGACTGTCCGGGTGGATTACGCGATGTGCATGTGTGTGGGTGGATTCGGCAACTACAGGCGGCTGGTGGGAAAGTGCCAGGGGAAGAACTGTCCGCGGGTGGGGATGAGTTTCGCAAGGCGGTGGAGTTTTTGTATCTTGTGCGCTGCTTTCTGCACTACCGGCATGATCGGGACGACAATACGCTGGATTGGCTAGCGCAGGATGCGGCGTCTGGGGCAGCGGTGGGATTGTCGGGCAGGGAGATTGGGGCAGCGGACGCGGCGTATTGGATGCGTTTTTACTTTCGTCATGCGCGCAGCGTGGAGCGGCAGGTGACGCAGAAGCTGGATGAGGTGCCGATCGGGAAGGCTCCATCGAAGCTGTTTGGTCTGCGAGGGAAGCGTAGGGTGGAGACCCCTGAGTCGGGATTTCGACTGGAGCATGGCCGCGTGGTGCTGGACCCTCGGACGATTGCGCCGACGGGGGGAGCGTATGATCCGGCACTGGATCCTGATGTGGTGCTGAAGATTTTTGCTGCGATGGCGCGGACGGGCAGTCGGCTGGGCCGGGAGGCGGAGGAGCGATTGTCGCACGCGTTGCCCTTGCTCTCGGCGCATATTGAAGAGGGTCCGGCGCTGTGGCAGCACTTGCAGGGGATTTTGACGGAGGTCCATGCCGGGGATGCGCTGCGGGCGATGCATGCTCTGGGCGTGCTGGAGTTGCTGATTCCCGAGTTTCATGGAATTGATGCATTGGTGATTCGAGATGCGTACCACCGGTATACGGTGGATGAGCACACGTTTGTGTTGATTGATACGCTACATGGTCTGGCGGTACCGCAGGCGGGTGGACTGGGGGAGTGGGCGGCGCGGTTTGGGGGGCTGCTGCGCGAGCTTCCGCATCCTGGGCTGCTGTACCTGGTGGCCTTGTTGCACGACACGGGCAAGGGGCGGAATACGGGCGATCATGCGAAGGAGAGCATGCGGATGGCGAAGAGCGTACTGAGCCGTCTGGAGCTGGATGCGTACGAGAGTGGATTGGTGCTGGACGTGATTGCGAATCATCTGGAGATGTCGTCGGCGTTGCGGCGGGACATCTTTGATGCGGAGACGGTGGGGGCGTTTGCAGGCAAGGTATTAACACCGGAGGCGCTGCGGATGTTGACACTGTTTACGTATGCGGACATCAATGCGGTGCATCCGGACGCGTTGACTCCATGGAAGGCAGAGAATCTGTGGCGCCTTTATATAGCTACGGCGAATTATCTTGATCGGAGTGTGGATGACGAGCGGGTGGGTGCGCGGGAAGAGAGCGAGTTGATCCATCGCGTGACGGGGCTTCTGCCAGGGCAGGCTGGTGAGGTGCGGGCGTATCTGGAGGGCTTTCCGGAGCGGTACGTACGGACCAGAACGCCGGAGCAGGTGCGGACACACTTCCAGATGTCGAAGCGATTTTCGGATGATGTGGTTCAGTTGGATTTTCGGTATGCGCCGGGCGTGAGCGAGTTGACACTGGTGACGCGGGACCGGGCGCAACTATTTGCGAATATGGCTGGAGCGTTGGCGGCCTGGGGGATGAATATTGTTACGGCGGATGCATTCTCAAACCGTCAAGGGGTGGTGGTGGACAGCTTTCGTTTTTCGGACAGCTTCCGTACGCTGGAGATGAATGAGTCGGAGCATGAGCGGTTTGTAAAGAGCGTGCATGATGTGATGACGGGAGTGCTGCCGGTGGAGAAGCTACTGGCGGGGCGCAAACGGGGACGACGCAAGGCTCCGAAGGTGGTGGTGGAGGCACGGGTGGAGTTTGATGATGAGTCTTCTTCGCACAGCACACTGCTGGAGGTAGTGGCACAGGATACTCCGGGTCTGCTGCGGGCGTTGAGCCTGACGCTGGCAGCGCGAGGCTGCAATATTGAAGTTGCGCTGGTGGATACGGAAGGTGAGACGGCGATCGACGTGTTCTATCTGACGCGTGATGGGGAGAAGCTGGATGCTGCGGAGCAGGCGGTGTTGCGGCGGGAGTTGGTTGAGGCGATGGAGGAGAATGCTCGCTAAGGTTGGGTTGGTTCGTTGGGAAGTTGTGCGGGTGTTGCTGTTATTTGGGCTGATGTCCGGTGTTGGGGACTTGCTGAGCTGGGGGCAGGTGCGCGGCGGGAGTGGGGCGTGCCAGCGTGAGGTGATTGCGGGCGAGGTGCGGGCGGGGGAGGAGTTTGTGCGTCCGGTGGGGAATGGGTTAGAGGTGATGCTGGAACCGCTGGCTTCGGGCTGGATTGTGCGAGTGCTGCCGGTGGCGGGGCCGCGGCAGGCGCATGATTATGCGGAGTTGGCGACGCCGCCGTATGCGTCGGTGAGTCCCTTGCTGCTGAGTACGGACTTCAGTTTTCGGGCACAGGATGTGGTGGCGTGGAATCCGCGGCGATTTCGGTTTGCGGCGAGTGCGGGGGATTTTGATCGTTTGCTGGGTGTGTATGGGCGGTATCGTGCGGCGTCGCCGGCGGGTGGTGCTGTGGAGGCGGAGTTGGCGGAGTTGGTAAGCCGCATGCCGGAGGGCATGGTGCAGATTGTCGATGCAAAGCTGACGCCGGGGATGGCGAACCAGTCGCAAATGGCGGCGATGGTTGCGTCGCACTTTAGCACGACTGCGCACACGCTAGAAGAGCCAGCGGAGGGCAAGGGAAGTGCGCTGGGTCGAGTGGAGTGGATGCGATTTCGATTGAGTCTGGATGTGCCTGCGGGTTTCAAGTTGGCGAGTGGGGCGAAGGTGGAGCGGCGATCTTGCCGGTAGGGAATGTAATCGTGCTACGAAAGATTTACCGGGTTAGCGGAAGAGTTTTATACTGAGAGACATGAGTTCACCTTTAGACCAGACGACGAGCAAGGGGCACCCTGCGGGGGCGCAGCAGGATGACCGTTATTTTTTTGGAGCGCTGGACAGCTTTGGCAAGAACCGCGAGAAGGTGAATGAGGTGAGTTGGGGGTACGACCAGCCTGAGGGGATTGTGATGGCGTCGATGGATGCCGCGATCAACTGGGTGCGTAAGAACTCGGTGTGGCCCATGACGTTTGGACTGGCGTGCTGTGCGATCGAGATGATGTCGATGGGCGGGTCTCGCTATGACATTGCGCGTTTTGGAGCGGAGGTATTTCGTCCGTCGCCTCGGCAGAGCGATCTGATGATTATCGCGGGACGGGTGTCGCAGAAGATGGCACCGGTGATTCGGCGGTTGTACGAGCAGATGCCGGAGCCGAAGTGGGTGATTTCGATGGGTGCATGTGCGACTTCGGGCGGGGTGTTCAATAACTATGCCCTGATGCAGGGGGTAAATCAGGTGATTCCGGTGGATATTTACGTTCCGGGATGCCCTCCGCGCCCGGAGCAGTTGTTGTATGCGATTACTTTGCTTCAAGAGAAGATCCAAAAGGAACGTGGGACCGTACGTAAGACATTGAATTTGGAATAGTTGTTACGTTGTATGGCTTGCGTTACTTTTTGGGTTCGCGGTGTGAATTGGTGATACCGGTGTCTGAGCAGTTAGCTGGTAGAGTTTGAATGGAAGATATGTTGCTAAGTGGTTAATTTTTGTAGATACGTTGAGCAACCAGAGTGAGCAGGATGGAATCTTAAGCGTAGAAGCACAGCCATTTTAAAGTGTTTATCATTAGTGTTGGAATTTAGCGGAGGAAGTCGAATGGTTTATCGCCCGTTTCGTAATGTTGGCATGTCTGTCTTGGCTGCATGTGCAGTCAGCCTTGGAGTCACGAGTCTAGGTGCACAGACGGCACCGGGAGCGGCTGCTCCTGCAGTGTCGAATCCGTCTCGTGTGGACGTATTCACCGGTTACTCTTACTTTGGTGCGCATGGCCAGTTGAAGCCTGCGGGCATCAATTATTCGTCGATCGACGAAGGCGCGATTGGTAGCGGCGCGTACTACTTTAGCAAGTACATCGGCGCTGAAGGCATCTTCACCGCGCATCCGGATGGCAAGAACGACGGATTGTACACGGTTGGCGTTGGACCTATCTTCCGTGCACCGATGCAGAACTTTACGGTATTTGCCCATGGGTTGGTTGGCGGCGGTCGCCTTGGCGGACCGAACAGCGAAGGCCCGATCGTGTATCACAACCCGTACCAGTGGGGCCCGGCGTTGACTGCTGGCGGTGGTATGGATTACGCGTTGCCATTTCTGAACAACCGCTTCTCGCTGCGTTTGTTTGAGGCTGATTATCGTTACATTCACGAGAGCTATGGTCCTTACACGGCACCTTCGACTCCTGGTCAAGTGGGTGGACGTGCAAACCTTAGCGGTGCAGAGTTGAGCACGGGTATCGTGACGCACTTCGGCAATGTACTGCCTCCTCCGCCGGTAACTTACTCCTGCGCGGTTGCTCCTGCGACGGTGTATCCGGGTGACCCGATCACGGTGACGGGCACGGCGGTGAACCTGAACCCCAAGAAGACGGCGACCTACAACTGGACGACGGATGGCGGCGTGATTTCGGGTACTTCGAGCACAGCGAACATCGACACGAAGAATGCTGCACCTGGCACCTATACGGCCAAGGGTCATGTATCCGAGGGAACGAAGCCTGGCCAAATGGCAGACTGCTCGGGGACGTACACGGTGAAGCCGTTTGATCCTCCGACGGTTTCCTGCGCAGCGAATCCTTCGACGCTGAATCCGGGTGATTCTGCCACGATCACTGCGACTGGTGTCAGCCCGCAGAACCGTCCTTTGACCTACAGCTACAGCTCTACGGCTGGTGCTGTGACGGGTAGCGGATCGACTGCGACCCTGTCTACCGCTGGTGCTGCACCGGGAACGATTACTGTGACCTGCAACGTGGTTGACGACAAGGGACAGACGTCCTCTGCTCCGACGACACTGACGTTGAATGCGCCTCCTCCGCCTCCTGCTCCGAAGACGTCCAGCCTGTGCTCGGTGAGCTTTGATCGTGACAAGAAGCGTCCTGCGCGCGTCGACAATGAAGGCAAGGCCTGCTTGGATGATATTTCGCTGAATCTGCAGCGCTCGTCCGACGCCAAGCTGGCTGTGGTTGGCAATGCCGACGCGAAGGAGAAGGAAGTGAAGAAGGGCCACAAGGCGACCAAGGTTAAGAACCTGGCTGCTGAGCGTGCCGTCAACACGAAGGACTATCTGGTAACGGAGAAGGGCATCGATGCTTCGCGCGTCTCTGTCTACACCGGTGCTGCGGATGCGAAGTCGGTAACGACGACGCTGGTTCCTGCTGGTGCCACGCTGGATAGCAGCTCTCTGACCCCGGTTGATGAAACTGCCGTCAAAGCTGTTCCTCGCAAGCCAGTTGCCAAGAAGCACAGCAAAAAGGCAGCAATGAAGATGTAGTTGAATACAGTAGGGCAATGCAGAGGCTGGCTGGGTTGGTTCCCAGTCAGCCTTTGTGTTGAGTGGCAGGAGATGAATTGGTTCGGAAACTGAATTCAATCGATGGAATAACTGGACGGGTACGTTGAAGCGAAAGTATAGAGTTCGGGTGGCGCTGCTGGTTTTGTTCGTGGGACTGTCGTTCGGCGTGGGGCGAGCGATTACGTGGTTGCCGTTTGGGCCTGATGGTGGAGATGCACGTTCGCTGACGGCCGATCCGCACGACCATACGCACCTCTATTTGGGGACGGCGAATGGCTGGGTATACGAGTCGCGGAATAGCGGTAAGGAGTGGCAGCGGCTGGCGCGCGTGGGCAAACGCGATGATCTAGTGTTGGACAATATCGTGGTGGATGCGGATGATTCGAAACATTTGCTGGTGGGTGCGTGGGTGCTGGGCAGCGCGGATGGCGGACTTTATGTGAGCCATGATGGGGGATTGACCTGGAGCAGCAATGCGGGCATGCGGGGCGAGTCGATCCGGTCGCTGGCGATGTCTACGGCTGAGCCGAAGGTGCTGGTGGCTGGCACGCTGAAGGGCGTATACCGGTCCGAGGATCGAGGGGTGAGTTGGAAGCTGATCAGTCCTGCAGGAAGCCGCGAGTTGCACGAGGTAGAGTCGATTGCCATTGATCCGACGGATTCGAAGATTATCTATGCAGGGACCTGGCATCTGCCGTGGAAGACATCGGACGGTGGGGCACATTGGCAGAACATCAAGCAGGGAGTGATCGATGACTCGGATGTGTTCTCGATTATTGTGGATCCGAAGCAGCCGAAGGTGGTGTTTGCCAGTGCTTGCTCAGGAATTTACAAGAGCGAGGATGCGGGCGAGAAGTTTCAGAAGGTTCAGGGGATACCTTCGACGGCTCGGCGAACGCGGGTGTTGATGCAGGACCCGGGGCATCTGGACACTGTTTATGCGGGCACGACTGAGGGGTTGTTTCGGTCGGATGATGCCGGCAAGTCGTGGGTGCGAACGACGGGGCCTGAGTTGATTGTGAATGATGTCTATGTCGATCCAACCGATTCAAACCGGGTGCTGATTGCAACGGACAGGGGCGGCGTGATGGCGAGCCGTGACCGGGGAAACTCATTTGATCCTGCGAACCACGGATTTTCTGCGCGTCAGATCACGTCGTTTGTAGCGGACGCACAGCGACCATCGAATGTGTATGTGGGGGTGGTGAACGACAAGGAGTGGGGGGGAGTTTTTGCAAGCGATAATGGTGGACTAAGCTGGGAGCAAAAGAGTTCGGGGTTGGGTGGGCGGGATGTGTTCAGCCTGGGGCAGGCTTCGGATGGAACGATTATTGCTGGGACGGCGCATGGGATCTATCGATTGACGGGTGCGGTGTGGAATCGGGTTGGGAGCAAGGCGGGCGGGGAGGCTGATCCTGTTGTCGGGACTGGCCGGAGCGACGGGAAGGAAGCGGAGGCTGCGGGTTCTGTATCTACAGCGGATGGGCTTCCGGCTGCTGCGGTGAAGAAGAGTGCGACTGCCGGAAAGCATCGTGCTGCTGGAAGGGCACCGAAGCTGGTTACAGTTGCGCAGAAGCGGAGTGCGAAAAGTAGCGATGGCCTGGTGTTGACGGACTTTGATGGGAGTGTGTCTGCACTGGCACAGGCTGGCGATACGGTGTATGCAGCGACCTCCGGGGGACTGTTGGAGAGTGGGACAGCGGGTGAAAGCTGGAAGCAGGTAAGCAGCCTGAAGGAGCGGGACCTGGTGTTTGTCGCGGCTGCACGGGGGATGCTGGTTGCGGGTGGTCTGCATGTGGTGGTGGAGTCTGTGGATCGGGGCAAGACGTGGTCTGTGGTGACGTTGCCGGCGACGGTGACGCAGGTTACGGCGGTAGCTGCGGACGGAGTTGGCGGGGTGTGGGTTGGTGGCCGGGAGGGGGTTTTTGTAAGCCTCGACAAGGGCGCGACGTGGGATACTGTGCGGAATGTTTCGATCCGCGATGTGAATGCGCTGTACTACGATGCGGCTTCGGAACGGCTGATGATTACGACGGGCGAGACCAGCACGATGGCATATGCGGTGCATGTGCCGGACCGGTCAGTGAAGTTCTGGGATACGGGCTGGAAGCTTCGGTTTGTACGTCCTGTGGGAGACCATCTGGTTGCGGCAACTTTATTTGATGGGGTCGTGGTTCAGCCGCAGATGATTGACTCCAAGTTGATTGCGCAACACTGAGACTTTTTGTGAGCGGAGGGGAGGAATAGAATCAAGGTATGAGCTTGCCTAACGTGAACAATCGCCCGCGACACTCCTTCCAGACCGACGATAAAGCCCTGCTGCCGATTGCAGAGAAGGTACAGTCGGGGGTACGGCTGGACTATGACGATGGCGTGTCGCTGTATCGAAGTGGAGACATTCTGGCGGTGGGCTGGCTGGCGAACATGGTGCGCGAGAAGTTGCATGGCGACACGGCTTACTTCAATGTGAATCGGCACATCAATCCGACGAACGTGTGTGTTGCGTCGTGCCGGTTGTGCGCGTTTGGGCGGAAGAAGGGGGATGCCGGGACGTACACGATGGCGTTGGAAGAGGCTTGGGAGACGGCAGCGACAGGGTACACGGAGGCAGTGACGGAGTTTCATATTGTGGGGGGGCTGCATCCCGATCTTCCGTTTGAATACTTTATGGATATGGTGCGCGGGCTGAAGGAGCGTTTTCCGAAGGTTCATATCAAGGCGTTCACCATGGTGGAGGTGGCGTTTCTGGCCAAGCGCGGGAAGATGACGATTGCGGAGACGCTGCAGCAGATGAAGGATGCGGGTGTCGATTCGCTTCCTGGAGGTGGTGCGGAGATCTTTGCGGATCGGGTGCGGCATATTATCTGCGATCACAAGATTGATGGGAGCGAGTGGCTGGATACGGCTCGTATGGCTCACCAGATGGGGCTGCGGTCGAATGCGACGATGTTGTATGGGCATGTGGAGAACGAAGAAGACCGCGTAGACCACATGTTGAAGCTGCGTGCCGTTCAGGATGAGACGGGTGGATTTCAGACATTTATTCCGTTGGCGTTCCATCCGGAGAATACGGCGCTGGGACACATTCCGCGGACGACTGGGATGCTGGATATGCGTCAGATAGCGGTGGGGCGGTTGATGCTGGATAACTTTCCGCACATCAAGAGCTACTGGCAGATGGTTTCGCCGAAGATGGCTCAGATCTCGTTGCGGTTTGGCGCAGACGACATTGACGGGACCGTGATTGAAGAGAAGATTTATCACGATGCTGGTGCGACGACTCCGCAGGGAATGCGACGAGCGGATCTGGTGCGTTTGATTACCGAGGCGGGACGTGTGCCGTTTGAGCGTGACACCATGTACCGGGCGGTGACGCGGAGTGAAGACAGCTTTACGGTTGCTGTTTAGACTGCGGCTGTTTGGTTGGGTTGAAAAGATAGAGCAGGGAAGAACCGGTTATTCGAAGGGCCTGTGGGTCGTTTGGATCGCCGGTTTTTTATTGGTTGGGGGTAGGTGGCGCAGAGGGGTGTTGGGTGATGCGGGGAGAGAGGATGAGGAGCAGGACGCAGCCTGCAGCCGGGACGATGAGACCGGCACGGAGGTTGTGGCGCTGGGTGGAGATGAGTCCAGTGAGGCTGGGCAGGAGGCCTCCACCGAGAGCGGCGAGGGCGAAGAAGGGGCCAAGGCGAGGATGGTTTCCGCTGTGGGCGAGGACGAAGGCGAGCAGGATGGGGTAGAGGGGAGCGAGGGTGAAGGCGGCGAGCGCGGTGAGGGCGATCATGCTGCCGATGGATAGGTAGGCGGCGATGCAGAGGGCGGCCTGGCTGAGGATGAGAAGGCCGAGGCAGAGGCGGAAGAGAAAGGCCTCGGTGTAGATGGACATAATAGCGGCGACTAGGACTCTGCCGACAAGTTCCGCGACCCAGAAGGTGAGGGCGATGGTGGAGGTGTGGGCGGTGGGGTTGATGCGTCCGGCGTAGGTGGGGAGCCAGCCGTTGAGGGCGTTTTCTATGCCGACGTAGAGGAAGATGGCGCAGCCGAAGAGGATGAGTTGGGGGAGTGGGAGAGGGAGCAGTGAAAGCTTGGCGGCTGGCTGGACTGATGAGTTTGTGGTGTGGTGTGGCTGGCTGGCGAAGGGCAAGGTGATGGCGTAGAGGCCGGTGAGGATGAGGATGGCGGCGGTGATGAGGAAGAAGGCACGGGTGTTGTCTTTGCCGACGGCTTGAACGAGCAGGGGGCAGGAGATTGCTCCTATGCCCCAAGCTACGTTGAGGTTGGCGAGGAGGCGGGCGCGGGAGGCAGTGAAAGCAGTGCCGACGAGGATGTTGCCAGCGGTGAGTCCGGCGCCGATGCCGATGCCGAGGGCGAAGAGGGCGATGTGGGCGAGCGGGTATCCGGTGAAGGCCATGATGCAGCAGCCAATGGCGGAGATGGCCGCTCCGTAGATGATGCTGCCGCGGAGGTTGTAGGAGGAGATCCATGCTCCGGTGAACTGTCCGGCAAAGCTGGCTGCGAAGAGGGATCCGGCTTGAGCGTCCTGAATGTGCCATTGGGGGATGAGGGCCGGGAGCAGCGGGCCGAGCATAACGGTGGCGATGCCAGCGACGACGAAGTAGAGAAAGATGGGAGCGAAAGCCAGGATCGATGGCTCAGGCTGGAGTACGGGTTGGGTTGGGTTGACGAGGTCCGATGGCAACGCTTTGATCTACCGTTTCAATTGGGGTGACGCTGTGGCTGGGTTTGAACGACGTGAAAAGAGACTGGAGAGCGACCGCACCAGAGTACCCGTTGTGGGGAGCAGAAGGAAATGAAGTTTTGAAGTGGACAGGCGGGCTATGCTGGAGTGTGGTGGGGTGAAGTGTGGATGGAGAAGCAATGGCAGAGTTGGTGCGGATTCGGGAGTGCGTAGCGGCGGATGTCGAGGGGATGTTTCGGCTGGACGAGATTTGCTTTGATAGGCGTTTTCGGTTTGACCGGGGTTCGATGCGGGCCTTTGCTATGGCACGAGATGCGGTGAGCCTGATTGCGGAGGATGCCAGTGGTCGGCTGATGGGGCTGGTGATTGTGCATGTGGAGTGGCGGTTGCAACGTCGTTATGGGTATGTGGTGACGTTGGATGTTGCGCCGGAGTTTCGCCGGTTAGGGGTGGCGGGACAGTTGATGGACGAGGCAGAGCGACGAGTGGTGCTGGCTGGTGGGACGAGCATGGAGTTACATGTTTTTACGGGCAACGCGGTGGCGGTGGGGCTGTACGAGGGGCGTGGGTATGTGCGGGTGGGGATGAAGGCGGGATTCTATGGGCAGGGAGTGGATGAACAGGGGCTCGATGCGTGGGTGTATCGCAAGGAGCCCCTGATTATGTAGCGGAGGAGGTTACTTTTTGCCGAAGACATCGCCCATGCGGCGGATCTGTGCACCTACGCCGCGGAGTTTTTCCTCAAAGTTTTCGTAGCCGCGATCGAGGTGGTAGACGCGGTCGAGAATGGTTTCACCATCGGCGACGAGTGCGGCGAGGACGAGCGACGCTGAGGCGCGGAGGTCAGAACACATAACGGCGGCTGACTGCAGGGACGACTTGCCGCGGATGGTGGCGGTACGTCCGGAGATGGTGATGTTTGCGCCCATGCGGTTGAGTTCGCCGACGTGCATGAAGCGATTTTCGAAGATGTTTTCGGTGATTGTGGTTGTGCCTTCGGCCTGGGTGGCGAGGGCCATGAACTGGGCCTGCATATCGGTAGGGAAGCCGGGGTATTCTTCGGTGGAGATGTCAGCTGCTTTGAGCTGGCCACCGCTGCGGACGCGGATGTGGTCGGTGCCGACGTCGATGCGTACGCCGCACTGCTCGAGTTTGGCGATGAGTGCGCCGAGGTGTTTGGGTTCGCAGGCATCGACGTTGAGGTCTCCGCCGGTGATGGCTCCCGCGAGGAGGAAGGTGCCGGCCTCGATGCGGTCTGGGTTGATGCGGTGCCGTGCGCCGTGGAGCCGGGCTACGCCCTGGACGCGGATGGTGGGTGTTCCTGCGCCCTCAATTTTAGCGCCCATGGCTGTGAGGAGAGCGGCGAGGTCGGTGACTTCGGGCTCGCGGGCGCAGTTCTCGAAGAGGGTTTCACCTTCGGCGAGGGTGGCGGCCATGAGGAGGTCTTCGGTGCCGGTGACGGTGATTTTGTCGAAGACAATGTGAGCGCCCTTGAGGCGGCCCTGGCCGTTGCCGGGAGCGCGTGCTTCGAGATAGCCGTGCTCCTGGGTGATGGTTGCGCCCATGGATTCAAGGCCTTTGATGTGCAGGTCGATTGGGCGGCCACCGATGGCGCAGCCTCCTGGCATGGCGACGCGGGCGATGCCGGTGCGGGCGATGAGCGGGCCCAGGACGAGAGAGCTGGCACGCATGGTCTTGACGATCTCGTACTTGGCGACGGGATCGGAGAGGACGGCGCACTTGATGTGGGTGCGGTGCTGGGCTCGGCCGTAGCCGAGTTCGACCTCGGCGCCCATGGAGGTGAGGAGCTTGCGCTCGGTCTCAATGTCGCGGACCTGAGGGATATTTTCGAGGATGACCTCGTCCTCGGTGAGGATGGCCGCAGCCATGCAGGGGAGCGCGGAGTTCTTGGCTCCGGAGACTTTGATGGTGCCGAGAAGGGGGTTTCCGCCGCGTACTACGAACTTGTCCATGAGTATTAATAGTGTAGCGGGGATGGGGGTGGAAATAGGTGGCTGGGTTGGTACGGCGTGCGTGCCTGGCTACTGCGGCGGGGCGGTCTGCGGCTTGTTTTTGTCCGGGGTGTTGTTGCCGCCTGCGCCGAAGATCTTCTGGAAGATGTTTTTCTTCTTCTGGGCGGGTTGGGCGGTGTCGGGCGCGTTGCCGTCGGGCGGGGTGTTGGTGGGGACGGTGACTCGCTGGCTGGGGGCGTTGGGTTGCTGCGGGTTGGGTGGCAGCGGGGTGGCGTCGTTGTGGCTGCCGATGCCGAAGAGCTTCTGGAGGAAGTTCTGGGGGGAGTCGTGCATCTGGCTACAGGTATTAGTGGGGGCGGTGCCGTCGAGGAAGGCTGCGGTGAAGGAGTTGTCGGGGCAGGTGGAGTCTGCGAGGAGGTTGGTGGTCTTGTCGATGCGGTAGTTGGTGACGCCGTCGGGTGGGGTGAAGGGTTTGACGTCGGAGTACTGGGGGAGCTTGATGGCGCGGTTCATGAACTCGGCCCAGATGGGAGCGGCGGCGATGGCTCCGGAGAGTTTGACGTCGGTGTAGTCGTCGTTGCCGATCCAGACGATGCAGATAAGGTTGGAGTCGTAGGCGGCGAACCATGCGTCGTGGGAGGTGCCGGTTTTGCCCGCGGCGGGGGCCATGAATCCACGCTGGCGGACTGCGTATCCGTAACCGAAGTTCATGACGCCTTCAAGGAGTGACTGGGTGAGATAGGCGGCGCGGGGGTCCATGACCTGTTTGGCTTCGGGGGCGAAGTCGGAGACGATATCGCCGTTGTTGTTGCGGACGGAGGCGAGCAGCCAGGGGTTGAGGTGGACGCCGTTGTTGGCGAAGACGGTGTAGGCCCCGGCCATGTCGAGCGGGGTGGCATCGTAGGCACCGAGGGAGACGGAGGGGGTGCCGCGTGCGGCGGTGATTCCGGAGGCGCGGCCCAGGGCGGCGACCGCATCGAAGCCTACCTGCTGACCGAGGGAGATGGTGGCGTTGTTGAGCGAGTGTGCGAGAGCGTAGATGGCGGTGACGTTGCCATGGAACTCGTCCTTGTAGTTGCGCGGGGTGTAGGTCTGGCGTCCGTTGTCGAAGGTGAAGGTGGTGGGCTCGTCGTTGAGCTGGGTGAGTGCGGTGAAGACGCTGCCGTCGCCGAGGGTGGTTCCCTGGAGGGCGGTGTTCTCCGCAGTAGCGTAGACGAAGGGCTTGAAGATTGAGCCGGTGGGGCGTTTGGCAACGGCGTGGTTGAGCTGGGAGATGCCGTAGTTGCGACCGCCGACGAGAGCGAGGACCTGGCCGGTATGGGGATTGAGGGCGACGAGCGAGACCTGGGGATAGGTGATGTTAGTGTCACCCTTTTTGTGCATTTTGCGGACGAGGTCGTCGACACCCTTCATGCCGGCATCGACTGCTTCGGACGCGGCACGCTGGAGTTCTGGATCGAGCGAGGTGTAGATGCGGAGGCTGGCGTGGGCGGTGTCGGTGTCGCCGATGCGCTGGACGATCTGGTCGTGGACGAGATCGACGAAGTAGGGAGCTTCGCTGGCTTCGACGTTGGGCTGGGCGAGGTGGAGTGGCTCGGCCTTGGCGCGGGAGGCTTCGGACTCGGTGATGGCACCGGTTTCGACCATGGAGGAGAGAACGGTGTTGCGGCGCTCCATTGCGCGCTCGGGGTGGCGGTAGGGGTTGAGGCGGTTGGGGGACTGGATGGTTCCTGCGAGGAGGGCACACTCGGCGGTGTCTAGCTGCGCAAGGGGCTTTCCGAAGAAGGCCTGGGCGGCCTCGCCGAAGCCGTTGATGGCGTAGCTGCCGCGCTGTCCGAGGTTGATCTGGTTGGCGTACATCTCGAAGATCTGCTGTTTATTGAAGTGGGCTTCGAGCTGGAAGGTGATCATGATCTCGCGGAGTTTGCGGGTGATGCGTTTTTCCGGAGTGAGAAAGAAGCCGCGGGCGAGCTGCATAGTGAGGGTAGAGCCGCCGCACTCCTTGTGGTGGCTGACGATGTCTTCGACAGCACATTTGGCGATGCGGAGGTAGTTGACTCCGCCGTGCTCGAAGAAGCTGCGGTCTTCGATGGCGGTGACGGCCTGGACCATGCGCGGGGGGATTTCGCTGTAGGTGACGAGGCGGCGCTTGGTGCGGTTTTTATCTTCGGAGAGGGAGGTGATGAGTTGGGGTTCGAGGGAGTAGCCGCCGAGGGAGACGCCATTTTCGGCGGTGATGGACTGGACGATGCCGCCAGCCGTGTTGATGGTGGCTCCGTCGGTGGCATGGTAGCTCTGGGGGCCTGGCTTGACGAAGATGTTGTCTCCGTTGAGCTGGAAGGTGCCGAGTGTCGGGTTGCTGTTGTATCCAGCTTGCCGGAGGTCGCGGGCGATGGAGGCTGCGGTGAGGGTTTGTCCGGTGCGGACTTCCTTGGGTGCGGCGTAGATCTGGGAGACGTTGGCGAAGATGGGACCGGAGGCGAGACGGTCGTCGACGATTTTCTCGTATTTGAAGTAGAAGTAGCCGAAAATGGCTGCCCCGATGAGGAGACAGCCCAGGGTGAGGATGAGCGCGTAGCGGAGCAGGCGTGTGCCGAAGCCTTGTTGCGCTGCTTTGGCGCGAGCGCCGTTTCCGTATTTCAGTTTGACAGGCATGAAGGGTGGTGTGGGCCTAGTTGTTGGAGGGTAGAGCGCAGAGGCTCGCGATGTTCGTCGTCAGGTGTTGGACGGCTTCGGCTGGAGATAGGTTGTGGGTCTGGTTGGTGAGGCGGTCGACGAGCTCGACCTTATTTTCGGCGATTCCTCGTCCGATATTGATGCGGAAGGGGATACCGATGAGGTCGGCGTCTTTGAATTTGACTCCGGCACGCTCGTCGCGGTCGTCGAGGAGGACATCGAGGCCAGCGCCGGTGAGGTTTTCGGCGATTTTTTCTCCGGCGTTGAGGAGGTCGGCGTCCTTGATGTTGGTGATGGTGACGACGACGTGGAAGGGAGCGATGGCGGGGTGGAGAGCATAGGCGCTGCCGTCGTTGGCGGCGGCGGAGGTCTCGATGGCGGCGGTGAGGATACGCTCAATGCCGATGCCGTAGCTGCCCATGATGGGGGTGACTTCCTTGCCGTCGCGGTTGAGGACGGAGGCTCCCATGCTGGCGGTGTACTTGCGTCCGAGTTTGAAGATGTGGCCGATTTCGACGGCTTTGCCGAGACGGAGCGGAGAGTCGTCGGTGGGGCAGGGTTCTCCCTCGTTAACGTTACGGACGTCGGCGACGAGGGTGGGTTTGAAGTCTCGGGTGGGGGTGACGTTGCGGAGGTGGTACTCCTCTTTGTTGGCACCTGCGATGAGGTTGGTGCGGCCTTCGAGTGCGGCATCGAGGATGACGAGGGTTCCGGGCTTTTTGGGGTGCGGAGCGGCTGTCACGCCAATGGGGCCGAGGTATCCGGCGGGTGCGTTGAAGGTGGTGGCGAGCTCTTCGGGGGGCATGGGGCGAAGCTCGCCGCCGGAGATGGCGCTAAGTTTGGCCTCGTTGAGGGAGTGGTCTCCGCGTAGGAAGACGATGACAGGGCGCGACTTGCCGAGCTTGGCGTGATCAGCTTCCGGGAGGTCGGCGATGTAGGCCATGGTCTTGATCTGATGGTGAGGCTGGGTGTTGAGGAAGGCGCCTACCTCATCGATGGTGCGCTGGCCCGGGGTGTGGACGAGTGCGGGGAGGCCGTCGCCGGTGGGGGCTAGGTCTTGAACGGGGGCCAGGCGGCTGGTGGCTTTTTCGAGGTTGGCGGCGTAGCTGCAAGTGGGGCAGGAGGCGATGAGGTCTTCACCGGCGTCGGTGTAGACCATGAACTCCTGCGAGGCGGAGCCGCCCATGGCTCCGGAGTCTGCTTCTACGGCGACGAAGGAGAGGCCGCAGCGGGAGAAGATGCGGCGGTAGGCGTGGTCGTGCTTGTTGTAGGAGAGATCGAGGCCGGCTTCGTCGATGTCGAAGGAGTAGGCGTCCTTCATGATGAACTGGCGGACGCGGAGGAGGCCGGATTTGGGGCGGGGCTCGTCGCGGAATTTGGTCTGGATCTGGTACCAGATCTGGGGGAGCTGCTTGTAGCTGCGGAGTTCTTTGCGGGCGATGTCGGTCATGACCTCTTCGTGGGTCATGGCGAGGCAGAGTTCAGCACCTTTGCGGTCTTTGAGGCGGAACATGTTGTCGCCCATGACGGACCAGCGTCCGCTGGCTTCCCAGACTTCTTTGGGGTTGAGGGCGGGGAGGAGGAACTCCTGGCCGATGCGGTCCATCTCCTGGCGGACGATGGCGACGATTTTGTTGACGGAGCGGTTACCGAGGAAGAGGTAGGAGTAGATGCCTGCGCCCAGCTGGCGGACATATCCGGCGCGCAGGAGGAGTTTGTGGCTGGCGACTTCGGCGTCGGCGGGGGCTTCGCGGAGGGTGGGGATGAAGAGACTGGACCAGCGGTGCATGGGCAAGTTTTGCGCTTTCCGGCCCGCATGTTGAGAGACATGGGGCAAAGGGGATCAGGGAAGATTCTATCCTGCGGGGCAGGGATGCGGGTAGGTGAGACGGGCTAATGCGTCCAGTAATTGGGGCATAGAAAAGGTTCGGCTGCGGAGAGAGCCGGGAAGAGCAAACGTGGGATCGGCGAGGGTAAAGTTTCCTCACTATGTTTGCCAAGTGACAGACAAATAGGGAGTAAGCGCGTAGTTTGCAGGATAAGCGCACTTGCTCCGACCTGCATGTTTCAGTCCGGTTGACTTGTGCGGCCAGGGGATTGCCTCGTGTAAAGGAATTAACTAGTGAATCAGGTGGGCTTGGCGGAGAACGTACTTTATCGGCCGCGCAACATTATTCTCTCCCAGCTTCCCGAGGCGGAGTACGCCCAATTGGCAAAGCATTTGAAGCCAGTGGATTTGCCTTTGGAAAAGAAGTTATCGGAGCCGAATCTTCCGATTGAGCACATCTACTTTCTGAACAGTGGACTGGTGTCTACGGACGTGTTGTCGTCGAATGGAGAGTCGGTTGAGGTAGGGGTGATTGGGCGGGAAGGATTTGCGGGTTTGCCTGCGCTGCTGGATCAGCCTCAGATGTCGCATATGGTGCTGATGCAGGGAGTTGGCGAGGGGCTGCGGATTCGGTCTGAGATCGTGCGGGAAGAGTTTTTGAAGGGTGGGATGCTGCAGAAGTTGGTGCACGCATTCGCGTATTTACAGTTGGTTCAAGTGACGCAGTCTGTGTTGTGCAATCGACTGCATCCGGTAAATGCGCGGCTGGCTCGGTGGCTGCTAACTTCGGCTGACCGGATGGAGAGCCGTTTGTTGAATTTGACCCAGGAGTTTCTGGCGCAGATGCTGGGCGTCCAGAGATCGACGGTGACGGTTGCTGCGGGGGAGTTGCAGGCGGAAGGCCTGATCGAGTATAGCCGGGGCAAGATTCAGATACTGAATCGTCAGGGCCTGATCAACTCGTCGTGCGAGTGTTATGGCACGGTGGAGAGCTCGTATGAACGAATTCTGCAGAAGGATGGGAATGGCACAACACGGTACATCGTGTAGCTGTTGGTGTCGCAGTGGCAGGATTATCCGATGCCTTGCAGTCAGTATGCTTCCTAGCGGGCAGGGAGGCGATTTGCGCGGGGATGCTGTGGCAGTGGGCTATTTAGGTTAGCGGAGTGTGAATTTACCGGTTATGTCTGGCACATGACAGATAATTTGCTTTTGATGGGATCAAGCTAAGTAGAGATGAAGATGTTCTTCGGCCGGGTTCTGGGTTTAGCGGAGGAATGTATGCTGCATATCTTGTTGATCGGTGAAAATCTGTTGTTGCTGTCTGCGACTGCTGCGGCGTTGCGTCGCTCGGGAGCAGATGTTGAGAGTAGTTGTTTTTCCGACGCTCCTCGCCATTTGATGCAGCGTGGCTTTGATCTGCTGGTGCTGTGCTCCACGTTGACGGAGCAGAAGGCGGAGGCGGTGTCTCGGTTGGTGCAGCAGGAGTGGCCCGAGACGCGGATTCTGCAGGTGCTGTCGGGGAAACGGCCTGAGAAGGTAGCGACTGTTCTGCATGGGGAGTCAACGGAAGCGGTGCAGTCAAAACTGAAGTTGCTGACTTGTGAGCGCGCAGGCCTGATGAAGAACTACTCCATGTAGTTTTGGGTGGCGGACGCGGGTGGCGATCTAGCTGTGTGCAAAACCGTGCGCTTGAATCGCGTACTATTTACATAGTGGGTATGGATGCTGGCTTGTGCCTGGATACCCTGAAGGTTGTAGGCGGATGCATGGAAGTGCTAGTTCGCCTGAACTTCGCAGGAATTACCTTGGAAGTGCGTCACTGTCCGATTTTTCACTTTAAGTAAGCCCTTGGACAGTTTCGCTTGACTAAGGGGATTTATGCGTTTTGGGATAGGCATAGCTCGAATCGGTGTTTTAGCAGGGGTGGGAGCGGTTCTGGCATTGGCAGGGTGTGGATCGGGTGTTTATGGGACGTCGGGACAAGTAACAGGGTTCGCGTTGACGGGGCGGGTGATGGGAGGTCAGCGACCGATTGCTGGGGCGGCAATTTCGCTGTACGCGGCGGGGACGACTGGTTATGGTACAGGTGCGGTGGATCTGCTTGGTGGGACAGCGGTTACCTCGGATACGAATGGAAATTTCAGTATTCCCAACAGCTATACCTGTCCTTCGGCGAGTACTCCGGTGTATCTGGTGTCATCGGGCGGGGACCCTGGTTCGGGTGTAAATAGTAGTGCTGTGTTGATGTTGCCGGTGGGTAGTTGCAGCGATCTGTCGACTTTGGGTCAGGCGAATATCAGCGAGGTGTCCTCTGTCGCAGCTGTGTATGGGCTGGGGCAGTTTATGACACCGGGCAGTACGGCAGTGGGGACGAGCAGTACGAATGTGACCGGTTTGCTGAATGCGTATGCGACGGTGTTTAACCTGATCGATCCGTCGACTGGGTATGCCCGCACGACGACGCCAGCGGGGAATGGGACGGTTCCGCAAAACGCTTTGAACACGCTGGCGAATGTGATGGCAGCTTGCGTGAATACGACGAGCGGATCGGGTGCGTGCAATACCTTGTTCACGGCGGCCACGCCGATTGGCGGAGTGGCTCCAACAGATACGCTGTCGGCGATGTTGAATATTGCCCGCAATCCGGGTTTGAATGTGAAGACGCTCTATGACTTGTCGGTGGCGCGGGCGACGTTTCAGCCGAGTTTGGCGGGTAAGCCAAACGATTTGACGTTGAGCATTGAATATACCGGTGGCGGGTTGAACCGGGGGCAGTTGATTGCGGTAGATGGTGCCGGGAACGTGTGGGTGCCGAATGCCGTCGATCCTGGGACGCTAAGCGAGTTTAGTCCAACGGGCGCGGCGTTGTCACCGAGCACGGGGTTTACTGGTGGCGGGTTGAGCTATCCGGAGGCAGTAGCGATCGACCTGAGCGGGTATGTGTGGGCTGCGAATGAAGGCAACGGCAGCCTGAGCAAGCACAGTTCAAGCGGTACGGCGATCTCTGGCAGCAATGGTTTTACGATGGCGGGGATGTTGTATCCGTATGCGGTGGCAGTGGATGGTGCGGGGAACATCTTCAGCGCGAATGGGAACAATACGGTCTCTAAGATGAGCGATGGCGGTGCTCCGCTGGCGTTGTTCCAAGGTGGCGGTCTGGATGTGCCTTACGCGATTGCGATTGATAACTCCGAGAATGTATGGATTGCGAATGGGAACCGGACACCGGCTGCGGACTCGGTTTCGAAGTTCAGCAATGGCGGGTCTCCGGCAGCGATTGGGGCCTACACGGGTGGAGGGCTATCGACACCTGTGGGGGTTGCCGTCGATGCGACGGGCGATGTGTGGCTGAGCAACTTTGGCGCCCCGACGGTGAGCAAGTTGAGCAGTACGGGAGCACCGTTGTCCGGGGCGGGGTATGCAACTCCGAACGAGACCAGCGCGATTGCGGTGGATGGAAGCAATACGGTGTGGACGGCGAACCTGGACGGATCGGTGAGCCACTTTGCGGACTCGGGGACGGCGCTCTCTCCGGCGACGGGGTATGTGACTCCGGGTGCAACGGCTGCGGTGGGGATTGCGGTGGATGCGTCGGGTAATGTGTGGATGACGGACTTCTACGTGAACAGCCTGTTTGAGTATGTGGGGGCAGCGTCGCCGACGGTGGTACCAATGGCGCTGGCGGTGAAGAACCAGCGGCTGGGGATGATGCCGTAAGGGTTGTGCTGCGGTGGTAATCGCGCCGTTTATCGTGCTGATGAGTGGCGGTTTGCAGGGCTGGCGTGGGAGAATGCTGTGTCAGGTTGCGTGAAGGTACGCTACCGGAATTGGGGTCATTGTCTACGTGCTGCGATCTGCGTTTATTGCACTTTCTCAAAATAAGGAACTGCGGTCGTTCTCGGAACGATCGGCGATGGGTCGGAAGTTGTCGGGGCGGTTTGTAGCCGGGATGACGGTGGAGGAGGCCCTTGCAGCGTGTGCACGGGTAAATGGCGAGGGCATTGCGGTAAGTCTGGACTCGCTGGGGGAGAGCGTTACGGTGGAGGCGGAGGCGCGGGCTTCGGCGTCGATCTACCATGAGTTGCTGGATGCGATCCATGGGCGCGGGCTGAATGCGAATGTGAGCGTGAAGCTGTCGCAGATGGGGATGGATTTTGACCAGGCGCTGGCGGAACGTATTGTGGGTGAGATGGTGGCGCATGCAGAGGCAGTGGACTCGTTTGTGCGGATTGATATGGAGGGAACTCCGTATACCGAGGCTACGATTGCGATGACGGAGAGGCTGCATGCGCAGCATCCGGGGCGTGTGGGGACGGTGCTTCAGGCGTATCTGTACCGGACTGGGGCGGATGTGGAGCGTTTGGTGGCGCAGGGAATTCGGATACGGCTGTGCAAGGGGGCCTACAAAGAAGGCCCAGATCATGCGTTTCCGGCGAAGGCCGATGTGGATGCTAATTATGTGAAGCTGATGAAGCGGCTGGCGACGTCGGGGGTGTTTTGCGGACTGGCGACTCATGATGAGGCGATTGTCGATGCGATGCGTACGTTTGTGCGGGAGCAGGATGTGTCGAAGAGCGCGTTCGAGTTCCAGATGCTGTATGGGGTGAGGCGCGATCTGCAGCGGCGGTTAGCGGCGGAGGGGTTTGGGGTGCGGGTTTATATTCCGTTTGGTACGGAGTGGTATCCGTACTTTATGCGGCGACTGGCGGAGCGTCCTGCGAACGTGCTGTTCCTGGCGAAGAACTTTTTCAAGAACTAGCGGGTAGCGGAGAGCGCGGGTGCTGGCTCGGCCAGAAGCTGCTCGATGAGGTCGGTGACTTCGTGGGTGAGAGCCTGGTGCGCGGCGGGGTTGGCAGGGCCGGCGAATCCTGCGTGCACCTCGCGGACGCGTCCGTCGCGACCAAGGAAGAAGGAGGTTGGCCAGCAATTGAGGTTGACGGCCTGCGGGATTTTTTCGTTGAGCTGCTCGGTCTCGCCCGCCAAGAGCACCGTATAGGTGATGCCGTAACGGGCGATGAAGGCACGGAGGCGGGCCGGGTCTTTGAGTTGGTCAGCTTCCTCAAAGGAGAGGCTGACGATTTCGAGGCCACGAGCTTGGAATTGGCGGTAAAGGCTCTCAAGAAAAGGAGCTTCGTCGTGGCAGTTGGGGCACCAGGAACCACCGATGGCGACGATGACGACCTTGCCGTCGAACTGGGGATCGGTGTTTGCGATGATCTTGCCGGCGAGGTTGGGAAACCGGAAGGCGAAGCGGGCGCTGGGGTCGCGGACGGTGGTCTGCCGGGTGGGATCGGTGGGTTCGGTGAGTTTCTGCTGGCGGGCTTGGGTAGGGCGACGGGCGATTAGTTTTTGCTGGTCGGGCGGGTTGAGGTCGGCACGGAGCAGGTTGGAGACGAGCAGCGTGCCATCGGGCTGTGGCTGAAGCGAGTAGAGAGCAGGGCCAGCGGGGGTGAAGTGGGAGACGAGGAGCTGTTTGCCATTGAACGAGCCATAGAGTGAGCCTGTATCGCCGTCGATCCGCTGGATGACGGCCCGCATCAGTGCGGGATTGGGTGCGGCAGGTTCGAGGTGGAGCTGCCAGGCGGATTCTCCCTTGGCAGATTGGACGGCGATCTCCCAATCGCCTGTGATTGCTGGGGGTATCAGGGTTGGAGCAGGCGGAGTAGCGCGGGAGAGAACGACTGGGTAGCGGACGGTGGTTGTCCCGAAGGTGCCTGTCAGAGTTCCATGGGTAAGGGTGGCATCGAGGGTGCGGGCGAAGTAGTCGAAGGAGACGAGGAGATGGGTTCCGGTAAGGGTGGCAGAAGAGGCAGCGGAGTGTTCCGGGCCGTTAAGCAGGGACGCACTGAAGGTGTGGGAGGAGTTGGAGAGATCGAGGGTGAGCGGCACCTGCTGGCCGTGGACGGTAGCAGTTCCCGTCCAGATGCCTATGAGAGAGGATGGAGGTACTGACTGGGCAACGGCGGCGAGATGCAGGAAAAGAAAAGTGGCGAAGAGCTTCATCGTCAGGCTCGATTCATACGGCATATAGGCAGTGGGAGGGGGCTGCAAACAATTCTGCTGCGGAGGGAGAGTGGCGCGTCGGGGTTGCGAGCTTCGATCAGGGGCGACAGCGACAGGTGTAGATTTGGCGCAGCATGGGTTGAGCGTAGACCGGGAGATGATCCCGGGTCAAGCGAAAGGCTGCGGGTTACTTACCAGCTTCGACTGAATCTGCCGGTCGCTCCACTGGAAGGTAAGGTTCTACGGTGAGGAGGCTGGACAGGGTGGCACGCTCCTGGTCGGAGAACTGTCCGCGGAAGCGATCGGAGGTGAGAATGGCCTGACGCTGGGGCTGCGGCATCTCGCGTAGATCGCGGAAGGCACGAGCGACGAGACGGCGGCGATCTACGGGGAGACTGCCAAGTTGCTGCATGGCGTCGCGAACCTGCTGACGCTGGGGTACTGTGAGGTGCTCCATGACTTCATTGCGGTCAAGGATACGGCGACGCTGCTCCTCGGGCATGTTATTGAGCTGGGTGAGACGATCCATCATGCGCTGCTGAGTTTCCGCAGGGAGTTGGTGGAAGCCGGGCTCGTTAGCGAGGGCTTTCTGCTGCTGGTCGAGTGGGAGATTGCGGTGGCGCTCCATCCACTGGGCGAGGTGTTCCTGATTCTGCTTAGGGGCAACACGGGGAGTTGGTCGAACAGGTGCGAGCTTCGAGGCAGCGGGTTGCGCTGCCATGAGCGATACAGGCAGGGAGCAGAGTAAAAGTGTCGCCAGAAGGGAGGCAGATCGCCGAGTTGGAGTGAAGAAGATCATTGGTTTGGGATCGGCTAAAGCAGAGTCGTGATTGGTTGGGCAAGTTGTTCCAATACAGGGTACTGCGGGATATCTCCTTTAGTGTCAGAAATTGCGAAAAAAAATAGACTAACTAGCTGGAGTAATGGTGGTGTCGTCGTTGGGAGTGTCGTCCTGAAGCAACTGATCCATGGTCTGGAGTGCCTGGTCGTTTTTGTCCAGTATCTGCAGGTCATTGATGGTTGCGGAGGCTTGATCGTGTTGAGGTCCGCTGGGGAATCCGCTGAGGTCGGCTAGTGTTCCCCCACCGACGACCAGAACGAGTGCGAGAGCGGCTGCCATTGCTGGCCGGAATTGGCGACCAGTATTGAGGCGCAGACTAATGACGAGGCGCTCAAACCAACCTGCGGGGGGCTCCTGCTGGGCTTCACGGATGCGGACGGCGAGCTTTTGGTCGAAGTAAGGGGAGGGTTCCGGCGCCTGCCATGTATCGAGGAGCTCTACGGTGGACTGAAGCGCTTGCAGGTCTGCGGCACAGGCTGGGCAGGACTCCAGATGGAGCCAGGCCTTGGCGTTCTCGGGGGCTTTGGGGTCGAGCAGCAGATTTGGAAGAGAACTTTGGCAGACTTTGCAGTTCATGGTGACTCCTTCCTTACGGTGTTACCGGTACGTCGTTTGACTACGCTTGAGTACCGTACTTTGGACTGATCTGGAGCGCAAAACGATACATCCGGGCAGAGTTCAAACAAAGGGTTTCAGTTTTTCGCGCAGGGTCTGGTAGGCGCGGAAGAGCAGCGATTTGGTTGCGGACTCGCTCAGTTTGAGCACATCTCCAATTTGTCGGTAGTCCATGCCTTCGTACTTGTGCATGAGGACGGCCATGCGCTGGCGCTCCGGCAGAGCCATTACATGCTGGCGGATGGCGTTGAGCCGTTCGCGGCGGAGCAGATTGGCTTCGGCACCGGGGGTGGAGTCGGCGACATCCGGGGTGGTGCCAGTCTCGGAGTCGGTCTCGTCTAGATAGATGGTGGAAGCGTTGCGCTCGTGGCGGTTATCACGGGCATAGTTGACTCCGAGGTTGGTGGCAATGCGATAGAGCCAGGTGCTGAAACGTGCTTCGGCGCGATAGGTCTCCCGAGAGCGGTAGACACGGAGGAAGACTTCTTGTGCGAGTTCCTCGGCAACTGCCTGATTGCGCACCATGCGGTACATGAAGTGGATGATGGGTTTGCGGTACTTTTGGATCAGGAAGTCGAAGCTGGCCATGTTACCGGCGCGGAGCTCCAGCATGATGGCTGCGTCGTCCATCTGTGCGAAGTCGCCAGACATAGGCTGATTCTCAGCAGTCTGGAGGTTTTCAAGCAGCAGCGGGTTGATGGCCATGGTGCCCATGCCATCTATAACCCCATCTTCGTCTCCGGGTTGCGCTGTTGCGCTAAATTCTGCTGAGAATTGCGGATCTTCTTCAGGTCCGAATGGGGAGCCTTGCTGGGAGCCGGGATGGTGGGATCGGAATGGCATGCTTCACAAGAATTGTAAGCTTTGGCGTCCGTGGATTCGGGGAGCCCAGGATCGTCTGCAGTAAGCTGAATTGATTCAGATACGTATCTACCCGTTAAGCTGGATGTAGACCCTGACAGATGCTATTCTAATGAAACGGAGTTGCCGGTGGATAGAAATACACTGCTGCGATCCTAACAACTATATGGGCGCATAACTCAGCGGTAGAGTGCCACCTTCACACGGTGGAAGTCGTAGGTTCGAATCCTGCTGTGCCCACCATAGAATCAATGCCTTACGGTGTGTCCTCCCCTCCCAGAGGGCACAAAACGGGCATAAGACCATTTCTGACAAGGCGGATCATGTTGCTTCCGTCCGCGTGCAACTATACAACACATCCACGATTTCGCTCAGTGCCTCCCGCTTCTTTTCCATACGGGCGTGCCGACGACTGATTCCGCCCGCCGAGACGGCCGGTACGACCTCTACTCCCCGCAGCCCGAGAGTATAGGTTTTGTCCTAACGCACGTGGTTCCGGTGCGCGACTTCGTGAACAGCTGGCTGGCATTTCCAAATATCCGTCATTTCGCAAGATGCAGTCGATTGCTGCCGCAGGTGCCTCGATCGAGATTCGGCGGGGAGATAAACATGGTGCAGCTTGGCAAGGTTGCGCTGAAGAGAGATTTGTCCGGGATAGGCGACTCCACGCATAAGATTGTGCTTGAGCACATTCGCGAGGCAGGCAATGTTTGGTTTGCAGTTTGCAGTGCGCGGAAGAGTTGAGCTATCTAATATGTATCGAGTCTGGCGAGGTCGGTGGTTTGCTGGCAGCTTTTTGAGGTTGTTGTCCTTCCGTCCGAATCAACATCGGTCAGCTTTATTCGGGCCGGGGAGCCTAGCTTGTGATGATCTTGTCTGGCCGGCTGGCCTTCATCGCTTCTGGTGGAGTCTTTGTTGCTCAGATCTGGTCGTTGTGGGGCAGCGAGAGCAGTGGTTGGCCGACTTGGCCACTGTCCACAAAGAGTCAGGTGCCCATCCCTAGGGAAGGTGAATTCGTGGCTTAGCTGATTTATACTTGTGGCTTGCCTTGCATCCGGCGTGGCGTACGTCTCATCGACGTGTGTACAGGTCGCGCAAAATCCCGGGCATGCAGCCGAGCTAACTGATAAGTCGGCGACTCACGAAGTGAAGGTCTTTAGCCAAGCATGATTCGCATTCTGCAGCAGGACAACCGTATCACCAAGATTATCTTCGCCGTCATCATTGGGTTAGCTGTTGTAACGATGGTGATTACGCTAGTACCTGGAATATTCGACAACCAAGCAACTAACGACACGACGGTTTATGCCACAGTGCGTGAACCGGGTGTGTTGGGCCGGTTTGCAAGTGAGAGCACACCAGTTAAGGATGTCGAGGTGAACCAGCTAGCGTCGCGCCAACTACAACAGCAGCGGCTGCCTGAGTTCCTGTTGCCTTATATGGTGCAGCGTGCGGGGCAGATTCTGGTTCAGCGCGCGATCCTGAAGCATGAAGCTGACCGGATGGGCCTGGAGGTGAGTGACGAAGACCTGCGTCGTGAGCTGCAGACTGGGCCGTTTGCCCAGTACTTGTTTCCCAATGGCACTTACATTGGAGATGACGCGTATATGAATTTTGTGCAATCGGCTTTTCAGACGAGCCGCAGTGACTTCGAGTCGCAGGTGAAGAGCGACATGGAGCTGAACCGGCTGCAGGCTCTGGTGACTGGCGGTGTGACGGTGTCGGACAATGCGGTGCGGGATGCTTACAGGATTCAGGGCACCAAAGTGAAGTTTGATTATGCGGTGGTCTCCGGGGATGATCTGCGTAAGACGATCAACCCTTCTGACGCTGAGTTGCAGTCGTTCTTCAAACAGAATCAGGCGCGTTATGCAGCAGCGATTCCGGAGACACGGAAGATTGAATATGTCTCGTTCGACGCGTCCAGCCTGCCTGGTGGCCGGCCGCAGGTGACCGATGCAGACGTGCAGGCTTACTACAACCAGCACCAAGATCAATTTCAGGTGAAGGAGCAGGTGAAGGTACGCCACATTCTGATTGCAGTCCCTTCTGGTGCCGATGCAAAGACGGATGCCGCGGCGAAGGCCAAGGCGGAAGATTTGCTGAAGCAGATCAAGAGTGGCGGGAACTTTGCCGATCTGGCTAGCAAGAACTCGGACGATCCGGGCAGCAAGACTCAGGGGGGTGAACTGGGTTGGCTGGATCGCGGCAAGACGGTTCCTGAGTTCGACAAGATGGCGTTTTCATTGGCACCTGGGCAGACGTCGGATGTAGTGAAGACGCAGTTTGGTTACCACATTCTGCAGGTGGAAGATAAGAAGACAGCGCACATGCGTCCTTTGGCTGAGGTACGGGGTGAAATCGTACCGGTGCTGGAGCAACAAAAGGCTGGTGCTGCGGAGCAGTCGTTGGCGACTCAACTGGCGGGCGATGCAAAGAAGAATGGCCTAGAGAAGGCAGCAGCAGCCAAGGGCCTGCATGTGGTAACGACGGATTATCTCGCCAAAGATGGCGTGATTGCCGGGTTGGCTGACGGTACGGCTCTGCTGGCACAGGCGTTTGCGGTGAAGCAGGGAGGCGATCCGACGGCAGTCCCTACGGGAGACGGATTTGCAATCTTCCAGGTTGTAGATGTGAAATCTGCTCATGCGCCAGAGTTTGACGCTTACAAGCAGCACATTCTGGATGACTATCGCGAGCAGCAGCTTCCACAGTTGTTGAATGCACAGTTGAATAAGCTGGATGATCGTGCGAAGGTATTGAACGATCTGAAGAAGGCCGCTGCGGAGATGAATATTCCGGTTAAGACGAGCGATCTGGTAGGTAAAGATGGTCAGGTGCCGGATCTTGGTGCAATGAGTGGTCCCGGAGCAGTCGCCTTTACGTTGGCGAAGGGTGCTATGTCAGGTCCTATCAACACTGGCCGCGCAGGTGTAGTTCTCAGTGTGCTCGACAAGCAGGAGCCTAGCCCAGATGAGATTGCAAAGAACTTCGTCCAGACGCGAGAGCAACTGCTGAGTGTACAGCGGGAGGAGATCTTCCGTGTGTACATTGGCAACCTGACGGAGAAGTATGAAAAGGGCGGCGCTGTTCGGTACTCGAAGAAGCAGCCTGCGCCGGGGTCTTCGCCGTTCGGCAACTAGTTTCGATTGGACGTGCGGGCCTGACTCTTTCCCAATGGGCGAGGTCAGGCCCTTTCTTTTTTGTCTAGACCAAGTATGATTTGTCAACCTGTATTTGGGCATGAGTTTTAGCACGGTTGGTCTGGTGTGAAAGAGGGAACGTATGAGCGGGGAAGCTAAGGAACAGGATCGTTTGTCTGGAGTTCTACTGCATGTGACGTCGTTGCCATCCTATGGTGGGGTGGGGGATTTTGGTCCTGCGGCGTACGGGTTTGTGGATTTTCTCGTGGCAGCGAAGCAGCGTTTGTGGCAGGTATTGCCGCTGAGTCCGACTGGGTACGGTAGCTCCCCTTACTCTGCGCTGTCAGCGTTTGCGGGGAATCCTCTGTTGATCAGCGTGGAACGCCTGGCGGAAAGTGGATGGATCGCGTGGGAGCGTATTGGCGGACTGCCGGGGCACGATGGTCCGGTACAGTTCGAGGAGGCGATGCAGCGCAAATTGCCCTTAATTGAAGAGGCAGCCTCTAACTTTCTCGACCGTGCGGATAACAAGGACCGTGCGAGTTTTCAAGAGTTTTGCAAGGACAACGGTTCCTGGTTGTTGGATTATGCGATGTTCAACGTGCTGCGCCGAAAGTACAAGTATGCGAGTTGGCATGAATGGCCAGTGGAGCATGCACTTCGGAGGCCGGATGCGCTGACGGCGTTGCTGAATGAATACGGCAGAGAGATGGCTATCGAGCAGGCGATTCAATACTTCTTTAGCCAGCAGTGGTCTGCACTGCGCGCCTATTGTGCTGAGCGGGACGTGCGAATTCTTGGTGACGTGGCAATCTTCGTAAACTACGATAGCGCGGATGTCTGGACACATCCAGAGTTGTTTGAACTGGATGAGGAGCGGCAACCGATACGGGTCTCGGGTGTACCACCTGACTATTTTTCTGCAACAGGACAGCGCTGGGGAAATCCACTGTACAAGTGGGATGTATTAGTTGAGCAAGGGTTCGACTGGTGGGTCGCTCGGATTCGGCGGTCGCTGGCGTTGTACGACATGATTCGACTGGATCACTTTCGGGGGTTTGAGGCGTATTGGTCGATAGCTGCTGAGGAAGCGACTGCGATCAATGGACAGTGGGTCAAGGCGCCGGGACAGGAGTTGTTTCAGCGCCTGAAAGAGGTATTTGGGCATTTACCGTTTGTTGCGGAGGACCTGGGCCTGATTACTCCCGAGGTGGACGAGTTGCGGGAGCATTTTGGGATGCCGGGGATGAGGATTTTGCAGTTTGGATTTTCTGATCGCGGGGGACATCTGTACCTGCCGCATCGATATGTTCCGAATACTGTGGTTTATACAGGTACGCATGACAACAATACGACGCTGGGTTGGTGGCGGGATGATGTTGGCGAGGCGGAACGCCGGAACGTGCAGTCTTACCTGCAGAAGATCGAACATGACGGCGATATCGTGTGGGCAATGATTCGAGCAGCAGCTCGCTCGGTGGCGAACCTTTGCATCTTTCCGATGCAGGATGTTCTGCATCTGGGGAGCGAAGGACGGATGAATACGCCCTCTGAGGGAGCGGGGAACTGGACTTGGCGTTACGATGCCAAGGCATTGCATCCAGACTTTGCTTCTCAGCTTGCTGCCTTGATGGAGATGACTGACCGTGACGGTTATGTGGCTCCCTCGGCGGGTGGCAGTGTTGCCAGAGCAGACCTGGGCGTGAACGTTTAGACTGACAGTAAGTACAAACTTTATTTCAGGAGCACTCATGCCACTTTCTGGCGAAGCCATCCGTACCATGAACTATGTTGACGATATTTCTGTGACCCTGCGCCGGATTCTTGCGGTGCTGCCGTCGTTGACGGCTGAGGAGCGTGAGCGTGTCGCGAACCATATCAAAAGCTCTGAGCCGAGCTATGAGTCGGTGATTACTGCAGTGACGAGTACGAAGTGAGCCAGACAAGGGCGGCACATCCGATTCATACTGTTGCAGTGATCGGCGCAGGTGAAGCAGGTCGAAGTTTTGCGCTGGTTTGTGCATGTGCCGGTTTTCACGTGGTGCTGGAAGACGTGATGCCGGCCAATCTGCGCAAGGCAGAAGCTGACTTTGCGGATATGAGCGGACGTGCGGCCCCTGGACGTCTGGATCTGGTAGCTACGGTTGAAGATGCTGTTCGAAATGCTGACATCGTGTTCGATTTTGTGCCGGATGAGTTGGAGTCGAAGCTGGAGATTTTCAGCATGATCGACCGTATGGCTCCACCCAAGACGATTTTGTGTACTCCGAGTGATGCCCTGAGTATTACCGATCTGGCGTCCTGTGTTTATCGTCCGGAGCGTTGCTTTGCGATACGGGGTGGGTTGGCTCCAGTGGTGTCAAGGGTGGGACAGACATTGCGTCTGCTGTATCCAGCGGGGATTGACGGACAGCTTATACCGGTGGTGCTTGACTTCCTGAAGAGACAAGGCAGGCTGGTGCAGGCAGAGGTTGATCCTGATATGCCGATGCTGGTGAAGAATCTGGTACAGAATCACTAGTCAGGCATGCCTCTCGCTGGATCAGGGAACTAATTCGCGGGCAGATGCGTAACGCTGTGGGGAAGGACATCGTCAAACCACTGTCATGCGTGCGCTCTTCGAGATAGTCATTCAGGTTTTCAAGTCGATTGGAGCGAATAAGTTACGCTCATTTCTGACGATGTTCGGCATCGCCTGGGGCGTGGCGTCCTTGCTGCTTTTGATCGGGCTGGGCGAGGGATTTCGTTCGGGACAGCGGCGGGGACTGGCAGAGTTAGGCACAGATGTGATCATGCTTTGGAGCGGGACTATTCCTGCGCTGCCGGGGCAACATACGGGCATGCAGCCCTACAAACTGACGATCCGCGACGCAGACGCGATTCGTTCAGGGGCCCCGCATGTTCGGGATGTGACGGCCATGATCAACCGGAGTGATCTGAAGCAGGTCAGCGAATATTCCAGTGCGGGTGGTCAGGTGATGGGGGTTGAGGCGAACTATCCTGCGATTCGCACGTTGCCGATCGCACAGGGACGGTTTCTGAACGCGGACGATCTTGCTCAACGACGACAGGTTGTGATTCTGGGTCAAAAGACGTATCAGCTTTTATTTTCGGGACATCCTGGTCTGGCTGCGTACATTACGCTGAATGGCTATCGGTTTCAGGTGGTGGGAGTTGCTGCGAAGTTTGGGCGCGGGAATAATGACGGCGACAACCAGAAGGTTTATATTCCGCTGACAACGATGCTGGAGCTATTTCCGATCAAGGGCGAGAATGTACCGACGGATGCCATCTCGTCCATCCAATATCAACCGACGTCGCCGGACTTGAACGAGACTGCTAAAGCTGAGGTGCACCGTGCGGTTGCGGGACAGCATGGCTTTGACCCGTCGGCTACCGAGGCATTTGAAGAGTGGGACACCATAAAGTCCAACCGCACGGTAGGTCTGATCTTTACGGCGATGGATGTATTTCTGGGTGGCGTAGGCATTGTGACGCTGGCGCTTGGTGCTGTGGGCATCATCAACATCATGCTGGTGACGGTGAGCGAGCGCACAAAAGAGATAGGTTTGCGTAAGGCACTGGGAGCGACGAATGGAAGCATCCTGATGCAGTTCTTTCTGGAAGGCCTTATGCTGACAGGCTTGAGTGGTTTGATTGGGATTGCCGCGGCGGCAGTACTGATGCTGGTGCTGGGCTCCGTTGTGGGGAACAATGATATGGGCTTCGATCCGCCACGACTGGTACCTTGGTCGGCTGCATTGGCGTTAGGGACTTTGACCTTGTGCGGCATCATTGCAGGCATCTATCCAGCGCGGCAGGCGGCGATGTTGCAGCCCGTCGAGGCGTTGCGAAAGGAGTAACGTGCGATGCTAAGCGACATCTTTGGGCAGGCGATCGAAGCGATGCGGCACAATGGACGACGCACCGTTATTACTGTAGTGGGAATGGCCTGGGGTATTGCGACAGTCGTGCTGCTGCTGGCGTATGGTGCGGGCTTTGGGCAGGCATTCGAGAATATCTTCGCGCAGTTCGGAACCAACATGATGGGGGTGTTTCCGGGGCGGACGAGCGAGCAAGCGGGTGGAGCCAAGGCGGGTGTGGTGGTGCGCCTGACCATGGATGATGTTGAGCGGATCCAGGAGACGGTGCCGGGCATTCTGCATGTTTCGCCAACTGTTTCCAAGCAGGTTCCGGTGCAGAACGAGTTGCACAGCTATAGTTGGGGTGTGGATGGAATAACGCCGGAGTTGCAACCGATACAGAAGATGGATTTGAGTGAAGGACGATTGCTGACTGAGGCCGATCTCGTGCAGCGGGCTCATGTGACGGTAATCGGATCCGAGGCGAAGACGAAGTTATTTTCCGGTATATACGCACTGGGGCAGACGATACGCTTGAATGGTGTTCCGTTTGAGATTGTTGGGGTGTTGAAGCCTAAGATGCAGGAGGGTGCGGATAGCGACATCAATCGAGGCATTAACGTGCCGCTGACTACCATGACGGACTTGAAGGATACCAAGTATCTGGATGGCATCTGGATGGACTACAAGGGCGATCCCAAAGAGGTGGAGAGTGCGTTACGTAAGACGCTTGCGGCGAGTCATGGCTATCGCCCTTCTGATCGGCGAGCAGTCTTTGTGGCGAATATCATGGAACAGTTGGCGCAGTTTCGGATTATTTCTCTTGGACTGCAGGCTCTACTCTTGTTTATCGGTGCGCTGACGCTGGGGATCGCGGGTATCGGGCTGATGAATATCATGCTGGTGAGCGTGCAGCAGCGGACTCGAGAGATTGGCGTCGAGAAGGCACTGGGAGCACGCAAGCGGCATATTCTGATGCAGTTTCTAGCGGAGGCACTGGTAATTACCGGAGTTGGAGGCGTGGGTGGGATCGTGCTCGCGTACGTGGTGGCCAAGAGCATCGGAAGCATAACGTTCTATAGCGCAATGGCTTCGAACGCGGATGCAGGGGATATTCATTTGTTGGTGTCGCCGGAGATTGTGGTTGTTGCGACGGCGATACTGGTGATCGTCGGAACGATCAGCGGGATGATTCCTGCCATACAGGCCTCGAATCTGGATCCGATCGAGGCGTTGCGGTATGAGTAGTCTGCCGGGTTGGATGGACTTTGCTGTTACTGTAGTGTGAGGTCTGCGCCGGCGGGGGTGTTCTGGATGGTGACGACTGAGGCTTTTCCTACGGTTTGCAGCTTGAGTTTTCCAGTGGGCGTGGCTGCTTCGCCACGGTATGCAGTCCAGCCATAGGCTTCGATGCGCAACTGTTTCCACCAGGGAGGATAGGTGCCTTGTTGGGCTCCGATGTGGATTACCAGTGAGCCATCCGATTTTTCTTCGCAGGAGTAGTGGACGCGAAGGTAGGAGCCACTACGGAAGGCAAAGCTCTTGCCATCGTCCTGGTAGAGATCTCCTTGGCAGTCTGGACCGGGGTAAATACGAAGGGTGAGTGGTCCGATGGGAGTCTCCTCGGTGTTCTGCGTGAGCGGCGCGATGGGCAGTATGGTGCCCTCACGGACGTAGACAGGCAGGTCTGCAAGGGTTGGCGTGACGAGAAGAGGCTGGGCGACGGGTTTGGCATCGCGCTGTTCGAGATCACGAGCGTTGGTCAGGGTGCGGCGGTCGAGGCGATCACCGGTCCAGTAGTTGAACCAGATGCCGGGTGGTAGATGGACTTCATAGGGGGCGACCTCCTCTGGGGAAGGTGACGCTGCCACGAGCAGGTTGGGGCCAAAGAGGAACTCTCCCGATGCATCGAGGTCGAGAGGATGGCCGTCGGACGTGGCGTTGGGGAACTCAAGGAAGAGCGGACGCATGATGGGTAGACCGGTGCGGGACATCTCTTCCGCGGTGGTGTAGAGGTAGGGCATGAGGCGGTAGCGCTCTTCAATATAGCGACGACGGATGGCGAGTTGTTCGGGGCCGTCTACCCAGGGTTCGTGGTCGCGAGTTCCTTTGGCGGCATGATCGCGGTCAATGGGCTGGAAGGCTGCAATCTCCAGCCATTTTGTGAGCAGATCTGGCGGTGGGGAGCCGGCAAAACCACCTACGTCGGCACCAGTCATCCCAAAGCCGCTGAGGCCCAGGTTGATGATCTGTGGCACAGTCATGCGTAGATGATTCCATGTTGAGCTATTGTCACCGGTCCAGGTCGCTGCATAGCGCTGGCCGCCGGCGTAGCTGGCTCGGGTGAGGACGAAGGGCCGGACGTTGGGCTGGAGGGCGATCAGGCCATCGTAGGTTGCACGCGAGTTCTGCATGCCGAAGATGTTGTGGATCTCTAAATGATTGGCGGTGCGTGGCATAAAGCCGGGATCGTCGATACGGTGTTGAACGTCGTCCGGCATGGTCTTGGTGGGGACATTGAATACGGCTGGCTCGTTCATATCGTTCCAAAAGCCAGCAACACCTTGTTGCGTGAACTGACGATAGAGAGTGCCCCACCAGTCGCGGGTGAGCTTGCGGGTGAAGTCAGGGAAGACCGCTGGGCCTGGCCACACCACTCCGTAGTAGATAGAGCCGTCAGGATTTTTGACGAAGTGATCGCCAGCAGAGCCTGTATCGTACGGCGTGTAACCCGCGTTCGGGAGCTTAGCGATGTGGAGATCGGTGATGGCGACGACGTGGAAGTGTTCAGCGGCCAGTTGTTTGATCATCTGAGGGAAGTGGGGGAATTTTATGGGATCTACAGTGAAGGGGCGATTGTCTTGCTGGTAGTCGATATCGAGGTAGATCGCATCCGTAGGGATGTGATCGGCACGTAGACGTGAGGCGATTTCCAGGACGCGCGTTTCGGGATAGTAGCTGTAGCGGGACTGCTGGAAACCGAGGGTCCATAGGGGCGGGAGTGGTGTTGGTCCGGTTAGCCAAGCGTAGGTTTGCACGACTTGCTTCGGAGTGGGGCCGTAAAAGACATAGTAGTCGACTGGCCCGTTGGGAGCGCCGAAGCTGTATTGATCTTGGAGTTCGCGGCCAAAGTCGAAGGAGGTGCGCCAGGTGTTGTCGAACAAGACGCCGAGTGCGCGGCCCGCACGGAGGTTGATAAAGAAGGGAATGCTCTTGTAGATGGGGTCGGATGACTCCTGCCAGCCGAAGTTGTCGGTGTTCCACATAGCGAATGCTTCCCCGGCACGGTCGAGTGGACCGGGTTTGTCTCCCAGACCGAAGAAGTGATCGTCGGCGTGCATCTGCTTGCGAATGCGGAAGCGGTTGCCCTGCCATTGGATGGGTTCAGCATCCTGCTGGAGGACGACGCCCGACCGATCCCTGATGGTGAGGCGGAGGTCTGGAGTGATGGCGATCTGCAACGCGGTGGTGCTGAAGCCGGTGGCGGTAGAGGTGACGGCCACGGAGGCGGTACGGGCGGCAGGGAGGACAGCCCAAGATGCATCTTCCGGGAGTATTGCAAGATGTGCAGCACGCACACGAATGACATCATCGCGAAGGGCAGTGACCTGAAGGGTTGTTCCCTGAGACGAGCAGTTGACGCCGTTGTTCAGTGGCAGGCATTTGAATTCGTTTTGAGCGGCTGCGGCGCCACTTAGCAGCGTGAGAACTGTGAGCAGGGAAGTGAGGCGAACTCCGGCTGGCGATGACATGAGGAGAATAGTAGCAACTAGCGTGTGGTCTCGTCTTTCTGGGTGCGCTTCATTCAAGTGGAACGCTAGTTCTGGCGGATCAAGGCTGTGATTCTGTATCTGGCATGGCGAGATAAATGAGTACGATCCCTACGATGTTGAACATGCGAGCAGCAGCTTCTTGTCCATTCCAGGTTTTGGACTGCCACATCAGAAACCACTCAGCCCCAAGCGAGAGGAATGCGATGAACCACATGAGCAGGCTGAGCGTTAGGGCAATTATTGCAAAGCGCTTTGCCGCGTTGTAGCTGGAGGCAGACGAGCGGAGGTTTTGTGCCAGACGAAATGCACCGACAAAGCAGAGGATGGTGGTGAGCACCTCCCAGCAGATGATGGTGGCATAGAAGGCATGGTGGACCGTGGTGGAATTGATTGCTCTCCACATACCGGCGTTGCCTGGAAAGGTGGAGTCCATCATGAGGACGTGGTGGACGAACTGATAGTTGGAGTTGTAGTCGCTGATATTGTTGAAGATGACGAGCAGGTAGAAGAAGCCAATGGCAAACAGCAGCAGGCACTTGGAGAGACGCACGGTCATTGCAGGTTACTCCGATGGAAAGGCTTGGAAGTACGCTGTGATAGCTGCCAGTGTTGGCTGATCGTAGGTTGGATTGCCGGGCATGGTGGCCTTGGCATCGACTTTCTGCGGGTTGCGGACGTAGTCGGCGAATTCGACTGGATTCCGTCTAGCGATTGCAGCTATGTTTGACCAAGTACGACCGGATTTAGTGCCTCCTGCTGCGCCTTGATTGTGGCACCGAAGGCAGTTCTCCTTGGCGATGGCAAAGCCTTTCATTACAGGCGAATCCGACGCAAACTGGCCTGATGGAGTGATGGGGCCAAAGTGTTCGTTCTGGGTGCCAAAGTCTAATAGGAACATCTCTGTTGGTTCTTGAGGCATGTCCTGATGAGCAAGAATCTTGAATGAAGGTTTGAAGTCTAGGTATGTGATCAAGAATGGCCCCGGGTCTTCGTTTTTCGTTTGTTTGGCCCATTGGGACGTTGGTAGGCCGTTGATTTTCAGGACCAGTATGGGATGGTGGGCTGCGACGAACTCGGACGGCAACTGGGACTGATAGCGATCGATGCAAAGCGCGGTTGTCATGTCGGAGTTGGCTAGAACCCCAATGATGTGCGCAAGCTCACTGAGTTCTACACCACTAACGTTGATCTTTGGCGCGTGAAGTTCACTGAAATTGACATCCTCGATGATGGTAGTTTCCACCTGCGGCAGCGACAGCAGGCTCTGATAGGGGATGAACCAGTGGGTAGTGGGAGAGATGCCAGAGATCATACCGGTAACTTCGAGATCCGTAGTGCTGCGACGCTGAGGTTGAAGGAGCGGGGATCGTCTTCTGGGTTGGGTCGATCGTGCGTAGGACAAGAGGCTGCCACAGAAAATAGCATGCAGAGCCAGCAGGCCGATGAGTCTTTTGCTTCCCATACGTAATGCTAACCGCAACAGTAGATTTAGCAAGCGAGAAAATCGACGGGCATGTTAGAGTACGGCCACATGGATATAGAATTGCGTCTCTCTGCATATGGTCATCATTTGCCCTCGCCACCAAACGCTGGTGGTAATTATCTTTCAGCGAAACGGGTTGGAAATATGTTGTACCTTGCGGGCGTAATTTCGACCCAAGATGGCTCTGTGCTGACTGGTACTGTCGGAGCGGAGCGAAGTATCGAAGATGGTTATGCTGCGGCTGTTGCCTGCGCTTTAGCGCAATTGGCAGTGATTAAACACGAGTTAGGAACGCTGAATGCCGTGGAAAGTATCGTAGGTCTTAATGGTTATGTAAATGCGATTGCTGGCTTTGCTGATTCGCCCAAGGTGATCAACGGTGCTTCTGATCTGCTGGTTGCAGCGTTTGGCGATGCGGGGCGTCATGTGCGTGCGGCCGTGGGTGTGAACGCACTACCACGTAACGCGATGGTTGAGATCCAGATGACGGTGTTGGTGAAATCTGGGAATTGATTTGCCCAAACAGCTGCAGTCGACGAAAGAGAGGAGGTAAAAGCAATGGCTGAATACAGTTTGCGTGCCGTTCCGACGCACTCGATTTGGGACAATCAACTTAGCCCACGGCTGGTTGTGTCATCTGGCGATGTTGTGCATCTGGAATGTGCTGATTCCAGCGGGGGGCAGGTGAAGCCGGGGATGGCGATGGCCGAGTTTCTCAACATTGATCGAAGTCTCATCCATGCGCTGACTGGGCCTATCTATGTCGAAAGTTCTGAACCCGGGGATGTGCTGGAGGTGCAGGTACTGGAAGTCGAGCACATGGGTTGGGGATGGAGCAGTGTGATTTCAGGGCTTGGCTTTTTGGACCAACGCTTTACGGACCCTTATCTTTTTCATTGGAAGCTCGATGGTGAGGTGAGCCACTCCTTGTCTCCTGCGGTGGTTCCATTACGCCCGTTTTGCGGTGTTATGGGGGTTGCCCGGGCCGAAGCGGGTAAATTTCGGACGCGTCCTCCGGGGGAGTTTGGTGGCAATATGGACGTGCGTGAGCTATGCGCTGGATCGACTCTTTACCTGCCAGTGCAGGTAGTCGGCGCGCTCTTTTCTGCGGGAGATGCACATGCAGCGCAGGGGGATGGTGAAGTTTGCATCAATGGAATTGAGTGCCCTGCAACTGTGACGCTGCGCTTTGTGCTGCACCGACAGCAGAAGTTGGCGGGGCCGATGGTTGAGGTTGGGCATAACAGCATTGAGCCGTCGTCTGCTGCATGGCAGATAGTCGAGTCCGCTGAGGATGCGTTGAAAGCAGCACGTGCTGCTACATCACGCATGGTCGATTTGCTTATTCAGAATTGGGACTTTAAGCCTGTAGATGCTTATCTGTTGTGCAGTGTTGCCATGAACCTAAAGCTGAGCCAGGTTGTCAATCGACCGATGATTACGGTTAGCGCTTCAATTGCGAAGAGTATTGTTCCAACGCGGAGGCTGTTCTAACTATGGGAATTGAGATCAATGATGCGGCTACGATAGCGGAGTTAGCCGAGCTGTATCCGAAGTATGAAGAGGCGCTGGTTACGAACGACTTGGCCACGCTGACTGCAATGTTTTGGTCTGCTCCCGAGGTGATGCGATTTGGTGTTTCGGAGAACCTGTATGGAATCGAAGAGCTTGAGGCGTTTCGTAGAGGACGCTCTCCGTTGAATCTGGCGCGCCGAGTAATACGCTTGGACATTGTTAGCTTCGGTAAAGACTTTGGGAGCATTACGCTGGAGTTTGAGCGCGAAAGCAACGGTAATACTGTTCATGGCCGTCAGAGCCAATCCTGGGTGCGTTTGCCGGAAGGGTGGCGCATCGTCGCAGCGCACGTTTCTCTACTGCCGGATTGATACGTCGCGGCATCGCGATCCAGAGTCAGGAGCAGACCCTAACAGTTAGTGGTGTAACAGGCGCTGCATGAAACTGGGCTTGTAGTTCCTCTGCGGAGGAGAAGATTTTGCTCTGAACATGCCGTGCGGGCAGGAGGAATTGAAGTTCTGGTTGGTGGAAGGGGTAGGGCGTTAGCTGGAAGTGGCGCTCACCCACAGACCGAACCGTAATTTCCTGCTGGCTGCCGTTGGTGAGTGGGAGCGGATGGAGCAGGTTCGCAGGATGGCGATAGTCAACGCAGGAGAGCAGAGAGAGATTGTCTGTTGCCTGGAGCAAGCGAAAGTGTTGCTGTATCCGTGGCCATGCGATTTCGTAGGGTGTGAGTGTGTTGTCGGCGGCGATGCTGTTGTGCAAATGCTGTTGTAATGACCGCTGGCGGCCAAGAAATTCATCGAGTTGTGGCAGTTGCAGTGGGGAGATAGTTGAACGGTCAGCGCGTTCGGTCAGTAGATTGTAGGTATGTAGCGAGACGAGCAATGCTGCGTAAGGATCCTCGGCTGCGACAACTTCTACGGCATGCTCTCGGACGGCGAGATAGTCGGCGAGGTCAATTTCTTCAAAAGCAGAGTATTTCCCGACAAGTTCAATTGAGAAGGCGGAGGGCAGGCCAGACTTGGTGATCTGCGGCATGGCATCGCGGACGGCCCAGCCGTCGTCGTGGGCGGAGATGCCCAGCAGTACCTGACGCCGCGGAGCAGGAGCGGCAAATTGCCCGTTGCCCCAATGCTCGGCAAAGGCTCCAGCGAGACGGGCGTGGTCAGAATGCGTGATAAGCCACCAACCAGTATCAGAGGCAAGGCGCAACATGATGAATCCTTTCCAGTCCTGTGTTGACGGAGTTTGTTTGAGGCAGAGACTACTGCGATTCTGTCTTGCGAGCCGACTCGTGCCAGTTATGTAAAAAGTAGTACTCCAGAAACATCACTGCGAAGAAAAATAAGAAGCCCAGTACTGATGCGGCTAAGACGAGTGCAAATAAGTAATCTGTTTGAAGTTGTGCGAGTGCATACGTGATTGAGTAACCCAAGCCACCTTGTCCTATAGAACTGGATCCGGCGAATAGCTCGCCGGTGATGGCTCCGATGACAGCAATGCCGCTGGCGATACGTACACCGATAAACAGTGAAGGGAGCGCATGGGGGAGACGCAACTTCCAGAGAATCTGTGCCCCAGAGGCATTTTGCATAAGGAAGAGATTGACCATGTTCTCGTCGACACTTACGAGGCCTTGTGTGGTATTCGCGATGATGGGGGCAAGACAAATGATGAAAGTGATGAGGCTGACTGCAAAGAGTCCGGCACCGGCCCACATGATGATGAGTGGAGCGATGGCTACGATCGGTACGGTCTGTAGCAAGATGGTGTAGGGCAGAAGCATGCGGCGGAGCCATTGGGATTGCGCAAAGATCAGGGCCACTGTCGTACCGATGAATATGCTGACGAGGAGGCCACTGGCAGCCGCTAGTGCGGTAATCCAGAACGAGTTTGTCAGGGAAGAGAAGCGATTGATGACTGTTTTCGCAACGGCGAACGGCGTAGGCAGCATATAAGCCGGAATGCTAAAGACCCAGATGAGCGTGCGCCAGAGCACCAAGAGTGTGAGTAGTACACCCACGGCATTCAGTGCGTTATAGAAGATGCGCTTCATTGGCTTTGCACTCCCCGCAGTGTCTTGCTGATAGTCGTTATGTAATCTTCGAATGCGGCGAGTTGTCGTGTAGCTTCAGTTCGAGGGTATGGTAGGTTAATGGGGATATCGTGAGCGATGCGACCGGGGTGGGGTGCCATGATGAGTACACGTGTGGAGAGAAATACTGCTTCTGCCACAGAATGAGTTACAAATAGCGCCGTCCAGCCTTGTTCCTGCTGGAGTCGCAGAATTTCTTCGTTGAAGTGGTCGCGGGAGATCTCATCGAGAGCAGCAAATGGCTCGTCCATGAGCAATACACGAGGTTTTGTTGACATGGCACGAGCGATGGAGACCCGCATCTTCATCCCTCCGGAGAGCTGACGTGGATAGGACTTGGCTGCGTGGCTGAGGCCTACCAACTCCAATAGAGCAGCGACTTTTTCCTGACGTCGTTCGCGCGTGGTGTGCTCGAGTTCGAGTCGTAATCCGACGTTTTGTTCCACGGTGCGCCAAGGGAGAAGGGTTGCATCCTGAAAGATATACGAGACAATCTCTCTGGCATTCGCTGGAGTCATGCCATCGATACAGATTTGGCCGGATGTGGGTGATGTAAGACCCGCGACTAGCTTGAGCATGGTTGACTTTCCGCAACCGGATGGACCAATCAAGCTGACGAACTCACCTCGTTGTACGGACAAGTCGACGTGCTGAAGTACCTTTTGGGATGATTTTGCGGCTTTGTTGCCGTAAGACTTGGATACGCCGGAGAAGGCAATTTCAGCCAACCCATTCGAGCGGGCGGGTAAGAGCGAGTTGAGGGTGTATGTGGTCATGATTGCGGGGGAACCAGAGGGAGTCGCAGGTGGGAAGGATAGTGCAGGCCGTGCTGCAGCGTATGGGTGCAACGCTGCCAGGTCCAGGGATCTGCGAGTGATGGGGCGATATCGCTGGATGGATTGCGATCATACAGCGGAAACGCTGAGCCTGCGATTTCGAGTCGAACCTGATCGCCAGCAGCAAAGATGCAGGACGTAGGCTCAAGGGTGAACGTCCATTTATTGACTCTGTCGGGCGCATAGGTGGAGTTGCGGAAGAGGTAGCTGGAACGGACTATTCCCATCGTAATGAACTCGGCACGATTGTCTGGTGTAAGGCGGACAAGCTTGCCGGTCACATCTGCATTGCTTGCTGATGTTGCGCAGTAGAGGGTGAGCTCGACTGAACCGAAGACGTGGACCGGATCGAGCAGAGGAGCTGAGGTAAAGACGAGGAGGTTGTTGCCTTGCTCCATGACAGACTGATCGAAGGGGCCACTGAGGGCGGTATTGCCGCCGGGTGCGAAGACAGGAACCTCGGGATCATAGACGAAGTAATCCGCTGGTTGCATATCGGAGGGAGGTTCTATGATCAAGGTGCCATCACCTTTGGATGAGTTTGCGCGGCCATCGCTGGAGAGGTAGAGCGTGATGGACTCCGTGCTGGTCAGGACATCCGTGGTGAACCAGCGGCTTGCCAAGGGCTGGATATCTCCGAGTGCGAAGTGACGAATACGCGGCTCAGTTGCGAACTCGTTTGAGTCTTTGAGCCAGTGGTTAAACCAGCGTAGCAGTAGGGCATCGGTGTCCATTGCAGCATCAGGGCCGAGGTTTGCGTCGCCTATACGCGAACCCCATGGGATGTGTTGCCAGGGGCCGGCAAGGAGGTACTGGTTCTGGCGTGCGAAGGGTGTTGCTGCATGGCGAGCAAGTGCGAGAAATCCATCGTAGCTTCCCTGGAGGTATGTGTCGTACCAGCCGAGGACGTGCAGTGCAGGGACATTGATTTGGGCGAGCGAGGTGCTGACGTCGAGTGCTGACCAGAACTTGCCCGGCTCCGTATGCTCAAACCAATCTTGAACGTAGGTAGGCAGGCTGGAGGACTGCAGCGCGGGAAGCTTGGCGTAAGGGGCAAAGTGAGGCTGGAGGCGTAGGTTAGCCCAAGCGGCTTCAAGTTGTTCATGGGCCTGATGCAGCCCAAGTCGACGGGCATCGGAGCGGAGCATCTGGAGTCCCCAGCCCATGGCCGACGACAGCCTGAGTGCGCCGTGATGATAGAACCAACCGTGGTAGAGGTCGCATGCGGTCATGGCCGGAGCTATGCATAGAAGTCCTTCAGGTTGTTCGGCTGCGGCCAGTAGTTGGGTTGCCCCCTGGTAGGAGAAGCCGTACATGCCAAACTTCCCATTGGACTCAGGTCTGGATCTTAGCCATCGGATGGTCTCGGCTCCGTCGTGACGCTCGTATCGGAAGGGATAGAACTCGCCCTCCGAGTCGCCGCGTCCACGTACATCCTGAATGACGACGTTGTAACCGTGACGTGCGAACCAGACCGGATGGGGATAGACAACGGTGGAGGCAATATCTCTGCCATAGGGTTGGCGCATGAGCAGGGTTGGACTGGTAGCGCCTGAGGATGCTGGTGGGTAGTAGTGATCGGAGTAGAGCGTACAGCCGTCAGACATGCGACAGGGTACGTGTCGTTGTAGACGGACTCCGGAGCCGCACTCGATGAGGAATGTACTGGTCAAGGCTCAAGCCCATGGGTGAAGTGGAACATTTCGGTAAGGGCTGCGGCTACTTTCTCTGCGGACTGCTTGACCCATCTTGCCCCGTTTTCCGCAGTAGCTGGATTGGGATCACCCATAACGCCACTTGGAGCGATGTCGCGCGTCAGCCAAGCAAAGGTTGCGGGACCATTTTCCGGGAGCAAAGCATGGGGTTGGTCAATCTGGGCTATGTAGTTCACGGTGTAGTGCTCGGGATGAACCAGTTCGGGAGTGCCATGTAACAGCAAGGCTGTCTCGTACTCCCCAGCGTGAAATCCATAGGCTCTTTCCTGGGGTGAGATGTCCTCGAATCTTGCACCACCAGAGCCGGAGAGATAGAAGGTGTGCAGGCCAAACTCAGCACGTAGATCTCGGCACATGACATCGTCGAGTGAGGTATTGCCACCGTGAGTGTTGTACAAAACAAGTCTCTTAAAACCTGATGCTGCAACGCTGGCACCGATGTCGTGAACCACAGCCATGAAGGTAGAGGCGGAGACGGAGAGGGTTCCGGGAAAGCCAATGTGTTCGTTACTTTTCCCGTAGCAGATTGGTGGCAACGCATAGACGGGCAGTTCTTTTGGCAGCAAGGCCAAGGCGTAGCCCAACAGTAAATTGCTAATAAGTGTGTCGGTCGCAAGCGGCAGGTGATGACCGTGTTGTTCAATTGCTGCAGTGGGGAGGATGAGTAGTGTCTCTTCCCTGGGAAGAGCGTCTACCTGCTTCCAGGTCAGGTAGGCGAAGTTGCGATTATCCGGGATCCATGTCTTCATCTAGTGTGCATCCTCTTCCCTTTGGTAGCTAGCCATCTTGCCAGGGTTCAACAATCCTTTGGGATCGTACTTCCGCTTGGCTTTAAGTTGAATGTGATCCTGTCGGTAACGACCTCCGCCTTCGACGTGGTTGACGTGCGGATTGGCGACACTTACTCCAATCTCACGACAGAAATCGATCATCTCGTTCAACCGTTCGGCGGTAGAGAAGCGCACAACGGGAATTGATCCTGGAACTACGATATGGTCACTGTTCTTCATGAACTCGATGTGCAGCAAAAAGTCGTCCCCGTAGCGAGCCTTGAGTTGAGAGAACTGAGTGCGAGCAGTTACTGGATTGAATCCGCATTGAAGATAAGTGAGGGCATTGTCGGACTTCATGGCCCAAAGCGTGGTGTGGTTCCAGGTGTAGTCGGAGAGCAGGGGAGAAGTGCGCAGGCCGTCGTACAGAGCAGCAAAAGTAACTTCTCCATCTCTATCTTTTGCGGTTTGTTGCAACTCGTCCAGTTGTGATGCGGCAATCATGAAAAAGATATGAGCTTTCCCCGATGCGATGATGCTACGAATGGGAGTGAAACTGGCTGCAATGTGCGATTCGAACGTGGTGACTAACCGTTTTGTCCAGTGGTTGGAGATCGCTATCTGCTCGCTGAAATCGTAGGCTTCGTTGAAGGAAGGGAAGGCAACAACACATTGAGCCCACGTCACTGCAGGGGTCAGGGAGAGCCAGATACGCGAGATGATTCCGTTGGTGCCCCAGGCATGCAGGATATCGTGGATCGCGTCGCCTTCGTGTTTGATGATCTGGGGCACAGCTTCCATGGTGATGACTTCGAGAGCGCGTACGGTGTTGAAGTCGCGCAGGCCACCGTGCGCAACCGATCCGATGCCGCCTGATCCACCACCTAGAAAACCTCCTACCGAAGCTTTGGCGACGGTTGAGGGATAGCAGCGCAACTCCCATCCATGACGGCGGGCCTCATTCTCGATGGTGCCCAGTTTTGCTCCTGGCTGGCAGATCGCGACTCCGTCGGGATGAATGGATTCGACTGTGTCCATCAGGGTAAGGTCCAGAACGACGCCTCCTTGCAGCGGTATGGCCTGTCCATAGTTGCCGGTACCAGCGCCTCGTGCCGTCACGGCAACTCCGGTGGCATGGCATAGTCGCAGGATGGCACAGATCTCCTCTACGCTAATTGGCTGCACGACTACGTCGCCGACCTTGTCCGAGAGGAGTTCCTTCAAAACGGGCGAATACCAATAGAAGTCACGGGACAAGCGGGATACGGTTGCCGGGTTCGTCAGGACTCTTTCTGGGTCGCAAATGATTTCCTTGAGATGGTCGACTAGGGACATGTGGATGGAGGTCACGTTGTGGCTCGCTTTCCATGGTTGGAGACACTTTTGGGTCGACTGCTATTGCTCCAGCCTTTGAAGGCTCTCAGCATGTTGGGATGAGTGAATAGGCTGTAGGCGAGATCGCGTTCGACTGGACCGACGACCTCACAGGCCATGTCGCTTCGTTCGACGATTTCAGTTGCTGCAATATGGATTTGACGGCAGTGTCGACTGGCATCGTCGATGGTCGCGCCGTAGACGATGCGGTCTATTCCTGCCCAGAGCAGATTGGCCATACACATCGGGCAGGGTTCGCAAGTGGAGTACATGGTGTATCCGCGGAGGGAGGGGGACATGAGCTTTTTGCAGGCCAAGCGAACTGCGCGGACCTCAGCATGACTGCTGGGATCGTTCTCTTTGGCGACTGCATTTAGTGCCTTGACGAGCAGTTTGCCGGTCTTAGTTTGGACGATCATAGCGCCGAAGGGCAAAGGTCGTTCGGTGGCCATCGTGCGCGCCGTGAAATGCACGATCTCTGCCAAGCGAGAGCTGTCTAATGCCGTAAGGCTCGGCTTTTTCTCTCTAGTGTTCCCCATGTCGAAATGTAACACGACATGTCAGATTCGCTAAACACGAAATTGCTTCACGATGAGGCATGAAGCTTTTCTGGCTGATGCAGCCCTTAGAATTCAGGTATGCACAACGCGATGTCGCCTCTGGACGAGATACGGAAACGGCTGACCTTAGACACAGAAGCGATCACCGAGGTCGTTAACGAAGCCTTGAGCCATTCCAACAGCAATATTGGACAGAATGTATTTCTGTGGCAACAACGTGAACGTACCCAAAGGGAAGCAAGGAAGGTGGTGGATGTAGGAGCGATTCCGCGACTGCCACTGCTTGGTGTACCTGTATCGATCAAGGATTGCATTGAGGTCGAAGGCTATGTGAGTAGTTGCGGCTCGCATTTCTACGCCGAGAATAATGCTGCTGCTTGCCGTGATGCTTGGATAGTTCAGCAGGTGCGCGCTGCAGGGGGAGTGATTACAGGGAAGACGCACATGCACCAACTGGCGTACGGAATAACGGGAGAGAATGCGGACTTTGGGGACTGCTGTCAGCCACTCGATGCCTCGTTGCTCACAGGGGGGTCTTCCAGCGGAGCCGTTGCCAGTGTGCAGGAAGGCTCGGCGATATTGGCGATCGGCACCGATACCGGTGGGTCAATTCGGGTGCCTTCAGCGCTATGTGGTGTGGTGGGCTTTCGCTCGTCCGTGGGGGTTGGGAGTTGGACGGGTGGCGTGCATCTGGCTCGGTCGTTCGATACGTTAGGTCTTTTGTGTCGAGATCTGCGCGATTTACCGTTGTTCGCTTCGGCTGTGCTGGGCATTGAATCTGTAGAGTGTTCAGGAGAGCCCAAGGCCCCACGGATTGCAATAGTGCCTACGGAGTTTCTCTACGATTGCGATGCAGATGTAGTTGCTGCTTATGCCATGCAGCAACAGGAATTGGAACAGTTGGGAGCTACCCTTACTACCGTGAATGTTGAGTACTGGGCCCGTGCGATGGACGTTTTTGGTCCAATTCAGGCACATGAGGCTGCGGGAGTTCAACGCGAACAGCTGGCTGGACGGGCTGGATTTGAAGTGTTTGAGCCTGCTATCGCGGATCGATTAACCTGGGGCGAAAGCATTTCTGCAAAGGAAATTGAGTTGCTTCGTAGGTGGCATCACGAATTTCAGGTCTCTATGGACACTATGCTGCAGCAACATGATTTTTTACTACTTCCATGTGCGCCTATGTCGCAGTTGCTGGCCGGTGCTGACCACTCGAAGACCCGACAGAAGATTCTGCGGTACACCACGCCGGTGAGTCTGGCAGGATTACCTGCAGTTAGCCTGCCACGCCCCGGCGGGATTGGAATGCAGCTAGTTTGCGGACGAGGACGGGATGCTGAACTGTTGGCGTATGCTTCAGTTCTTCATGGAAAGATTTCTGGGTAAACTTGTGCCCAGAATGCTAGGCTGCTGAGCATGGATCGTTTTTTCAAGATGTCCGCAGGAATTGTTGTGCTGCTGGTTGCGGCTACATTGTTGAATGGCTGCAAACACAGAGCTGCCAGCGGGTTGGTTTCAGTCAAACTGCAAACCGATTGGTATCCACAGCCCGAGCACGGTGGGTTCTACACGGCTCTGGTGAAGGGCTACTACAAGGATGCAGGGCTGGATGTGCAAATTCTACCCGGCAGCCCCTACATTACGGGTGAGCAGTTGGTATCGGCGGGCTCGGTTCAGTTTTCCATGGGGTCTTCCGACCGGATGATTGAGGCGGTCGCAGGCGGTCAGCGGCTGCTTGCAGTGGGTGCGACCATGCAGCATGACCCACAGGCCGTGATGGTTCACGCGGCGTCTCCTGTTCATGATTTTGCAGATTTGAATGGGCACGCAATATCCGTTAGGCCTCCGGCCACGTGGTTCGAGTACATTGTGAAGCGATTTGGTTTGAAGGATGTTCGCGAGGTTCCCGCGACTTATAGTGTGGCCAATTTCATCAAGGATCCCCAGTATATTCAACAGATCTTCGTGACGTCGGAGCCCTACTATGTAAAGAAGGCCGGTGTGCCATTACGGACGCTGCTGATTAGCGAGACCGGTTACGACCCATACCGAGTTTTCTTTACGTCACGCGACTTTGCGCAGACCCATCCGGAGGTAGTGGCAAAGTTTGTGCAAGCGTCTATTCGCGGCTGGCATGATTACCTTCAAGATCCCAAGCCCGCAAACGACCTTATCCGTAAGCTGAACCCTGCCATGGATCCCGAGTTGATGCAGTTCAGCTTTGAGGCATTGCGGGACGGACACTTTATTGACGGCTCTGCACCGCCGGGCAGAATTGGTGATGAGTTGGGGCGGTTCGATCCCCAACGTTGGGCAGCGATGTCCCGACAGCTATCCGAGTTGCAGTTGGTGAACAAGCCTGTCGATCCCTCGACTGTGTACACCACGCAGTTTCAGAGCAAGTAATTTGGCACGCAGGAGCCAAGGCTATTTGGATGATACTTCGTTGCCTGTCTTAGACTGAGTTTGTTAGTGGGGTGTGTCAGTGGATGTTGTGGGTTCAATACAGCCTGTCGTAGCAGCAGTGCCATCGGTGGCCAAGCCAATCGTGATGATCGGTTCCGGCGGGATCGTACATGATGCCCATTTGCCAGCGTATCGAAAGGCAGAGTTTCCGGTGGCGGCACTGGTGGATGTGAACCGGGATAGGGCGATTTCGCTTGCCACTGAGTTTGCGATTCCGTTTGCGACTGACTCCGTTGCTGCAGCCGTTCGCTATGCGCCAGCAGATTGCATCTTCGATGTAGCTGTGCCGGCCAACGTGATTGCCAGTATCCTGCCGCAATTGCCCGATGGTGCTGCGGTACTCATCCAAAAGCCGATGGGAGAGACATTAGCTGAAGCAGTCGAGATTTTACGCATCTGTCGGACGAAGCGACTGACAGCTGCGGTTAATTTCCAACTTCGGTGGTCTCCGAACATGCTTGCTGCACGCGCACTGTATGTGTCGGGAGCAATTGGTGAAGTGCATGACATGGAGGTAGCAGTTAGTGTGCACATGCCCTGGCAGCTGTGGAGTTTTCTGAGTACTGCTCCTCGGCTGGAGATTCTCTATCATTCGATTCATTACGTCGATTTGATCCGCTCCTGGTTTGGCAATCCGCGCGGGGTGTATGCACAGACCGTGAAGAGTCCGCGCACGCCTGAGTTGGCAGCGACGAAGAGCGTCATTGTTTTTGATTATGGAGAGAGCAGGCGTGTCTTTCTTACAACCAATCATAGCCATGATTACGATCCTTCCATGCAGCGAAGCTATGTGCAGTGGGAGGGGATGACGGGGGCTATTCGCGCACAGATGGGTGTGAATTTAAACTATCCCGAAGGGAAGCCAGACAACCTGGAGTACATCCTGACGGGAAGTGCTGGCTGGCGCGCTGCTCCCTTAAGTGGCAACTGGTTTCCTGACGCCTTTATCGGATCGATGGGTAGCCTTCAGCGCTACGTTCAAGAGGAGGATGCTACGCTCCCTACCTGCGTGGAAGATGCAATCGATACGATGCGAACGGTTGAAGCGGCGTATCTCTCTGGCCAACAAGGAGGTGTTCGGCTACCGGAGATTGAGTCGTAACGATGGAAAGCTGGACTAGCGTCCCATCCATCCACCGTCGACGGTAACGATGGTTCCATTGACGTAATTGCTGGCGGCAGAACTGAGAAATAATGCGGCTCCGGCTAGGTCGTTGGGGTCACCCCATCGCCCTGCGGGAATGCGTTCCAGAATCTGACGGTTGCGGGTCTCGTCGGCTTGCAATGTCGATGTATTTTCGGTTCGGAAGTAGCCTGGGGCTATGGCGTTGACTTGAATGCCTTTAGCGGCCCATTCGTTGGCCAGTGCCTTGGTTAGCTGGGCTACAGCGCCTTTGGATGCCGCATAGGCGGGGACGCGGATACCGCCCTGAAAGCTGAGCAGGGAGGCAATATTGACGATCTTCCCTGTCCCGCGTGGAATCATGTCGCGGGCGGCTAATTGTGAGAGTTGGAAGACACTGGTCAAGTTGACCTGCAAGACTTGCTGCCAATCCTCAAGGGCCACGTCTTCAGCAGTTTCTCGGTGAATCGTGCCGGCATTATTGATCAAAATATCGACGCGTCCAAACTGCTCGACGACCTGACTGAACAGGTCTGCGGCTCCACTGGTTGAGGAGAGGTCTGCACGAAACGCTGCCGCGTCTCCGCCGATCTTTGCTGCAGTTTGGGCTGCTGGTCGGCGGTTGCCGTGTACTGCGACGGTTGCTCCGGCTTGTGCAAGCGCAGTGGCGATCGCGGCACCCAGTCCGCTGGCTGCCCCGGTTACCAAGGCAACTTTATTTTGGAGACGAAAGCTATCAATCACATTTTGCATGGCAGACTCACTTTATCAGCCTGACAAAGATTCCGCACCAATCGCTATACTGATTCGGTAGCAGTTCCCGTTGGATAGGAGATTTATGAGGCTGTATCAGATGGCGGATCAGGTTCGCTATGGATTGATGAACACCGACGAGTTGCGTGAGACCTTCCTACTGGAAGACATGTTTGAGCCCGGTCAGCTTGAGTGTGCGTATGTCGACCTGGATCGGACTGTGATAGGTGCAGCCGTGCCGTTGCGCGAGCCACTGATACTGGAAACCGAATCGGAACTCCGGGCGGAATACTTCCTCGAACGCCGTGAGTTGGGAGTGCTGAACGTTGGTGGTGCAGGATCGGTAACCGTGGATGGCAAGGTTTTCGACTTGGATAAATTGGATTGCCTGTATGTTGGGCGCGGTAGCAAGCAGGTTAGTTTCGCCAGTACAGACGCATCGGCACCAGCATATTTCTACCTGCTTAGCTACCCTGCTCATGCCGAGTATCCGACCTCAATGGTGAAGTTTGCCGATCTGCAAGGGTTAGCTCTGGGATCCGTCGAGACCTGCAATAAGCGAACCATCTACAAAGCCATTTACGGCGGCGGGATCAAGAGTTGTCAGTTGGTGATGGGCTTTACGCTGCTGGAGTCGGGAAGCAACTGGAACACAATGCCTCCACATACCCATATGCGCCGCTCTGAAGTTTATTTTTACTTCGACGTGGATCCTGCCCATCGCGTGTTGCATCTGATGGGACCGCCGGACGCGACCGGTCACCTGATTGTGGCTGACAAAGAAGTTGTTGTGTCACCGGGTTGGTCGATCCATGCCGGGGTTGGCACGAAGAACTACGCTTTTTGCTGGGGTATGGGTGGCGAGAATCAAGCGTATGACGATATGGATGGCGTTACGATCGCCACTCTGAGATGAAGGGGGCCAGTACAACTGAATTCGCCGGTTTGCACCTGCGTCCGCGGTCTCAGTGCCACTGGGATCTGATCAGTATGGGCGAAGTGATGCTACGGTTTGATCCTGGCGATGAACGCATCACTACAACCAGACATTTTCGGGTGTGGGAAGGTGGTGGTGAATACAACGTAGCACGGGGGCTGCGGCGGTGTTTTGGGCAGCGGACGTCGATCGTCACTACACTTGCCGATAATCCGGTTGGGCGGTTGCTGGAAGACCTGATGCTGCAGGGTGGGATTGACCTGTCTCACCTACGATGGGTGGAGTACGACGGAATTGGCCGCGAGTCGCGTAACGGGATTTATTTTCTGGAGCGAGGCTTCGGAAACCGCGGTGCGTTGGGAATGATGGATCGTAGCCACACTCCAATCTCGCAGCTTAAGCCAGGTCAGATCGACTGGGATCAGATTTTCGGTGAGGAAGGTACTCGGTGGTTCCATACGGGTGGCGTCATGAGTGCACTTTCGCCTGACGCTCCGGCGGTTGTTCAGGAGGCGATGTTGTCCGCACGGCGCCACGGGGTGGTGGTCTCATACGACTGCAACTATCGGCCCTCACTTTGGAAGAATGCAGGCGGCCGTCAGGCCGCCTGTAATGTCAATCGCACGCTCGCACCGTATGTAGATGTGCTTTTCGGTCATGAAGGCGATATTGCCGCTTCGCAGAGTGCTGCTTCACAAGGGCCTCCGTGGCACAATCTTGATAGTTACACCACGATGGTGGAGCGTGTTTGTGCAGAGTTTCCTGACATCAAAGTCATTGCTACAACGACGCGTCGCCCGAAGACTGCCAATCGCAATGATTGGGCAGCCTTTGCGTATGCGGAAGGTCAAGTTGTGAGCAGTATTGAGTTTCAGGATCTGGAGATATTTGATCGCGTGGGCGGGGGCGATTCTTTTGCCGCAGGCCTGATCTATGGGTTGCTGGAGGGCAAGGGAATTCAGTGGTCGATCGACTGCGGAGTGGCGCATGGAGCTCTGGCGATGACCACTCCCGGGGATAGTTCGATGGCTACGCTACCTGAGGTAGAACGCCTCATGCAGGGCGGTTCGGCTGCGGTCCAGAGGTAATCACAGGTTAACATTAAGTTATTTGGAAGGAAATTAATTATGGAGAAGGCTGCAGTTCTATCGATGCTACGCATCATTGGTCTGGTACCTGTTTTGCGAGCGGAGAGTGCAAAGCAGGCGCTTGCTCTAGCGGAAGCTATTTCTGCGGGCGGTGTCACTGTACTTGAGGTGACGATGACCGTTCCCGGGGCGATTACGGTCATGCGCAGTCTTGCAGAACAGCGCCCTGATCTTCTCATTGGTGCGGGCACGGTGCTCGACCCGGAGACCGCTCGTATGTGCATCCTCGAAGGGGCTCAGTTTGTTGTGAGTCCGGCACTGAATGTGAAGACCATTGAGATGTGCCATCGCTATGGTGTGCCCGTATTGCCCGGAGCGTTGACCCCTACCGAGATCGTTACGGCATGGCAGGCTGGTGCAGATGTGGTCAAGGTATTTCCTGCCAGCGCTATGGGGGGTGCCAAGTATCTGAAGACTCTGAAAGCTCCGTTGCCGCAGATTGAGATGATCCCTACGGGAGGTGTATCGCTGGCGTCTGCGGCGGAGTTTCTCGAGGCTGGAGCATTTGCACTCGGTGTTGGCGCAGATCTGGTGAATGCGAAGGCGATGGCGGACGGTACGCCCGAGGTTATTACTGCAAATGCAAGAAGGTATCTGCAGATTGTCCGGGACTTTCGCAGCCAGGTTGCTTGAATGGTTAGTCAGCCTTTTAGAGGGCTGGTGTTCGCCGCACCCAGAGCAGTGGCTGTCGAATCGGGAATACCCTTTGGAGGATCGGATCAACTGGATCTGGATTCAGTCTCTTCCACAGCTCGATATACTCTGATCGGGAGTAGGCACGTCCGGCCAAGAGCAGACTGGGTTGGCGAAGCGGCAGGTCGTTGAAATGGGTCGCATCTGCTGGATACGGCCATCGGCTTCGGTCTTGAATAAAAGGGAAGTGCCAGGCGACGGCGACCCGTATTCCAGGACCGTCCTGTAGTTCATAGTTCCATAAATTTTCAAATCGTGAAGACAGCAACGAGCAGGCTCCGGCTAGCATATCCAGATTGAACAGCGAGTTGCGATAGGGGTTGATGCTGGTGAGTTCGTGTTGCAAGCTGCCGTCGGCCCGGATCTGTGCGCGAATAGTCACTGCCTTGAACTGGTGTTGCAGTGCTGCCAGGCCGTTATCGCCTGTGTCTGAAGTCCCGGGCAGCAGGCGCGTGATGGCAGCTGCCTGGAGTAGCCAAGATGAACCATGGTGGTTCTTCTGGTCACGTGCCAAACCCGCAAGTCGACTTGTGGTCAGCCAGTCGAAATATGCTGTAAACCATGCGTAGATGGCTTTGAGTTCACCTGGAGCCAGGCCATCGTAGTGTGTGAGGTAGCTCGCTGCCTGCGCTACCTCGGCGAGATGAACGGCTTCGATGATACCTTCCATGCGGTTGGCCGGGTTGCCAGGAATCATCTGGCCATAGGAGAGGTTTGGTGTCATACGCTGGTGCGGATCGACGAACCATGCGCGCAGATGGGAAGCGGCGTGGTCTGCGTAACGTGCGTCTCTGGTGAGCAGGTAGGCTGCTGTTAATGTTGGCATATGAATTGCCATGTGTAGCAAGCTGTCGCTGTGTCCGTTGAAGGCCTTCGGGTTTTCGGCTCCTTGGCGGCGAACGTATGTCCTGGAGGGAGCACTCGTGTCGGGCCACCAGTCCGACGCCTCAGAGTAAAAATCATGAACTCCACCTGGGCTCTGGGGAGCCGCGAAGGCTGTGAGTGTTACGGGTGGTTGCTTCAGATATTCTTCCGCTGCGTTGAGAATGCGGTCATGGTCGATACTTGCTACGTCGATATGGGCAGCGGGGGGCATGCTCTGAGCCTGTGACGGTTGGCTCACGATGGTTGGTGCCAACGAGGCTACCATCATGCCGGAGCAGAATTGGCGGCGCGTAGATCGCATCTCGGCGCAAGACTATCACGCTTTCGCAAAAGTGAGGAATCGAGGGCCAGAGCGGTAAGCTAGAAGCGTGGAACTTCTGAGGGATTATTTGACGATGGCATCGAGGGCGCTGCTGCTCGTGCTAAGCATGGATGCACTCGGGCAACCGCAGACGGCTCGAGTTTGCATTCAGGACCAGTCTGGCCGCATTTTAGTTGGCGCACGAATTCAGAATGTAAGAGATGTGACCAACTCAAGCTTTAGCGACCGGTCTGGGTGCGCGAATTTCCAAGTCGATGCTGACGGAACGTCGTTGGTATCTATTGCATCCACAGGATTTAGGTCGATCCAGATGCAACTTAGGGCTTCCAATCCGGTAAAGGTCGTTATGACTCCGGTTTCAGTGAGTCAAGTTTTGGTGATTGCGGCTCGCGTACCGTTGCCACTCGATGCGACAGCAAGCAGCGTTCTGTGGCTTTCGCAAAAGAAGCTAAATGAATCCGCCGGTCTGACTTTGGACGATGCACTACGACAGGTGGCAGGATTTCAACTATTCCGTCGAACCAGTTCGTGGGTTGCCAATCCGACCACGCAGGGGACGTCGCTACATGGTCTCGGTTCAACAGCAGCAAGCCGCACGCTGGTTCTGAGCGACCAGGTGCCGCTTAATGATGCTTTTGGCGGTTGGGTTCATTGGGATGAAGCTCCGAAGCTCGCGGTTGCCGGAGTTGATCTGATGCGCGGCGGTGCTTCGGATCTTTATGGTTCAAGTGCGATTGGAGGCGTGATTGATGTGATTCCTGTTGTACCGAAGCATCTGGGCTATGTTCTGGATTTGGCGGGCGCCAGCCACTTCACTACCGACCTAAATGCATTGGTGACACAGTCGACTCGCTATGGCGATGCACTCGCCGCTGCAACTCTATTTCGTACGGATGGGTATATCTTGATTGATCCTTCCGTACGCGGCTTGATAGATACACCCTACAACGTGCACTCACAGGCTGGTCGGGTTGAGTGGCGTCATCCGCTTGGCATTGGCGATGGAGTTTTCGTACGCGGCAACCTATTGAATGAGGCGCGGAACAACGGCACTCGAGTGCAGTCCAACGGTACGCGGCTGTGGCGATATATCGCAGGTGTTGATTGTGTACTGTCTGGTTCAGGCTTGATGCGGCTGCGACTTTATGGCGACAATGAGAGCTATCGACAAAGCTTTTCAGCAATCAGTTCGGATCGTTCCTCGGAGCGATTGACTCGACTGCAGCGAGTTCCATCGCAGCAGGAAGGTGGCGCGGTTCAAGTGTCGGCGAGCCGCGGAATGCTGACCTTTGTGGCGGGGGGAGATTTGATGGACACGCGGGCTACGGACGATGAGACGCCTATCGTTGGTGGGGCCTCACAACCTGTCCAAAGTAGCAGTGCTCGTCAAAGGCAGGTTGGCATCTATGGCGAACTGCTTTGGCAGCCAACGAACTGGTCTATAGCGTTTTCGTCACGCTTGGATCGTTTCCGAAGCTTCGATGCACAACAGGTGATCGGCACTGCGGCACCGATTCGTTTGCCTGCTACGGATGAGTATGTGCTGGATCCCCGGCTTGGAATTGTTCGCAAGATCGTCGGTGGTGTTTCGCTGACGGCATCTACTTTTCGTGCATTTCGCGGGCCTACGATGAACGAGCTTTATCGCACTGGTCAGGTAGGCCAGCAGATCACCAAGGCCAACCCAAGACTTCTGTCAGAACGAGCCACGGGCTGGGAGGCGGGTTCATTGTTCCCGGTCGCTCGTGTGGGCTCGTTGCGTACCAGCTATTTCTGGACGCAGGTGAACCGTCCGATTGCTGCGATTACTTTGAGTTCGACGCCTGCTTCACTTTTGGAGATGCGTGAGAATCTTGGTCAACTGACCAGTCGAGGAGTCGCGGTGGAGGGAGAGTGGAAGGTTACCAACTGGCTACATCTGGATGGTGGGTACCAGTATGCCGACTCAACGATCACAAAGTTTTCTAGTGATCCACTGCTGGTAGGAAAGTGGACTGCTCAGGTACCTCGCAACAGCGCAACGGCTCAGTTGCGCATGGAACGATCTCATGTAGGAGTGTTAGACCTGCAACTCCGCACGAGTGGCCAACAGTTCGATGACTCTGCGAACCAGTACCGTCTTGCTGGGTATGCTCAGGTAGATTTTTATGCTGACCATGGTGTAGGGCAACATTTTAGGATTTATACGTCTGTACAGAATCTTGGCGGCAACCGCTTGGAAGCTGGTCGCACGCCAGTTTTGACTCTTGGAATTCCGCGGACTGCTTTGATTGGGCTTCGCATCAACTAATCGTTCAACTCCCCTGCTGATATCGCTTCAACACTCCCTCCAATGTGACGACGCCTTCCAGCGTGCCTCTTTTGGAGCGATTGGCAACTGGCAGCATGGGCCAGCGAGAGAAGTGATGCAGTGCGGTATCCAGCGGAAGATCAGGGAAAATGACAGGAGTCCGCTCTTGCCCGAGCAGTGTTTCGAGAGACATGTTCTCTTGTCCCGCATCCATACTGTGCGACAGATTGTTCAGTTCAGCACGACGAGCAGCGTACCAGCGCATATCGCTGCACAGAACGAGCACGATCTCTGGCAGACCTTCCTCCCGGAGTATGTTCAGGTCCAGCAAACGCTTGTTTCCGAGGATTATCGGCACCGTTGTCGGCTCTATGGCAGATTCGATGTGAAGATTGCTTTCTTCTCGCTGCTCCTCCATCGAGGGTAGATCCAGACCGTCCTGGTGGGTAAAGATCTCAAAGATTGGGACAGGCTGTAGACTGCGTGCCAGAAGATAGGCAATGGTATTAGCGAGGATAACCGGAAGGATAATCGAGTAGTTGCCACTGACCTCCAACACCATGAAGACTGAGGTAAGCGGGGCTCGCAAAAATGCTGCAAACAGGACACCCATGCCTACCAAGGCATAAGAACCGATTGAGCCGGTCAGGTGAGGGAAGAAGACCTTCTCAAAAGTTCCTACGGTGGCACCTAGCATGGCGCCAATGAATAAGGTTGGCGCGAACATGCCGCCCGGGGTACCACTTGAAAACGATAAAGTGGTAGCCAGTATCTTCAGCAGCGCCAGTGCCAAAAGCACTTTCCATGCAAATTGTGCATGCATTGCCTGATCGATGGCCGAGTAGCCCGGCCCCATCACCTGGGGAAAGCCAAAGTATCCGATTCCGCCAACGAGCAAGCCTGCTATCGTCGGCTGAAACATCTGTGACCGGGCACCGAGGTTTCGCAGACGAGGTCGCAGATAACCTAGCGATTTAGCAAAAACCAGAGATGCTAATCCGCCGACAAATCCTAGAACCGCATATGCCAGCATTTCGCGAGGGTCGCGCAGCGTTACTGCCGGGATACGGAACATTGGCTCCGCACCCCAGAACCAGCGCGCCACAACTACGCTGGAGATCGCAGAAAGGACGATCGAGCCAAGAACAGCTGAACTCCATGTTCCGATGACCTCTTCGATGACGAAGAGAATGGCTGAGATGGGAGCGTTGAATGCAGCGGCCAGTCCCGCAGCAGCACCGACGGGAGCGAAGATCCTTAGACGCTCTCGTGAAAGGCCGATCTTCCTGCTGATAAGGGACGCAACACCTGCACCAATTTGCAGCGAGGGGTCTTCGGGGCCCAATGAGTGACCACCGCCTATGGCCAGAGCCGATAACAAAAACTTGCCGACTACGGTACGGAAGGAGATGTAGCCATTGTGAATATATAGCGCAGCTTTCGTTTGGTTGACGCCACTGCCACGCACGTTCGGGAAGACGTATCGTGCCAGTACGGCAGTGACGAGGCCCGCGAGAGCCGGTACTACGATCAACCGAACCTGTCCTGCACCTGGTGCAGAGCCCAGTAGCAGGACGTTCAACCATTCGATTGCCATCCGGAATGAGACTACAAGCAGGCCGGAGATGATACCTATGAAAATAGATAGCAGGAGGAATAAGCGCTCTTCACGTCCTGGAGCGACCCGGTTTATCTCTGCGGTGGAAGGCAGTTCCAGTAATAGAATGCGACGCTTGGGCGTATCTTCCAGAGGATTCTGATTCGTGGGAAGCATCATTGCAGGACAACCCCCGGCGACCTGGACGTTAGCAGCAACAGTTGGTCATCCCCTTGCGGTTCGCCGCAGACTCTATGAGTGATTTCTTCTGTTTGGAAAACACTCTTAATTGCAGCGTTCTGCTGCTGAAGATCACCTCGCAGATTGTTGATGGCTGAACCTGCATGGCCCTTACTCCACAGTGCGTCTGCCGGCTGCAGTGCCTGCAGCGACGCTGAGTTGTATGCCACTTGAGTGTGGCAGGCCTTCAGGCGGCTCTGAGCTGTATGGACAGCCCGAACGATTCTTGCCAGACGTTGGTTTGCTGGAATATCTGCGCTGGGGAATATCTCAAGGATGCGCGCGCTTTGTGAGAGCATCCGGTCGGCTATTGCCGATAGCGTGCCATCGTTGGTCATGGCATGACGGCGGGCGGCATCTTCCAGATATCGGTGTGCCGAGGCGTAATGACCCATCTTGAAAGCAAGTTGCCCGGCCGCTTCGTATGCATGCCAGTCAGCGGGCTGGAAATGCATTGCTTTTTCGTACTGCGATATCGCTGAGGCGTCATCTCCAGTTTCGATCATGAGTTGTGCAAGCTGAAGGCGGTACACAACGTCCTCCGATGCATTGCCTGACGCTATCAATAACTCCGTGTGAGCTTTGGTGTAATCCTGCCGTTCCAGCAGATAGCGGATCAACTCAAGTCGCACCTCTCGACGTCGGACTGTGCCGTCCCCTTCCCAAGTCCCGAAGATAGAGGCGTGATAGGAGTGCACAGCATCGTCGGCGTGGCCCATCTTGGCTGACAGCCTAGCTAGTTGCAGATTGAGCAATCCGCTGCCGGGTTCCACTTCCCAGAGGTTCATAAAGTAGGAGTATGCCTCAGCCGTCTTGCCAAAATCGCTCAAAGCCTCGGCTAGAAGTAATTGGTATGACCGCTGTTCCGGGGCGTAAGCGAGCGCCGTTTGCAGATCTGACACAGCCTGCGCTGGATGATGGGCTGATAAATCGCGTGCACCCCTGTCGTACCAACGCTTTGCGAGATCTTCTCGATGAGAAGAAAAGGAGCGGAACAGTAAAAGGGTAACAAAGAACAGCGCAATGCAAAGGACGGCGAGCATGAGAAAAACGATTGAGTCGCGCACGATGAGTCGACGCCGAACTGCCCGAATTTCGTAGTCGTTGTCGATCATTTCGTTGATGTTATGGGACAAAAAATACGACCAGTCGTCGCATAAGTTCTCGTCGCGACCTTATTTGGTGTCAGCAGTCAGACTTAGTTCTGGAGTGAACCGGCACTATTTGTCGATGTTTTCATTGGTAACTTGGCGTCCCCGATGGGATTCGAACCCATGTTATCGCCGTGAAAGGGCGGTGTCCTGGGCCGGGCTAGACGACAGGGACGGAGCAATTGGAGGGGATACACATGCGGAACCCCACAATCAACGGTATCAACATCGTTTCTGCGTGTCAAAACACTACTACGGGCGAAGATTGCATATCGAAGATAAGATAAATCGCAGACCGCTCTTTTCCTATTCTTATGATAGTTACTACCCGCCGTTACAGATATCTGGATGCATTGACGACCGCCTTTGTTGTTATTCTGCTGGTATCCAATCTTATCGCCCAAAAAGTGTGTGTGTTGGGTCCATTCGCGGTTAGTGGAGCCGTACTGTTGTTTCCCATTACCTATATTTTTGGCGATATATTTACTGAGGTTTATGGATTTTCAGCATCACGCCGGGCTATATGGCTGGGCTTCTTCGGTACTGCCCTGCTTTATTTTATGGGCGCAATTATCATCGCGCTTCCTCCGGCACCCGGTTGGCCAAACCAGCAGGCATTTTCGATTGTTTTCGGCTTCATCCCGCGAATTTTGGCTGCTAGTCTAGTTTCTTTCTGGGCGGGCGAGTTTGCCAACTCATACACAATGGCCCGCCTGAAGTTGCTTACAAACGGTCGCAAGCTCTGGACACGGACGATTGGCTCAACTGTGGTTGGTCAAGCAGTGGATACAACTTTGGTTATCTTTCTGACCTTTGTAGGGACCATCCCGCTTCGGACTCTCGTTAGTATGGTGTTTACTGGCTATTCGCTGAAGGTAGGCTACGAAGTGCTGGCAACGCCTTTGACCTACTTGGTGATAAATCGACTGAAACGGGCGGAAAATGCTGACGCTTTTGATCGAGATGAGAGCTTCAACCCTTTTTCTTTTGCAGAAAAGCCGCAATAGGCGTGCTGGGCTGAGAGGAATGCAGGAGCTGCAGCATTCCTGACGTCCACATGCTCCGTTGTGCAAAATGTTGTCATCCTCAGACAAAATTTCGCACCTTTCCAGCAATAGTCTCATCAAAAATGGAACTGAACTTTTAATCTGTACGTTAATCGATCACAGGGTGAAGTACCTGTGATTCTGTGACGTTGAACTGCGCCGAAGCCTGTTCTTCCGATCCAACAAGGAGTAGTAGATTGTCGCTGCTTAGAAATAATTACCGCGCACTGTTTTTATTAGTCCCAATTGCAGTCAGTGCATGTTTACTTGGCTGCAAGCACGCCCCCCCGACAGTCGCTCCCATGCAAGCGATGCCGGTGCAGGTGGCGACGATCACTCTTTCGCCTGTGCCTAATTCTGATGTTTATATCTCGACCGTCAAGAGCAGACGCTCGGCTACGATGCAGCCTCAGGTCGATGGCAACCTGACCCGCATTCTGGTCAAGTCCGGTGATACGGTCAAGGCCGGGCAGTTGCTCATGCAGATTGATCCGCTCAAGCAGGTGGCAACTGTTCAGTCGCAGCAGGGAACTGAGTTCCAGAAGAAAGCTGTCTATCAATATAACCAGACAGAGGCAGAGCGCCAGCGCAAACTCTATGAGGCGGGCGTGGTCTCAAAGCAAGCGTACGACCAAGCCGTGCAGGCCTTTGAGAACTCCAAGGGCGATCTCGATTCTTCTGCTGCTCTGACGGCAACCCAGAAGCAGCAGCTTGGCTATTATCAGATTCGCGCCCCATTTGCCGGCGTTGTCGGTGATATCCCGGTGCATATCGGTGACTATGTCTCCTCCACAACCCTGCTGACTACGGTGGATGAGAATGCCGATCTCGAAGCATATATTTACCTGCCTACGGAACGGGCGGTGGATGTACGTACCGGCCTTGCAGTCGAGATTCTCGACACTGCTGGCAACAGCATTGTGAAGACGACAGTTAATTTTGTATCGCCGCAGGTCGACAATGGGCTGCAAAGTATTCTGGCGAAGGCTCCAATTCCGCACACCACTGAACGCCTGCGGAACCAGCAGGTAGTGAAGGCTCGCATTACGTGGAGCACTACTCCCGTGCCTGTTGTTCCTGTTCTAGCGGTTACTCGTGTTGGTGGTCAGGCGTTTGTTTTCGTGGCTGCTCCTGACGCCAATGGATATGTTGCGCATCAGGTGGCAGTCTCGTTGGGCGAAACTGTCGGTAATAGCTATCCAGTGTTAACCGGACTCAAACCCGGTGACAGAGTAATTCTGTCCGGCCTCCAGTTCTTGCAGGAAGGCGCACCTGTCAAGCCGCTTGGTTGAGTGCACTGACGTGATACCACGCGTAACTTCCGTTTATAGCTGATCAAATTTACACGCCGTAAAGCATCCCGTTTACCCCGGGCTTAATGCCCCATCCAGAGGTCACTCTTGGTAGATTTCTTTATTCGACGTCCGATCTTCGCCACTGTCTGTGCACTGCTGATAGTGTTGGCGGGTGCTGTCTCAATCCCTACATTGCCTATCTCGCTCTATCCGCAGCTTGCACCGCCTCAGGTTGTTGTAACAACCAACTACATCGGAGCGAACTCGAAGGATGTTGAGTCAGCAGTGACCACCATTTTGGAGCAATCCATCAATGGAGTAGAGGGGATGCGGTATATGTCCTCCACTAGTTCCAATGATGGAACCTCAGCGATCACTGTGACTTTCCAGACCGGCTACGATCTTAATATTGCTGCCGTTGACGTGCAGAATCGTGTGGCCTCCGCGCAAGGACGTCTACCTGCCATCGTCAATAACACGGGCATCAGTATTATCAAGGCTAATTCAAACTTCGTTCTGGCTGCGGGATTTGTGTCCCCCGACCACTCTTTGACTCCAGCGTTCATCTCGAATTATCTGGATGTATACGTCAAAGATGCGCTCAAGCGGGTGCCGGGAGTTGGCGATGTCGTCATCTTTGGAGAGCGAAAGTATGCGATGCGGATATGGCTCGATCCCAGCCATCTGGCAGCGCGAGGACTTACCGCACTGGACGTGACAAGTGCACTCGCAGAACAGAACGTGGAGGTAGCTGCAGGTCAGCTGGGGCAGCAACCGTCCGATCCGCACCAGAACTTCCAGATGGCAGTCCGAGTAGTTGGCCGTCTATCCGACCCGCGACAGTTTGAAAATATAATTATCAAGAATAGCCCTAATGCAAGCGGTATTGTTCTGCTGCGGGATGTCGGTCACGCCGAGATCGGAGCAGAGAACTACAGCACCGAACTCAAGTTTTCTGGCGGGGATGCCGTTGGTATAGGTGTTCAGCAACTTTCCAATGCCAACGCACTTGATGTTGATAAGCGGTGTCGCGCCGTGCTGGCAGAATTGCAGAAATCCTTTCCCCCAGGAATGAAAGGTATTATCGCCGTCGACACGACCACTGTTGTCAGCGACTCCATTCGTGAGGTTGTGCAGACTATCGGTGAGGCAGTCATCATCGTCATCATCGTTATCTTCCTTTTCTTGCAGGATTGGCGGGCCACCATCATCCCCGCGGTAACGATTCCGGTGTCGCTGATCGGAACATTTGCGTTCATCAAGCTATTCGACTTCTCTATCAACTCTTTGACACTTTTTGGTATTACCTTAGCCACGGGACTGGTTGTGGACGACGCTATCGTTGTGATCGAAAACGTCCAGCGACATATTGAGAAAGAGCATTGTGACAGCCACCAGGCGACTTCTGAAGCCATGTCAGAGGTTACGAGTGCCGTCATCGCAACTTCGCTGGTACTGATCTCGGTATTCATTCCAGTCAGTTTCTTCCCGGGTACTACGGGTATTCTCTACAAGCAGTTCTCCCTTACGATTGCCTTCTCCATCGCGATATCTGCCTTCAATGCACTAACTCTGTCACCCGCACTGGCGGCCATTCTACTGCGTGCACAACAGAAGCAAACTGGCTTGATGGGCTTGCTGCTTAATCCTGTGGAAGCTTTTATTCAATGGCTTATTCGCGTTTATGCTCAAGCGGTTACCTTTGTTGTCCGGATTCGCTATGCGATGCTTTTGCTCTTCGGTGGAGCACTTGCAGCAACAGCATTCATGTACAACCACGTTCCTACGGCGTTCATCCCGCAAGAAGATCAGTCTTATTTTTTGATCATTGTGCAGACGCCCCCTGGAGCTTCGCTGAGCTATACCTCAGAGTTCGCAGATCGAGCAGCAACGCTCGTGCGACAGAATCAAGGGGTATTCGGCACCTTCTCTGTTATGGGATTCTCTCTTGCTGGCGGAAGTTCCCCAAACTCAGGTCTGATTTTCGCACCGCTGAAGCCGATTGATGAGCGCTCCAAAATGGGGCCGAATTACACTGCCAAGGCGATCGTTGCTGATATTGGACCCAAACTGTTTGGCGTGCCCGGAGGAATTGCGTTCGCTGCGGAACCGCCTGCTATTCAAGGAATAGGAACTGTAGGAGGATTCCAGTTCATTCTTCAAGACGGCGGACGTAATACTTTTGGGGATATTGACCGCGTAGCACACACCATCGTTGCCCAGTCCCGTGCTGCAGGATCAGGACTAGTTGGCATGAACACTACGTTCACCTCTAACGACCCTCAGTTACTGGTCACGATTGATCGTGAAAAGGCTAAGACCATCGGAGTGCCGTTTAGTCAGATTACGGCTGCGCTTAACACCTTCATGGGTTCAAGCTACGTCAACGACTTTGATTTCAATAACCGATCCTACCGCGTGTATGTACAGGCGGATGCTCCATTCCGCAAAACTTCGCAGGATCTGCATCAGTATTATGTCCGATCTGATTCGGGACGTATGATTCCGCTTGATAATCTTGCCGTCATTGCGGAGACCTCGGGGCCTCAGGTCATCAATCACTACAACCTCTTCCGTTCGGCCGAGATTGACGGCTCTCCTGCTCCGGGGCTTAGCTCCGGGCAGGGACTCGAGGCGATGCAGCATCTCTTCGAGAAGAACAAACTTCAGGGTATGACTTTTTCCTGGACTGGGCTGGCTCTGGAAGAAGTTGAATCGGCTGGCAAGGCCATCATTATCTTTGGCCTCGGATTGCTCGTCGTTTATCTGACACTTTCTGCACAATATGAGAGCTTTGCATTGCCGTTCATCATCCTGCTCGCTGTTCCAATGGCTGTCCTTGGTGCGCTGACGTTAGTTTCCGCCCGAGGTCTCGTTGACGATGTTTATGTCCAGATTGGCTTAGTGATGCTCATTGGGCTCTCTGCGAAAAACTCTATTCTGATTGTTGAGTTTGCGGAGCAGCTATTGGAACAAGGGCGATCAATCATTGACGCTGCAATTGAAGCTGCTGAATTGCGCCTCCGTCCAATTTTGATGACATCGATTGCGTTCATCCTCGGCGTTTTACCGCTTTACTTTGCTACAGGTGCCGGAGCCTATGGACGTCACTCCGTGGGAACGGCAATCGTTGGTGGAATGATGCTTTCGACTATTCTCAATCTCTTCTTCATTCCTGTTCTTTATGTTGTGCTTAAGTCCCTGCTCACCCGGTTCAAGGTCAAAGCACGAGTCAGGCCTGAAGACTGCGATGATCCAGTCAACGTGTAGCGCCGTAAGCGATGGAGGAGGCCTTACGGATGAATGGCTGATCGCTGTTTCATACGGTCGGGAACTCACTTGCAGTGATTGTAGGTAGCCGTGTATTTGACCAGGATACTCTGGTCGGCATCTCAGCCTTACCAATTGATGCCGATTCCGACTATGATGACCCGATGATGTCGCAAGCTCATCCGTCGACCAGTCCTCACGCCGAGTCATGGGTGTTTGGAGCTAATAATCCTGATCTTGGCCTACCGCTTCAGCACCTTCCTTATTGCGTCTTTCAATCTATCGACAGCAACCAGCCGCACCTTGGTGTGGGTATTGGGGCTTGCATACTGGACCTCTTTGTTTGCGCTGAAACGGGGCTGTTTGATCATATCCCTGCGGATATCGTGACTGCATGCAGCTTCCCGGCTCTGAATCCGCTAATGGACCTAGGACCCAAAGCCTGGGCTACGCTTCGTTCGGAAATTCAGGCATTGCTGAGCACATCCACACCGCTTTCCTCGGATCGCCGGTTGCGCACCGAGGCTGCTCTCGTCACCGCACGGGAAGCAATATTTTCCGCCCCGGTTTTCATCCCTAATTACACGGACTTTTATAGTTCAATCGATCACGCAGAACGGGTGGGGATGCTGTTTCGTCCTGACCAACCATTGCTGCCGAACTATCAGCATGTACCGATTGGATATCATGGGCGCACCTCATCGATTGTCCTGAGTGGAACATCGATACAACGTCCTAAGGGGCAATCAAAGCCCGTTCGCTCTGAGGCCCAACCCGGTTTTGCTCCTACGACTTCACTGGATTATGAGTTAGAACTTGGACTTTACATCGGACAGTCCAACCCTCTCGGGACACCCATCCCCATCGAGCGAGCCTCTAGTCATCTCTTTGGTATAAGCCTTCTTAACGATTGGTCTGCGCGTGATATCCAGTCCTGGGAGTATCAGCCGCTCGGGCCGTTTCTGGGCAAGAATTTTGCTACTTCCATTTCCCCATGGATAACCCCGATTTCGGCACTCGGACCATTTCGATCACCAGCCGCACCTCGGCTTCATCATTTGGCTGAGTCGCTGCCTTATCTCCTCTGCCGATCTGACCAGCATGCTGGAAATCTCAATCTGATACTTGAGGTGTTTCTTGTGTCGCTGGAGATGAAAAAGAAGAGTATTGCTCCTGTTCGCCTGAGCAGAGTATGCGCGCGAGACCTTTACTGGACACCCGCCCAGTTGATCGCGCACCATACGAGCAACGGTTGCAATCTGCAAGTGGGCGATTTACTGGCCACCGGCACCATCTCCGGACCGGACCATGCTTCAGCTGGATGTCTGCTCGAACTTACAAGCAACGGAACCCAACCGATAACCCTGCCAACAGGTGAGTCCCGAGCGTTTCTTGTCGACGGGGATGAAGTAATATTGCGCGGATATGGTGAAGCCTCCGGACATCCCCGCATCATCCTGGGTGAGTGCCGAGGCACAATTCATTCCGGCTGAGCCTGAGAATTTGGGTTTGTCAAAAGGGACTGCCTTGGGTTTGTTGATACAGAAGCCGTGAGGCAGACTAGAGATCCTCAAAGAGATCTGTCATCAGGCAGACTGGCTGGGGTGCTGCAGTTGCTACCAGGGCGTAATGTTCATAGCCGCCATATTGTTCGAACGTGCTCTGGGTCTTCTCCATCAGCGGAGCCTGTGACACGTGTTGTCTAAAGGCCTCATTTTTTGTCGCTTGAACGCCGCGTATATCCAGTGTCACGGACCATGGCATAGGCTGAGGAGACTGCCGCTCGGGCAGGAAATATGCCGTACTGAGGTGGAACAGTCGTCTGGCCTGATGAGGTGTCGCCAAGTCTGGATATCGCTTGGGTCGACCAGCCCAGTGATAGGCTGCTGTAGTCAGCATCGACACCATCATATGATCTGCGTGCGTATTAAGTCCGCCATCGGCACCAAACGTGATGACGACATCAGGACGAAATCGTCGGATGCGCTCCACCAAACGGCTTGCTGCCTGAGGAAAATTGGCGAATTCCAGCCTGCCATCCTGATAGTCAAGTAACTCGTGATGTCTGACCCCAAGCACGTCGCACGATGCCGCAAACTCCGCACGTCGCATGGCGCCGAGTGCAGCACCAGACTCGGCGTTCCCACGGTAGGTCGCGGCCTGTCCTTCGGTAAGGCAAACCACGTAAGACTCAACTCCACGTGCTGCCGCTAGAGCGAGGGCACCACCAAATGCAAAACACTCGTCATCCGGGTGCGCAACCACACACATCAGCTTTAAACTCACAACTAGCTGTGATGTCTCAATAGGTTGTCCATTCGATCTGGATCATAGAAGCTGATTGTGCGAACAAGAAGCTTTTAGGAGGAGATCGAATGGACAGTCATAAGAATGCCCGACTGACGGCTCGGAGT
>JAJXYY010000011.1 GCA_021780315.1 Acidobacteriota bacterium
AAGGCGTCGTCCCGCCCTACTACGACTCGCTCATCGCCAAGCTCATCGTCCACGGCAAAGACCGCGCCGAAGCCATGGCCCGCATGCAGCGCGCCCTCTCGCAGTTCGTGGTGCAGGGAATTGAAACCTCCATCTCCCTCCACCAGGCCATCTTCCAGGACGAAGACTTCCGCGCTGGCAACTTCGACACCAAGTTCATGGAGCGCTTCCTCGCCAACCGGTAGCTGAGCGGTTGGGGCTGGCCCAGGTACCGGGGTTGAAAAGTAAGCACCATCATCGAATGATGGTTGCCCCCGGTCCCTCGCTTTTGGGGACTGGGGATAGCGATTCCATGCCGAGTGCCTCACCCATAACGCACCGGTGCCCCATTCATGCGCGTCTTTTGCGCATGAGTGGGAGTCAACTCACTTCCGCATGACTTGGAACCGCCGCGAACACTCATCAACCCCACTCATCGCGATACCACTGCGATGAGTGGGGGCACCTGTGCCGACACGTCTGCAGACAAGCCCTACAGAACCCACTAGGGCAGGGGAAGAGACGTGCAGTTGGAAACGCCATCCTGCGGACACGCCAGGAGATTGCTCCCCGAAACGACCGTGCCCACCGGCATGACTGGCGAGGTTTCGCCCGCCACTGCGGCGGCCGTTCCCGCGACCGGGTCGAGCGTGGTGAACGTTCCGTCATTGTTCGGCGTGTCGGCGTTGCCGATGATGGCAACGGTCGGCGCCGCGAGGATGCTGACGGGGGCTCCGGGGAGGGCGATCGGGTTGGTGGCGGTCGGTTTCAGCGTGGTTTCGCTGAAGGGGACCGCGTTTTTGTCGCCGTAGGAGATGACGACGCCGAGTCCCAGCGAGTCGAACAATACGATGTCTGATCCGCCGGGAAGTCCCGTGGTGACGCCGGTAAGCGCCTGCGATCCGGCGATCGTCACGCCGTCGGTAAGGTCCACCATCCAGAGAACGGTTGAGCTGCCTGCGGTGACGACGTACGCATACGTCTTGCTGTTGACAACGCCAATCGCGATGGATTGCGGGTTGGTGCCGACTGCGATGTTCGTATACGGCGGCGCCGCGTTGCTGGCGGTCAGGTTCGTGATATTGGAGCACGACAGGTCGTCCGTCGTGTTCGCCTGGATGATGCATTGCCAGCCATTCTTTGACGCGACTCCCGTAAGCAATCCTCCTGAGGGAGCACTACTGCTTGGTCCGGGCAGGGCATTACCATTTTGATCGAACGTAGCGCCATTAACAGAGATGATCCCCGTCAGGTCATCGATGGCCATTTGGATTGTCGGCGCCCCGACGAAGATTTTCCCGTTCGGTACGGCAACGCCTGCCGCCGTGAACTGGTCGATATACCCGTTCAGCGGCTGGCCGTTGTACAAGTGTTGGCCGGCCACGATCTCCTGCGGGTTAAGGCAGAAGACCTTGGTGGTCGTCCCGCTGGTGTACGTTCCGCACATGTTGTGCGAATAGAGCCCCAGCGGCACCGCATTCGAACAGCCGGTTCCATTGCTTTGGCAGACCTGGCACGAGCGGTAACCGGAGCCCTCGTCCGTTTGGTCGATTGCCAACTGAACGGTCAGTTGTGTAGAGCTGGCAATCAGATAGGATGCGACTTTCGTTGTTGGCGTGCAGGAAATATCCACATACGTCGGCGGAAAGTTGGTCCCGTTGAACGTGAATTGCGGGAAACCGCATTGTCCAAGGCAATACTGCACCCCGGGTGTGATCGAGCTCAGCGTGATCGGTGCCGCAGTCACGGTCACACTTGTCGTTGCGGTCTTAGTCGAGTTCTGCACTGAAGTGGCGGTCACCGTGGCCGTTCCTGCAGACGTGGAAGCAAGCAATCCCGCAGACGTAATCGTTCCCAGACTCGTGGCATACGTCACGCTGTGGTCCGTAGACCCATCGCTGTACGTTACCGTCCCCATGCACTGCGAGGTGGAAGATGGGTCTGTGGTGATGGACGTCGGAGTGCACGCAAGCGCCACACCTGTCACCGTCAGCGCGGTAACGGTGATGCTGGCAGTGCCGAACTTGGTGGTGTCCTGGGTGGAGGTGGCCGTGATGATCGCCGTGCCCGCGCCCGATGGCGCAAAGACACCGGCTGATGTGATTGTTCCCCCTGTCGCCGTCCACGTCACTACGGAGCTGTAGCTCCCGGTACCCGTGACCGTAGCCGTGCAGGTGCTGGTTTGAGCAGTCGTGATGGAGAGTGGAATGCAGGACACACTGACTGCGGAAATCACCGTCCCTTGATTAACGGTGATGCTGGCTGAGCCGGACTTGGTGGAGTCCTGGGTGGAGGTGGCCGTGATGGTCGCCGTGCCCGCGCCCGATGGCGTAAAGACCCCGCCCGATGTGATCGTTCCACCTATCGCCGTCCACGTCACTGCAGTCGAAAAGGCCCCAGTTCCCAGAACGGCCGCTGTGCACTGCGAAGTCTGCGCTGTGGAAATGGAGTTGGGAGAGCAGGAGACACTCACCGAAGTAATGGCCGGTACGGTCGATGAACCGCCGCTCATGCTGCCCCCACCGCCTCCGCAAGAGCTCAAAAATCCAGCAAGAATGACACCGAAAAAACGCGCGAGAACATTCCCCTTCATTCCGCAACACCTCATCATCCTGGGGGAGGACCAAGATTACCACAAGCGGCAGTTAGCCCGTTCATCCGAGACGCCGGGTGCCCCATTCATGCGCGTCCTTTGCGCATGAGTGGGAGTCAACCCACTCCCGCTTGACGATGGACGCCCCACTCCAGCACGGCCTCATCCTCCTCAGCGACGCACCCACGTCTCCGAACGCAGCACCCACAGCCTTCGCCTGCACCCGCTAAGCCGCTAATCGTTCAGTCCCTTGCCAGCGAGAATCAGCGAGATGCTCTTCTCGACCCGTGCCTCGCGCGTGTTCGATAGCTTCGGCTGAGAGAAGTGGAAGATGTAGCCGCGCTGCCGTCCCGGAGTCAATGCGGAAAATGCCTTTTTCAAAGCCGGCATCGCATCCAGTTTCTTTTGGAACTCGTCGGGAATCGTCAGCTCCTCCGTCTTCTTCATCTTCACCTTCAGGCCCGCCTGTTCCACCTCCATCGCTTCCTGGATGTAGGCCTTCACGACCGGCTTCAACCGGGTGATGTCCTTCACGCTCGTGAAGCGAATCTGGCGCGAAGCCTGATGCTGCCCCGGCGTGGCGAGAATCCCATTC
>JAJXYY010000034.1 GCA_021780315.1 Acidobacteriota bacterium
CCTGGTCGAGGTGCCGCTGCTCTACGAGGCCGGATGGCAGGACTATTTCGTCGAGGTGGTGGCGGTGGTCGCCCCGGAGACGATTTGTCTTGAACGGGTCATGCGGCGCGACCAAGTGAGCGAGAACGAGGCCCGGGCCGCCATAGCCGCCCAAATGCCCATCGCGGACAAGGCCGCCCAGGCCGATAAGGTGATCGACAACGGCGGGGCGTGGCCAGACACCGTGCACCAGTTGCAGGCAATAAAAAAAGCCTGGCTCCTCGCCGGGGGGACGAAAAAAGCTTGACAGTTCCAGCGGCAACCCCGTATATAAAATTATCATCTTACATGCAGATGCCCTTAGAGGCGACAGCCAGGCGGTTCGCGCCCTCCGCCGTCTCCCCGATCTTTCATCCCTAGTTTTTTTACAACTTCCGACCTCCTAAATCGATCCCCTCCCATCTCCGCGGGCATCTTTTCGCGCCCGACGCAGTGTAATCGGAATCGGAACACCCCATACCTTTGGGTTAAACGGCCTTTAAGCCCACATCACCCCGCAACAGACAATTCCTCGTAATTAATAATAATTTTTTCACATATTGCGTCCATCCCTATTTTTCGTCCCCGGCCAGACCCGCGCCTTGGACGCCTCGGGGCACACCACTTTAAGGAAGGAGACCCTCCCGCATGGATCTAGCCGAATTAAAACTTAAGAAGATCGACGAACTAACCAAACTCGCCAAGACTTACAAGGTCGAGGACTACAGCGGTCTGCGCAAGCAGGAGTTGATCTTTGAGATCCTAAAGGCGATCGCGGCCCAGGAGGAAAAGGCCGAGGCCAACCGCGGCAACGGCGTGCTCGAGATCCTGCCCGACGGCTTCGGCTTCCTGCGGGCCCCGGACTACAACTACCTGCCCGGCCCGGACGACATCTACGTCTCGCCCTCCCAGATCCGGCGGCTCAACCTGCGCACCGGCGACACCATCGCCGGCCCCATCCGCTCCCCCAAGGAGGGCGAACGCTACTTCGCCCTGCTCAAGGTCGATTCGGTCAACTTCGAGGCCCCGGAAAAAAACCGCGACAAGACCCTGTTTTCCAACCTCACCCCCCTGCATCCCAGCGAACGGATCAACCTCGAGGATCAGCCGGACAACTTCTCGATGCGGGTGATGAACATCATGTCGCCCATCGGCAAGGGCCAGCGCGGCCTGGTGGTGGCGCCGCCCCGCACCGGCAAGACGGTGCTGCTCAAAAAGGTCGCCAACAGCATCATCAAGAATCACAAGGAAATCACCCTGATCGTCCTGCTGATCGACGAGCGGCCCGAGGAGGTCACCGACATGGCCCGCAGCGTCGATGCCGAGGTGGTCAGCTCCACCTTCGACGAGCCGCCCCAGCGCCACATCCAGGTGGCGGAGATGGTGATCGCCAAGGCCAAGCGCCTGGTCGAGGCCAAGAAGGACGTGGTCATCCTGCTCGACAGCATCACCCGTCTGGCCCGGGCCTACAACATCGTGGTACCGTCGAGCGGCAAGATCCTCTCCGGCGGGGTCGATTCCAACGCCCTGCACCGGCCCAAGCGCTTCTTCGGCGCCGCCCGCAACATCGAGGAGGGCGGCAGCCTGACGATCATCGCCACTGCCCTGGTCGAGACCGGCAGCCGGATGGACGAGGTGATCTTCGAGGAGTTCAAGGGCACCGGCAACATGGAGATCGTCCTGGACCGCAAGATGTCGGAGCGCCGCATCTATCCCGCCATCGACATGAACCGTTCCGGCACCAGAAAGGAAGACCTGCTGCTCTCCCCCAGCGAGTTGAACCGGGCCTGGATCCTGCGCAAGCTGCTCTCCTCCATGAATCCGGCGGACGCCATGGAGTTCCTGATGGACAAAATGAAGGGCACCAAAAACAACGCCGAATTTTTCCAGACAATGAACACTTGAAAAATCGGGCCTGATGGGGTAAATAATGCTGTTTGTTTCAGGCTGCAGTCCACCGGCCCCGGCTGGGGCCGAAGAAGTAAGCTAACATTCATGTTGAGGAAGATAACGATGAAGAACGATATCCATCCGGAATACCACAAGATTACCGCCACCTGCGCCTGTGGCAACACCGTCGATCTGGGCTCGGTCAACCCCGAGATGCGAGTCGAGATCTGCTCCAACTGCCACCCCTTCTTCACCGGCAAGCAAAAGCTGGTCGATACCGCTGGCCGGGTCGACAAGTTCATGAAGAAGTACGAGAAGCACTACCAGAAGTCGGCGGCGCAGTAATCCCCTCCTCCCGGATCATCCGTCAAGCATCATCAGTCGCTGGATTGGTGATGCTTTTTTTTTGAGCGTCGCTCATGTTTGCAAAATTCGCCCACCTACACGAAAAGCGGCTAGAACTAGAGGCCAGACTCGCCGACCCGGGGGTACTCGCCAACCAGTCCGAGTTTAGGCGCCTAGCCAAGGAGCACGCCCAGGTGCTCAAGATGGACGAACTGTACGAGGAATTCACTCGCACCAAGGAACAACTGCTCGAAAATCAACAACTTCTCCTCGCGGAAACGGACGACGAGATGCTGGCCATGATCAAGTCGGATGTCGCCGACCTGCTGGCCAGACAGACGGAGTTGGAGCGGGAGATGAAGATCCTGCTCCTGCCCGCCGATCCCAACGACCAGAAAAATATCCTGCTGGAGATCAGGGCCGGCACCGGCGGAGACGAGGCGGCCCTCTTCGTGGCCGACCTCTTTAGGATGTACAGCCGTTACGCCGAGTCACAGGGCTGGAGGATCGAGGTGTTGAGCAGCAACGCCATCGGCATCGGCGGCTTCAAGGAGATCATCGCCCTGATCAAGGGCGACAAGGTGTTCAGCAAGCTTAAGTACGAGTCCGGGGCACACCGGGTGCAGCGGGTGCCGGAGACCGAGGCCCAGGGCCGCATCCACACCTCGGCGGTCACGGTGGCGGTGATGCCGGAGGCAGAGGAGGTGGAGTTGCAGATCCAGCCCCAGGATCTGCGCATCGACATCTTCCGCTCCTCGGGGCCGGGCGGCCAGAGCGTCAACACCACCGACTCGGCGGTGCGCATCACCCATCTGCCCACCGGCCTGGTGGTGACCTGCCAGGACGAAAAATCCCAGCACAAAAACAAGGACGCGGCCATGCGGGTGCTTCGGGCCCGGCTGCTCGACAAGCTCCAGCAGGAAC
>JAJXYY010000038.1 GCA_021780315.1 Acidobacteriota bacterium
CAGCCAGCAGCTTCACGCCTGGCTCAATACCTACAACTGGCATCGACCCCATGCTAGTCTCAACCAACATCCGCCCATCAGCCGCTCTGGCATCGATCGGAATAACCTGTTGAGCCACCACACCTAGTGCAGGGGGGGATGAAAGGCAAGGGCAAAGGCAAGGGCAAAAGCAGGTGTTCCGCTGCGCGAAGGATGACAACTAAAAACGGCAACGGCAAGGGCAGGGGAATAGATCGGGTTAGCGGGGGATGAGTTTCATCATGAGTGGGTCTTTGGGGCGGAGGGTGATTTTGGCCTGAACTTCGGGTGGGGTGGTTCCGGCGTAGGCGAGGCGCCAGCGCTGGGCGATGGTGGCGATGGAGAAGACGCCTTCCATCCAGGCGAAGGACTCGCCGATGCACTGGCGGTTGCCGCCGCCGAAGGGGAAGTATGTGAATTTGGGGCGGCGGGCCTTGTTTTCCGGGGAGAAGCGGTCGGGATCGAAGCGGAGTGGGTCGGGGAAGTACTGGGGGTCGCGGCCCATAATGTATTGGCTGAAGAAGACGTGTGCGCCGGTGGGGATGGTGTAAGGGCCGAGTTGTACAGGGCGGGTGGACATGCGTCCCATGGCCCAGGCGGGTGGGTAGAGGCGCATGGCTTCGGCGAAGACCTGCTCGGTGTAGCGGAGGTTGGGGTAGTCGGCGAGGGTGGGCAGGCGGAGATTGCTGCCTGTGCCTAGCACGGCGTCTAGTTCGGCGTGGAGCTTAGCTTCGACATCAGGGTTCTGGCTGAGGAGGTACCAGGTCCAGGCGAGTCCGTTGGCGACGGTTTCGTAGCCGGCGAGGAAGATGGTGAGGACTTCGTCGCGAGCCTGGGCGTCGGTCATGCCGGTGAGTTGTCCGGAGGCGTCAGCCTGATCGTCGGTGGAGGCGAGGAGCATGGAGAGGAGATCGCCCTTGTCGGGTTCACCGTTGGCTGCGGCCTGGCGGTGCTCGCGGATGAGGCGGTCGACGACGGCGTCCAGGCGGGCCTTGGAGCGGCGGAACTTGATGATGCCGGGGATGGGGAGGTGCATGAAGGACTCGATGCGAGGGAAGGCGACGATGAAGTTGTAGAGGTCCATGATGGTGTTGACTTCATCGTTGATGGAGCGGATGTCGGCGGTGACTTCGGTGTCGAAGAGGGTACGGGCGACGATTTCGAGGGAGAGAGACATGCTGGCGGCGGCGATGTCGATGGTGTGGTTGGGCTGCCATTGCTCGCGCTGGGCGGCGGCGATGGCGACGATCTGGTCTCCGTAGGCGGCGATGCGCTGGCGATGGAAGGCGGGCGCGGCGATGCGACGCTGGCGGATGTGGATGGGGTCGTCGGAGGTGATGAGGCCCTCGCCGAGGAGGACCTTCATGCGGCGGACGGTGCGCTCCTTAACGAAGGCAGAGGACTGGTTGACGAGGACTTCGCGGATGTATTCGGGATCGTTGATGAAGACGATGGGGGTTCCGAGGAAGCGGTAGTGAGCGATGTTGCCGAAGGTTTTGAGGAGGTACTCGAAGAGGAGGATGGGCGAGCCGAGTTTGACCCAGGGCTTGAAGGCGTAGAAGGGGAGGCTGTGCTTGAGGCCGGGGAGGGGGAGAGGGGTGGGTTGGAGGACTGGCGGAGTGGTGGTCATGGGGTGGCGATGGCCTGGGGAAGGCGGGTGGCGACGATGTGGAGGATCTGCTGGTGGATGTGTTCGATGGATGCGTCGTCGCGGAGGACGACGACGCGGTGGGGTTCGCGGGCGGCGATGGCCTCGTAGGCGGTGTAGATGCGGCGGTAGAACTCGTCGGACTCGCGCTCGAAGCGGTTTTCGTCGGTGCCGTGGGCATTGGTGTGGCGGTGGTTGCGGTGCCTGGCGCGGCGGAGCGAGGCCTCGAGGGAGGGTAGCAGGAGGAGGGTGAGGTCGGGCTGGAGGTTATCGCAGGCGGCGGCGTGCATGGCGAGGATGCGGGAGGAGCCGAGTTGGCGACCACCGCCCTGGTAGGCCTCGGAGGAGTCGGTATAGCGGTCGCAGAGGACGATTTTGCCGGCGGTGAGGGCAGGCTGGATGATCTGGGCGATGGCCTGGGCGCGATCGGCGAACATGAGGGCGAGTTCAGCGGCGGGAGCGATGGGTCCGAGGGTGGCCTCGGATTTGGAGTCGAGGAGGATGGAGCGGATGCGGTCGCCGAGGGGGGTTCCGCCGGGCTGGCGGAGGGTGACGATGGAGTTGCCCTGAACTTCCAGCGCGGTGGCGAGACGGCGGAGCTGGGTGGTTTTGCCAGAGCCATCGAGACCTTCGAAGGTGAGAAAGAAACCGCGGGACATATGGATCAGCTTATCGCAGAGATGCTTGGTGCTGCAGTGGGGCGAGAGTTGCTTGAAATGGGATGGAAATAGGGCGGGGAGTTTTATTGGGGCGGGGCGGAGCCAAGTACGGTTTGCCAGTGGACACCGGCGGGCGTGATCTCGATGACCATGGGGCCGTTGGCGTCTTCTTTGAGGTAGGGGCCGGTGGCGGTCTGCTCTTTGCGGGCGGTATCGGTGTAGCTGAGCTTCATGGTTCCTGCTCCGAGGACCTTGAAGCGGTAGTGGAAGTCGGCTCCTGGGGCGAGGTTTTGGGTACCGAAGCTGGCGCTGGGGTAGTCGACTTCGACAAGGGAGATGGGTTGGGCGGTGTGGTTACTTACAGTGGCTTCGACGTGGGCAGAGCGGCAGCCGGAGAGTGCGATGGAGGCGACGAGCAGGGCATGGATGCCGGAGAGACGCATATGGTCAGGGTATCAGGGAATGCCTGGAGTGCGGGTGCGGAGGAGTTGCGGAGCTAGAAGGGGATAAAAGGCGAGGGGATCTTCTGTGGCGGGAGGATGCGGGCGGTGAGGACGACACCGCTGCGGCCGTCGTGGAGGGTTATGGGGAAGGCAAGGACTGACCATGGCTGGGGTGTCTCCCCATTGATGTGGTTCTGGAGGATGCCGCGGGAGGTGCGGTCAATGAAGGTTTCGCGGGTGACGGCGACGGTGTGGATAACCTCGCGCCAGTCGCGGAGGATGGTAGGCATCTCGTCGAAGGGGTTATGCCCGGGAAACCAGTCGCGGGGCCGGAGGAGGAGTTCTGCTGCGGCTTCGTTGCAGAACTGCCATGTACCGTACTGGTCGAAGATCTGTACGAGGACATCGGTACCGATGGAGAGGCTGAGGCGGGCGTAGAAGAAGTCGCGGGAGTCAACCACGGCTGATTGTCCACGGCGGCGTGCGCCGAGGGAGTTGAGGGCCACGAGGAGGTCTTCGACGGAGCTGTAACCTTTGAGCAAGTGTAGGTCTTCGACGCCTCCGAAGTAATGCTCCATGGTGGCGGAGAGGATGATGATGGGGACGTGAGGGCGCTGGCGGCGGAGCAGCAGGGCTGCTTCTGTGCCGAATTCCCCGGCGCCGAGGTGATAGTCGAGGACCGCTATGTCGATCTCGTTGAAGCGCTCGGTGGCTTCGTCGATGGTGGCGGTGGGGATGCAGTGATAGCCATGCTGATGGAGAATGGCGGTGCGGAGGAGGAGATTGAGCGGTTCATCATCCAGAAGAAGGACCCGCACGGGCGGAACGCTGCGCTCTGCCGGGGACGTGGTCGGTAAGGTCATGCGTCTTTGCCTCCTAGCTACCGTTTGTTGGCTAGGATGCAGTTTAAGATAGTCAGGTTACCTTTGGCTAGTTACTTCTGGGTGCGTTTGAGATCACGAACCAAGTCTGGCAGCTTATGGAAGAGTGCTGTGGATCGCAGCCACTGGCGATTGTCGAAGGCGGGCGAGCCGCTGACTACTTTTCCCGGGGGGACGTCTCCTGGGATTCCGCTCTGGGCGGTGACGACGACTCCGTCTCCGATGGTGAGGTGACCGACGACGCCGACCTGTCCGGCGAGGATGACGCCTTTGCCGAGGGTGGTGGAGCCGGCGAGGCCGACCTGGGAGCAGATAAGGCTATTGGGACCAATATCGGAGCCGTGGCCTACCTGGACGAGGTTGTCGATTTTGGCGCCGGACTGGATGCGGGTTTGGCCGATAGTGGCGCGGTCGATGCAGGAGTTGGCCTGGACTTCGACGTGGTCTTCGATGACGACGGGGCCGGACTGGAGGATTTTGTACCAGGAGCCATCGTGCTGGCGGGCGAAGCCGAAGCCGTCGGCACCGATGATGACACCGTTCTGCAGGATGACGTGGTTGCCGATGCGGCAGAACTCGCGGACGACGGCGTGGGCGTGGGCGAAGAAGTGGTCTCCGACGGTAACGTGGGGGTAGAGGACAACGTGGGGAAGGATGACGGCGTGGTCGCCGATGGTGACGTGGTCGGAGATGACGGCGCAGGGGCCGATGTGGGCGTTGGCTCCAATGGTGGCGGTGGGTGCGATGACGGCGGAGGGATGGATGCCGGGCGCGTAAACGGGCGGCTGGTAGAAGAGTTCGATGCAACGGGCGAATGCCAGGTAGGGATTTTTGAGGCGGAGGGTGGCGGTGTCGATCTGGGGGAAGTCGGGTTCGACGAGGACGGCGGAGGCATGGGTGGTACGGGCGAGGGCTGCGTACTTGGGATTGGCGACGAAGGTGACCTGTCCGGGGATGGCGGTCTCGATGCTGGCTACACCGGTGATGAGGGTGTCAGGGTCTCCATGGAGGGTGGCATCGAGATGGGCGGCGAGTTCGGCGAGGGTCATGGAAGCGATTGTAGCGAAGACGTGAAGGTGTTGGTGCGGCAGGAGGAGTTGGCTTGGGGGGAGATCCCATGTCTCAGAGGCGAACTCAGAGTTGTGACTGTGGTGAAGATGGCGCGCCCGGGATTTTTACATTCCCATGTCTCAGAGGCGAGACATGGGGCACCCAGAGTTTGGGTTGTGCGTGGTGAAGGTGGCGTACCGGAGATTTCTACATTCCCATGTCTCAGAGGCGAGACATGGGGCACCCAGAGTTTGGGATGGATGCGTGGTTTTAGTTGGGGCGGGTGTTGGGGGGGAGTTGGGCGTTGAAGAGGTCTTGCTGGAGGGTGGACTCGGGAGTGGGGGTGGCGGGTTTCTTTTTGGAGGGGGAGGTGATGACGGCAATGAGTTGGAGGTCGGCGATGGAGGTGCGGGGGACGAAGATGCGCTGGGTATTGGAGCGGATGTCAGGTGGGGCGAAGGAGAGACCGTAATCGAGAACGAGGTCGTCGAGGAGGCTGGCGTCGGTGGGGGCTAGGCCTTCGAGGAGTTCGCCCGAGGTGAAGGTGAGGCGGAACCAGAGGCCTTCGGTGCGGGGGCGGGCGAGGAAGGTGCGGCGGGTGAGGCGCTCAGGATTGGTGGTGTCGTTGAGGTTGAAGTCGCGGACGTAGCTGATGAGCTTGATGTCGTGGAGGGGGAGGGAGAGGACTCTGCCGGAGAGGTCGAGGAGGTCGATGGCGTGGTTTTGGACGAAGCCGGCTAGGGGTAGATAGCCGGAGAGGATCTCGCCGCGAGAGCGCCTGAGGATGACTTTTTTGGGGGAGGCGGACTTGGAAGATGGCGGCATGACTGAGGCGGATTGTCGCACGCTGGGGAGAAAAGCAGCGAAAAAGGTGCAGAAAGGGTAGCGAATTTGCCACTCCTGTGTTACATTCGAGCTTTGTGTTGGGCCGTTCGATCTTTCTAAATACTTGATTCGTCTGCGGTTATGGCGAGGTTACGGCGAGGATTAGGGCGAGTGGCGCTGGCCGGCAATTGCCGGCACGGAGTGTACGCGAAGATATGGCCGACTACATTTATTTGCTGGAAAACCGTCTATCCCCTGCGCAACAGGCTGCCTTGGTGGCAGTTCGCGAAGTGGCACGCGCCAAAGGGCTTACCGTATTTCTGGTGGGCGGGGCCGTGCGCGACCTGACGAGTGGGTCGCCGGTGCGCGACCTGGACGTGGTGGTTCAGGGTAACGCGCTTAAGTTGAAGAAGGATATAGAGAAAGCCGGTGGCAAGATCTCTGGCGAGTGGGAAGCGGGTCAGGCTCTGTTTGTGCGATTTGCCGGCGGAGTACGGATCGAGGTGGGCAGCACGCTCTCGGTGACGTTCCCGAAGCCAGGCAAGCCAGTGGTGAAGCCGGCGAATCTTCTGGAAGACCTACGCCGGCGGGACTTTACGGCGAATGCGATGGCCTTGTCGTTGAACGAAGGATCGTACGGGTTGTTGATGGATCCACTGAATGGCGTGGCGGACATTGAGAACCGGGAGTTGCGGCTGGTGAGCAACTATGGGTTTATTGAAGACCCGGTGCGAATGATTCGCGCGGCGCGGTTTATGGCGCGGTTGGGCTGGCAGATGGAAGAGAAGACGCTGGCGCGGTACGAGACGGGCAAGCAGGAAGAATATATTGCGGTGATGAGCGAGTTTCATCGCGGGTACGAGACGGAAGAGATCTTCCATGAGGAGGATCCGCTGCGGGTGCTGAAGCGGCTGGAGAGCGAAGGGTGGATGAAGCACCTGTTTCCGGCGTTGACCTCCGCGAAGGCTAATGTGGCGGAGTTGGAGCGGTTGCGGGAGACGCAGACGCAGTTGCAGATGCAGGGGATCAATCCAGAGGCGGCGGCGGCTAACTTTCCACTTCTGACGGCGAAGATGGCTCCGAAGGAGATTGCGGCGCTGAAGGCGAGCTTTCCGCGGCAGGGATTTGTGGCAGAGATCGAGTCTTTGGAGAGCGAGGCGAAGGAGTTTGCTGCGCAGCTTTCTGCGAAGACGGCGACGTTGCCCTCGCAGGCGTGGAAGCTGATACGTTCGGCCAAGCCGGAGGCGGTTCTGTGGGCGGCGCATACGACGAAGAGTGCGGCACTTCAGGCGAAATTCAAGAGCTTCTGTGCAGAGTGGCCGCAGGCGAAGCAGAAGCTGCCGTATGCGCTGATGCAGGAGATGCGGATCGTTCCTGGAGTTCCGCAGTATGAAGAATTGCTGGATAAGCTGTTTTTCGAGTTGATGGATGGGAAGCTGGAGATGGTGGAAGAGATGAAGGCGTTTCTGGAGCCTTACTCGCCGCCAGCGCCACCGCCTCCGGTGCATCTGCGTCGGCCACGGGCGGCGAAGAAGGAAGCCAAGCCTGCGAAGAGCCGCAAGAAAGCGGCAGCGGGCGAGGCGGAAGTCGAGTTGGCGGCTGTGGCAACGGAGGGCGGAGTGGATACGGCCCCGATTGAAGCTGCTGCTGTGGTGAAGCCGACGAAGGTTTTGACGAAGGCGTCTGCTCCGGTGAAGGCTGCGGCTGCGAAGGTCGAAGCAAAGAAGCCAGTCGCTGTTGTGAAGGCAGTGGTGAAGGCTGTGTTGAAGAAAGCTGCGGTGAAGGTGGTTGCAAAGAAAGCAGCACCTGCAAAAGTGGCAGTGAAGAAGGCAGCACCTGCAAAAGCGACGGCGAAGAAAGCGGTACCGGTGAAGGTGGTGGCAAGTAAGGCCTTGCCCGCGAAGAAGATGGTGACGAAGAAAGCTGTTGCAAAGCCAGTGGCGAAGAAGGCAGTACCAGCCAAGGTGATTGCGAAGAAGCCAGTTTCGAAGCCGGTGGCGAAAAAGCCCGCGGCGAAGGTAGTTGCGAAGAAGGCTGCTCCGAAGCCTGTTGCGAAGAAGGTGGTTGCGAAGCCAGCAGTGACGAAGGGCAAGCCGGTGAAGAAGGTTGCGGCTCCGGCGAAGAAGAAGCGGTAGCTGAGAGGGCCGGAGGACAGAGACAGGTGATGCGAGATGACTCGTGTCACCTGTTTTTTTTGTTTGGGAGGCTGTTACGGCGGTGGCGTTCTGGCATCGGATAGGGACGGAGGCAGCTTATGGTGATTGCGGTTTTGTTGGGGTCGGTGCGGTCGGAGCGGATGGGCGAGCGGGCGGCGAAGTGGGTGTCGGCGGAGTTGCGGAAGCGTGGGCATGAGGTGGTGCTGGTGGATGCGGCGGTGTTGCAGTTGCCGCTGCTGGACAAGATGTGGAAAGAGATCAAGGGGAGTGCAGATCCGGAGTATGCGGAGTTGCGGGAGAAGCTGCGGCCGCTGGCGGAGTTGTATGCGCGCGTGGATGGGTATTGCATTGTGAGCGCGGAGTACAACCACAGCGTTCCGCCGGGACTGACGAATCTGATTGATTATTTTCTGGAGGAGTATGGGTTTCGGCCTTCGGCGATTGTGTGCTATTCGGCGGGGGCGTATGGCGGGGTGAGGGCGGCGATGCAGTTGCGAGCGATGCTGTGCGAGGTGGGGATGCCGTCGATACCTTCGCTGCAGGCGATTCCGAAGATTGGAAGTGCGTTGACGGAGGATGGGGTGGCTTTGGTTCCGGCGCTGGAACGGGCAGGGAAGTTTTTCGATGAGTTTGAATGGTACATGCGGGCGATGGCCGTGGAGCGGGCGAAGGGTGTGCCTTATTAGGAAGCAGGTATTAGGCTGGATCGTGGATGGCAATTTTTCAAGGAGGATGGAATGACGAGTCGGGAAGAGGTTTCAGCGAAGATTTTGAGCGTGAAGGTGGAGCAGGGTTTGACGTGGAAGGGTGTGGCTGCGGAGTTGGGGAGCAGTTCTCCGATTTTGTACACGGCGGCGTTGCTGGGGCAGATGACATTGACGGCAGCGGAGGCTGAGAAGGCGGCAAAGATCTTCGGGTTGAGCCCGGAGGAGGCGGCTTGGCTGACGGTGTCGCCGGAGCGGGGGAGTACGGTGTTGATGCCGCCGACGGACCCGCTGATTTACCGGTTCTACGAGCTGATCCAGAACTATGGGACGACGTGGAAGGCGCTGATCGAGGAGGAGTTTGGGGATGGGATTATGAGTGCGATCGATTTCAATATGTCGATTGAGCGTGAGCCTGACCCGAAGGGTGATCGCGTGAAGATTGGGATGTCGGGTAAGTTTTTGCCGTTCAAGCGGTATTGAGGTCGGGCTGGGCCCGGGGCAAAGTGCAACAGCAGATCCTCCGCTTCGCGAAGGATGACAACTAAAAAACAAGCAGAGGCAAGAGCTAGAACTAATGCAAGTGCCAGTGCTACAGCAGGTCCTGCGCTGCGCAAGGGATGACAAACTATTAGCCAGCAGTAGCGGGTGGTTTCAGGAGTTGCGTTTGAGGATGGTTACGGTGGCGGCGAAGAGGCTGCCACCGGTGACCAGCAACAGGATGATGGCGTGACGGTAGGCTCGCTGGGTGGCGGGTGGAGTGGCGGCGGCGTTGTCGCGGCACTGGGTGCAGCCCTGAGCGTGGGCGGGGTGGGGGATGAGGAGGGTTGCGGCAAAGAGGATGGTTGTGGCCAGAGTTTGCCGGGTGCGCTGGCGTGGCCGTTTGGGAAGGTGGTTGGGGGTCATTGAAAGAAGGCCAGGAGGGTGAAGAGGAAGATCCAGAAGAGTCCCATGGAGTGCCAGTACCAGGCGGTGCAGTCGACGAGGATCTGGCGGGTTTCTATCTGGCGGGAGGTGTAGAGGCCGAAGAGTGCGGTGAGCAGGGCGCCGATGCCGAGGAAGAGGTGGATGGCGTGGGTGTAGGTGATGAGGTAGAAGAAGTGGCTGCTCTGGCTGGAGGCGAAGAAGACGTGCTGGGAGGCGAGTTGCTTCCAGGCGATGGTTTGTCCGGCGAGGAAGAGGGAGCCCAGGAGGATAGAGGCGATGAGCCAGGGGGCGGCGCGGCGGGAGGTAGGTTTGCCGAGGCCGAACCACTCTTCCATGACGTGCTGCTCATGGAACATGCTGCGGCGTGCGAGTTCGATGGTGACGGAGCTGAGCAGGAGGACGGCGGTGTTGAGCCAGAGGATTGGGGGGATGGCGGTGGGGAGCCACTCGTTGATGTAGCGGTTGTAGGCATCGAAGTGACCAGTGGTACGGGCGACGAAGAAGACGCTGACGAGGGCAACGAAGAACATGAGGTCGCCGGCGATGGCGAAGAAGAGTGCGAGGCGGTAGCTGCCGAGTCGTTCGCGGGGGCCGCGGCTGCCGTGGGGGCGCTCGTTCCAGTTGTCGCCGTCGCCACCACCTCCGGTTCGTTTGTCACGATTGTCGTTGGGCGGACGTCTGCCCGAGCCGTTGTCATGGTCGTCTACGCGGCGTTTTCGGTCTCGGTCGGTATCGATGGGGGTGATGGTGGCTGGCATGGGCTGACCTTCTGGCGCACAGGTTTGAGTACAGCTTACTCCGGGTCATCGTCGGTCGTATTCAGAGTAATCTCGGGCTCCCACTGGGGGGTGAAGCTGCTGGGGTGAAGACTGGAGTGATATTCGCAGGGGGAACGATAGACGACAATCTTTAGATCAGACACATCGGCGCGAGAATTGGTTTCGTGGATTGGCGAGATGTTTTTCAGAGCTGGGCGCCACTCCATGGTGGTGGCTTGCCAGGGGTTGGTCGGGGCGAGTTGGCCGTGGCGGAGGCTGCGGACGAGATTGACGAGGAAGAGGAGTTGGGCTGAGGCAAGGAAGATGGCAGCGGCAGTGATGAAGCGGTTGAGGGGGAGGAGGTCGGCGAGGAGATGGCCGGCGGCGTTGGGGACACCGGAGAGCTGGGCGTAGTGGCGGGGTTCTCCGGCTAGTCCGGTGAGGTGCATGGGGAGGAAGGTGGCGTAGGCACCGAGGAGGGTGGTGGCGAAGTGCCAGCGGCCGAGGGTTTCGGACATGAGGCGGCCGGGGCAGGTGGCGGAGCGGGTGATCTGGGGGAACCAGTAGTAGGTGGCGGCGAAGAGAGCGAAGACTCCGGCCATGGCCATGATGAGGTGGAAGTGAGCGACTACGAAGAAGGTGTTGTGGAGATACTGATCGAGGATGGGCTGGGCGAGGATGGGTCCGGTGAGGCCTCCGGTGATGAAGAGGGAGACGAAGCCGAGGGAGAAGAGCATGGCGGTGGTGTACTGGGGGCGGCTGCGCCAGATGGTGGCGAGCCAACTGAGGACTTTGGCGGTGGCGGGGATGCCAATGGCGATGGTGGAGACGCTGAAGGCCGAGATGGCGTAGGGGCTGAGTCCGGAGATGAACATGTGGTGTCCCCAGACGAGGATACCTAGAAAGCCGATGAGGAGGGTGGTGACGATCATGGTGCGATAGGCGAAGACGCGGCGGCGGGCGAAGTTGGCGAGGAGCATGGAGGTGAGTCCCATGCCGGGGAGGATGGCGATGTAGACCTCGGGGTGTCCGAAGAACCAGAAGAGGTGGAGCCAGAGGAGCGGGGAGCCGCTGCCGGAGGTATGGAGGGTTCCGTTGACCAGGTCGTTGGCGGGGAGAAAGAAGCTGGTACCGGCGTGGCGGTCGCAGAAGAGCAGAAGGAGCGCGGCGAGCAGGACGGAGAAGGCGAGGATGCTGAGGAGTGCGGCGGTGAACCATCCCCAGACGGTGAGGGGCAGGCGGTCCCAGGTCATGCCTTCACAGCGGAGGCGGATGATGGTGACGAGGGTGTTGATGGAGGACATGGTGGAGGCGATGGCGAAGAGGGCGATGCTGGCGAGCCATAGGTCCATGCCGAGCCCCTGGCCGGGACCGGCGCTGGCAACGGCGGAGAGAGGCGGGTAGGCGGTCCATCCGGAGAGGGGGGAGCCAGCTTCAGTAAAGGCGGAGGAGCAAAGGACCAGCAGGGAGAGGGCGGTGAGCCAGAAGCTGAAGGCGTTGACCAGAGGCAGGGCCATGCGGCGGCTGCCGATCTGCGCGGGGAGGATGAGATTTCCAAAGCCGGACTGGGGGGCGGTGGTCAGGACGAAGAAGAGCATGATCGTCCCGTGGACGGTCATGATGGCGAGGTAGCTGCCGGGGAGGATGCGCTCGATGTTGAGGCCGGGCCAGATGAGGTGGAGGCGCATGTGGAGCGAGAGGGTGGTTCCGATGATGACGGAGAACAGGGCGAGGAGCAGGTAGAGGCGGCCGATGGTGTGGTGATCGGTGGTGAAGAGCGGGGGGAGGGTGTAGGGGTTAGGGGGTAGAGGGCTGGTTGTGGAGCTTTGGTGGCGCGGGGTTGGCGTCATGACTGGGCTGCTTTCTGCGCGGATTGCATTGCGGCGAGCCAGGCGTAGAAGTCGGCGGGAGAGAGGACGCGGAGGTTGGCGTTCATGCGGAAGTGTCCGGTGCCGCAGAGTTGGGTGCATAGGATGGCGTAGGTGCCGGGGGTGGTGGGGGTGAAGTGGACGTGGATGGGCTGGCCGGGGAGGATGGTCTGCTGGAGGCGCATCTGGGGGATGGAGAAGCCGTGGAGGACGTCCTGGGCGTGGAGGGTGAGGTCGACTTCGCGGTGGGCGGGGAGGACGAGTTCGGTGGTGACGAAGTCGTCGGCGGCGTGGGGGTCGGAGGGATCGATTCCGACGGGGTTACCGGTGGCAGGGTCGGCCAGTTGGGGGCGAGTGATGGCGAAGGTGGCGTCGGTGCCGGGATAGCGGAAGTACCAGGCGAATTGCATGGCGGTGACTTCGACCTGGAGCGCGCCAGGATCGGCACCGGTGTAACGGGCGTCGGCCCAGAGGCGTTCGGCCTGGGCAGCGAGGGCAATGAAGAGGAAGGTGATGGCGGCGAGGGGAAGATACTCGACGCGCCAGGTATTGCGGGGGGCGGAGGTGCGGCGGAGGACCAGACCAAGGAGCAGGATGAGATGGCTTAGGGCGAAGAGAGCGGCGACGATCCAGAGATTGAGCAGGAGGTGATGGTCGAGCGCGAGACCGTGGATGCTGGCGTTGGCGGGGAGATGCCACGGCTCGGCGATGAAGTGGAGTGCCACATCGTTAGGATACTCGTTGGTGGTGCTAGGCTGGGAGTTCAGGGAGTGGATGGGTTATGGGTTTGAAGATTGCGGCGATTCAATCGGGGACGGAGCCGGTGGGGAAGCTGCCGAGCGGTTCGTTTCCAAAGACGCTGGAGATGCAGTTGGGATGTCCGAAATGCGATGTGAGCTACAACCTGATCGTGGACTGGGACCAAGCGGCGGATCGCTGGTTTGAAGAGAGCTCGCAGCCGCTGTTGCGGTTGTTGAAGAAGGCGATCTTCATGGGGCATAGCACGGACCACCGGGTGACGCACTTCGAGACGGAAGGGGTGGTGGTTACGAGCTTTGCGAAGGCTGCGCCTGCTTCTGGTGGATGAGGTCGAGAAAGAGCTGGTGGACGCGGTGGTCGTCGCTGAGTTCGGGATGGAAGGTAGCGGCGAGCAGGTGCCCGGAGCGGACGAGAGTGGGGAAGCCTTCGCGGGTGGCGATGACTTCAACCGTGGGGCCGGTATGGGTGATGCGTGGGGCGCGGATAAAGATCATTTCGAGCGGGCCACCGGGGAGTTTGGTGGGGGCTTTGAGGATGGTGGAGTCGTTCTGGCGGCCGTAGGCGTTGCGCTCCACGGTGATGTCGAGTGCGGCGAGGGATTTCTGGGCGGGATGCTCGACGCAGGTGGCGAGCAGGATGGCTCCGGCGCAGGTGCCGAAGGTGGGGGTTGTTTTGACGAAGGTGCTCAGGATTTCGAAGAAGTTGTTGTGCTCGAGGAACTTGAGCATGGTGGTGGATTCGCCGCCGGGCATGATGAGGCCGTCAAGTCCGGTGAGTTGGTCGGGGGTGCGGATGAGACGGGCGATGGCACCGAGGGATTGGAGGGTCTGAGCGTGTGCTTCGTAGGCACCTTGAAGGGCGAGGACCCCGATGGTGAGCGGATGGGATTTGTGGTGGGTAGTGGTTTTGGTGTCGGTCATGATGTGTCCCCCTACTGTGCCGGAACGGATTGCCTGTGATTGTTGCAAGGTGCTGTGACGATGATGGGGGCCGTGTGCTGATTATAGAGAAGTAGGATGCTGGAAGGTGTTGTGACGGTTGAGTATTTGCGGGTGCCGGTGCGGGACTGTTTGAGCTGAGACAGTGGCCTGATTGCGGGGTGCCATGGGTTGGCCAGACAGGAACGGCCTCCTCGATGGGAGGAGGCCGCAGTGGGTTTGGAGTGGGGATTTACCAGCCGCGATTTTGCATCATGTCGGCTTCTTCGATCATGCCGACGGCGAGTCCCTTCATCGCTCCAAGGCACTGCTCGGAGGCTTCGGCGAGGATGACGGGATCGTTGAAGTGGGTGGCAGCGCGGACGATGGCTTTGGCGCGGGATTCGGCTTCGGCACGCTCGTCGGGGCTGAGGGGGTTGCCGGCGGGGTCAAGTCCGACTTCGAGGCGGATGTTGCCCTCCTTCATGAAGATGCCTGAGCCGACGAAGACAGTCTGGGCGCCGAGCTGCATCATGAGGGCTGCGTCGGCGGGAGTGGCGATGCCGCCGGCGGAGAAGTTGGGGACGGGGAGCTTGCCGGACTTTGCAACCATGACGACTAGTTCGTAGGGAGCGCGGAGGTTTTTGGCTGCGGCGTAGAGCTCCTGTTCGTCGAGGACGGTGAGGGCCTTGATCTCGGTGGTGATCTGGCGCATGTGCTTGACGGCGTGGATAACGTCGCCGGTGCCAGGTTCGCCCTTGGTGCGGATGAGGGCTGCGCCTTCGTTGATGCGGCGGAGTGCTTCGCCGAGGTCTTTGGCACCGCAGACGAAGGGGGTTTTGAAGGCGTGCTTGTCGATGTGGTGGAGTTCGTCGGCAGGGGTGAGGACTTCGGACTCGTCGATAAAATCGACGTCGAGCTGCTCGAGGATCTGGGCCTCGACGAAGTGGCCGATGCGGGCCTTGGCCATGACGGGGATGCTGACGGCTTTCTGGATGGCTTTGATCATGCCTGGGTGGGACATGCGGGCGACGCCGCCCTGGGCTCGGATCATGGCCGGGACGCGCTCGAGAGCCATGACGGCGACGGCACCAGCCTGCTCGGCGATGATGGCCTGGTCAACGTCCATCACATCCATGATGACACCGCCTTTGAGCATCTCGGCGAGGCCGGTTTTGAGACGGAGTGAGGAAGAGGCGAAGTTGCCGTTGGTGGTGTGGTCTGCCATTACGAATCTCCTTTAGCGTTGCGGCTTCACGCCATGCTGAATACCGTCTGTCCGCGAGAACTTAAGTTTAGCAGTTTTGATGGTAGGGAGCGGAGGGTTGGCGAGGGAGGCACGATGGGATTGGATTTAGCGAAAAATTCAACGGGGATTTATATGAATTGTCAGACGTGAGGCGGATGCTGAGAATTGGCGTACGTGTGGGTTGAGGTTGATCCGGTGTTCTGGAGGGACGATGCAGGCTGAGTTGACGATTGTGATTCCGGCGAAGAATGAGGTGGCGATGCTGCCGAAGCTGTTGAACTCACTGTGTCTGCAAGACTATGCGGGGATGGGTGAGACGCGTGTGCTGGTGGCGGATGCCGGCTCGACGGATGGTACGGTGGAGGTGGCGTTGGGCTATTGCGACCGGCTACAGGTGGAGGTGATTGCCGGTGGCTTGCCCTCGGTGGGCCGGAATGCCGGGGCACGGCTGGCGAAGAGCAAGTATGTGCTGTTTCTGGATGCGGATGTGGAGTTGCCGGAGCCCACGCTGCTGCGACGGGCGTTGTGGCGGATGCGGCGGCGGGAGTTGCACCTGGTGACGACGAACATTGCTTGCCGGGAGGGAGGCTTTCTGGATGATGCTCTGTACGCAGGCAACAACCTGATGCAATACGCGGGGAGCTTTGTGAAGCCTTTTGCGACGGGGATGTTCATGCTGTTCGACCGGGAGGTGTTCTGGGAGTTGGGCGGGTTCAATGAGCGTGCTCTGTTTGCTGAGGACTACTTATTATCCAAGGGTGTAGCGACGAGCCGGTTCCGGATTGTGCGGGGGAAGGTGTTGACGACGAACCGGCGGTTCCAGAAGCTGGGACACCTGCGGATGGTTCTTATGTTTCTGCAGACGGCGCTGCACAGCTGGGACGATGAGTATTTTCTGCGAGACCGTGGGTATTGGGGAGAGGCTTGAAAGCAGGGAAGAGGGAGTAGAGAGTAGGGAATAGAAGGCTTAAGGTTTGGGGGTCAGATGGGCTTCGTCGATGACGATGAAGAGGCCTTTGGCGCGGGCTAGGATGGTGCCGTCAGGGAGTTGGAGTTCGGCCTGGTGGTGGATTTTGCGGCTGGGGGTTCCATCGTGCTGGGTGGGGCGGTGGAGGTGGCGGCTGATGAGGACGAGAGGTTGGTGGAGGGGTGCGGGACGCAGGTAGTCGATCTCCATGTGGCGGGTCATGGCGAGGATGTTGAGTGGACGGTTGAGCTTGCTCATGGCTTCGTCGAGGAGGGTGGCGATGATGCCGCCGTGGATGTATCCAGGAGGGCCTTCGTAGAGACGGGTGAGTTGGAAGTGGCAGGTGGCGGTGATGGCGTCGGGGTTGGAGGCGTCGGTGGTGAAGGTGAGGTGGAGCCCCTGGGGGTTGGCGGGGCCGCAGCCGAAGCAGTGGCTGGCACGCTCGTCGATGGTGGGATTGGTTTGCTGGAGGGAGGAGGGGGCGTGGCCGGTGAGGTCGGGAGTAGGCATGGCGTCTGCTGAGGACGTTAGCACAGTGGGGTCAGGCGTTGCAGAGGGCGAGGATTTCGGCGCCGTATTTCTCAATTTTTTCGGGGGCTATGCCGGATACAGTGCGGAGTTGCGCGAGGTTGCGGGGATGTTGGAGCACGATGCTGCGCAGTGTGGAGGATCCAAAGACAAAGAACTGGGGAAGGCCGAGTTTTTCGGCTTCGGACTTGCGCCATTCGCGGAGGCTGTGGTCAAGCTGCTGCTGGGTGGGGGTGAGAACGGCGGCGGGATCGCGGTCGGTGGTGGGGCGCTTCATGGTTGGAGTGGATGACAAGGAGATGGTGGGGGAGGAGTTTTGACCCCAGGATTGGCGGTGGGGTTGCGCAGGCGGCGGGATGTGGGATTTGGGGGATGCTTTTGCTGGTGCAGGTTTGGTGGAGGCTTTCGTGGAGGTTCTGGGAGTTGGGATGGGGGTACCGTAGTCGCCGGGGACGGGCTGCGAGGTGCAGAGGGCGATGATGGCTGCGCCGTAGCGATCGGATTTTTCGGGGCCGATGCCGGAGATTTGAAGGAGTGCTGGAATAGTGGTAGGACGAGCGAGGACGATGGCGTGGAGGATGGAGTCGGCGAAGACGATGAAGGCGGGTTTGCCGGTCTTGGCGGCTTCGGCTTTGCGCCACTCGCGGAGGCTGGCTTCGAGGGATTTCTGGGCCGGGGTGTAGCTGGCGAGGGTCTGGTCTCGCTCGGCTTTGAGGGTGGCTTTGGAGGCACGGGGCGAGGTGCTGATGGAGGAGGTGGAGGTGCGGGAGGTTGAACGGGATTTGGATGGGGCGGCGAGCGTGGAGTCACGGAGCAGAACGTTGAGATTGGAGGTGCTGGTGGTTTGATTGCCCTCGTGGGTGAGGGAGGCTTTTTTGTAGGTGATGAGGTTGCCTTCGGGGTTGGTGAAGGTGTCGGGGGTGAGGGTGAGGAGTCCGGCGCGGGTGAGGGCGTCGAGGTAGGCGGTGAAGAGGTTGCGGTCGATGCCGAGGGCGAGGTCGGCGTGGAGTTTTCCGGTGCTGCGAGAGACGCCGCCTTTGAGGGCGGAGAGGATGGCGCGGAGTTGTCGATCTTCCTGCGCAGTGGGTGGGCGGAAGGGCTGGGCGGAGGCGTGGGAGGGGTTGCAGAAGTCGCAATGGCCGCATGGTTTGAGGCCGTCGGCGGTGTCGCCGAAGTGGTTGACGAGGGCGGCCATACGGCATTGGGAGGATTCGGTGTAGGCGACCATGCGGTCGATCTGGCTGCGGCGGAAGGCGACCTGGGCGTCGTAGCTGGAGCGCCAGGTCGTGACACCGGTGCCGCGGACGTTGCCGGCGATGTCCGTGAGTGCGGCCCCGTTAGCGATGAGTTTCTCGACGGCTTTAGCGAACGCGTCGGCATCCATACGGAGGGTCTGGCGGAGGATGTCGGGCATCTGAAATTCGCGGGTGAGGAGAGCTTCGACGCGAGCCAGATCGGTCGGTGGGGGGTAGTCGCGATCGAGGAAGAAGTCGTGCATCTTGCGGTCGGCGTAGGCGTGGAGGAGGACGGTGCGGGAGGGTTTGCCGTCGCGTCCGGCTCGACCGATCTCCTGGTAGTAGGCCTCGACGGAGGAGGGCAGGGCGATGTGGACGACGGTACGGACATCGGCTTTGTCGATGCCCATGCCGAAGGCGATGGTGGCGACGACGACTTCGAGTTTTCCCGACTGGAAGTAGGTCTGGACGCGTTCGCGGACGCTGGTATCGAGGCCGGCGTGGTAGGCGGCGGCTTTGGAGCCGAGCATGCCAGCGAGTTCTTCGGCGGCTTTGCGGGAGGGTGCGTAGACGATGGCGGGACGGTTTTCGGGCTTACTGAGGAGTTTGACGGTGAATTCGTTGCGACGGGGTTTGGACATTTCGACGACCTCGATGTGGAGGTTGTCGCGACGGAAGCCGTGGATGAAGAGAGCGGGGCGGTGGAGTTGAAGCTGGTTGACGATGTCCTGCTGGACGGTGGGGGTGGCGGTGGCGGTGAGGGCGATGATGGGAGCGGGGCGGAGGGAGGGTAGGTAGTCGCCGAGGGTGCGGTAGTCGGGGCGAAAGTCGTGTCCCCAGGCGGAGATGCAGTGGGCCTCGTCGATGGCGATGAGAGCTGGCTTCTTTTTGGCAAGCATCTCGGGGAAGCCCGGGACGCGCATGCGTTCGGGTGCGATGAAGAGGAACTGGAGGGAGCCGTCGAGGTAGTCGCGGCAAGCCTGGCGGGCGTCTTCGCGGGAGAGGCCGGAGTGGATGCGGGCGACGCGGAGTCCGGCGGCGGAGAGCTTGGATGCCTGGTCGTCCATGAGGGCGATGAGGGGGCTGATGACGAGGGCGGTGCCTCCGCGGGCGATGGCGGGGAGTTGGTAGCAGAGGGATTTACCTGCACCGGTGGGCATGACGAGGAGGACGTCGCGGCCGTCAGTGGCGGCGCGGCAGACGGCCTCCTGATTGGCACGGAAGGCGGGGAAGCCGAAGGTCTGGTGGAGGAGCGATTCGAGGTTCATGCGGCAAGAACAGTTTCGCATGTTCTTCGCGTAAGAGGGGATGGGGGGAGTGGCTGGTTTGAGTCGGTGCGGGGGTAGAGGGGGTGGCGCAAAGTGACCGGAAATGGTTGCTTTTTCCATGTTTTCGGCTTAGAATGAGAATTGCGTATATTGCGCCTGCGCTGCGCTTGCAGGAGTAGGCAGATTGAAGTGAAGAGGGACTAAAAGATATGGCAAAGCGTCGTGGAAATCCGAATTGGGGCAAGCCGGAGCCGATCGGGCCGGTGACTCCGACGGTGACATCGTTCGAGCAGGTTGTGAAGGAGTACAAGCTGACCCCGGACCAGTACATTCGTTCGACGCGTCTGCGGGAGTGGGCTCGGCGGAATAAGAACTCGAAGTACATCCCAGAGGCGCTGCTGGAAGCCTGGGGCTTTGAGATTGAGTCGACGCTATAGCTGAAGTTCAATGATTTTTGATGTTCGAAGCGCCGCCTGAGTACAGGCGGCGTTTTTGTCTGGGTGGCGGTCTTGAAGTGGCGGAGGCGGTACGGATCTTTTTTGAGCCGGACGTATGATGGTATTGATCAAAAGTAGACGTGGTTGTGACGCAGGAAAGACGAGAGGTCGATCGATGTTTTCAAGTGTTCTGGATGCAGTGGCGGAGATCAAGGCTGGGCGGATGGTGGTGGTGGTCGATGACGAAGACCGCGAAAACGAGGGCGATCTGACGCTGGCAGCGGAGTTTGTGACTCCAGAGGCGATCAATTTTATGGCGAAGTTTGGCCGGGGGCTGATCTGCCTGACGTTGACGGAGAAGCGGGCGGACTATCTGCGGCTGGGGCCGATGACGCAGGACAATACCTCGCGTTTCGGGACGGCGTTTACGGAGAGTATCGAGGCGCGTGAGGGTGTGACGACAGGGATCTCGGCGGCGGACCGGTCGCATACGATCCGGGTGGCGATCGATCCGCGCTCTACGGCGCAGGACCTGGCCAGACCGGGGCATGTGTTCCCGCTGCGGGCGCGCAAGGGTGGGGTGCTGGTGCGGGCAGGGCAGACGGAGGCTTCGGTGGATCTGGCGCGTATGGCGGGATTGGTTACGGCGGGCGTGATCTGCGAGATTATGAACGAGGACGGCACGATGGCGCGGGTGCCGGATCTGGTGAAGTTTTGTGAAGAGCACGGGATGAAGATGGTGACGGTGGCGGACCTGATCCGGTACCGGCTACAGCATGAGCGGTATATTCACCGGGTGGCGGAATCGCTGATGCCGACGGAGCATGGTGAGTTTCGCATGATTGCGTATGAGAGTGAAGTGGATGGTGCGGAGTCGCATGTGGCGCTGGTGTATGGCGATGTAACCGGCGATGATCCGGTTCCGGTGCGGGTACATACGCACTGTCTGGCAGGGGATGTGTTTGGAACGACGCTGTGCGATTGCAAGGCAGTTGTGGAGAGCTCGCTGCGGATGATTGCAGAGGCTGGTCGGGGTGCGCTGGTGTATCTGCACAATGGGACGAAGGGATTTGGGATTGACCGGACGGTGGGAGGTGACGGTGAGGGCATGCACCGAGTGGTGTTCCACCGGGAGCAGCGGCAGAAGGAGAAGAGCGACGAGCGGATACAGCGGACGTTGCGGCAGGTAGGACTGGGAGGTCAGATACTGTCGGATCTTGGGATTCGGAAGATTCGCCTGCTGACGAATACGCCGACACATGTCCCGGCGTTGCAGGGTTTTGGGATTGAGATTGTGGAGCAGGTGCAGATTCCGCTGGGCAGTAAGGTACGCAGCCTGGCTGGGTGATCAGCGTGGCTGGACGGTAAGGTTGAGGGTGACGGTCTGGGATATCTGGATTCCGCTGGTGGAGCTGGCGGTGACTTGATACTGGTAGTTGCCGGGGGGGCTGTAGCGGAGAGTGGGGTCTCCGCCGGAGCCGCAGGCGGTGGAATGGAGCAGAGTGGCTGCGGCGAGCAGCAGGACCCACAGGGCGGAGTGGGTGCGGTGTCTGCGCACGAACCAAAGAGTTGGGCAGAGCAGAGCGAGAAGGATTTCTCCCCACGCGGAGGTGCGTTGGGTGGGGCGGCTTTGCGCCAGGTTGACGGTGGTGATGGTGTTGACGGTGGCGGTAGCGTTCTGGGGTGATCCGTTTAGGGTGATGGTGGAGGGCAAGAGGGAGCAGGTGGCAAAGATGGCCGGGGTGATGGGGGTGCAGTTGAGGACGACGGTTCCGCTGTAGTTGTGGAGGGGAGTGATGGTAAGCGTATAGGTGGCAGCGTGTCCGCTGATAACGGTGGCGGCGCTGGTGGTGGCGGCGTCTACGGTGAGGGTGAAGGAGCCGTTGGAGAGGCCGGTTCCGGAGAGGGGGATGAGAGTGGCGGTGGGGGTGGCGGAGCTGGAGATGCTGAGGGTGGCGGTGCGGATGCCGAGGGTGGTAGGGGTAAAGGTCAGTTGGGTGGTGCAGGCTGCTCCGGGGGCGAGGGAGGTGGTGGGGCAGGGAGTGGTTAGGCTGTAGTCGCTGGCGGGCAGGTTGAGGACGAGACTGGTGATGGGGGCGGAGCCAGTGTTGGTGAGGGTGAGGGTGAGGTTGGCCGAGGCACCGATGGTGATGCTGCCGAAGTTGAGTGTGGACGGGGTGATGGTGAGTTGGGACTGGATGCCGATGCCGGTGAGCGATGCGGTGAGCGGAAGGGTGGAGGCGGAGGTGGCGAGGGCGACTGAGCCGGTGCGGGTTCCGGTGGTGGTGGGGGTAAAGGCTATCTGTAGGGTGCAGGTGGAAGAGGGAGCGAGGGTGCTGCTGGGAGATGGGCAGGTTCCGGTGGCGGCGTAGTCGCCGGTGGTGGTGATGGCGTTGAAGGTGATGGGGACGGAGGATGTGTTGGCGATGGTGAGGGGGAGTTGGGCGGTGGCGGCGACGAGGACAGTGCCGAAGTCGAGCGAGGTGGGGGTGATGGTGAGCAGGGATGGGTTGGCGGTGCCGAGAAGGCTGATGAAGTCGAGCGAAGAGCTGGCGTCGGAGAAGAGTTGCAGCGCGGCGATGCGGGTACCCGAAGTCTGGGGGGTGAAGGTGATGGTTAGATCGCAACTGGAGGCGGGAACTAGGGTGGAGCAGGTGGAAGTGACGGTGAAGTCCGGGGTGGTGATGGGTGTATCGAGGTGGAGGGTAGTGGTACCGGTGTTGCTGAGGGTGATGGTCTGGGGGGCGCTGGCATTGCCGACGGTGGTTGCGGAGAAGGTGAGGGAGTTCTGCGAAGCGGCGTAGGAGAGGAGCGGGGCGGTGTTGTTGGGGGAAGCAACCAGGACGGGAATGGAGTCGCCGGTGAGGGGGATGAGATTGGGGCTGGTAAGGGCGTCGCTTTCGATGAGGAGGGTTCCGGCGTCGGTGGTGGGGAGCGGGGTTGTTGTGGTGGTGGAGAGCTGGTTGAGGGGAGTGTAGGTGAGGGTGACAGTGCAGGACTGGTTGTAGGCGAGGGGTTGGGTGCAGTCTGAGGTAGAGAGGAAGGGCCACTGGCTGGTGAGTCGGCGGATGGTGATGGAGGTGTAGTTGGGGGTGCGATTGGTAAGGGTGAGCGTCTGGGTGGCGGATTGGCCGGAGGTGACCTGGCCGAAGTTGAGAGGGCCACTGGGGAAGAAGTTGCCGGTTACGGCGAGCAGGTTGGCTCCGGCACCGAAGCCGTCGAGATAGGCGAGTGCGTCGAGGGTGGTGGCGTTGTCGAGGGAGTTGGCCTGGGCGAAGAGGGTTCCGGTGACATCGGCGTTGGTGAGGGGCACGAAGGTGACGTTGAAGGAGCAGGAGGCGTTAGGAGCAAGGCCGGCGCAGGCTGGTCCGCTGAGAAGGTACTGCCGGGGAAGAGTAATGGAGAGGGAGAGTTGGCGGGCGGTTAGGTTGTTGATGGTGAACTGGCGGGTGAGGCCGAGATTTTCGGTGGGAGTGGGACCAAAGCTGGCCTGAGCGGGGAGGAGTTCAAGGGAGGCGGTCTGGAGGGTGTAACTACCAGACAGGGATACGGTGTAGGTGGAGAGGGTTCCGTTGGAGGTGGTGGGAATCTGGAGGGTGGCGTTAGCGTTGGCTGTGCCAGGTGTGAAGAGGACCGAGATGGTGCAGGTCGCGCTGGGGGCGAGGGTGGTGCAGTTGGTGGTGGGGACGAAGTTGGCGGTGTTGGCGGTGTTGGCGGTGGGGGTGGCGATCTGGAGCGGGGTCGAGGAGGTGTTGGTGAGGGTGATGGTCTGGAGAGTGGCGGTGGGGCCGGGGAGGTTGTTGAAGGTGAGAGCGGTGGGGTTGAGGCTAAGACCAGGGTCGGGGGAGCCGAAGCCGGTAAGCGAGGTGGAGATGGGACCGGCGCTGGTAGGCAGGGTAAGGGTTCCGGTGCGGGGGCCGGTGGCGGTGGGGGCGAAGACGAGTTGGAAGAAGCAGGAGGCCTGAGGGCTGAGAGTTCCGGCACAGGTGGGGCTGCCGGAGGGAGCGGGGGCGAGCGTAAAGTCTCCGGTGGTGGTAGGGGCGGCGAGGGCTATGGGAGCAGGGTTGGCGGTGAGGTTGGTAAGGGTGAAGAGGGTAGGGGCGCTGGTGCTGTTGACAGGGATGGAGCCGAAGTCGGGGCTGAGAGGAGTGAGGGTGAGCCCGGCGAGGGAGAGTCCGGTGCCAGTGAGGGTGAGGAGGTAGGAGTTGCCGGTGGATGAGAGGCTGAGCGGCGCAGTGCGGGCGCCGGTGGTGGTGGGGGTGAACTGGAGTCCGAGCCAGCAGTTTGTGCAGGGACCGCTAAAAGTGGGGAGGAATGCGGAGTCGGGTGGCTGGCCGTGTCCGTAGCCTAGGTCCTCAACGAGGATGGCGGTGAAGTCGCTGGAGGTGGCGGCGGTGAGATGGGCGAAGGGTTGGGTGATCTTGTACCACTGGACGATGGGTTGGGCGACGATGGTGCTGCCGAGGCTGAGGGTTCCGTTGTTTGGCGCAAGGATGGAGGTACCAATGCCAGTGAGGGCTACGGAGATGGGGGACGAGGTGGCTCCGGCGGTGACGTTTAGGAGTCCCTGACGGATGCCGGGCTGGGCAGGAGCGAAGGTCAGGAGTGCGTAGCAGGAGGAGTTGCCGGGGAGGATGGCGGGGCAGTTGGTGGTGTCGGAGAAGTCTCCGGTGAGAGCGAGGGTGAGGGGTAATGCGGAGAGGCCGGTGTTGGCGATGGTGATGGTCTGGGTGGCGACGCCGGAGGTGGAGGTGACGGGGACGGCGTTGGGGAAGGTGATGCTGGTGGGGGTAACGGTGAGGTTGGGGTTGACGGAGGAGCCAGTGATGCCGGGCAGGGGCAGGGTCTTTCCGGTGATGAGGACGGCGAGGCCCTGATCGAGAGTGAGGGTGGTGGAGTCGGCGGAGGGGCTGGTGGGGGAGGCGTAGTTGATCTGGATTTGGCAGACGGAGTGGGGGGCGAGGAGGGTGGGGCAGCGGTCGATGAGGGTGAAGGGCGAGCCGGGCGGGAGGCTAAGAGCGGTGTGTGGAATGGCGGCGTCGGAGTCGTTGGAGAGATAGAGAAAGCGGGGGAGGGCGAGGCCTGCGGTGAACTGAGTACCAAAGTTGATCTGGGTGGCGGAGAGGTTGAGGGCGGCGGCTTGGGTGAAGGCGGTGAGGAAGACCTGGCGGGAGCCGATGGACCAGAGGGATTGGACGGGACCGTCGTGGGTGGGGTCGGCGGCTGAGGTAAAGCTGAGGGTGATGTGGCAGGTGCTGCCGGGAGCGAGGAGTTTGGCGGTGGAGGAGGAGATAGGGCAGTCGCTGGACTGCTCGGCGATGGTGTAGGGGGTAGCGACGTTGGTGGCGATGGCGGAGGTGAAGGTCTGGGGTTGCTGGGTGAGGTTGGAGATGGCAAGGGTGCGAGTGGCGGGGATGCTGGTGGCGGTTTGGATGCCGAAGTCAAGCTCTTTGGGGGAGAAGACAACGGGGAGTGGGTTGTTGGTGAGGGTGGGAATGGTGATGATCTGGGCGGGAGAGGTTGAAGATTGCAGGGTGAGGGTGCCGGGGCCGGGACCAAGGAGGGCGATGCTGCACTCGGCTGCCGGTGCGAGGGTGGGAGGGCAGTTGGTGCTGAGGGTGAAGCCGGTGGCTAGGAGTTGCAGGCTGGTGGCGGGGGCGGAGCCGAGGTTACGGAGGGTGAGGTTGGGAGCGTCGTCGGTGGAGAGGCTGAGGGAGGGTACGGCGACGGTGGTGGAGAGCTTGGACAGGTAGGCGGCACTGCCGGGGCAGAGGCTGCCGTTGCAGAGGCCGGGTAGTTGTACTGCATCGTGGACGGTGGAGGGGAGTGCGGTAGTGGGGGTGTTGCGAAGGGGGAGATCGAAGGTTTCGGTGGCGAGGAGGCTGGCGCTGGCGGAGGGATTGAAGGCTCCGGCGAAGATGGGTTGTCCGGTGGAGTCGGTGGTGAGGGAGGTAACGATGAGTGGGGCGGAGGCGAAGGCAGCGCTGGCGTTGGGTAGTGCGCCGAAACGTGCGGTTTGGTCGATGGTGTTCTGAGCGGTGAGGCGCAGGGCGAAGGTGCTGCCGAATGTGGTGAGAGGTGGCGTGGGTAGGGTAAACGGGACGGTGAAGTTACCAGCGACCCAGGTGTCTCCGCTGGTGGTGGGCGTAGCGAAGGACTGGGTTCCGGGGGCGAGGAGGGTGGAGTTGAAGACGTTGCTGCCGTCGAGCGGCATACGGAAGGCGACTTGGTAAGTGGTGGCAGCCAGTGGGAAGGGGACGTTGGCGACAGGGAACTGGCCGAGGGCGACGGGGCCGGAGAGTAGGAGGTTCTGGGCGGTGGGGTCGTAGACCAGTGAGGTGATGCCGGGGCCGGGGATGAAGGTGGAGAAGACGATGCCATCGGCGGCGGGGGTGAGTCGGATAAGGAAGCCGGAGGTGGGGCCGAGGGCTTCGGGGACGATCGCGTTGAGGGTAGGGAAGCCGGAGGCGGAGGTGTAGCCGGCTATGTAGGCGTTGTTGGCGGGGTCGGCGGCGATGGCGGCAGGAGCGGTTTGGCCGTTGGCTCCGGTGAGGTAGGTGGCGTAGAGAAGCGTGGAGCCGGTGAGGTTGAATTTTTCGACAAAGCCATTTTGGAAGGAGCCAGTGGCGGGAGCCTGAAGGATGGCCGAGGGCGTGACGGGTAGGGTAGCGCTGAAGAGGCTACCGGTGACGAAGATGGCGTCTGCGGTGACGGCGATGGCTGCGGCGGTGGTGCGGGTGCTGCCGCAGAAGGTGAGGAAGCGCAGGGTGAGGGATGCGTCAAAGCTGGCGACGAAGGAGTTGGTGGAGGTGTCGGCGCGGTTGGGGAAGGCGGTTCCGAGGGTTCCGGCGAGGGTGCCGGAGGTGCTGGTGCCGGTGATGTCGATGTTGCCGCCGGGGTCGATGGCGAGGGCAAGGCCTGCGTCGCCAGCGGCTCCGAGGTGGACCTGGGCGAGGACGGTGGTGGCGGTGGGATCGGTTTTGAGGAGACGGACGCCGTCTTTCTGGTCGAGCAGGAGATAGAGGTTGCCGGAGGGGTCGGACTGGACAGCGTTGAACTGGCCCTGAGCCTGAAGGGCACGAAGCCCGGCGAAGACGAGTTGCTGGGGCTGCGGGGGTTGCGAGGGGGATTGCGCTGACGTGTTCAGGGTCAGGGCGGTGCAGGCGATGAGAGCGAGGCCCGCGCGGAGGAGGCTGGAGGAGAACTTGATCTTCGTCATGGTGATAGCTGCGGTACAACGCTGGATGCAGCCTGCCCTCAATATCCATGGAAACGATGGGGGTTAGGTTGTGATGGTGCAAGAAACTGCGATGGGAGTAACTATACCTTCCCGTTTTGGGAATTGGTGGAGTTACTTTTGCGGTTGCAGATTCTGGTGGAGGAGATGTTGGAAGTTGCGGGTGATCATGTGGTGTTGGAAGGCAGCGTGGTCGGTGTATTGGATGGCTTGCATGCCGGTGTCGAGTGCTGCCTGGATATTTTCGGCACGGTCGTCGATGAACAGAATACTGGCGAGTGGGGTATCGAGCGATTGGGCGGCGTGTTGGTAGATGGCCGGCTCTGGCTTGGCGAGGTTTAGGGCGTAGGACCAGGTGCAGTGGTAGAAGGCGGAGAGCCAGGGATGGCGGGCGAGGATGCCTGCGGCCATCGCGTCGCCGATGTTGGAGAGGATGCCGGTGCGGATGCCGGCGCGCTGGAGGGCCTGTGCCCAGTGGACCATGGGGAGGTTGAGCTGGCTCCAGAGATCGGCGTCGGCGTGGATGAGGGCATCGACCTGGGCAGGGGTGAGGTGGAGGCCGGAGTCGAGTCCGACCTGGTTCCAGTAGGCGAAGGCGGTGAGGTCGCCGCGGTCGTAGGGGTGGCGATGGGCCCAGTAGGCGGAGTGGAGTTGCTGCTCGTCGAGACTGGTAATGGAACGAATGCGAGCCCATGCTGCGGGGTCGGGTGGGCCGGAGAGAACCATTCCGTAGTCAAAGAGGACAGCCTGGATGGGTGACATGTGTCTCGATTTTACAAGTGGCGATTAGCATGGTGAGGTGAGCTATCGGTTTTCGCAGCGGACGGGTTGGGATATTGGGGAGAGCAGCTTTGCGGCGGCGATCCGGGAGGCACGAGCATCGGGTCGGCGGCTGTATGACCTGACGGTATCGAACCCTACGGTATGTGGGTTTGGCTACGATGCGGCTCGGATACTGGGGCCGCTGAGTGCGGCTGGTGCGCTGGAGTATGAGCCGGATGCGCGGGGGATGAGGCATGCTCGGGAGGCGGTGGCGGGCTACTACGCGGACCACGGGGCGCCGGTGGATGCCGATGCGGTGGTGCTGACGACGAGTACCAGCGAGGGTTATGGGTACCTGTTTCGGCAGCTTTGCGATGCTGGGGATGAGGTGCTAGTCGCGCAACCGAGCTATCCGTTGTTCGACTTTCTGGCGGATCTGGAGGATGTTCGGCTGCGCAGCTATCCCTTGTTTTACGACTATGGGTGGTGGATTGATTTTGCGGAGTTGGAGCAGCGGATCGGGCCGCGCACGAAGGCGATCGTGGTGGTGCATCCGAACAATCCAACGGGGCACGCGACCGGAGATGCGGAGCGGGCTCGGCTGGAGGAGTTGTGCGCGAGGCATGGGCTGGCGCTGATTGTGGACGAGGTGTTTCTGGACTACCCGGTAGAGGCTGGAGCTCGGCTGAGAAGCTTTGCGGTGGGTCCACATCCGGTTCTGACTTTTGTGTTGAGCGGAATGAGCAAAATTGCGGGGCTGCCGCAGATGAAGGTGGGATGGATCGCCGGGTTTGGGCCGGAGGAGGTGCGGGGCGAAGCACTGGGCCGGCTGGAGGTGATTGCCGATACCTTTCTTTCAGTGAATGCGCCGATGCAGTGGGCACTGCCCTCGTGGCTGGCGGAGCGGGGCGGAGTTCAGCAGGAGATACGGCAGCGGGTGCGGGAGAACCTGGCGACGGCGCGGCGATGTGGGGTGGAGGTGTTGGAGATGGAGGCAGGGTGGAGTGCGGTTTTGCGGCTGCCACAAGTGGGTGGTGGTAAGGCCGTAGAGGAAGAGTTGCTCCGGGAGTTGGGGGTGGTGGTGCATCCGGGAACGTTTTATGGGATGGGTGAGCAGGGGCGGGTGGTGGTGAGCCTGATTGGGAGGGTGGAGGAGTTTGCTGCTGGGATGCAACTTATTTCGGAGCGGAACTGTGCGAACCAAGCGAGTTAACAGTTAAGGTGATGCTGCTATAGTTTTACATCAGGTTTAGCTATTATCTCTTTGTTTCTAAATGCTATTGAAGGAAAGGATTGGATTCGCGCTCCTGACCAATAGTGGTTGCTGGGCCATGGCCGGGAATGACTTTGACGTCGTCGGGCAGGGTGAGGATACGGTCGTGGATTGAGTGGATTAGCTTAGTAGAGTTGCCTCCGGGCAGGTCGGTACGGCCTACCGAGCCGGCGAAGAGAGTATCTCCGGCGATGAGTAGGGAGTGGTCGGGGAGATAGAGGCAGGAGCTTCCTTCGGTGTGGCCGGGCGTGTGGAGGACGGTAGCGTCGATGCCGGGGATGTGGAGGGTGAGCTGGTCGGTGAGGTTGGCGTCGGGTGGCGCGACCTCTGGAGTGGGGATGCCAAGCCATCCGGCCTGTACGTCCATGAGCTTGACCAGGGGGAGATCGAGTTGGTTATAGAGGATGGGCGCCCCGGTGATGCGTTTGAGTTGTTGGGCGCCGGCGATGTGGTCGATGTGGGCGTGGGTGATGACGATCTGTTTGACGGTGAGGTGATGGCGGGCAAGGATGGTGAGGATGCGGGAGATATCGTCGCCGGGGTCTACGACGATGGCCTCGCGAGAGGTCTCGTCTCCGAGGATGGAGCAGTTGCACTGGAGCGGACCGACGGCGAGGGTTTCAAGGATCATGTAGTTATTTTAGAGCGGAGAGGATGGGAGGATTAAATGAAGATGCGCAGACCGAAGTCTGCGCACGCAAGAAGAGGTACGGCTCCGTTACTTTTTGGCTGGTGAAGACTGGGTGGTCTTGGTGCCTGAGAGGACGGAGTGATCGGCGCTGGTCCGGGAGAGCATGATGGTGAGGCCGATGGAAGTGAGCATGAAGATGATGGCCGAGTAGGTGGTGAGCTTGGTGAGCACGTTGGCGGCACCACGGGGACCGAAGGCAGTCTGAGAACCTTGACCACCGAAGGCACCGGCGAGGTCAGCAGACTTTCCCTGCTGGAGGAGGACTACTCCGATGAGGAAGAGGGAGACAACGATGTGAAGGATAACGACGAGATAGACCATCCGGTTGCTGTATGACCTCTTGATTCTGTATTCGGTCGGGTAAGACCGGAGTAAAGATGTTGGATTGGTGCGGAGGAGGGGACTTGAACCCCTATGCCTTGCGGCGCTAGCACCTCAAGCTAGTGCGTCTGCCAATTTCGCCACCTCCGCATAGTTCGCCTGACAATCAATGTCAGGGTGCGGTGAGCAATCCGAAGCTAAGTATAGCATCACGGACGAGTTGTGGATAGACCAGTGATGACGAGTTATAGACGGGGTAGGTGGATATTTGCTGGTGTGGGCAAGTCGCACTAAGTGTTGACAGGGGTGTGGATCGTGCAGCACTGGATGGCCGGTCGCGGTGGAGGCAGTCATGGAATATTCACGTCTCTGTCAAGGTATGTTCACGGTGCAGTCAACGGGCTGTAACGGGCAGAACTCAGTCTAGAGACTCGCTTGCAACCTGTGTGACGTAGTTCTGAAAAAGGACTTAGGTGCGGGGTAGAGACAAGTGATTTCTCGATTGCAGTTCATTTTTTGGAGGATGGAACTTGATACGTAAATGCCTGGTTTATGCAGCTTTGATGATGATGCCGTGTTCTGTGCTGATGGCGCAGAGTAGTACGGGCATCAGTGGAACGGTCACCGATAGCACGGGAGCGTTGGTGCTAACTGCGGACGTGACAGCGACCAATATGGCTTCCGGTGCGGTGACGCATGTGCTGACCGACGCGAATGGTGCTTACCAGTTGAATGGACTGCGTCCGGGTAAGTACAAGATTGTAGTTGCGAAGCCGGGCTTCAAGCCGTTCCAGCAGGATGGTTTGGTGGTGGTGAATGGCCAGGTTCTGGATGAGAAGGTTTCGTTGCAGATTACGTCGGTTGGGTCCTCGGTGACGGTGGTTGGGGACCTGGTTGGCGCGACGGTGCAGCCGTCGCAGGAAGATGTATTTGAGTCGAACCAGCAGATTCGGGTGCTGGATCGCAAGCAGATTGAGACTGCGGGTCCGGTGGCGGGTTCGGCGCAGATTGTAGCGATGACTCCGGGTGCGAATGTGACGGGCTATGGCAATACGGGCGCGACCAAGTACACGGTGGGGATTAACGGCGTGAGCCAGGGCTGGGGTGGCTATGGCGGCTACTCGGGCGGTGGTGCGCTGGCGATTACGTTTGATGGCGTTCCGGTGGTTGATCCAGGGAACAACCTGTGGCAGTCGCCGACGATTCCGGAACAGTTCATGATTCAGAATGCGAATGTGACCTATGGGCCGGGCGATCCTGCTACACGTTGGTACAACAACATAGGCGGCATGGTTGAATTTACACCGGTGCAGCCGGGCTCGAAGCCGCATGCGGATATCTCGGCGACCTACGGCAGTTACAACCAGAAGGACCTGGCTGCGAATTTTACGTCCGGTGTGTTTCATGGCTGGTCAGCGGTGATTGCCGGTGGTGTGGGCAATGGGGATGACTTCCGCACGGCTCCGGATGGCTTCAAGAATCCGGGTAAGGATGTTGCTTTTTTTGGGAAGGGTATCAAGAGCTATCAGGAGAACAGCTTTGAGATTGGCGGGTACTATGCGCATGGCGCAGGGTACCGGTCGCAGGTGATTCCTACGGTTGCGAATCCACTGATTACGATGGACGGAACGACGACTGGCCAGCAGTATAGCCAGCAGACCTCCGGCTACTACAGCACGCTGCCGTATGCGAGCTACGATAAGTACGACACCAATGAGATGGGCCTGGTGTACGGGCGCGAGCATGTGCAGATTGATCCTACGATCTCAGTGGAGAACCTGTCCTGGTTTATGCACATTGCGCGTTCTCATCGTCGCATCAACGACGTATACAACCCTGGGCCGCAGGTACAGGAGTGGAACAGTCCATACACGGATACGGTAGGCGACAAGCTGCTGGTGACCAAGCGTCTGCCGTTCAACACGATTACAGTGGGCGGATACTACATCAGCGCGCTGTATAACAGCCGGAATAACTTCTTCAATCCTGCGGATGGCGGCGGCAAGCGTATTGCAAACATTGGCGGCAAGATTCGTTCTTCCAACTTCGACCAGTCGGACTTTGCGATTACGGTGCAGGACGACATCCGGTTCAACTCGATCGTAACGGTGACACCGGGACTGCGTTATGTAGGCTTCCGGACGGGTTATGGCTCGACTTCGTTGCAGGACTTCACGTTTGCTCCGGGTGTAGTGCTGAGCACGCATTGCGCTGCGACGGGCGCGTCGACTTCGGGGAATACGAAAGATCAGGGGTCGAATTGCGCCGGTCTGGAGAACCGCAGTGGGATTGAGCCATCGGTGAACGGTACGGTACGTGCTACACCGTGGCTGCAGATCTATGGCGGCATTATGGAAGCGCTGCGTTCGCCTCAGTTGGGCGGTGGCGGTGGATTGTTCCAGAGCGTTGATCCGGCGAGCTACCACTTGTCACGCCAGACGTACTATCAGGCTGGGTTCAAGATCCACCATGAAGGTACTGGCGTGTTGAACAGCATGTTGATCACGGGTGCCTTTTATCATCAGAACTGGGCGAACCAGGAGATCGATACCACGCTGGCGAATGGAGATACGGTCTCTGCGAACGGAACCTCGGTTTACAAAGGATTCAATGCCTCGTTCGACGATGATCCGATTGCTGCGCTGCACGTGTTCGCAAACATGAATGTGGAGACTGCAACCTACACCAACTACACCACGGTGATTCCGCTGGGTTCGTCGCAGCCGGAGCAGAGCTTCAATGGTCTGCATGTACCGTACGTTCCCAAGGCTACGTTGAATGCGGGTGTGTTCTACGACTACAAGGTGACGAACGATCTGCGGATTCGTCCGATGGCATCGTTTCAGTTCCTGGGATCGCAGTACATCTTCAACAACAATGGTCTGGATTCGGCCGGCAACCAGTTCCCTCAGCCCAGCAACCAGACGATGCCTTCGTATGGCACGATCAACGTTGGCGTGAAAGTTCCGTACAAGTTTCTGGAGTTGAACTTCAACGCGCAGAATCTGGCGAACAGCAAGTATCTGGTCTACGAGTTCATCTCGTCGGGCGGGTATTACGGTACGGCTGGGAATGGCACGGCGGCACAGGGTTCCGGATACATCCTTGCGTATCCTGGCGCACCGATCACAGTGCAGGGCGGCATTACAGCGCACTTCTAACCGGCGCTACAGGAATGCAACACCTCTACAACCACAACGGGCACGGACTTGAGTCAAGTCTGTGCCCGTTGTGTTTTTTGTTGCGGAGTTAGAAGTGGGTGGAGAGATGGATGAAGCCGGGGAGTTCGAGAAGTTGTTGACCGACTGGAGGCTGATTGAGGACCTCGTGCTCGAGGACCCAGGTGAAGTCGTGGGGGATGAAGACGGCGTGCAGGCCGGCGGCGAGGGCGGGGTTGATGTCGGAGCGTGGACTGTTGCCGACCATCCAGGTGGTACTGGCTTCGATGCCATGGTGGAGGATGAGATTGCGGTACGCGGTGGGATGTTTTTCCGCCAGGACCTCGATGGCGGAGAAGTGTGGCGCGAGTCCGGAACGATGGAGTTTGTCGGTCTGCTCTTCGGGGTTGCCCTTAGTGACGAGGATGAGGCGGTGACGGGAGGCGAGGTCGGCGAGGGTGGGTGCGACGTTGGGGAGCAGTTCGATCTCGTGGTCGGCGATGGACTGGGCGAAGCTGGCGATGCGCTGATGCTTCTCCGGAGTGACGGGGGTGTCAGAGAGCTGCTCGAAGCAATCGATGAGCGAGCGGCGGAAGCTCTGGAGGCCGTAGCCGTGGGCGGCGATGGTGGCGTGCTCGCAATGATTAAGGTGGTTGCGGACCTCTGCGGGGGTGTGGACGCGATGGTCAAGGTAGGAGATGAAGGCGGCGATGGCGCGCTCGAAGTAGATGTTGTTTTCCCAGAGCGTGTCGTCGGCGTCGAGCAACAGAGTCTGGGGTGTGGAGCGGCGGTGGGGATGGGAGGTGGAGGTCACGGCAACAGTATAGGGCAGCGCGGCAGGGGGCCTGTTACCGACGGGTGATTTGAGCGTGATGCTGAGGCGGATTGGGTCGATAGACGGTGTACGGACATACGAGGCTCAAGCTATTGCGGCTAAAGGGATATCCGGTGGTTACGTTGGATAGTAGTGGTTATGCTCCAAGGCGCAGAAGGGGCGGACTTTTGGGTTATCGACTGGGGAACCTGCGTGAGGTAGAACTTCGAATTGAGATGAGAGACGATTATGATTGGGTCGCAAGGACGCAGTTGATCTAAGGCAATATTGGCAGGACGAATCGGACCAGAAAGCGAAAACGAAGGATGATTCCAGAGGTCGGCCAGAGATTCGGGCCCTATGAGATTCTCAGCAGGCTGGGCGGCGGTGCCATGGGCCTGGTCTTTCGTGCATGGGATTCGCGGCTGCACCGTGAAGTTGCGGTGAAGCTGCTGCACGATACGTATGAGATGCCTGGGATGCGGCAGCGTTTTCTGCAGGAGGCACGAGCAGCTTCAGCACTGAATCATCCGAATATCTGCACTATCTTCGACATTGGCGAGCAGGATGGCGACCCTTATCTTGTGATGGAGGTGCTGGAAGGCGAGACGCTGAAGGAGAAGATCTACCGCGGGGCACTGAGCGCGGAGGAGATTATCGCGTACAGTCTGGAGGTGGCGGATGCGCTGTCGGCGGCCCATGCGAAGGGAATAGTTCATCGCGACATCAAGCCGGCGAATATTTTTCTGGTGGAGAAGGCGAACGGAACGCATCAAGCCAAGGTGCTGGACTTCGGGCTGGCAAAGATTGATCTGGCTACGCGCGGTGGACGTGCATCACGAGCCTTGGATTTGACACTGGCGGGTGCGACTGTGGGGACGTTGTCCTATATGTCTCCGGAACAGGCGCGTGGACTGGATCTGGATGGACGCTCGGACCTGTTTTCCCTGGGTGTGGTGATGTACGAGATGGCGACGCGGCAGGTGCCTTTTCAGGGTGCGACCAGCGCGTTGATCTATGTGGAGTTGCTGAATAAGTCTCCGGAGCCGTTGCACGATTGGAATGAGTCGATACCGCGGGAGTTGGAGAAGATCATTCTGAAGCTGCTGACCAAGGAGCGGGATGGCCGTTACCAGACAGCGGGAGAGTTGGTGAAAGCGCTGCAGAAAGCTCCTGCCAAGGGCGGGGGGGGGAGTTGGTTGAAGCGGTCGCCGGCAGCGGTTCCTCTGGTGCGGGCTGCTGACCCTGTGGCCCGGGTGAAGCGTCCGCTGCGGACGTCGTCGGATGCCAAGTTGCCGGTGGCTCCGGCAGTCGTGGCTCCGCCGGTTCGTCCTGTTTCGAGCGGGGACAACATGCTGATCCGCCCGGTGGCACGAGTGACGCAGCGGGAGGTGGGTGGAAGCGATAACGGCGTGTTGCGTGGTGGGCGAGAGGTGGGTACTCCAGAGGGGAGACCCGAACTGGAAGGCCAGACCATATTGGCGGGGACGGCTACAGCCGTTGGGAGCGATGCGCGAGTGGAGATTCCTGCGCGAAGCAGCTCTGGCGTGACGCAGTTTGAATTCGACTCGGAAGAGATCTCTGCGGCGGCCGCAGACCTTCATGCCAAGGAACACGAGAAGCTGGCCGAGCAGGAACGGTTGGCTACGGAAGAGACGTCAAAGCGCAAGCGGGTTCGGACGGCGGTCGCGGCGGCGGTCGTACTGCTGGGTGCAGGGGTGGCTTACTTTACGATTGGCAATGGGCGGCTGCGACCGGTGTTGCTGGCTCCCGGCGACCCGCTGCTGCTGACGGTGATCCAGAATAAAACGAGCGACCATAGCCTCGATGGAACAGTGATCGAAGGGCTGGAGCTGGTGCTGAGGCAGTCAGAGTATCTGACGGTTCGGGGCGGGGAGACGTATCGATCGGGACTGCGGCAGGTGGAAGGCGAAGGCGAGATTGCCGGGACGTCGGTGGCGAATCGGCGGGTGGCGCAGAAGGTTGGGGCGAAGGCATATCTTTACGGCGAGATTCGCGGGAACGGCTCGCCCTACACGATCAGCGTGGATGTACTGGATGCAAGCTCGAACGACCGACTGGCAAGCATTGAAGCGACGGCTGAGGGCAAGGAGCAACTGGCGGATGCGATCGGCCGGTTGGGCAAGACGATCCGGTCGGATATGGGGGAGACGGATCGAGCGATCGCAAGGCACAGTGTACCGCTAGAGCGCGAAGCAACTGCAAGCGTCGATGCACTGCGGTCGTACGCCGAGGGAGATACGGCGTTGGACATTGGACATCTGAATGAGGCGATGACGGCGTATGAGGATGCGATCCGGGCCGATCCAAAGTTTGCGCTGGCGCATATGAGTCTTGCGTGGCTGTACCGAGCACAGAACGCGGAGGCGATGGCGGCAAGCGAGGCCAGGCTGGCGCAGGACTACTCGACCGAGGCGAGTGATCGGCTCCAGTTGCTCACGCAGTTCTGCAACGAGATCAATGCGAGTGGTGACTACGGACGGGCGGCGGGGATTGTGAAACAGTTCCGTGAGTTGTATCCGCATGATGTGTCCGGGGTACTGGCACAGTCGATTGTGCTGCGGAAGCTTGGGCATATGCCTGAGGCCCTGCAAGCAGCCCAGCAGGTGTATACGGACGATCCGTATCGCTCGGCGGCCTACATGGAAGCGGAGACGGAGATGGTGGCCCTGGATCGGTACCAGGGGGCTTTGGAGTTGCATGCACAGGCCCAGCGCCTGGGAGTTCTACTGGGAAGGAATCGGCTGGCCGCAGCGTATTTGGCGGGAGATGGAGCCGTGCTGGCTGGGGAAAGTGCAGAACTGAAGACGGCCCTGACCGGTGCGGGAGCGGCATCCATCAACTACGGAGAGGCGGTGGAGAATGGGTTGTATCTGGATAACGACGGCCAACTGGCTACAGGTGGGACGTTCTGGCGGGTAGCAGCAGGCAGTGCGACTGGGAGAGCGAGTCTGAAGTCCACGGGGGCGTATCTGCTGGCGCAAGGTGCGGTAGACAGGGGACTGAGCGGCGAGTGCAGTCAGGCGACCGGGTTGGCCACGGAGGCACAGAGCCTGCCGCTCGGGCCTGTAGCCCTGTTCAATGCAGGAATGGCGCTGGCGTTATGCGGCGATGCAACCGGGGCGCAGCGGGTAGTGACGGAGTTGCAGCAGCAGTATCCACATAGCACGGCAGTCACAAATTATTATCTGGCGGATCTGCGTGGTGCGATGGCACTGCGGGCGAAGGATCCCAAGGCAGCTCTGGCCGCGCTGGCGGATGCGGCACCTTATGACCAGATCTCGCTGACGCCGTATCTGCGTGGTCTGGCGCATCTGGCTGCAGGCGAAGGTTCGGCAGCGATCGCGGACTTCCAAAGCATAGTGGACCATCGTGGGGCAGCGTTTACGACCGGCAGCAATGTGTATCCACTGGCGCAGGAAGGATTGTCGCGCGCCTATGCTGAGATTGGGGACAAAGCGAACGGCAGCGCGGCGCATCGGCGATTTCTAGAACTGTGGAAAGCAGGGAACAAGAGCTTACCGACAGGAAACTAGCGCGCTCTAGATTGGTAGATGCTCGTGGGTTTGGGCAAGCAGTGATGCGATGGCACAGGAGGCTACGCGGGACTCTGCGGAGTCTGCCCGGCTGGTGAGGATGATGGGGACCTTGGCGCCCAAAACTATGCCGGCGAGACTGGCGCCACCGAGATACTCCAGCTGCTTGGCGAGCATATTGCCGGATTCGAGATCAGGAGCGAGGAGGATGTCGGCTTCGCCAGCGACCGGGGAGTGCAAGTTCTTGACCTCCGCAGCTTTCGCGCTGACGGCGGTGTCAAAGGCCAACGGTCCGTCGAGGATGGCACCGGTGATCTGACCACGGTCGGCCATCTTGCACAGTGCAGCGGCGTCGATGGTGGAGGTGATCTTGGCGCAGACTGTCTCTACGGCCGACAGGATGGCAACCTTAGGCAGGGAGACTCCAAGAGAGTGGGCCAGTTCGATGACATTTTTGAGAATGTCCACCTTGTCTTCCAGGGTGGGATAGATATTGATGGCAGCGTCGGTAATAAAGAGAGTGCGATCGTAGAGTGGTGCCTCCAGCACGAAGACGTGACTGAGGCGGCGTGGTGTGCGGAGGCCGGTGGTCTTCTGCAAGACAAAGTGCATGAGAAGGTCGGTGTGGAGACTGCCTTTCATCAAGGCGGCAGTATGACCGGAGCGGCATAGTTCGGTTGCACTGGCGGCGGCTTCTTCCTCACTGGAGGCCTCCATAAAGTGGTATCCGTTCAGGTCGAAGCCCTCGCTCAGTGCGAGTTCGCGGATTTGACGCTCGGGGCCAACGAGGATGGGTTCGATGAGGCGAGCTTGGGCGGCCTCGAGCGCTCCCGCAAGCGAAACAGCACTACAGGGCCAGCAGACGGCGACGGGAATGGCGCCTAGCAGACTTTGCTGATGCACCAGTGCGTTGAGCATGCTGGGGGAAGTTTGTTTGAACTCGGACTCGACCGTCAAAACCATCTCGTTGCTCATGCACCCTCCGCACAGCGTAACCTGCTGCGTATAACTACCTTAGCGGACCGGATCGCCAGTTTCTGTGACGTAAGTCACACACAGCTAACCTTTGTGCAGAGAGAACTTAGTCGAAGAGCAATGGCGGAGAGACAGGGATTCGAACCCTGGATACCTTGCGGTATACACGCTTTCCAAGCGTGCGCCTTCAGCCACTCGGCCATCTCTCCACAGGTGTGTGCCGGGCAGCACCACCTTATGCAAGGTAACACATCTTGGAGGGATAGTGCATGGGGACGAAGGTGGCGGCCTGATCGGGATGGAATGGGTCGCGCCAGAACTTAGGCTGAGATATGTTCGATCCACTATGTCCGATAACACATATTATGTATAGCGACGATTGGATGCGGAGCAGGATCGTCTGTCTAGCTGTTTCGTGACCTTTGATAGGATTGGACGAGGTCATTTCCCCTTCCAATTCCATGCGCATAGTCCAGACAGTCTTTGGAGTCTTTCATCACTTTGAGTTGGCGCGACAGCTACACCGGCGCGGTCATCTGCAGCAGGTCTACTCGACCTGGCCGTGGATGCGGCTAAAGCGTGAGGGGCTACCTCGGGAGTTGGTAGAGACTTTTCCGTGGATACATACTCCGGAGATGCTAATGCCCCGCATTGGGTTTACCAGTCCATATCTTTTGGACCAAATGAGTTATGCCAATGCACTGGCGTTCGATGCGTGGACGAGCGGCAAGCTGAAAAAGGCCGAGGTGCCGGATGTTCTGATCGCCCTTTCGGGGTCGAGTCTGAAGACCGGGATTGAGTTGCAGGCGCGTGGCGGGTTGATGATCTGTGACCGGGGGTCGTCGCACCAGCGATATCAGGAGCAGATCGTAGCCGAGGAGTATCGTCGCTGGGGGGTGACGCGTCCGGTGACGGACATCCGCGATATCGTCCGTGAGGAGAGGATCTATGAGATGGCGGACGTGATTACGGTTCCATCCCAGTTTGCAGCGCGGTCGTTTGTGGAGAGCGGGATTGCAGCAGCAAAGCTTCGGGTAATTCCCTATGGGGTTCGGCTGGAGCAGTTCCAGCGGACGGGCGAACCACCGAAGGATCGGTTTGAAGTGTTGTTTGCAGGGTCGGTAGGGTTACGCAAAGGATTTCCTTATCTTTTAGAGGCGTTTGCTCGCCTACGCCATGCAAACAAGCGTTTACGGGTGGCTGGGGCGATGAATCCTGACCTGAAGACGGTGTTGGAGCGTTTGCCGCAAGACAAAGTGGAGTTTCTGGGATCGGTCTCTCAGACCCGTCTAGCGGAGTTGATGAGCACCAGCCATGTGATGGTGCTACCGAGTATCGAGGAAGGCCTGGCTCTGGTACAGGGGCAGGCGCTGGCGTGTGGATGCCCGGTATTAGCTTCAACAAACACTGGAGGAGAAGACCTCTTCCGCAATGATGTAGAAGGATTTATTGTTCCAGTGCGGGATGTCGATGCGTTGTTGGATCGGATGCAGGAGTTGGCGGATGACCCTGCGCTACAGCGACTGATGAGCAACGCTGCGCTGATGCGGGTCAAGTCTCTGGGGGGATGGGACGATTATGGGGATCAGTGGGAGCGGCTCCTGCAGGAGATGACTGCCAAGACAGTAGCTTAGCTAATAGATCCACTAGTTGACCCACCACCAACAAAATGGACGACTTCCAGCTTGTCTCCTGAATTGACTCCAACGTTGAGCCATGAAGCTCTGGGGGCTATTACGCCGTTGTGCTCTACCGCGACTCGGTCTGCTTTGAGGCTGAGTTCCATGAGCAGCACGTCGAGGGTGGTGGCTGAAGGTAAGTTATCGAAGATGCGGGGCTGTCCGTTGAGGATGACCGTAAGCGACATGGTGTAGTTAGGGTAGCAGTTTGGGTGGAGATTCGGGAGTCTAATGGTCGCGTGCGGTGCGTTATCGGACGTTAGCGGCTGTGGGTAACGTGGACGTAAGCGTGGAGCCAGTTGCGCAATCGCCTGTAGGTTGGGACTATTTCCGTGCATTCGGAGAATATCTGGCGGTTAAGCTGCATGAGTATCTGGGTGGCTTGCGCATCGGCCGGGGTGGCGGGCTCGTGGATGAGGAACATGCGGGAGTCGATGAGGTATTCGATGGCGTGGCCCAGTATCTCCAGCGCCCTGCCCTGTTGTAAGTTGGCGCGACGACGAGGTTGGTGCTGGCCAAGGGAGTGTGGTGGGGCGTTACGGTTTGCGGCAAGCATGGAAGGTGCAATGGGGAAGCTGCTGCCGAGAGGCTGGTGCGATGGTGATACGAGATACATGGGTTACGCCTCCTTCTCACTGCTTCTATCGGCAGAGCCGAAGGGTGCGTGAGTTCAGGGACGAATCGATGCTGGCCTACTGAAGGGGCCAGAGGTGATTGAGCGGGCCCTTACCTTGTCCTATAGAGATGGCGGAGCGGATGGCCTGGGCGACGTAGTGCTTGGCTGACTGAGCGGCTGCGAGGGGAGAATCGCCTAGGACCAGACGGCTGAGTAACGCGCTGGAGAGGGCGCACCCTGTACCGTGAGTGGAGCGAGAGGCGATGTGCTGGCCGGGGAGCCAGTGGGGTTGCCCATCGGGGGTGAGGAGCAGGTCGTCGGGCGGGTCGAGATGGCCTCCGGTGACGAGGATGGTGAGGTTGGGGCAGGTTGCCTGCAGGCGTTGTGCTGCATGGGACATGTCGGCCCGTACGGTGACTGGCAGGCAGGTGAGAGCGGCCAACTCGTCCAGATTGGGGGTGATGCAGGTGACGAGCGGCAGAAGTCTGGATCGGAGCAGGGCGAGTCCGTCTGGGTCGAGCAGTTCCCTGCCGGAGCTGGAGCGGAGGACAGGATCGAGGATGATGGGAATGTTGGGGTGTTGGGACTGGAGGTCGAGGAGGAAGTCGGCGACGGCAGCGACGGCGGATGCGTCGGCCAGCATTCCCAGCTTGATACCGCTGGGGGGTAGGTCGGCGACGAGGTGATCGAGGGTGGCGCGGATGGTTTCTGCAGCAACGGGGTGGGACGCGGCGACGCCTAGGGTGGATTGGACGGTGAGGCTTGTGATGCAGGCGGTGCCGAAGAGCCGGTGTGCGGCGAAGACCATGAGGTCGGCGGTGACACCGGCCCCGGAGGAGGGGTCAAAGCCTGCGATGGTCAAAACGGAGGACATGGTGGGCTTTTTGTGGCAAATTGAGATTTATTTGACGAATTGTAAAAAAAGCCGAATTTTAGGCTGAGAGGCACAACAGGGTAAGATGAAGGCCTAAAATGGAGGAAAATCGGGCCACCGACACACGTTTTACTAGTAGAAACCTATATCACAGTCCCTGTGGGACGCGCAAGATGCGGCTGACTGTAAGTGACTTCTGAGGTTTGACTTAGCTGTTTTGAGCCGGGACAATAGTAGATGGAGCGTGAGCATGAGACCTTTTCACTTCAAGTTCAAAGGCTGCAAGGCCGTACGACTGAAGAATGGAGTTGCGGCCGGGATGTTGATCCTGACGATGGCCGTTACTGCCTCTGCAAACGATGCAGGGGCAGGCGAAAGCCGGCCAACTGCCAAGGTGAAGTCCCACCACTGGTTTGAGATTGGGCAGGCTTCCTGGTATGGCCTGCCGTTCCAGGGTAAGAAGACTGCCAACGGTGAGGCGTTCGACATGAACAGCCTGACGTGCGCGCATCGTAGTTTGCCGCTGGGAAGCTGGGTGCGGGTAACAAACTTGAAGAACCGGCGCTCGATCTTCGTGCGGGTGAACGACCGCGGCCCAGTGCCAGAGAATCGGGTGGTAGACCTCTCGTTTGCGGCAGCGCAGGCGGTTGGATTACGCGGGATCGGGAAGGTGAAGCTGGAGATGGTTCGCAAGGAAGACCAGGACATGGCCAAGGAACTGTTGGCCCAGGTTCAGTTCCCGCTGATCCATGAAGTATCTCGTTAGCTGAGCTGCGCGTTGGCGGTTGCCGGACTTCCCTCTTTTGCAGGATTCGATAGACTGGCTTGGTGGAGCTAGTCATGTCAGCAATTCCCTCGATCTCTTCTCTCTCGTTGTCTTCGTCCGCCAAGTCGCGGCTGATTGTTGCTCTGGATTATCCTTCGGCGCCGGCTGCGCTGGAGTTGGTGGACCGGCTGGAGGGCAGTTGTCTTTGGTTCAAGGTAGGGCTGGAGCTTTACTACGCGGCCGGCAATGGGTTGATCGAGACGTTGCGTGGGCGTGGGTTGGAAGTGTTTCTGGATTTGAAGCTGCATGACATCCCCAACACGGTGGCGGGTGCGATTGGTTCGGTGACGCAAGCGGGGGCCTCGCTGTTGACGGTGCATGCGGGTGGCGGGGCGGCGATGCTGGCGGCGGCGGCAGAGGCGGCACTGCGGCCAGGTGCTCCGCGGCTGCTGGCGGTGACGGTGCTGACGAGCATGGATGCTGGTGAGCTGAGAGGAGTGGGGGTGATGGATACCCCACAAGATCAGGTGTTGCGACTGGCGCGGCTGGCGAAGTCGTGTGGGATTGGGGGAATGGTCTGCTCGGCTGAGGAAGTGGGGACGGTACGTTCGGAGCTGGGGACGGAGGTGGTGTTGGTGACTCCGGGGATACGGTCGAATGGGGACGCGATAGGCGACCAGCGGCGGGTGGCAAGCGCGGGTGAGGCGATCCAGAGAGGGGCGTCGATGCTGGTGGTGGGGCGGCCGATAACGCAGGCCAAGGATCCGGCGGCGGCGGCGAATTCCCTGTTGGCGGAGATTGACCGGGCAGGTGATCCAGCGCTTCACTAAATTCAGCGAAGCGCTTGGATCAAGATGGATTAGATTGCAGGTGCTTCCAATACGTTCAAGTCGCTGAGTCGCAGGGCCAGAGATTTGGCTGATCCTCCGCCGCGGTGAAATTCGCTGAGGTCGATGGTGGTGACGTCAAAGCCATAGTCGGCAAGACGAGCGGACAGATCAACCGTTTGTGATCCCATGAGGACGTTGCGGCCGATGTTGATGACGTTGCAGGCAAACTGGGTTGCCTCTGCTTCGGAGACGGCGATACGCTTCTCCGAGCTGTAGACGGCTTCGATTCTGGCCAGCGAAGCGGCATCGAATGCGCCTGGGAAGTAGAGCAGATAGCCGTTGGTCAGCGGAGCAAAACAGATATCAAGATGGTAGAAGCGGGGGTCGACGAGATGCAGGGAGACGACCTTGGTATGCCATGCGTCGGCGACGTGGCGATGGCTATGCTGGCAGGTGCGGACGCCGTGGGCCGCCCAGAGAAGATTGGCATCGGCGTCGAAGAGAGCGTCGCCCTCACCTTCAAAGGCAGTCTCACGGGGGGTCTCCCAGAGCAGGAAGCCGGCATCCTGCAGCCAGCGGCGAAGGTGGGGCTCCTCGGTCTGGCGCTGAGGATGGGTGAAACTGGAGATGGCGGCGATGCCGTGGTGAACCAGAGCCGCATGGGCGACGAAGACCATGTCCGGCGAACCGGCGCGGGCGTGCAGCAGGCGAACATCGGCGATGCGCTGCAGGTTCTGGTAGAGATTGCGCCACTGGGCGAATGCTTTGTCGCGGGAAGGCCGATGCAGGTTGCCGGCCATCCAGGGGTTGATGACATAGTCCACGTCGTAGAACTCGGGTGGGCACATCAAGTAAGTGGGACGGTCGTAGTGCGGGAGGGGGCTAAGAGCGGTAGCTGCTGCGATTGCCGGGGAGATTGTAGTCATAACGTTGGTACGCCTGCTTTCCAGTTGTAGAGTCTGCCCATTCAGGATGACAGTCGTCAAGTGATGGCAGATTAATTCGTAGTACAACTTTGGTTCGCTACGAATCCATGGGGATGAGATGCATCTTTTCCACTGAACGTGGTGGGGTCTAACCGCAAGAAAGCCCCCTTGGCGGGGGCTTTTCTGGTGTTGTCGGCCGATGAAACGGTGTCGGTTTAGAGCTTTTCGAAGAACTCGCAGGCGGAGCAGGAGATGTAGACACCGCCGGGGGTTCCGCGCTCACGATCCTTTACCCGTTTGACGATGCGGGTTGGTTTGGAGCACTTGGGACAGTCGGTGCTCTTGTTGGTATCCATGACCTTCTTGCGGTCGCCGGTTTTGGCAATCTTTGCCATACTTCACTCCCCTAGAACGAAAATTTCGCGATTACGCATTGAATGACCATCGGACTGGCTTTGTGGGGCCAAGCTGGACCGGATCATCCGGAACGACTCCATTGAATCTGCACGGGACGAATCACGGCGGGAAGCAGGGAGAAGCAATGCGATCAACGCTCAGTCTCTGAGTTTACACGAATTGGGCGGAGTTTCGGGGCGTGGGTGTGATTGGAGGTAGCGTTGGATGTTCCGGCGACTAGGGAGTAGGGCCGCTGGCAGGCGGAGGAGTCGTGGCGGATTCGGGAACGGCCTGAGTGGACGAGGCTGGGTTGGAGTGCTTGTTCTCGTCCGGAAAGAGGACGCGGCCATTGGCGTTGGTAGGTGATCCTTCTCCTGGCTTGAGCAGTGTGGGTGGTGCTCGGCGGGACGCTTGCTCGGGGTCGCCGGGTTTGTCGTCGCCCAGAGCGATCTCGCGGGTAAGGGGTGCGATGGTGTAGCCGGCCATCTCGTTTTTATCGTGGATCTCCATAGGTTTGTCCATGGCTGCGATCTTGATGAGGGTGACACGGTCATCGACGAAGCGGACGAATTTCACGGTTTTGGGGACGTGTCCGTAGATCCACTCCTCGTAGTGACTGCCATTCGCTTCCGGACTGGGCTGCTCACGGACCTTGCTTTCGGGAGGGCCGAGGGCGGCGAGGACCATGCGCCGATTCATGCCGACGAGGATCTCATGGGCGGCTATGGATTCCTTGAGGGGAGCGGGCAGAGTGTCAGCATAGGCTTCGTCGGTGGTCTTGACGGCGAAGTCGATGAGGGGTTCGAGCAGGGATTTTATCTCCGGCGCGGAGATCTCCGGCACGCCACCCTCGAAGACGAGTGTGATGCGGGCACCGGTGGGGGTCTCACCGGGGTCGGCGACGACGTTGTTGTCGTTGAGTTGGATGTGGCTGAGATAGCGATGCTTGGCGTAGGGGCCACCGTTGAGGTCGAAGATGATGCGGTCGCCTTTGAACTGCAGCGAGGTGATCATGACGCGATCGCCGGGGGCCGCGGCCTGCCCTTTCTTGTAGATCATCTCTTTGTATTGTTCGGGTCCGGGAGAGAGATTGCCATTGGCGTGCAGGGTGAGTCCAGCGCCGAGCGGCAAGGCGCGATGGGCGAAGCCCTGCTCTGCTTCCAGATTGCGGACCAGTTCGCGACGGCCGCGTTCGCTGAGACTTTCGTCTGGCAGCGGTACTTTGGTGGGGGTGAAGTCTGTCTTGATGTCGGCGGTGGCAGTCTTCTCCCCGACGACGAAGACCTGAGCCTGAGCTGCGGCTGGCGCAAGGGTGAGGAGGATGGTAGCGAGCACCCATCTGGATGTGCTGGTTGGCATAAGGCACCTCAGATAGTGAGAGAGTGCGCCTTTTGCTGTGTTTTTACAAGTGGGGTGGAGAAATTGTTGATCCGCTAGCGGTTGAGGTTGCCGTGCTTTGATCCTGTTGCCATGCTGCTGCGGATTGTGTCGTGACTAGTCGGAGTGCGTGTCGGGGATAGGTGGAGGGGCGACGGATCGAGTCTGGGAGGTAACGGGCAGTATCTGGATGAGGATGGGTGGCCGGTTTGCCTGGGCTTGTTGCTCACTGGCTTCCATGGCGACATGGGCAGCGGGTGGCGCAACGTCTACAGGGTATCCGGCAGCGATGATGGGAGCGCGAGTGTAGTCCCAGGCATAGTCGCGTGTGAGGCGGACCAACAGCGCGATTCCGATAAGGATGGCAATGGCGGTCAGCGGTGCGCCCTCTGGGCCGTAGCTGCTTCCGGTAAGCCAGTGTCGGCCAATGGCGCGGGTTTGGATCACGCTGGCGAAACGATCGATGCCGCTGACGGGCAGGCCGAAGAGGATGGCCATGCTGGCGTTCCAGGCAAAGTGCAGCCCCCAGGAGAGCCAGAGCGCGTGGGTGCGCAGCCAACCGAGTGAGAGCAGGATTCCGGCCAGCATGGTGATGAGGACACTGCTCCAGGTGGCCTGGGGATTGAGAGCGTGGAGCAGACCGAAGAGGATGGCAAGAGAGAGGGTGGCCTTGGTTGGGCCGATGGCCTCGATCAGACGGCGGTATGGGTAGCCGCGAAAGGCGACTTCTTCCACCAGTGCGGCGACAGCCAGAGTGAGCAGGTTGATGCTGAGCAGCCAGAAGGCGCGTGGCTCGATCCAGAACTGTGGCCGCAGTGTGCCGGCGAGCGCCATGGGCAGGATGGCAAGCAGCAGGATGCCCCAACCAATGGCCGCACCAGTGGCCCACTCGGCGGCAGCGGTGGCACGCCTGGGGAGTCCTAGAACGTCACGCAGGTTGCTCCGCTGGCCGGAGATGCTCTGCAGCACGGAGAAGCCGACGGCGAGCAGGAAGAGCATCAGGATGGTAGTGATCAGCGTCTGCTCGTCGGCGAGTGCGAAACGACGTGCGAGTCCGCGAGCGGCACTGCCTGCGATCGATTGCGAGGCGGCAAACCATGCGAGCGATGCGCCGAAGAGGGCTAACCGCATAGTACCGTCGAGACGTGCTGTTGGGGTCGATTGGTACGACGGCAACGGGGTACTCCATGATGGATTAGTTGAGCGCGCTGAGGTCCATCGAGCGGTGAACCGGAGGATACTGATCCGGGGTATTGATGTGCTATACCGCAGTGTAAAACTGTGCAATGTTGCGGAACTTGAGGTAGCGTCGCTCCAGCATATCGTCCAGAGGCAGCGCACGGAGTTCGCCGAGATGCTGCTGCAACCGTTCGTCCACAAGCGCCATGGCAGCCTCGGGGTCGTTCTGGGTTCCGCCCAGCGGTTCAGGAAGAACTTCGTCGACACAACCTAAGCGTTTGACGTCGATGGCGGTGTATTTGAGAGCAGCGGCAGCCTGCTGTTTTTTGCTAGCGTCCTTCCACATGATGGAGGCGCAGCCTTCGGGCGAGATGACGGAGTAGATGGCGTTCTCGAGCATGAGGACGCGGTCCGCGACGGCCAGCGCCAGTGCACCGCCAGATCCTCCTTCGCCGGTGATGGTGGCGATGGTGGGGACGCGGAGACGGGACATCTCGAGCAGGTTGCGTGCGATCGCTTCACCCTGGCCTCGTTCTTCAGCGCCAATGCCTGGATAGGCTCCGGCGAGGTCGAGGAAGGTGAAGATGGGATGGCCAAACTTTTCGGCGATCTTCATCGCGCGCAGTGCCTTGCGGTAGCCCTCTGGTTCCGGGCTGCCGAACTTGCGGGTGACGCGTTCCTTGAGGGTGCGGCCTTTGAGGTTGCCGATGACCATGACCGGTTCGCCGTGGAAGCGCGCCATGCCGCAGGCCATTGCGGGATCATCGCCAAAGGCGCGGTCGCCATGAATCTCGCTGAAGTCGGTGAAGAGTGCTTCGATGAAATCCATAGGATAGGGACGCTGTGGGTGACGGGCTAACTCCGTCCGTACCCATGCCTCGGGAACTGGGACTGGTGAGGACGGAGCGTTCACTGCTCTGCTGGGTTCTTGTTCGGCCATGGTTTAGAAAAAGTAGTTCGATGTTGCAGCTACGATTGTATGCGAAGACGGTTTCGCAGTCTGGTTAGTCCATGATGCGGACGCCTCCGCGCCCGACCAATTCTTCGATCTGGTCAATAAAGAGGCGGTCAGCAGCAACGAAGAGGTTGTGCGGCTCGAGGACGGCACAGAACTCACCAGGCTCTTCGAGATCGAGCAGCAGGCGACCTTTGCCGGGAGCGCCAAGCAGAATGGTCTGCAGTTTTTCGAGCAGTGCAGTGTCTGGGTTGTGCAGTGGAATCTTGATGCGGAGTGAGTCCGGCAGCTTGAGCTTGACGTCTTCCAGCGCCTGAATGCTGGATACGGCCAGCTTGGGGGCAGAGTCTTCTTCGCCGCGCAGTGCTCCGCGAACCAGCACAGGGACGTCGATCTTGAGCTTCTCGGCCAGCTTCTCGTAGGCCTGGGGGAAAGCGATGAGTTCGATCTTGCCGACGGTATCCTCGAGAGTGGCCTGAGCATAGTACTCACCGGAGCGTTTGGATTTTGCAACCTTGAGCCCGGTGATGACGCCTGCGATCTGGATCTCGTTGGTAGGCTCTTCGCTGCGGCCGCGGCGGAAGGTCTGGGGCTCGGGCTTCATCTCGCAGGCGGTCGCGGTGTCGACGACCTTCATGTTGCGAAGCTTCTCGCGGTACTTGTCCATGGGGTGGCCGGAGACGAAGAAGCCGAGGACTTCCTTCTCGTTCTGAAGGCGGGTGTGCTCGTCCCACTCGGCTACCTGGGGCAGTGCGTCCTCGCGGGAGTTGGTGGACGTGGTGGGGCCCTCGTCGAAGATGCCAAAGAGGCCATGCTGTCCGGCGGCAGCGTCCTTCTGGGCTTTCTGGGCACGCTCCATGGCTTTGTCCAGAGCGGCAGTGACCTGAGCACGGCCGCCGAAGGCGTCCATGGCACCGGCCTTGATCAGCGACTCCAGTACGCGCTTGTTGAGCAGGCGGAGGTCGACCTTCTCGCAAAACTCCCAGAGCGAGGCGAAGCCCTGCCTGCCCTCGCGCTGCAGTGCCTCGCGAGCCGCAATGATGGAGTCGATGGCGTTGCGTCCGACGTTCTTGATGGCAGCGAGGCCGAAGCCAATGGCCTCACCATTCTCCGTCTTGATAGGGGTGAAGTTGGCGTTGGAAACCTGGACATCAGGTGGGACGACCGGGATATTTATCTCGCGGCACTCAGAGATGTACTTGACGACGTTCTCAGGTTTGGAGGTTTCACTGGTGAGCAGCGCGGCCATGAACTCGACCCGGTAGTGAGTTTTGAGAAAGGCGGTTTGGTAGGCGAGCAGGGCGTAGGCGGCAGAGTGCGACTTGTTGAAGCCGTATTCGGCGAACTTGGCCATCAGGTCGAAGATGTTGCCGGCGATGGTCTTGGGGTGCTTGTTTTCGGCAGCGCCCTCCATAAACTTGATCTTCTGCTTGGCCATCTCGGCAGCGTCTTTTTTACCCATAGCGCGACGCAGCATGTCGGCCTGGCTGAGGGAGAAGCCAGCCAGCCGATTGGAGATCTGCATAACCTGCTCTTGATAGAGCATGACGCCGAGGGTTTCGGAGAGGATGGGT
>JAJXYY010000016.1 GCA_021780315.1 Acidobacteriota bacterium
GGGCGTGGTGGTGGCGGAGCGCGGCGAGTATCCATGAGAAGACGAAGCGGTTTGAGCCGATTGAGAATGGATTTCGGATGTCGGCGCATGCTCCTTCGTCGAATAGCGCGCCGTACCGGTTGCTGGGTAAGCCGGTGACGACGATTGATTTTGTGCTGCCGAACCGGCGCTATGAGACGATTCGGGCGGTGAATGAGAAGGGGCGGGAGCGGTGGTTTGCGTCGCTGACGACGGTGACCCCGGTGACCGCGACGGCTTGCAGGATTGATGTGATTGCGGCGTGGGATATTGGGTATCACGTGCCGTTTGTGCTGCCGATTGCGAAGTACTTTGGAGCGAAGTTCGTGGCACAGGACCAGCAGACGATGGTGGAGCAGGCGCGCGGGCTCAGGTCGAATCCGGGGCTGATGCTGATCGACGATGCGGACATGCCGGCGAAGTGGTACTTCGCGCTGAAGCAGCGGCGGCTGACCGGTGAGGGCGAGCATCCGCTGAAGGGGCCGGTGGAGCTGCACTGGAGAAGTTGAGCGCAGGGATTTGGGAACAGGGATTAGGGGGGTACCCCCCCCGAATTTTGCAAAGTATTCAAAACAGGTGGTTTAAGTGTCTTGTATTGCGCAAAGTATTCCATTCAGGGGCTTTGCGGGTAAGGTATTCAAACGGTGCGGGTTGGCTGCCACAAGATGTAGGGGTGGGGGCTTTTGGTGTGGGTTGTGATTTGGCTAATTTGCCCCTAGTTCTATTGTAGAGAGTGGGTGGGGGTAACTATGCCAGGTTTTGAAAATATAAATCGCCAATGTTGACGGGGGGTTTGGCTGTTTTTGGAGTGCCTGGGGGCTTGACAGGTCTTCGGTGGGGCCTGGGGATGTCGGGCGGCGCGGAAGAAAGCGATTCAGTCGCTCCGCCTGCGGCTTCGCTCCGGCCTTCGGCACAGTGGAATCCCACCCATGCCGCAAGAAGCCGCGTCATGAATGGGGCACCCGCCCCGGAGCTTTCAGTGGGAGCGCGTTGCTGGGTTAGCGCAGACGGCGACGAATTGTAGCGGCAAAGCCGAGGAGGCCGGTTCCGAGCAGCGCGAGGCTGGAGGGCTCGGGAGTGGGAGCGGGTGCCACCGAAGCAGTGAAGGTGGAAGTGTTGCCGGCTCCTGCGAAGTCAAGGAATCCGCCGGAAGTATAGAAGCCAAAGTTCTGGGAATAGGCGACGGGGCCGGAGAGCGGACCAATGCTGGTGGCACCGGTGTACGAACCGAATGCTGCATTGTTTGTGGCGAGGATGGCGACGCCGTTCGATATGGCGATGCCTGCGATGGAGATGCCCTGGTGATCGAAGTTCTGGTTATCGAAGAACTCGGCCGTGTCGTTGAATGTGAAAGGGCCCAGGTTTCCGATCTGAATGGTCGCTGTGCCCAGGCCGATGGTGTAGAGGTCGTACAGGGGGTTGTAGGAGACGTTTGAGGTATCGCCGGTAAAGGTGACCGTGACGTTCTGACTAGTCTCGGAGTTAACTCCGGCTCCGATAGCGACGTAGGCGGTGTCGGTGACCGTGACTGTAATGGGGTCGGCCTTCGCTGCGATGCCGGTGGCCAGCAGGGCGAACAGGGCTACAAGGATACGCAGGCGCATGAAATCGATCTCCTCAAAGGTGTGACCTATTTCTTACGTGCAACTTTGTGGCCATGCTTCGGAGCGCGTTTCTACAGGCTTTATCCGGCATCGACTCGCATTTCGACAGATTGTGTGCAAGGAATTGCATAGGCATTGGTCCCCAAGATCCCCAGGCACACATCATCAGGATTGAGAATGCCCATCACCACCCTTTCCAAGTAAAGAGGGTGATGTCGTCCAAGCGATCCATGCATTCATTGCATCTCTGCCCAATACAAAAGACTAGTGGGCACGCGACACGGAGCCGATGATCCTCAGCGAGTGCATGATCGCCAAGGCACTCCTTGAGTGCAATATTGGATATTGCCGCGTGGATTCGGGGTGGGTTGGAGGGTTGGTGGGGCGGGCGTTCTACACTGGTGGTATGCCTGCGATGGCCAAGTCGAAGAGTTCGATGCAGCGGATTTTGAAGTTTTCGCTGGTGCTGACGGCGCTGTATATTGCGGCGACGCTGTTCTTTGGGTTGAGGGCGCATTCGCTGGCGCTGATCTCGGAGGCGGGACACAATGCTTCGGACTTTGCGGCGCTGGGGTTGAGCTTTGTCGCGGTGTGGCTGCAGATGCGGCCGGCTACCGATGAGCGGACGTTCGGGTATCAGCGGGCCGGGGTGCTGGCGGGGTTTGTGAATGCGCTGGGACTGATGGTGCTGGCGGTTTGGATTGGCGTGGAGGCTGTGGGGCGGTTCCTGCATCCGGTGACGGTGGAGCCGCACTTGATGATGATGGTGGCGGCAGCCGGTGTGGTGATGAATGGGCTGATCGCCGGGCTGCTGTGGAAGTTTTCAGGGGACGTGAATATTCGCAGCGTGTTTCTGCACATGCTGGGCGATACGGTGTCGACGGCGGCGGTGATCGTGGGCGGGTTCGCGATTGCGGTGACGGGGCTGCAGTGGATCGACCCGCTGCTGAGCTTGCTGATTGCGGCGATGATTTTGGCGAGCTCGTGGAGCATTGTGCGGGAGACGCTGCATATTCTGCTGGAGGGGACGCCGCGGGAGGTGGACCTGGCGGAGGTTCGGGCGGCGGTGCAGGGGATTGAGGGCGTGGTGAATGTGCATGACCTGCATGTGTGGAGCCTGACCTCGCAGAGCCATGCGCTGGCGTGCCATGTGCAGGTGGTGGAGATGCAGTTGGCGGAGTGCGAGGACGTGCTGGCGCGGATCAATCATCAACTGAAGGACCACTTCGGGATTCAGCATGCGACGATCCAGGTGGAGGTGACGGATTGTCCGACGGTGGATGGTTGCTGCTCGCCGCCTGAGGTGGGGGAGGTGGATGGGCACTCGCACCATCATCATGGGCCGGGGCATGCGCACGCGCATTAGGGTAGGGTATAGGGGATAGAGTGTAGGGGATAGAGAAGACGAAAGCCCGCCAGGTGGCGGGCTTTGCTGTGTGTGGGGTGGAGAGCTAGTTGAGGGTTGCGTCGAGGGTGATGGCGGCGGCTTTGACGAGCTTGG
>JAJXYY010000001.1 GCA_021780315.1 Acidobacteriota bacterium
GCCCTCGGCATCCAGGTACAGCACCTGCGCATGCGCCGCCAACGCACTCCCGCAGGCCACGGACCAAGCCGCCATCAGCCTGTCCTCATCCGGCAGCTCCCGCAAACTCCGCCCCAGCGACCCCCGCATCAGGTCCCGCATTCCCTGCATCAATCGTCCTCCCCGCCCGCCGCCGCCTCATCCGCATTCGCCGCCGCGGCCACCGCCAGCCACTCCTGCACCTCATGCAGCGTCCGCACCGCCTTGTACTCCCCCGTGCACGCCTCGGCCTCGGTTCCCAGCAGCAAAAACGCCTGCCGCAGCCCCGCAGCATTCGCCGCCTTCACATCCGAGCACCGATCCCCCACCATCACCGACCGCTCCAACTCCACGCCCAACTCCCTCGCCGCCCGCCACAGCATCCCCGCCCCCGGCTTCCGGTCCTCATGCTCCCGCTTATACTCGCCCACCCCATGTTCAGGATGGAACGGGCAGAAGTACACCGCATCCAGCCCCACACCCTCCCTCACAAACTCCCCCCGCATCCACGCCATCAGCGCCTCAAACTGCGCCTCCGTATACATCCCCCGCGCAATCCCCGACTGGTTCGTCACCACCACCAGCCTGTACCCCAACCCGACGGCCGCCCTGCACAGTTCAAAGATCCCCTCCACCCACCGCACCTGCTCCGGCGCATGCAGGTACCCCACCTCATGATTGATCACCCCATCCCGATCCAGAAACAACGCCTTCCGCATCGCACCCATCGCATCGCACTCCCGTACCTCTCTATTGTGAACGCACGGACCCCATCCTGCGCATGAACATTACGCTCCGCGTAGCCGCCGCCTCAGGTCAGCCGTCACCTCCCGATGGCAACACAAGCAAAGCGTCCGCAGATTATCCAGGTCGCACTCCCCTCCACCCTCCGCCACCGGCCTTACATGGTCTGCATCCCACAACGACCTTCGCGCTGTGACCGACCGCATCCCCCAAACCTCCAGCAACTCCGCCCTCACCCGTCCCCGGCTGCGCTTCAACTCCGCATAGGCCGCCACCGTATCGGTCCCACACAGCGCGCAAACCCCCTTATCGCGCAGCAGCACCTGGTCCCGCAGATACCCCGGGTCCGACCGCAGCCTCCACTGGTGCACGCAGAAATCCGAACAGAACGTCCGCCGCCGTTTGGCCAGAATCTCCATCCGGCACCACCGGCAAAGCGGCCGCCCATGCGCCCCCACCTCCGCCGACCCCTCCCCCGCCCAACCAGCCTCCCGCAACCGCCGCCCCGGCAACGCCCGCCCCGCCCTCGTCACATCACCCATCCCCCCATCTTAACCAACACACACCACCACACAGCACCGGGTGGCCCATCCTCGGCTGGCGGTCTTATCGCCGGGTGCCCCATCCATGACGGTCTCATCGTCATGGATGGGGTTGCCGCACGACCCAAATCCTGTCAAGCCACCAAGTGACCTAAATATCACATTCCAAACCAAATAGAGTTGGCATAGTACCCCCACGCGGAAGCCTATAATAGCAATAGACCCAAAAATCACAGGCCTGGGCCAAACCAGCACACCGCCCACCCCTCTGCCGAAGGCCGGAGGGTAGCCGCAGGCGAGACGACCAAATTGCCTTCTTCCACACCACCACCAACGTCAGCGCGCCGCGAAACCCGCCCGCGCAGGCCTAACCCTAATGAATGCAATATCTTACCCGCAACCAGCCTGGAATCAGCCGCATAGCGGCAACAAGCCACCTAACCCCAATGGAAGCAATATCTTACCCGTAACCCGCCTGAATCCAGCATCTTACGAAAACAAAATCTCGTAACTCGCTGATTCCACATGCTAGTTACTAAAACGTAACGGGGGGGGTACCCCAGCCCGGCAGGCGGCCTAGTTCACAGTCACCGTCAACGCCACCGGAGCGGTAGCAGTCAGCGCCCCGCTGGTCCCCGTCACGGTCACCGTATACGTTCCCGCCGAAGTCCCGGCCGAAACCACATTCGAGCAGGCCGCCGTCGTCGTGGACCCGCTGCAGCCGCCCAGCGTCCACACACCGGCTGCCAGCGCGCAAACCAGCACCAGCCCACGCAGCCCGCGCCGCCGTCGGACCGGCAGCAACACCACCAACAACCCCGCCAGTGCGGCCCCCGACGACCCACCCAGCCAGCCCGTCCGCGCTGCCGCCACCAGGCAGTTGTTGGTCGGCCCCACCGACACGACCGCAATCGTCGCCGTACCCGTTCCGCCCGCCGCCAGGTTCACACTCCCCGGCGTCACCGAGCACGTCGGCGCCTGGCTGCTCGCCGGCGTCACCGTGCAGCCCAGCACCACCGCCCCCGTAAACCCGCTCACCGACGCCGCCGTCAGCGTCCACACACTCGTCGACGTCGTATTCGCCACCGGCGTCACCGACAGCGTCGACGGATTCGCAGCCAGCGTAAAGCTACCCGTCGATCCCGCGCCGCCGCCGGCTGCCGCCTCCAGCAGCTTCGCCACATCCAACGAACCCAGCCCCGTCACCTGGTCATACCCCGTCCCCACCACATACCCCGCCAGCCCCCCCGTCAGGCTCGTAGCTCCCGGAGTGCTGTTGTTACACATCGAAGGCGTCGAACTCGTACACCCCACCACCCCCGACGTCGCCACCGTCACATCATGAAACACCGCCGGATTCGACGTGGCAAGCCCATAGAGCATGGGGTTGATATTTCCCTGCGCTCCTCCCAGTTTCGTATTCAGCAGCGCCGCAATCCCGGCCATCCCCGGCGCCGCCGCCGACGTCCCGCTGAACTTCGTAAACTCCGTGCCCGTACTGGTGGTCGCACAGCTTCCACCGCCCGCCGCGAAGCAGCCAATATACCCGTCGTGGTCGGCAGAGGTCAGTGAGACATCCGGCACATCACGGAACCCATCCGCCGGGACGCCCACACCGCGCTGCCAACTCGGCTTCCGGATATAAGCGCTCACCCCGCCACCCCCCGCCGCCACCTGGTACACCGTCTGACCGCTGCTGTTCGAAGTCTCCGACTCATTCCATGCCCCCTCAGGAATGTAGGAGAGCGCAGATTGATAACCA
>JAJXYY010000047.1 GCA_021780315.1 Acidobacteriota bacterium
GTTCGTGATTGAGATCGGGCGAATTCGCAAACTGTTCTTTGCTATTGCTGACCGCTTGTTGCCTCAAGGTGTCCGACTCCATCAATTTGCCCTTGATGACATCGTTCACATAGACGAGCTTGTCACCCTCGGTAGTGTCCGCTCCGAAGAGGTCATTGACCTTTGCGATAATCTCGCCGAGACGCGCCTTTTCCTTCTCCTGTACCGAGCCGGAGCCCGCATCGGTCAGTGGCTTCAACGTGGGCGAGTCCCCTTCGCCAAGAGGCAAAGCGCGGCTTCCGCGATCACGCAGGATGTGGTGCGTGAGCACCACTTGCGAGAGATCGACTCCGTCCCGCTCGCGGCCAAACTCCAACAGTGGCGTAAGCCGCTTGTAAAAGATGGCTCGCTTCTCCAGCCCTGTATTTCCGTAGTCGAAGACCTGCGACAGGAAGGTATAGGCATGACCAAAGCTGCCCATGTCACGCTTGAAGAGCATCAGCGTCTCCATTTCCGCGTGAGCATCTTCGACCGCACTTTCATCAGATCCCGCCTTCGCGACTTTCCAACGCTCATGAGCGGCTTTGAACTGGCGCACCAGCCTATCCGCCACCGGCTCCAGAGCGCGCACTAGATCACCCTGCTTTGACTGCGGATTTAGCTCAACCGTGGCCACCCGCTCAACCTCGAACTCGTCATAGTGCCCGGCTGCATCCAGCTTGGCACGTAGGTTGTAGACGAGGTTGGGGTCCGTCACATCTTCCAGGGTGGCCGTGGTGTAGTACGTGCGGAAAGCTTCCAACACCTCCTCGGCCTCATTCACGAAGTCCAGGACGAACGTTGTGTCCTTAGTGCCAAACGTGCCAGAGTAGGCCCGGTTCAAGCGCGATAGCGTCTGTACTGCCTGAATGCCACCGAGCCGTTTATCTACATACATCCCGCATAGCAGCGGCTGGTCGAAGCCAGTCTGGAACTTGTTGGCGACTAGAAGGATTTGGTACTCGTCCGTCTTGAAGGCCTCGCGTATATCGCGCCCGCGCAGATTCGGATTCAGCACTTGGCTGTTCTCGGTGAACGGGTCTTCGCCAGACGCTTTATCGTTTACCTCACCGGAGAACGCGACCAACGCGCTCAAACGATAGCCCCGCGACTGAATGTACTTCTGCATGGCGAGCTGCCAGCGCACTGCCTCTAGCCGACTACCGACAACGACCATCGCCTTCGCGTGGCCAGCGAGGAGGGGCTGCACATTCTCAAGATAATGCTCAACCACTACCTGCACCTTCTGCGAGATGTTGTACGGGTGCAGCCGCACCCAACGCATGATGCCCTTCATTGCCGTAGAGCGTTCGACCTCTGTTTCGTCGTACTCCTTGCCATCATGGGCGAGCCTGAAGGCCAGCTTGTAGGTCGTGTAGTTCTCCAACACATCGAGGATGAAGCCCTCCTCGATGGCTTGCCTCATGCTGTAGACATGGAATGCCTCGGGCACGTTCGTCGGCCCTGCTGGCTGATCTGACTCTGGTCTGCGGCCAAACAACTCCAAAGTCTTTGCCTTCGGTGTCGCCGTGAACGCAACGTAGGTGATGCCCGTGTCGGCGGTGCGAGCCGTCATCTGCGCTCGTAGCACGTCATCGAAGCCAACCTCACCGCCGTCCTCGATCTCCTGCCACTCTTCGGCGCTGAGCACCTGTTTCAGCTTCGCGGCTGCCTCGCCTGTCTGCGAACTATGCGCTTCATCGGCAATCACAGCGAAGCGTTTACCCTCCGACGCTGCAAGCTCACGAACCTTCTCCAGGGCGAACGGAAAAGTCTGAATGGTGCAAACGACGATCTTCTTGTCACCGGAGAGCGCCTCCGCAAGTTCCTTGCTCTTGCTGCCGCTGACGCCTTTGATGCTGGTCACGACGCCTGTCGTGCGCTGGAAATCGAAGATGGCGTCCTGCAACTGCTGGTCGATCACGTTGCGGTCGCTGACAACAATGACCGAGTCGAAGACCTTCTTGTGGTCGGCATTATGCAGGTCTGCGAAGAAATGGGCCGTCCATGCAATCGAGTTCGTCTTGCCCGAACCTGCCGAGTGCTGGATCAGATACTTGCCGCCCGCACCCTCCGCCTTTACGGCGTTCAACAGCTTCCGAGTCGCGTCGAGCTGGTGATATCGCGGGAAGAGGTAGTGGGTCAGCTTTTTCTTGTCGTCCTTTTCGGTGACGAGGTATCGGCCAAGGATGTCGAGAAAGCTCTCGCGCTCCCAGACCTCCTCCCACAGATAGCTGGTTCGATGGCCTGACGGCGATGGCGGATTGCCGGCCCCGCCGTTGTCCCCCTTGTTGAATGGCAGAAAGCGAGTCGCTGGCCCTGCCAGCCGGGTCGTCATTTGGGCTTCGGAGTTCGAGACGGCGAAGTGAACCAGCGCACCGCCGGGAAAGCTCAACAGCGGCTCGGACTTCTGGCCTTTCGGCTGCGGATGCCGGTCGAACCGATACTGGTCTATGGCGTCCTTCACGCTCTGGGTAAAGTCTGACTTCAACTCCACCGTGGCGACCGGCAGGCCATTCAGAAAGAAGACGAGATCAAGGCAGTTCTCATTGCCCTCGGAGTAGCGCACCTGACGGACGACACGCAAGCGGTTGGTCGCGTATCGGGTGGTGATCGCGGTATTGATGCCGGATGCAGGACGAAACTGCGCCAGCGCAATCTTGCTCTTCACGGGGAATAGCTCGATGCCGTTCCGGAGTACATCAAGCGTTCCGCGTGTGTCCAGATTCTGGCGGAGCTGGTCGAGTAGGCGGGTGTCGGCTCCAAGTCCGTGTCCCTTCGCCAACGCCTGCCACGCCTCCGGCTGCGACTCCTGCACCCACGCAATCACATCCTCGGGGAACAACGCCCGTGCCCGGTCGTACTGCGCGGAGACGCCCTCTTCATAGACCCAGCCATGCTGCGCGAGGTGCTCGGCAATCTCGGCCTCGAAGTGAATCTCTTTGTGCAGGCTCATGCAGCCTCTTTCGGCGTGTAGTTGCGAACATCGATCTTGCCGGTGACTGCTGCGGAGATGAGCGCGCTGCGGCGTTCTTGAAGAAGATTAATTCCAAGTTCAGCCTGAGAACGAAGTCCGGCAAATTCCGCATCTCGCCTACCCAAATAACTAACTATTGCTGACTGCTCTTCGACGCTTGGGATCGCGACCGGGCGAGAAGACATCTTAGAAACAGGAATTCTGGAGCGGGTGGAACCAGTAGCCAGTCTACCCGCATCAGTTGGCGCACCGATGCTGAGCTGTGCGGCAACAAACTCCGGCAACGCATCATGGGTTAGGCGAAATCGGAAGCAGTCGGCCTTGACCATTGCGGGTTCAATTTTGGAGGGTGCCACGCAAGCTCGGCCCACAGCGTTCCGCTCATCACCCAGACCCGCGATGAGTAAATCCCTGCTGATAACATCGTGGTCGCCAAGATCCGCATAGTGAACTGGATCGATAAAGGCTGCATCCGTCCCGTCAAATACTCCATCGCGAATGTTTTGCAATCGTATTACTCGGATTCCCGCATCGACATAGTGGTCAGATTTCAGTCCTGAGCCAAATGGTCCATCGCAAGCCGATTCGGTTATACGACCCAAGCTCAGAACGCGCCAATGGACTGGAATGCTTGCCATCCACTCAACCTCAGAGTCCTTCATTGGGGCATCGGGATTGAGGCCCTTGGTGACGGCGTGCGAGATGACCGCCTGACGTTTCTCCTTAAGCAACTCGATCAGCCGCCGCTGCTCCTCAATCAGCGCATCGATCTTGGCCGTCTCTTGAGCAATAAAGTCCGCGACCCTAACCTGCTCCGCAATGGGAGGCGTGGCAAGGACCATATTCGCCATGAAATCCCAACCAACACGAGGCATCTTTGAACCGAAAGTTGATCCGTCAATCAGTGCAATCGAGTCTCGGTTTATTAGTTGGTGGAAAAGGAACCTGCCCGATATGAAGGGACTCGGACGCATTACATGAAAGTCGCCGACGGCTTCGCCTTCAGACTCTGCGAGATAAGCCTTTGCGAGGTATGGTCGTAATTTTCCGAACAGGAGATCACCGATTCGAAAACTGGTTCCGTCACCCTCAAACTTGGTCTCGGAAGGCAATAGCCGACCGGTCCATGATTCAATGTTTTCGAGCGCCAATGGATTTGTTTGTTGTGTTGCTTTCTCCGTTACTAGTCGCGCGCTATATCGCAGGCGTCGTACTTGCCAATGCTCCGGCACCTTACCCAGCCACTCCACCCCACTGTCCTTGTATCGCTCGTAACGCGGAAAGCTCATTCAGCGTCACCTTCCCGCGTGTCCTGAATGTAGAACTCCTGGAGCTTAGCTTGGAGAAGTTTTTTGTCAGGAAGCGCCGTCTGATACTCGGCGATGAGTGCAGGTGACAGAGTTCGGCTCAATGCGTATTCCACCACCTTATCTTCCTTGCTGGCACAGAGCAGCACGCCGATGGAAGGCTGTTCATGTGCCTTACGCACGTCGCGGTCCAGCGCCTCCAGATAGAAGGTCAGCTTGCCGAGATGTTCAGGCTCGAACCGCTGCACCTTGAGTTCAAACGCAACCAGGCAGTTGAGGCCACGATGGAAGAAAAGCAGGTCGAGCGCAAAGTCCCGTGTCCCCACCTGCACGGGAAACTCCGAGCCTATGAAGCAGAAATCCCGGCCAAGCTCCAGTAGGAAATCCTTCATCCGGTTAAGCAATGCGCGGTGAAGGTCGTTCTCGGTGTGTTCTCGCGGCAAGCCGAGAAACTCAACGTTATAGGCGTCCCGAAAAACATCGACTGCCTCCGGGTGCATTTGTCTCACCGCTGCCGAGACTTTTGGCGGCGACAGCACCACTCGCTCAAAGAGAGCTGCGCTGAACTGGCGTTCCAACTGGCGGCTTGACCAGCGTTCCTTCGCTGCCATGCGGACATAGAACTCGCGCTCTTCGGGCCGCTTGCTCTGGCCAAGGATGATGAGGTGATGGGTCCAAGGTAATTGTCTCAGCAGTGCCGAGACAATTGCTTCATCCCTATATGCCTCGTAAAACTGCTTCATTCTAAATAGGTTGGGTCGGGAGAAGCCGCGCAGCCCCGGATGCGAATGGGCGATGAAACGGGCCAGATTCTCGACCGTTCCAGAACCCCACTCGGCAGCTTCAATCTTGCGGCTAATGTACTCACCCACTTGCCAGTAGAGGTCGATGAGCGCAGTGTTTACGGCGCGGTAGGCGTTTTGCTGAGACGTAGCGATCAACGCGACGATCTCGGCGAAACCGTCGGGAGCGGGCTGCGGTACCGCCAACGCGGACTTCTGCCGTTTCGGCTTTGTCGTCATGCGCTCAACCCCGCAATCATAGTCAGAATACGGTCGGTGACGACCTTGAGGTCGGCGTCGATCTCCGCAAGCTCCCGTGGTGGCTTGAAGACGTAGAAGTGCCGGTTGAACGGGATCTCATACCCAACTTTGGTCTTCTCGTGATCGATCCAAGCGTCCGGCGCGTGGGGCAACACCTCGCGTTCGAAGTAAATCTCCACATCCTCACTGAGCGGGACGTTCTCAGTATCGCGGAGGTCGGCATCGGGCATCGGCTTTCCCTTCATCTTGCCCTTGGTGCCGAAGACAACCTTGCCCTCAGCGTCGCGCATGGGGCGCTCAACCGTAATCGTGCGATAGCCAAAGCTCTCGTTCGGGAAGATGAGCGAGATCGGCACACCGTCGCGCCGAACCTCCTTGAACTCGCAAAAGATGCGTGTGATCTCGTCGATGTGCTCCGGGCTAAGCTCCTTGCGCTTGTCGCCCAGGCTCTTCCGCATCCGCTGCCAGAAGCTGGAGGCATCGATCAACTGCAGCTTGCCCTTGCGATGTGGGAGCTTATGGTTTGTCACAACCCACAGGTATGTCGAGATGCCCGTGTTGTAGAACATCTCCGTGGGCAACGCGACGATGGCCTCGACGAGGTCACTCTCCAAGAGATACTGCCGGATATTGCTCTCACCAGAACCGGCCCCACCTGTAAACAGCGGCGAACCGTTCTGGACGATGCAGAACCGCGCCCCGCCATCGGCGAGCGGTCGCATCTTCTTTACCAGATGAAGCATGAACAAGAGCGATCCGTCCGAGATGCGCGGTAGTCCGGGGCCAAAGCGCCCATTGAAGCCCTGCTCGTCATACTCCTTGCGGACGGCCTTCTCTGACTGCTTCCATTCCACGCCGAAGGGCGGATTGGAGAGCATGTAATCGAACACCTGATGTGCGTGGCCGTCGTTGGCGAGCGTGTCCCCCGGTTTGATATTCGCGACATCCTGCCCCTTGATGAGCATGTCGGCTTTACAGATGGCGTAGGACTCATCATTCAACTCTTGACCGGATACAGTCAGCCGCGCCTTCGGGTTGTGCTCATGAACCCATTCGCCTGCCACAGAGAGCATTCCGCCCGTCCCGGCTGTCGGGTCATAAATCGTCCTGACAACGCCGGGTTTGGAAAGAACATCATCATCCTCGGCGAAGATGAGGTTGACCATGAGGCGAATGACCTCGCGGGGAGTGAAGTGCTCGCCGGCGGTTTCATTCGAGAGTTCGGCAAACTTGCGAATCAGCTCCTCGAAGATGGTCCCCATGTCCGCGTTGCTGACCCTGTCCGGGTGAAGGTCGATCTTGCTGAACTTCTCGGTGACAAGGTAGAGCAGGTCGGCGTTGGCAAGTCGTTCGATCTGCGCCTCCAGCTTAAAGCGGGCGAAGATATCTTTGACGTTAGGTGAAAAGCTGTGCAGGTAAGCCGCCAGATTGGCAGCGATATTGTCCTGGTCGCCGATGATGGCCTTCAAATCCATTGGCGAGGTGTTGTAGAACGTGGCACCGGAGGCACGAGTCAGGAACGGATTGACGCTGACAGCAGAGAACTCGCGTTTCGCCGCCTCCTTAAGCACAGCCTTCTTCGTAGGCTCAAGAACGCAGTCCATACGACGTAGAACCGTAAACGGCAGAATCACTTGGCCGTACTCGTGGGGCTTGTACTTGCCACGCAGCAAGTCCGCCACGGCCCAAATGAAAGAGGAAAGATTCATCCTCGAATGTTATCGCGTTCGGGCCATAATCGCGTCACGGTGGCCGTGGAACAGTGATGAGGTCACGGAACCATTACCATGCAAATCTGCCATTGCGTGTCCGATTTGCATGGTTGCTGCAATGTTAGTGGCTGTTTCATAGGACATACTGATAATCTATATCCGATGGAACGGCCATCGGAGGGCATTCGATGCGCGGCGTATACGAAAATCCGGAAGGCAGCGGCATTTGGTGGATTCACTACTACGCGGCTGGAAAACGGCATCGAGAGAAAGTCGGTCGCAAGTCTGACGCGATCAAGCTCTACCAGAGCCGCAAGGCCGATGTGACGGCGGGGCGGAAACTTCCCGAGTTACGAGACAGTAAGGTGGTTCGCTTCTCCGAGTTGATCGATGACGCATTAGAGTTCGTAATCGACCACAAGGATCGCCGCAGCTATGTCAGCAAAGCCGAGATCGTCCGCAAAGCCTTCGGATCGACTCCCGCCGCTGAGATTACGCCGCAAGAGCTTGAACGTTGGCTCCGCTCCCACTGCAAGACGCCGGCCACCGCCAACCGATACAAGGCATTCATCTCCCTCTGCTACCGCGAGGGCGTCCACAACAATAAGACGACCATCAATCCCGCACGGCAGGTTCGACACCGGCGCGAGGGTGTTGGTCGCCTGCGCTTCCTGACTCGCGAAGAATACGACCGGCTCTATAAGGTCATCGAACGCCGATTCCCAGAGCATCTGGCCGAGTTCATCATTTCCGTCAGCACAGGGATGCGCCTATCGGAGCAATACTCGTTGACCTGGGGACAGGTCCATCTCGACCGCCGCACCATCGACCTCACAAAGACAAAGAACGGCTCCGCAAGAACGGTCCACCTCAACGCCGACTCGGTAGCCGCTTTCCAGACGCTCAAGCATAAACTGCACAAACCCGCCGATCCGGTCTTCGTTCGACAAGGCTCTCGCTTCGACACGCGTTCGTGGTTTGTCCCCTGCTTGCAGGACGCGGAGATTGAAGGCTACGTCTGGCACTGCAACCGCCATACGTTCTGCTCCTGGCTCGCAATGGCGGGTGCGTCGATCAAGGAGATTCAAGAACTCGCCGGGCACAAGACAATCACAATGTCAGCAAGGTATAGCCACCTGTCACCCGAACACCGGTTGTCAGTGATTGACCGTATCTCGTCGCGAGCGATCGAAAGCTAGCATCACCCCGACAAATACTCCAGAACTGCGGCGTCGGCGGCGTTCTTTATACGTCGCGCCCGCTTCGGACCCACGTAGTAGAGATGCGAGACGAAAAAACTCTCATCAGTCCGAAGGACCTTACCAATAGTTTCGATTCCGCTATTTCTTAGCTGCGCTTTTTGCCACTCAGTTAAGTCCAAACCGCCGATGGGTTTGGTCAACTGCTCTCGCAACGTCCAAAGGGTATTTTCTGTGTTCAGATCAATAGCCCGTATGGGTTCGAACGCCGGGTGATTGGCTCCGAACTCTATAAAACGCTTAACGGATAGCTTCCGCACGAGGTCAAGTCCGACTGCAGTAGGATTAGCGAGTTGAGCCAATACACATCCGAAGTTCACTGTGTATCGAGTTCCGAGTTCAGCACGGGTGCCCCGGATTCCGTCATCTCCTTTTTGCACGATACCTGTGTAGGCCAAAAGCCGTAGCGCATGCTTAACAGTCTCCGGGGCATCTCGATGAATCCAGAAGTAGCACGAGGATTCCGTCTCCGGGTCCTTGAGTGCACGTAGGTTCCGTTCATTGAGCCGGGGTATGACTTCAGTCTCGATGAAGTTGCGCCCCCAATCGATCAGCGGCCTGTGGCCGGGATAGCTCTCAGCAAGACCCGAGTGTTCGGTCCATATGTTTGTCCGGTAGAAGCTCTTGATAAGATCGCTTACTTCTTGTGACCGAAGCTGAGGACATTCAGAGAGGTTCTTCAGCAGCAGACGGGGATTGCCGCCCACGCAATAAGCGAGAACTGAAAAGTTCTCATAGTTGCGAAGGATAGCAGCGGAAGTACCGCTGTCCACTTGGCGTGTAGCAAGATCTCGCATTCCCTCCAAGTACCAAGGGGAGTGTAAGTCTCGATCAAGACTCTTTTGCGTCGCGTCATGAGTGAGCTCAAAAACATCTCCGTACGAGGTCACCCCTGGATAGACTGCCGCGTTGCAACTGATGTAAGGGGAACGAAGATCTCGGAATAGAGTAAAGAACTGGCGCTGTTGCTCGGGGCGAAAAATGTGGGTAGCTTCATCAAAAAGGAGGCAAATCCGTGTAATCCCGTGCGCTTGGCAAAGATCTTCAACCGCATCCTTGAAGCGCTCGACCGAAGGCAGCCTCTGTATATCTATTGGCTTATCAGGATTTTTATAAGACTCTTCGTATTGAAGTTCTAGTTGGTCTAGTGGCGTCGGTTCCAACTGGGGATTTGGCGTGCCGGCCAACACGTTCGAATCAAATAAATCGACATAGCCATGGGATTTCAAACCGCGAAGAACACGATTACAGATCTTCGACAACATCCAGTGCTGGAATTGAAGGGGGTCCTGAGTGTGAACCAGCGAACTTCGGATGAAAGACACGTAGATCGGAAGAACGTGATCTTCCGGGAATGTTTTTTCGAGTTCGATTTCCGCGACTCGTAAAAGAAATGATTTGCCGGTACCACGACTTCCGGCAAGGATCATCGGAGTCGCGGCCTTGAGCAGCCTTACGATCTCCTTGTCGGCAGGTGTCGGCACAAAGAGATCGAGGATCTCACTCTTCTTCAGATCTTCAGTTCTCAGTCGTAAATCTTCAGGCAGTTCCATCGGTTAACTGGACCTCCTTTCTTCAGAATCAGCTCGCGGTGCTTCGGTCTCAAGAATCGGCGCGGTGCGTTCCTCTAGGTAAGGAGACTCAGCCACTGATGCAGTCAGAGACCCTTCAACTCCTACAGGGTTGGCGGGCATGGGCTCCGGTGGAAGGCGGTCATCAAAATACTTGAGGATCGCGGTTACTTGGGACGCTCTAGCCCGTAGGACCGGATTAAGGGTTCTAAGGTGTTCGTTAGAGAGTTCTTGGAGGTATCTCAGCGAAAGGATCACGTGCATGACCAACGTAAAAGTCTCGAGCTTGCTCAGCCACTCATTTTGTTGGTTCTGATCGAAGACGATATCGTCCGGGCCCGACGCCCAAGTTCGAGCATTTCCGTGAACATGCTCGGATAGTTCACGATAGAGTTTCGCGTACAGCCCGTTGTATTTTCGTTCTTCACTGATCTCTGGGAAAAACGCCTTCCGGTAGCGAGGAGAGAGGATGCCCTCTTCTTGGTTTGTTATCTCTCGCCATATCAGATCCTTCTCACCCGCTTGCCATTCCGCTAGATCGAGGCGGTGAGACGAAAACCACGACATGCCGGCGATGAGTTCGACAGCTAAGCGGAGGCTTCCGTACGACTGACGGTAAAGCCCCGATGCGAGCGCAAACAGACCGAGCTCAAGCCCGCTGATGACTTGAGCAAAAATTGCCGCTTCGGGCCGATCCTGTAGCACTACCTGCCAAATCTTCACTTCGTCAACGAAGCCATGCGCGGCATCGATGGGAGTTACGTCTGCAAGCGACTGCTGTCTCACTCGGTGAGAGGCAGCCGCAATTTCCTCATAACGTGTTCTCAGATCGGGCATGTTGAATAAGGGAACCAAACTCAAATCATACTGGAGTGCGAGAATGCGTATTTAGGGACGCCTCCCCCCAAAACGAACAGCCACCAAAACAGCCACCAAGTAAAATGACCTCTCGAATCAGAGAGGCCATTTTGTCAGTAAATCTTTTAGAATCTATGGTGCCGGGAGGGGGGGTCGAACCCCCACGAGGTTGCCCTCGGCGGATTTTGAGTCCGCTGCGTCTGCCAGTTCCGCCATCCCGGCTCTACATTGATTGAAAAACTGCTAGCTCAAATCGAACAGGTTGGACCCTATGCTCAGCAACTTCCCCAACAGCTTTAGTATCGCATCTGCCAAACTTCCCTACAAGCCCACCACCACTCGAAATTTTTTCGACCCAGCCTCCAGGTTGCCAAATGTGCTCACCTACCCAATCGGGAAGACGGTACAACCACAAGACGGTTTAGTCCCTCACGCACATGCACCATCTCATCTGCCTTAGCGTTCGTAAATACTTGCTTCGTCTTGGAGCCGGGCCAATCGATCTCGATCTTCGCCACGGACACTGCATCTCCAAGGCCAATATGTTGGCGTAGCGGATTCCCGCCAAAGCTCGATCCATATCCAACCGTACGGTAGATCATTCTCTCTCCACCACCCTCCCGAACCGTCACGCAAATTCGCGCCCCAAACGCAGCTCGATTCGTCGAAACCCCTTCCAACTCGATCGTCAGCCAATGATGGCCATGGCCAGGATTATGGTACAGAACACTTTGGAAAGTATCCCCTGGCAGTGCCCCACCCATCTCTTCAAACACATCCTCACTCCCGGTACTTTCTAAATCGCCAAACGCTACTCCATGCCCCTTTTGCAGATGCCCAAACCCACCCGACGTAGTCACATCCAGAAACCGCTTGCCGCCGTCATTCCGAAACATCCGATTCGGCAACAATGCCGTGTACGGTGAATCCCCGGTCCCCAGATACACATCCAGATAGCCGTCATTATCCAGATCGCCGAAGTTTGCACCCATCGTCAAAATTGCTCGATCCAGATGCACTTCCTGCGTGACATCGCGAAATGTACCGTCATGGTTGTTCCGGTAGAGTCGTGGCGTCTCAGCATGGAACGGCTTATTCATCTCGAACGCACCCACATCCTGCGCCGACTCAGCCGAGTAGCCCGCAACAAAAATATCCGGCCACCCGTCATTGTCATAATCAAAAAACCACGTGGCAAAACTGTGCTTCTGCGTTCCTACTCCAGCCGTAGACGTTACGTCCGTAAACTTCCAGCCCTGAACACCGCCGCTTGTGTCCCGTGGCCCATCATTTCGAAATAAATGATTTCCTCCACTCAGCACGGAGACATATAAATCGGGACGCCCGTCATTATTGAAGTCACCCCACGCAACGCCCTTAACAAATCCCAACTCTGCCAACCCACTCGGCCCCGCCATCTCCGTAAACGTTCCATCGCGATTATTGTGGAACAGTTGTGACGGATTAGGATCATCCTTCGTCGACTCATGTCCTACAAATAAATCAAGATACCCATCGTTATCAAAGTCCGCCCACGCCGCAGTCTGCGTTGGATGCAGCGACATCAGCCCCGCAGCCTCCGTCACATCATCGAACGTCCCATCCCCATTGTTGCGCAGCAACGACATCGGATACTTCCCATACTTCCCCATCCACGCACCGCGCAGCACCAGCACATCCGGATGTCCGTCGTTGTTGTAGTCCGTTACCACCAGATTCAGCCCACCCGTCTCACCCCACAGTCCAGCCTTCCTCGTCACATCGCGAAAGCTCCCGTCACCATTGTTGTGGAACAGATGCATCTGGTCGCGTGGTCCCGACGACGTCACCATAATATCCAGCAGGCCGTCTCCATCGAAGTCTTCCATCACCACACCACCCGCATGGCTCGTCACGTCCAGTCCAGCGGACGGCGCATAGTCCGGGAAGTCCCCAATATCCTGCTCAGCGTCGAACAAACTACTCTCAATCAGCCATTGCTTCGGCACGTCCTGCGGATAATGACCTAGCTGCATGTACGCTACATTCAACAGCCAGCGTGCCTCCAAATCATTCGGATTGCGCACCAGCAATGCCGTAAACTCCCGCACGGCACCTTCTGCACCGCGGGTCAACTTGTGCACTCCCGAGGCACGTATCGGAAAGATACAAGATTTCTGACCATGCATGTGCAAACAGTTTTCCTGCTCCCCCAGCCGCAGATACGAAAGCGCAAGCCACTCACCCAGATCATGTGCCGCAGTCGGCGGCAACGTCTCATGCAGCGCCGCGACCCTTGTTCGCAGCGTCTCAAACGCCTCGATAGCGCCAGCACTATCGCCCGCACGCAGCAGTTCCCTCCCCAGCTCCAGCCGTACCATCACCTCGTCAGTAAAGCCCAACGGGCGCTGCAATAGCTGACGATAATACACCGCACGCTCAGCCTGCTTATTCGGATCGCCCTTCCAGTCGCTCGACTCGTAGATCTGCGTCAGCAACGCAGCCATCTTCTTGGTGCCTGCCGATTGATATGTAACCGAAGATATTGCAGAAGAAACTCCGGCCTCAGCTCCATGAGCACCATCATGCCCATGCTCATGGGCACTCTGCGCCAACGCCCCCAGTGCCAAGGCACACGCCACCAGCACTCCACTCGTTCTAATGCACGGATTCAAGCTTCGGCTCATTATTCGCCTGTATCTTCTGCGCCACTTCGGTTTCACGCGCCGCATCGCCACTTCGTCCCACTGCACGATAAGCCTGTCCCAGCAGACTATGCGTCATGTAATTCGATGGATCCATCTTCACCGCACGTTCCAGATACGTCACTGCTCCAACCGGGTCCTGCCGTTTCAACATCACCTTGCCCAGCAAAATATACGGCCCCGTTGCGTTAGGCTCCAGCAACACCGCCCGCTGCAAAGACTGCTGCGCCATCACATAATTCCCGGCACGACTGTAAGCATCTCCCAACCGGTCATACACCCCACCTTCCAGTGGATTGCGCACGCGCTCCTTCTCGAACTCAGCAATGGCCTCATCCAGATGTTCCCCCGCCAGTGCAATCTCCCCCAGCAATCCATGCGCCAGCGGCAACTCAGGATTCAACTCCAAAGCCTTCCGCGCATACTCCTGTGCCACCGGCACATACTCTCGCCGCAGCAACATCCGCGCAGCCAGCAGATAGGCCGAGGCAGAGTCCGGCGCAAACCCATACTGACTCGCAAATGCATGACGTGCGCTGTCATAATTCCTCGTGTCCAGATAGCACAGCGCCAGCACATAGCTCGGATCCACCTTCGTCTGCTCCGTCCAGTTATGCGCCGACTCCAGCAAAGGTATCGCATCCTTAGGCCGCCCCAATCGGAACAGCGTCAACCCCTGCATCTGCGTCGCCTCCTGGTCCTTCGGGTCAGCCTTCAACGCCGCAGCAAACGCAGCATCCGCCTCCGTAAAGCGGTTCTCCGCATACAACGCAACACCCCGAACCTGATCCAGCCCAGGCGCCGCAGGCTGCTGAGCCTGCAACTGATCCAGACTCTTCAACGCCTCATCGACCTGACCCCGATCAATCAAATGACGAATCTGAACTAGCGTCAGAGCATCCCCACTCCCAGCACTCCCTGCCGCAGTAGGTACCTGCGCACCCAGCAGCCCCGGCACAAATACCGTCCCACCCACCAACGAAACCAGTACAACGACCTTACAGAAAATACGCATGAAGTACCTGACCCAAATCATAAGACAAAAGTAAGCGGGGGAGCCATGGCTCCCCCGCTTGGTTGTAATGCGTTATTAGAACTGGACGCGTGCCGAGAAGGTAAGAGCACGAGGGCTTGCAACACCCACGCCACCTGCACCGCTGCCAATGGTACCGGCGCTCTCGATGTTGCCACCGGGGTTGCCTGCATTGATGTGGTTGAACACGTTTGCGAAATCAACACGCAACTGCGCAAAGATGCTCTCTCGAATCGGGAAGTTCTTCTGTACGGCAAGATCCGTATTGAAGAAACCAGGTCCGAAGTTGCTGTTACGGCCTGTCGTTCCAAACTGATCCAACGCAGCGCAGCTAAACCCACCAGAAGGCGTAGCGCACAGATTGGTGCCCGCAGGAACAACAGACTGATAGTAAGTACGTGAGTGAGCAACTGGATTGAACTTGCTCAAGCTCGTCTTCAGGCTCTTTGGATTGCCAACCGGATAGCACGGAACGTTGGACTGTCCGCCTTGAGGAATCGAGAGTCCGCAATTATTGGTCGAAAGGCTAAACGGCAGACCGCTCGACAGGTTCAGTACCGGGCTCAACTGCCACCCGCCAACCAACTCATCGACCAGCGTGTTCGCCTTCGAAAGGAACATCTTGTTGTGGCCGAAAGGCAACTCATACAGTCCATAAGCAACAAGCTGCTGCTCACGAATAGAATCGTCGCGTCCCTTGCCGGCCTGCTTGTTCCACGTCGCATAGCCGCTGTTGAAGTTCATACCACGCTGCCATGCGTAATTCATGTTGAAGGAGAGACCATGCGTCATCTGCTTGGCCAACGTCACCTGCAAAGCGTTGAAGTGCGTATCCTGGTCATCACCGTAGTAGCTGATGCCCTGGTTCCATCCGCAAGCGCCCGTAGGCAAACCAGCAGGTTGTGCATACGCAGTATCCGCGCACGCAGCCAACTTGCCGCCGTAGTAACGCTGTAGGAACTGGACAGCCGATACAGCGCCAGTTGCGCCAATCAATTTGCCGGTGCCACCAGCGCCAGTCAGCGTGCAATTCGGACCGGCGGGATAGCAATTGCCACCTGCTGGATCGTAGTGCAACGGAGTACCAGTGATGCTGTACTGTGCTGGCAGGTTGATTGCCGTTTCGTTCGGGTTTGTGTTGTTGCCGTCGCCAGCACTCAAGGTGTGCGTTCCCTTGTTGCCAACGTAAGCGATCGTCAACGTCAGGCTCGGGCGAAGCTCCTGCTGAATGCTCAGGTTCCACGCATCGATCGTCGGCAGACGCAGACTGTTCGGTCTGGCCTTCGTGTTGACCTGCGAACCGGGGTTAGGCAGCAGTCCATTGGTCGGAACCGACAAAGGAACGTACGACTGCGGACCGGCAGCGAGGGTAAACGGCTGCACGTAGGAGGTAGCATCGCCCGCACCAGAGATCTGCTGGTTAGCCAGCACTGGCAGGTTCTGCGTTACTACGTGACCGAAGATCGAACCGAATACACCCAGATCGAAGCTACGTCCGTAGCCAGCGCGGACTACTGTCTTGTCCGATACCTGATACGCAACACCCAAACGCGGGTTGTAGGCATTGGTAGCCTTGTTCCAGCCCATGTTGCTCGGTACGCCGCCAACACCAGCGACATGCAGGTAGCCAGTCTTCAAGTCCATCAACGCACCGTTGCCAGTTGCATTGACCGACTCAGGGAAGTACAGCTCATAACGAAGTCCAAGGTTCAACGTCAGTTTGTTCGTTGCACGCCACGTGTCTTGACCATAGAAGAAGTCGCGCTTCTGGAACTCCTTCGCATTCGTCGAGGTGCTGACATACCGGCCAAACTGACCCGGCTCGCCCAGAACAAACGACGCCAGACCAAGTCCGCCAACACCGTTCAGCGAGGTGGTCAGCTGGTTGAAATTGAACAAACCAGTACGGTCCGTATCGCTCGGTACACGCAGATTACGCGCATAACGAAGATCAACACCCACCTTTACGGAATGATTGCGAACCAGCTTCGTCCAGTTGTTAACCACCTGGAACTGATCTTCACGCTCAGTCAGTGGGCAGTTGCAACGGTTGATGTTCAGACCAGCACCCCAAAGACCTTGACCGCCAGGCTGATTGATCAAGAACCCAGGTGCACCACTCGTGAAGTTATTGCTCGTATTCAATCCGCCAAATCCAAGGTTTGTTGCGAATGGAACACCCTGATTGTACTTCTGGTCCAGAATGTTGTACCGGTAATACCCAAGCCGGAAGTCCGTCAACAACGTGGAACTAACAGCTACGTCCGTACCGAGTGCAAGACTGTCGTTAGCACCCGTCGAGTTACCGCCATACCCGCCCAGACCAAAACCAGGTCCACCAGCCGCACCAAACAAAGTCTGGCCGGACAGAGTGTCTGTAAATCGGCTGAAGCGTGTGAATGCATGAATCTTCTCGCTCGCTTGATAGTCGACGCGCGCGTCCCACTGATTGCTGTTAAAGATGCCAGTACCGCCCTGAACATACGTATCCAGAACGCCGCTGCCAGCAACAGACTCTTTGTTGGGAACATACTGCTGCAACAACTTCAGGTAGTTCAATGCAGCCTGAGACAACATCGATGCCGGGATCATGTTGCCCGCATACGGCTGCCCGTTCTTCTGGTAGATCACGCCGTTGCCAGTTCCGTTCAGGTTGGTGTACTCGCTAAAGTCGCAACCAACCGGCCCAAGACAGGAAGAAATCACCCGCTGCGTCGGAACAACGCTCGAAGCCGAGGTTCCCACACGCTGACGTGCGCCCTGATAGTCGCCAAAGAAGAACAACTTGTCCTTCAGAATCGGACCACCCAACGAACCGCCAAACTGGTTCTTCAACCCAGGTGCAATCGGGCTGCCTGGATACTGTAGGTAAGGATCCTTCGCAAGGTTTGCCGTGCTCGTACGGTAGTCAAAGAGCGAACCATGGAATGCATTCGAGCCAGACTTCGTCTGTGCAGTTACAACGGAAGATACAGCTTTGCCAAACTCAGCATCGAAGTTCTGCGTCGTAATCTTCGACTCCGACAGCGAATCGATGTTCGGGTTGATAACAATAATTCCCAGAATCGGGTCCTGATTGTCGGTGCCATCCAGTTCAAACGCAACACCGCCAAAGGCCTGTCCATCAACCTGAATCTGACGGCTGCCCTGAGGATTCTCATCCGGAGCATGGCTCCAGCCCAGCAACTGTGCGCCAGGAAGCAAAAGCTGAAGGTTAGTAAAGTTACGGTCGCCAATCGGAAGATCCTGAATCTCCTTCGATTGAAAGATCGTCGAGACGTCAGCACGATCCGTCTTCATCACCGGAACAGAATCAGCACTCACATCAACCGTCTGATCCGATCCGCCGACCGTCAGGCTCGCCTGAATCTTGCGTGTCGTATCGGCGTCAATCCGCAGGCCGGTAGTCTGATAGGACTTGAAGCCCGTCATCACAACCTTCACGTCATACAGGTCGGGAATCAAGTGCTCGACAGTAAACTCACCGCTGGCATTGGACTGCACGGTCACTGAGGTGCCCTTGGCCGTGTCGGTCACAGTCACCGAAGCATTTGGGATAATTGCTCCCGTTGAGTCCGTTACGGTTCCAACAATGGACCCATAAACGGCTTGCGCAAATCCCGCCGGAACATATGCCAGAAGGCACAAGACCAACAGCGGTATAAACATCAGCCGCGCTCTTATTCTCATTTTTCCTACCCCCTAAAATTCTTGCTCTACCTTGTTGTCACTTCTGTTGTTATCAATTGGTTCTTTACCGGTGGTACAAGGCTCGATTGGGCACCTATCGCAGATGCATCACAGGCCAGGTCATAAAGACACCCGTCCGCTTCGGCATACCAGGATCATGCTTCTCTGAGTCGACGAGTACCCTACTGGACGCAAACCAGCAATGTCAATCTTTTTTACATGCCGATTTGATTACATATTCACACTAATGACATGTCATATCAGCAGCCACACGAAGACCCGCAATTGGTCCTACCTATTTCGCGACTCTAAGCCACGGTTAAGCACCTGAGTCACCTTTACACCCAGAGATAAACGTTTTACAAAACTTCTTGCCCTACGCCTGCCAGTCCCACCCCCTGATCAACATAAGACTATGGTTGACCAATCCCCCACCGGCTCCCCCTGACTAATTTTCTCCTTCGTAAACATTTGTCTATACATTTATGGTGGAATCAGTGACTATCGTAGGGAACTTTGGAAGTGACATGAAGATCAAGCAGGAACAACAAAGCGGGACTCACCCACAGAAATCGTTTTCCGCTTCGGACAGCAACATCGCCACATCACAGGTATCCAGCACAGCCCCCAAATACCGCATGGTCTACGAAGACCTCTACGCGGCCATCAAGTCCGGCACCTATCGTCCGGGCGACCGTCTTCCCAGCGAGGCCGAGTTAGGCCAGCGTTACAACACCTCGCGCATCACCGTCGCTAAAGCAGTCAATGAACTTCACATCCAAGGTCTCGTCTCCAGACGAGCCGGTTCGGGCACCCACGTACTCGCGCCTGTCGCCTCTTCCGGCCACGTCTTCGGCCTGCTCATCCCAGACCTCGGGCGCACAGAGATCTTCGAGCCCATATGCCACGGCATGATGCAGTCCCCTCTCTCTAAACCTCACTCACTCCTCTGGGGTCACTTTCAGGGCGACGCCTCTCAAATCGAAAAAGAGGCCGAGCAGCTTTGTCATCAGTACATCGCTCAAAAAGTCTCCGGCGTGTTCTTTGCCCCGCTCGAATACACCCCCACCAAAGATGTCGTTAACCACCGCATCGTGGCTGCACTCGATCGCGCCGGAATCGCCGTAGTCCTGCTGGACAGGTGCTACGCCCCATATTCAATGCGCTCCAAATACGATCTAGTTGGCATCGACAATCGCCGCGCAGGCTTTGTCATCACCCAGCACCTCGTCCGCCACGGCTCCAAACGGATTGCCTTCGTCTCCCGGCCCCACTCAGCCGCAACCGTTACAGCCCGCATCGCAGGCTATCGTGAGGCCCTCTTTGCAAACGGTATCAATGTGCATGAAGATCTGGTCCAGCGCGGCGATCCTGAGGATCCAGCCTTCCTGCGCGACCTGCTCGACCGCTGCCGCCCCGACGGCATCGTCTGTGCCAACGACTTCACAGCAGCCCGCGTCATGACGGGCCTCGCCGCCCACGGCGTCAACGTTCCAGACGAGATGCGCATCGTCGGCATCGACGACGTTAAATACGCATCCCTGCTCCCCGTGCCGCTCACCACCCAGCATCAGAACTGTTCGGAAATTGGCGCTATGGCCATTGCCACCATGCTGCAGCGGCTTCAGAATCCTGAACTCCCAGTCCGCGACATCATCCTGCAGACCAACACCGTCATTCGCAAATCCTGCGGCAATCACCTCAATTCTCGCGACAAATCCACCCAGAATTCCAGCTACGAGGACTAGACGGGCAACTGCTCGGCCTGGACCATAACCTCTGGGCCATAACCGGACGAGACCTACCTTTACACACCGAAGGAACCGCTCCTCAGGCTACGTCCGCTACGCAACCCAGGATTCCGTCGAGCACGTCTCAATCTGCCCCGTGCTCGACGCCACGTTGCTTCGGTGCCTTCTTCTTCGAACTCAGATAATCTAGCAACGACTTCGTCTCATCCGGCAGCAACACCTCGCCAAAGGCCGGCATCCCATTGCCCCCATGGATCACCTGTTGCTCGATCTGCGCACGCTTCCACCGCTTCCCAATCGTCGTTAGGTCAGGTCCTTTTTCCGTCCCGACCCCATTCACTCCATGGCAATGCTCACAGCCTTTCTCCCGAAACAACGCTGCCCCGGCTTCCCGTCCTTTACGAGAGGAGGCCTGCACCTCGTTCTCTCCAGAGTGGCAGAACCAAACTGATTCGACCAACAAAGAGCATCCCAGCACCAACATCAAAAACCCACTCAGCCTGCGTAACAAAATCATGTGCACAACCGTATCGGCAGGAACTACCTTAATCCTGCTCCATCTCGCCTTTCCCACAATCTCACGACTCCGTCGCCAGCAACGTCAGTCAGCCTCCAGTCTAGTTGGAGCCGCCACTCGTAGGCACACCGGCTTTGCTGCTTGCAGCCGGCGCATCCATCTCATGCACATGCCAGACCACGCTCTCATTCGCGACCTCTGTATGCTGCCGCAGATACTCCAGCGCATACGTGCTGGCCGTTGGATCGTCCTTCTGGTCCGCAAACATCGCAGCCTGCTTCTTCGCCTGCTCTTTCAGCCCTAGGCGACGATACAAAATAGACAGGTTGTAATGAGCCGCCAGATCATCCGGATCAATGCCCTGTACCGTCTCATACTCCGCCCGCGCCATATCGTATTTATGCTGCTGGTAGTACGAGAAACCCAACTCGCGATGAGCATCGCGCGACCGCGGAAAACTCTTCGCAACCGTCAGCAAATCGCTAATTGCCGCATCCAGATTGCCCTCGTTCCGCTCCACCAGAGCACGGTAGTACAACGCCCGTGAACTCGTCGGGGCCAGCACCAGTGCCTTCTCCAGATTCACGCGAGCATCGTCGTACTTCTCCCACTGTATCTCCACAATTGCCATATTCGTGAATGCATCCGCATAGTCAGGTCGCAGCTTCGCCACTCGTTCAAACGCATGCACCGACGCTGCATACTGCTGAGCATCCAGCAAGGCAATGCCATAGTTGTTCCACCGCATCCACTCTTTGTTCTCCTGCGGACCAGGCGTACTCGGCTGATTCTGGCCTATCGCCAACGTCCTTGTTTGAGACACCATATCCACCACCGGCATCTCGTAGTGTTTGCTCATCCCAAAGTCGACAAAGTGTTGATTGAATCGCCGATACTTCACGACCGCAGTAATACTTACCGGTCCTGAAGCCTGCGCCGGCATCCGGAACGAGTAACGCACCAACTGCGAGCGCCCGGATTGAATCGTGTTGTTATACGCAACCACTCGGTTGTTCCAAACTTGATGCAGGTCGTTCAATCCGCCTTTGACATTGATCAGCCGACTGGTAAAGCTGTGAGTCTGTTCATCCAAATCACCGTTTGGCTTGATTGCTCCGCTCTCGGCAATCACCTTGCCCGACGCGTCTTTCACACTGAACTCTACCCACGATTCATACATATCGCGTTGCTCGGGAACATGGCTATGGCCAATCCCCTTGTTCTGAATCACCACATCTGCCGTCAACAGCTCACCTGGATCTACCGTGAACGTCGTCAGTCCCAGCGGCGCAGCCAGCCCCGTTGAAGCAGCACTGTCGCTGCTCTCTCCTCGCTCAATCGCAAAGATGTCAACGTTGAACACGCCGTTTTTTAAGAACTCAACCACCCGCGTCGCCTGCTCATCGAAACCATAAATCTTCGGAATCATGGTATTCGCGCCTAGCCACCGGTGCGACGCCAGTTGGCCCTTCTTCGCTCCATAATCAACCGACTTCAAGGGTTCCCGCGGCATATGGCACGTCTGGCAAGTTGAAACCGAGTCCTTCACGTAAAACGGCAACGGCGACTGCTTGGCGAACGATGAGTTCTGCCACTCGTCATACAGCGAAATCGCCCGCTGCCACTTGTAATCGTTCAGCGCGTGCGGCAACGCAGCCTTATGACACGAAGAGCAGAACTCCGGCGTCCGATAGAAATCCTTCATCACTGCCTTGCTGTGACGATCCAGATGCGCCAGTATCTCGCCATCGCTCACCGGACGGGTAATCGGCTTGCCCTCTTCATCCACCAGCACCGCCGGAATCCCCATCACATAGCTTCCCGTTCCTCGCGTATCCACTTTCTGTATGGAGTGGCACGCACTGCACGTCACACCGTCCTGATCGTAAGGACGCTTCTTCGGAGCCCCCTCCGTTAACGCGCCGGAAACCAGAGCAATCGGATCATGGCACCCCTCGCAATGACGAGAAAACTCGATCCCCTTCTCATCATTCAACAACGCGACGTTCTTCAAATAGTAAGGAACCCGGTTCGCATTGGAGTGCGCAGACTGACGCCACTGGTCATGAGACTCCTGGTGGCAGTGCCCACAATAGTCCGCAGTGTAAAAACTCCTCGGATTGATAAACTGCCCGTTATCCGTCGTCGCATTCGATGGCAGAAAAGGCTGGTCTTTCCCAAAGCGAAAGTTGTACTTCGCCGCCGTCTTCTCCGAGTAGGCCTGCCGCGCCGCTGCCGCTTCATCAGCCTCGCTGCTCGCTTTTACCGATGTTGGCCACGCAAACATCAGGGCCATACCCGCAACGCCCAGCACTAACACACTGGCCATCGCGACCACCATAACTCTTAGCTTATTCCGACTCGTTTCGAATTTGCGCAGCACGTCTACCTCACTTGTCCAGGTCCTGCTCCGAGTAGCTCATCTAAGCCCTCGAACACAGGGATGACTAAGAAAATCTCAATGCATAATCCACTGGAATTATCGATGAATAGTAGCCGCTACAGAGCACCTTGACTAGATGGAAACGAAACTCCACCTTTTGATGGAGCTTCGCTTCCGAAGCACGCAAATACATTGCTTGCAGGCGCTGCGCAATCTGAGCAATTACACACTAGGCCAAAGCCATGCAGCTCCACGCACTCCGCTGGAATCGCCATACTTCGCCTGCAACAGCGGGGTCTCCGCTTCACCGCCGAACACATACTTCGGCAGCAACCGCGGAACCTCTCGGTACAACCGCTCCACCTTCGAGAGCCCCCCGCCAAACACCAGAACATCCGGATCCAGAACATTGATCAGATGCGCCAACCCACGCGCCAACCGGTCTTCCAACCGCTCCACCGCAGCCACGGCCTCCGCATCACCAGCCTCACACGCAGCCAGAATCTCCCGCGAAGTCTGTGCCTTCCCGGTCACTTCACGAAAATCTCGCGCTACCCCTGTGCCCGAAACCCACGTCTCCATGCAGCCGCGTTTGCCGCAATAGCACACCGGTCCAGGATTCTCAGCCTCCGTTGGCCAGGGCAGCGGATTGTGACCCCACTCCCCCCCCACGCCATTCGCACCGGCATGGATGTGCCCATGCACCGCCAACCCGCCTCCACATCCCGTTCCCAGAATCACCCCAAACACCACCCCCTTGCCGGCCGCTGCTCCATCCGTAGCCTCCGACACCGCCAGACAGTTCGCATCATTCGCCACCCGCACCTCGCGACCCAGAACCGCAGAAATATCCCGCTGCAAAGGTTGGCCGTTCAACCAGGTGGAATTTGCATTCTTCACCAGCCCGGTCCGGCCGGAAATCGACCCAGGAATCCCCGCACCTACACTGCCCTGCGTACCGGTCTCCTGCTCGATCCGCAGCACCAGCCCAGCCATCGCCATGATCGTCGCCCGGTAGTCGTCCCGCGGTGTATCTATCCGATACCGCAGCAGCTCTATCCCAGCTTTGTCGATCGCCAATGCTTCGATCTTCGTCCCGCCCAAATCAATCCCGATTCTCATCTCTGGTGCTGTCATATCGTTCGCTAAGTCTCTCATATTCTTCAAAATCAATCCGAGCCTCAGCTCTACAAGCCCACCGCGTCGCTCTAACGCTAACAGCATCGCACAAATTATGTCATTTAGGCTCAATCCGTATACACAATGTATGCTTCTCAGGACTGCAAACCACGGAGACCCTTCCAGCATGAAAATGAACGGCTACTTGCTCAAAAGCACTATCGTAGGCGCCCTCGGCGGCCTCCTCTTCGGCTTTGATACCGCGGTTATCGCCGGCACCACCCAGCAACTGACCGCCATCTACCAGCTCACCTCCTTCACGCTCGGACTCACCGTCTTCATAGGTCTCGCAGGCACCGTCATCGGAGCCATGAGTGCAGGGGTCGTCGGCCAGCGCATCGGCGGCCGCGAAGCCCTCCGCATCATGGCCATCCTCTACACCATCTCAGCTATAGGTTGCGCCCTCGCCTGGAACTGGCCCGCGCTCATGGTCTTCCGCTTCATAGGAGGCCTCGGCATCGGCGGCTCCTCCGTCCTAGGCCCCGTCTACATCGCAGAACTCGCCCCAGCGAAATGGAGGGGACGCATGGTCGGCCTCTTCCAGATCAACATCGTCATCGGCATCCTGCTCGCCTACCTCTCCAACTACCTCATCACCTTGCTCAATCTCGGCACCGCACAGTGGCGCTGGCAGTTGGGTGTTGCCGGCATCCCTTCCTTCCTCTTCCTCATCCTGCTCTACGGAATCCCACGCAGCTCCCGCTGGCTCGTCACCCAGAACAAAACCGACGAAGCCCTCGAAGTCCTCAACCTCATGGGCTCGCCAGACTCAGCAGCTGAACTCCGCGAAATCATGGACTCCATCCACATGGAGCGCGGAGCCGCTGCCGAACCCCTCTTCAAACGTGCCTATCGACTCCCCATCTTCCTCGCCGTCACCGTCGGCATGTTCAATCAACTCTCCGGGATCAACGCCATTCTCTACTATTCCAACTACATCTTTGCCGCAGCTGGATTCAGCCAACTCTCCGGCTCCCTGCAAACCGTCCTCATCGGCTTCATGAACCTCGTCGCCACCCTGCTTGGCATGTCCCTCATCGACAAGCTCGGGCGCAAAACCCTCCTGCTCACCGGTGCCGCAGGCATGACCCTCGCCCTCGCCGGCGTCGCTGCCATCTTCTTCACCCAATCCCACCAGGCTGCCCTCGTCTGGCTGCTCGTCGCCTACATCTTCTTCTTCGCCATCTCACAGGGCGCCGTCATCTGGGTCTACATTGCCGAGGTCTTCCCCAACCGCGTCCGCGCCAAAGGCCAAAGCCTCGGCTCTTCCTCCCACTGGATCATGAACGCCATCATCTCCCTGATCTTCCCTCTGCTCGCTGCAAAATCCGGTGGCGCACCGTTCGCCTTCTTCGCCTCCATGATGGCCCTGCAGTTCGTCATCGTGCTCTTCATCTATCCCGAAACCAAGGGCATCACCCTCGAGCAACTCCAGCACAAGCTAGGCATCAACTAACCGCTCCCGCTTTAAATCGAACGAGCCAGACAGCCTCCTGTCTGGCTCGTTCGCGTGCAGCAGCCTCCTGCTCGCTGCCCCTGCCTACTTCACAATCCCCTGCCCTTCAACCACCTTGAAGAACTGGTCCACACCCACCGGAGTCACCTCTTCCTTCACCCCATCCGGCCAATGGATCTCCACCTTGTCCACCTTCGTGGCACCGCCAATCCCAAAGTGCGGCCGCTGGTCCGACGACGAGGCATAGCTCCCCCCGCTATACACATCCTCCCGCTGTCGCATCCCATTCGCCGTTAAATACACCGTCGCACCAATCGCATCCCGAGGACTCTTTCCGCTTCCCACGAGCTTGAATGCAATCCAGTGGTTTGACTCCTCCGCAACATTCCGCAGCAGTGCCGGTGCCGCATCCATGTTGTTCACCACCGCATCCATCCGGCCATCGTTGAACAAGTCGCCCGCCGCCATCCCGCGCGAACTCATCACCTCCGCCAACCCGCTTCCCTCCACAGCGGGAACCGGCTCGAACTTCTTCCCTTGCAGATTCCGAAACAGCAGCGGCCGCTGCGCCCACGTCGTCCCCCACGCAAACTTGTCTGCGTTCCGGTATACATGGCCGTTGACGGAGAACAGATCCTTCCAGCCATCGTTGTCATAATCGATAAACGCAGTGCCCCAACCTAGAAACGGCACTGTCAACTCAGCAATATTTTCCTCGTAACTTACATCCGTAAAGTTCGCATCCCCATCATTGCGATACAGCGGCTTATAGTCGTCCGAAAACGTCGTGTGATACACATCCAGCAGTCCGTTGTTCTGGTAATCTCCCACCGCAATCCCCATCGATGCCGTCTCGCGCCCGTCCTTGTTCAGCGCATAGCCCGACGGATAACTCACGTCTTCAAACGTCCCATCTCCCTTGTTCAAATACAGATAGTTCGGCGTCGAATCGTTCGCAACCAACAAGTCCATCTTGCCATCGTTGTTCACATCCACAAACACCGCCGACAGTCCGTAGTACCCCGCCTTGTCAGCCACCCCAGCCTTCACGCTCACGTCTGTAAACGTTCCATCTCCGTTGTTGTGGAACAGATGGTCTGGCTCCCCCGGCAAACCATGTGGACCGCACATCACCTTTTCTCCCCGAAACTGGCAGAAACTATAAGACACCGCACTCCCACCCGGCTCCGGCTGCGCTGACATGTCGTAATGCACGTAGCCCGGCACAAACAAATCCAGCTTCCCATCCCCGTCGTAATCGCCCCACGTCGCCCCAGTCGACCAGTTCCCCAGCACCACCCCGGCCTTCACCGCCACATCCGTAAACGTCCCATTGTGGTTGTTGTGATAAAGCCGATTTTTACCAAAATTGGTTACGTATAGGTCCGGCCAACCATCATTGTCATAGTCCCCCACCGCCACCCCAACCCCCCACCGATCATTCGTCACCCCGGCCTTCGCAGCCACATCCGTGAACGTCCCATCGTGGTTGTTATGGAACAGCGCAGCATGAGGAGCAGCCTGCTTCCCCGTCATAGCCCCCGCCGTCGAGCCATTCACCAGATAGATATCCAGCCAACCATCGTTGTCATAATCAATCAGCCCAACACCAGAGCCGTTCGTCTCCACAATGTACTTCTTCTCCGGCGATCCCATCGTATGACGCCATACCGTCAACCCAGCCTTGCCCGCCACATCTTCAAACACCACCGGCCCGCTCGCCACAAACCCACCTGCCGTAATCACGCGCTTCTGCGCATCCAGCACCGGCGCAAACACCCCACCCGTACTCGACCCGCTCGCCGCCGGAGACTGAGCACCCTCCTGAGGCTTCTGCTTTTCCTTCTCCAAAGGGGACTGCGCCAAAACCGCTACTGCCAACATCCACACCACGCCACCAGCCAGCCAGCCTACCCGCATCGGTTCTCTCCTAGAAGCAAACATCATAGCCGCGCACCCCACGCACCGCATCCACCCTTCGGTGGAGATCGTTCTCCGACCATCCATCCGCGCCAAGCTCCCATCTCCTTCATCCCATGGGAAATACTCAAAATCCCCCAGTTTTTCAACTGATATAACAATCTATCGCCAGTTGCCATGCCAAATGCTATATTGATTCGGACTCAGGAGGCACTCCCTTGAACCTTCCATCGCTCTTGCGCCGACCCTCGCGCACTCAGCTTCTCGCCCTCACCGCCGCCTTTGTGTTCGCGGCCAGTTCCAGCTTCTCCATCGCTCAGACCACAACCGCCACCAAAGCCCCAGTCGCTGCCACCCACACCGCAGCCCCCTGGTGGAAGCACGCCCTCATCTACGAGATCTACCCACGCTCCTTTCAGGACTCCAACGGCGACGGCATGGGCGACCTCAACGGCATCACCCAGCGCCTCGACTACCTCCAGTCTCTGGGAATCGACGCCATCTGGATCGCACCCATGTACCCCTCACCCCAGGTCGACTTCGGCTACGACATCTCCGACTACGAAAACGTCGACCCACAGTACGGCACCCTCGCCGACATGGAACGACTCATCGCTCAGGGTAAAAAACACAACGTCCGCGTCATCCTCGACATGGTCCTCAACCACACCTCCGACAAGCACCAGTGGTTCATCGACTCCGCCAGCTCCCGCACCAACCCCAAACACGACTGGTACGTCTGGAACGACGGACTCCCCGCCGATGGCCCCAACGTCACCGCCTTCCAAAAGCGTTTTGAGCACGAGGGACGCGTCCCCCCAAACAACTGGGTCTCGCTCTTCGGAGGTTCAGCATGGGAGTGGGTTCCCGCTGTCCACCAGTTCTACTACCACGAGTTCTACAAGCAGCAGCCAGACCTCAACTGGCGCAATCCAGCCGTTGAAAAAGCAGCCTTCGATGCCATGCGCTTCTGGCTCGATCGCGGCGTAGCCGGCTTCCGCCTCGACGCCATCCCCACCCTCTTTGAAGATCCACAGCTCCGCAACGAGCCCGAAACCGGCGGCACCAACGCACAGGGCGACCCCAACGTAAGCGACATCTACACCAACAACCTCCCTGAGGTTCACGACGTCATCCGCCGCATGCGCGCCATGGCCGACTCCTACCCCGGAAACCGCGTCCTCATCGGCGAAACCTATCTCCCCAACATCGCCGCGCTCGACAAATGGTACGGCGGAGCCAAGCACAACGAGCTCCAACTCCCCATGGACATGCAGGTTGGCTTCACCAACAAACTCGACCCAGCACTCTTCCGTCAGCGCATCAACGACGCCGAAACCAAGATTAGCGGAAACCAGCCACTCTTCGTCTTTGACAATCACGACAACGTCCGCAGCTGGGACCGCTACGGCGACGGCCACACCCAGCAGGAGAAGCAAAGCATCGCCCGCATCGTCGCCACCATGCTCCTCACCACCCGCGCCACCGCCCTCACCTACTACGGCGCCGAGATCGGTATGGTCACCTCCACCCCCACCCGTGTCGAAGACGTCAAAGACCCCATCGGCATCACCGGATGGCCCAAGGAAAAAGGCCGTGACGGCGAGCGCACGCCCATGCAATGGGACGACTCGCTCAACGCAGGCTTCAGCACCGCCGCCACCACCTGGCTCCCCGTTCCCGACAACTACAAAACCCTCAACGTCAAAGCCGAGTCTGCTGACCCCGACTCCCTCCTCAACTGGCACAAGAAACTCATCGCCATGCGCCGCAACAACCCCACCATGCTGGACGGCCAAACCATCATGCTCGACGAGTCCAACAACGCCGTCCTCTCCTACGTCCGCAAAGGCGTAGCCGGACACCCCGCTGTACTCGTCGCACTCAACTTTACCGCCACGCCCCAGACCATTACCCTCGATCCAAAGTCTGCGGGCATCACCGGCAAATCCGTCGGCACCATCCTTACCGACGCTCCTTCTCTCAAGCAGGCCAGCAGCCTCACGCTCACCCTGCCTCCCTTTGCATCGTGGATAGGAACAATCAACTAGTCCATCGTTGCCTCCGCCCGGTGTCGCACGCTATAGTCCAGACGACTTTGCTCGCGACACCGGTTTTTTATTCCTGCTCCTCTTAGCATCACCCTTGGTCGCACCCTGCACCACCTATCGAGGCTTCCTGTGATTCATCCCTATCGAGGCATCATCTTCTTCGGCGTCCTCCTCGTAGCCGTGGCCACCACCCAGGCCCAGCCCACCCCTGCGGAAACCGTCTCGAACACGCGCATCCTCACCTACATCGATCACTCCTGGGACACCCTCTCCCGTTCCATGACCGACTGCAACTCCCTCGGCGACATCAAGGTCACCACCCAGCCCGTCCTCTACCTCCCGGCCGGCATGCCCACGCCACCCGCGCTCGCCGACGTCCAGCAGCACTGCAACGTCCAGGTCCGCCATCTCCCCCGCACCATCCAGCACATGGGCGATGTCCGCCCCACCGAACTCCCCGTCGAAGGCCTCCTCTACCTCCCCAACAAATATGTCGTCCCCGGTGGCCGCTTCAACGAAATGTACGGATGGGACAGCTACTTCATACTCCTCGGCCTCGTTCACGATCACCGCACCGCCCTCGCCCGCGGCATGCTCGACAACTTCTTCTTCGAAATCCAGAACTACGGCGCCATCCTCAACGCCAACCGCACCTACTTCTTCACCCGCTCCCAGCCCCCCTTCCTCACCTCCATGATCCGCGAGGTTTACGAGCATCCCGACGGACAGCCGCTCTCCAAAGCCTGGCTCGCCCAAGCCTATCAATACGCCCAGCGCGACTACACCCTTTGGATCGCCCCCAACCACCAAGCCGCAAACACCGGCCTCGCCCGCTATAACGACATCGGCGAAGGCCCCGTCCCCGAGATGGCCGACGACAGCAACTACTACCCAGATGTCATCCGCTGGCTCCTCGCCCACCCCGAAGTCCACACCAACTTCCTCATCGAAGCACCCGACAATCCCACCCCCGCCCAGGCCGCCGAACTCAACCGCACCAGTTGCAACCTCAACACCTCCAAAGTCTGCGCCAGAGCCCATTTCAACGGGCACCGCCTCACCGCCGACTTCTTCCGCGGCGACCGGGCCATGCGCGAGTCCGGCTTCGATACCAGCTTCCGCTTCGGCCCCTTCAGCGGAGCCACAAATCACTACGCCCCCATCTGCCTCAACAGCCTCCTGTACAAATACGAGCGCGACATGGCCCACTTCGCCACCCTCCTTAGCAAGCCCGCCGACGCAGCCCTCTGGAACCACCGCGCAGATGCCCGCCGCACAGCCATCAACCGCTACCTCTGGAACCCAGCCTCAGGCCTCTTCGTCGACTACAACTTCACCACCCGCCAGCAGTCTACCTACAACTACGTCACCGCCTTCTACCCCCTCTGGGCGGGCCTCGCCACCACCTCTCAGGCAAAAACACTCAGCCAGCACCTCAACCTCTTCGAGCACGACGGCGGCCTCGCCATGAGTGACAACCCCTCCGGTACCCAGTGGGACCTTCCCTACGGCTGGGCCCCCACCAACTGGATCGCTATCCACGGCCTCACCCAATACGGCTTCACCGCCCCGGCGCAGCGCATCGCCCAGAACTTCTCCGCCACCATCCTCCAAAACTTCCTACTCGATGGCACCATGCGCGAAAAATACAATGTCGTCAGCGGCTCCGCCAACTTCCAGGTCGCCGCCGGATACAAAGCCAACGTCGTAGGCTTCGGCTGGACCAACGGAGTCTACCTACAGATGCATGACCTGATCAGCAACCCGCCCTCCGCCTCTACCAGCGCAAAGTAACCGTCTGCGTCTGGTACCCCGTACCCGCCACAAACCGCACCACCAGCCGCTCCAACTCGCCGTCGCCCTTCACTCCCGCTGCTGGCGTTGCACCTGCCACCAACGCCCCGCCCTCCGCGCGCACATTTAACCCGGCAACATTCCGCCGCACCTTCAACTCCACCACCGTCCCCGCCGTAGCCTCCAGCTCCAGCGTCAACGACCGTGCCTCCCGCGTCTCCGACAGCACCTTCATCTGCGCCGTCCGTGCTCCCGGCAACGGCAGTCCATGCGGCACCGCCACCTCCACAGCAGGCAGCGCAAACGCTACCGAACTCCCGTCCTTCGCCACCACGCCCGCACCCGCTACCCGCACCGCACCGCCCGACTCCGTCTTCGCTCGCACCACCAGCCTGGCGCCCTCACGCCTGTACTCCAGCGTAGCCACCGACGACCCTACATGCACCCGTTCCACCGTCGCGCTCTCCCACTCCGCCGGCAGTTGCGGAGCCACCCGTACCATCCTTGCCGCGCCATCCACCTCAATCCCGAACAGCCCCCGCAGCACCGGCGTAATCACCATCGACGAAGACCACAACTGATGGCTCGTACTACGCCCAAACGGCTGGAAAAACGCCCCCGACAACAACTCCGTCACCGCCCCCAGATCCTGCGATCCCGTCTGGTCCGCCGTCTGCATCAGGTGCGTATACCCAGCCAGCGGACGTCCACTGCGATAGTCCGCCATCGTCGCCCAACCCGTAAACAGTGGCCACACCGACCCCTGGTGGTAGCTGATCGGATCGTAAAACGGATCGCTCTCCGCAATATCCCGCAGCCCCCAGTCCGTCGAAAAATCGTGCGAGTCCCACCGCCGTAAACTCGCATCCGCATGATCCAGACCGCGTCCGCCATTCCACCACGCAATCGACGGATACACCGTCGCCGTTCGGTCCAGCGTCCCATCCGCATTGCGGCTGAACGCATATGCCTGCTTGGCCGGATCGTAGTACTCCGCCTCGATCTTCTTCGTCAGCTCCACAGCCCGAGCACCCGCACTCTCCGCCATCGACTTATCCCCCAGCATCGCCTCCAGCTTGGCCATCGCCGCCGAAGCCTGCTGATCCAGCAGCGCCAGATACACCTCCTGGTGCGGCATCCCTGTCGGCCAACTCTCCACCCATCCCGTCCCCTGCGCATTGTCGTAGATGCCATCGCCATCCGAGTCATGCGTCGTCTCGAACTGCCACGCCTTCTCCACCTCGGCACGATGCTGCCGCAGGAAATCCAGGTCCCCGCTCGTCGCCACGTAGTCCAGCATCGCAGTCAAAAACAGCGGTGTCGCATCCGCAGCCGCATACATATACGGAAACTCCCGCCACGGCACATACGCCGCCGTCTGCGAGTACTCATGCATCATCTTCCCGTCCTCGCGCTGCCGCTTCATCAGGAAGTTCAACTCATCTCGCGTCAACCCGAAGTCGCCAAACCCATTCACTGCATACAGCGTATACAGCGCATCCCGCCCAAAGAACCACCCGAACCCCGGCCGCGCCGAATCGCCCGACGAAAAATATCCTGCCACCAGCGCCGTCTCCCCCGTAGGCTGCGCCACCGCCTTCAACTGTTCAATCGCAATCGCACCCCACGCAAAATCCGCATTCAGCCCAGCATCCGGCGTCCGGATCGCCGTCAACTCCTTCTCCATCGCCCCATATCGCGCCACATGCGCGGCATAGCTCTGCGCCATCCCTGCATCCAGCCGCGTCATCGCAGCCTGCAGCGCGGCATTCGACGCACTCTCCTTCGTATTGCCCACCGCCATCAGCAGCGGAATATACCGGTCACCATCCCGCTTCGGATCGTAATGCAGCCGAAACTCCAGCGGATGCACCTGCGGCTTCTCCTGGTACGGAGCCAGCACTCCACTCTGCGCTCCCGGCATAGAAACCGCCCCGGCAAAATCCGGATAGTCCGTATGCAACACGTAATACCCGCTGCTCCCCTGCTTCACCCACTCCGGCGACGGAGTCCCCTTTCCCACCTGCGGCCACATCGGACGCATCTCCGGCGTAAAACTGAACGTCAGATCCATCGCCCGCGTCGAGTCGATCGCAAACAACACCACCGCACCCGTGCCCGCCTCCGCCGCATCCGGAGCAAACATCGTCTGCTTCACCGTGAACGCAATATGCGAGTACGTAATCGTCGTATGGTCCGGATATACCTCAATCTCGCTCGCCGCCGAATTCAAATCAATCGGCACCGAGTACCCTTCCACCTCGGCGCGAATACTGAAGTGGCTTAGCAGCTTTACCGGCAACACCCACGCCTCGAACGTACCTTCCTCCTGCCCCAGCACCACGCCATGCGGCCCCGCAACTGTAAAAGGCTTGCCCGTCACCACCTGCTGCCGCATCACCAGTCCGCTCTCCTGCAGTGGAAAATGCTCTACCGCGCGCAGCCCCGCGTCCTGTCCCCAAACCACGCCGCACAGCATCGCCAACACCCCAAATCCCACAGTACGCATATATCCTCCATCTCTCGCCGACCAAGTCTAACCGTTGCAGCAACCACTGTCAGCGACGTACGATGGCCATGCACGATCTTTGCCACACTCAGGAGCCTCTCTGTGATGAAACACCTGCTGCACGCCGCACTGTTACTTACCTTCGCCTTCGCTCCCTCACTCGCCTCCGCGCAATCCTCCACCACTGCACCCACCATCCTCACCGCCGCCGATGCCGGAAAAATCCTTCCGCCCTCCGTCTACTTCCGCGGCCAGACCGCTCCCATCCAGGCACGCAACTCCGTCGGCATCCGCTTCAGCAAAGATGCCGTCATGCTCGCCGCACTCGTCGACACCTCCGGCTACTCCAGCCAGGTCCAGGAGAAATACCAGGCCTACCTCATCACCGAAACTCCACTCTCCATCGACGGCCACCGCCTCGCTCCCGGCGCCTACGGCGTAGGCTTCATCGCAGGCAACAACTTCATCGTGATGGATATTGGCGGCCACGATCTCTTCACCGCACACACCACACACGACGAAGCCCTCCACCGTCCCAGCCCCCTCCAAATCCTCTCCGCAGACACTCCCGGTCACTACCGCCTCTACGCCGGCCGCAACTACGTCAACTTCTCTCAGGCCACCAACTAAATCCCATCCGGCAATCCACTGCATACACTCAGTACAATCACTACTGACATGTCTCGCCACTCAACCTCATCGCTGCTGCTGGCCACACTCCTGGCCGCAACTCTGGCCCCGGCAGCAGCGATAGCAGCAGCCCAAACACCCTCCCCCGAACAACTCAAAGCCGCCGACGCGGCCTTCCACGCTGGCTATGCCGCCTTTCAAAGTAACGACCTCGCCACCGCCCACACACAGTTCGCCCGCACCGTGCAGCTTGCCCCCAACATCGCGGCCGCACACAGCGCCTACGGAGCCGTCCTGCTCGCCGAAGGCACTCCCGCCGCAGCCGTCCCCGAGCTCGAAACCGCCCAGCGCCTTGACCCCAACGACACCCAGGCACTCCTCAACCTTGGCCTCGCCTACGCCCAGCTCCACAGCTACCCGCAGGCCGTCGCCGCATTCCAGCGCCTCAATCAGAACACCAACGCCGCCCAGGCCACTCCCCTCACCACCGAAGCCGTACTCGCCTACGCCACTGCCCTCGCCCAAACCAACCAGCTCCCCCTCGCCCAGCAGCAGCTCGAATTAGCCCTCCGCACCGACCCCACCAGCGCACCCCTGCACGACGCCCTCGGCGCACTCCTCGCCCAGCAGCAGCTCTATCCCGACGCCATCGCCCAACTCCAGCAGGCCATCACGCTCGACCCCGCCCTCGCCCAGCCCCACTACCACCTCGGCTCCGTCTACCTTAACCAGAACTACCCCGCCGAAGCCGTCGAAGAGCTCTCCCGCGCCAACACCCTCGCCCCCCACTCCCTCGACTACACCCTCCAGCTTGGCCGTGCTCTCAGCGCCAACAGCCAGGACCAGGCCGCCATCGCCACCCTCCGCGAAGCTACCTCCATCGACCCCTCCTCTATCCCGGCAAAATACCAGCTCGCCCTCGCCCTTCAGGCCTCCGGAGATCCAACCGCAGCCCTTCCCCTCTTCCGCAGCGTCGTCGCCGCCTGGCCCCAGTCCGATGCCGCCCTCACCAATCTCGCCCTCGCCCTCGTCCAGACCGGCGACGCCAAAACCGCCATCCCCCTTTATCTTCACGCCCTCCAGCTCAACCCCACCAGCGCCACCCTACGCCAGGATCTAGGCGTAGCCTACCTCCAACAGAGCGACCTCGACCACGCCATCGAACAGTTCCACGCTGGCCTCTCCCTCGAACCCGAAAACCCCCAACTCCACTACGATGTTGGCCTTGCCTTCAAGCTCAAAGACGACCTCAACGCCGCCATCCCCGAGTTCGAACAGGCCGCCAAACTCGACCCCACCCTCCCCGATCCGCCCTACACCCTCGGCGTCCTCCTCATGCAGCTCGCCCGCTTCCCCGAGAGCCGCGACCAGCTCGAACGCGCCGTTGCCCTCCGCCCCACCAACGGCGACGCCTGGTCCGTCCTCGGCAACGTCTACAAGCAGACCGACCAGCCCCAACAGGCCATCGCCGCCCTCCGTCAGGCCATCGCCCTCCTGCCCAACCAGCCCAGCCCCCACATCACCCTCGCCGCCATCCTCGCCCAGCAGGGAGACCGCACCGCCGCCACCGCAGAGCGCAAGATCGCAGCCGACCTCAGCCGCGTCGCCATCAGCCGCCAGCGCGCCAACTTCGCCCTCGATAGCGGCAAGCTCCTCCTCTCCCGAGGACAGCTCCCCGAAGCCATCGCCCAGCTCCGTGCAGCCATCGCCGCAGATCCCAACTACCCCGAGCCGCACCGCGCCCTCGCAGACGCCCTCACCCGCCAGGGCCAAGCCGCTGAAGCCGCGCTCGAACGCCACAAGGCCGAGCAGCTCGACGCCACCAACCCCAAATCCACCACTCCTTGACCGCCACAATCTCCTGTCGCCAACACCCCACTCCGACGCATACAATTAGCCCGTAATTGATATACCAATCCTGCTGTCCATCGTCACCGCACCTCTACGGAGCTATCTCTTGAGCTGGTCTCGCCGCACCTTCCTCACCTCCCTCTCCAGCACCGCCCTGGTCCTCTCCCTCGACGATGTCCTGGCCCTCGCCGCTCCCCAGAATCCCAATCCTCAGAACGGGCCCCTCGGCACCATGCAGATTGGCTCCCGCCCCAGCTACGACACCAAGCCCCGCCCCGCACCCAAAGGTCCCCCCTCCCCCGTCACCGGCACCCCCCTCGGCGTCACCTTCCTCGACGTTGCCCGCCAGTCCGGCCTCAACGCCAAAACCATCTACGGCGGCGAACACAAAAACAAGTTCCTGCTCGAAACCACCGGCTGCGGCGTAGCCTTCTACGACTACGACCACGACGACTGGCTCGATATCTTCCTCGTCAATGGCTCCCGCCTCGAAGGCTTCCCCGAAGCCCAGGCCCCCATCAACCGCCTCTTCAAAAACAACCGCGATGGCACCTTCACCGACGTCACCCTCAAAGCCGGCCTCGCCCACTCCGGCTGGGGACAAGGCTGCTGCGTCGGAGACTATAACAACGATGGCTGGGACGATCTCTTCGTCTCCTACTACGGCCAGAACGTCCTCTACCGCAACAACGGCAACGGAACCTTCACCGACGTCACCAAGCAAGCTGGCCTCCTCCAGTCCACCACCCGCTGGAACTCCGGCTGCGCCTTCCTCGACTACGACCGCGACGGACACCTCGATCTCTTCGTCGCCAACTACATCGACTTCGACATCAAAACCGCACCCTTGCCCGAGGCCGCCGGATGCGCCTACAAAGGCATCCAGGTCGCCTGCGGTCCCCCCGGACTTCAGGGCGGAAAAAACATCCTCTACCACAACAACGGCGACGGTACCTTCACCGATGTCTCCGTCAAAGCTGGCATGACCGACACCATAGGCACCTACGCCCTCTCCGTCTCCGTCGCCGACATCGACAACGACGGCTGGCCCGACATCTACGTCGCCAACGACTCCACCGCCGCCACCTTCTACCAGAACCAGAAAGATGGCACCTTCAAGGACATGGCCATCGAAGCCGGCATCGCCTACTCCCCCGACGGAAAACCTCAGGCGGGCATGGGCGTCTCCATCGGAGACTTCAACCGCGACGGCCTCCTCGACATCGTCAAAACCAACTTCGCCGGAGACACCGACTCCCTCTACCTCAACCTCGGCGACGGAACCTTCGAAGACCACACCTACCTCTCCGGCCTCGGCGTCAACACCCGCTACCTCGGCTGGGGAGTCGGCTTCTTCGACATGGACAACGACGGCTGGCTCGACATCCTCATCTCCAACGGACACGTCTACCCCGAAGTCGACGGTACCCACATCGACGCCCCCTACGCCGAGCACAAATACCTCTACCGCAACCTCCGCAACGGCCAGTTCGAAGAAGTCACCGCCCTCGGCGGCCCCGGCATCAACGACCCCGCCGCCGCTCGTGGCTGCGCCTTCGGAGACTACGACAACGACGGCGACATCGACGTCGTCGTCAACTGCGTCAACAGCTACCCCCAACTCCTCCGCTGCGACTCCACCCTGCCCCTCGTCCAGACCCGCAACTGGATCAAAATCCGCACCGTCGGCACCAAATCCAACCGCACCGGCATCGGCGCACGCATCAGTGTCACCACCCCCGGCCCCACCCCCGATAAACCCTTCACCCAGATCGACGAGGTACGCTCCGGAGGCAGCTACTACTCCCAGAACGATCTCCGCATCCACTTCGGCCTCGACCACGCCGACAAGGCAGACGTCCTCATCACCTGGCCCTCCGGCGCCAAGGACACCCTCCCAGCACTCGCCGCCAACCATCTCTACGTCGTTCAGGAAGGCGGCAAAATCCTCAAAACCGTCTCCTGGGATCGTCCGGCCCATCCCACCCCCAAAGACACCAAATGACCGTAAGTTTGAAATCGCTTCATCCTTCGCGTAGCGGAGGAACTGCCCTTCTCTCCTGGCTGCTGGTCCTGCTCTGTGCCATCTCTGTCATGAGTTACGCCCAGACTACCCCCTACCCCGCCACCACCCAGCACCCCGCCCCTGCCTGGTTCATCGACGTCGCCGCCAAAGCCGGTATCACTGTCCGCAACGTCAACGGCGGCATCGAGGCCAAGCACTACATCATCGAGTCCACCGGCTCCGGCGTCGCTATCCTCGACTACGACCGCGACGGCTGGCCCGACATCTTCCTCGTCAACGGCTCCACCCTCCCCGGCCAGAAGCTTGCCGAAGCCCCGACCAGCCACCTCTTCCGCAACAATCACGACGGCACCTTCACCGACGTCACCGTCAAAGCTGGACTCGTCTCCACCGGCTGGGGCCAGGGTGCCTGCGTCGGAGACTACGATAACGATGGCTTTGACGACATCTACGTCACCGGCTACGGCAAAGGACGCCTCTTCCACAACCAGCGCAACGGAACCTTCCAGGAAGTCGCCCAGCAAGCCGGTGTCGCTGGCACCGGCACCGAGTGGGGCACCGGCTGCGCCTTCATCGACTACGACCGCGACGGCAAACTCGATCTCGCCATCGCCAACTACGTCCACTTCGACCTCAACCACACCCCCGCCCCCGGACAGATGGCTGGCTGCATCTGGAAGGGCGTCCCCGTCATGTGCGGCCCCCGTGGCCTCGACCACGCACCCAACATCCTCTACCACAACCTCGGTAGCGCCACCCCCAACGGCCCCGTCACCTTTCAGGACGTCAGCATCACCAGCGGATTCCAGAAAACCGCAGCCCACTACTGCTTCTCCATCACCACCCTCGACTACAACGAAGACGGCTGGCCAGACCTCTACGTCGCCTGCGACTCCACCCCCGCCATCCTCTACCGCAACAACCACGACGGAACCTTCACCGATACCGGCGCGGACTCCGGCGTTGCCTTCAACGAAGACGGACGCGAACAGGCAGGCATGGGCTCCACCGCTGCCGACTACGACGGCGACGGACATATCGACCTCTTCAAAACCAACTTCTCCGACGACACCAGCACCCTCTACCACAACAACGCCGACGGCACCTTCACCGACAACACCCACATCGCCGGACTCGCCATCAACACCGACGCCCTCGGCTGGGGAGCCATGTTCGCCGACGTCGACAACGATGGCTGGCCAGACCTCCTCGTCGTCAACGGACACGTCTACCCCGAGGTCGACTCCGCCAAACTCGGCTCCAACTACCGCGAGCCACGCTTCCTCTACTACAACTTAGGCAACGGAAAATTCAGCGATCTCAGCAAATCCGCTGGCCCAGCCCTCCTCCAACCCCAGTCCAGCCGCGGCCTCGCCATCGCAGACCTCTTCAACGACGGACGCCTCGAAGCCGTCGTCAACAACCTCAGCGACCTGCCTATGCTGCTCGTCAATCAGGCAAAAAATCAAAACCACTGGCTAGGCCTGCACCTCGTTGGCACCGCCTCCAACCGCGACGCCATCGGCGCACATGTAACCGTCATCGGCACAAAACGCCGTTGGGTCGATGAAGTACGTAGCGGCTCTAGTTACAATTCGTCCAGCGACCTGCGCCTGCACTTCGGACTGGGTGCCGAAACCACCCTCACCGGCATCGAAGTCCGCTGGCCCACCGGCCAGACCGAACTCTTCCCCCCACCCGCATCCCTCGACCACCACATCGAACTCATCGAAGGCACCGGCAACAAGCCTCCAAAATAATCCCTACTGCACCTTCCCCGAAGGACGCAGCTTGCGCAACTCCAGCGCGCACCAGATCGCATTCAACGCCGACAGCTTCATATTGTCCGCCGCCAGCCACAGCCAGAACCGCGTCGAACTCTCCCCATCGCTCTCGTCCCGGCTCACCCGCACCATCACGTCCTCCTGCCCCGCCGCGCTCACATTGCTCGGCGGCTCAGCCTCGCCCGTCACCACGTCGATCTGCTCGAACGACACCGCATCCTCCACCTGCTCCAGCGTCACCCCCCGGCCAAACTCCACCAGCACCGAAGCCGTATATCCATGGAACACCGGCGCCTGCACCACCTGCAACGCCAGCTTCGGCAGCACCGCACCTCCCAACGCCGCATAGTGCGACCGTATCCGTCCCGCCGTCTCCGCCAGATTCACCTTCGCCCCATCGCCCAGCCCAGGCAGCAGGTTGAACGCAACCTGCGCATCGTACTGCTCCTTCGGCAGCGTCTGGAACGACAGCAGATTCACCGTCTGCTGATGCATCTCATCCATCGCCAGCCGACCATGCTCCGAGGCTGGTTCCATCACCGTCGCCGCCACACTCACCAACGGCAGCGTCTCCTGCAAACACAGTGCCACCATCGCCAGCATCACCGCCGCCGGATGCGCCGCCACCACCGCCGGAGTCCGCAGATCAGGCCGCTGCGCCAACCCCGTCGCTGCACCCTCCGTCTCCATCGCACTCCACGCCAGCGGAGACCGCACCAACACTTCGCGCTCCCGCTCCAGAGCATACGTCAGGTCAATCACACTCGCCCCAGCCTGCCGAGCCTTCTGCCAGTGCTCCCGGGTCACGCCCGCTTCGCCTACAAAAAATACAAAATCCATCTTGTCGAACGAGCCGGCTTCAATCCGCTGCACCACCGCCAACTCATCGCCCGCAGCCGTCATCTGGCCCGCCGCATCTTCCTCATCGAACAACACAAAATCCGCAGTCGCCAGCAGCGACTCCTGCAGCACGTCGCTCAACTCCTTGCCCAGCAGCGACGCAGCCCCGACAATCCCAATCCGATACATTCTGTTTGCCATACGGAATCTGTAACTCAACTCTCTCTGCCGCAGCGCCTTACCCCCGCCCGCCGCAACGTCTTACTTCCGTGGTCGGCTCCAGGAGTACGCCAGCCGCGCCAGCACCCCCGAAACCAGATACCCCAACGCAATAATCAACAGCACATACTCCGAGTAACGCACAATCAGCACACCCACCAGCGCGATCAGAGCCACCATCTGGAAAGGCTGCTTGTCTCCCAGCCCAATCTCCTTGCCGCTCCAGAAACGCCAACTGCTCACCATCAGAAAACCTGTCAGCGTTATCAGGCAAAGCCAGCCCAGTGCAAACCACGGATGCTCAATCGGTGTGCCGTTCCGAAAGTGAATCACCGCCGCAATCACCCCAGCACCGGCCGGTATCGGCATCCCCACAAAATACTTGTGCCCCGGACGTCCAGGGTTCCGCGGCTGCGGATTGATGCTGATATTGAACCGCGCCAACCGGCTCGCTCCGCAGATCAAAAACAAAAAACAGATAAACACTCCAGCATGAACCAACTGGTCCCGCATCTCCACATGCGCCGGCATCAGCGGCAGCATCCGGAAACCCCAGATATACGCCAGCAAACTCGGGGCCACGCCAAACGTAATCACGTCCGCCAGCGAGTCCAGTTCCTTGCCAAAATCGCTCGTCGTACTCGTCATCCGCGCAATCCGGCCATCCAGCCCGTCGAACAGAACCGCAAAACCGATCGCCAGCGCAGCCCGATCAAAATACGCCGGGTCCGCAACCGTCCCCTGCACACTCTGCGTGATCGCGTAGTATCCCGCGGCTATATTCCCCGCCGTAAACAGCGACGGCAGAATATACATCCCGCGGCTCGGCTGACGCTTTACCTTACCCGTCGAACCCGACACTACACCCTGCGCTTCATTCGCCATCAGGCCACCAAGGCTGCAGTCGCAGCATCCATCGTCCGTGTATCGCCAGGTATCACAGCCAGTACCGAAGAGCCGCCGCGCACCCGCATCCCCCGCTTCACCTTCAACTCCGCTGCCGCAGGCAACAGCACATCCACCCGCGAACCAAACTTGATCAACCCCACGCGCTGCCCTCGCTCCACGCGATCCCCTGCCTTCAGTGGGCACACAATCCGCCGCGCCAGCAACCCGGCTATCTGCTTGAAGCTCACCTCATACCCACCTGCGTCAATCACCACCAGCGTCTGCTCGTTGTGCAGCACCGACTCCGCCTTCATCGCATTCAAAAACTGCCCCGGACGCAACTCCGCCAGCTTCACCACCCCGCTCACCGGAGACCGGTTCACATGCACATCGAACACACTCAGAAAAATACTCACGCGCAGGTAGTTCCCACTCACCAGTTCCACCCACTCCGCCTCCGTCACCAGCCCGTCGCCCGGCGAAACCACCAGCCCCGGTTCCGTCGGTATCACCCGCTTCGGATCACGGAAAAACCACAGAAAAAACATCGCCAACACAACCGGCAAACTCACCAAAGCATACGAATGAGTCAAGGTCCACAATATGACCGCAACCACCCCTAAACCCAACCCGTAGAAATATCCGTCTCGAACCATAAGTAGCTCGATTATACGGCCATACACTCCACAGCTATACCCCGAAGCAGCCACCACCACTCCGATCCCTCACCATCGCAACAGACACACATCCCCCACAGCCCCTACAATCCAACCCTTCCGTGTCTCAGCCTCTACATCTGCTCTGCATACGAGCCGGCACTCTGCCGCCGAACCCGTTCCACCTCATCCTTCAGCCGCAGCTTCAGCTTCTTCAGACGAACCTCTTCCAGCTTCTCTGCTTCCGTCAGAAACGACTTCGACCGCAGAGTCTCCAGCCGACGGTCATACAAGCTGTGTTCCTGCATCAACCGGGGAATCGACGGCAGCGCCGGTGTCACCGGCATCTCCGTAAACTTTGCAGTTTGCATCAGGCATACCTCCAGGCTCTGGCTAGGCACCGCGACAACGCCGACACGCTAACACCTTCCACCCTCCGCTGGCAAAGCCATTCTTCATCCCTGCCCTAACTCCAGATGCATCAACAACGCATCCTCCTCAGGCTCCCGGTAGTACCCTCGCCGCCGCCCCACCTCGCAAAATCCCAGCCCTCGATACAGTGCGATCGCCCCCTCGCTCCCCACCCGGACCTCCAACTCCACCTCCGCCGCACCCTCCCTCCGGCACCACGCCACCACCGCTTCGCACAACTCCCGACCCACGCCCAGCCGCCGCGCTTCCGCCGCCACCGCAACACTCTCAATCTCGCCCACACCCGCCGCCACCTTACCCACTGCAAACCCCACCAGCCCGCGCCCCATCTCCGCCACCAGCAGACACCGCACCAAGCTCTCCCCCTCCGCTCCTACCATCCCCGCATACTCCGCCAACGCCCAGTGCGGAGCCGTGGCCGCTGACCGCTCCAGCGCCACCACCCCCGCAACATCCGCCGCCGTCGCCTTACGAATCACCACCCCACTCACACCTCACCACCATGCGCCGCCGCATGTACCGCCAGCCGCGCCAATATCTCCGTATCCGTCCGCCGCAGATAATTCGCATCCAGCACCGCCGCATCATCGAACCCGCCGCGGCCAATCCGCTCCAGCGCCAGTCCCAGCGCATCCCCCGCCACCGGCTCCTCCACCAGCGTCGGATGCAACTCCTCCAGCGCCTCCGCCACCTTCGCCTCACACACCACCACCCGCCCACCCGCCGCCCGTGACAACACCGCACTCAGCGGCAGCATCGCCTCCTCCACCACTCCCTCACGCCCGTACTCGCCCAGGTAAAACTCCCCTCGCCCCGCATCCGCCACCGCGAACACCGCATCCGCCTTCACCGCAGCCGCCAGTACCGCCAGCCGCGAAATCCCCACCAGCGGAACCCCACCAGCCTCACTCAATCCCTTTGCCGCACTCAACCCCACCCGCACACCCGTAAACGAGCCCGGCCCATGCACCACCACCACCGCCGCCAACTCCGCCAGCCGCCACCCCTGCACCTCCATCAGCCCCCGTACCGCCGGCACCAGCCGCTCCGACGCACTCCGTCCCGGCAAAACCGCCGTCGCCACCACCGGCGGCTCTACCGCCGTATCCGCTAATGCCACCGTCCCCGCAACCCCACACGTATTCATCAACAAAATCCGCATCAAGCATCTCCCTTGGCCGCATCGCCCACAATCTCCACTAACACCCCGCCCGTACTCGCAGGATGGACAAAAAAATACCGGTGCCCCCCGGCACCCACCCGCACCAGCTCACTCACCAGGCGCATCCCCGCCTCCTTCAACCGCTCCAGCATCCCGTCCACATCCTCCACATGCACCGCAATATGGTGCAGTCCCTCGCCACGCTTCGCCAAAAACCTCCCAATCGTCGAATCCTCCGCCGTCGGCTCCAGCAACTCCACCCGGCTCTCCCCCAGCGCCAACATCGCTGTCCGCACCTGCTCGTGCTCCACCGTCTCCTCGTGCCCCACCTCCATCCCCAGCAACTCATAAAACCGCCGCGCCGCAGCAATACTCCGCACCGCCACCCCCAAATGATCCAGCCGCAACGCTCCCACGCCAGTCTTCTCTCCCAGCCCGGCCAACACCCTCCGCAGCCCTCCCCGTTTCGCCGCCGCACACCGCTCCACCGCCGCCATCAACTCCCCCACCCCAGCCCCAACCGTCGCCACCGTCCGCACCAGCGGAGGAACCCAACCCGCCCCGCCCCCCAGCCCCTGCATCCCTGTAATCTCCGCCTCCAGCAGATCCGCCCCCTCCCGATCGCCCTTGTTCACCACAAAAATATCCGCCGCCTCCATCACCCCGGCCTTCAGGCTCTGCACCTCATCCCCCATCCCCGGAACCAGCACCAGCACCGTCACATCCGCCAGATGCACCACGTCAATCTCATCCTGACCCACCCCCACCGTCTCCACCAGCACCACATCCCGCCCCGCCGCCTCCATCACCACGCACACATCCTCTGCCGCCCGCGCCAGCCCGCCCATCACGCCCCGCGAAGCCATGCTCCGGATAAACACCCCAGCATCCCCGGCAAACCCCTGCATCCGTATCCTGTCCCCCAGCAGCGCGCCGCCCGTATACGGGCTCGAAGGATCAACCGCCACCACCCCCACCGTCTTGCCATCTCGCCGCAGCCACTTCGCCATCTGGTCCACCAGCGTGCTCTTCCCCGCTCCCGGAGGCCCCGTCACCCCAATCCGCAACGCCCGCCGCCCCGCCGCCCGACATGCCGCCAGCAGTCCCGCACCAGCACCCGCGCCATCCTCCACCAGCGACACCGCCCGCGCCAGCGCTCGCACATCGCCGCCCCGCAGCAGCGTCATCATCCGCTCCGTCTCCAACCCGTCACCGCTCAAGTTCACCGCAACCTCACGTCAGCGATCATAACCCGCACCCACCTGACCCCTCCCCCGCCACCCCATCGAAAACTTTCACCAGTAACAGTATTTTTTCACATACAATTTCCGTGCCACAACTTCAACCCGAGGACGCCCCTTGAATCTCACCCGCACCGCCGCCATCGCCACCCTGCTCCTCACCACCAGCGCCTGCTCTCTCGCCCAGCTTCAGGACGCCAAACCCGACGCCAAACCCGTCAATCATCCCGTCCCCGCCATCCAGGACACCGAATCCCCCGCCCAGCGCGACGCCCGCATGGAATGGTGGCGAGGCGCTCGCTTCGGCATGTTCATCCACTGGGGTCTCTACTCCATCCCCGCCGGCTCCTGGAACGGCAAACAAATCCCTGGCATCGGCGAGTGGATCATGAACAACGCATCCATCCCCGTCGCCGACTACAAAGCTCTCGCCCCCCAGTTCAACCCCACCGCCTTCAGCGCCCACGATATCGTAGCCCTCGCCAAATCCGCCGGCATGAAGTACATCGTCATCACCGCAAAACACCACGACGGCTTCGCCATGTTCGACTCCAAAGCCGACCCCTTCAACATCGTCGCCGCTACCCCATTCCACCGCGACCCCCTCCGTGAACTCGCCATCGAGTGCCGTAAACAAGGCATCAAGCTAGGCTTCTACTACTCTCAGGATCAGGACTGGACCGCCCCCGGAGCCTCCGCCATCTTCCGCGCCGGCCACGACCCCATCACCCACCACTGGGACAAAGCCCAGGACGGCGACTTCGATACCTACCTCCACACCAAGGCTATCCCCCAGATCAAGGAACTCCTCACCAACTACGCCGAATTCCCCGTCGTCGTCTGGTTCGACACCCCCACCGCCAACATGACCCCGGCTCGCGCCGCCGAAATCGTCACCCTCCTCAACCAGCACCCCAACCTCATCTGGAACAACCGCCTCGGAGGAACCTACCCCGGAGACACTAAAACCCCCGAGCAGTACATCCCACCACAAGGATTCCCCGGCAGCGACTGGGAGTCTTGCATGACTATCAACGACACCTGGGGCTTCAAATCCTACGACACCAACTTCAAGTCCACCCAAACCCTCCTCCGCAACCTCATCGACATCGCCAGCAAAGGCGGCAACTACCTCCTCAACATCGGCCCCGACTCCCACGGCCTCGTCCCCGCTCCCGAAGCCGAACGCCTCCAACAGATGGGTCAGTGGCTCAGCGTCAACGGAGAAGCCATCTACAACACCCAACCCACCCTCTTCGGCCCCGAAGCCGGCGCCTTGAGCACTACGGAACCAGCCCTGAGCACACCATCCAAAGACAAAAGCGGCAACCCCAAATTCATCCCCGCCTGGAACTGGCGCTCCACCACCGCCCCCAACAAGATCTACATCGAAATCTTCAACTGGCCCACCAACGCAACCTTCCACCTCGACCATCTTCCCCGCACCGTCACCAGCGCCTACCTCCTCGCAGACCCCACCCACACCCAACTCAAACTCACCCCAATCCCTAACGCCCTCGACATCCAACTCCCCACCAAGCCCCTGGACCCCATCGCCACCGTCCTCGTCCTCAACACCACCAACTAACCCCCCACCAAATCCCGGGTGCCCCATGTCTCGCTTCTGAGACATGGGAGTGTAAAACGCTCAGGGCCCCCACTCATGCCACAGCCTCACCATGGCATGAGTGGGAACGTACCCCTCCACCACCCACGCCCTTGCACTTGCCCTTGTCTTCCCTCCCTACTTCACCTTCTCCGGGTCCCACCCATCCCTCCCCCGCAGATACACCTTCGTCCGGTAAGCCTTCGCCTCCTTCGCCGTCAACTGCCGCGAATACGCCTCCCGCGCCTCCACATTCGCTCCCGGCCCCGTCGACTGGTACTCCGCATAAAACGCTGTCGGCAACCGCGGCACCGGAGCTGTCTTCCACTCCGACCACCCCTCCGGATCGATATGCGCTCCCATCTCCGTCCGCAAATACACCACCGTCGAATAATCCCGCCACGGACGCCCCAGGTACACCCGCCCCGCGCCCGCATCCGCCGTCAACCGGCAACGGTCGAACACATACCCCGCATCCTGACCCGCCCGCGTATTGCTCTGCGCCGTCACATACCCGCCCGCAGCATGGGCAATGCTCCGTATCTCGCACCCCTCAAACACCGCCTTCGCATCTCCAAAGATAAAATCCACATGCCCTTCGATATAGCAGTCCACAAAGTACTGCCGCCCCGTCACACACGGTCCTGAGCCTCCCATACACCCTATGCTCGACGCATACAGAGTGTCCTGCGCCCCCAGCAGCCGCACATGCCGAAACACCGCCCGGTCTGCCCGCACCGACACCGCCACCGCCTGCGAAGGCACATCGCTGGTCTTCGCATAGTCATTCGCAATCGTCATATTCCCAGCGAAGAAATCCTTCCCCGTCACAAACAGCGTCGCCGAACAACTCGTCCCGCACGTACTCGCCGCACTGTTCCCATACACCAACTCCACCTTCGCCGGATCATCCGTCTCCCCCCGCAACTGCACCCCCGCCTTGTCTACATGCACCACCTCCCGGTACACCCCCGGCCGAATCCGTATCACCGCACCCACCGCCGGAGCAGCATCCACCGCCGCCTGAATAGTCCGGTACTGCCCATCCGTCCCACCCACCGTCAGCGTCGGCACTCCAGGCCCCTTCGCCATCGCCAGCACCCCACCCAGCATCATCACCACACCCAACCCAGCCACTCCCATCCCAATCCGCATCGTAGCTCTCACCTCCATCCCCTCCACAATACATCGGTGGCTCGACCAGTTCCCACCCCATCCATTTCCTCGCTTGACACCTATATCCCATCAGCGACTATCCTCATCCACGACACGCCAACGATTAAAACTGACCAGTCGCAGCCGTTCCATGCGACGATGGTCCAACCACTTTTCACCCCGGAGTATCTCCGTTATGTCGACGAAGTCCGCCAGCCTGTCCAGCACAGGGTTCACCAGCGAAGCACCCGAAAAGCCCAGCACCCGCTGGTTCGTCTGTGCCCTCCTCTTCGCCGCCACCACCATCAACTACATGGACCGCTCCGTCCTCTCGCTCATCGAGCCGCTCCTCCACAACCTCCCCTTCATGGGCTGGGACTTCTCCAAGGACTCCGCCCACCAGGTCCTCTTCAACAACAACTACGGCAACATCATCATCTGCTTCCAGGTCGCCTACGGAGTCGGTCTCCTCACCGCCGGACGCATCATCGACAAGCTCGGCACCAAAATCGGTTACGCCGTCGCCATCGCCGTCTGGGCTCTCTCCTCCATGGGCCACTCCCTCGTCAAATCCGTCCTCGGATTTGCCATCGCCCGCGCACTCCTCGGACTCGGCGAGTCAGGCAACTTCCCCGCCGCCATCAAGGCCACCACCGAGTGGTTCCCCTCCGAAGAGCGCGCCCTCGCCACCGGAATCTTCAACTCTGGTTCCAACGCCTCCTCCTTCATCGCCCCCGCACTCGTCGCCTTCGTCACCTTCCACTACGGATGGCGCGCTGCCTTCGTCACCACCGGCTCCATGGGCCTCATCTGGCTCGTCGTCTGGCTCCTCTTCCCCTACAACCGCCTCCGCCGCGGTGCCACCCAGACCCAGATCAACCTCCAGGAAGTCGTCTCTCCCTCCGCCGGTAAAGGCTTCTTCGCCCTCTTCGCAGACCTCGCCAAGCACCGCGGCCTCTACGCCTTCGCCATCGGCAAAGGACTCACCGACCCCATCTGGTGGTTCTATCTCTTCTATCTCCCCAAGTTCCTCAACGAAAACTACGGCCTCGACCTGGCCCACGCCTACTGGGAGATCGTCGCCGTATACGCCGTCTCCTCCGTTGGCTCCATCGCCGGCGGCGCCCTCTCCGGCTTCCTCATGAAGCGCGGATTCTCCGTCAACAGCGGACGAAAAATCGCTCTCCTCGTCTGCGCCCTCTGCGTCCTCCCCATCATGCTCGTCCCCACCATGGGACACCTCTCGCCACACAGCGCCTGGCCCGCCGTCGCCCTCTTCGCCCTCGCCGCAGCCGCCCACCAAGGCTGGTCAGCCAACCTCTTCGCCACCCCCACCGACATGTTCCCCTCCAGCGCCATCTCCACCGTCGTCGGACTCGGTGGTACCGTCGGAGCCATCGGCGGAGCCTCCTTCACCTGGATCGTCAAACATTACTTCGCCCTCCACCCCATGCTCATCTTCACCCTCGCAGGCCTCGCCTACGTCACCGCCCTGCTCATCTTCCAACTCCTCGTCCCCCGTCTCGGAGTAGCTCGCCACGCATAATCCGTGACCAGCTAAAAACTTCCTTGCGGAATCCTTTCTCCAACTCGTGTTCAGATCATCAAACCCACGTCGCCAGCCGTTTAGATGACGTGATAACCTTCTCCCACAAAATGCATCAGGAGCACGTCCGCACTTGAAAACAGAGCAGAACCAAGACATCACCGGCCACAGCCAGCTCACCATGCAAGTCGTGGAACATGTCCGCGCTCTCATCAGCTCCGGACAGGTCAAACCCGGCGACCGCCTCCCACCCGAACGCGACCTCGCCCGACAGCTCAAAATCAGCCGCTCCAGCCTCCGCGCAGGCATCGGATTCCTCTCCGCCATGGGTGTGCTCAAATCCCGCCACGGTGCAGGCACCTTCGTCTCCTCCGGCCCGCCCGCTCTCGACTCCAGCTCCCTCTCCGTCCTCGGAGTCCTCCACGGTTTCCTCCCCTGGCAGATGTTCGAGGCCCGCCTCGTCCTCGAGTCCAACGTCGCCGCACTCGCCGCCGAACGAGCCACCGACGAGCACATCGCGGAACTCGCCGAAGAAGTCGCCGAAATGTACGCCGCCCTCGACGATCCCCGCGAATACCTCATCCACGATGTCCGCTTCCACCGAACCATCGCCCGCGCAGCCGACAACCCCATCCTCGGCGCACTCATGGAAACCATCACCGCCAACCTCTACGACTACCGCTCCAAAACCGTCCAGAACGCCCAGGACCTCAAAGAATCAGCCGAGATGCACCGCGAAATCTACCGCGCCATCCGCTCCCATAACCCCCAGCAAGCCCGCCAGACCATGGAGCAACACCTCAACCTCGCCCGCATGGCCCAGGCCGCAGAAACCACCCTCCCAGCCCCACCCGCCACCGCACCCCCCACCCCCTGATCCACCCAAAAACCCGGGTACCCCATACATAAAGCCCGGGTGCCCCATGTCTCGCCTCTGAGACATGGGTATGTATAAAGCCGGGTGCCCCATCTTCACCGCAGTCTTATCGCGGTTAAGGTGGGCCATCGCGAAGCGATCCGCACTCCCCACAAACCACCACCAACACCCCCGGGTGCCCCATACATACGGCAGCACCACCGCCGGATGTGTGGGAATGTAAAAAGCCCGAGGGTGGGCCATCGCGCCAGCATCCGCACTCCCCCATCACCCCAAAACACCCCCTCCTGCTAAACTGACCCATAGCCAACCCCATGCCTGATCACAACTCCAAGTTCTACCTCACCACCCCCATCTACTATGTCAACGCGCGCCCCCACATCGGCCACGCGTACACCACCATTGCGGCCGACGTGATCGCCCGACGCCACCGCCTTCTCGGCGACGACACCTACTTCCTCACCGGCACCGACGAGCACGGTCAAAAAATCGAACGCTCCGCCGCCGCCGCCGGCGTCCCGCCCCAGCACTTCGCCGACCAGGTCTCCGCCTCCTTCGAGAACCTCTGGAAGCGCATGGGCATCACCAACGACGACTTCATCCGCACCACCGACGACCGCCACAAACGCGGCGTCCAGAAGCTCTTCACCACCCTCCAGGCCAACGGAGCCATCTACCTCGACACCTACACCGGCCAGTACTGCGTCTCCGACGAAGCCTACGTCGACGGCCCTCCCGGAGTAGTCTGCCCCGACTGCGGCAACGTCACCGAAACCGTCAGCGAATCCAACTACTACTTCAAGCTCTCCGAGTACGGCGACCGCATCGCCGCCCTCATCGAGTCAGGCGAACTCCTCATCCAGCCCGACTCCCGCCGCAACGAGGTCCTCTCCTTCGTCAAAGGCGGCCTCAAAGACCTCTCCATCTCCCGCACCAGCTTCAAATGGGGCATCCCCGTCCCCGGCGATGAGTCCCACGTCATATACGTCTGGCTCGACGCACTCGCCAACTACATGACCGCCCTCGGCTACGGCTCCGAAGACCCCGCCGACATCGCCCGCTTCGAAAAATACTGGCCCGCCGACCTCCACCTTGTCGGCAAAGAGATCATCCGCTTCCACTGCGTCTACTGGCCCGCCTTCCTCATGGCCGCCAACCTGCCCCTCCCCAAAGCCATCACCGCCCACGGCTGGCTCCTCTTCGAAGACTCCAAGATGTCCAAGTCCCGCGGCAACATCGTCCGCACCGAAACCATCCTCGACGCCTTCGGCACCCTCAAACCCAAACCCGAAGACCTGCCCGGCGCAGTCCTCAGCGACGTGTACTGGAAGCACCAACAAGACCTCTTCGCCTCCGACGTCCTACGCTACTTCCTCCTCCGCGAAATCCCCTTCGGCCAGGACGGCAGCTTCTCCTTCGACGCACTCGTCCAGCGCTACAACAGCGACCTCGCCAACGGCTACGGCAACCTCGTCAGCCGCACACTCGCTATGATTCAGAAGTATTCGGATTCTAGAGTACCGGCCCCATCGAAATTGCCAATAGGTGAGCTTCCTGAGCATGCTCTGCAATACTTCTTCGGATTCATAAGCGGCCCCGGGAAAATGGCCTTTGCTAACGAAACCGGCAAGAGAGACTTTCAGCTCAGATTTTCCGCAGGCTCTCTCGAACAGGGAGTAAGACAAGCCTTTGAACATTTTGATTTAACCAGAACTGCTGAAAACCCCATGTGGGCTGTATCAGGTACCGATAGTTACCTGAGCAACAACTCCCCTTGGAAAATGGCTGAGGGAAGCGAGCGGGATGATGTCCTCTACACCGCCGCAGAATCCATCCGCATCATCACCGCTCTCCTCTACCCCATCCTCCCCTACGCCACCGCCGCCGTCTGGGCCCAACTAGGCCTCGGCGACATCGAAGCTGCAGCCCGCAACGGCGAACTCAAAAACCTTCAATGGGGCAGCCTCAAACCCGGCACCAAACTAGGCCCCCTCGCCCCCATCTTCCCCCGAGCACCCAAGGAGCTCATCCAAATCATGACCGACATGGAAACCCCCATCGCCCCCAAATCCGCCGAGCCACCCGCGCCCGAGCCTGTCGTCCTCGACCCCACCCACCCCGCCGCTCCCCCGCGCACCAGCTCCTTCGACGAGCAAAACCCCGGCACCCACGTCGCCGCCAGTGCCGCTCCCACCACCGAGCGCCCCGGCACCCCTACCCACACCGAAGCCGCGGCCTCCGGCATCTTCGCCAACGCCGCCGCTGCCTCCAGCATCCCCGACACCCCCCAGATCGCCATCGACGACTTCGTCAAAATCGACCTCCGCGTCGCCCAGATCATCCTCGCCGAGCGCATCCCCAAGGCCGACAAACTCCTCCGCCTCGAAGTCGACCTCGGCTACGAAAAACGCCAAATCCTCTCCGGCATCGCCGAGTGGTACACCCCCGAAGACCTCATCGGACGACGCATCGTCGTCATCGCCAACCTCGCCACCCGCAAGATGCGCGGCCTCGAGTCCCACGGCATGCTCCTCGCCGCCTCCCACGGAGAAAACGGCAAACCCATCCTCGCCACCTTCGCCGAAGACATCGCCCTCGGCTCCCGCCTCCGCTAACCCCAACCATCCCCCAAACCGGGTGCCCCATCTTCACCGCAGCTTCATCGCGGTTAAGGTGGGCATTCGCGAAGCGAACCGCTTTCCTTTCCTCACCGCCACTTTCTGGGTGCCCCATACTTACGGCAGCCGCACCGCTGGATGTGTGGGAATGTAAAACCTCTCTCCGCGCCAGCGAACCGCTCTCCCTACCCCAACACCCGCTTCACATCCCCACCAATCGCAATCACTGTATACCGCATCGGCCCATCCCCCACATTCCTCACCCGGTGCATCGTCCCCCGCGCGATATAGATCACTCCCCCCGGCCCCACCAACTCCGTCTTGCCGTCATGCTGGAACTCCAGACTCCCCTCCAGCACCATCATGATCTCTGCATGGTCGATCGCATGCGCCACATTCGGCACCAACCCCGCCGGCTGCATCGACTCATGCACCGCCACCGCCTCTCCCGTCGCCAGCTCCCCCCGCACCACGTCCCGCGACTGCCCGCCATTCGCCATCGTCCGCACCGGCATCCCCTCATACGCAAACACCTTGGACTCCGATAGCTCAGTCGCAGCCGCACCTCCCGCCAGCACTCCCAAAACCTCTCGCCGACTCCATTCCCCCATCCGCCTTAGCTCTCCTTGCTCGGAACCCCAATCGCCACCACAAAGTAATTCGCCGTCGTCTCTCCAACGTTCTTCAGCCCATGCATCACATTGGAAGCCGTAAACACCACCCCACCCGGCCCCACCATCTCCGGCTTGCCATCGTTCAGAAACTCCAGCGTACCCTCGCGTATCAGCAAAAACTCCGAGTGCCGGTGCTTATGCGCCGGATGCGGCATCTGCCCCGCTGGCAGCGTCGTCTCATGCACCTCCACATACTCCCCCGTCGGCAGCGTCCCCTGCATCACCGCGCGGCTCGCCCCGCCATTGGCCGAGTGCTTCACCGGCAGCGCGTCGAACGCAAACACCTTCGACTCCGTCAACCCGCCATCCGCCTGCCCCTCGGCAGACACTCCGCCCAGCGCCGCAAAAGCCGACAGGGCCACACAAAGATCACGACGATTCAGATTTTTCATGCCAGCATCCTACCCGATTGGCCCTACCTTTGGCAGTATTTCCTCTCCAATGCAACCACCATTGCCCAACCATCGCTCCATTGGCTACACTTCTCCGCAGCCGACACAGCAAAAGTTTTAGCCCCCTGTTTCATGCTGGTAAATCGATTCAGCCAACACCAATGTCGCCCGGCACCGTAAAGCCGCAATCCAACCCAGTAGGTCCAACCTCTCACCTCAAGCAGAGATGTAACGGAGACTTCACGATGACCACCATCCCCACATACACCCGCTGGAGCCTTGCCCTCATCCTCGCAACGCTACCTCTGGGCGCCTGCCTCCCTGCCCTCCACGCCCAGGCACCCGCCTTCCACAAGGCTCCCGCCTCCACCCTCCAAGTCAAAAACCCCTACGCCGGCCAGCCCGATGCCATCGCCGCCGGCAGACTCGCCTACCAGCAAACCTGCATGGCCTGCCACGGAGTCAACGCCCAGGGCACCGGCAACATTCCCTCCCTCCGCAAAGACCCCACCCAGTCCGCACCCGACGGCTCCATCTTCTGGTACATCACCCGCGGCGACGTCCTCAACAGCATGCCCTCCGCAGCGCAACTCCCCGTACAGCGCCGCTGGCAGATCGTCGCCTACCTCAAGTCGCTCCCCGAAGCCGCTCTCGTCTCCAGCGCCCCCACACCCAACACCCCCGTCGCCCAATCCACCGCACCACCCCCAACCCCGCCCTTCACCGACTACCGCTACCAGAAGCCCGGCCTCTCCCACTGGATCAAAGCCTCGGATCTCCCCGCACCCGCACCCTCCACCTCCGCCAACAATGGCCCCCGCATCGTCCCCCGTCCCGCCAACGCCTGGCCTCAGGCCCCCCAGGGCTTCACCGTCAACCTCTACGCCGAAGGCCTCCACAACCCCCGCCTCATCCGCACCGCGCCCAACGGAGACATCTTCCTCGCCGAAACCGGCGCCGGCAACATCAAGGTCTTCCGCGGCATCGGCAAAGACGGCAAGCCCCTCAAGTCCGAGACCTTCGCCTCCGGCCTCACCGGCCCCTTCGGCATCGCCTTCTACCCCCTCGGTCCCAACCCCGCCTGGCTCTACGTCGGCAACATGGACTCCGTCGTTCGCTTCCCGTACCACAATGGCGACATGACCGCGACCGCACCGCCCCAGCACCTCGCCGACCTGCCCGGTGCCGGTGGACACACCACCCGCGACGTCCAGTTCTCCCTCGACGGCAAAACCATGTTCGTCTCCGTCGGCTCCCACTCCAACGTCGACGACCCCGACACCACCCCCGAAGAAAAGAACCGCGCCGACATCCTCGCCTTCAACCCCGACGGCACCGCCATGCACCTCTTCGCCTCCGGCATCCGCAACGCTGTCGGGCTCGCCGTCAATCCCATCACCGGAGAACTCTGGTGCTCTGTCAATGAGCGCGACGGCCTCGGTAACAACCTCGTCCCCGACTACATCACCCACGTCCAGCCCGGAGGCTTCTACGGCTGGCCCTGGTGGTACATCGGCAGCCACCAGGACCCCCGCCACCCCGGCAAGCACCCCGAACTCAAAGACAAGGTCATCGTCCCCGACGTCCTCCTCCAACCCCACAACGCCTCCCTCCAAATGACCTTCTACTCCGGCAACCAGTTCCCCGCCCAGTACCAAGGCGACATCTTCGCCTCCGAACACGGCTCCTGGAACCGCAATCCCCGCGCAGGATACGAAGTCATCCGCGTTCCCCTCCACCAGACCGGACACGCCCAGGGCGACTACGAAGACTTCCTCACCGGCTTCGTCGTCGACGACACCAGCGTCTGGGGACGTCCCGTCGGCATCACCACCGCACCCGACGGCTCCCTCCTCGTCACCGACGACGGCTCCGAGTCCATCTGGCGCGTCGCCTACACCGGCAAATAATCCATCCACCCCACCACCAACCGCCACGGCCTCCGCGCACCAGCGGAGGCCGTGCCGCTTCCAGCAACCACCACACGCTCACCTCCACCTTGCACTATCCTTGAATCAGTTCCTATGCACCTCATCGACTCCCACGCCCATCTCGACTCGTTCGCCGAAACCCCCGGCGAACTCCACGCCATCCTCTCCCGCGCAGCCGCCGCCGGTGTCCAAACCATCCTCGCCATCGGCATCGGCGATGGCCCCGACTCCATGCACCTCGCCCTCGAAATCGCCAACGAAATCGCGAACGAAGCCGCAAACGACACTTCCACCCCCCAGATCTTCGCCAGCGCAGGCATCCACCCGCAAGAGGCCGTCAGCGCCACCCCCGAAGCCCTCGCCAAACTCACCACCCTCGCCGCCCACCCCCGCTGCATCGCCATCGGCGAGATCGGCCTCGACTACTACCACGCCGACAACCCCCTCCCACCCATCCAGCACGCCGCCTTCATCGCCCAGATGAACATCGCCGCCGCCGTCCGCAAACCCATCCTCATCCACTGCCGCACCTCCGAGCTCGCCACCCCCGCCGCCAAAGCCAGATTCGAGCCCTTCGGCGGCCCCGACGCCGCCTGGAACGACCTCCTCGACCTCATCCACCAGTACTGGACCCCACACCACCTCCCCGGCATCATGCACTGCTTCTCCGGCTCCGTCGAACAGGCCCAGCGCAGCATCGACGCCGGCTTCTACCTCTCCTTCGCAGGCAATCTCACCTATCCCAAATCCGTCGCCATCCGCGAAGCCGCCACCCTCGCCCCAGCCAACCGCATCCTCGTCGAAACCGACGCACCCTTCCTCGCCCCCATCCCCCACCGCGGCCAGCGCAACGAGCCCGCCCTCGTCACCCATATCGCCGCTGCCCTCGCCCAACTCCGCGGCATCTCCACCCCCCAACTCGCCGCACTCACCACCGAAAACTTCCACACCCTCTTCCCCTCCACCCGCTAACACCCCCACTCCCTGCCATAATAGAAAGCGACAGAGTTACCAACTAAGGAAGACATCATGGCATCCGATAACAGCTTCGACGTAGTCAGCAAGGTAGAGCTTCAGGAAGTAAAAAACGCCATCGACCAGGCGTCCAAAGAGGTCAACGCCCGCTTCGACCTCAAAAACTCCAAATCTAAAATCGAACTCGAAGGCGACGAAACCATCCAGCTCGCCAGCCAGGATGAGTACACCCTCAAGGCCGTCATCGAGATCCTCTCCCAGAAGCTCGTCAAGCGCGGCATCTCCCTCAAAAACCTCGAATACGAAAAAATCGAGCCCGCCTCCAACTCCTCCGTCCGCCAGAAAATCAAGCTCAAGCAGGGCATCGCCAGCGAAAACGCCAAAAAAATCGTGGCTGTCATCAAGGACTCCAAACTCAAAGCCCAGGCATCCATCCAGGGAGACACCGTACGCGTCGTCAGCAAAGACCGCGACATCCTCCAACAAATTATGACCAAACTACGTAGCGGAGACTTCGGCGTTGATATCCAGTTCACCAACTTCCGCTCCAACTAACCCACCCCGCAACGCCCCGAAGCTCCTCGCCGTTGCACTCGCCTCTGCTTTTTAGTTGCCCTCCTTCGCGAAGCGGAGGACCTGCTGTTGTCCTTGTCTTTGCTGTTGCCCTTGCCGCTGTTTTTAGTTGTCATCCTTCGCGAAGCGGAGGACCTGCTGTTGTCCTTGTCCTTGCCGGTTCTTTTACACCGTAATCCGCCGCTCCCGCCACAACCGGTAGATCCCCCACGCCGCCGCCGTACAGTTATCCACGATCGTCCCATCCAGCAGCATCGCTTCAAACTCAGCCACTCCAACCCGCCGCACCACTAGATCATGTTCCTCCACATCCGGATCGGCCTCCCCCATCGTCAGCCCCTCCGCCAGAAAAACATGGTGCTTCTGGTTCATCACCCCGTACGCAATCTGTAGCGTCGTCAGGTGCGTCATCCGCTCCGCTGTCAGCCCCGTCTCTTCCCGCAACTCCCCCCGTGCCAACTCCTCCGGAACCACCTCCGCCTGCTCCCACCCACCCTGCGGAAACTCTAGAAACCGTCCCAGCACCGTGTACCGAAACTGCTCAATCAAATAAACAAACTCACCCTCGTCTGTAACCTCCAACGGCACAATAATGCACGCCGGATCTTTATCGATAACCCCATAGATGCCGCGTTGCCCATTCGCACGTTCAATCACATCCTCGCGCACACTCGTCCAAGGATTCCGGTAAACCTCACGGCTGCTGATCGTTTTAATCGACACACATCCTCCGCAAACTACTCGTTCCCTGCTTTCACTTCAAACTCCAAATGCGACGGATACTTCGCGGACTCGTAGATCGTCATCGTCTCTGCCTTGTACGCGTCTGCTGGAGCCGTCATGATATTCGGCACAAACGTCTGTGGATTCCGGTCATAGAGCGGGAACCAGCTGGACTGTACCTCCACCATCATCTTGTGCCCTTTCTTGAACGTGTGGTCCGCCCCATGCAGACTCCACTTGTACTCCTCCACCGCGCCCGGCTCGATCGCCTCAGGCTTCTCAAAGCTCTTCCGATATCGTCCTCGGAAGATCTCATCCACAATCATCAACTGATACCCCGCCATCGGCGCCGGAGCATCGTCCGGATACACATCGATCAACTTCACCACCCAGTCCGCATCGCTTCCCGTCGTCGCCGCAAATAGGTCCGCCATCACATCGCCTGTCACCGTCACATCGTGATCCAGCACCGGCGTCATAAAGTTTGCCAGGTCCTTCCGCCCGCTCACAAACCGCTGGTCTTCCACCAGCCACGTCCGCCACTTCGAGCCATTCCCATACGTCGCCTGAATAGGTCGGTTCCGGTACGGCACCGGGTTCGCCGGATCGGCCACATACGAAACCTTCCCCTCCCCGCCCGGCCCGCTCATGCTCAGCCCGCCCTCGCCCGTCAGGTAAAGCTTCGCCTCCTTGAATCCCACCTGCGGAGGCCACGCCGCATACCGCTCCCACTGGTTCACGCCCGTCCGAAAGCTCGCCACATCCTGCAGGTCGAAGCCCGCCTTCCCCTTCAAGTACTTCTCAAAAAATGGCGCCTCGATCATCTTCCGGTACTCGTCGCCCGTCGCCGCGCCAAAGTCCAATGCCCCCAGATGCCGCGTCGTCCCATCCCAGCCACCGTGGTTCCACGGCCCCAGAGCCATGAATACTTCACCCTGGGTATCATGCGGCTTCAACGCGGCATACTCCGCCTGCGTCCCCCACATGTCTTCCTGGTCCCACCACCCACCCACCTCCAGCGTCGGAACCTCCACCCTGCTCAAGCGCTTCTCCACCGCCATGTCCTGCCAGAACTTCGTGTAACTCGGCTGCGTCAGAAATACCTTCGCCGTCGGCAGGTCAGACATCTTGGCCGCCTTCGCAGCACCCGCAAAGTTTCCGTTCTTCAAGAAGAAATCAAACGTATCGTCCTTCGTATCCACCCGAACGTCCGTCTTCTGTCCTTCCAACTGCTGCACATAATCGAACCCGTACGTCTCCCGAAACGCGCCGTTATGGAAGAAGTCGTCCCCCATCCACACATCCGTCATCGGAGCCTGCGGACTGATCGCCTTCACCGCCGGATGCGCATCGATCCCTGCCATCATCGCCAGAAACCCCGGATACGATACCCCGATCACACCCACCTTGCCGCTGTTGTTCGGTACATTCTTCAGCAGCCAGTCGATCGTGTCGCGCGTATCCGTCGTCTCGTCCACATCATTCTTCGTCGTGTGCGCCACAACCGGACGGTTCATCACAAACTGCCCCTCCGACTCGTACCGCCCCCGTATGTCCGCGAACACAAAGATGTACCCACTCGCCGCCAGCTCCGGCTTGCTCGCATTCACCCCATTCGACGTATATCCATCCACCCCATACGGCGTCCGCTCCATCAGAAACGGCAACGCCTCTCCTCTCTTCTCCGAACCCGCCGGACGCAGTATCACCACATGCAGCTTCGCCCCATCTCGCACCGGTATCATCGCCTCACTGCGCGTGTACTCCCGAAAATGATTCAGCCGCACCGCCGCATCGCTGAACCGAACATACGTTCGCATCGCGCCCTTGCTGCCCACCTGCAACGCCGTCACCTTGCCCGCCGCACTCCGCTCGAACACCACCAGCCTCGACGTACCGCCAATCCCAAACTCATCCCCGCTCCGTGCCCCCAACTCGACCCGCGCCGTGCGTTCTCCCTCCATCGTCAGCCCACGCCCTGCGGTGTTCACCGCCAGAACCACCTCCGGTTCCTCGGCTAACCGGTACTCCCCCACATACTCCGCCAACCCCTTAGACTCTTCAGCCGCAGCCACGCCCTTAGCCATCGGCCCGCTTCCAGGTGATCCAGACAAGTTTGATTCAGCTACAGTCGTTCCAGCGGCTCGCGCCGGCCCTATACCCCACATCGCCAACACCAACACCGCAACCAGACCAAGCTTCATCATGAGTCTCCTCAAAATAAAATCGCTGTCTTACCCCTGCGCTCTAACAACACATAGTCATCGGCCGTGAACCGCATGCATCTTGAGCTCCCCGAACATGCAACCAGAATCGTTACAACCTCGATTCTCTGTCCACGTCGCTCACATGCATGTCGTCCACGGCTCCAGACATCCTGGCTTAACTTACCGGTGCTTCCGGGCTGGCCGCGCACTGAAAGCCAACCTTGTTGTGCGAGCCGTCGCAGAAAGGACGCTTCTCACTCGCGCCACAACGGCACAACGAGATCGCAGGCTTCCCGGTCAGGTCCCACTGCTTCCCATTCGCATCCACCAGCTCAATCGGTCCTTCGACCCGTAGTGGACCATTCGGACGCACAATTATCTTTACCGCTTGTTCCGACATCGTTTCAGTGCTCACTCTCTTACTTAGGATGTGCCCAGCATAGCAAACCCGCAGCACCTCCGCAGCACCTCCGCCACCCGCGAACCGCACTCACGCTCCTCCTCGCTGCCACCACCAGCCAGCGCAGCACCTAAGCCCCCAGTTCCATGCCCTCCGTCCCCTCGCTGATCCCGTACTCCTTCAGCTTCCGGTACAGCGTCGTCTTTCCAATCCCCAACAGCTTCGCCGCCATCAGCTTGTCGCCCTGCAACTGCCGAATCGTCCCCAGAATCGCCCGGCGTTCCATCTCCGAGATCGACACGATTCCGCCCGACATCCCATCGCCGGCCTCCGCGCCCGCCAGCACCCCATCCAGCACAGCCTCATCCATCTGCGCGCCCTGCAGCCGCTGCGCCCGGTGCAGCCGAAAGTCCTGCAGTTGCGTCGGCAAATCGCCCATATGCAGTAGTGGTCCGCTCGACAGCGCACACGCCCGTTCGATCGCATTCTCCAGCTCCTGCACATTGCCCGGCCAGTCATACTCGCTCATCACCCGCAGCGTATCATCGGAGAACTCCCGTTCCTTCCCGCTCGCCCCATCCATCTGCGCCAGAAAGTGCATCGCCAACGCCGGAATATCTCCCCGCCGGTCCCGCAGCGGCGGGATACGCAAACTCACCACATTCAGTCGAAAGTACAGGTCCTTCCGGAACCGCCCCTGCTCCACCATTGCCGCCAGGTCCCGGCTGGACGACGCCAGCACCCGTGCCGTCATCCGGTGCGCCTGTACCCCGCCCACCGGACGCACCTCCCGCTCCTGCAGCGCCCGCAGCAGCTTCGCCTGCAAGTCCAGCGGCAACTCGCCAATCTCTTCCAGAAACACCGTTCCACCCTCAGCCGCCGCCAGCGCTCCCTCTTTCGAGCGGTTCGCCCCTATAAACGCTCCCTTCACCTGTCCAAACAACTCGCTCTCCACCGCCAGCGGAACCAGCCCACCACACTCCACAATCACAAACGGCTTCCTGGCACTCGGTCCATGTTTGTGGATCGAGCGCGCCACCAGCTCCTTACCCGTCCCGCTCTCCCCAAGGATCATCACCGGATGCGTCGAGAACGCCACCTTCGACAGAATCCGGTACAACTTCTCCATCTCCGGCGACTGGCCCACCAGCTCTCCCATCCCCGTCTTGGTCCGCAGTTTCTCCCGCAGGCGCCGGCTCTCCATATGAAACCGCCGCCGTTGCCCCGCCCGCTCCAGCACCGCCGTCAACTCCTCCACCGCAAACGGCTTCGTCAGATAGTCCGATGCACCAATCCGCATCGCCTCCACCGCCGAACCCACAGTTGCAAACGCCGTCATCACCACCACCGTCGTCTCCGGATGCAGCATCTTCACCTGCTCCAGCAGCACCAGCCCGCTCCCGCCCGGAAGCCGCAGGTCCAGCAGCAGCAGATCCACCCGTTGACACTTCAACATCCTCTCCGCCTCCGGTACACTGCCCGCCTCCGTCACAGCGCAGCCCCGCCCCGCCGCAATATCCCGGCACGCCCGTCGCACCGGCGCGTCGTCATCCACCACCAACACCTGAAGCACCAGCTTCTCGTCGCCCGCCGCAACCCCCAGCGGAGCCTGCCCCAACAGCGAAGCCTGCTCCGCCTCATCCTGCCCGCTCGCCACACTGCCCAAAACCAGTCCGCTCCTGTCCTTCGACACCGGCAGCTCCCCAGCCCGGACACCCTCATCCGTTCGCTTCATCGTTTCGTTGCCCATCAGCATGCAATCCACCCCGCTGCGCCCTGCACCACATAACGCCGCTGCGGCGGCAGCACCTCACCATCCTCCTGCTCTACCCACGCCACCCGTCGCGGCCCAATCCGGCCCAGCCCCATCACTTCCAGCCCCGGCGCTTGCCCCGGCATCAACTCGCCCACCACCGGCTCCGATACTCTGCATGACTCCACCATCATGCCCAGCTCCTGCTCCTGAGCACTTGCTCGCCGGGCACTCTGCAGCATCTGTTCCACCACGACCCAGCTGCGCTCCCGCAGTATCCCCAGCTCCGCAGCATACCGCCCCTCCGGATCAGGGACCCCCGTCGGACTCGCCACCATGTACGTCGACAACTGGAGCGCCTCCAGCAACTCGCCCAGGTCCCGCAACATCCCCACCCGTCCCGTACCCAACTGCGTCCGGCCCGGCCCCTCACCCTCCGCGTCCTCCGCACCCTCCAGACGACGGCTGATCCTGCGTAACGCCGCAAACTGTTCCGTGCGGCTCTCTTTCCCTGAGGCGATACTGCTCTGCGCTGCCTGCATGGTCACACTCCAAGCCTTCTCAATCACGCTGCCGTAGACGATGAATGCACTTCTGTAATCAATTCAAGCGCCACACTGGAACTCCCAGTCGAAGCAATCTCTCATTTCCTGTTACCACTGCTCGCTTTCAGCCAATAAAAGGGTTACTACAGGTACAACTAAAAACATCGCACACTTACAACCCGATAAAACACCCCAAATTTAGCGAACCTCTTTCGCCATTCCCATTTCGGAACCGAACGCCAACTCTTCCTCCATCTGTCCCAATCCGCTGCACCTCGTCCACCGTACCCACCCGACTCCTCCAGCCCGCCGCACCCTATAATCACCTTCATGTCTACTGCCGCACCCAACACCCTCTTCCGCCCCGACCACCGCACCTTCGACGCCCTCCGCCCCGTTCGCATCACTCCCAACTTCATCCCCACCGCCGAGGGCTCCGTCCTCATCGAATCCGGAAACACCCGCGTCCTCTGCAACGCCACCATCGAAACCGGCGTCCCCGGATGGCTCCGCAACTCCGGCCGCGGCTGGGTCACCGGTGAGTACGGCATGCTCCCCCGCGCCACCCTCACCCGCACCCCCCGCGAGTCCGAGCGCGGCAAAGTCGGCGGAAGAACCCACGAGATCCAGCGCCTCATCGGACGCTCCCTTCGCTCCGTCGTCGACATGAAAGCCCTCGGTGAACGCACCATCATCCTCGACTGCGACGTCCTCCAGGCCGACGGTGGAACCCGCACCGCCGCTATCACCGGAGCGGCCGTCGCCCTCGCCCTCGCCCTCAACAAACTCGTCGCCGCCGGAACCCTCAAAACCTCGCCCCTCCGCCAGATGATTGCCGCCACCTCCGTCGGCATCGTCGACGGACACACCCTCCTCGACCTCTGCTACGAAGAGGACTCCCGCGCCACCGTCGACATGAACGTCGTCATGCTCGCCGACGGAGGCCTCGTCGAAACCCAGGCCACCGCCGAAAAGGACTCCTACTCCCGCCCCCAACTCACCCACATGCTCGACCTCGCCGAGGCAGGCATCCGCACCCTCCTCTCCGCCCAGCAGGCAGCCCTCAACACCCGCTGATCCCCTACAACCCGCCAGTTATCCCCATCACAGCCGCAGCACCCCGCCGCTGTGTAAAATAAGGCGTCGCATCTAACGCGCCAAGCGCTCAGGAGACTATTCAATGTCGAAGATTACCCCAGGCAAACTCGCTGGACTCAAAGCGGTATCAGACCACCGCGGCGTCATCGCCGCCGCTGCCATGGACCAGCGTGGCTCCCTCCAGAAGTCCCTCAGCAAAGAGCGTGGCTCCGCAGCCACCGGCCACGACCTAGAAGAGTTCAAGACCCTCGTCACCAAGGTCCTCACCCAGCACGCCTCCGCCATCCTGCTCGACCCGGAGTTCGGCCTCCCCGCCTCCAAACACCGCAATGGCAAAGGCCTCCTGCTCGCCTACGAGAAGACCGGATACGACTCCAACACCCCCGGCCGACTCCCCGACCTCCTCGATGTATGGAGCGTCCGCCGCCTCAAGGAAGCAGGAGCCGACTGCATCAAGATCCTGCTCTACTACACCCCCTTCGAAAAATCCCACATCAACGACCTCAAGCACGCCTGGGTTGAGCGTATCGGCGACGAGTGCCGCTGCCACGATATCCCCTACTTCCTCGAGTTCGTCGGCTACGACGCCGATGGCGGCGACGAGAAGTCCCTCGCCTACGCCAAGCGCAAGCCCTCCATCGTCTCCGGCTCCATGGCCGAGTTCGGCAAAGAGCGGTACGGCGTAGACGTCCTCAAGGTCGAAGTCCCCATCGAGATGTCCTTCGTCGAAGGCACCAAGGCCTTCAAGGGGGAGAAAGCCTACACCCGCGCCGAAGCCCTCCAGCACTTCCGCGACGCCGAAAGCACCACCCACAAGCCCTTCATCTACCTCTCCGCCGGGGTCTCCAACCCCGTCTTCATCGAAACCCTCGAACTCGCCGCCGAATCCGGCACCAAGTTCAACGGTGTCCTCTGCGGACGCGCCACCTGGAAAGACGGCATCGCCATCTACGCCAAGCAGGGCGCACAGGCCTTCGAGGACTGGCTCAACACCACTGGCGTCGAGAACATCTCCAACGTCAACCACGCCCTCAAAGCCGCCAGCTCCTGGCACAGCAAAATCGACATGTAACCCACAGCACCATCCGCAACAACCACGACGCGCCGCCCAGGACTTCACACCTTGGCGGCGCGTCGTCGTAGCACCACCCATCCACAGCAGCATCGCCCGTAGCCCACCTTACCCGCAAAATCTGCGAGTGAACCACCTTTCCATCCCCATCCCCAGCATTAACCCCAACCCGCTCACCTCTGCGCTAACATCGGAGTCAGATGACAATGCAGGCAACCCTCCTCCCCTCTCCATCTCGCGCCACTCGTCTGCTCGTCATCGCACTGTTCTCCCTCTTCCTGCCAGTCCACCTCTTCGGCCAGACCCCACCAGCCACCGTCACCTTGCCCGTAGGCACCCCCCTGCCCGTCCAACTCCCCGCCAACCTCCCGCTCCGCGTAGGCACCGCCGTCCGCGCCCAGCTTCTCTACCCCGTCTACGCCGACAACACCCTCATCCTCCCCACCAACACCACCCTCACCGGAACCGTCACCGCCCTCCGCCCCGACCATCCCCACCGCAACCGCGCCCGCCTCCGCGCCGACTTCACCCCCTTCTCCACCCCCGTCGTCCAGTTCAACGGACTCCTCCTCAGCGACGGCTCCACCCTCCCCATCGTCACCGGAACCGCCTCCGAAGGCGCACCCATCTACCGCATCATCGCGAAACCCCACACCAAAGGCGGCCTCATCGGGCAAGAGTTCGAGATCGCCAAACAATCCCTCCACGACACCTTCCACTTCTTCATCGATCCCGGCAAAGCCGACCGTGCCCAGCAACTCCTCTACAGCCAGCTTCCCTACCACCCCCAGCGCATCGCCAAAGGCACCGCCTGGACCGTCGAAACCACCGCACCCATCACCCTCGCACCCCAGCCCGATCCATCACCCACACTCACCGCAGCCACCCCCGACCCCAACACCTGGATGATCCAGGCCTATCTCTCCCAACCACTCAGCTCCGCCACCAGCAAACAAGGCCAGCCCATCCAGGCCACCGTAGCCGAGCCCATCTACAACCCCGACCACTCCCTAGCCATCCCGCAAGGAGCCACCGTCATCGGCTCCATTACCCGCTCCAAACCAGCCCGCCGCTTCGGACGCGCCGGAGCCCTCCAGTTCGACTTCCGCCAACTCGTCCTCCCCACCGGCACCAGTCAGAACGTCACCACCATCGTCACCGGCGTCGACTCAGCCTCCTCCGAAGCCCTCGCCATGTCCACCGAGGGTAAGGTCCAGCCCAAGCCCAAAGACAAAATCCTCCTCCCCCTCCTGCTCATCAACCTCGCCTCCCGCCCCCTCGATCAGGAAGGTGGCGCACTCCACCAGGCCGGCAAAAATGGTGCCGCCTCCAACAGCCTCGGCCTCGCTGGCTTCATCATCGGCATCTCCGGACAATCCCCCAACCTCGCCGCCGGATTCGGTGCCTACGGCGCCGCCCTCGCCATCTACGACCGCTGGATCCAGCGCGGCGCCGAAGTCGAATTCGCCCGCAACACCCGCATCGTCCTCCAAACCACCCCCCGCCACGCCAGCAAGCTCAGCGGCGCCACCCGCTAACCTCTACTCCCACTCAATCGTCCCCGGCGGCTTCGACGTAATGTCGTACACCACCCGATTGATCCCCCGCACCTCGCTCACAATCCGGCTCGAAATCGTCCGCAGCACCTCATACGGCAGCGGAGCCCAATCCGCCGTCATCCCGTCCTCGCTCTCCACCGCCCGTACCGCGCACGTATTCGCGTAGGTCCGCTGGTCGCCCATCACCCCAACGGACTTCACCGGCAGCAGCACCGCAAAGCTCTGCCACACCTTCCGGTACAGCCCCGCCTTCTTGATCTCATCCACCACAATCTGGTCGGCCTCCTGCAGAATCCCCACCCGCTCCGCCGTCACCTCCCCCAGAATCCGCACCGCCAGCCCCGGCCCAGGGAACGGCTGCCGTTCAATAATCTCCTCCGGCATCCCCAGGTCCCGCCCAATCCGCCGCACCTCGTCCTTGAACAGGTCCCGCAGCGGCTCAATCAGCTTCAGCTTCATGTCCGCAGGCAGCCCGCCCACATTGTGGTGGCTCTTGATCGTATGCGAAGGCCCATGCACGCTGCTTGACTCAATCACGTCCGGATACAGCGTCCCCTGCACCAGCCAGGCCACCTCTTCGCCCGCGCTCTTCTCCGCCTCAAAGATCTTCTTCGCCTCATCGTCGAACACCGCGATGAACTCGTTCCCAATCACCTTCCGCTTCTGCTCCGGATCGGTCACACCCGCCAGCTTGGCCAGAAACCGCTCGCTCGCATCCACCGCCACCACGTTCAGCCCCAACTGCTCTCGCATCGTCGTCTGCACCTTGGCAAACTCATCCTTGCGCAACACCCCGTTGTTCACAAAAATGCACGTCAGCCGGTCCCCAATCGCCTTCGCCACCAGCACCGCCGCCACCGACGAGTCCACCCCGCCGCTCAGCCCGCAGATCGCATGACCACTCCCCACCTGCGCCTTTACCCGCTCCACCGTCGTCTGGATAAAGTGTTCCGGCGTCCAGTCCGCCTCCGCGCCACAAATATCCACCACAAAATTCTTCAGCAGCTCCATTCCCTGCCGCGTGTGCGCCACCTCCGGATGGAACTGCACCGCCCAGATCCGTCGCGCCTCATCCGCAATCCCCGCCACCGCATTCGCCGTCTGCGCCGTCAGCACAAAACCCTCCGGCAGCGTCTTCGCCTCGTCCCCATGCGACATCCACACATCCATCGCCTGCGGCAACCCGCGAAACAGCGGAGTCTCCACCACCACGTTCACCTGCGCATGGCCATACTCCCGCGCCGGAGCAGGCTCCACCTTCCCCCCCAGATGATGCGTAATAAACTGCAGCCCATAGCAGATCCCCAGCACCGGCACGCCCATCGCCAGCACCGCCGGATCGGCCTTCGGAGCATCCACGTCATACACCGACGACGGCCCACCCGAAAGAATAACACCCTTCGGCTTCAGCGCCTGCACCTGCTCCAGAGAAACCGTACAGGGCAGCACCACGGAAAATACGTTGAACTCACGAATACGCCGTGCAATCAACTGCGTATACTGCGACCCAAAATCCAGAATGACTATCGTTGAAGTGTCCACTCTCCAAGTGTAAATGCGACTGGCATCACAGCCCCCGCCTACCTTGCCAAAGAATCTTCCTGCCCCGCATACGCCCGCCACAGCTCGAGATACCCCATCAGCCGCGCCACATGGAAAAAGTCTGACCCCAGCAGATAAAGCACCGCCACCCCCGTCCACCACCACGCCAGAAACTCCGGCGTCGTCACCCCGCTAAACGGCACCGGCGTCGCCGAAAACACGATCGCCAGCACCACCAGCGCAATCTTAACAATCCCCAGCACCAGGTTCACCTCCACCAGCTTCGACCGCACCACCCCCAGCCGAAACGCCGCACTCAGGCTCCTCCCTACCCCCATATCCCGCAGCATCGCCAGCAACGGAGCCACCGAAAACACCCAGCTCACCCCCGCCCACAGCACAAACAGCCCCAGCGTCGACACAATCGACAGCGCAAAATACAGCACCAGATTCGGCTCCCCACCCGCCGCAGCCACCCGGTTCACCGCCACCTCCGCCGCCCACCGCAAACACCCAAACCACGCCGCAAAGATCCCCACCAGCGCCACCGTCCGAATCGCCTGCAGCCCCATCAGCGTCCCCACCCGCCCATGCAGCCGCGCATCCATCCGCCGCAACACTACCGTCCGCCCCACCGAAGACACCACCACCCACGCCACCAGCAGCAGCGGCCCCAGCCACAGCGCCACCTGCACCACATCCGGCCGCACCAGCCCCACCGCATGGCTCACCTTCGCCGTCACGCCCAGTGGATCGGCCGCCGCGGCCCCCACCGGATCGCTCACCAGCGCACGATCCAGCCCCAAACGCCCCACATCAAAAGTCCCCGCCGTATGCGCCGCCAGAATCCGCCGTCCATACCAGCCCGCCACCGCCAGCGCCGGAACCCCAAACGTCCACCGCCACAGCACCTCCAGCCCCGTCAGCGCAGGCCGCTTCCAGCACCGCCCCAGCGTCTGCACCAGCGACTGCGTCCCCCGCACCGGAGCCTCACTCACGCCCTCAACCTTGCGCGTCTCTGCCACTACTTCACCACGAGATTCACAAGCTTGCCAGGCACCACAATCACCTTCACCAACGTCTTGCCCTCAATCCGCGCCATCACCTTCGCATCCGCCAGCGCCGCGGCCTTCACCACCGCCTCATCGCTGCCCGCCGCTACCTTCACCACTGTCACCAGCTTGCCATTCGCCTGCACTGGAATCTCCAGCTCAGCTTCCTTCGCAAGCTCTTCATTCACCACCGGCCACACAGTCCGAAACACCGCACCCTCATGGCCCATCTGCTGCCACAACTCCGCCGCCAAAAACGGCGCAAACGGCGCCAGCAACAACGTCAACCCGCGAAACACCTCCGCAATCACCGCGTCTGATATCTCGCCCGCATCCATCGCCGCTTCCTTCGCCGTAATCTCGTTCACCAGAATCATGATCGAAGAGATCGACGTATTGAAGTGCCAGCGCCCGCTGAAGTCCTGCGTAATCTTCCCAATCGTCTGGTGCAGCTTCCGCAGCAACTCCAGCCCCGCCGCTGACTCCGCTCCCCGCCCATCAGCCGCCCGAACCGCACCATACTTCGTCGTCAACCGATACACCTTACCCAGAAACCGGCTAATCCCCGCCACGCCCTCTTCCTGCCACTCCAGATCCCGGTCCGGCGGAGCAGCAAACAACGCATACATCCGCGTCGCATCCGCACCATAGCGCTCAATCATCAAGTCCGGGCTCACCACATTGCCCTTGCTCTTCGACATCTTCGCGCCATCTTTGATCACCATCCCCTGCGTAAACAGCCGCTCCGCAGGCTCATCATTCGCGATCAATCCCAAATCGCGCATCACCTTCGTCCAGAACCGCGAGTAGATCAAATGCAGAATCGCATGCTCCACCCCGCCAATGTACTGGTCGATCGGAAACCAGTAGTTCGCCTTCTCACTCGCAAACGGAGCCGTATCGTTCTTCGCATCCGTATACCGGTAGAAGTACCAGCTCGAATCGACAAACGTATCCATCGTGTCCGTCTCTCGCCGCGCCGGTCCGCCGCACTTCGGACAAGTCGTATTCACAAACTCCGCTACCCGTCCCAGCGGCGAACCACCCTGCTGCGTAATCTCCACCTGCGCCGGCAGCACCACCGGCAGCGCACTCTCCGGCAACGGAATCGGCTCCTCACCCGAGCACGCGCAATACACCATCGGAATCGGCGTTCCCCAGTACCTCTGTCGGCTCACGCCCCAGTCCTTCAGCCGATATGTAACCGTCGCAGTACCAAATCCACCAGCCTCCGCAAACGCAGCCATCTTCGCCTGCGCTTCCACGCAGCCCAGCCCCGTCCACGCACCGGAATCCACCAGCACCGCTTCATCTTCCGCCGTATACGGAAGCTCCGGCAGCACATCTGTAACCGCCACAGGAGCAATTACCCGCCGCACCGCTAGCCCATACTTCGTCGCAAACTCAAAGTCCCGCTCATCATGCGCCGGGACACTCATAATCGCGCCCGTCCCATAGTCCGCCAGAATGTAATTCGCCACCCAGATCGGCACCCGCTCACCGTTGAACGGATTCACCGCAAACCGCCCCGTCGGCACGCCATGCTTCTCAATCGCGCCCACATCCCCGGCCTCACGCGCCTTCTTCTGCTGCTCCAGTAACTCCTCAATCTGCCCCGCCAGCGCCGCATCCTCCGCCGCAAACGCCTTCGCTACCGTATGTTCCGGAGCCAACTGAATCGAAGTCGCCCCAAAGATCGTATCCACCCGCGTCGTAAATACAGTGATGCTTACGCCTTTGCCTTCTGCTCCCTCTTCCCTACTCCCTACTCCCTGTTCCACGGCGAAGTCGACATTGGTTCCTTCACTCCGCCCAATCCAGTTCCGCTGCATCGTCCGGACCTTCTCCGGCCAACCCTCCAGCTTGTCCAGCCCGTTCAGCAACTCATCCGAGTACTTCGTGATCCGCAAAAACCACTGCGTCAAATCACGCTGCTCCACAATCGTGTCTTCATGCCGCCAGCAGCAGCCATTCACCACCTGCTCATTCGCCAGCACCGTCGCGCACTCCGGACACCAGTTCACCTTGCTCTTCTTCCGGTACGCCAGCCCCGCCGCAAACATCTTCAGGAAGAACCACTGGTTCCACCGGTAGTACTCCGGCAGACACGTCGTCACCTCCGTCTCCCAATCGTAGCTCAGCCCCATCCGCTGCATCTGCTTCCGCATCGCCGCAATGTTTGCCAGCGTCCACTCCCGCGGCGGCGTATTGTTCTTCAGCGCGGCATTCTCCGCCGGCAACCCAAACGCATCCCACCCCATCGGATGCAGCACGTTATACCCGCGCATCCACATGTGCCGCGCCAGCGCATCGCCAATCGCATAGTTCCGCACATGCCCCATGTGCAACTGCCCGCTCGGATACGGCAGCATCTCAATGCAGTAGTACTTCGGCTTACCCGAGTCATGCGGCTCCGCGGCATACAACCCCGCATCCGCATCCCACACAGCCTGCCACTTCGGTTCAATCTCCGCAGGCGTATACCGAACCTGCTTCTCGCTCTCGTTCTTCTCAATCTCGGACATGTCTCTTATTGTACGGAAGGTCCTCAGCTACGCTAAATTTTAGGCCCAGCTGCCCTGATCAGCGCATGATCGAAGACTCTCTCCTCAAACCACCTGCTTCGTACAGCCTTATCAAAATCAACACGCGTTATGTAATTCGGACGGAAGAAAGCCCTAGCTCTAATGAGTCGCTCGCATGCTTGATCGATAGCTGCACGATGGCTACGAAAATTCCTACGCCATGCATCGTAAAAGTCATCATAGCTATTTTCGTTCCGCGGACAACCACCGTACTCACGCATCCAATCTAACGTGAGCGAATCGTATACAACGATTGGGGAACCAAAACGCATCCACAAGAACTTCGACGCAGCAGACGGTAGCCTTTGGCCATAGTGCTGCTCTAGTGTACCGACCAAAGTGTTGACGCAAGACTTGGCATCCTCATACGAATTAGGCCTGGTCAAGCCTTCCAAAGCTGACCAAACCGGACCAAGTCTCTTAAGGCCACCTCCTTCAATTTTCAAGGTTCGGATAACTCTGTAATGTACAGCTACCCTCTTCAACTGAATCAGCACATCTTCGTCAGAGGCAACTACTGACCTGGTTCCCAGAACCGTCCGGGCATGCCTGTCGAATTCAACCCATTCATGGATATACGTGCGTACAGCAAAAAGAAAGTTCAGCTTCTCGATCAAGTCTCCCCCAATAAAATCTGCACAAAACATAACCCACTACAAATGGAATTGCCCAACCCTCACCCCGCCGCCAGCGTCCGCAACACTCCAACATTCCTTGCCTCATCCCCCGGAGCGTCCACCGGCGTCTCCGCGATAAACACCGCATGACCAAACCGCGAATCATGCAGCAGCCGCCGAAACGCCTCCGCCCCGATCGTCCCTTCCCCAATATGCTCATGCCGGTCCAGCTTGCTGCCCATCGCCGCCTTCGCATCGTTGCAGTGCCACACCTTCACCGCCTCGAACCCCACCGTGTCCCGCACCAGCAGCATCGTCTCCGTGTACCCGTCTTCACTCACAATGTCGTACCCCGCCACGTGAATATGGCACGTATCCAGACAAACCCCCACCGGAGCCACCGGCTTCAGCGTCTCCACCAACTCCGCCACCTGCTCCAGCTTCCCCCCCAGGCTGAACTCCGCCCCGGCCGTATTCTCAATCAAAATCCTGAAGTCCTTCCCCGCAAAGTCGATCCCCTCCACCGCCTTCGCAATCGACTCCGCCGCCAGCCCCAGCCCTTGCTCCCGCGTCAGCCCCTTCCAGCTCCCCGGATGCAGCACCAGATACTCCGCCCCCAGCGCCATCGCCCGTTCCACCTCACCGCGAAACGCCCCCACCGAGTTCTCCCGCACCGTCTCCGTCTGGCTACACAAATTAATCAGATAACTCGCATGAACCGCCACCGGCCCCACATCATGCTTCGCCCGCAGCTCGCACATCTTTGCGGCATCTTCCGCCTTCACCGGCGCAGCCTTCCACATCCTTGGACTAGCCGTAAATATCTGGAACGTATTCGCTCCCGCAGCCACCGCCCGCTCCACCGCCGTCCAGCTTCCTCCGGCCGTCCCCACATGCACGCCAATCCGCTTCTTCGTCATCTTGCTCATCCCAATACCCTATCGCAGCCGCCCCACCCAGCGCGACCCCATAAACCCCACCACCAACCATGTAATATGCCTCCAGACTCTCCACCACACGCTACGCCTAAAGGAAACCATGTCCGAGCCCCAGTCCTACAAAAATCACACCCGCTTCGAGCCGCTCTTCCACTTCACCGTCCTCCCCCTGCTGCTCCTCAATCTCGCCTTCGCCATCTACGCCACCATCCACGCCTGGCCGTCCTTCCGCCACACCCATCTCTGGTGGATCGTCATGTCCTTCGTCTTCATCTTCATCGCTGGCGTCGCTCGCAGCAGCGCCCTCAAGGCGCAGGACCGCATCATCCGCCTCGAAGAGCGTCTCCGCCTCGCCACCCTGCTCTCGCCCGACGAAGCACACCTCATCCCCCTCCTCACCGAGCACCAGCTCATCGCCCTCCGCTTCGCCTCCGACGAAGAACTCCCCGCCCTCGCCCACAAAGCCGTCACCCACTCCCTCGACTCCAAAACCATCAAGCAAAGCATCGTCAACTGGCGCGCAGACCACTTCCGCGTCTAAATCCCCTTTCTGGCCCACCCGGAACCTACTCCGTTATTACCTGCACGGGCGAACCCTCCCCCGCCCGTGCTACCCCATCCCCCAAAAGTTGCAGCGACTAACACCCTTGGTTGCATAGCCACCCCGCATCGCCCCTCCTACACTTGCGACTGTCACACCGCGCCACGCACCACTTTAGGAGACCGATGAAAAGCCCTCTCCCTGCTGTACTTCGCTACGTGCTGCCCCCCACCGCCGCTCTCGCACTGGCCATCGCACTCACCGGCTGCCAGGCCGACCAACCCCTCACCATCGCCGCCAATCCGGATCAGACCCCCTATACCGACGTAGCGCCCTCCCCCGCTCCCTTCGCCGCGCTCTACGCCATCCCCAACATCCATCACCACCAGCGCCAAACCTTCACCAGACTCATCAGCCGCCACCCCACCCGCTAACCACCCAGCCCTCCCCGCTCCCCAAAAACACCGATGCCGTCTTCCCTCAAAGGAAAGACGGCATCGACACTTAACCTCCAGCCAACGTCCCCGTACTAGTAGACGTCCCGCTGGTACCGCTTCTGCTTCTTCATCGTTGCCAGGTACTCCGCAGCATGCTCCAGCGTCCCGCCGGAACCCAGCGCAATCACATCCAGCAGCGCCGTCTCCACGTCCTTCGCCATCCGCGTCGCATCCCCGCAAACATAAAAATACGCCCCCTGCTCCAGCCACTCATACAGCTCCGTACCGCGTTCCCGCATCCGGTCCTGCACATACACCTTGGCCGCCTGGTCGCGCGAAAACGCCGTGTCCAGCTTCGTCAACACGCCATCCCGCTGCATCCCCAGCAATTGCTCCTTGTACAAAAAGTCCAGCTTTTCCCGCTGCTCGCCAAAGAACAGCCAGTTCCGCCCGGCATGGCCCATCGCCTGACGCTCTTCCAGAAACGCCCGAAACGGCGCAATCCCAGTCCCCGGACCAATCATGATAATCGGCGAAGAGTCATCCTCCGGCAGCCGGAAGTTCCCATTCGCATGCAGAAAGATCGGCAACTGCGCGCCCACCGGAGCACGCTCACCCAACTCGCCGCTCGCCACCCCCTGCCGCTGACGCCCATGCGACTCATAACGAATCACTCGCACCGCAACCTGCACATTGTCCGGGTGCATCGCCTGGCTCGACGCTATCGAGTACATCCGCGGAGTCAACCGGGCCAGCACCTGAAACAACTGCTGCGGCTCCTTCAACAACCCCGGAAAATCCGTAGCCAAATCTACAAACTCCCGGCCCCAGCAATACTCCTCGGCCTTGGCCTTGTTGTCCGGACCAGCCATCAGCTTCAGCCCTGCACTCTCCGGAGCCAGCTTCGCCAACTGGTTCACGCTCGACCGCGCCAGCTTCCCAATATGCAGCCGCGTCCGCAGCGCCTCTTCCAGGCTGATCTCAACCTTGTAGTGATCCAGCACTCGCTCATCCCCGCGATACCCCAGCACCCGCAAAACCTCTGCGACGGCCTCCTCACGGTTCTCCGGCACAATGCCCACCGCATCCCCAGGGGTGTACGTCATCCCCTCTTCCAGCGACATCACTAAATGCCGCGTCTCTTTTTCTGACCCCGGCGCCGTCAGCAACTCGTTGTACGTTACGGTCGATTGGTAAGGGTGGTTGCGCGTGTACTTCGAAACATGCTGTGCCTGCTCGATCACTTCACTCATATCTCTCTATCCTATGCGATTTGTCCCGCAAAGTAACCCTTTTACGGCAACCGGAACACCAGGCCCGTGCTCAACTGCTTCGGAGCATACCCATCGCCCAGCCCTTGAAATCGCTCATAACTGAACTCCACCACCCGCCAATCCAGCCGCGGGAAAATCGTAAAATCAACGCCCCCAAGCACTTGATATGAAAACTTGTTCGTCGATGTCGTCGCCGACCCCTGACCCGTCTTCAAATGACCCAGCCCGCCCAGCAACTCCGCATACGGCTTGATCGGAAGCACATGCGGCGTCACCGCACCCCGAACCCCCACCTGCAGCGTATCCAGCGACTCATCCGATCCCGCTCCGTTCGTCGCCCCGCGACCCAGCACCGACCCACGCACATCGAACCCCAGCGCCACCAACCCCAAACCATGATCGTGATAAAGCCCAAACGTCGGCCCAAACATCCACGCCGTATTCGCCGAGCTCAGCTTTGCGCCCGTAAACTCCGCATACACCCCGGTCTGCGCCCGTGCCCCTACACCCAGACCGAACAACCCAACCAGCACCAGCACTCGAAAAAGTCGCATAAGTCACCTCCTGTTAATCCTACCGCTAACTCCACCCCCAGCCACACTTCCCATCACCATCCCGCCCCACCCGAACCAGCCCAGATACCCATCCCACCCAACCCCCTCCATAAATTCCATTGAGAAATAGTTTCCCTACAGCACCCCCGACAGTGTATAAACACTCCCGCATGTGGTCAGGCCAATCTGCCCGCAGCAACCCCAACCTGCGTCAAAACCAACACCCGCACCCAAGTCCCATCACTGCGGCCCGTAGCACACCACAGGAGCACTCAGCATGGCCCACATCGCCCTCCGCCTCGCCTCCACCCTCGCCCTCGCAGCCACCCTGACGCCCCTCGCCCACACCCAAACCTCCTCCCCACCCCCCACCACCTGGATCGACAAAGACACCGGACACCGTGTCATCCGGCTCTCCCAGGAGCCCGGCTCCTCCGCCTTCTACTTCAACGTCAACGCCTACACCCCCGACGGCCAACAGATGATCTACACCGCCCACGACGGCATCCACGTCCTCGAACTCGCCACCCGCAAGACCCGCCTCCTCGTCCCCATCCCGCCCCGCCCCAGTGGCGTCCGGCCCGGCACCCCCGCCTTCTATCGCACCGGCTTCCGCACCGTCGTCGTCGGACACAAAACTCCCAGCATCTTCTACACCCAGTTCGACCCCGCCACCCAGGCCAACACCGTCTTCAAGGCCGACACCCACACCGGTGTCATCACCAAACTCACCGCACTCCCGCCCCGCGCCAGCCTCGCCTCCATCAACGCCGACGAGACCCTCGGCGTAGGAACCTTCGACGAAAACGAGCAGGACATCGCCAAAGAGTACGGTGGCAGTCAACCTCTCCCCACCCCCGGCCACGCCGCACCTCCCCAGGCAGGGTCCCTCGTCCAGCCGGAAAACAAGGGCCAGATGATGGAGCGCCGCCTCGCGGCACGCATCCCCGTCGTCCTCTACACCATCAACCTCCAGACCGGTGCCGTCAAAGAACTCCTCCACTCCACTGACTGGATCGGACACATGCTCTTCTCCCCCACCGATCCCACCCTCCTCATGTACTGCCACGAGGGCCCCTGGCAAAAAGTCGACCGCATCTGGATGATCCACACCGACGGAACCCACAACACCCTCATCCACAAACGCACCATGCTCATGGAGATCGCAGGCCACGAGTTCTGGGGCCTCGATGGAAAAACCATCTGGTACGACTGGCAGTACCCCAAGGGAGAAGACTTCTTCCTCGCCGGATATAACCTCACCACCGGAAAACGCACCGCCTACCACATGCAGCGCAACGAGTGGTCCATTCACTTCAACCTCACCCAGGACCTCGACCTCTTCACCGGAGACGGCGGTGACCCCGGACAGGTCGCAAAAGCTCCAGACGGCGAGTGGATCGAACTCTTCCACCCCAAAGCCATCACCGGAGAAGGTGCCCTCAACGACCCCACCTTCTGGCAACCCGGTGTCTTCCACTCCGAACACCTCGTCAACATGGCTCACCACAACTACCGCCTCGAACCCAACGTCCGCTTCTCCCCCGACAAGTCCCTCGTCATCTTCACCAGCAATATGTTCGGCCCCAGCTACGTCTTCGGCGTAGAGACCACCAAAACCACCAACCCCAACCCCGCCGAAATCCAATCCACCCCCGAACTGGGAGCACGCTTCAACCCCACCAAACCAACCCCCACCACCACCCCAAAATAACCCGACCCCAACGCACCCGGCTGTAAACCAAAGCCGGGTGCCCCATCTTCACCGCAGCTTCATCACCGTTACCGAACCCGGGTGCCCCATCTTCACCGCAGCTTCATCGCGGTTAAGGTGGGCATCGCGCAAAGCGCGACCGCACTCACCCACAGCAACCCACCTGTAAGAAAACTGAGAACCTCAACCCCGCCACGAACAATTCCACCCACAACCCTCAAAAACAGCAAAAAAATCCCATGTCAACCCCCATCCCCACAAAAACAACCCGCAACCATCAAAGACTCAACCACTTATCCAAGTCCATCCGATGGAAAAACACCCCCATCCAATTGCTATACTGGGACTACCAAACAGCGACGCCCGTGCTCACCAGCACGGGCGTTGCTCATTTAGAATCAAGACTTTACCGCTAACCTCAATCAATGCAAGACTTTACCATTCAAGTCCAAGCCTAACCCTATTGTTTTGAAGACTTTGACAAAAGTCACCCAGGGGGGGGATACCACCCCAGCCATCCAGGAGACAGCATGAGCCGCCCAGCCCTCACCCTCGCCCTCACCTCCCTGCTCACCTGCACCACCCTCCTCGCCGCCCCACCTGCCCTCCGCTCTATCCAGCAACTAGACACCAACTGGCGCTTCTCCCAATCCGACCCCGCCGAAGCCCAGTCCCCCACCTTCAACGACACCACCTGGTCTACCGTCACTCTCCCCCACGACTGGTCCATCGACGCCTCCATCGCCGGTCCCGTCGCCGCAACCAACCCCTCCGGCCCCGGCGGCGGCTACTTCCCTACCGGCATCGCCTGGTACCGCCACACCCTCACCCTCGCCAAACTCGACCCCACCAAGCGCACCTACATCGCCTTTGACGGCGTCATGGCCAACTCCGACGTCTTCTGCAACGGCCAACTCCTCGGCCACCGCCCCTACGGCTACGTCTCCTTCCACTACGACCTCACCTCCTGCCTCCACACCGGCCCCAACACCCTCGCCGTCCGCTCCGACACCAGCCAGCAACCCGCCTCCCGCTGGTACCCCGGCGCCGGCATCAACCGCCACGTCCGCCTCATCACCACCGCCGCCACCCACATCGCTCCCTGGGGCACCTTTGTCACCACCCCCACCGTCTCCGCCGCCTCCGCCACCATCCACGTCCGCGCCACAGCGGCCAATGACGCCTTTACCCCCGCCAGCATCACCCTCTCCGTCACCCTCATCTCCCCCTCCGGCCAGCCCCTCCAGACCTTCACCTCCCCCGTCGCCACTCTCGCTGCCAACGCCACCACCGATCTCGACGCCCAGACCACCCTACCCACCCCCGACCGTTGGGACCTCAACCACCCTGCTCTCTACACCGTCCACGCCACCCTCCTGCAGGATAAAAAGCCCATAGACGACGAGACCGTCCCCTTCGGCATCCGCGAGTTCCACTTTGATCCCAACCGGGGCTTCTTCCTCAACGGAACCCATCACAAAATCTACGGCGTAGCCCTCCACACCGACGCCGGAGCCCTCGGCACCGCCGTCCCCCTCGCCGCCTGGCAGCGCCGCCTCACCGCCCTCCGCGCCCTTGGCGTCAACGCCATCCGCACCGCCCACAACCCACCCGCACCCGAGTTCCTCGATCTCTGCGACCGCATGGGCTTCCTCGTCATGGACGAGATGTTCGACGCCTGGACCGTCGCCAAGAACCCCTACGACTACCACCTCTACTTCCGCCAGTGGTCCCTCATCGACACCGCCGTCACCGTCCAGCGAGACCGCAACCACCCCAGCATCATCCTCTACTCCGCCGGCAACGAGATCCACGACACCCCCCACCCCGACATCGCCATCCCCATCCTCCAATCCCTCGTCGCCACCTTCCACCACTACGACCCCACCCGCCCCGTCACCCAGGCCCTCTTCCGCCCCAACGTCTCCCACGACTACGACAACGGCCTCGCCGATCTCCTCGACGTCGTCGGCCAGAACTACCGCGAGCAGGAGATCCTCAAAGCCCACGCCGACAAACCCACCCGCAGCATCGTCGGCACCGAGAACACCCACGACCGCAACCAGTGGATCGCCATGCGCGACCACCCCGAGTACTCCGGCCAGTTCCTCTGGTCCGGCATCGACTACCTCGGCGAAGCCGGCCGCTGGCCCTCCATCGGCGCCGGCTCCGGACTCCTCCTCACCACCGCCCTCCCCCGCGCCCGCGCCTTCGAGCGCCAATCCTGGTGGACCTCCACTCCCATGGTCCGCATCGCCCGCCGCGTCCAGGCCGCCCAGCGCGGCCCCATCGACCCCGGCTACGCCTCCCCCACCTCCACCAACCAGCAGGCGCTCAAAGGCGCAGCCCTGCCCCCCGACCCCACCACCCGCTTCGGCCAACCCCTCCTCCTCGACTGGACCCCCACCACCCTCGAACCCCACACCGAAAACATCGAAATCTACACCAACGCCCAGCAGGTCGAACTCCTCCTCAACGGCCAATCCCTCGGCACCCAGCAACTCCACCCCGACGCCTCCCCCATCACCTTCCAGGTCCCCTTCGCCCCCGGCACCCTCCAGGCGATCGCCCGCACCAACGGCAAAATCGTCGCCACCGACACCCTCCGCACCGCAGGCAAACCCACCCGCCTCCAGCTCACCGCCACCACCACCAACCTCACCACCAACTGGGACGACCTCGCCTACGTCACCGCCACCCTCGTCGACGCCAACGGCACCACCCTCCCCGACGACTCCACCCTCATCCACTTCGCCACCACCGGCCCCGCCACCATCCTCGCCGTAGACAACGGCAACCTCCTCGACCACGATCCCTTCCACGCCACCCAGCGCAGGCTCTACCAGGGCAACGCCATCGCCATCCTCCGCGCCACCGCCCCCAACGGCTCTATCCAAATCACCGCCACCACCGATGGCCTCCCCCCCACCACCCTCACCCTGAAAGCCGCTCCCATCCCACCCCAATCCAACTTCCGCTCCTTCTAAATCCTCCCAGCAAAAAAATGCGGCGGGCAAACGAGTTCACTCGTCGCCCGCCGCATTCCATCTGGCTCACTGTAACCCTACTGATCGTTCCCCTGCGGATTCTGCATCGCGGTAATCGATCCCAACACACCCGCGCTCTCCGTCGCGCCACCCGCTGCAAAGTACAGCGAAATGGCGGTCCCGGCCTTGCCATCATTACCCGGTGAAATACCCCAAAGCCCCGGAATCGTAATCAGCTTCCCAGTCGCATCCCGCAGATAATCCTGGAAACGTCCCGTGATCGGATCGAACGCCGCAATCCAGCCGTTCCCGAAGTTCCCTACCAGAATGCTGTGGCTATAAGGCCCAAAGTCGCTCGGTGCGATCGCCATGCCCCACGGAGCATTGAACCAGTTCCCATGCTCCAGATGCACCAGCATCCGCCCCTCCGGACTGTAAACCCGCACCAAACCCAGCCCCGGCCCATCCTGCTCATTGTTCCCGCTGCCACGCTTCGCATACGCCACATAGATATTGCCACCCAGGTTCTGCACGTTGAACGGCGCATACCCATCCGGCAGGTCATTATCCTCATTGAACTGAGACTCCACAGCACGAACATGCTGGAACATCCCGTCAAATACCTCGACCCGCCCCAGCGTGAAATCCGCAACATACAACAGCGTCTGGTTTTGATAATTCGGCAGATTCACCGTAGCCGCAGTCAGTCCTTTGAAGGAAGCGCCCTTCTCCGACTCGTTCACCGCAATCACAGCATTGGTCGAATTCACCCCAGGATTCCAGCCCGAGATCGTTCCATCCTCCGTCGCGAACAGGAACACCGCAGGCTTCCCTGCACCAATAGCAAACTCCTTCGTCCCGTTGAAGATCGTCCCCGTAGGCGAACCGAGAACTCCCGAGCCGGACTTAGCCGCAGGAATCTTCACCACCAACGGCACCACTGCGCCCGCACCGGTGTACAGCGTGGACAACCCGGTACCGTTGTCCGAAACCCACCACGGCCCGCCAGAACTCCGCGAAAGGCCCCACGGATTCACCAGGTTCGGATCCGTGTTCATACCCCCACCCCCGCCATTCACCGTCAAATTCGTCACCAGATACTGGTTCGTCGCCAGAGGAACACTCGGCGGGTTGTGACGATCATCGCGATCGTCGTCAGCGGCCTTCGCCACCACAGGTAGGAGCAGCGCCGCACACGTCAGCACTACAGGAAAATTCTTGGACCAGGACTTCATCGCTCAACCTCGTAAACGTCATGGCGCATCTATTCGCGCCGCGCCAAGTATTCTCCCGCCACCCATCCCCTGACATCACAAATCCATCAACACTCACGACTCGCTTGCATACCATCACCAGAAATTCGCAATCTCTTGCTAATCTCAAAATTCTGCCATCACCAGCCCCAACACAACTCCCGCACCTAACCGCGAGTACGAAAAAAGCCTGCCGGCAGCGGCTTTACCGCAACCCGACAGGCTCCCTTACCCAGCACCAACCGCCCTACCCTCGGCTGGGCGTCTTACCCAGCAACTCCCGCGCAATCACCATCCGCTGAATCTCGCTGGTCCCCTCGCCAATCGTGCACAGCTTCACGTCGCGGTAGAACTTCTCCGCCGGATAGTCCTTGATGAACCCGTACCCACCATGAATCTGCACGCCCTCATCGCAAATTCTGCACGCCGCCTCGCTCGCATACAGCTTCGCCATGCTGCTCTCCAGCGTCACCTTCTGGCCCTTGTCCTTCATCTGCGCCGCACGCATCGTCAATAGCCACGCCGCATCCAACTCCGTTGCCATCGTCGCCAGCTTGAACTGGATCGCCTGAAACTCGCTGATCGCCTTCCCAAACTGCCGCCGCTGCTGCGAATACTTCATCGCCGCGTCCAGCGCGCCCCGCGCGATCCCCAGGCTCAACGCGGCAATAGAGATCCGCCCGCCATCCAGCACCCGCATCGCATCCTTGAAGCCCTCGCCTTCCTTGCCCAGCAGATTCTCCGCTGGAATCACGCAGTCCTCAAACAGCAACTCCGCCGTATCGCTCGCCCTTAAGCCAAGCTTGTTCTCCTTCTTCCCCGGCCGAAAACCCTTCGTCCCCTTCTCCACCACAAACGCCGAAGTCCCCTTCGTCCCCTTCTCACGGTCCGTCACTGCCAGCACTACCGCACAGTTGGCATAGGTACCATTCGTGATAAACGTCTTGCCGCCATTCAGCACCCAGCTATCGCCCTTCCGCACCGCCGTCGTACGCATCCCCGCGGCATCTGATCCAGACCCCGGCTCCGTCAGCCCCCACGCCCCCAGCCACTGCCCACTCGCCAGCTTCGGAATCCACCGCTGCCGCTGCTCATCATTGCCCGCCAGCATAATGTGGTTCGTGCACAGCGAGTTGTGCGACGCCACAATAATCCCCACGCTCCCATCCACCCGGCTCAACTCCTCCACCGCCAGCACATACTCCACATACCCCATCCCCGCCCCACCCAAAGCCTCAGGAAAGATCACCCCCATCAGCCCCATCTCCCCCAGTTTCTTCACCACTCCATGGGGAAACTCGCTCTTCTCGTCCCACTCGCTCACATGCGGAGCCACCTCGCGCTCCGCAAACGCCCGTACTTCCTTCCGCAACTGCTCCTGCTCTTCCGTCAATCCAAACATCCCAACCTCCAGAACTGTATAACGAAAACTAATCCTTGTATCACATTCACGCATACTCTGGCAGCACAGGCCACGCCGCTCCCCGACTGCTATCTCTAGCTCAATTGAATTTCCTCCAGTCTTTTCCACTGGTACGCAACCCATCCCCCTCGCCCCCAGCCACCTTCACCGAATCGCTTCTATTCTTATCCTTGTGAATGCACAGGAATTAGCCGCACTACCCGACCGCGAGGCCCTCATCGCCCACCTGCGAGACTCCCTCGCCCACCTCGACCCGAATGACTCCGCCACTAGCCCCTTCCGTGGCGGTCGCACCGCAGCCCTCGCTGCCTTACACGCCATCCAGCCCGAAGCCTACGCCCGCACTCGAAACTTCCTCACTGGCAAAGTCACCCACCTCTCTCCCTACCTTCGCCACGGCGTACTTACCCTCAGCGAAGTCCGCGATCATGCCCTCGCGATCGTCCATAACCCAGCCCATGCTGAAAAGTTCATCAACGAGTTAGCCTGGCGCGACTACTGGCAGCGAATCTACTTCCAGATCGGCGACGCCATCTGGCAAGATCGCGAAGCCCCAAAAACCGGCCTCTCCCCCAGCCACTTCCGCTCCGAAATCCCCGAAGCAATCATCACCGGTACCACTACCCTGGGCTGCATCGACGCCTTTTCCCGAGAACTCACCTCCACCGGATATCTCCACAACCACGCCCGCATGTGGATCGCCGCCTACCTCACACATTGGCTCCGCATACGTTGGCAGGCCGGTGCGAAGTGGTTCCTCCACCACCTCCTCGATGGCGACCCCGCCAGCAACAATCTCTCCTGGCAATGGGTTGCCTCCACCTTCTCGACCAAACCCTACCTCTTCAATCGCGAAAATCTGGAACGATACACTGGCGGCATTCACTGCCGCTCCTGCGTCCATGCCTCAGCCAAAACCTGTCCTTTCGACGCCACCTACGAAGACCTCGCGGATCGGCTCTTTCCCCGCGCTACACCCAGCCTTGCACCCTCAGGTCCCCCAGCCCCACACTCCAAACCCAGCCACCAGCCCGACCTCTTCGATCCATCCACCCCAGCCCCCACTGGCTCACCGCTCCTCTGGATCCACACCGACAGCCTCAACCCAGCCGCCCCTATCTTCGTGACCCACCCTGCGGCACCCGCACTCTTCGTCTGGGATACCGTAGCTACTGCTCCTCCCCCATCACCCTCTGCCCGCAGCATCTCGCTCAAACGCGCCCTCTTTATCGCCGAGTGCCTCCAGCAGATGCCGCCTCACCTGGAAATCCGCGCCGGCAATCCCACTGTCGAACTCCTCGCCGCCGCACGCGCCACCCAGGCCTCGCATATCATCGCCCAACGTACGCCCGACCCACGTCTTCAGGCCATCGCCCTGTCCCTGCAAGCCCATCTGCCTATCGTCTGGATCGATCCCCCGCCATTCGTAACTTCCACGCGTGGCTTTGACCTCAAACGCTTCTCGCGCTACTGGCAGCGAGCCCAATCCGCGGCCATGCAACCTACGCGCAGCCAATCCTAGGCTGCATCATCATGGATGCGCTAAGCAATCCCATCCAGCGCCTGCCCCAGATCGGCAACAATATCCTCCACATCCTCGATCCCCACGGATATGCGCATCAGCCCATCCGTGATCCCCAGCCGCGCTCGTCCCTCCACCCCCACCGCCGCATGGGTCATACTCGCCGGATGACACACCAGCGTCTCCACCCCGCCCAGCGACTCCGCCAGCAGCCCTAGCTTCAACCGCTTCGCAAACGCATTCGCGTTCTCCAGCGAACCCGTCTCAATCGATATCATCGACCCGAAGCCACTCTGCTGCCGCGACGCCAGCGCATGATGCGGATGCTCCGCCAGCCCCGGATAAAACACCTTCTTCACCTTCGCATGGCCCTTCAGGAATTCCGCAACCACACGTCCATTCTCATCGTGCTGCTTCATCCGCACCGCCAGCGTCTTCACGCCCCGCAGCAGAAGATAGCTCTCAAACGGCGAAAGTATCCCGCCCGTACACTTCTGCACATACTTGAATGTCTCGTTGTGCTCCGGCTTGGTGCAGATCAACACCCCACCCAACCCATCGCTATGCCCATTCAAAAACTTCGTCGTCGAATGCATCACAATATCCGCACCCAGAGCGATAGGCTGCTGCAAATAGGGCGATAAGAAAGTATTATCGACGCTCAGCTCCACCCCCCGCGCATGGCAGATGTCCGCCACCGCACGTATGTCCGTCACCGCCATCATGGGATTCGTCGGCGTCTCCACATGCACCAGCTTCGTCGCTGGCGTTATCGCAGCCGCCACATTCGCCGCCACACTCGTATCCACATACGTAAAGCTCAGCCCGAACTTCGCCATCACGTTGTCGAACATCCGTGCCGTGCCGCCATACACATTGTCCGAGCACACGACATGGTCGCCGCTCTTCATCATCGTGCACAGAGCCGTAATCGCAGCCATCCCGCTGCCAAACACATGCGCGCTCGTTCCACCCTCCAACGAGCGCAGGCTCTCCTCCAGTGCATCCCGAGTCGGATTCGTCAGCCGCGCATACTCATGCCCCTTGTTCTTCCCAATCTCTTCCTGCTGATACGTCGACGTCAGAAATATCGGCACATTCACCGCGCCCGTCATTGGCTCCGGAGCCTGCCCATCATGAATCGCACGTGTTGCAAATCCCATCGTCTTCTTCGCTTCCATAATCCCTCGCATCCAAAATTAAAAAATGCCTTGCCCAATGACGTAGTCCTACCCCCACCCGCTCTACCCCAGCAAACCCTTACTCAAATACCGTTCCGCTGAATCCGGAATCACTGTCACCACCCGCTGCCCTGGCTGCATCTCCCGCGCCACCTCCACCGCAGCCCAAACCATCGCGCCCGCACTCGATCCCGCCAGCACACCCTCTTCCGACGCCAACCGCTTCACCATCGCAAACGCAGGCTCATCCATCACCTGGATAATCCGATCGCACACGCTACGGTCAAACGTAGCCGGAATAAAAGAGACCCCAATTCCTTCCACCTTGTGCGGCCCCGGCACGCCACCCTGCAGCACGCTGCCCTGCGTCTCCACTGCAACCGTCACAATCTCCGGCCGCTGCGCCTTGAAGAACCGCGCCATCCCCGTAAACGTCCCCGCCGACCCCACGCCGGACACCCACGCATCCACCAGGCCCTCCATCTGCTCCCATATCTCCACGGCCGTCGTCTGCTCGTGAAAATCCGGATTCGCCGGATTCTCAAACTGCAACGCCGCAAACGCTCCCTCGGTCTCGGCTTCGAACGCCAACGCCCGCTTGATCGCTCCCGCCATCCCCTCGGCCTCAGGCGTGCGCACCACCGTCGCCCCCAGACCTCGCATCAGCTTGCACTTCTCTTCCGCAAATCCCTCCGGCACAAACAGCATTACCGTATAGCCGCGATTCACGCCAATCAGCGCCAGCCCCACGCCCGTATTCCCAGCCGTCGCTTCAACAATCGTCATTCCTCGTCGCAGCACCCCACGCCGCTCCGCATCCAGCACAATCCCCAGCGCCGCCCGGTCCTTGATGCTGCCACCCGGATTCAGATACTCCAGCTTCGCCCAGATCTCCGCCCCACCCTGAGGACTCAACCGTCCCAATCGAACCATCGGCGTCTGACCAACCAACTCCGTTATCGTCTCCGCAACTCTCACTGTGTCGACCGCTTCCCTGCATCGTTCAAAATCGCTCCACCCGAACTACTCGCTCCAACTGCCACATGCGGAAAGTATCCCGTGCGCGTCCGTACCGTCAGCCGCCCGTAGTTCTTCGCCTTTGCCTCCACATGCACCTCACGGTACCCGCCCAGCGCAGGAGACTTCGTCGAGTGATACGCAATCGTGTACTGCGTCCGAATGTCCTGCGCCACCTCGGCTGCAATCGCGTCCACTTCTTTGATCGACCGCGGAAAATACGCCACCCCGCCCGTCTCCTCCGATAGCGTCTCCAGCACCCGCCGCGCATGGCGAGACTCCCGCTTATCCGTATCACTGCCAAACAGCAGTCCAATCGAATAAATCACCGGCCCATCCAAATCCTGTATCCGCCGAATCGCCTGCTCCAGCGTCGCACTCGATGCATTGTCCTCGCCGTCCGTAATAATCAGCAGCACCTGCTTCGGATGCTTCGCATTCTTGGTCAAATAATCAGCCGAAGCCACCAGCGCGTCGTAGATCGCCGTCTCGCCACTCGACTTGATGTACCCCAACCCCTGCTGCAGCTTGCTGATATCCGACGTCAGGTCCTGATCGATGAACGCCTCCCAGGAGAAATCCACTACAAACGCTTCATCCTGTGGGTTCGACAACTTCACCAGATCCAGTGAAGCCTGCTCCACCGCACTCCGCTTGTCGTACATCGAGCCGGAACTGTCAATCAATATCCCCAGCGATACCGGCAGATCCTCATGCCGAAACGACGTAATCGTCTGCGGAACTCCATCCTCATACACATGGAATGCGTCTTTATCCAGCGTCTGTACCGCCCGCCCGCTGCCATCCAGCACCGTCGCATTCAGCCGGACTTCATACGCATCCGTCCGCAGCGTGTACTTGCCTCGCTCCCGTTCTATCTGGCCCACCGCAGCAGTTGGCCCCGGCTGTCCCGGCGCAGCCACCGCAGCATCCGCATCCGGAGATGCCACCGGATCACGGTCCACCGTCAACGACGGTACACCCGCAGGCGTACCGCTCCCTGGCTGCTGAGCCCATCCGCTCATACCGCCTCTACCCAGCATCACAAAACAAATCGCCACAATCACCCGCGGCCACATTCCTCTACTGCGAAGGTGCATAGTACCCCTGACGATTGTGTACCGTCAGCGGCGGGAGTCCCGCCGGCGGAACCAGTCGTACCTTCAATTTACGCCAGTTCCCGTCCTTCTTCACCTCCGACGGCGTATACCCAATCACATACTCGTTCCTTAACTCCGCACTGATGCGAGAAGCAATGTCGCCCAACTCCCCAACATCCCGCACCCGAAACAGCCGCCCACCCGTCATCTCACAAATATCCGTCAGCAGAATCGGCCCCAACTGCTCCTCCGTCGTAGGCGCATACTGATCGAAAATCCCAATCGAATAAATCTGTACATCGCTCTCCCGTACCACCCGCCGCAACTCCCCCTCCGTATACCGGCTGCGGTTGTCCCCACCATCGGAGATGATCAGCAGCGCCTTCCGCTCGTACTTCGCCTCCCGCAGCTTGTTGATCCCCAGATACACCGCATCGATCAGTGCCGTCCGGTTCTCCGGCTTCAACATCACCATCCTCGCCTCCACGTCGTCCACCTCCGACGTGTAGTCCACAATCACCGCGGGCCGATCGTTGAACCCCACCACAAAAAACTCATCCTGAGGATTGCACGTCCGCAAAAACTCACTCAACGCCTTACGCGCCTTCAAAAACTTAGACCCCATGCTCCCGCTTAAATCGAACACAATCCCGATCGTCAACGGAGCGTCCTCCATCGAAAAGCTCTTGATCTTCTGGGGAATGTTATTGTCGTACACCTCAAAATTCTCCCGCTCCAGCCCCGTCACCAGCCGGTTCAGTGGGTCCGTCACCGTCATTGGAACCAGCACCAGGTTCACATCCACCCGAATCCTCGCATCCCGCCGCGAAGTCGCCAGCGCCGCCGCATTGTCCGCCCCTTCAATCACCGGCTTCTTGTCTTCCGGGGTCTTCGCCGGCGCTGGAGCCGTCTGCGTCTGAACCTGCCCCAGTGGATTTTCCTGCGCCACACACCACCCCGTCATCCCCAGCACGCCCGCCAGCAACACCACCAGCCACGCCCGCCGCCAACAACTATCTACCAGGTAACGCATCGGGAAACCTCCCACACTCCATCCAGTTCGACTTCTCTTCCAACCACCCGAAGCTAGACACTAACACTCCCACCGCCCCAGACCAACCCACGCCCGCAGATTACACCACCCACTCCGTCCGTTTCGTGCCCAACATCACACTTCCTGCAAACTCAGTGAAAAATCTCACCGAATCCTTCGTATCACTTACATTCGCCCCACCCGAATTCCCATCGCCGCACCAACCCATCATCGCCAAGTTAGCCAGCTGAACTATCGAATCCCGCACCGTCCCCGTACAGTTGCTCCAGCTGCCGCTGTTACTCACACTTCTGCTTTTACCCTTGCTCTCCTTCTGTATTTTAGCTGTCATCCTGAGCGGAGCGAAGGACCTGCTTCTGCCTTCGCCGGCATACCTATGGCAGCCTCACCGCCAGGTGTGTGCGCATGCCGCCCCCGGATCCACCATCTTCACCGCAGTCTCATCGCGGCTAAGCTTGGCCATCTCGATGGCGATTCGCACTGCCCCACACCACCCACCCCAAAATCCGATCATCGCCCACATTGTTCCAATCAACGTTCCACTTTGTTTTTTCAATCCATCACCGCAAACCCCAACACCCCCGCAACGCCTGATAGTCTAAATAACAAGTGAGCACGATCTCCATAGCGACCGCAAAAGAAGTCTTCGACCTTCTCCGCGACGATCTCGCCGCCATCGAGCACGAGTTCGCCAGCCAATCCGCCTCGCCCGTCGACGTCATCACCGACATCGCCACCTACCTCATGTCCGGCGGCGGCAAACGTATCCGCCCCACCCTCCTCCTGCTCTCCGCCAAGGCCCTCGGCTGCACCAGTCAATCCCGCATCCGCCTCGGCTCCGTCGTCGAGATGCTCCACACCGCCACCCTCGTCCACGACGACATCATCGACGAGGCCGACACCCGCCGCGGCCGCCCCTCCTCCAACACCACCTGGGGCAACTCCAAGTGCGTCCTAGCCGGAGACTGGCTCTACATGCAGTCCTTCAGCCTCGCCCTCGAAGAACGCAACTTCCGCGTCCTGGACCTCCTCATCTCTCTCACCCAGCAGATGGTCGAAGGCGAACTCCTCCAGATCCAGAAACTCGGACACCTCATCAACGAAGAAGAGTACTTCGACCTCATCTTCCGCAAGACCGCCTGCCTCTTCAAGGTCTCCATGCAACTCGGCGTGGCCATCTCCCCCACCCAGACCTTCGACAACCCCGAAGAGGTCGACTCCCAGCTAGGCGAATACGGCCGCAACCTCGGCCTCGCCTTCCAGATCGTAGACGACGTCCTCGACCTCACCGCCTCCGAAGACGTCCTCGGCAAACCCGTCGCCTCCGACCTCCGCGAAGGCAAAGCCACCCTCGCCGTCATCCACGCCCTCGAGCGCGGCACCGGCGCCGACCGCGAAGCCATCCGCACCGTCCTCGCCGACCGCAGCTTCGAACGCGTCTCCCACCCCGAAATCCTCGAAATCCTCCAACGCCACGGCTCCATCGACTACGCCATGGACACCGCCTGCGCCTACGCCGAAGCAGCCCGCCTCTCCCTCACCAACCTACCCGACACCGAAGCCAAACGAGCCCTCCTCTGGGTCCCAGGCTTCGTCACCACCCGTGACCGCTAGCCTCACGAGAAACTACAATCGCATCACCATGCGCAGGCTCATCACAGCAGCCTTGTCTCTCGCAGTTGTAGGTATCGGCCGCGCCCAAAGCATCACACCATCCCCCGACCCCAATACGCTCCACGCCACGTCAACGCTAGTCGTCGTTCCTGCCCTCGTCGAAACCCCTGCAAAAGAAGTCGTCTACTCACTCAGCGCCGCAGACTTCCTCGTAACAGACAACGGTGTACCCCAGAAGATAACCCTGGATCGAGCCTCCAACCAGCCCCTCTCGCTTGTCGTCCTCATGCAAACCGGCGGATCGGCGATCCATCAATTCGAACAATATCGCAACCTGGAAACCATGCTCGCCAACATCCTTGGCGACCCTCCCAACCAGGTCTCCATCGTCAACTTCGACAGCAAGCCCGAGACCGCCTCCCCCTTCAGCTCCGACATCGAGCAATGGCGCGAAGCCATCAACCAGCCCGATCACGGCGACGACGGGGCCGCCATCCTGGACAGTCTCAGCTTCGCCCTGCGCCTGCTCGACCAGCAACCCCCAGCCAACCGCCGCGCCATACTACTACTCAGTGAACCAACCGATGTAGGCAGCAAAACCACGATCAAAGAAGTTCTCCGAACCGCCGGTGAGACAAACACCGCGATCTACACCCTCACCTTCAACCCACAAAAGACCGCCTTCAAAGACGCATTCAAGCAGAATGCCCACCTCAACCCACCTCTCAAAGTTGGCGACGGGGTCTATCAGGCATACTTCAATCTCAGCGAACCCCTCGGCATGATCCTCGGCGCAATGCAAAAAAATCTGGCCGCCGAGATGGCCACCCTGACAGGCGGAGAGGCTGCCCACTTCGACACCCGGCACGACCTCGACGAAGCCCTCGCAACGCTCGCCACACACATACGCAACCGCTATCTGCTCACCTTCAACCCCACCCAACCCACCGCCGGACTGCACACCCTGCAGGTCCACCTCAACAACCACCCCGACCTAATCGTCTCGGCCAGAACCACCTACTGGTCCCCAGACGCGGCTCCCAAACACTAACCCTTCAACCCTGCCGCCCACTCCGGCACGGGTTCAACCCAATGCATATACCCTGCATGCCCAAACGCTACCAAAGTGTGCCCTTTCGCAGTGGAGTTATCCAAAATCACAGACAAGTCGGCTTCAGGTAAAAGCCGCTTCATATTGACCAAAGTTCGTGGATACCGCCGTCGCTGGTCTTCCTCAGGCACATCGTGTCCACCCTTTTTGACGCGTGCCCTAATCCGTTCGATGTTGATCTCAACCGATGTCGTCCCAACGAAGACAACCATCAAATTGAATCCTGCCGCCTTGGCTCTCGCAGCCATCTTCAGGTAAGTTCCGCCAGAAAGTGTAGTCTCCACAGTAAAAGTCAGACCCCTGGAAATTAGCTCTTCGGCCATACGAAGAACTTGCCGTCCAGCATCGATGTCAGAGTTGTTCGTATCAAGAGTAGCTTGGAGCGACTTCGCGATCGCATCTGGATCAAGAATCGGCGTCTGCTGAAACTTGTCTCGTGCAGTTGTAGTCAGCGTGCTCTTGCCGCACCCATTCGACCCAGCGATGATCGTGAAAACTGGCCGCTTCAAGCAGCCTGATCCTTGCCCTCAGCCTGCTTCTTTTCTTCCTCAAGAATCCACTCCAGCTTCCGGCGTTCCCACTTCACGCCCTCCTGGCAATCCTTCTCAAGGCTTCTGGCAAACTTCTCGACGTCGAAAGTTTCTAGATCAATTCCGTTTCCCATGCCAACATCCTACTCCTCGTCCTTATCCTCATCAACATCGCACCCCGCCGCCAAATTCCGCTTCACAAGGGAAGTCCGCAACCTCCCCAGCCTCCACCGCCCCCCAAAAAGCAGATGGCCGCGAAAGCATCACCTCTCGCAGCCATCGCTCTACCGCTCTACAGCAAACTGCCTACTTGCTATGACTGCAGCAGTCCATCGTGCACCCGCTCTGGCAGCAACTGTCACAGTCTGCCTGGCAGCAGCAACTGCTGCCACAAGCAGCCGCAAGCTGCGAACGAAACTGGCTGGACGTCTGGCTAAACGCCGCGACAGACAGCATCAGACTGAAGGAAAGAATAGTAATGGCACGTTTCATGGAATATCTCCTCGATCATGATCGATAGTTAGTGTCTTGCCTGCTCGTTGTCCCATAGCCATTGCTGGCCAGGGAGTCGTTATGTTGCACCGACAGCAAGCAGCACTCTAGATCCGAAACTCGTGGTATCGCACATATCGAGCTGGCTGCCCAATCGTATGGATCGCCTCAACCACCGGCGCCTGATACCAGCCCGCCACCACAATCGACTCACCACTCATCAGTATCGGAACCGCCAAATTCGGCGTCCGATCTCCCACCACGGCAAACCCCACTCCCACGCTTACCATCCGCACGCAGTGCAACTGGGACTGCCCGGCCCCGTCGCATCCCGGCATCGGCGCGCCAGCCACCATGCCAGTCGCCCCATCCACCCCCATCACCCCATCACACTCGCCGCAACCCGCAGCCAACCGATGACAATCGGATACACATTGCCAGTTCGACACCATCGCCAGCGCAGGCTCACCGGCCAGCAATCCCACCAGCACGGCCAGCATCGCGAGATAGAGTGCTCTCTTCATCGTCTCAAACTATACCCACTACCCTCACCGCGTCCAGTGATCGCCATCACGCACCTGCGCCTGGCTCTCCTCCTCATTCTCAACCTCTAAATCCCGCACCACCACCCCGCTGCCCCGCTCCACCAGCACCTGGATCTTCCCCTCCGCAGCCGCCAACTCTCCCTTGCACGCGTTCGAAAGCTTCAACCCTTCTTCAAACAACTGCACCGACTCATCCAGCGACAAGTCCCCGCGTTCCAGCTTCTCAACCACTGCTTCCAGCGCCGTCAAATGATCTTCAAAGCTCGCCATTATGCTACCCCCGATGTTACAAATCCAAGAACCTCGGCCGCCGCGCCATACTTCCCAAACGGCGCACTCACCTGCGCGCCCTGCACCATCGGCCTCGCCTGCAACAGCATCTCCTGCGCAATCTTCACACCCTCCGCCCGTGCCGCCTCCGGGCTCCCCGCCCCCGCCATCCGCGCCATAATCTCATCCGGCATACTCACCCGCAGATCGTTCTTCATGAACTCCGCATTCCGCAAGCTCGTCAACGGCCAGATCCCCGCAATCACCGGAATCCGAAAGCTCTCAATCCGCTTCAGAAAATCCTCCAGCAGCCGCAGGTCAAACACCGGCTGCGTAATCGCATACTCCGCACCAGCCTCAACCTTGTACGCAAACCGCCGGATCTCCTGCTCTATATCGCCTACCCCCGGATTCGCCGCCACCGCAATCGTGAACCCCGTCGACTCCCCGATCGAATTCTTCCCAATGTCCAACCCATGGTTCAGGTTCCGAACGATATTCACCAGCCCAATCGCATCCACATCGAACACCGCCGTCGCATCCGGATAGTTCCCCAGCTTCGGCGGATCGCCCGTCAGGCACAAAACATTCTTCAGCCCAATCGACGAAGCACCCAGCAGATCGCTCTGAATGCTCAACACATTCCGGTCCCGGCATGTGTAGTGCAGTACCGTCTCGATCCCCACCTGCTGCTGTATCTGCACGCACAAGCTCTGCGCACTCATCCGCGCACTCGCCCGCGGAGAGTCCGGCACATTGATCGCATCCACTCCCAGCCGGTGCAACTGCTTCGCTCCCTCCACCTCCTTCGTGCAGTCGATCCCCTTTGGCGGAACAATCTCCACCATCGTGCAAAAATCTCCAGCCGCAATCATCGCCCCAATCTTCGAGCGCTCCGCCAGCGGCGCCGGCTGCACACTCCCAAACACCTCCGCTGGCCTCAAGCCCTCGCCCTCGACACCCTCCCCCCTACCCCCTACCCCCTGCACTTCCACCGCACGCAGCGCACTCTTCATCGCCCGCGTGTAGCTCGGCGTCGTCCCACAGCAGCCGCCCACAAATGTCACGCCCGCCTTCACAAACTTCCGCGCAAAACTCGCCATGTACTCCGGCGAAGTCAGGTACAGCGTCCGCCCTTCCACCGCCCGCGGAATCCCCGCATTCGGCATCGCCGCCAACGGCACCTCCGTCACCGCTCGCATCCGTTCAATCACGCTCAGCACCGTCGCCGGACCCGCGCTGCAGTTGCACCCCACCGCATCCGCGCCCCACTCCGTCAGCTTCACCGCCGCCGTCTCCGCAGACGCGCCATCCAGACAATTGCCCTCTTCATCCACCGTCATCATCACGATCACCGGAACCCCCGGAGCCTCGCTCTTCGCCGCCAGAATCGCCTGCTCCGCCTCCCCCAGCGACGTCATCGTCTCAATCACCAGCAGGTCCGCGCCTACTCCCGGACCACCCTCCACCAGCGCCCGCACCTGCTCCCCAAACGCCGCACGCGCTTCATCCAGACCCACCTTGCCCAGCGGCTCCAACCGCACCCCCAGCGGACCCATCGCTCCCGCCACATACGCATCCGACGCCTGCTTCTCCCGTATCTGTTCCACGCACTCCCGCGCCAGCTTCACGCCCGCCAGGTTGATCTCCCGCACCTTGTCCCGCAGCCCATAGTGCTCCAGCCGAAACCGGTTCGCGCCAAACGTATTCGTCTCCACCACCTCCGCGCCAGCCTGCAGATACTCCGCATGGATCGCACGCACCAGCTCCGGCTGCGACACATTCAGTTCGTCATAGCACCGGTTGATGAACACCCCGCGCGCATACAGCATCGTGCCCATCGCCCCATCGCACAACACCGGCGTCCTGCCCGATCCCGCTTCGCCCGTAACACCCTTGAACAGCCGCTCTACCCCATTGCCAACACGTGTCATCGTCATCCTCGCCAGTCGCCGTGCTGCACTCACAACCGGCCCGGCATATCTAATCATCCTAAGCCACCCCTGCCACCCACACCAACCAGCCTCACCCTGCAGCAAACTACACCCATAAACAACCCCACCATCCACCCAGCCATTACGCAGGCCTTTGTTATACTCAAAGTCATTAGCAGTGGCCGCAAATCATGCCGCAGCGCTCAGGTTTGGAGTCGTTCACGTTGAAGAATCAAAGTCTCGCCCCCCACACCGTTGGGACCCCGTCGTCCTCCATGCAGTCTGCAGGCATTCAGCCCTCCAACTCCCAGTCCCACGACGGCTCATCTCCCAGCGCCCGCGAACACGCCTTCCCGCCGTTCGCCATCCGCATCCTCTGCGGACTCTTCCTCGCGATCGTCACCCTCGGCCTCAGCTCCTGCCACGCCTCTAGCTACTACTACTACAAGTTCCCCCAGTACACCTTCGCCAACCGGCCCATTCCGCCCAGCCAACTCGCCAACCGCGTCATGGTCTCCGTCACCGCCAACGGCACCCAGGGTAGCCTCCAGCTCCTCGATGCCAGCCGCGACATCCGCGGCAACATCCAGAACACCATCACCTCCTTCTCCATCTCCGGTTACTCCTCCGGATACCCCAGCAAAATCAAGTCCTTCCCCGAGCAGACCAAGGGCTACATCTACTCCGACACCGACGGCAGCGTAGGCATCGTCGACTACGGTAAGGAAGCCTCCTCCGGTGCCGCCGGCTCCTTCCCCTCCAAGTCCTCCTCCGTCGCCGTGCCCTCCACCTTCACCCGCGTCTACTCCGCCGAGCCCGCCATCGGACAGGTCATCGTCTACGACAACCTCCTTGGCAGTGCCTACGCCCTCAATCTCCCTAACGTACAGAAGGTCGTCGTCAACCCCGGCGACACCGTCGCCCTCGCCATGGTGCGCAACTCCAACACCCTTTATCGCATCGTCAAGCTCAACGCCAATCAGGCCAACCCTCCCGGCGCCGTCGACTGCCAGCCCTACTACCTGCCCGTCTATTGCGTCGTTCCCGTCGCCAGCGACCCCAAAAACCCCAGCTTTGACCGCCCCGTGGATGCCTACTTCTCCATCGATGGCAACAACGTCTTCGTCCTCAACTGTGGTCCGGAGTGCGGCGGAGTCCGTTCCAGCGTCTCTACCCTCCAACTCGCACCCCTCAACATCTTCACCGTCCCCACCACCAATCCCGACGTCAACCCCCTCGTCGTCAACGTCGCCGTGCCCGGAGGTGCAACCGCCGCGATCTCCGACGGCAATAACCTCTACGTCTCCGGCCAGCAACTCCTGCCCGACGGCCTCTTCACCGGAAACCTCACCACCATCTCCCTTACCTCCAATACCATCACCAACAAGGTCTCCATCTCCGACGGATACCACTCCAAAATGCTCTTCGCCGACGACAACACCCTCTGGATCGGCTCCCAGTTCTGCGCTACCGGCGAACGCGCCAAACTCGGCCAGAACTACAACTGCCTCACCCGCTTCGACCTCGGTGCCCTCACCGCCCAGGTCATCCCCAGCGTCACCCCAGGCTCCTCCAACGCCGCCCAGCAGGTTCCCTATCCCAACACCGACGGAAACCTCTACTACTACGGCAGCCTCACCGGCCTCTGCTGGGTCCAGAACCTCCACAAGGTCTACACCGCCTACGGTGGACAGGTCCACGCCTTCAATACCAACGACGGCTCCGAGATCAACAACTTCTACATCACCGTACAAGGTACCGCCCTCGACGTAGCCTACATCGACGCCGAAACCAACGCCGCCAACTAAGCCCAGGGAGTAGGGAATAGGGAGTAGAGAGCCAGTGCTTCGTTGCTGAAATCCTATCGGGAACTGCATGTCTGGCAGCGCGCCACCGACATGACCCTCGCTGTCTACCGCATCACGTCTACGTTCCCCAAAGAAGAACTCTTCGGCCTCACCAGCCAACTACGCCGCGCAGCAATCTCCGTAGCCAGCAACATCGCCGAAGGCTACGGACGAAACTCCACAGGGGAATACAAGCAGTTCCTCGGCGTAGCTCGTGGCTCAAACCTGGAACTCCAAACCCAACTCTACATAGCGGCAAAACTAGGCTACGGCAACCCGGAACTGGTACAACAAACCGAGAGCCTATCCAACGAGGTAGCCAAAATGCTCAACACCCTCATCGCAAAACTCTAATCCCATGCCCCCTACCCCCTCTCCCCTACCCCCTACCCCCTGTCTCACCGACATTCTCGCCATCGCCGCCCACCGCGACGACGTAGAACAAACCTGTGGCGGCACTCTCCTGGCCATGCAGGCCAAAGGCTACCGTACCGCCATCCTCGATCTCACCCGCGGAGAGTCCGGAACCCGCGGCACTGCCGCCGAGCGTGAGTCCGAAGCCAACCACGCCGCCCGCATCCTCAACGTCGCCCACCGCGAAGCCCTCGACCTCCCCGACGGCAACGTCGAAAACACCCTCCCCAACCGCCTCAAGATCGCCGCCGTCCTCCGCCGTCTCCGCCCTCGCGTCGTCATCCTCCCCTACTGGCAGGGCCGCCATCCCGACCACTACACCTCCGCCACCCTCGGCTACGAAGCCTGCTTCGTCAGCGGCCTCGCCAAACTCGAAATCCCCGGCCAGCAACTACCGCCCCACCGCCCCTACAAAATCCTCTACGCCAGCCTCTACGCCGACGTACGCCCCACCTTCGTCGTCGACATCACCCCCCACGTCCAGCAGCGCTTCGACGCCCTCATGGCCTACCGCTCCCAGTACGCCACCCAACCCCAGGGCGGAACCCTCTTCGTCCCCGAAGAAGACATCCGCGAGCGCACCCTCGCCACCGCCCGCCACTACGGCCTGCTCGCCGGCGTCCGCTACGCCGAACCCTTCGTCCAAAAAGAAGTAGCCCTCGTAGACGACCTCATGCTCCTCCCAGTCCAATCCATATAACCTCTGCCCTTCCGCCTTCTACTCCCTACCCCCTACCCCCTAGCCCCCTACCCCCTACTCCCTACTCCCTACTCCCTGCCCTTCAGCCTCTCCACCACAAACGCCACCACCTCCGCCGTCACATACTCCGGCGGATGCATCGCCAGCACCGGCGTCCCCTCCACCAGCTTCAGCGAAACCCCCTTCCACTCCGGCCTCCCCAGCACCCCTTCGGCCACCAGCACCGCATCCGCCCGGTCCAGATACCGTTTCGCCGACTCCTTGAAATCCTCCGTCGCTGGATCAAGCACACTCAAATACAAATCCGGCCGCAGAAACCGCAGCACGCTGTTCGACTCGATAATCGCATTCTCAGCTCCTGCCAGCTCTTTCCGAATCCGCGGCATCGCCTCCGCCAGATCGCCCATCCGCGTCCGCACCCACAACGACCGCACCGCCCCCGCCTCCAGGTACCGCGCCGAATCCGTCCCCGTAGCCCCCGCCCGCTCTTCGCTCACCGCCACCGCATGCTCCGCCGTCTCGCAGTCGCACGGCTCCCCATTCGCCGAACACATCCCATGCCCAAACTGCGTAATCTTGAACGCCGTCCACCGCATCTCCGGCAGTGCCGAAATCAGCCCCGCCACCACGCTCGTCTTGCCCACATTCCGGCTATGCCCGCCTACGACGACAACTGCCATCACTCACCACACATTTCTCCACAACCTGTACAGCCAAATACCATCCTACCGCCGCTTCAACCGCGCCAGATCCCGCAGATACTCCTTCAACGGACGCGCCGGCCTCCCCCAGAAAACCTCGCCCGGACCATGCATCTTCTTCCCGCTCAACACCCCCGCGCCACCCCCCAGTATCACCCCCGCGCCCACCGTCGCATGCTCCCCAATCCCCACCTGCCCCCCCAGAATCGCCCCATCTTCCACCACGCTCGAACCCGAAATCCCCGTCTGCGCCGCAATCACAACGTTCTTTCCTATCAAGCAGTTATGCCCCACATGCACCAGGTTGTCGATCTTCGTCCCCCGCCCAATCCGCGTCTCCCCCAGCGCTCCCCGGTCGATCGTCGTATTCGCCCCGATCTCCACCGCATCCTCCACCACCAGCCGCCCCTGCTGCGGAAACATCACATACTCCCCCGTCGCCCCATTCCGCGCATACCCAAATCCCGTCGCCCCCAGCACCGCCCCCGCCTGCACCACCACCCCATCCCCCAACTCCGTCCCCGCATACACCACCACCCGCGCCATCAACTCGCAATCCCGCCCAATCCGCACTCCATCCCCCAGCACCACCCCCGGCCCCACCCGCGTCCCCGCGCCAATCGACACCTCTCGCCCCACCACCGCCGTCGCATGAATCCATCCCTCCCGCTCCCCCGCAGGCTCGCCCAGCTTCTTCCCCACCACCGCAAACGCATACCGCGGATCACCCACCCACACCACCCGCGCCTCTCCGGCAAACGCACCCTCCCGCTCCTTCCGCGGCCCCAGCACCAACCCCGCGCCACTCGCCACCGCCTTCGCCAGCGTCACCGCATCCATCGCAAACACCACCGCATCCGCCGTCGCTCCCTCCAGCCCCGACACCCGCACCAACTCCATCTCAGGCCCGCCAACCTCGCCGGCAACCTCCGCCCCTACCCACGCCGCAACCTCTGTCCGCTTCGCCATCAATACACTCCCGTCTCGCCTCGCGGCCGCGTCTTCCATCGCCGATGCATCCACAACCACTGCTCCGGATACTGCCGTATATAACTCTCCAGCACCGCCGTAAACCGGGCCGTATTCGTAATCGCATCCGCCTCCGGATCGCCCGTATCCACCAGCGCTATCCGCTCCCCAAACCGCAGCACATACTGCCGCTCCTGCTCATCCCACAGCAGAAACCCCGGTACCACCGCCGCGCCCGTCTTCTGCGCCACCCGCGCCATCCCCGAAGCCGTACACGCCTCCACCCCAAAGAACGGCACAAACACCCCCTGCGGCGGAGTCATATTTGTATCCATCAAAATCCCCACCGTCTGCCCCGACCGCATCGACGCGATCAGGCCCCGCGCAAAATCGTCCTTGTGGATCACCCGGTTCCCATGCAAACACCGTATCCGGTTCACAAACAGGTCCACCAACGGATTATCCAGCCGCCGGATCACCATCCCCATCGGCATCCCCATCAGCGAGTGGTAAAAACTCGACAACTCCCACGCCCCCAGGTGTCCCGTCAGCACCAGCACCCCCTGCCCCAGGTCCCTCGCCCCTACATAATTCTCCAGCCCCTCATAGCGGATAAACCGGCTCGCCCGCTCCGCCGTATACCCAGGCATCTGGCAAAACTCCGCCATCAGATACCCCAGGTTCCGGTACTCCGCCCGCAGTATCCGCTCCCGCTCCGCATCGCTCTTCTCCGGAAACGCCAGCTTCAGATTCCGCCGCCCCACCGACCGCAACCGCCCCAGCGCCACAAACGCCAGCCCCGCCACGCCCGCACCCACAGCCCGAGCCACACGCCGCGGCAGCAACCGCAGGCCCTGCACCATGCACCACACCGCCACAAACTCCAGCGTCTGCCGCACCGTCGCCGTCACCGGCTTCAACCCAACTTGGGACCCATCGCTCAAGCCTATAGTCTACGGTCTCACCCGCCAGTTCCTGCGACCAATCTCAATCCAGAAGCAAGCTCACCTGTCAATATCCATCTCAGACTGATAGAAGCTTCTAGACTCGTTCTTCACCATTCTCATTAAAAATCAAATATTTCGGAAATTCCCGTTGACAAACAACTAACAATTGTGTTTTTTAAATCGCATCTTGGAGGTTACTATGAAGCAAATCGTAATCTTTTTATGCGTGTCTTTAGTAATTTTTCCCCTCTCGACGGGTGCGACAGCGCAGTGCAGTAGCATCGTGCAACAGACTTGTTCGTGCCCGGGTAGCCCACCGGTTCAAATCACGATCTGTAGTGGTCCCGGAAACATCGCCCCCTATGGTCTCTACGCTTCATGTTGCGGTCGCGGAAGACTCACTCCAACTTGCTATGACGGTGGCTACTGCCCGTTCGCCAAACTCCTGAACAAGTCAAATACGCAACTACAGTTAGCCACACTAGCCCAGCAGCACCTTGTTCTGGTACCCGACTGTAAAGGAGCATTGCACCCAATATGGAGACCGCAAGCAGATATACCCGAAGCGGCACCACTCGATCTGTCGATACATCCCAAGCTCAGCCTGCAATAGCTCAAGCCAAATACTCAGCAGTGCAGGTACTTAGATCCATGATAAAAATTGCGCTCTCCTGCGCGATGTGCCATGTTGCACTCGCCCAGGAGAAATCGCCCCCTAAGCCCCCTGTCTACGTTTTGGCGATCTCCGGAGAAGATCCGATAGCCGCCAACCTGCCATCCCCCATGCTTGAAGGCGCGATAGGTTGCACCGCAGATGGATCACTCGTCGTCAACTCAATCCTGGAAAGCGATCCAACAAAACCTGTACCGTTCAACACCCCAGAACTCCTCTCGACCATATCGACCGCTGGCAAGGTAAACACCTTCAACCTCTCCGCGATCTCAGACGTACAAGGCTTCTCAGACGCTCGATCCTACGACGTAGGAGACCATGACGTTGACTTCCTTATCTATGGCACAAGAAAACAGTCCCCCCTGAATGCAAGCGTTGATGCAAGCATCCAAACACCGCTAAAGAGCCAATGGTTTGTCGCTCAATTTGATCGTCAAGGCATCTACCACGGATCCACAGAGCTTGCTCTACCACAATTGGCACCACAAAAATTAGCAGCATCCGATAGCGGTGATTTCCTCGTCTTTGGTATTGATGAAGCTAACCATGAAGCCAAACTCATTCGATATGCGCCAATCGGTCAAGAAATCTTCTACTATCAACCCGACACAGACTTCGCGAAAAAAAACGACACCCTTCCTTCCGCATTTGCAAAGGGAAGTAATCCAGATAAAGACAGAGTGAGTCTCTCAAAACTACAGGGAGCCATACAGTTCTCTCAGTTTGTCCACTTCAAAGACTCAATTTTTTTACTCCAGATGAACGCCAATTCACCGCTGTTCCAGGTATTTGCAAACGGCTCCATCCGGACAGTCCATCTACCGGCTCTAGCAGGTTTCAGTGCTTACTCGATCGTTCCGTCCGATGACCTGCTCTACATTCGGTATCGTCGAGTGGGCACCAACACCGGACGTGGCGAAGACGGCCTCATCCTTGAACTCAATCCAGACACAGGTGACATCCTGCGTCGAATCCGTCCCGGCGACTTCACCATCTGGGACGCCGCCTGTGTGCATCGTGGTGTCTTCCGCATCGTTAAGTTGAAGGGCGAGCGTACCTTTCAGATCTTCCAGGCAGCACCAGCGACGGAAGCAGGCAACCCAAAAACTCCATAGGACGCAGCACTTCGCCACTGCAAAACCAGACTGTTCCTACAGACCCAAATTGCTTAAACAGAAATGGCTGCCATCATGGCAGCCAGTTCCATCACACCGTCGAAAACTAGTCAGACTTAGCCTTCGAGATCACAAAATACTTCGCCACCGTCCGCACAAACGGACGAGCCATCATCGGCGTAGCAACATTGCCCTTCAGCACATCCGTATAAGGAATGTTCGCGCCATACACCGTGCGCGTATCGTCCTCATTCTGCGACAGTACCGTACCATCCAGGTTGATTCCCGCAAACAAACCCTTGCTGCGCGAATACGTCAGAAACTCTGCATTCAGCTTCCAGTCGGTTCCAGCCTGAGCATTGCGCCCCACCGGTCCAGCCGACGCCGCTGCATCCGCACCAATCTTGAACTTGTTCTTCAACATGTCCTGCAAACCCTGATCGTTCATCGCGACCAGCACCAGATCCGTCTCCTGCCCGCCAATCTGGAATCCAAAGCTGCCACCCGCTAGTTGCACAAACACCGGTGCACTCCAGCCCTTGGGCGTACGGCACGTCGCTGCGCCTTGACCATACTGCGCGCCAACTACAAACGCAGCCTTCTTGTAGCTCGGTACCACCACAACGCACGAAGCACCCGCCAGAATCCCCTCAGGAATACCCTTGTCCGGCGTAGACATGATCTGGTTGATCACCGTCTGTGCTGCCGTCAAACGCTCCGCCAACTTCGTCTTGTCCGTCTCGCCAAACCCCGAAACCGACGTCGCCATCAACGCCACGCCACATGCAACCACTGCTATCCGCTTAATCATTCAAACTCTCCCGTACTGAAACTACAAAATCATACTGCCTGCAACATCGAATTCAGACCCGATGCCGTCAAGCACAACTTCCTGCAACACTTCATAGGATGGACGTTACCCCACCGGAGTTGCTTGCCACCCATCCGCCAACCCGCACCCACTCCATCAACACCACCGAAACCCACCACCCCAACCACCAAAAAATGAGGGCTATATCCAACGAAACAGGCGAGCCTGAAGCGTTGGATACAGCCCTTCTCCCAGGTCTGTATTGCTCCTTCACTTTGCCTCACCTCGAACAACCCCACAACGGTACTAAGGTATATATACCTTTGGACGATTACTGTTTACTAAAAAGTAAACAGCGGATCCCCTACTTCGGCACCAGATTCCGGTTCACCGCCTCCATCGTCAGCGCAATCCGGTTCGGCACGCCCACCTTCCGCATCAACCGTCCCACATGGCTCTTCACCGCGCCAGGGTCCACCCCCAGCACCACCGCAATCTCACGGTTGGATCGCCCCGCCACCAGCAACCGAAGCACCTGCCCCTCGCGCTCCGTAATATGCGGAGCACCCACCACCCCGCTCGGCCCCGCAGCCTCCTGCGTCGACTCCAGCAGCCTCGCCATCACCTTCCGAGGCGCCCACAGCGAGCCGTCTGCCACCACCTCAATGGCCATACGGACCTCGCTCTCCTTCGCCCCATGCGCCAGATATCCCTTGGCCCCCGCCGCAATCACCCGCTGCACATACTCGTGATCCGTCTCCAACCCCAGCACAATCACCTTCAACCGCCGGTGCGTCCGCCGAAACGTCGCCAACAACTCAAACAGATACTCCGTGCAACTGGAGTCGATCATCACCATCGACAACCCGGCCTCCTCCAGCGTCCCCGCCAGCGTCAGCAGAACAATCTCCACCGACTGACCATCCTGAAAGATCGTCTGCAGCCCCAGTATCCGCAGCGGATCGGTCGCCACCAAACCGACCCGCAGTACTCCATCCACAGCATTGGTCTTCATCGTGTCAGGAGCCCTTCCAGTTCTCAACATGGCTCACAACTCTCACTACGCACTACGTCCGCAACCCGTTCCAAATCATCGGAACTACAGCTTCGGCAATACAATCCCCTGCTGGTTTTGATACTTGCCCTTCCGGTCCGCGTAGCTGACCTCGCACACCTCGTCCGACTGGAAAAACAGTATCTGGCACAGCCCTTCATTCGCATAAATCCGTGCCGGCAGCGGCGTCGTGTTCGAGATCTCCAACGTCACAAATCCCTCCCACTCCGGCTCAAACGGCGTCACGTTCACAATAATCCCGCACCGCGCATACGTCGATTTTCCAACACAGATCGTCAGCACATCCCGGGGAATCTTGAAATACTCAATCGACCGCGCCAACGCAAACGAATTCGGCGGAACAATCACGCTGTCAGCCTGCACCGTCACAAACGACCGCTCATCAAACGCCTTCGGATCGATAATCGCGCTGTTCACATTCGTGAATATCTTGAACTCATCCGACACCCGCAGATCATACCCATACGACGAAAGGCCATACGAAATCACGCCTTCCCGCACCTGCTTCTCGCTAAAAGGCGAAATCATCCCATGATTGACTGCCTGTTCCCGTATCCAACGATCACTCTTGATTGCCACGCGCTTACTTCCCTTCCGTCCACCAGGTCGTTCCCAACAACGCACCAAAACAGCGTCATTCCAGCCCCGACTTCCGCTAAAATGTGGCCTCTGTTGAGTTTCACCATCTTACGGGAGCGGTCTGGCGTTGACAATCTCCCCCCGACTTTCTACTATCGGCTCAACATCCCAGGATTTTCTTCACACTGGCTAAACTAATAAAAATACTGCCCAAGGACGGCGACCCAAATGATTAAGCAGGATCTGATACAGCGGGTTGTAGAACGTACCGGATTGCCCAGAACCAAAGCAGAGGCAGCCGTTGACGCCATCTTCGACAGCATGAAGCAGACGCTCGTTGCCGGGGATCGCATCGAGCTGCGTGGCTTCGGCGTCTTCACCGTCAAGCCGAGAAAAACCGGCATCGGACGAAATCCTCGCACCGGAGCAGAAGTCACCATCGCCCCCGGTAAGGCCGTCCGCTTCAAACCCGGTAAAGAGCTCCACCTGCTCAACTAGGGCGCTTCGGGCACCTCGCCTCAGCACCACGCCATACCTCTGCCCGCGTTACATCAGGTGGACCGCATCCACGTCCACCACCAACCCGCGGCGAGGTATCCCCTGTGCCTCCGCATGCCGCAGCATTCCCCGCAGCACCGCCCCCAGCACCTGTCGCTTCTCCGCCTTCAGCACGAAGTGGTACCGGTAGATCCGCTTCAGCCGCACCAGCGGAGCCGCCGCCGGCCCCAGCACCCGCACCTTCTCCAGCCGCTGCTGCTCAAACCACCGCCCCAGCACCCCCGACCAACCCGTCGCCTCCTCCAGCTTCTCGCTCTGCACCACCACATTCGCCAGCACCGCATACGGCGGATAGTGCATCCACCGCCGGTACTGCAACTCCTTCCCCACAAACCCCACATAGTCATGCTCCGCCGCAAACTTCACCGCATAGTGGTCCGGATGGTACGTCTGCACCAGCACCTTCCCCGGCAACTCCCCACGCCCCGCCCGCCCCGACACCTGCGTCAGCAACTGGAACACCCGCTCCGCCGCCCGAAAATCCGGCAGCCCCAGCGCAAAGTCCGCACCCACCACCCCCACCAGCGTCACCCCATGGATGTCATGTCCCTTGGCAATCATCTGCGTCCCCACCAGCAGGTTGATCTCCCCGGCGTGCAACCGCGTCAGTAGCCGCTCCATATCGCTCCGCCCCCGCACCGTATCTCGGTCCATCCGCCCAATCCTCGCCCCCGGAAATATCTCCTGCAGCCGCTCCTCCCCCTGCTGCGAACCCGCCCCCAGGTAGTACAAATGCTCGCTCCCGCACTTCGGACATACCGTCGGCACATTCCTTTTGTAACCACAATAGTGACATTCCAGCCGCTGCCCCGGCCGCGCAATATCGTCGCTCTGCGACGCCGCCTTGTGGTACGTCATCGAGATCGCACAGTTCTCGCACTCAATCTTCTCCCCACACCCCCGGCACATCACCACAAACGAGTAGCCCCGCCTGTTCAGCAGCACAATCGCCTGCTCGCCCCCGTTCTTCGACACCCGGTCAATCGTCGCCTGCACCTCCTCCACCAGCCGCCGCGAAAACAGCTCTTCCTTCCCCACCGCCTGGAACTCCGCCCGCATATCCACCAGCTCCACCTTCGGCAGCGGACGGTTCGCCACCCGCGTCAGCAGCTCAATCCGCGCATACCGCCCCTTCTCCGCATTCGCCCAGCTCTCCAGGCTCGGCGTAGCCGAACCCAGCACCACCACCGCCTCATGGAACTTCGCCCGCATCACCGCCACATCCCGACCGTGATACCGCGGCGTCTCCTCCTGCTTGTAGCTGCTGTCATGCTCTTCATCCACCACAATCAGTCCCAGGTTCACCATCGGAGCGAACACCGCCGACCGCGTCCCCACCACCACCCGCGCCTCGCCTCGCCGTATCCGGTGCCACTGCTCCGCCCGCTCATCCGGCGTCAACTGCGAGTGCAGCAGCGCCACCTCATCCCCAAACGCCGCCACCATCTGACCCACCATCGCAGGTGTCAGCCCAATCTCCGGAACCAGCAGCAGCGAACTCTTCCCCGCCGCCAGCGCCCGCTGCATCGCCGCAAAGTACACCGTCGTCTTGCCCGATCCCGTCACCCCATACAGCAGATGCGGACGAAATCCTCCCTTCGTCAGCGCCGCCGCAATCGTCCCCACCGCCTCCATCTGCGCCTCGTTCAACGCATGTTCGTGCGCGCTCTTCTTCCCACTCCCCAGACCATCTGCCGACCCCACGCCCCCCATGTGGAACGCCTCCGCCACCTCTTCCACCACCACCAGCCCCCGCTTCACCAGCGTCCCCAGCGTAGACTCAGGAACTCCCGCCTCCACCAGCGCCGCACACCGCCGCAAATCCCGCACCCGCATCCGCCCGCCCACCGCCGCCAACTCCGCCATCACCGCCAACTGATTCGCATTCAACCGAGGCAACCGCCCCCCCCCAACCCCCAAACCCTTCCCTTCGCCCTCGCTGTGCCCTTCGCCCTCGCCCTGCCTTTCGCCTTCTACTCCCTCTTCCCTACTCCCTACTCCCTGTCTTTCTACTCCCTCTTCCCTACTCCCTACTCCCTGTCCTTCTACCCCCTGCAGCACAGCCACCTTCTCCAGCCGCCGCGCATCCCGCTCCTCCGCCAGCGCCTCCCGCACCAGCCACTTCTTCCGCACCATCCCTTCCAGCAGACTTTTCTTCACCCCCGTAGCCGACCGCAGCGCGCCCATCTTCGCCGTCTCTCCACCCTCCAGATAATTCAGCACCGCATACTCCCGGTTCTGTTCCTCCGCTGTCAGCTTCGTCCGCCGCGAACTCCCCTTCGTCGCGCCCTCGTACAACACCTTCCGTCCCGCCTCTGCAATCCGGTACACAAACTGACGCTTCACCTCCGCCGCCAGCGGCAGCATCCCCCGCAAAACCTCCCCCAGCGGAGCCACATAGTACTCCGCAATCCACCCCGCCAGCTTCATCAACTCCTCCGGCAGCAGCGCCTCCACATCCATCACCTGCTGCACCGGCTTCACCTCCATCCCCTCCGCCGGCACATCCCCATGCACCCGCACCACCACCCCCATCAATCGCTGCCCGCCAAACGGCACCAACACCCGCGCCCCCACCACCGGAACCACTGCCCCCACGGCATAGGTAAACATCTGGTCCAAAGGCACCGGCAAAGCCACATCGCAATACAATCCCATCCCACCAGCTTACCGCCCCACCCACCAACCACCGAAGCGCAAACGCCAGCTGGCCCAAGTCTAACTATCCCCGTACTCTGGGTGCCCCATGTCTCGCTTCTGAGACATGGGTTCCAAGCCCCACCCCCCACACCCGTGTCAACCCCACTCCACCCTTAACCCAAACAAAACAAACCACATCCCCCTGAACAACCAGTTACCCCCAACCCGCTATACTTAAACCAGCAAACCAAAAGCCCCCCAGCCAACCGGCCAGGGGGCTTTCGCACTTAACCCCAACAGATACAAGACTTTACCAATAAAACGTTTAGTATCAAGACTTTGCCACTCAAGTCCAAGCCTAAACCCAATCGAATGAAGACTTTGACACAAAACACCCAGAGGGGGGGGAGCCGCACCATGCATCAGCCAGCCACTCGCTACCCCTTGCCCGGAGCCTTCAATCCCAACTCTGCCATCACCATCTGCAGGTCCTTCCACGCCTCGCCCTTCTGCCGCGGATCACGCAGCAGAAACGCCGGATGGTACGTCACCGCCAGCTTTGCCCCCCGGCAGCGATGCCACTGCCCTCGTAGCGAAGCCAGCGACTGCTTCACCCCCAGCAGATACATCGCCGCCGTAGCCCCCAGCGCCACCACCACCTCAGGCTGCACGATGTCCATCTGCCGCAGCAAAAACGGATCGCACGTATTCGCCTCCACCGGCTCCGGAACCCGATTCGCCGGCGGACGGCACTTCACCACATTCGCTATGTACACTTGCTCCCGCTTCAGCCCCATCGCGTTGATCATGTTGTTCAGCAGTTGCCCCGCCTTCCCCACAAACGGAACCCCCGACTCGTCCTCATCCGCCCCCGGTCCCTCGCCCACAAACATCAACCGCGCAGCAGCATCGCCGTCGCCAAACACCACCTTCCGCCGCCCCGCATACGCCAGCGGACACCGCGTGCAATCTCCAATCTCTTCCTGCAGCGCACGCAACGCAGCACCACGATCAGCCACCGCCACTCGGCTCGATGGCAGTGCCGCAAGATCATCAAAACTCACTAGCTTGGCGATAGGAGGCTCCAGAAAGGTAGTATCGACAACCGGCGCAGCAGCAACCACCACCGGCGCCACCGCAACCGCATCACTCGCAACCGCAACAGCAACCGCTGCCGCTGCCGCCGGAGGCTCGCCATTGCGATAGAACTCATGCACTCCCAGATCGCGGAAGTACTCCACATACGCCCGCAACTGCTGCTCACGATCGCTTGCCATCGCTCTATCTTAATGCCTGCGCACGTTCCCCGGGCACACCGTCGTTTAACTCACGGGAGGAAACGGTGGTTCCATCATCAGCTTCGGCAGCACAAACTTCACGTGCCCCTGCTCAATCTCGTCCTGCGCCACGCGGCAAGCCTTCATTGATTTGGCCGCAATCAACGGCGAAGCACCTGACTGCAGTTGCCGCGCCCGACGCGCAGCACCCTTCACCAGGCTGTACTTGTTGTGGAATGCACTCTCGATCGTCATGCGTTTCACCCCCGTTACGTCGAATCTAACCCACGCGGCCCGAATGTAAACAGAAAAACGCTACATACTACCTACAAAGCTACATGAAACGTAGCCAAAGCATCCCGCAGCCGCTCCGAAGCAGCATCCGTCCGGCAACTCGCCGCCAACTCCTGCACCCCAACGCCATCCCCACGCTCCCACAACACAATCGCGCGCATCTCAGCCACCGCCTGATCCAGCACATCGTTCACCAGCGCATACCGGTACTTCGCAATCTGCTTCAACTCGTGCTCCGCCTCCGCCAGCCGGCTCTGGATCACGTCCTCCGCCGTCATCTTCTCCGCCTCGCTCCGGTTCCGCAGCCGCATCTCCAGCACCTTCGGGCTCGGTGGCAGAATGAAGATCGACACCGCCGTAGGCAGCTTCGTCATCACCTGCATCGCACCCTGCACATCAATGTCCAGCAGCAAGTCCTTCCCCGCGTCCTTCGCATGAGCCAACGCCGAAAGCGCAGTCCCGTAGTAGTTCCCGAACACCTCCGCCCACTCCAGGAACTCCCCCCCCGCAATCATCGCCTCAAAACGCTCCCGCGTCGTAAAGTGATACTCCCGCCCATCCTCCTCCGAACCCCGCGGAGCACGCGTCGTATACGACACCGAGAACTCCAGCCCCCCCACCAGCGTCCGCAACTGGCTCACCAACGTCGACTTGCCCGAACCCGAAGGCGCCGAAATAATAAACAGTATTCCTGCCATGCGTCGTTGCTACCTGTCTCTCGTGGGAATCTACTCAAAGTCTACCTACAACTACCAACCTGCTCCAGCCCATCTACTCCCGCGCACCTACTCCAGGTTCTGAACCTGCTCCCGCGCCTTCTCTATCTCCGCCTTCATCTCCAGCCCCAACTCCGTGATCCGCAACCCGCCACTGCCCGTCGCACTCCCCGTCTTCGACAACATCGTATTCGCCTCACGGTTCAGCTCCTGTAGCAGAAAGTCCAGCCGCTTACCCAGCTCTCCACCATCATCCAGCATCGTCAGGAATCGCTGCACATGGGTCTGGAGCCGCACCACCTCCTCATCTACATCACTCCGCTCTGCCAGCAGCGCGGCCTCCGTCAGCAGCCGCTCTTCACTCACCGCCGTGCCCTGCAGCAACTCCGCCATACGCGCTCGCAGCCGCTCCACCTGAGCCACGCGAACCCCTCCCCGCAACTCCGCCACCTCCGCCGCAAACCCACGCAGCCGCAGCATCGACGCCCGCAGCTCCGCCACCAGCGAGGCCCCCTCCTCCGCCCGCACTCGGTCGAACTCTCCCAGCAACCCCTCCAGCTCCGCCACCACCGCCGCGTCGAAGCCCTCCATATCCGCGCTGCTCCAACCACTCTCCGCCGTCATCACCCCCGGCATCCGCAGCAACGCATTCAGGTCCGGCTCCGCCTCCACCCCATACAGCGCCGCAGCCTCTCGATACCCCCCTACATACCCCCCCAGCAACTCCCGGTTCAACTGCATTGCCCCACTGGCACGTCGGGCAACCTGCAGCGTCAACTCAACATGACCCCGCCGCAACCGCTCCTTCAGCAGCTTGCGAACCTGCATCTCCAGCGCATCACACTGCGACGGCAACCTCAAGTTCAAATCCAGAAAACGGTGATTCACCCCCTTGATCGTTAGCCCAAACGACAACTCACCCCGCAGCGATCCCTGCACACTCGCAAACCCAGTCATCGAATAAACAACACTCACGCCAACTCCTCCAAACCCTCTGCAGGCACCACAGCCCTGTCCATACCAGAGCCCGCATCATCCACGCTGAACTGCATGTTGTACAGCCGCCGGTACGTCCCCGAATGCTGCATCAGTTCCTCATGCGTCCCAATCTCCGTAATGGCTCCGCTCTCAATCACCGCAATCCGCGTAGCCCGCCGCACCGTCGACAGCCGATGCGCAATCACAAACACCGTCCGCCCCTTCATCAAATTTGCCAGCGCCGCCTGCACATACTGCTCGCTCTCCATATCCAGAGCCGACGTCGCCTCATCCAGAATCAGAATCGGAGCATTCTTTAGGATTGCCCGTGCAATCGCCAACCGCTGCCGCTCTCCACCACTCAGCCGCACACCCTTTTCGCCAATCTTCGTGTCATAGCCATCCGGCATATTCAGGATAAAATCATGCGCCAACGCCATCCGCGCAGCCTCTTCCACCTTGCTCAAGGGAACATCCGGCTGCCCATACGCGATATTGTTCCGCACCGTATCGTTGAACAACACCGTCTCCTGCGTCACCTTCCCAATTTGCTTGCGCAGTGAGTCGATCGTCACATCCCGCAGATCGTGCCCGTCGATCAATATGCGCCCCTCGTTCACATCGAAGAACCGCGGAATCAGATTCACCAGCGATGACTTCCCCGCTCCACTCGGTCCCACAAACGCAATCACCTCGCCCGGATGCACCGTCAGGTTGATTCCGTGCAGTACCTGCTTCACCTCGCCATCGCTCTCATAGGCAAAACCCACATTCTCAAACTGGATGCCCTCACTGAACCCCTTCAGCACAAACGCACGCTTCTTTTCGCGCACATCGTCCTGCGCATCCATAAACGTAAAGATCGCCTCACTCGCACCCAACGCCTGCTGAAAGCTGTTGTAGAACAGCGCGAACTTCCGCACCGGGTCATACAACGTAAACACCGCCACCAGGAAAGAGATAAACGATCCCGCCGTCATCTCGTGATGCAGAATTCTCCCCCGACCTAGCAGCAACAGCAGTGCAATCCCAACCGACCCCATCGCATCCATCAACGGGGAACTGATCGCCTGCACGCTTACCGAACGAAGATTCGCCGTAAACAACCGCCGCGCCGCCCGGCGAAAACGGTTCATCTCCCACAGCTCCATCCCGAACGCCTTTACAATCCGATTGCCCGTAATCGTCTCGTGCAGTATGTTCTGAATCTCCGCCAGCTTGTCCTGTCCTTTGCGTGTCGTCTGCCGCACCCGCCGTCCAATCCGCCGCGCCGACGAGATCACCACTGGGATAAACAACAGCAGCACCCACGCCATCTTGCCGCCCACCACCACAACCACGCCAGCAGTAAACAGCAACGTGAACAGTTGCTGCATAAAGTCGCCCAGCACGCTCGACATCGCAAACTGAACTCTCTCAATGTCGTTGATCAACGTCGACAAAAGCGTGCCCGTCGTATGCTTCTGGAAAAATCCCACCGAGCGCCGCAGCACCGCGTTATACAAATCATTCCGCAGGTCCGTAATCATCCCGAAGCCCGCGTAGTTCACCAGATACGTGCCCGCGTAATCGCAGATCGACTTCAACACCGCCGAAACCACCAGCGTATACGCCACCACCGTCCACGCATTATGAAAGTGGTTCGGAACCAGAAAATGTAAATTCAGCTCTCGCCCAATATGAGGGATGTGAAACACCAGCAGGTCGCTCGTCGACGCATCCGGGCTCAGAACGTTGTCGAAGATCGGCTTCACCAGCAGGATGCGCAGCGCCGCCATCGCCCCCACCACCGCCATCAGCACTACGGACGCCAGCGAATACAGCGCATAAGGCCGCACGTACAGCAGCAATCGCCAGATGCGTCTCAAGCCATCACTCTCCCGATTACTGTCGTCCCCGCCATGGTCATCGTGCCGCGCATCTCACCATTCTATTGCCTGACCGTCCGACTCCCGCAATCCTAACGCGGCATGTCTCGATGAGACGCCTGTACCCGGTAGCCCTCGGCCGCCAGTCGCTTCTTCATCTCTTCGGCAATAAACACCGAGCGGTGTTGCCCCCCCGTGCATCCAAACGCCACCGTCAGATAGCTCTTGCCTTCCTTGATGTAGTGCGGCAGCAAAAACTTCAGCATGTCGAACGTCTTGTCCAGAAACTCCTGCGTCTGCGGAAACTGCCGAACATACTTCGCCACCTTCGGATGCCTGCCTGTCAGCTTCCGAAACTCCGGTATAAAGTGAGGATTCGGCAAAAAACGCACATCAAACACCAGGTCTGCCTCCGTCGGCACCCCGTTCTTGAATCCAAAACTGATCGACGAAATCGTCAGGTTCCGATCACTCGCCTCCTGCTCAAACTGTGCATTGATATGCGCCCGCAGCTCATGCACATTGAACTTCGTCGTATCCAGCACAATGTCCGCAACATTGCGTATCGGATCCAACCGCTTACGCTCCGCCTTGATCGACCGAACCACCGTATTGCTGCGTCCCAACGGATGCGGCCGCCGCGTCTCGGAAAACCGCCGCACCAGCGCATCATCGCTCGCCTCCAGAAACACCACCCGCGTCGGCAGCACCTTCCGCACCTTTTTCAGAATTGCCGGGAACTCCTCCAGCCGAATCCCTTCGCGAACATCCACCACCAGCGCAGCCCGCTCGATCTCCTTCGACTGCTGCACCAGGTCCGCAAACCGCGGCACCAGATCCAATGGAAGATTGTCCACTGAGTAGTACCCCAGGTCCTCAAACGCCTTCAGTGCCGAAAGCTTGCCCGACCCCGACATCCCCGTCAGAATCACAAGCTCACCCTGCTTCTCCGGCCCGGGGCCCTGCGCCGCTACCTTCTTTGTTCGCTTCACTGGCATGGAAGAAATCCTAGCACCCACTGTTTGGCTATGCCGCTCCAAAGCTTCAAACCTCCGCCTTCGCACCGAAACTCCACCCACCGGTGATCAGGCAAACAAGAAAAATGGGCAGGCAAATCGCCCGCCCAGCCTCCCTACGGAATCTCGATCAACTCCATCTTCCCATCTCGCGTCCGGTGCAGCACCATCGCCTTGCCCGTGTGGTCTCGAAACACAAATACGTCCCGATCCCGAAACTCGGCTTCCTTCACCGCTTCGTCCAACGACATCGGGCGCAGCGCAACCGCATCCACCGACCGCACCACATGCGGCTCCAGTACAGGCGTCTGCGAAGGAAACGAGTGCACCAGCATCGGCACGGCCTTCCGCCCCACGCTATTCTTCACCGCGGCCTTCACAGCCGTTACCTTCACCGGCTCCGGCTCGCTCACCCCATCCCCCAGCCGACTCGCAGGCCCCTTGATCCCTACCTTAGGATGACGCTTGATCGTCGTGGTCTTCTTCTTCTGACGTATCGCCTGTTGCTCAATCTTCGCCAGGGCGTCATGCAGGGCAACCTGCATCTCCGTCCCCTCGCACAACGCAACCAGCTTGTAGTTTCGGGTCTTTACCGTGATCTCAGCGCTGTGCCGGTACTTCTCAGTCGCCAGAATCACATGCGCGCTCCCCGATTTACCCACCACCTTCACCACTCGTTCCAGGCCCGCTTCAACCATCACCTTCAGCTTCTTGGTAATCGTCGTCTGTCTTCCGGTGTACTCCACATCCATCCGTCTCACCTCGTCTTTCGAAAACATCGCTGTGCGTCAGCGTACACGACGTTGGTGGGTTGATGGAATCTGCATATCTTCCCGATACTTCGCCACCGTCCTGCGAGTCACCTGAATCCCCTGCCGCTGCAGCTCCGCAGCCAGTTGATCGTCCGTCAACGGCTTGCGTTCATCCTCTTCTTCAATCAGCTTCTTAACCTTGCGCTTCAACAGCACCAGCGGCAAATCGCCACCCTCCGGCCCGTTCACGCCTTCCGAAAAGAAGAACCGCAGCTCAAATACGCCCTGCGAAGTATGCACATACTTGTTCGCTACCGCCCGGCTCACCGTCGAAGGATGAACCCCTATCTCTTCCGCAACTTCCTTGATCATCATCGGCTTCAGCGCTTCCACGCCATGCTCCAGAAACTCCTGCTGCCGCCGCACAATCACATCGCACGTCCGCACAATCGTGTTCTTCCGCTGCTCTATATTGCGCAGCAACTGGATCGCGGACTTGTACCGCTCCTTGACGTAATCCTTGACTTCCTTCTCCGTCTGCTTCTCGCGCAGCATCTTGCGGTAGCTCTGGTTCAACCGCAGCGTTGGCATGTCCTCTTCGTTCATCAGCACCACATACACATCGTCGCGCTTCACAAACGCAACATCCGGCTCAATCAGGCGCGTAGCGCTCTCGTTGTAACGCTGCCCAGGCCGCGGGTCCAGCGTGCGGATAAACTCTACCGCCGCCTGCACCTCCTCCGCCGTACGCCCACAACTGCGCGTCAACTCACGCATGTCTTTCTTCTGCAGCAGCGATAAGCACTCGGACACAATATGTTCTGCAATATCGAATACGTCGCACTGGCCATCCTGCCGCCTGCCGTTGCCCGAACGTGCCGATGCCGTCGAAGCCGACCCTGCCGCACCGCTCTTCTGCCGCCGCTGCAGCACCATGGCCGCCTCGGTGCGCTGTGCACCTATTTGGATCAATAGGCACTCCCGTAAATCGCGGGCTCCCACGCCTACCGGATCCAGATGATTGATGACCGTCCGAGCCTCTTGCACCGCCGACAGTGCTACTTCCCGCGCAACATCGGCTCCAGCGGCAATATCCATCACACTGTCATCCAGCGTCGCCCCGTCTTCAGCCACTTCACGCTGCTCAGGCACGCGGCCCTTGGTCCCGCGCTCAAACGGAATAGGCTCATTGCGCGACGGTGTCAACAGCAATAACAGAGCCTCAACCAACTCCTCGTCACTCGCCGTCAGGTAGCCATTCTCATTCAGATTGCCCACCACCAACTCAGCCGCGGTCCGCACCTCGGCCGTCAACGTCAAGGAGCCCAACTGCCACATCAAGTGGTCGCTCAGCGTACTCGGCTGCGAAAGAAAATGTTCAAACGATGGCTTGTCGTAGTCTTCAAAATTCGACGCCGTCTTATACCCGGGATCAAGATAATCCTGAAAGTAACTGCCAAAATCTATCTCATCGAACGGGTCTTTCTCCACCCGCTCCTGCTCTGTAGCCACTTCCTCCGCCGACCGCTCCCGATCACCTTCCATCCCCGAGCGTTCATCCAGCGATACCGAAGTCTCTTCCAACTCCTCCAACACAGGGTTCTCCACCATCTCCGTGTTGATCATCTCTTTCAACTCAAGCTTGTTCAGGGCCAGCACGCTGACCATCTGCACCAGGCCAGGTGTCAGCACCTGCCGCTGGGAGACTTTCAAATTCAGCTTGGGTTGCAACAGCACGCTATGACTCTCCTGCACCTTGGTAAAAGATCCCGTCCTGTCCGGCAACGGGTTGTTTGGCGCTTGTCGTGCCTGCCAGTTACGAAACGTACCTTCCGTTTCAGCTTGGCCACAGTCTACACAACAAGTCGCTGCTTGGGTGTAAGTCTAACCCCGCCGTCCATAACCCGTTATGCACCGATAGCTTCCAGTCGTTACAACTGAAGTTGTACCGCTCTAGTCCATCGAAAACTTCTCGCCCAGATAGATCCGTCGCACCTCAGGATCACGCCCCAACTCCGCCGGAGTGCCCGTCCGAAAGATGCGGCCTTCATTGATAATGTACGCACGGTCGGTCACCGACAACGTCTCGCGAACGTTGTGATCGGTGATCAATACGCCGATCCCGCTCCGCTTCAGAGCAAAGATAATCTCCTGCAAATCCAGCACGGCGATCGGATCAATTCCGGAAAACGGTTCATCCAGCAGAATAAACGCCGGCTCTATCGCCAGGCACCGCGCAATCTCCACACGCCGCCGCTCACCGCCGCTCAGAGCATAGCCACGCGTCTTCCGCACATGCCCCAGATTCAACTGCTCAATCAACTTCTCCGTCCGCGTCCTACGGCTCTCCCAGCTCAACTGCTGAACCTCCAGCACCGCCAGAATATTGTCCTCCACCGTCAGCTTCCGAAACACCGAAGGCTCCTGCGGCAAATAACTGATCCCATAATTCCGCGCACGCAGATACATCGGCAACCGGCTGATGTCGTGGTCATCGCACAACACCCGGCCCGCATCCGGTCGCACCAGCCCGACGATCATGTAAAAGCTCGTCGTCTTGCCAGCACCATTCGGGCCCAGTAGGCCCACCACTTCACCCTGCTCAATCTTCAGGCTTACGCCTCGCACCACCTGGCGACCACCGTAAGACTTCCCAATCTCTTCCGTCGACAAAGTCCTCATAGCTACTGTTTCACCCGCGTCTCGGTACGCACCCGTTGCTCTGCGTCCTCACCTGTTCCATGCAGCACCATCACACTATTATCGCCTGCATGAAAGCGCAAGACAGCACCCGTAATGGTACCCCGCACCGCATCTACCATCTTCGGCGGTGCATCGTGCGTCCCCATCATTACAAACATTCCATCCAAAGCTGTGTACACCACCTGCTCGCCCGTTACGCGGCGACCAGGCTGCGTCAGTTCCACTCCACCATGCCCCTCCACCCGCTCCACGCTCCCGCCCATAAACGACGCCTGTCTCACCGACTTTCCGCCCAGCGGATCCATCTGCACTGTCCCAACCCCACCCGCCGCACGCAGGTACACCGTCACCGTCTGCCCACTCATCGAACCATCCGAACTGTTCACCACCACTCCACCCGTAAAGTCCGCACGCCGCGTCACGTCGGAGTAGCTCAACTCCCGGCTCGCCACCCGCACCACCGAAGCCCTCTTCGCCTTGTCCCCTCCCGCACTCACAAATACCGCATGCACAGCCATCGCCGAACCCTGTCCGCCACCCCGTGCCAACAGATGCCGCGCCTGCTGCTCAAAAATCAGAACCGGAGCCTCCACCTGCGACGCTCCCTGCCACAACCGCGCCAACCTGCCCGCAGCCCCATAAAACGTTGCCGTGCCCGCGTTGTGCTTCATCTCCGCACGGCTCGCCAACACATGCACAGGATCCTCCGCCGCAGACGCAGCTCCAGAGGACGAGGCAGCCTGCTCCGGAACGTAGCTCGCCTTCACTGAACCCACCGCTACAGCATCCCCACTCTGCTGCTCCAGTACCACCCGGTCCGCCCACACCACATTCCCGCCATCGGAGACCTGCACCGCTCCCGTCAACGTCACCTCATCGTTCTGCTGCTCATACTCCGCACGCTCCGCCACCGCTCGCTGCACACTCACTCGCGGCTGCCCCACGCGCTGCAATCCAGCCTTCGCCACCGGACGATTCGTTACCACCACATGCCCCGTCTGCACCGCCGTAGCAATCTCCGTCGTATGCTCCACCCCACTCGATCCAGCAGCGTGCGAACCACTCGTCGCCACCGCACCCTGCCGATCCCTGCTCACAAATCGAGCCTCCAGCGTATCCCCCACGCTCGTCTCCTCCGCCCCCGTCTCACTCACCCGATCCACCGTCGTGTGCCCTACCCCATGCACAAACTGCAACGCAGAGCCTCCATCCACCACCTGAAACGCAGCCGTCAATACGTCCCCCGACAGCACACTGCTTGCCCCACCCTTCGCCGAGCCACTCTTCCCTCCAGGCGGCGGAGCACTCACTACCACCAGCTTCGCATCACCCGTCGCCGTCGCCTCGCGCATCACCACATGCCGCTCATCTAACGCCGTCAATACCAGGTCCACAGTCTTCCCCGTCAGGTCCCGTTCATTCCACGCATCCACACCCGACCCACTCCGCTCACGCGTATGCAGATGTACTCCACCGTTCAGAATCACTCGCTCGAGTCGGCCTGCCTTGTCGAACGTTGCGCGTCCCTCCTCCGCCTCGCCCCGCGTCTGCCGCATCGGCTGGTTCCCCGCCAGATGCACCCCACCCAGCAACACCATGGACTCCATCAGCCCACTGGCATTCAACTTCAGATCTCCCCGCGAAGCCGTCACCGTCGACCCATCGCCCGTCGCCAGCACCACGCTGCCATCTCCCTCCATCCGCTCCACGGATCCATCGCTCCGCAGATGAATCGTCGCATGGTCCATCTCTGCCAACCGGCCCTGCTCCGCACCACCCACCACCTCGTACCGCACCTGCGTCAGCGTCGCCAACTCCGTCTGCCGGTTCAACTCCGCCCGCGCCGCCGTCAACACCACCGGCTGCCCCTGCTCGATCCCATGCACGCTCACCGCCGAGTGCAGTGTCAGCTGCCCCGTGTCCGAGCTGAAATCCGCTCCCACCGCATGTCCCGTCAGGCCCTTGAACTCAAACTCCAGCGCCTGGTCCGTCGCCGCTACCCCCAGCTTCTGCAAAAACACCAGCCCACTCGTCTTCACATGGATCAGCCGTTCATCGTCGCCACCATGACCACTCGCTCCTGGTTCTCTCCCATCCGCGCCAAAATCACCCTGCCCCGACGCATACGCAACCTTCGCACGACTGTCCGCAGGCGCAGGCGCCTCCAGATCGATATGCACCACCCCCATCGCCCGAATCACCCCTGCATTCTGGTCATACTCAAACTCGCTCCCATAAATCCGGTCGGCACGATCGGTCTTCCGCCCATACAGCACAATCCCCACATCATGCAGCGTCACCTTGCCATCGTTGCGCTGCACCGCCTTCGCCGCGTGGATCGTATAGATCGTCTTGCCCTGCACCGACTGCGAGTATGTAAACGCATTCGTCTCCCGCTGGATATCCACCCCCAGCTTCGCCGGCAATCCCGCCAGAAACCGGTGCGCCCGGTAATGCGCATACCCCAGAAAACCAGCCACCACCAGCGCCAGTACTCCCGCGCCAACCAGCAACCAGACCCGTAGCCTCTCTACCGAAACATTCATGCGTTCGCCACTTCCATCATCTCACCAACCACCCCTGTACCCCGCTCCCGCCACCCTGTACCCTAGTCTTATGGCCGATCAGCTCTACCTTAGCCTCTGGTTCCCCAACTTCCGCTTCCAGGCGCTCCCAGCCGCGCTCGTCTCCGTCCTGCACCAGTTTGCCCGCATCAGCGGCAGCCCCGAGACCCAGCGTGTCGCCGCTGCCTCCGTATACCCCATCAGCTTCACTGAAGCCCCCACCTACCAGCGCATCTACGTCACCGACGACCGCGCCGAAGACACCTCCGACTCCCTCATCGAAAACGCCGTCGCCGAAGCCACCGAGCAACTCCACGACGACATGGCCTACGAGTTCGAAATGCGCTGGAACCTCTGGTCTCCAGACCTCACCACCAACGCCGACTCCCGCCTCGACCCACTCTGGAAGCTCCAGCCCTCCACCGTCCGCTTCCTCGGCTTCGGCCCCAGCTTCGACGACGCCACCTTCGAGCAGAACGGCCACATCCGCATCGACTTCGGACTCGACACCCCCTGGATCTTCGACGACGTCGCCTTCGAAGACCTCCCCACCGACCAGGCCACCACCGACCTCAAAGCCCTCGCCCAGAAGCGCATCCAGCAGAACATCGAAATGCTCCTCGCCTTCACCCTCTCCGTGGAAAAAAACTGCGGCATCTCCAGCCGCCTCCTCTGGACTGAGTCCGGCGAACCCCTCGCCGAAAAACTCATCGCCCGCCTCCAGCGACTCACCTGATCCCCCACCAGCCCCCGCTCAGCCCCGCTGCAGCCCCACCACCATCGCCCCTATCTCCCGCACCGCATCCGGATGCGCCAGTGCCCGCGCCAGCGCTCCCATCCGCTCCAGCCTCCCGGCATCCCCCAACACGCCCCGCAACGCCTCCAGCAGCCGCTCAGCCGTCATCTCGGCCTCCACCAGCAACTCCGCCGCACCCGCCGCCGCGAACACCGCCGCATTCTTCGTCTGATGATCATCCGCAGCCTGCGGAAACGGCACCAGCACCGCTGCCCTACCCGCCGCCGCCAACTCCGCCATCGTGCTCGCACCGCTCCGGCACAGCACCAGGTCGGCCTCCGCAAACCGCTCCGGCATGTCCTCCAGATACGCCATCACCTGCCACCCATCCGCACGCGCACCACTCGCCACATACGCCGCCCGCGTCGCCGCCTCCCCCCGCGGCCCGGTCTGATGCACCAGGCTCAGCCCCGCGAACTCCTCCAGCAGCACCGCCGCAATCTTCGGCATCGTCTCGTTCAGCACCCGCGCCCCCTGGCTCCCTCCAAACACCAGCAACCGCTGCGCTCCAGTCTTCGCCTTCGCCCCAATCCCGAAAAACTCCCCCCGCACCGGTATCCCTGTCACCCGCGCATTCCGGAAGTACCGCCGCGTCTCCTCAAAGTTCACCGCCGCCGCGCTCACCCAGCGCCCCACCAGCCGGTTCGCCAGCCCCGGCACCGCATTCGGCTCAAACGCCACCGTCGGCACCCCCAGCACTATCGCCGCCAGCATAGCCGGCCCCGAGGCATACCCACCCACGCCCACCACCACATCCGGCCTGAAGCTCCGCAGCAACTTCACACACCGCAGCATCCCCAGCGGCAGGTCCGCCAGCGTCCGCACCCGCGTCCACAGCGACACATTCTTCAGCTGCCCCACCCGCATCAGCTCCAGCGGAAACCCCGCCTCCGGCACCAGCCGTGTCTCCAGCCCCCGCGCCGTCCCCACAAAACGCACCTCAGCCCCATGCGCATCCCGCAACTCCCGCGCAATCGCCAGCGCCGGAATCACATGGCCGCCCGTCCCGCCACCCGCCATCAAAACCCGCAGCGTCCCCACAGCTAATCGATCTCGCGCGTCACATTCAGCAGCACACCCATACTCGCCAGCGTCACGAACAGAGATGTCCCTCCAAATGAGATAAACGGCAGCGTAATCCCCTTCGTCGGCAACAGCGCCACCACCACGCTGATGTTGAAGAACGCCTGGATCAGCACCGCCGACGTAATCCCGAACGCCAGAAACCGTGCAAACGGATCAGTCGACAGAAACGCCGCCCGCAGCCCACGATACCCCAGCATCACAAACAGCCCCACCACCAGCAGCGCGCCGATCATCCCCAACTCCTCGCACACTGTCGCGAAGATAAAGTCCGTATGCGGCTCCGGCAGATAGAACAGCTTCTGCCGTCCTTCCATCAATCCCAGCCCGCGCAGCCCGCCCGTCCCCACCGCAATCAGCGACTGCAAAATATGGAACCCCGAACCCCGCGGATCAGCCTCCGGATTCAGATACGCCAGCATCCGCGCCCGCCGCCACGGCACCCAGAACAGCATGTAATACAGCACAGGCGCCGCACACGCCATCGCCATCCCGATATACCGCATCTGCAGCCCCGCCAGATACAACATCAGCATCGTCACCGACGCGCACACCAGCGCCGTACCCAGGTCCGGCTCCTTCAGGATCAACGCCACAAACACCAGCGGCGGCAGCGCGGCCTTCATCACCGTCCCGCGCCAGTCGTCCATCTTGTGAATGCGCGTCTGCAGAAAATACGCCAGAAAAAGTATCAGCGTAGGCTTCGCCAGCTCCGAAGGCTGAAACGTGAAGAATCCCCCAAACCGTATCCAGCGGTGCGTATTGTGCGAGTCCCGCATCGCAAACACACTCACCAGCAGCAGCATCGTTACCCCCACCGCAACCGACACCACCTTCGGATTGTTATACCGGCGATAATCCACCTGCATCAGCACCGCCAGCATGATCATCCCCAGCAGCGCCCACACCGCCTGCTTCATCATGTACGGATACGGCGACCCAAACTGCTCCTTCGCCATCACCGCCGACGCCGAAAAAACCATCACCAACCCAAAAAGCACCAGCAACAGAACGGTTCCGAAGAGCCACTTGTCCACCCCTACTCTCTTCGCCATCGCCTGCCGCTCCTCAACTACACCTTACTCATCTTCAAGTTTGCCGGAGTCCCGTTCGTCCGGAGTCCCGTTCTTCCGGAGTCCCGTTCGTCCGGAGTCCAGATCGTTCCACTCCATGCATCGAAAAAACACCGCCACGCGAGAACCTCCGCACTGCCCCGCCTACTGCAACGCCGTCACTAACTCACGAAACACCCGGCCGCGATGCTCATAATTCTCAAACTGGTCAAAGCTCGAGCAGGCCGGTGCCAGCAGCACTACTTCGCCCGGCTCCGCAGCCTCCGCGGCCTCGTTCACGGCCACATCCAGCGTACCCGCTGCAACCATCTTCACGACTCCCTGTAGCTCGCGCTCAATCTTTTCCGCCGCCGAACCTATCGTGTAAACAACCTTTACCCGCTCCCGCACCAGCGGAGCCAGCTGCGTATAGTCCGAGTCCTTGTCCTTCCCCCCCAGAATCAAGTGGATACCGCCCGCAAACGACGCCACCGCCTTCATCGTCGCATCCACATTCGTCGCCTTCGAGTCGTTGTAATACTCCACCCCCTTCACCGTCCCCACCAGCTCCAGACGATGCTCCACCGCCTTGAAGCTCCCCACCGCCGCCCGAATCGTCTCCGCCGACACTCCCGCCAGCCGCGCCACGCACACCGCCGCCAGCACATTCTCCACGTTATGCGCACCCTTCAGCGGAATCTCGCTCACCGGCATCACCGGCTCCGGCTTCCCACCCTCCTTCGCCAGAAACAGAACACTCTCCCCATACACAAACGCGCCCTGCTTGATCGGCCGCCGGCCGCTGAACCAGAACACCTGCGGCCCACCACCAGCCTGCAATGCGGCCTTCCCCGCCACCATCTGCGTCGCCTTGTCCTCGCCATTCAACACCAGAAAATCACCCGGCCCCTGCCGCTCCGTAATCCGCGCCTTCGCCGCCGCATAGGCCTCAAAACTCCCATGCCGATCCAGATGGTCCGGCGTAATGTTCAGCACCACCGCAATCTTCGGATGGAACTCCTCCACCGTCTCCAACTGGAAGCTCGAAACCTCCAGCACACTGGTCGTCTCCGCTGTGCTCGCGCCCACCAGATCAATCACCGGCAGCCCGATATTCCCACCCACCATCGTCGGCAAACCCGCCCGCTGAAAGATCTCCCCCACCAGCGTCGTCGTGGTCGTCTTCCCATTCGACCCCGTAATCGCCACCACCTGCCCCTGCAGAAACCGGCTCGCCAGCTCCAACTCCCCGATCACCGGCAGCCCAAACGCCTTCGCCTGCTTCACCTCCGGCGTATCCATCGGCACACCCGGCGAAACCACAATCAAGTCCTGCCGCCGGAACGTCAACAACCCATGCCCGCCAGCCTCCACCATGATCCCCGCCTCCAGTAGCGCCGGAATCTCCTTCGCCAGCGCCGTAGCGCTACGCGTATCGCTCACCGTCACCTGCGCTCCCCGCTCCCGCAGAAACAGCGCCGCCGACAACCCCGACTTACCCAACCCCACCACCAATACCCGCTTATTCTTCAGTTCCATCATCAACTTTTCCCCTACCTCAACTTCAACGTAGTCAACGCAAACAGCGCAAAAACCAGCGCCAAAATCCAAAACCGCGCAATCACCTTACTCTCACTCCACCCCATCAACTCAAAGTGATGGTGCAGCGGAGCCATCTTGAATATCCTCTTCCCATTCCGCAGCTTATAGCTCCCCACCTGCAACATCACACTCAAAGCTTCCAGAATAAACACTCCCCCAATAAACGGCAGCAGCAACTCCTGCTTGATCACCACCGCCACCGTCCCAATCGCGCCCCCCAGCGCCAGACTCCCCACATCCCCCATGAACACCTCTGCCGGATGAGCGTTGTACCAAAGAAATCCGATACTGGCCCCCACCATCGCCCCGCAGAACACCGTCAACTCGCTTACCAGCGGCATCCGCTGCAACTCCAGATAATCGCTGAACACCACATGCCCACTCACATAGGTCAGCACCGTCAACGCACCCGCCGCAATAATCGTGCACCCAATCGCCAGCCCATCCAGCCCATCCGTCAGGTTCACCGCATTGCTCGAACCCGCAATCACCAGCATCACAAACAGCACAAACGGCAGCGTCGCCAGCCAGTGCATATGCGGAATATGCCCCATCCAATCCCACACCAAGTCTGGCCGAAACCGCTTCAAAAACGGAAACATCAGCCGCGTCGAATAACTGCCATGCCCCTCCAGCCGCAGCAGCGTCGCCGCCACCGCGCCGCTCACCAGAAACTGCATCGCCAGCTTCTGCCGCCCCGTCAGCCCCTGGTTCCGCCGATGCACTACCTTGATGTAGTCATCCGCAAATCCAATCGCGCCAAACGCCAGCGTAGACAACATCACCACCCACACAAACGGGTTCGACAGATCGCTCCACAACAACGTCGGCACCAGAATCGAGATGCAGATCAGTACCCCGCCCATCGTCGGCGTCCCGCTCTTCTTCTGGTGGCTCTGCGGGCCTTCTTCGCGAATATACTGCCCTATCTGAAACTCCCGCAGCTTCTCAATCACAAACGGTCCAATCAGCAGCCCGATCAGCAACGCCGTCAGGCTCGCAAACACCGTCCGAAACGTCAGATAGCGAAAGATGCGAAACAGTCGAAAGTAAGGAAACAACTTCTGGTACAGCAGCCAATAGAGCAAAGCACCCGCCTCGTCACCCGCAACCTTGCACCATCCCGCTACGAGTCATCGCTATCTTAACAGCCCAGCCGCTGTGATTTTCCCTTTATCTCACCGCGTACCAAACCCCGCTCCCCACCTCCCGGCCTGCTACCCCTCCAGCGCCAGCAACGCCTTCTCCAACCTCACCCCCCGCGACCCCTTCAGCAACACCGCATCCCCCTCCCGCACATTCTCCTTCAACCACCCCCCAGCCTCCTCCGGCGTCTCCACGAACATCGCTTCCACCCCACCCGCACGAACAGCCTCTACCAGGGCCTCTGCAAAACCACGCACTCCAATCACCACATTCACACCACGATCTACCATCTTTTGTCCACAAGTTGCATGCATCTTTTCCGCCTCAGCACCCAACTCCAGCATCTCCCCCGCCACCACAATATGCCGCGCCGCAGGCATCGCCAGCAACGCATCCACCATCGCATCCAGTGCCCGCGGATTCGAGTTATAACAGTCATTCACCAGCGTAGCCCCGCGCCAATGCACCACTTCCCCACGCTTATCCCCCGCCCGCATCTCCCCCATCGCCGCCGCACACTCCTCCAACCCCATCCCACTCCGCAACCCCACCGCAATCGCCGCCAAAGCATTCAAAACATTGTGCCGCCCCAGCAAATGCAGCTTCACCTGCGCGCGCATCCCCTGCGCCAACACCTCAAACTCCACCCCCTCCTCCCCCCTCTCCACAATATTTTCTCCACGCACCTCCGCCCCCGCACCCATCCCGTACAGCACCGCACGGTCCCCCATCCCCCGCCCAAAATCCTTTACATACGCATCGTCGAAGTTCAGCACCGCCACCCCATCCGCCGGTAAACCTTCAATCAACTCATACTTGGCCCGAGCAATCCCAGCCAACCCATCCGGAAAAAACTCGATATGCACCGGCGCAACATTGCTCACCACCCCCCAGTCGGGCGCAGCAATCTTCGCCAACGCAGCTATCTCCCCAGCATGATTCATCCCCATCTCAATCACCGCGACCTCATGCTCCCGCTCCAGCTTCAGCAACTGCAGCGGCAACCCAAACGCATTATTCAAATTCCCCGCCGACTTCAACACCTTGAACCGCGCCGACAGCACCTGCGCCACCGCCTCTTTCGTCGTCGTCTTCCCCGCCGATCCCGTCACCCCGATCACCCGCCCACCCCAGTCCTTCCGCACCGCATGGGCCAACATCTGCAGTGCATTCAGCACGCAATCATCCCCATCCGCCACCATCAGCAGCCGAGCCTCATCCACCTCTGCCGGAACCATCCATCCATTGCGAACTACCGCCGCCACCGCACCATTCGCCAGCGCCGCCGCAACATAATCATGTCCATCCAGCCGCTCGCCCTTCACCGCAAAATACAACTCTCCCGCACCGATCGTCCGCGAATCAATCGAGTACCCCACCGCCTCCGCAGCCGTATCAAACTCACCATCCGCATGTATCCAGTCCGCAACCTGCCCTAACGTCAACTTCATCCAATCTCCTTCAACACACCAGCAGCCACCGCTACATCATCAAAAGGTACGGTTCCATCACTCAAAATCTGCACCTTCTCGTGCCCCTTACCCGCAAGCAAAACAATGTCTCCCGCCCGCGCCGCGCGAATAGCGATATCAATCGCCCCCGCCCGGTCCTCCTCGACAATACAAGTCGTCCCCGTCTCCTCCACTCCCGCCAGTGCCTCCTCGATAATCGCGGCAGGCTCTTCACTTCGCGGGTTATCACTCGTCAGCACCACCAGATCGCTCCCCTCACCCGCAGCCCGACCCATCCGCGGCCTCTTCGTCCTGTCCCGGTCCCCACCACACCCAAACAGCGTAATCACCCGACCGCCGCGCTCCTTCACCAACTCCCGCGCCAGCGAAATCAGATTCCGCAGCGCATCATCTGTGTGTGCATAGTCCACCACCACACTAACTCCCAGGTCTCCCGAAGGCACGACCTGAAACCGCCCCGGCACCTGCGTCAATCTCTCCGCCCCAGCCGCAATCTGTTCCAGGCTCAATCCGCGCGCCCACGCCGCCGCGCTTGCCGCAAGCAAGTTATAGACATTCACCCGCCCACTCAGCGGAGACAGCATCTCCACCCCTCCTACCGGAGTCTGCATCAAAAATCGCGTCTCCCCCGCACGCATCCGCACGCCTTCCGCACGAAACTCGCCACGTCCATCCAGCCCATAGCTCAACACCTGCGACCGTACCGCCACTCGCACCAGTCGCTCTCCCGCAGCATCATCCACATTGATCACCGCCACCCGCGGAGCATCCGCACCTACCCCCTCAAACAGTCTCGCCTTCGCCCCAAAATAGCTCTCCATCGTCCCGTGATAATCCAGATGGTCCTGCGTCAGATTCGTAAACATCGCCACATCCACCGGCAGCCCCCACACTCGCTCCTGCTCCAGCGCATGGCTCGACATCTCCATTATCGCCTCCGTCGCCCCCACCGCCACGCCATCTGCAAACACCCGCAGCGTGTCGGAAGCCTCCGGCGTCGTATGCTGCGAAACCCGCACCTCATCCCCCACATGCGTCTCGATCGTCCCAATCAGCACACACGTCCGCCGCACACTACGCAGCATCTGCTCCAGCAGAAAAGCCGTGGTCGTCTTCCCATTCGTCCCCGTCACCGCACTCAGCGCCAGCCTACGCTCCGGATGCCCCAACACTGCGGCACTCACCTCCTCCAGTGCCCGCCGCCCCCGCTCCACCAATGCTGCACCTACATCGACATGCTCCCGACGCAGCGACTCGTACGCCCCCCGCGAGTCAGTCACCACCGCGATTGCACCCTGGGCTATCGCACTCTCGATGTAGCGATTCCCATCCGTCGCCTCGCCCCGCATGGCGACAAACACATCCCCGCGCCGCACCTGCCGTGAGTCATACTGCACACCAGTTATCTCGCCCGCACCATCGGCACACGACACCGCAACCACGCTCTTCGCAACTTCATTCCATTGCATATCGAAACCGATTCTATGCGAGTCACCAGTCCGGTAGCGAACCCGCCCCTACCGCGTGAACCGCACAATCACTTCCGTGCCCATCGGCACCATCGTACCCGCCGCTGGAGACTGTCCCCTCGCCAACCCACTCCCCACAGGCTGAACCCTCAACCCCGCACCATCCGCCTGCTCCACCACCGTCCGCAACGCTGCACCTGCAAACGACGGCACCGCCACCCGCTGTCCCGCGTCTACCAGCACCCCGCTCTTGCTTCCCATTCTGCTCGGAACATGTGTCGCCATAAGCGGCCCCGAACTGCCCGACTTATCGTCCGGCATCGTGGAGGTCGTCCCTCCTTTTGCATGGAATGCCGCCATAACCTTCGCCGGCAGCAATGCCAGCACACCCGATGTCTTCGGTGTCACATGCGCCGCTGGCAACTCGTCCTTCGCCGCACTCTGCAAAACCGTCCCGGCAGCCGAACTGGAAGCCCGCAGTGGATCATCCGCCGGCAGATTGTTCACTTCGGCAAACATCGCATCTAGATCGCCAATGTTGTCGCCGGGAGTGTCGTCGAATCCATCCTTCGCGGCCGCCGTCAGCATCTCTTTCTTCGCCTTCAACGGCTGATCGTGTGGCACTCCCAGATACTCCAACACCTGCTGCGCCACATCCGCAAATACCGGGGCACTTACCGCGCCGCCATACTTGCTCGCGCCCACCGTCGGATTATCGATCACCACCGTCACCGAGATCGCCGGATTGCTCACCGGGGCAAACCCTGCAAAACTCGCTACCAGCTTGGTGTGTGAGTACGTATGTGTCGCCACATCGATCTTCTGCGCCGTCCCCGTCTTGCCCGCCGAGCTGTATCCATTCAGCCGTGCCAGAGACCCAGTCCCCTCCGTCACAATCCCCTGCATCATCATCCGCATCTTCGCCGACGTCATCTCCGAGATCACACGATGCGCCCCGTCAGGAAGCTTCTCCGGCAACTGGTTCACAGGATGGAACGCCATAGGCTTCAACCGTGGATCGCCCTTCATCTCATCCGTCGACTCCAGCAGTACATGCGGTGGCATATAAACACCCCCATTCGCAATTGTGCTCACCATGGTTACAAGCTGCACCGGAGTCACACCAATTTCCTGCCCGATCGCAATCGACAAAATGCTCGTTGCACCCCACTTGCGCGGCTGCCGCAGTAGACCGCGCGTCTCGCTGGGCAACTCAATCCCGGACCTGTCACCAAAACCATATCCCTTGATGTACTTATAGAACTTGTCCGACCCCAGCTTCAACGCCATCTTCGCCGCGCCTACGTCGCTCGAGTGCTCCAGCGCATACTGCACCGTAACCACGCCAAAGTGATCCGTCTTGTCGTCATGCAGCGTCCGGCCATACATCGTCATTGCGCCGCCCTGACAATCCACCAGATCCGTCGGCTGCACCCCCGCCGCATCCAGCGCAGCCGAATACGTCACCAGCTTGAAGGTCGAGCCCGGCTCATACACATCGCTGACCGCCAGATTCGACAAAACGCTCGCGTCCATATGCTTCTGATCGTTCGGATTGAACCGCGGCGAAATTGCCAGCGCCAGAATCTGCCCCGTGTGCGGATCCTGCACCACCACCGTGCCGTGCAGTGCCTTCACCTTCTCCATCTGCGCATCCAGCGCCCGCTCTGCCATGTACTGGATATTCGCGTCGATCGACAGCACCAGATTCTCGCCCGGCATTGGCTGGCTCTCTTCGCTGCCCAGCGCATGACGCTTCGCATCCAATGCAGTCAGCACATGCCCAGGAGTCCCATGCATATCGTCATCGAACTGACGCTCCAACCCACCCAACCCCGTGTCATCCGTACCCACATACCCCAATACCTGCGCAGCCAGATCGTTGTTCGGATAGAAGCGCTTGAACTCCTTCTGCAAATACACGCCCTTCAGATTCAGCTCGCGCACCCGCGCCGCCGTCTCCGGATCCAACCGCCGCGCCACCCACGCAAAGTTACGTGACGCATTGAACCGCGCCAACATCTGCTGCTGCGACGTGAAATTATCTTTCGGGTCGGAGTGCACAATCTCCGCCAGCAACTCCGCCGCTGTAGCCCGGTTGTCCCCCAACTCCGAGGGCACCACATACACGCTGTCCACCAACACCGTCATCGCCAGTTCACGCAGATTGCGGTCATACAACACGCCGCGCCGCGGAGCTACCTCAAACGTCTTCTGCTGTTGACGTGCCGCACGCTCCACAAAGTCCGAGTGCCGAACCACCTGGAGCCACATCAGCTTGCCACCAATCAAAACCGTCCAGAAGCAAAAAAATAGCGCCACGTAAACAAACCGCATCCGCCGTATCGGAGCGGTCATCGTCTGCCGTGGCACCTTGTTCATTCGTCTGCCTGATCCTGATCGTTATTCGTTCACCGTCGTACTATCCATCCGTCACACTACCGGCCAGTAGCACCATTCACCCAGAAACTACTGCACCGAGAGTCCAGGAGCATTTGCCTGCGCCAGTACCGGAGCATTAGGATCGCCACCTTCCTGACGAACTACCTGTCCAGGCTGAGGCGCATCCAGTCCCAACTGCTTCGCAATCCGATCAATCCGGCCCGGATCAGTCAACTGAGCCTCCGACAACCGCAGTTGCCGGTTGTCTTCCCGAAGCTGTTCCACCTGCTGCTTCTGCGACTCCACGTGATACCCAATCTCGATCGCCATAAGATGTTGCCACACATACACCATCACCAGCAGAAACAGACAGCCCATCACCGCCGTAAAAAACCGCATCTCCCGTCGGCGAACCGGATCATCGGCCTTCACGATGCGACTGTTATCAATGTGTTTGGCAAAAAAGACCTCAGGCGTCGGCCCGCGGCGCGCACGACCCTGCGCTTCAAACAGACGGCGATTGCGCTCCGCCAGAGACTCCGTACGGCTCCGCGTAGCGGTCCGTGCGCCCATCATCTCGATCTGTTGTCCTGCCATCGCCGTCGTCGCCATCACCACACCTCACGCCTGCTGCTGCCGTTCCAATCTCGTGCCGCTCTCCTCCATAAATACGAACCGGGCCGGGATCGCTATGGGAGGAAGGGACTTTGTCGTACAGAGTTGTCTTTCGCCTGAAAGAAGGTGGGACAACCCCGGCCCGATCACTTTTTTGCCATCCCTCCATTGCACCATCTTTAGTGCACCTGAAGAGTGGAAAAACCTAAACTTTCTGCGCTGCCCGCAACTTCGCGCTTCGCGACCGCGGATTCCGCATCTCTTCCTGCCTGCCGGCCGCAACCGGCTTCTTCGTCAACACCTCAAACACCTTGTTCCGGCCTGCTTCACGGAACGCATCCTTCACCAGCCGGTCCTCCAGAGAATGGAAGCTGATCAACACCAACCTGCCGCCCGGCTTCAACAGAGACGGTGCGCTCTTCAGCAGCGACTCAATCTCTCCCAACTCGTTGTTCACTCGAATCCGAAGCGCTTGAAAAGTACGTGTCGCCGGATGAATCTTCTCGCCTTTCATTGATGGGGCCTCGGCCGATATGATGCGGGCTAACTCCGCTGTTGTCGATATCGGTCGGGCCCGCACAATGGCTCTGGCGATTCTCCGCGACCTCCTTTCCTCTCCGAATTCGTAAATCAGGTCGGCGAGTTCGTTTTCGTCTTCCTGATTTACCACTTGACCGGCCGTCTCTCCGCTGCGCGTATCCATACGCATGTCCAGCGGACCTTCCGACCGAAAACTAAATCCTCTGTGCGCCTCATCGAGTTGCAGGCTGCTTACACCAAAGTCCGCCAGCAGGCCGTCTACACTACCCGGCTCCAGCTCACTGGCCGCTTCAGAAAACGCCTTGGCAACATACACCACCTCCGGCATCTCCGCGCCAAGCTCCGCCTTCACTTCCTCCAGCCGAACCCTCGCTGCCTCCATCGCCTGCGGGTCGCGGTCAAAGCAGATCAACCTGCCCTTGCCGCCCAGCCGCTTCGCGATTGCAGCAGAGTGCCCCGCCAAACCCAGCGTCGCATCGACATACACACCGCCTGACCGCACATTCAAGTACTCCAAAGCTTCATCTAAAAGAACCGGCACATGCTGCGGTTTATTCATCCCTTTCCCGCCTTCTGTGCTGCCCCTGAGGGCCAACATCCAAACCAAAATTCTCAGCCTACAAACCTTGTGGCATCGTCTTCGCTGCAAACGAAGCCAACTCGCTCTCCGTCAACTCAATCACCGTGCCTGCACCCTTCAGCTCAGCCTCGAACAGCACTGCATTCACGACTTCCAGATGATCCTGCTGGCCCAGAACATTCACTTCGCCCTTCACCGTCGCCGAATCCCGCAACAACTGAGGAATCAGCAACCGGCCCTGCGCATCCATTTCAGCCATCTGCCCGTAGTAGTTCGTTACGTCGAGAAACTTGCGCCGCACCGGATCCATCGGGGACAACTTCTGCAGCGACAACTCAATCGCTTCCCACGACTTCAGCGGATAAACCTTCGCACGCTTTCCGTCCAAACTCGTGATGTAGAACTGGGGCCCGTACAACTCATCCACTTCGCGCTTGTAGTCAGCCGGCATCTTCAGCCGACCTTTCTCATCAACGCGGGTTGGGTGATTGCCACGAAACATAACGCCCTCGATACCTGTTCTTCGTCAGTGGCTTCAAAACTCGCTCCCCGGAGTAGAATCTAGCTCTAAAGCCGCCCATTCAGTCCGCTTTGCTCCTTTTTTGACCACTTCACTCCACTATCCTGACCTGACAGCCACCCCCTGTAAAGCGCTAATTTGCGCATAATTCTGCATTGCATCGGAAGTTATGTGGAAAACTCAGCAGGTTGGGTTATCGAAAAGATCAACCCCAACCCATAGTGTTGTACCTGTTGGTTCAGAATCAGGCTGGTACTTGCGGAAAATCGAATCTATCTGATAGGCGAAGCAAAAGCGAAAATATACTTACGCCCCACCCAGGCCATTCTGCTTCTTCCGCTGCAGCAACCACATCAAGTACCCCAACACCACCAGATTGATCACCAGCAAACTCACCCGAAACCAGTTCGGTCGACGCATCAGCTCATAGAGCTCCCATGGCAGAAACGAAATCGTCAGAATCAGCGTTAGATACTCCGCCCACACCTTTTCCAGCAGCAGCCCCACACCCTCCGTCAGCGCCAGTGCCGAATACGCAAACGTAGCCGCACCTATCTGTTTCAACCGGTGGACATCGATCAGATCCACCTTCTCCATCAGCAGCGACACCACCTTGCTCTCCGGGTCGAACTTCAGCGCCGCTGCTGCCTTCAGGATCTCGTCTCCGATATCTTTATGCAGCAGGTGGATCGCACCCACACCAATACCGAAAAACAGTGCTGCCTTCCCTAGTTTGAACAAACCAATCGTCATCAAACCGCGGTCGTGAACCTTACCGTGCGGTCGTTCTTCCATCTGGTCCTGCTCGTGCGACGCTTTGGCCATCGAGACTTCTGTCGTGTGATCGTTCATGAACCCTTTGACTCTCAGTTGACGGTGGTCCGCCCAAATTGTCAACGCCGTCGGCAGCCAACACCCGGCTTCTCCCACAGCAACAATCCTCTTCGTCCTTGCTGTTACACGCAACTTGGTCTGTTCTATCAGAATCGCAAAATCTTTCTCTTATCCCTCTTGCAACAGGCAATCCACTCCGCGACCGGGGACGTAGATGCATATGAGTGCCCTGATACGGGACCAGCTCTCAGAAAGATCAAAGGATAACCACCATGAAAAAGACTTACCTCGTAGCCGTGGCTGCTGCCATCCTGGCAATCACCTCTCTCAACGCCTCAGCCCAGATGAAGGATCCCGACGTCGGCGGCGCAGCCATGTTCCCCACCAAGACTATCGTCGAGAACGCCGTCAACTCACCCATCCACACCACCCTCGTCGCCGCAGTCAAGGCTGGCGGCCTCGTCGATACTCTCAACAGTGCAGGTCCCTTCACCGTCTTCGCCCCCACCAACGACGCCTTTGCCAAGCTGCCAGCCGGCACCGTCGAGACCCTGATCAAGCCGGAGAACAAGGCCACTCTCGATAAGATCCTCACCTACCACGTAGTAGCCGGCAAGATCAGCTCCAAGGACCTCGCCAAGATGATCAAGAAGGGCCATGGCAAGGCAACCCTCAAGACCGTTCAGGGCGAAGACCTCGTTGCGTCCATGTCGGGGAAGAACATCATCCTTACGGATGCCAAGGGCGGCACCGCTACCATCACCACCGCGGATGTCTTCCAGTCCAACGGCGTCATCCACGTTATTGACTCCGTCCTGCTGCCAAGCTAACCGTACAAAAATGCTTTACTTCCCACCACGGCATCCCGAATGGGATGCCGTTTTCTTGCGATCAACAGGTCCGCCCCATCGAGCCCTCCCGCGCATATACCATTACGGCTATGCGTCACACCTTCAGCGCCGAACAGTGGCTGCCCTACCCCGTTGAGATCGTCTTTGCCTTCTTTGGCAATCCTGAAAACCTCCCACGCCTCATGCCCGCCTGGCAGCAGGCCCGCATCGAAGAAGCAGCCTTCGCCCCACCGCCGACCAAGCCCGTAGCCCCCGACCCAGCCCTCCGCTTCAAAAGCCTCGCCGCCGGAGCTGGCACCCGCATGACCATTAGCTTCCGCCCCTTCCCCTACTCCCCCATCCGTATCCCCTGGGAGGCAGAGATCACGGAGTTCGTCTGGAACGAGCACTTCTGCGATGTCCAGCTCCGCGGCCCCTTCGCCTACTGGAGCCACTGCCACCGCATGCACCCCGAAACCAGGGCCAACGTCGTAGGCATTCCCATCCACGGCACCTTCCTTCGCGATGTCGTCGAGTACGAACTACCCTTCGGACCACTCGGCGATCTCGCCAAACAAATATTCATCGAGCGGCAGCTCCGCAGCACCTTCGCCTATCGCCAGACTCGAACCCTTGAGCTCCTGCCCCGCATGATCGGAACTCGCTAATGCCTCTGCCTTGGGTATCTCCAACACCCACGAGCTGAGATCCCCGTCCTGAGCAAGGAACAAGCTCAACGAAACAATCCAGCAGACAAGAGAAACGGGCTGCAACCGCAGCCCGTTCGCACTCCATTGCGTCTACCCTGCCTCCTACCGCAAAGCCAGACGCTTGCTCTCCAGAGCTGCCAGATAAGGACGAACCTTGGCCAACGCAGCCTCCGCAGTCAAACCGTACTTCTCTCGCAGAGACTCCACCTTGCCATGCTCGATGAAGCTATCCGGCCAGCCCACGCGCACCAGCGGAACATTCAGTTCCTGTACATTCAACGACTCCAGCACAGCCGAGCCGAATCCACCCGCCAGCACATGGTCTTCCAGCGTGATCAGCAGCCCACACTTGCTGCCATATTCCGCGACACACGCCGCGTCGATCGGCTTTGCAAACCGAGGATTGATCACGGCTGCCGAATAGCCCTCCGCCTGCAGCATCGCAGCCAGCTTCAGCGCCTCAGGCAGCATCGCGCCCAACCCGAAGATCGCAACCTCCGAACCCTCGCGAATCACCTCGGCCTTCCCGATCTCCAGCTCTACCGGCTGCGCCTTCATCGCAACGCCTGGCCCCGTGCCCCGTGGATACCGAATCGCACTCGGCCCCTCATGCAGCATCGCCGTGTACATCATGTCAGCCAGTTCGTCTTCGTCCTTCGGGTCCATGTGAATCATGTTGGGCACACCCCGCAGGTAGCTGATGTCGAACAGGCCATGATGCGTCGGACCATCATCCCCACTCAGGCCCCCACGGTCCATGCAAAAAACTACCGGCAGATTCTGCAGGCAGACGTCGTGCACAATCTGATCAAATGCCCGCTGCAAAAACGTCGAATAGATCGCGCAAAATGGCTTATATCCCTTCGTCGCCATACCAGCCGCGAAGATCACTGCATGCTCTTCTGCAATACCCACATCGAAGTAACGCTTGGGATGATGCGGACGGAACAGGTCCAGCGCCGTCCCATTCGGCATCGCCGCCGTAATCGCGACCACCTTGTCGTTCGCCGTCGCCAGCTTCGTCAGCGTCTCGGCAAAGATCTCCGAGTAGGTCTTCTGGCCGGCAGGCTTGGTCTCGCCCGTCTCTGCATCGTACGGCCCCAGACCATGGAACTTCTTCTGCTTCTCGATCGCCGGCTGAAAGCCCCGACCCTTCTGCGTAATGGCATGCAGTACAACCGGCTTGTTCTGCTTCTTCAAAAACTGAAACGTCTCAATCAGCAGAGGTAGATTGTGACCATCCAGCGGGCCATAGTAGCTCAGGCCAAACTCTTCAAACAGCATCCCCGGTCCAATCAGCCCCTTCGCCGCTTCTTCCGCCTTCCGAGCCACATGCCGCACCGTCTTGCCGCCATAACGCTCCAGCAAATCCGCAGCACGATCATGCAGCCCGCTGATCGTAGGATTCGTCACAATCTTGTGAAAGTACTCCGCGATCGCGCCAACATTCTTGTCAATCGACCAGGCATTGTCGTTCAACACCACGATCAGCCGCTTCGTCTGCATCGCGATGTTATTCAATGCCTCAAACGAGATCCCGTTCGTAAACGCCGCATCACCCGCCAGCGCAATTACATGCTCCTTGCCACCGGACATATCCCGTCCAACGGCCATTCCCAGCGCCGCCGAGAGTGCCGTGCCAGCGTGCCCTGCGCCGTAGCTGTCGTGCTCGCTCTCGGTCCGCAGCATAAAGCCGTTCAGCCCACCCGGCTGCCGAATCGTGTCAAAATGCTCCCGCCGCCCCGTCAGCAGCTTGTGCACATACGCCTGATGGCTCACATCAAAAACAAAGCTGTCTCTGGGAGTATCAAAAACATAATGCATCGCCAGCGTCAGTTCCACGACGCCCAGATTGGGCCCAATATGTCCGCCGGTCTTAGACACCCCCACGATCAAGCGTGCGCGTATCTCTTCAGCCAACTGCTCCAACTCTGCCATGGACAGAGCTTTTACATCCGCCGGCGAGTCGATTGTCTCTAAAATGTTGCTCATTCATACCTGTTCTGCGACACTCGCTCCCGAACGTCACGGCATGTCACGGTGCCAATCCTGATGCTTTTCCAAACTTCAATTGCGACTCTCAAGTATATCAACCATCTAACCCCACCACAGCACAGCCTCGAACAAGCGGTTGGACCACCTGCTACTCTGCCATACCTTCCAGCACCACCGTGCTTGCCGCTTCGCGCCGAAACTCCCCCTCCCACTGCGCCACTACCGCACTCGCCAGGCAATTGCCCACGACATTGGCCGTCGTTCGCCCCATGTCCATCACGGCATCAACACCTAAAATCACGAAAATAGGCTCCGCAGGCAGCCGCAGAGACGCAGCCGTAGCCATCAACACCATCAGCGTCGCCCGCGGAACCCCGCTTACCCCCTTGCTCGCCAGCATCAGCAGCAGCACCATCCCAATCTGCTCCCCAAGGCTCAGGTGCAACCCCGCCGCCTGCGCCACAAACATCGACGCCAGAGTCAGATACACCGCAGCACCATCCATATTGAAGCTGTAGCCCGCCGGAATCACAAATGCCACAATCTTCCGCGGAACCCCAAACGCTTCCATCGCCTCCATCGCCCGAGGCAGTGCCGCCTCACTTGCACTGGTCGCAAACGCAATCGATGCCGGCTCGGCCACCGCCCGCGCAAACCCCAGCACCGGTATCCGAAACAGCAGCATCACCGGTACCAGCACCAAACCTGCCAGAGCCACCAGCGCACCGTAGTACGTCAGCACCAGCTTGCCCAGGTTCACCAGTACCCCAGCCCCCATCTGCCCCACCGTGTACGCCAGCGCCGCACCTACCGCCACTGGCGCAAAGTACATCACGATATTCGTAAACTGAAACATCACTTCGCTGATGCTCTCCGTCAGCAGTAACACCGGAGCCCGCTTCCCCTCCGGCAGCGCTGCCAGTGCAATCCCGAAGAACACCCCAAACACCGACACCTGCAAAATCTGCCCCTCGGCAATCGACTTCACCAGGTTCTCCGGAAACACATGCAACATGAACTCCTGCCAAGATGGCGCGGCATCCTTACCGTGAGCCCCTGGAGCCATACTCATGGCTGCCCCATTGTCAGGCACCACCCCCGCCGCACTCATCGTCGGCATCGCCAGCCCCACCCCGGCCTTCGTCACGTGGATCGCTACCAGCCCAATCACCAGCGCCAGCGTCGTAATCACCTCAAAATAAACCAGGCTCTTCCAAGCCATCCGCCCCACGCTCTTCAGGTCACCATGCCCGGCAATACCGGTAATTAGCGTCGCCAGAATAAGCGGAGCCACAATTGTCTTAATCAACCGCAGAAAGATATCGCTGAAAACCCGCAACCCCACTGCAAAGTGCGGCGTATCTATCCCCAACTCCGCGCCCGCAACCATCGCCACAAAGATCCACGGCGTCAGGGTACGCCGCCGCAGCGCATATCCAGCCAACAGTGCCACCCCAGCCCAACGCACCAGTACGCCCGGTACATGCACAACAGCCCCCAGCCCTGCCAGACCTAAAACAATACCCACCGCCAGCAACAACACACCAGCCAGCAAAAATCCATAGTCACGCTTCGTCAAAGTCATCGTAGGGGCTCGTGTCGCAGCATATCAGCACTCATCGTCCCCCATGGCATCTATCTCGCCAATCCCTCACAGGCAACCACAAACCAAACCTCGTCCATCACGTCTATGTAGCATGAGTGCAGAAGCGTTTCTTGATCCACAGTGCGTCCACAAGCGCACCAACCCATGCCTGATAGCATCGCTCCTATGCCGCGCCTGGTCCAACTCTTAGCCACTGGTATCCCTCGTCTCGATCCCGCCCCTCGCTGCGGGATCAGCCCAACTCAGCGCAGCCGGAGTGCGGCAACCCAACCGGCTGCGCTGCGCGGATTAAACTTCTCCCACCTCATTCCGGGTGAAATGACCGATAGAATCGAAAATCTGGATGCGCACTCTGGCAACAGCACCCAAAAACCTGCACCAGAAGCCTCTTTCTCCATCCGGCAGCAACCCGATATTGTGCCCAACCAAAGACATAACCTACTGCTACACCTAAAGTAGCAGTGTGGTAAACCCTCTGTTTCCCCTACCATTTACAAGTCAAATGAACGCTCTCCTGGTCAAAGACGAAGCACTAAGGCTTGAGGCTCTCGCTTACTACGAGATTCTCAACTCAGCAGCGGATCCCGTGCTCGACGACATCGCGGCTCTGGCCGCCCAGGTCTGCAACGCCCCCGTCGCCGCCATCTCTCTGCTTGGCGTAGATCGCATCTGGCTCAAATCCCACATCGGCCTCAACACCGCCGAGCTCTCCCTTGGCACCACCCCTTGCGAGACTACGATTCTTGGCGATACCGTCTACGAGCTTCGCGACGCCCGCCACGATCCCGACTTTGCCCCCGATGGCATCCTCATCGGCGGACACATCTACCGTTTCTACGCCGGGGCGCCACTCACTACCCCCAGTGGCATCAGCATTGGAGCCTTGTTCATCCTCGATGCGTCCCCCCGCACCCTTACTCCGGCACAAACCAACGCGCTGTCCGTTCTCAGCCGCCAGATCATTACCCGCCTCGAACTCAACGCTCGCATACGGCAGATCGATCGCAGCGCCCGCGCCCGTCAGCGCGTCGAGTCCGCCCTTACCGTAGAACGTAACTTCGTCTCTGCTGTCCTCGATACCGTCGGAGCTCTCGTCGTCGTCTACGACACCGCCGGTCGCATCGTCCGCTTCAACCGAGCCTGCGAGTCCGCCTCCGGATATGACTTTCCCACCCTCGTCGGACGCTATGCCTGGGACAAACTCATCCCTCAGGAAGATATCGCAGAAGCCATCGAGACCTTCGAGCGGCTACGCACCAGCGGCACCCCTTCCGTCTTTGAAAATCGCTGGACCAACCGCAACGGCTCCATTCGTCGCATCGCCTGGTCCGCCACCGCACTCCGCGACGGTCAAGGTCAGGTCGGATTCATCATCGCCACCGGCATCGACGTCACCATCCAGCGCGCGGCCGAGTCCACCCTCCGCGAAAGCGAAGCCCGCTACCGTCAACTCGTCGAAGGCTCCCTCGGCATGGTCTGCACCCACGACCTCCACGGTGTCCTGCTCTCCATCAACGCCCATGGCGCGGCAACCGTAGGCCGCTCGGTCGAAGAGATGGTCGGCATCTCCCTCGCCGACTTCATCCCCGACGAACGCAAGCCCGGCCTCCCCGCCTACCTCAAGCTCATCACCGAAACCGGAGAAGCACAGGGACTGCTCCACCTCTCCCACATCGACGGAGAGGTCCGCGTAGTTGCCTACCGCAACAAACTCATCGACGTCCCCGGACGTGAACCCTACGTGCTCGGATTCGGCGTCGACATCACCGAACAGGTCCGCGCCGAGGGCCGCCTCCGTACCCTCACCCGTCAGTCCGAGTCCGTCCTCGAATCCGTCGGTGACGGTATCTTCGGTATCGATCTCAACGGCAACATCACCGTCATCAATCCCGCCGCAGCCCAGATGCTCGGCTACAAGCCCCAGGAGATGCTCGGCAAAAATATGCATGAGCTCATCCACCACACCCACACCGACGGTACCCCTTATCCCGCCGTGGAATCCCCCATCCGCAACAGCCTCACCCACCGCGATACCGTCCGCGTCGCCAATGAAGTCTTCTGGCGCAAAGACGGCACCAGCTTCCCCGTAGAGTACGTTGCCCGCCCCCAGATCGACTCCTCCAGCGAAAGCGGAGAAGGCCGTGCAGTCGGTGTCGTCGTCGCATTTACCGACACCACCGAGCGCCGCGCACTCGACCGCATGAAAGACGAGTTCATCTCGACCGTCTCCCACGAACTCCGCACCCCGCTCACCTCCCTCCGCGGAGCCCTCGGCCTCCTCGCCGGCGGAGCGCTAACCTCCCGCCCCGAAAAAGTCCAGCAGATGCTGGAGATCGCCATCAGCAACTCCGACCGTCTCGTCCGCCTCGTCAACGACATCCTCGATCTCGAACGTATCGGCTCCGGCAAGGCCGAGTTGCAACTCACCATGTGCAGCGCAGAAGATCTCCTCCGCCGCGCCGTCACCATGCAGCAGACACGCACGCCACGTCCCAATATCCGCATCTTCTACGCCGCCAACGGAGTAAGCGTCTGGGCCGACCCAGACCGCATCATCCAGACCCTCAACAACCTGATCTCCAACGCCATCAAGTTCTCCCAACCAGGCAGCGAGATCCGCCTTACCGCCACCAACAGCGACGACAACGAAGCACTCATCGAAGTAGCCGACCAGGGCCGTGGCATCCCGCCGGAAAAGCTGGAAAACATATTCGACCGCTTCCAGCAAGGCGACGCCTCGGACTCCCGCTCGATAGGCGGAACTGGCCTCGGGCTCGCCATCTGCCGCAGCATCGTCACACAACACGGTGGACGCATCTGGGCCACCAGCACCCCCGGAAATGGAACCACCGTCCACTTCACCCTGCCCACCCAACCCGCTAACAACCTCCGCTAACATCACCCAAGTCCGAAAACAGAACCTGCCCTCACCTCCAGCGCAGCCTCGCACACTCCGGACCGAGTCTATCGTTGGCTATGAACTACGGACAGGGCTTCACGCCATTCCCAAGCCTCCCTTTCAATAGTTTGTCCGTGCGCTCCGTGCCGACACTACCAGTCCGGCACGACTCTACCAAACACCGTCAGCCTCACTCCTCTCCCTCTCGCAACTTCGCCAGCACCCCAAAGTCTTCCAACGTTGTCGTATCGCCCTTCACCTCGCCGGTGGTCGCCAACTCCCGCAACAGCCGCCGCATAATCTTCCCACTGCGCGTCTTCGGCAGAGCGTCGGTAAAGGTCAGATCATCCGGACGTGCCAGCGCACCAATTTCCTTCGCTACCCACTGCCGCAACTCCTGCCGCAACTCCTCGCTCGGCTTGTACCCATGCTCCAGCGTCACAAACGCAGCAATTGCCTGCCCCTTCATCTCATGCGGACGACCCACCACCGCAGCCTCCGCCACCTTCGGGTGCGCCACCAGTGCCGACTCGATCTCCATCGTCCCCAGCCGGTGTCCGCTCACGTTGATCACATCGTCTACCCGGCCCATCAGCCAGAAGTATCCATCGGCATCCCGACGTGCACCGTCCCCCGTAAAATAACATCCCGGAATCTCCGAGAAATAGGCCTTCTCGTATCGTGCTGCATCACCGTAGATCGTCCGTGCCATCGACGGCCAGGCCTTCCGAACCACAAGCAGCCCGCCCTTGCCATCCGGAACCGGCTCGCCCTCTTTTGTAACCACTTCCGGCACAATCCCAAAGAAGGGTCGCGTAGCTGATCCCGGCTTGGTCCCTACAGCCCCCGGAATCGGCGCAATCATGATCGCACCCGTCTCCGTCTGCCAATACGTATCCACAATCGGGCACCGCTCCTTCCCAATCTCACGGTGATACCACATCCAGGCTTCAGGATTGATTGGCTCCCCCACCGTCCCCAGCAGCCGCAAACTCGTCAGCGAGTACTTCCGCACCCACTCGTCGCCCCACTTCGTAAACGCTCGAATCGCCGTCGGTGCCGTATAGAAAATCGTCACCCGGTGCGCGTCCACAATCTTCCAGAAGCGGTCTGGCTCTGGCCAGTTTGGTGCTCCCTCGTACATCATCACCGTCGCACCATTCTGCAGCGGGCCATACACTACGTAACTATGCCCGGTCACCCATCCAATATCCGCCGTGCACCAGTAGACATCGTCTTCCTGCAAGTCGAACACATACTTGCTCGTCAGGTATGTCTGCACCGCATATCCACCCGTCGTATGCAGCAGCCCCTTCGGCTGCCCCGTCGTCCCCGACGTATACAGCAGATACAGCGGATCCTCCGCATCCATCCACTCCGCCGCACACACGTCGTCGACCTTGGCCATCTCCTCATCCCACCAGACATCCCGGCCCGGCTGCATCACCATCGCTCCTGTACCCCGCCGGTACACCACCACTTTCTTAACCGTAGGACACTTCACCAGTGCCTCATCCACAATCGCCTTCAGCTTCACCTCACCGCCTCGGCGATAACTCACATCCTGCGTAATTAGCGCCACGCACGCCGAGTCGTTCACCCTGTCGACAATCGCTTGCGCCGCAAATCCTCCAAAGATCACCGAATGCACCGCGCCTATCCGCGCACACCCCAGCAGCGCAATCGCCAACTCCGGGCACATCCCCATATACACCGCGACCCGGTCGCCGCGCTGCACCCCCTGCGCCTTCAGCACATTCGCAAACCGCTGCACCTCAACCAGCAACTCGCCATAGGTCAGCTTCCTCACTTCGCCCGGTTCTCCCTCCCACAGCAAAGCCACCTTGTCTCGCCGCGCGCCCATGGCATGGCGATCCACGCAGTTATGCGACAGGTTCAGCTTCCCATCCACAAACCACTTCGCTCCCGAGCCCGAAGCACCACCCGGCTCCAGCACCTTGGTCCACTTCGCAAACCACTCCAGTTCCTCGGCCGCCTCACCCCAAAATGCCTCCGGGGCATCGACACTCCGCCGGTACATCGCCTCATACTGTTCCATACTCTGGACATGCGCTCGATCCGCAAACTCTGTCGGCGGCGGAAACAATCGGTTTTCCCTCAGTGTCGAATCCAGGTCAGGCTGTGTGTGCGACATCGTAGCGTGTATCCCTCCAGCATTTTCTTTCAGCTTCAAAAAGGTATCGTATGCACTCCATCACGGCAAACCGGGCCGCAACCTCAAAAGCAAAAACCTCTCATCCACCACGTTAGCCAAACGCCAAAGTGGAAAAACGAGAGGCTTCTACCTTCTATTCGGAGAATCGACTAAGCCGCCGGAGCCGGTGGCTTCACCAGAAGTGGCAGCACGATCGAAATCAGCATAATCACTGCAATCACATGCAAGCCGCCCGAATACGCGCCGGAACTCTGCCGCATATGGGCAATCAGCAACGGTCCGAACGCACTTGCAAATCCCCACGCCGTCAGCATCAACCCATAGATCGAGCCAACATTTGTCGATCCAAAGTAGTCCGCTGCAAACGCCGGCATCGTACCGAATCCACCGCCATAGCACATCAAAATCACAAATGCCACAAACGTGATCACCGAAACCGCTTGCAGACTTGGTAGGAGCCAGAACAGTCCAACCTGCAGCAGGAACATCACCGCAAACGTCACCTTGCGCGAGAGCAGGTCAGAAACCCATGCCCAGAACACCCGTCCAGCTGCATTCCCAATACTTACAATCCCCACCATGCCCGCGGCAACAATCGCCGTAGCCTTTGCAAACTCCTGGAACATCGGCGCCTCCTGCGAGATCACAGAGATACCAGCCGAAGTGTTCAGAAACAGCAGCAACCACAATGCCCACCACTGCCAGGTACGAAGCGCCTGACCCAACGTAAAGTCCTTCGCGGTCTTCTGGCCAATCTCTTTCAGCTTCGGCGTCCACCCTTCCGGCAACCAGCCATCCGGAGGATTCTGCATAAAGAACCCTGCCGCAGTTGCCACCACCAGATAGACCAGTCCCAGATACGAGAACGTCTTCAGCACACCAACCGTCTGGATCAAATGCGTCGCAATCGGTGCAGTGACCAGCGCGCCAGCGCCAAACCCGCCCACCGCGACCCCCGTCATCAAGCCGCGCCGATCCGGAAACCACTTCACCAGCACTGCCACAGGCACAATGTACGCAAAGCCCAGACCAACTCCGCCCAACACCCCGTACGTCAGATATAACCACCAAAGTCCAATACTCGAGTAGCTCGCCAGGAACACTCCCAGCCCATAGAGCACTCCACCAGTCAGGGCGACAACTCGTGGCCCCGACTGTTTCAGCCACAGCCCACCAAAAAATGCCGCCACACCCAACACAAAAATTGCAATCGTAAAGGTCAGCGTCACCTGCGAGATCGTCCAGTGGAACTGCTTGGACAATGGCACGCGAAACACACTCCAGGCATAAACCGCACCCAAAGCCATCTGCAGCAAAATTCCAGCCAGCGCAATCCACCAGCGCTTCATACTGTTCATAATGGCGTAGCCCCCATCTTTTTAGTAAACAGAGCAAGTTACGTGCGTTGTCTTGCACGTCCCGCACGGTCAGAACTGTACACGTTCCACAGCACAACACGCCAGACCAAGAAACAATTGTTTGCACCACAAACAATCAAGAGAACCATTTTGGCATCGTAGTCGAAACATCCAGCTTAGATAACCTCCATACCTGGTCTTGGACGGGCGCACGTACTGCTGTTCTGCCGTCCACTACGGCTCCAGCCCCCAAACCCGGTAAACTCCAACCATCATGAGCTTTACCGCATCCACCATCATCGGCTTCTTCCTCGGCTTCGCCTTTGGCATCGGCTGTGCCCTCGCCGTAATGTACTCCATCTACTCCGGAGGCTATCGCGCCGCCGTCCGCGACTCCCAGCTATCCACCCCTCCAGCTTCGTACCGCGACGCCATCACCAAAGCCCAGCGCAAGTAACCCCTACTCGGCTTCCCGCAACTGCAACTGCGCCTTAAGCTCCCGAACCTCAGACGCCAGCGATCGCACCGCCTCCAACAACTCTGCATCCTGCGCCTCATCCGGAGAAGGCTTGATCGCCTCTACATAAAACGTCCCATTCGGCTCCAGAACACACTTCTCCACCTCGGAAAAATCATCCAGGCCCTGCTTGTGAATCACCGAAAGCAACTCCAGTTCCGTCAGTGCCTCCTTCTCCATCGCCTTCCGATCTACCTTCCCCCGGCGTATCAGCACCGTCTCCGACCCCTCTACCGTTTCATTCAACTTCGGCATCCGGAACAAGACCCACGTCAGCAGCCAGTTGATCGCCAACAGCGAAAATGCCCCGATCATCCCGCCGGTAACCGAATTATCGTCGCCAATCATCGCATTCTGAACCGTGTTCGACAGGCTCAACAACACCACGAGGTCAAACGGATTCAACTGTGCCAACTCCCGTTTCCCAAACAATCGCAGAAACACAATCAGGCACAGATACACAATCATCGGCCGCAAAATCTTTTCGATTACCGGCAGGTGCAGATGGAACATACTCTCAATCAAGCAACACCTCGGGTTACATTTTCATGCAGCCTCATGCATAGCGCTTTTGATGCCAGTCCCACGCGCTCGCAATAATTGCGTCCAACTCGGCAAACTGAGGTTTCCATCCCAGCTCCGCTTTGATCTTCTCCGAACTGGCTACCAGCACAGCAGGATCACCCGGACGCCGAGCCTCTTCCACCACCTCGATCGCCCGGCCTGTTACACGCCGGACCGAATCGATCACCTCCAGCACGGTGAAGCCTTGTCCATTGCCGATGTTGTAGATCAACCGGCTTTTCTCCTTCAATGCTCCCAGAGCCAGTAAATGCGCCTCCGCCAGATCCTGTACATGGATGTAGTCCCGGATGCAGGTGCCATCCGCGGTCGGATAATCGCGCCCGAAAATCTTGATGCTCTTCCGCCGTCCTAACGCCACATCCAGAATCAGCGGAATCAAATGCGACTCCGGCTCATGCGCCTCGCCATAACCTTCAATCGCACCCGCAACGTTGAAATAACGCAGACTCGCATACCTGAATCCATGCTGCGAATTCATCCAACGAAGCATGTGCTCCACCAGCAGCTTGCTCTCGCCATAAGCGTTCGTAGGCTGTAGCTTCGCGTCTTCCAGAATCGGCGTCGTCTCAGGCTCTCCATAGCACGCAGCCGTCGAACTGAACACCAGCTTGTCATGCCCCGTCGACAGCATCGATTCAAGCAAAGTCAGCGTCGAAGCTGTATTATTGCGGAAGTAGATCTCCGGCCGCTGCATGCTCTCCCCGGCTTCAATCAGCGCCGCAAAATGCATCACTCCATCGAAGCGGTCAGCCGTCAACGTCTTCGTTAGCAACACCCCATCTGCCAGATCGCCTTGGACAAATTCAGCCCCTTGTGCCACAGCTGCCCGTTTGCTGTGGCAAAGATTGTCATACACCGTTACCGCATGGCCACGAGCCAGCAGAAGCCGTGTCACAGTACCGCCAATGTAGCCTGCACCACCTGTTACTAGTACCTTCACTGATTCTCTCCTTGGCACTTAACTTGCCTACAACAAAAGTATGAGTGTCAATCACTTAGCCATCCGGCAACATATTTGCAGTACCGTAAGGCTCAACATGACCGGCATGAACAGCAGCTTTAACTCTCTCATGCAAAACATCTACGCAACCCGAACCGTTCTACTGCACGTCTCTCTGTATATACCTGTCGCGACGATTTCCCTTGCGTCCTTCGTCACGACATCCTCGCATCACGTGGAGTAGTACCACCACTGCTCTCTTTGACTGCCCTCCGGACACTGCCTTCGGAGTCTATCTTGTCTCCGTAGCGGATGCTGCTTCACTCACCGCTCCGGCATAATACGCAACCTCTTTCTCGATAGAAGGGGGTATCGAAGGATTCATGATCATGGCTAAGCCGCTTCGCACGGAAGACCCCGCCCCGCAGAACATGCAGTTCGCACACTTCGGCGTTCTCAACGACGGCAGCCAGAGCAAAGCTTCGCTCTTCACCTCTATCTCCCTCAACATCATCATTGCCTGCATCGTCATTATCATCGGGGCCGCAGCCAAGCACTCCGTAGATCGCAGCCACAAACTCACCACCCTCGTTGAGCCGATTCCCATCAAAAAAATCGAGCCCGAGCCCATCAAGCCGAAGATCATCCCCAAGCTCCCCACGCCACCCATCGTCAAGGTCGAGCCCCCCAAGATCAAACTCCCCGACGTCAAGCTCCCCGACGTCCCCAAGCCCCCACAGATCAAGATGACCCAACCCGTGCCCGTGGTCCTCCCTGCCCCGCCCAAACTCGTGCAGCCACCCCCGGCTCCCAAGGTCGTCAACCTCGCCCAGGCCATGCCGGCCTCGGTCGTCAACAACTCAGCACATCCGGCAGCAGTCTCGCTCGGACAGCAGAACAACCCCATCGCCCCCTCCAATCGCCCCGCAACCTCGGCCATCAACCTCGGCCGCGCCGGCATGGCAGGCATGCCCGCATCCAACACAGGAATGGGCGCGCCATCCAAAGTCGTCAACCTCGGATCAGGCTCCGCCGGCAGCCAGAACATGAACGGTCGCGACAACGCAGCCAACGCCGTCAAGGGCGTCAAGCTGGGCGTCACCAACGGCACTGGACCCATGAACGCGCCAGGACGAGTCGCGGGGCCAGTCAACCTCGGCCAGAACGTCCCGCCCCCCATGCCCAAGCCATCCGGTCCAGCCCCAACCGCTGTCCGCACTGGCCCCAAAGTCATCTTCAAGCCGCGCCCCGAGTACACCGCCGAAGCCATCAAACTACACCTCGAAGGCGTCGTTTCTGTCCGTCTCCGCGTCTCCGCATCCGGTGCCGTTCAGGTCCTCGGAGTCACCAGCGGGCTAGGTCACGGCCTCGACGACTCCGCAGTCCGTGCCGTGCAGGGAACCCGCTTCCAACCCGCCACCGATGCCTCCGGTCGTCCCATCGACTGGGAGGGCGTCGTCAACATCGCTTTCCAACTCGCTGGTTGATCCAACGTTCACCAGTCACCACTTCACGCGCCGTACATTCTGAAATAGCATCAAAGCAAGACAGGGGTGGTTTTGACAGCCGCCTCAGGAGCCTCTAAAAATGACCTTCCGGAAACAGTCCGCCGCCGGTTTGCTGTTGGCAGCCATCGTAGCCACCACTCTTCCAGCCTGCGCCGCCATCGGCCTTCCGCACATCGGCAAGAAGAAGACCAAAGAAGACGTCCTCCCGGCGCGTAAACCTACCGCTGCCCAGAACGCCCTCATCGACAAGGCCATCCTCCGCGAAAAGGAAGTCATTAAGACCGTCAAGGATCGCGCTCCTATCGTCGAAACCTACATCCAAAACATGCGTCCAGACCCCGTCCTCGGACAGGTCCCCGACTCCGACCAGCACTTCCTCGGTCGCGTCGAGTTCAGCAAGATCATCGGAGACACCACCTACGAGGTCAATAAATCCACCTCTAAAGGCACCACCAACGACGGCAAACTTGGCTTCCTCAAACACTCCACCTCGTTCCTCACCGGGCTCGGGGGCAGCCTTCACCTCACCTTCCACGAGGCAGGGTTCGTCCAGATGCTCCTCATGGACTCCAACAGCTTTGACCGCCAGCACTACAAGTTCGGCTTCGTCCGCAACGACTTTCTCGGAAACACCCCCACCGCCGTCTTCGACGTCACCCCAGCCGACGGTCGCCGCTCCTACGGACGGTTCTTCGGCCGTATCTGGATCGAAACCCACAACGGCAGCGTAGTCCGCTTCAACGGTGACTTCTCCGGCTCCGACGCCGATCACAAAGAGTTTTACCACTTCGACAGCTGGCGCACCAATATCCAGCCCGACCTCTGGCTGCCCACCTCCTTCTATGTCGAGGAGAGCGATCCCAAGAGCGTCTCCCGCACCCTCAAGTTCAAAGCCATCAACCACGTCTGGGGCTACCAGCTCAAGGTTCCCCCACCGGATGCCGCCAACACCTCCATGGACGTTGTCGGAGCCACCGACGTATCCAACGACGCTCAGGATGTCAGCCCCCTCGGCGCCCAGCGCGCATGGGTCCAGCAGGCTGAGGATAACGTGGTCGAACGTCTCTTCCAGGCCGGCCTCATCGACGCTCCCAGCGACTTCGACAAAACCCTCGAAGCACTCGCAGGAAACATCCTCGCCTATAACAACATCACGCTCTCCCGACCCATCCGCTGCCGCACCATGCTCACGGAGCCGCTGGAGTCCATCGCCATCGGTAATACCATCCTCATCTCCAAGAGCCTCCTCGACACCACCGGCGTCGTCACCCAGGATGGAGCACAGCAGATGGGCAATCTCAACGCCATTCTCGCCTTCCAGATCGCGCACATCATCCTCGCTCACCGCTTGGATACCAAGTTCGCCTTCAACGATCGCCTGCTCTTCCCCACCAACGCAGTATTCAATCGCATCCCCATGCACCACACCGATGCCGACAATCTGGCCGCAGCTAAGAAAGCCATCGAACTGCTCAACGCCAAGGAACTTGCCGACGGTCAGCAGTACTTCGGTCTCTACCTCCAGCAACTCCAGCAGCGAGTCAAGGCACTCAAAGCCCTCAACGAGCCGCTCCTCGGCGATGGCCTCGTCAAAAGCGATACGGACTCCACCTTCTGGCTCGCTGCACTTATGCCCAAAGGTCCCAAGCTCGATATGAAGGACCTCAAGCAGCAGGCAGCCATGCCACTCTCCAGCTTCCTTCGCTACGACCCATGGACAGATCAGGTCATCACCATGCACTCATCCTTCGAGCCCCTCCTCTCCGCATCCGACAAGATGCCCTTCGAGGTCGAGCCCGTTTACCTCAAGCTCAGCTACTATAAGGCACCGGCAGATCAGGCAGCCGCTCCTGCCGCAGCTCCAGCACCCACCACAGACCCCAATGCAGCACCCGTTGCAGCAGCACCGCAGCAAACCGCAACACCCCAGCCAGCACCACCGCAGAACTAGCCTTCGCAACACAGCGGACAGTAGCACCATCCTGTCCGCTGCAACCTCAACGCAGCCAGGCAAAGCTCTCGGCGACTCGCATTCGGCTTATCGGTTCAGGAGGTACTCAAGTTGAAACGGCAATGGCTCATCAGCTGCTTCACTTGCGTGTTCGGTCTCACGGTCTTCTCACACGCTCAGGCAGTCCCCACTGCCACCAAATCAGGCACCTTGCAGCTCGGCATCGGCGGCAGCATCATCTCTCCCGACTATGGCCAACTCAATCCCAAGGCAATCACCATCTACACCGACTTTGACTTTAGAAGGCACATCGGCGTCGAAGGTGAAGTCCATTATGGCCTCACCAAACCCTCCGGTATCGGAGAAAGCACTTACCTCGTCGGTCCACGCCTGTACACCACTCGGTCGATCTTTACCCCCTACGCCAAAGTGCTCCTTGGCATGGGTAGTATCAGCTACCAGCTACCGCCAACACCCAACTACTCCGAAATCTACATGGCCTATGCATTCGGAGGGGGCGTCGATATCAGAGTCACACGCTTTCTCAACGTACGTGCAATCGACTTTGAACTACAAAAATGGCCCGGCTTCACCCCCCATACTCTCAGCCCCTATGTCACCACCATCGGAGTCGCGTATTCTTTCCCATAGCGTCCAGCACTATCTGCCTGCAGTCTGCGGCTCGTCCGATAGTTTCCGCGGCCATCCACTTTCCGCGCTTCACCTGCCTCACTTTTTCTTAGGGGAATGTTCTTGCTAACGAAGGCTCTCATCCTACTCGCCGTGCTCGGTGCAGCGGTCGCCTCCCACGCGCAGGCATCCCCCACCGCATCCCGTATCGGCGATCTCCAGATCGGCGCCGGCCTCAGCAATGGCAACTCCGACTACCTCCCGCAGCGCTTCAACGGATTCACTGGCTACGCGGATTTCGACTTCCGCTCACACATCGGTGTCGAAGCAGAATTCCGCTACATCCACGCTCCCAGTCCCAGCGCCGTCTACCAGAAAACCTACCAGCTTGGTGGTCGATACTTCCGCAGATATGGTCGTTTCAGTCCCTACGCCAAAGCCATGTACGGACGCGGTGTCTTCAACTTCCCATACACCCCCATCGACAACACCGCCCCGCCCAACCAACCCACTGCCAACCTTGCCTACAACATGCTCGTCGGTGGCGCCGGGGTTGACTATCGCGTGTTCAGCTTCCTCAACGTACGCGGAGACTTCGAGTACCAGCACTGGCTCAGCTTCCCCCCCAACGGCCTCACCCCAACCGTCTTCACCATTGGCGCAGCCTACCACTTCCGCTAGTCCAACCAGCAACCCAAAATCACGAATCGTACCAATCAAAAAGAGCCCCGGCACACTGCCGGGGCTCTTTGCACGGCATCAAATCACAACTTCTCTTTAGAAGTGATACGCAATACCGATTGCAGGTATTGAAATCGCTTCATACCGATCCGTCTTGAAATTATTGATACCGAAGTTCGGAGACTTCACAATGAATGCGCGATACTCCGCGCGAATATCAAAGCTCGGGCTCAGTTCATACGCAACACCAGCACCCAACAATGCACCGATGTTTGTGCTCTGCTTCGTGTCAAAGCTCGTCGACTGGTAGTCCTGGATCGGCGTAAACATAATCCCGCCAATACCGGCCTCAACAAACGGGCTGTAGCGACGGTAGTTCCGGCTGTAGACATACGCACCCGACACTTCCTGCTGGCGCGTATGAATATTCCCGGTGATGAAGCTCGTCGTATAGGCAATCGAGTTCTGCGTGTACGTGTAGTTCACCTCCAGGGCGCTGCGCGGAGTCAGCATGTACCGATAGCTCCCCAGGAATCCAAGAAATGGACTTTGAGTCATGTGAACCGCGTTACCAGTCACATTCGGGCCAAACACCCCAATCGCGCTCGCACTTACATCCTGACGGCTCTCCTGCCCGTAACCTGCGGCCGCCGACAATATCAGCGCGCCCAACAACATCATCTTCTTCATTCTTCGCTAAACCCCTTCAAATTCGTCCAGAACTCTCGTCCACTGCTTCGACGCTGTCCCGCGGACATAGTGCCCCAGCCTTCCTCGGCTGGCACCGGCACACCACAAGTACAGAACGCTACAGTCGCTTCCGTTTATTGTACCCGCACCGGGCAACATCGGCATCGGCCAGATCAAAAACAGGCCGGAGGCTACCTCCCCACCGGCCTGCTCGGCAATTCATCAGTCCCCGGATAATTAGTCCTTTACTGAGGCGGTGCGGCGGGCGACTGCGACGGTACTCTAGGCGGACCACCATCCCCCATCCGTTGCTGCCGGCGCGCCTGCATCTTCGCTTCCATCGCGTCGAACTTCATCTTCTGCTCGTCCGTCAGCAACGCACGCATCTTCTCCCGCGACTCCGTTCGAATCGCCATCATCTTGCCCTGACGGTCAGCTGCGGCGACCGACGTATCACCTCGCAGCGCAACCATCTTCTCCATCGTGTCCGCCTGCAGAGCCTTTACTTTCGACACCTGCTCCGGAGTCAAATCCAACTCCTTCGTCATCATCTCCAGTTGACGCGCCTGCATCATTCCCGGTCCCATCCGACCCATCATCGGTGGTCCCCCACCCTGTTGCTGGGTCGTCCCAGCCGGTGCAGAGCTGTCCTGCCCCAGCACAGCCAGTCCGCTCCACGCCGTCGCGCACAACGCCAGCACGCCAACTCGCAATCCCGTTCGGCCCATCGTCTCACGCATCTTCATTGCAAACTCCTCCTGATCGGCTGCCACCAGCCTCGACCCATTCCCCTGCGGTCCGGCCCGTCCGTCACCATTACAGACGTACCCCAGCCCAATAAGTTCCGCGTCGCCCTCAATTCCCTTCCCTACAGCCCCCGCTCCACCTGAAAACAATATGGATCACCATGCACCGCAGCATACGCCTCCACCACCTTCAGAAATGCCAGCGCAGCATGCGACAAACTCGCCTGCCGCCGATGCACCAGCCGCAGCTTCCGCTCCATCTGTAACTCCGGAACCTGCACCCGCACCAAAGCCCCGCTCTCCAACTCCGTCCGCACCGTCAGTCCCGGAACCAGCGCCACGCCGTTTCCCATCGCCACAAACCGCTTGATCGCCTCCAGCGACGGTAACTCCACCCCCATCTGCAACGGAGTCTTGTGCCGCTTGAACGTCTGAATCACCTTCTGCCGCTGCGGCGACGGAATATTATGTGCAATGAAATTCTGCCCCCCCAACTCCCGGATCGAAACCTCTCCCTGCCGCGCCAGAGCATGCCGTGGATTCACCACAAACGCCAACTCATCCCGGTACACCACCACCGACTTCACCTGCGTATCGTCCGGACGAAACGACAATACCCCAATCTCCACCGAGTGCATCAACACCTCATCCGAGATCCGGCTCGCCAAAGCCCGTTGCACCGCCAGCTTGATCCGCGGATTCTGTCGCCGAAACTCATCCAGCAAAGGCAGCAAATAAAGACACGTATACTCGTTAGCCGCCAGATTCAACCGCCCCCGGTGCAGCTCCCGAAGCTCCGTCAGCGCGCCCGTCGCCTCATTCCGCAGATTCAGCAACTTCAGCGCATACTCCCGCAGCACCTCGCCCGCATCCGTCAGCGTCCCGTCCCGCGAAGAACGCTCAAACAGCACTTCACCCAGCTCCTGCTCCAGCTTTCCGATTGCCTGACTGACCGCTGGTTGAGTACGATGTAGCCGTGCCGCTGCCCGCGAAAAACTCCGCTCTTCCGCTACTGCCAGAAACGTCTCCAACTGAACCAGTTCCACCGCACACTCCACTCGGAAACAGTCTCTGCTCCCGAATACATCAATTAGAATTTATGATAGTTCTTTCGGCCATCATAAGCCTGCGTTATGATAACGTCCAGATCGCGAGTACCCGTTCCTATGCCAGCTCCTGACCAGATCGTCTTCTTCGACACCACCCTCCGCGACGGCGAACAGTCCCCCGGATGCACCATGCACCTCGACGAAAAGCTGCGCATGGCCCACCAACTCAGCAACCTCGGCGTCGACGTCCTCGAAGCCGGCTTTGCCATCGCCTCCGAAGGCGACTTCAACGCCGTACGTGCCATCGCCTCACAGGTTCGCGGCACCCGCATCGCCTCCCTCGCACGCTGCAAACGCGAGGATATCGAGGCCGCCGCTCGCGCCATCGCGCCCGCCCCCAGCAACCGTATCCACGTCTTCCTCGCCACCTCTGATCTCCACCTCGAGTACAAGCTCCGCATCACCCGCCAGCAGGCACTCGATCAGGCTGCCGAGTCCGTTCGCCTCGCCCGCTCCCTCGTCGACGACATTGAGTTCTCCACTGAAGACGGTACGCGCTCCGACCACGACTTCCTCATCCAGATGATCACCGTAGCCGTCCAGGCAGGAGCCACCACCATCAACATCCCCGACACCGTCGGCTACACCACCCCAGCCGAATACGAAGCACTCTTCCGTCTCGTCAAAACCAGCGTTCCCGGCATCGACCAGGTCATCCTATCCACACACTGCCACAACGACCTCGGCATGGCCGTCGCCAACTCCCTCGCCGGTGTCCAGGGCGGAGCCCGTCAGATCGAGTGCACCATCAACGGCATCGGCGAACGCGCCGGCAACGCCGCACTCGAAGAGATCGCCGCAGCGCTCATGGTCCGCCGCGACAAGTTCCCCTACACCCATCACCTCAAAATGACGGAACTCTACCCCACCAGCCAGATGCTCGCCGAATGTATCTCCTTCGGCTGCTCCCCCAATAAGGCCGTCGTCGGAGCCAACGCCTTCGCCCACGAATCGGGAATCCACCAGCACGGCATGATGGCCAACCCACTCACCTACGAGATCATGACCCCCGAGTCCGTAGGCGCCGGCCACACCAACCTCGTCCTCGGCAAACACTCCGGCCGCCGCGCCCTCGCCGACCGCCTCGAAAAACTCGGCCACCCACTCACCCGCGAACAACTCGACGAGGTCTACGCGCGCTTCACTGAACTCGCCGATCGCAAAAAATCCATCTACGATCAGGACCTGCTTGGCCTGCTACACCCCGCCAAGGCAGCCCCGGTCGCAACCATCTCCTAGCAACAGCGTGCAGCAGGGCACAGTTTCTTCCGTGCCACAAGAACCACCTACAACAAGGGCCATAGCCCCTCAGGAAACTTCCTCCATGCGCCTCAAAATTGCAGTCCTCGCCGGCGACGGCATCGGCCCCGAAGTCACCCACGAAGCCACCAAGATCCTCCGTGCCGTAGCCGAACTCGGTGGCCACGACTTCACCTTCACCGAGGCCCTCATCGGCGGCGTCGCCATCACCGCCTCCGGCTCCCCGCTCCCCACCGCCACCCTCGACGCAGCGCTCGACTCCGACGCCGTCCTCCTCGGTGCCGTCGGCGACAACAAGTTCAACGCCCTCACCCCCGACAAGCGCCCCGAAGCCGGACTACTCCAAATCCGTCAGGCCCTCGGCGGATTCGCCAATCTCCGCCCATCCCTCGCCTTTCAGGCCCTCAGCGCCAGCTCCCCCCTTCGCCCAGAAGTCACCCAAAACGTCGACATCCTCTTCGTCCGCGAACTCCTCGGCGGCCTCTACTTCGGCCAGCCCCGCTGGTGGAACCACGAGACCAACGAAGCCATCAACACCATGCGCTATACCAAGGCCGAGGTTGTCCGTGTCGCCCGCATCGCCTTCGAACTCGCCAGCAAGCGCCGCAAGAAAGTCACCAGCGTAGACAAAGCCAACGTCCTCGAAGTCTCACAACTCTGGCGCGCAGCCGTCTCCGAAGTCGCCCAGGACTACCCCGACGTCACCCTCGAACACCAACTCGTTGACTCCATGGCCATGCACCTCATGAACATCCCCCGCAACTTCGATGTCGTCCTCACCGAGAACCTCTTCGGCGATATCCTCTCCGACGAAGCCGGCGTCATCACCGGATCACTCGGCATGTTGCCCTCTGCAACCATCGGTGGAGCCGTCAACCTCTACGAGCCCGTACACGGCTCAGCACCCGACATCGCCGGCACCGGCAAGGCCAACCCCCTCGGCGCCATCCTCACCGCAGCCATGGTTCTCCGCCACTCCGCCCACCTCGAAGCCGATGCCCGCGCCATTGAGCAAGCCGTCCACTCGGTACTCGACGCCGGATACCGCACCCCCGACATCGCCCAGGCAGCCGCCAAAGGCAACACCCAGACCATCACCACCCGCGAGATGGGCAAACTAGTCCACCAGGCACTCGTCGAATCCATTGACCGCCGTCAATCCATGCACGCAGTCTAACCACCAGCGCCCTCCGCCACGAAACGGAGGACCTGTCGCAAGTCGTTGCCGTTCCCGTTGTTCTTGCCTTAGTACTAGCCGTTGTATCCGCCGTTGCTTCTAGGTACGCCAAGGCTTCAGAACTTGGCTTCTATCCAGCAACCAACAATTCGGGCTTTAGCCCCAGGGTATGCCTCCTTCTTCATGCGCCGCACGCTCCAACTCGCCGCTCTTGCCTTCACCCTGACGACGACCTGCCGCGCCCAGTTTCACTTCCCCCAGCATCATGCCAAGCCAGTCCAGAAAGAAGACCTCTCCTGGCTTGCAACCTTCGCCAACCCCGCGCCCGACGGACGCGAAGCAGAACTCCTCCACGACTCTCGCTTCAAACCCTTCCTTCGCGACCATCTCACCGCCCCCCAGACCTTCTGGAACCAGAACCAGTCCCTCGCCGATACCGTCATCGACTTCCTCGGCGTACCCAGCCAGGTCGTCCTCGACCAGAACCGCTTCCTCTCTATCACCGGATGCGTCCCTGACTTCTGCCCCTCGCGCGGCCTCCTCTTCATCGATCTCGGCCTCGACAATCCCTTCATCGCATTCGCCGCCATCGACTGGACTAAAGAGAACAAAGTCCCCGGACAGCCCGGTGCCGACTACACCCTCTGGCTCTTCACCAACCGCACCATCGATGAGACCGAGGTCCCCACAGCTCTCAAAGCCACTCTCGCCCGCTGGACCGCCCTACCCTCCTCCGGCAGCACCTCCCGGCAGAACATCACCGCCACCATTCTCGTAGACCCTGACGGAACCCCGCATCAGGTCACACCCGCAACCCTCGGTATCCAGCCCGTACCCGAAGCAAAGGCCAAATCATGACCATCCAAACACCCCGCACCCTCTTCGAAAAAGTCTGGCAACAGCACCTCGTCGCCGAACCAGCAGGCGAGCCCTCCATCCTCTACATCGATCTCCATCTCGTCCACGAGGTCACCAGCCCTCAGGCCTTCGACGGCCTCCGCATGGCGAGCCGCAAACTCCGCCGCCCCGACCGCACCGTCGCCACCGTCGACCACAACGTCCCCACCTCGAGCGTGCAGGACCGCCTCCACATCGTCGATCAGATCGCCTCCAAACAAATTCAGGCCCTGCGCAAAAACTGCGCAGACTTCGGCGTCGAACTCTACGACGTGCAGGATGCCAATCAGGGCATCGTCCACATCATCGGCCCAGAACTCGGCCTCACCAAACCCGGCATGACCATCGTCTGCGGCGACTCCCACACCTCCACCCACGGTGCCTTCGGCGCACTCGCTTTCGGTATCGGCACCTCCGAGGTCGAGCACGTCATGGCCACCCAGACCCTCCCTCAGGACAAGCCCAAAACCTTCCGCATCGCCGTCGAAGGCACCATCCACCCCGGAGTCACCGCCAAGGACGTCGTCCTCCACATCATCGGCCAGATTGGTACCGCCGGAGCCACTGGCTACGTCATCGAATACGCCGGATCAGCCATCCGCGCCCTCTCCATGGAAGGTCGCATGACCATCTGCAACATGAGCATCGAAGCCGGTGCTCGCGCCGGCATGATCGCTCCCGACTCCACCACCATGGCCTACCTCAAGGGACGACGCTTCTCCCCCGTCGATCTCGACTGGAAGATCGCCGTAGCACAATGGTCCGAACTTGTAACCGATGAAGGAGCAATCTTCGACCGCGAACTCCTCATCGACGCAGCCGACATCACCCCCACCGTCTCCTGGGGAACCTCTCCCGGCATGGTCGCCGGCATCAACGCCACCGTCCCTTTGCCAGACCCCAATGCCTCCGAGGCCGACCAGAAAAACTTCGAGCGGGCTCTCGACTACATGGACCTCAAGGCCGGCACTCCCATCGAAGCCATCACCATCGACCGCGTCTTCCTCGGCTCCTGCACCAACGGACGTATCGAAGACCTCCGCGCAGCCGCCGCCGTCATCCGTGGCTATCACGTAGCCCCCACCGTCCGCGCCATGGTCGTCCCCGGCTCTCAACACGTCAAAGCCCAGGCCGAAAAGGAAGGCCTCGACCTGATCTTCAAATCCGCAGGCTTCGACTGGCGCGAACCCGGCTGCAGCATGTGCCTCGGCATGAACCCCGACATCCTCGCACCCGGCGAGCGGTGCGCCTCCACCAGCAACCGCAACTTCGAAGGCCGCCAGGGCCGCGGGGGCCGCACTCACCTCGTCTCTCCGCAAATGGCCGCAGCCGCTGCCATCACCGGCCACTTCACTGACATCCGCACCTGGAAGTTCAACCACGCACGGTAGTCCGCACCCGAGATTCCAATGATCGCGACGCCCTACATCACGCAGACCAGCCAGCAACACACCGCCACCCTCCACCTCACCGTGCCGCGTGAGTACATCGGCAGATCAATGGGTGCTGGCGTTCAGCAGGTCCTCAGCGTGCTCACCGCACAGAACATCTCCCCCAGCGGCCCGTGGTTCACCCACCACCACCGCAGACCGACAGACACCTTCGACTTCGAGATATGCTTCCCCGTCGCGCAGCCCATCGAACCATCCGGTCAGGTTCTCCCCAGCATCTGGCCCGCCATGACCGTCGCCCGTACCGTCTTTCAAGGCGACTACGCCGGCCTCCCGGAGGCCTGGGGCCAGTTCCAGGCATGGCTCGACACCAAAGCCCACAACACCGCTTCCGATCTTTGGGAGGTCTATCTAGTCAATCCCAATTCGAACCCCAACCCCGCCGAGTGGCGCACCGAACTCAACCGGCAAATCATCGACTAATCAGCTTCCGGAGCCATCATGAAACCCATCAACACCCTCACCTCCACTGCAGCACCGCTCGATATCTCCAACATTGATACCGATCAGATCATCCCCAAGCAGTTCCTCAAACGCATCGAGCGTACCGGCTACGGCGAGTTCCTCTTCTTCGACTGGCGCCGCATCCAGGAAGGCCCAGCCGCCGGACAGCCCAATCCCGACTTCGTCCTCAACAACCCCGCCTACGCCGGAGCTAAAATCCTCATCGCCGGTAAAAACTTCGGCTGCGGCTCCTCCCGCGAGCACGCCGCCTGGGCCCTCGCCGACTTCGGCTTCCTCGCCGTCATCGCCCCCAGCTTCGCCGATATCTTCTTCTCCAACGCCGGCAAAAACGGCATGATCCTCGTCCGCCTACCCGAGACCGACGTCAACCTCCTCTCCCACCGCAGCGCCACCAACCCCGCCCACCAGATCACCATCAACCTCGAAGCCCAAACCGTCACTGACGACCAGGGCTTCAACGCTACGTTCGAGATCGATCCCTTCCGCAAATACTGTCTCCTCAACGGTCTCGACGATATCGGCCTCACCCTGCGTCACCAAGCCGAACTCGACGCCTACGAAACCAGACACGACAAGGAATTCTGGCTCACACCAAGACCCATCGCCTCCTAGTTCACTTTTTAGCTGTCGTCTCAGTTTTAGTTGTCGTCACGCTTTTTAGTTGTCGTTTCACTTCTTTAGTTGTCATCCTTCGCGAAGCGGAGGACCTGCTTCTAGCTTTTGCCGTTGTCTTTGCCATTGCCCTTGCAGTTGCAGTTGCAGTTGCAGTTGCTTTTTAGTTGTCATCCTTCGCGCAGCGGAGGACCTGCTTCTCGCATTTGCTGTTGTTTTTGCCCTTGCAGTTATTTGTTTTTCACCATCACCCTGAGCACAACGAAGGCCCGCAGGCTTCTCAATCACCACCACCGCTCAGACCTTTTCAACCGAAGTGCCACAGTCCGGAGATTCAAGTGAGCAACGAAATCAATCCCAAAAAATACTCCATCCCCCTCACCGAAGGCCCCAACCGCGCCGCTGCCCGCTCCTACCTCCGCGGCGTAGGCTTCTCCAAGGAAGACCTGCACAAGCCCATCATCGGCGTAGCCAATACCTGGACCGAGATCGGCCCCTGCAACTTCCATCTCCGCGACGTAGCCGCTGCCGTCAAGCAGGGCATCCGCGACGCAGGCGGCACCCCCATGGAGTTCAACACCGTCACCATCTCCGACGGCATCACCATGGGTACCGAAGGCATGAAAGCCTCCCTCATCTCCCGCGAAGTCATCGCCGACTCCATCGAACTCGTCGCCCGCGGCAACCTCTTCGACGGCATCGTCTGCATCGCCGGCTGCGACAAGAACATGCCCGGCACCATCATGGCCATGGCTCGCCTCGACATCCCCGGCATCATGCTCTACGGCGGCTCCATCGCCCCCGGCCACCTCAAGCAGCCCGACGGCTCCTCCAAAGACATCACCATCCTCAACGTCTTCGAAGGCATGGGCTCCCACGCCGCTGGCAAGATCAACGACGCCCAACTCGAAGCCCTCGAAGCCGCTGCCTGTCCCGGCCCCGGTGCCTGCGGCGGCCAGTTCACCGCCAACACCATGGCCATGGCTGGCGAGTTCCTCGGCATCTCTCCCTTCAACCTCACCGGCGTCCCCGCCATGGATCCCCACAAAGCTGAAGCCAGCCGCGCAGCAGGCCGCATGATCCTGGACCTCTGCCGCCACGACCTCCGCCCCAGCAAGATCCTCACCCGCCAAGCTATCGAGAACGCCATCACCGCCGTCTGCGCCTCCGGTGGCAGCACCAACGCCGTCCTCCACCTCATCGCCATCGCCAACGAGATGGGCATCAAGCTCAATCCCGAAAGCTCAGAGCCCGGTTCAGAGATGGCCATCTTCGACCGCATCAGCGAGCGCACCCCCTTCATCTGCGACCTCTCCCCCGGCGGCAAGTACGTCGCCAGCGACTACCAGGCCGCCGGAGGCTCCCGCGTCCTCGCCCAGCGCCTCCTCGAAAAAGGTCTCATCACCGGCGACAGCATCACCGTCTCCGGCAAGACCATCGCCGAAGAAGCCGCTCTCGCCGTCGAAACCCCCAACCAGCCCGTCATCCGCACCTGGGACAACCCCCTCAAGCCCACCGGCGGCCTCGTCATCATGAAGGGCAACCTCGCCCCAGAAGGCGCCGTCATCAAGGTCGCCGGACACGAACGCATCCACCACACCGGCACCGCCCGCGTCTTCGAGAACGAGGACACCTGCCACGCCGCCGTCGAAGCCGGCAAGATCAACCCCGGCGACGTCCTCGTCATCCGCTACGAAGGCCCCCGCGGAGGCCCCGGCATGCGCGAGATGCTCGCCGTCACCGCCGCCGTCAAAGGCATCCCCGAACTCTCCGACTCCGTAGCCCTCCTCACCGACGGCCGCTTTAGCGGCGCAACCCGCGGCCTCATGGCCGGCCACGTAGCCCCCGAAGCCTACCTCGGAGGCCCCATCGCCGCCGTCCAAGAAGGCGACACCATCACCTTCGACATCCCCAACCGCGAACTCCGCCTCGAAGTCCCAGCCGAAGAGATCGCCAAACGCCTAGCCAACTTCAAAGCCCCCGCCCCCCGCTACAAGCGCGGAGTCTTCGCCAAATACGCCAATACCGTCTCCTCCGCCAGCGAAGGAGCCGTCACCACCTAGCCCAAGGGGGGAACGCAACCATCCCCCTTGAAATTTGAATCGATTACCTGTCCCTGTTTTTTAGTTGTCATCCTTCGCGCAGCGGAGGACCTGCTTCTAGCATTTGCTGTTGTTTTTGCCCTTGCAGTTGCAGTTGTTTTTTAGTTGTCATCCTTCGCGCAGCGGAGGATCTGCTTCTCGCTTTTGCACTTGCCGTTGCTTTTGCCGTTGCTCCTGAGGTAGGCCCGGGCTTTAGCCCGGGCACTCAACCTCAGCACAAAACCGGGCTTTAGCCCCCGAGGTATGCTCTCTTGTCCACGCCGGCCAATTCGAAAGTACGTAGCCGAAGTAGTATCGCGTTGACGGTTGCCACGTGTTGTCTCGGTCTCCTCACGCTGATTCCGATCGCATGGATTTTCAGCACTTCGTTCATTCTTCCGGGAGCATCAATTCTGTTCCGCCTTGGCTTCACTGCGGCATATTTCGCACTCATTGCGATCTTCATGTACGCGTCAAACGATGCTTCGCGCTCCGTGACCGTCGCACGCAACTCGACTAAACAGAACTCGTAAGAGGTACCCACCATGTCAAACAAAAACGCAAACCCCCAACTCACCGGTTCCGAAATCCTCTGGGCCACCCTAGTAGGCGAGGGCGTCACCACCGTCTTCGGCTACCCCGGCGGAGCCATCCTCCCCATCTACGACGCCCTCCGCAAGTTCCCCATCCACCACGTCCTCGTCCGCCACGAGCAAGGCGCGTCCCACATGGCCGACGGCTACGCCCGCGCCTCCGGACAGGTCGGCGTCTGCATGGCCACCTCCGGGCCGGGTGCGACAAACTTGGTCACGGGCATCGCCACCGCCATGCTCGACTCCATCCCCATGGTCGCCATCACCGGACAGGTCTCCTCCAAGGTCCTCGGCTCCGACGCCTTCCAGGAAGTCGACATCACCGGCATCACCCTCCCCATCACCAAGCACAACTTCCTCGTCACTCGCGCCGAAGACATCGCCCCCACTGTCCGCCTCGCCTTCCAGATCGCCTCCTCCGGCCGCCCCGGCCCCGTCCTCGTCGACATCACCAAGGACGCCCAGCAAGCCACCGCCGCCTTCGACTTCGACGCCGCCGCGCCTCCCGCCTACCGTCCCCACCCCATGCTCCGCACCACCGCCGGCAGCATCGATCAGGCCATCGAACTCATTCAGCAAGCCCAGCGTCCCCTCATCCTCGCCGGCCACGGCATCGTCGAGTCCGGTGCCCGCGACCAGGTCATAGCCTTCGCCGAACGCCGCCAGATCCCGGTCGCCAGCACTCTCCTCGGCCTCGGAGCCTTCCCCACCCACCACCCCCTCTCCCTCGGCATGATGGGCATGCACGGCGAGTCCTGGGTCAACCACGCCATCCAGCAGGCCGACCTCCTCCTCGCCTTCGGTATGCGCTTCGACGACCGCGTCACCGGAAACCTGGCCCACTACGCCCCCAACGCCAAAAAAATCCACATCGACATCGACCCCTCCGAGATCAACAAAAACGTCAAGGTCGACGTCGCCCTCATCGGCGACCTACGCAAAACCCTCGACCAGATGCTCCCCAACCTCGCCCCCCACAGCGACACCGCATGGATCGATCAGGTCAACGCCATGAAGGGCACCGCCGCCGTCCGCGACATCATCAACCTCCCCGACAACGGCCACCTCTACGCCGCCCACGTCATCAACGACATCTGGCGCGAAGCCAAAGCCGCCGGACGCCTCGCCCAGACCATCATCGTCACCGACGTAGGCCAGCACCAGATGTGGGAGGCCCAGTACTTCAAGCACGACACCCCCCGCTCCCTCATCACCTCCGGCGGCCTCGGCACCATGGGCTTCGCCCTCCCAGCCGCTATCGGAGCCAAAGCCGCCTGCCCCGAAAAGGACGTCTGGGTCATCGCCGGCGACGGAGGCTTCCAGATGACCGCCGCAGAACTCTCCACCATCGTGCAAGAGGGCTACGCCATCAACATCGCCGTCATCAACAACGGCTTCCTCGGCATGGTCCGCCAGTGGCAGGAGGCCTTCTACGACAAGAACTACTCCGCCTCCCCCATCCTCAGCCCCAACTTCGTAGCCCTCGCCGCCGCCCACGGCATCGCCGGAGCCAACGTCAGCCAGCGCAAGGATGTAACCCCCACCGTTACAAAATCCCGCACCTCAGGCAAGCCCTTCCTCATCAACTTCCAGGTTGAAAAAGAAGACGGTGTCTACCCCATGATCGCCCCCGGCGCGGCCCTCCACGAGATGGTCCGCCGCCCAACCCACGACCCCCTCCTCGAAACCGCGGAGGACGAGTAGCGATGCTGCACTCAACCGCGCCGAGCTTTAAAGGGCTGAAGGCCCGCTCTACCCTAGCCTGGGGCAAAGCCCCAAGTCGCCGCTGCTAAACCTTCCGTCGGACCCGAAAGGATTTCCATGCTGCACACCTTCGTAGCCCTCGCACAACGCAAGCAATGCGTCCTCATCGCCGCAGTTGTTCTTGCCCTCGTGTGCAACGTCATGGGCTACGCAGCGCACGCCCAACACCTCCGCATCCGCGTCATCAACGCCAAAACCAACCGCCCCATCACCGACGAACACCTCAACGTAGCCCTCCGCACGGACCAGATCGGCTCCGTCGCCATGGCCACCAACAAATCCGGCATCATCCTCGTCCAAACCGGCACCGCCACCATCATCCGCATCCTCGCCAACATGTACGCCGACTGCCGCCCTCGCACCGAGCTCTACACCAACTACTCCATCGCAGACATCCTCCGCACCGGCATCACAACCGGAAACCTCTGCAGCGAGGCCAAGCCACGCCCGCGCCCCGGCGTCCTAACTCTCTTCGAAATCCCCAAAAAGTTCATCCCCACCTACCCTGCACCGCCAGCCAGCTCACTGCCGCACTCCGACGAGAACCCGAACTGAAAGGTCTCCCATGCTCCATACCTTCGTAGCCCTAGTCTCTGACAAACCCGGCGTCCTCACCCGCGTCGCCTCGCTCTTCCGCCGCCTCAACATCAACATCGTCTCCCTCACCGTAGGCGAGTCAGAGCGTCCCGACGTCTCCCGCATGACCATCGTCTGCGAGGCCCCTGAGTCCGCCGCCCACCGCATCAAGGCCTCGCTCTACAAACTAGAAATCACCGTCGATATCGACGAAGTCGGCCGCTCCGAAGCCGTCATCCGCGAGCTTTGCCTCATCAAGGTCGCCGCTGGCCCCGCACACCCTCTGGGCCAAAGCTCCCGCTCGCAGATCTTCGAGCTGGCCAACGTCTTCCGCGCCCGCGTCGTCGACCTCGCTCCCGAGTCCATCATGCTCGAAATGACCGGCAGCTCCAGCAAGATCGAAGGCCTCATCCAGGTCATCACTGAGTCCGGCTACACTATCCTCGAAGTCTCCCGCACCGGCCGCATGGCCATGCGCCGCGGCCACCACACCAGCCGAGTCCTCAAAGCCCTCGGCACCACCAACGGTTCCGGCTCCCAGGTCAACAGTCCCACCGACTGGAACTCCCAACCCGCCGCAGACATTCTCCCCAACGAGTTTCCCGAAGTCCACCCAGAGGAAGACCGAGAAGACGAAACCTAGTCTCTCGTCTCCACCCAGCGATGCAAATCGCTGTTCAGCCTCTACTCAACTTTCACGTAACATCATCACTAAAGGAACGTACAACACCATGGCTAAGGCATACCACGACGCAGACGCAGACCTCTCCCTCATCCAGGCAAAGAAAGTCGCCATCATCGGCTACGGCTCCCAGGGCCACGCCCACGCCCTCAACCTCAAGGACTCCGGAGTCGACGTACGCGTAGGCCTCCGCACCGGCTCCCCCAACGCCGAGCGCGCCCGCAAAGCCGGCCTCGTCGTTGATACTGTCGCCGAAGTCTCCAAATGGGCCGACGTCATCATGAACCTCACCCCCGACCAGACCGCCGCCAAGGTCTACCACGCCGACATCGAGCCCTACCTGCGCCCAGGCCAGACCCTCATGTTCGCCCACGGCTTCAACATCCGCTTCCGCACCATCCAGCCCCCCGCCTTCGTCGATGTCTCGCTCGTCGCACCAAAAGGCCCCGGCCACCGCGTCCGTGAGGTCTTCACCGAAGGCGGCGGTGTACCCGGACTCGTTGCCGTCGAGCAAGACGCCTCCGGCCACGCCCTCGCCCTCGCCCTCGCCTACGCCAAAGGCATCGGCTGCACCCGCGGCGGAGTCCTCGAAACCACCTTCACCGAAGAGACCGAAACCGACCTCTTCGGCGAACAGGCCGTCCTCTGCGGTGGCACCTCCGCCCTCGTCAAGGCAGGCTTCGAGACCCTCGTCGAAGCAGGCTACCAGCCCGAACTCGCCTACTTCGAAGTCCTCCACGAGCTCAAGCTCATCGTCGACCTCATGTACCGCGGCGGCCTCGCCTACATGCGCCACTCCATCTCCGACACCGCCGAGTGGGGCGACTACGTTGCCGGCCCACGCATCGTAACCGACGAGGTCAAAAAGGCCATGAAGGGCCTGCTCAACGACATCCAGGACGGAACCTTCGCCAAAAAATTCATCGAAGAGAACGAGACCGGACGCCACGAGTTCGCACGCATCCGCAAGCAGGAAGCAGCCCACCAGATCGAGTCCGTAGGCGCCGAACTCCGCAAGTCCATGCCCTTCCTCGACCCCGTCAAAGTCGTCGACGGCGCCGTAGTCAAGGCCTAGCCACTACCACACCGAATACCCCATCCTTTGCAGTCTCATCGCAAAGGATGGGGTATTCGCGCACTACACCAACCACACGCACTCCCCACGCCAATACTCCCCACCTCAGCATCACCTCATAAAATAAAGCCTATGCAGCACCCCCGTTCCTCCATCTACGTCACCGGTCTCATCGCCTCGGCCTTCTTCATGGAGAACCTTGACGGCACCATCATCGCCACCGCTCTCCCCCAGATGGCGCGCAGCTTCCACATCGGTTCCGTCCGCCTCAACATCGGCATGACCGCCTATCTGCTCACCCTGGCGGTCTTCATTCCCATCAGCGGCTGGGTCGCAGACCGCTTCGGCGCACGCTCCGTCTTCGCCTCGGCCATCGCCACCTTCACCATCGCCTCGCTCCTCTGCGGACTCTCCCACACCCTCACCCAGTTCACCCTCACTCGCATCCTCCAGGGCATCGGCGGAGCCATGATGGTCCCCGTAGGCCGACTCATCGTTCTCCGCTCCACCCCCAAAGACCGGCTCACCCAGGCCATCGCCTACATCACCTGGCCCGGCCTCACCGCCCTCGTCCTAGGCCCACCGCTCGGCGGCTTCATCACCACCTACTTCTCCTGGCACTGGATCTTCTTCCTTAACGTACCCCTTGGCATCACCGCCCTCATCCTTACCATCCTCTGGGTCGAAAACACCCGCACCGGCGAGCAGCACCCCTTCGACTGGCTCACCTTCTTCTTCGCCGGCTTCGCCTCCACCGGCATCGTCTTCGCATTCGAAAAACTCGGCAGTCAGGACATCCACTGGCAGCAGCCCGCCCTCATCCTCGCGGTCAGCCTCCTCAGCGGAGCCATCGCCATCGCCATCGCCCGCCGCAACCCCACCACCTCCCTCATCGATATCCAGTCCCTCCAACTCAAGTCCTACTCCCTCTCCGTCTACGGAGCCAGCTTCTTTCGCATCGCCGTCGGCGTGCTTCCCTTCCTACTCCCACTCATGTTTCAGGAGGCCTTCGGTCTCAACGCCTTCACCTCCGGCATCTATCTCCTCGCTCTCTTCGCCGGCGACCTCTCCATGAAGTCCATCGTCATCCCTGCGCTCCGCCGCTTCGGCTTTCGCCGCATCCTCATCATCAACGGAGTCCTCACCGTCGGCTCCATCGCTCTCTGCGCTACCCTCAACCCCACCACCCCCGCCGCACTCATCATGGGTGTCCTCTTCCTCCACGGCGCACTCCGTTCGCTGGAGTTCACTTGCATGACCACCCTCGCCTACACCGAAATCCCGCCTGAACGCATGTCTCGCGCCAACGGCTTCCTCTCCGCCGTCATGCAGCTCAGCATGGGCATGGGCGTTGCCGTCGGTGCCGTCACCCTCCGGCTCGTCGCCCACGCCTACGGACACTCTGCCACCAGCCCCCAACTCCGTGACTTCCACGTCGCCTTCCTCTGCATCGCGGCCCTCGCCCTCGCGCCCGTCTTTGACGCCCTCGGCCTCGCCCCCAACGCCGGTGCCTCCACCAGCGGCCACCTCCCGCAAGAGATGCTCTCCCCCGCCGAATAAGCCCGCCACACGGAACCTCCACCACACCGCATCCGTATCACTCCCCGTGCGCCCACTCCTCACCACCGTGACCACGCTGCTCCTCGCCTCCACCGCCCTCGCCCAGCAACCGCCAGCCCCCTACCCACCTGATCCCTCTGCCGCAACCATCATGGCCCGCGTCGTCGCCAACCAGGACCACTCCGACTCCGAGCGCCTCCACTACGTCTACCTCCAGCACGCCCGCGTCGCCTCCCGCAAAGGCCGAACCCTCCGCTGCGAAGAGATCACCGACTCCCGCGTCACCCCCACCGAACACGGCTCCCACCAGCAACTCCTCCACCTCGACGGACGCCTCCTCCAGAAACACCAGTACCTCACCTACCACCAACTCCCCACCAACAAAGACGGTAGCCCCACCAACGAGACATCCGATCACGACTCCATCCATATCGAAGTCGGTGACGGAGACACCGACCGCAACCTCGTCGAAAGCATGCGCTCCAGCCTCACCGACTCCGGCACAACTCCGGACTCCGACTCAAAAGACGGCCTCGCCTCCGACCTCTTCCCCCTCACCTCAAAAACCCAAGCCAACTACCAGTTCCAACTCGCCGGACACCAGCGCATCAACGGCCGCGACACCTTCCACATCACCTTCGGGCCCAAAGATAAAAACGACATCACCTGGAAAGGCGACGCCTACATCGACACCACCGCCTACCAGCCCGTCGTCGTCCGCACCACCATGGCCCGCAAGCTCCCCTTCGCCGTCCGTACCCTGCTCGGCACCAGCCTCCCCGGCCTCGGCTTTACCGTCATCTACGCCCCCCAACCCGACGGAGTCTGGTTCCCCGTCAGCTTCGGCACCGAGTTCAAACTCAAAGTCCTCTTCTTCTTCAGCCGCGAGATCACCATCAGCGCAGAAAACCGCGACTTCGTCAAAACCCACGTCACCTCCCGCATCCTCACCACCCCAACGCCTTAGGAAATCTTCAAATCCCCCGCCACCCCTGCTACCATCCCCGCATGACACGCAGACTGCCCCACCTGCTGCTTCTCCTCGCACTCCTGCCGCGCAGCACACCCGCTCAATCCCAGTTCGACTCACTTCGCGGAACCTACCGCATCCTGCTCCTCTTCACCCCCACCACCTCCGATCCCCGCTTCACCGCCCAGCAGCAGCTCCTCGAAAATCATGCATCCGAAATCTCCGAGCGCGATCTAATCATCATTCCCATCGTGTTCAACCCCAGATTCCCGGCTGAGAATCAGCCCAACTCTATCTCTATTTCTCCAGCCGAACCAATCCGTCTCCGCAGCCGTTATCACATTCAACCCGCCGTTTTCACCGCCATCCTCCTCGGCAAAGACGGTGGTGTAAAACTCCGCTCACCAACTCCTGTCACAATGGAGAAGTTGACTACACTAATCGACAGCATGCCCATGCGGCAGCAGGAGGTGCGTGATCGCCACCCCAACTAACTACCTCTCCGAATCTACCTTCCCTCTTGACACCCCAGAGGCTTCCCAGCTCCTCGTCTCTGAACCAGCCAGACCATCCGCCATCCCACGCATCATCGAGGCCCTCCGCACCATTCCGGCGCTTGAGGGCCTCACCCACGACGAGTACGCCTGGCTCGCCACTCACGGCTCCGAACTTATCGGCAACGACGGATCGCTGATCTTTCTCGAAGGCGGCCCCTGCGACCGCATGTACATCATCCTCAGCGGCGAAGTCCAGGTCCGGCGCCGCCGCTCCGCACCCTCCCGCCTCTTCATCGGACGAGCCGGACAAATGACCGGAAAACTCCCCTTCTCCCGCATGAAAAACTGGGGCGGTGACGGCTTCACCGTTGGCCCCGCTTGGGCCCTTACCGTCCATCAGGACCACTTCCCCGCCATGCTCAGCGCCATCCCCTCCATGACCCAGCGCTGCGTCTCCATCCTCCTCGACCGCGTACGCGAGGTCACCCGCATGGAGCAGCAAGCAGAAAAACTCTCCGCCCTCGGCAAACTCGCCGCCAATCTCTCCCACGAACTCAACAACCCCGCCTCCGCCGCCCAGCGCTCCGCCGCCTCCCTCTTCGGCGAACTACGCAACTACGGCCAGCAAAAATACCGCCTCGGCGGCCTCTGCCTCTCCTCGGAAGAGTCACAAAAATACAGCGCCTGGGTCGAAAACGCACGCAGCCGCATGGCCGACTACTCCAGCCTCCCCCTTACCCCAGAGAGCCCACTCGCCGTCACCGACCGCGAAGACGCACTCCTCCGCTGGCTCGAAGCCCACCACATCCCCGAGCCCTGGTCCATCGCACCCTCCCTCGCCGAAACCCGCCTCAATCTCGCGCTGCTCGACGACCTCGCCACCACCGTCTCCCCCACCGTCCTTCCCGTAGCCCTCGCCACCGTCGCCAGCTCGCTCCGTGTCGAACGCATGGCCGAAACCGTCCTCGACTCCACCGTTCGCATCTTCGACCTCATCTCCGCCATCAAGGACTACTCCTACATGGACCAGGCGCCCATCCAGGATGTCGATATCGCCCAGTCCATCGAAAACACCCTCGCCATGTTTAAGTCCCGCCTCAACAAGATCAACGTCGAGCTCGACTTCGACCCCGCACTCCCTCCCGTCGGCGCCTACGGCAGCGAACTCAACCAGGTCTGGACCGCCCTCATCGAAAACGCCATAGACGCCCTGGCCTCCACTCCCAACGATGCCCCCACACTGCGCCTCTCCACCCGCCTCAGCAGCCAGATGGCCTTCGTTGAATTCTGGGACAACGGCCCCGGTATCGCCCCAGCACTCCAGTCCCGCGTCTTCGAGCCCTTCTTCACCACCAAAGCTCCCGGGAAGGGCTTGGGACTAGGACTCGACACCGTCCAGCGCATCGTCTCCAAACACTCTGGCTTTACCACCCTCCAGTCCAGACCAGGCGCCACATGCTTCCAAATCCGCCTCCCCCTCGATCAGGCCCAGGCCTACTAGGCTCATCCCTCGGTACAATCCAATCAGCCCACCGTGACTTCGAACCCAGCACACCATAACCCCTCCCGCATCGCCCTCACGCTGGGTGCCCTCGCACTCGGCGCACTCGCCTGCTCGCCCCTCCATACCCAGACCAGACCAACCCCCCCACGCGCCATCATCGTCCTCGACCCCGCACACGGCGGCCCCGATCTCGGCTCCCAACTCACCGATGACCTTCAGGAAAAAAACGTCACCCTCGCCCTCTCGGCGCGCCTCCGCACCACCCTCACCGCCAGCGGCTTCACCGTCCTCACCACCCGCGACGACGACCCCACCGCACTCCTGCCCACCGATCAGCGCGCCAGCGTCGCCAACCACGCCCACGCCCTCGCCTGCATCGTCCTGCACGCCACCACCAGCGGCTCCGGCATCCACCTCGCCACCTCCACCCTGCCCCCCGCGCAAGATGCCGACACCCCCGCCGTCATCCCCTGGGACACCGCTCAGGCCCACTACCTCCCCCAAAGCCTCCTCCTCGCCAACCAGCTAGGCGTCACCCTCATCAACGCCAAACTCCCCACTCTCCTCGGCCGAACCTCCGTTCGCCCCATCGACAACCTCACCTGCCCCGCCCTCACCCTCGAAGTCGCCCCGCTTCCCAGCCCCGACCCCAACTCCGCCGACGATCCCATTCCAGCCTCAGATCCCGGCTACCAGCAGCGCATCGCTCAATCAGTCGCAACCGCCCTGACCGCCTTCCGCTCCCACCCCGAACCTGGCCCCGGTCCCGCATCCCCAGCCAAAGCCACACCTAAAGCCCCCAGAAAACCAACCACCCCCACCACCAAACCCGCCAATCCCACGCCCGCCCAAAACGGAGCCGCCCGATGATCCCACGCTACCAGCGCATCCTCTTCTGGCTCCTCCTCGGCAGCAGCCTCCTTATGACGCTCTTCCTCATCCACGGCTGCCAGCAGGCCCACAAAAAACTCACCGCCCTCGCAGACACCACGCCCATCCAGGCACCCTCTTCCTCCACCGAAGACGTCACCCTCTACCTCGCCGCCGATGCCGACGGCTCCATCACTCCTACCCAGCGCCAACTCGCGCTCCCCGCCGACCCCACCCTCCGCGCCCGCACCCTCCTCGACCGCCTCCTCGCCGAGTACACCCTCCCCAACTCCGCCCACCCCCTCCAAAGCGGACCCTCCATCGACGATGTTTTCCTTCTCGACGCTCCCACCAACCCCACCGCTTCCGCCCTCAACCAACTCGCCGTCATCAACCTCAACTCAGCCTTCCTCACCCACCACCCCTCCGGCGTAGAGGTCGAAGACCTCACTCTCCAATCCATCCTAGGAACCCTCCACGCCGCCTTCCCCCGCATCACCCAGGTCCGCTTCCTCGTCGACGGCCAACCCCGCGAAACCATTGCCGGCCACGCCGATCTTCTCCGCACCTACACCCCTACCGACACAACCTACCAACCCAACCCACCCGAACTTCACAACCTCCAATCCTCCACCCCACAACCAAATACCCCAGAAAGCTCCCAGCCGTGACCACTCCCTCCCAGCCCCTCACCATTGGCGTCTTCGATTCAGGCTTCGGCGGCCTCACCGTCCTCCGCGCTCTGCTCCCCCTTATCCCCGCCGCCCGATACATCTACCTCGGCGACACCGCACGCCTCCCCTACGGCTCCAAATCCCGCGAAACCATCGCCCGCTACGCCGTCTCCAGCGCCCGCTTCCTTCACCAGCAAGGCGCCGACCTCCTCGTCATCGCCTGCAACACCGCCACCGCACTCGCTCTCGATGACATCCGCGCCGCCCTCCCCATCCCTGTCATCGGAGTCATCCAACCCGGTGCCCAGGCCGCCCACACCGCCGCCACCCTCAGCAGGAACCCCCAGCCAGACAGCAGTATCCTCGTCCTCGCCACCGCAGCCACCGTCCAATCCCACGCCTACACCCAGGCCCTCACCGCCCTCGGCCTCAACACCACAGAAAAAGCCTGCCCCCTGCTGGTCCCCCTCGTCGAAGAAGGCTGGCTCCCCAACCCAGTCCCCGACACCACCCACGAGCCTCGCAAATCCGCCGTCACCGCCGAAGTCCTCCGCATCTACCTCACCGAGGCCCTCGCCGCTGCCCCCCACGCCACCACCCTCCTCCTCGGCTGCACCCACTACCCTCTCCTCAAACCCCTCATCGAATCCACCCTCCAGTCCCTCCACCACCCCATGACCATCATCGACTCCGCCGAAGCCACCGCACAAACAGTAGCCCAGACCGTAGCTCAAGCCACGCCCCAGCCCACCAGCATCACCCCCATCTGCACCTTCTACGCCACCGACTCCGTAGAAAAATTCCAACAACTCGGCTCCCACTTCCTCGGTCAGCCTCTCACTCAGGTCCACCTCATCGACCTCGGCGGCTGAACAAAATCTCCCTGTCACACCCATCGAATCGAAATCGTCACCCTCCCCGCACCTCCACCCCTATCCCCTGCGCCCATCAGCCATTACCCTGTAGCTATGCCCTTTCTGCTTAAAACCGAACCCAACAAATACTCCTACGACGACCTCCTCCGTGACGGCGAAACCACCTGGGACGGCATCGCCAACAACCAGGCCCTGCTCTACCTCCGCGGCATGACCAAAGGCGAAAAGCTCGTCATCTACCACTCCAACATCGGCAAAGCCGCCATCGGCACCGCCAAAGTCGTCTCCGTAGACCCCTCCGACCCCAAAAGCCCCGTCGTCCGCATCCAGCCCGTCAAGCGCCTCAAGCGAGAAAAATCCCTCGCCGACATCCGCGCCGCCGCCGTCTTCCACGACTCCATCATGTTCCGCCAGTTCCGTCTCTCCGTAGTCCCCATCACCCAGGAGCAATACGACTGGCTCACCCTCGCATAATCGTCAGCCCCCCCCGACCCCGGAAATAGCCAAAGTCACTAACACAAAAGTGGCGGAGCGCAGGCCAACCCGCCTGTTTACAATCCGTTACAAGGTCAGTTATGCATCTGCTTCCGTGGGTCGACAATCGAACCGTCCTCGCTTGCCAAATCCTCCAGTTGGCCGTCTTCTCCTTTGCCTTCCTCGGCATGAAGCGAACCTACCCCCAACTCCCCGGGCCGACCTCCTTCACATGCCAGTACGTCTGTGGCCTGCTCGGCTGCATCCTCCTCACCGCCCGCGGCACCATCCCCGATTTCCTCTCCATCGTCGTCGCCAATCTCCTCATCATCGCCGCCTATATCTTCTTTTATCGCGGCGTTAGAGAGTTTCTCCGCATTCCGCAACCCATCTATCCCCTCTGGATAGCCCTGGCCCTCACCTCCCTCCCCCTCACCTACTTCACCCTGATCGACAACCGCATCGTCCCCCGCATCTTCTTGGTCGGGCTCTTCCTCTGCGTCCCTCGCATCCTCGCCGTCATCCCGCTCTTTCGTACCGCCTCCGGCAAACCCTTCCGCCTCCGCTTTGCCGTCTATCTCTCCCTCTACACCGCCATCGGCCTTATGCGTGTCGTTCTGACCCTCGTCTACGGTGCGCCCTACAACCTCATGGCGCACGACTCCGTCCAGACCCTCACACTCTTTCTCGATCTCGTCTTCGTCTGCATCATGGGCATCTTCCTCCTCATGATGCTCTCCAAAGACCTCCTCATCACCAGCGAACACCAGTCCCACCTCGACGCACTCTCCGGCACCCTCAACCGACGCGGCATCGAACACAAACTCGCCATCGAACTCAAACGCCTCGATCGTTCCACTCAAAGCCTCTCCATCGCCCTCATCGACATCGACAACTTCAAGGCCATCAACGATCGCTCCGGCCACGCCGCCGGAGACGCAGCACTCCTCACCGTCGTCCAGGCCATCTCCACCCGCCTCCGTGCCTACGACATCCTCGGCCGCTTCGGCGGAGACGAGTTCCTCCTCATCCTCCCCCACACCGCCTGCCACGACGCCATCACCGTCGCCGACCGTATCGACCAGCAGGTCCGCGCCGCATCCCTCCCCGGTATCGACCTCCTCCTCACCATCAGCATCGGCATCACCGAAGCCGTACCCGCGGAGACCGCCGCCGAACTCCTCGCCCGCGCCGACCAGGCGCTCTACAACGCCAAAGACGCCGGTCGCAACTGCCGTCGTGTCCTCCTCCACCAACAACACATCCAGTCCAACACCAGCGAATCCACCCTCCTCGCCAGCTGAGCCCCCGCCCCGCCACCGCCTCCCCTCGCTGCTATCCGCTCGCCCGAAAACCCTCCCACACCACCCCTCCCGCCACCCCCACCAGCACAACCCCCCTCACCGCTGCTATCCTAACCTTCGACTGAACTACAGGAGCCCCCACGTACCTATGATCGACCTCACCGGAAAAGTAGCCGTCGTCTTCGGCCTCGCCAACAAGCGCAGTATCGCCTGGGCAATCGCCCAAAAGCTCTCCGAAGCCGGAGCAAGACTCGCCATCTGCTACCAGAGCGAACGCCTCAAGCAGGAAGCCGAAGCCCTCATCCCAGAGCTTCGCGACGCCCAGATCTTCCAGTGTGACGTAGCCAAAGACGAAGAAATCGACTCCGTCTTCGCCCAACTCAAAGCCACCTACGGCAAACTCGACATCGTCGTCCACTCCATCGGCTTCGCTCCCAACATCAAGAACACCGTCCTCCAGACCGCCCGCGAAGACTTCCGCGTCGCCCACGACATCAGCGCATACTCTCTCATCGCCCTCGCCCGCGCCGCAGAACCCCTCATGTCCCCCGGTGGATCGATCCTCACCCTCTCCTACTACGGCTCCACCAAGGTCTTCCCCAACTACAACATCATGGGCGTAGCCAAAGCCGCTCTCGAAGCCACCGTCCGCTACCTCGCCGCTGACCTCGGCACCAAGGGCATCCGCGTCAACGCCATCTCCGCAGGCCCCATCAAAACCCTCGCCGCACGCGGCATCTCCGACTTCACCCAGATCCTCAACGCCGTCGAGCAGCGCGGCCCCCTCCACCGCAACGTCGAAACCGTCGAGGTCGGCAACACTGCTGTCTTCCTCTCCAGCGACCTCGCCTCCGGCATCACCGGCGAAGTCACCTTCGTCGACTGCGGCTACAACATCACCGGCATCTAAATACCCGCTGCGGCACGCCCAACACCCTCGACGTGCCGCAGCCCACCCCACCCAAACCCCGCCTTTACTTATCCCCGCTCAACGAAAGGAAACTCCCATGACCATCAAGGAAATCCTCCTCGAAGACTTTGACCACGAAATGGCCAACACCCGCCGCACCCTCGAACGAGTCCCCGAAGAAAACCCCAACTACAAGCCTCACGAAAAATCCTTCGCCATGGGCAAACTCGCCATGCACGTCGCCACCCTCCCCCTCTTCGCTAAATACATCATGACCACGCCCGCCATGGATCTCGCCAACAACAACCTGCCTCACCCCGACCTGACCTTCCGCACCCGAGATATCCTCCTTACCACCTTCGAGCAGTCCCTCAACGAGGCCAGACACGCGCTCGCTGCCGTCTCCGAAGCAGCCCTGGCCGAGCATTGGAAGTTCTCCTTCGGTGAACACATCATCTCCAACGACACCCGCTCCAAAACCTACCGCAACATGTTCTTCAACCACCTCATCCACCACCGCGCCCAGCTAGGCGTCTACCTCCGCCTCAACAACATCCCCGTCCCCGGCCTCTACGGCCCCTCCGCCGACGAGCCCTTCACCCCCTAATCCAAGCCCACCCATCATCACAACACCTGGGTGCCCCATCTTCACCGCAGCATCATCGCGGTTAAGTTGGGCATTCGCAAAGCGAACCGCTCCTAATTACCCCCAGCCAACGTCAACACTTCAATCTACGCCCAGCCTTCTACCCCCTACTCCCTACCCCCTCCCCCCTGTCTCACCACCTCTCCCCCCTTCATCACAAACTCAACCTTCCGCAGCACCCCAATATCCACCAGCGGATTCCCCGGCACCGCCACCACATCCGCATAGTACCCAGCCTTCAACTCCCCAATCTGCCCGCCCCACCCCAGCAACTTCGCGCCGTTCAACAGATCCGCCCGCAGCGCCTCCGCTGGCTTCATCCCGTACTCCACCATCAACTCCATCTCCCGCGCCTGCGTCCCATGCGGAAACGGCCCTACATCGCTCCCCACCGCAAACGGAACCCCCGCCGCCATCTGCTTCTTGAACTCCGCCACATGCAGCGCCAGCAGCCCCCGCTCATACTCCGCCTTCACCGGAGTAGCCGCATGCGCCGCAAAGTACTCTGCAATCGCAAACGTCGGCACCGCATAGATCTGTTTCTCCCGCATCGTACGCATCGTCGCCTCGCTCAACTGGTACGCATGATCGATCGAGGACACCCCCGCCGACACTGCATACCCCGCTCCCGGCTCTCCCGTGCAATGCACCGCCACCACCCGCCCCACCCGCGCCGTCTCAGCCACCGCCGTAGCCAACTCCGCCTCCGTGTACTGGTACGGCGCATGGAACTCCCCGTCCACCAGCGTATCCTTCCCCGTCTCGTACACTTTGATAAAGTCCGCGCCCAGCTTCACCTGCTCCCGAATCACCCGCACCAGATCCGCCGCACTGTCCGCATACGTCGCATTCGACAACACCCGCTGCTCCGGGTTGTACCCTATCGCATCTTCATGCCCACCCGTGATATCCACCGCATTGCCGCTCACCCGCATCCGCGGCCCCACAATCAACCCCGAATCGATCGCATTCCGCACCGCACTGTCCGCCGACTGCGCTCCCTCGGTCCCCATGTCCCGCTCCGCCGTAAACCCCGCCATCAGGTCCCGCCGCGCCGCATCCGCCGCAATCAGCGTCCGCTCCGGAATACTCTCCTGCACCGTCTGCAAATCCTCCGCCCCCGGATGCAGAAACAGATGCACATGCGCATCGATCAACCCCGGCATCAACGTCACATCTCCCAGGTCGATCACCCGCGCCCCGGCCGGTCGAGCACCCCCCGCACCCACCGACACAATCCGCTCCCCCGCCACCACCACCTCACCCGGCGAGACCACCGTCCCCGCCGCCACATCCAGCATCCGCGCCGCACGCAGCACCAACACCTGCCTCGCCGCTCCAACACCCGCAGTCCCAACCGTCGCCTGCCCAAACCCGGACACCGCCGCCAAACCCGCCACCAGACCCACACAGAGAATTTTCATAGTCCCAGCAGCATACCGCACCGCGGCTTCCAAAACCCGGGTGCCCCATCTTCACCGCAGTACCATCGCGGTTAAGGTGGGCATTCGCAAAGCGAACCGATCTCCTGTCCCCGCCGTACGGCTCCCCCAGCCCCTACCCAGCCTTCTCCGTCAACTCCGCCCACCGCGCATACAGCTTGTCCGCCGCCTCCTGCGCCGCATCCATCTCTGCCAGCGCCGCCGTCAGCTTCACCGCATCCACCGCCACCTCCGGCTCTTCGATCTTCTCCCGAGCAGCCTGCAAACGCTCCTCCGCCGCATCCACCGCAGCCTCGATCCCCGCATACTCCCGAGCCTCAAGGTACGACAGCTTCTTCTTCCCGCCCGCCGCCGGAACACTCGCAGCCGCACTCGCCGAAGTCACCGCCGTACCCGCCTGCCCTGGCACAATCGACTCCTCCACCTTCACCCCTCGCCACTGCTCCCACTGCCCATAGTCCGCAAACGTCTCCGCCCCACCCTTGCCATCCAGCCCCAGCACAATCGTCGACACCCGGTCCAACATGTAACGATCATGGGTCACTAATATCAGCGCACCCGTATACTCCAACAGACTCTCTTCCAGAATCTCCAGCGTCTCGATATCCAGATCGTTCGTCGGCTCATCCAGCAGCAGCAAATCCGCCGGCTCCAGCATCAGCTTCGCAATCAACACCCGCGCCCGCTCACCGCCGCTCAGCCGCTCCACCGGCTGATTCAGCTGCTCGCTCGTAAACAGAAACTTCGTCGCATAACTCGCCACATGCACCACCCGCCCCTGGTACACCACCGAGTCCGAATCCGGAGCCAGCGCCCGCCGCAGCGTCACGCCCTCCTCCAACTCCCGCGTCTGGCTGAAGTAAACCGTCTTCAGCGAACCCGCCTTCTTAATCGTCCCCGACGTCGGCTCCAACTCTCCCGTCAACAGCCGCAGCAGCGTCGTCTTGCCGCTCCCATTCGGCCCCACCAGCCCCACGCGCATCCCGCTCGTCACCAGAAAATTCAACCCTTCCACAATCTTCCGGTCGCCCAGCACGCAACTCACATCTTCAAACTCCACCAGCCGTTTCGTCTGCCGGTCCGTCGCCGAAAAATCAATCCCCGCGCTCGAAGTCTGCACCCGCGCGTTGACCTCCTTCAACTGCCCAATCAAATCATTCGCATTGTCGATCCGCGCCTTGGCCTTCGTACTCCGCGCCTTCGGCCCCCGCCGCAGCCAGTCCACCTCAATCTTCACGCGGTTCTTCAGCGCATCCTGCAACTTGCTCTGCGCCTCCATGTACGCCTGCTTACCCTCGATAAACTTCGAGTAAGTCCCCTGCACCCGCAGCAAACCATCCGCATACACACGGTTCAGCTCAACTATCGACGTCGTAACATTCTCAAGAAAATAACGATCGTGACTGACCAGAACACAAGCGAAATCAGCCTCATTCAGCAACTCCTCCAGCCACGAAATCCCCGCCAGATCCAAATGGTTCGTCGGCTCATCCAGCAGCAGCACATCCGGATGCGTCACCACCGCCTCCGCAATCGCCAGCCGCTTCCGCCAGCCACCGCTCAGCTTCGCCGCCTCCGCCGTCATATCCGGAAAGCCCGTCCGCCCGCTCGTCTCCCGCAGCCGGCCCTCATGCTCACCCTCGGCCACCTTGGCCGAAATCAGCGCCTGCTCCAGCACGTCCCGCACCGTCAAACCCGGCGCAAACGTCGACTCCTGCTTCACATACCCCACCCGCGCCCGCTTGCGAATCGCAACATCCCCCGCGTCCGCATCTTCCTCGCCCGCCAGCACCTTCAGCAGCGTACTCTTCCCCGCCCCATTCGGCCCTATCAGCCCAATGCGGTCCCCATCGTTCACGGTAAAACTGATCTCACGAAACAAAGGCGTCGCGCCAAAAGCCTTGGTCAAACCCTGCGCATTTAAGATTGGTGGCATCTCTTCAGTCTACCGCGATTAGCCAAACCCCACCCAAAGTGCCACCCTCAATCCAAATCAAAATCCCGCAACGGCCTCTCCGTCAGCGGACTCTCCTTGGCCTTCTTCACCGCCTCCGCAAACTTCTTCGCCAGCACATCGTCCTTGTTCCTCTGCGCATCCACACTCTGCGCAAAAATCGAGTCCCGCCGCGCATCCGCCTCACGCAGAGCCCGCGCCGCCTCGCCAAAATCCTCAAACATCTTCTTCTTCGGAGCAGCCGTATGCGCAATCACCGCCCGCGTCACCGGATCAATCTTCAGCATCCCCCCACAATCCGGACACATCACCTCAAACGCTTCGTCACTCATCCCCATGGAAAAACCTCACCATTCATTCTAAGACTTCCGCGGCTCTCCGCTATCAGTTCACAGCTCCAAAGCCATATGTCCCGGGCAAATATTCTCCGCCGCCTCCACCATCCGCTCCACCAGCCCCTCGCCATACCGCGCCAGAAACCATACCCCGCCCAGCACCCGCTCCTGCGGATGCCCCCCCGGAAATAAATGCAGCGTCAACGCCTCTGCATGTTTTCGCAGGCTGGCCTCCTTCTGCACCTCAAACGTCGCCGCCATCCGCCGCAGCCGATTCATCTGGTACCGCATCTTGCTCCCCGAAACCTCCGCCGACCGCCCCAGGCTCGCATCCATCGCCGCCATATACTCCGTCAGCGCCGTCAACTCCGCGTCCATCGCCTTGCCCACCGCCGCCAGCTTGCGCTTTCCTTCGATCGGCATCGCCCGCGCACCCAGCCGCAGAGCCAGCGCCTCTGCTGACGTCATCGCATCCGGCAGACTCACCTCATGCCGACGCATCACCGTCGCCATCGCCGGCTCCACCAGCGTCGCGCTCAGCCGCGGCAACACCGCCGTCACCCGCCCCAGCACCGCCTCATACACCACCGCGCTCTGCGCAAAATAAGCCACCTCCGCCGGCCCGCCAATATACGCAGCCGTCGGCAAAATCGTGTCCTGAAACACTGGCCGCAACAACGCATTCGGACTGATCCGTTCCGGCGCAGCCTCTAGAATTCCCAGCAAATCAGCCGTCGTATACGTCTTACCCGCCGCCTTCCACTCACCCTCCGCCAGCCGCCGCAGCGCCGCCCGTTCAGCCGTCTGCCCATCCAGCAGAAACAGCAAACTATGCCCCGCCGTCACCAGCACCTGCGCATGATACCCAGCCTCTACCAACTCCTGCGTCCGCACCAGCAGCGCCGCATCCAGTTCATCCGCATGTTCGATCGCATACCGCAGCGTTCCCGCCCCCAACGCGTGGAACTCCCGCCCCCCCGCATCCATCACAATCAACCCCTGCGCCGCAAACACCCGCGCCATCAAACGCGCAAACGCCCCACCCAGCGTCGGACTATATCCCGACCGCGCCGCATAACACTCCCGCAGCAACTCGCACACCGGCGCATACCCCAGCAACTCCTCCGCCTGCGCCAATACCGCCTCTATCTCCGGCCCGATCGCCACGCCACCCACCGGCACCGCCGCATCCAACGTCAGCCCTGCCCGCAGCGTCTCGACACGCGTCTTCCCCAGCAGCGAAACCTGGTCCACCTCCGCCAGGTCATGATCCTCCGTCGCCAGCCAGAACACCGGCACATGCTCCACCCCGGTTGCCACCGTTGCCTGCTTCGCCCGTGCCACAGCCGTCGCCGCCTTCAGCAACGTCAGCAGCGGCCCACCCAGCAGCCCCACCTGCTGTCCCGTGACCACCGCCCGCGCACCCGCCCGCAGCTTCGCAATATTCGCCATCGCCGCAGCACCCGCACCAAACTCCACACTCTGCCGCTCCAACGCATCCGCCAGCCGTCCCGCATCCACAGGCAACACCCCGGCATGCATCCAGCTCCCGCCAAACGGCTCCGCCCCATACCAACGCCGCACCGCAGCATCCGCCGCACTCTCGCCCATAGCCAGATAGTCGCGATAAAGCTGCGACACATGCGGCAGCACCGTAATCGGGTAACACTCCACGTTCATCGATAACCCTTCAAAATAGCTGCATCCCCGCCAGCCCAGACCAATCCCCACACGCATCCTCTGCGCCAGCAGATCGTCCAAACCAACTCCTTTACTCTACCGATACATCCCATAGGATGCCCACCGCATCACCTGCGATGCAGGATGATACCGTAGCGATATGGCCGCTCCCACCAACAAATCCGCCCCCTCCAAGCCCAAAACAAAAGCCCCCACCAAAGCTCGCGCCGCAACCAAACCCGCAACCAAAGCCCCCGCAAAAAGGCCCTCCTCCACCAAAGCCCAACTCCTCTCCTCCAAACTCGCCTACCAGGGCAAGGTCTTTTCCGTCTTCACCGACGAGGTTATCGAGCCCAACGGCCACCGCAACACCCGCGACATCATCCGCCACAACGGCTCCGTCGTCATCCTCGCCGTAGACGAATCCCCCGAGACCGGCAATCCCTCCGACCCCATCATCATCCTCGAACGTCAGTACCGCCACGCCGCCGGACAATACCTCATCGAACTCCCCGCCGGACGTGTCGAACCCGGCGAAGCCACCCTCGCCGCCGCCCGCCGCGAGATGATCGAAGAGACCGGATACCGCGCCAAAAAATGGACCCTCCTCACCAAATACTTCGCCAGCCCCGGCTTCCTCGGCGAATGGATGCAGATCTACCTCGCCCGCGACATCCGTATCGGAGCAGCACAGCCAGAGGATGACGAACAGATCGATATCATCCGCCTGCCCCTCTCCAAAGTCCTTGCCCTCATCGCCGCAAACAAGATCCACGACGGCAAAACCATCATCGGCATCTCCCTCTACGACGCAGCCCGCCGCGCAGGACGCCTCTAACCCCAACCGGACGCCCCCAGAAAACCAGCCGCGGGCTGTAGCCGCAACTACAGCCCTGTCAACACATTCAACTCTTTTCCTCCACTCCCGCTCTGCTCAGGCAACCCCAACCCCCACCCCTCCTCTCACACTTACTACGAATCCATGTCACCACCATGACCTGGAGTAAGCCAGCAGGAGGAAAAAGGAAACATGTCCCAGTACAAAGGCACAGTCAAGTGGTTCAACAACGCAAAAGGCTACGGCTTCTTAGGCCGAGAGGACGGTGCGGATGTCTTCGTCCACTACTCCTCCATCCAGTTGGAAGGCTACAAAAGCCTCAAAGAAGGTGACGAGGTAGAATTCGACGTCATCCAGGGCACCAAAGGCCCCCAGGCCGATCAGGTCGCCCGCATCAAAGAAGCGCTATAACCCGGCGCAGCACCTTCGCTCAATCCCCACACGTGCATCGCAGCCCCGCACGTTGCATACTGAGTCAGTAGTCGATGCTTCCACCTCGACTGCTGGCTCTTCTCTCTTTTATGGACAACCTCACCATCGCCCGACTCCTCGAAGAAACCGCCTCGCTCCTCGAGATCGATGCCGCTGACCCCTTCCGCATCCGCTCCTACCACCGCGCCGCCGAAGCCATCCAGCAGCAAACCACCCAACTCGAAACCCTCGTCCACGACCCAAAGGCCCTCCTCGCTATCCCCGGCATCGGCAAAGGCATGGCTACCAACGTCGTCGATCTCGTCACCACCGGCACCATGCCCATCCGGGCCGAACTCCTCGCAAAATACTCCCCCACCCTCCTCGAACTCCTCAACCTCCCCGGAATGGGCCCCAAAACCGTAGCCCTAGTCTGGTCCGCCCTCGGTGTCACCGACATCGACTCCCTCGAAGCCGCCGCCAAAGTCGGCCACCTCGACGACCTCCCCCGACTCGGTAAAAAATTCACCGACAAACTCCTCAAAGGTATCCAGGACTACCGCAGCAACTCCTCCCGCTTCCGCATCGACCTCGCCGCCGAATACGCCGCCAAAATCTCCGCCCTCATCCACGCATTCCCCGGCATCGATCAGGTCACCCCCGCCGGCTCCCTCCGCCGTGGCCGCGACACCGTCGGCGACCTCGACCTCCTCGTCACCGGCCCCGCCTGCGAACCCGCCATCGTCGCCGCCGCCGTCGAGCACGTCGCCACCCTTCCCCTTATCCACAAACTCCTCGCCAAAGGCCAGAACAAAGTCGCCTTTACCCTCGAAAACAACCTCCAGGTCGACGTCCGCCTCCTCCCCCGCGCCAGCTACGGTGCCGCGCTTCAGTACTTCACCGGCTCCAAAATGCACAGCGTAGCCCTTCGCCAGCGCGCCCTCAAGCAAGGCCTCACCCTCAGCGAATACGCCCTCGCCCGCCTCGACGACAACTCCATCGTCGCCGCCAAATCCGAGGAGGATATCTACAACGCCCTCGGCCTCGACTACATCCCCCCCGAACTCCGCGAAAACTCCGGCGAGATCGAAGCCGCAGAATCTCACTCACTCCCCCACCTCATCACCCTCAAAGACATCCGCGGCGACCTCCACATGCACACCGACGCCACCGACGGACGCGACACCATCCGCCAGATGGCCCAGGCCGCCCTCGACCGCGGCCTCCACTACATCGCCATCACCGACCACTCCAAAGCCCTTGCCATGACCAACGGCCTCGACGACCGCCGCGCCCTCGCCCACATCCAGCGCATCCGCGAAGTCGACGCCGAGTTCCAGCAGCAGCACGACGGCAAATTCCGCATCCTCCCCGGCATCGAAGTCGACATCCTCGCCGACGGCTCCCTCGACCTCGACGACTCCACCCTCGCCCAGATGGACATCGTCATCGCCAGCGTCCACTCCCACTTCAACCAGCCCCTGCAGGAGATGACCGACCGCGTCCTCCGCGCCATAGAGAACCCCCACGTCCGCATCCTCGGCCACCCCACCGGACGCCTCGTCCTCAAACGCGAGCCCTTCGCCATCAACCTCGACACCGTCCTCCGCCGCGCCGCCCAGCTAGGCGTAGCCGTCGAGCACAACGCCCACCCCGCCCGCGCCGACCTCAACGACCTCAACCTCCGCCTCGCCAAACAACTCGGCTGCAAGATCGTCGTCAACACCGACGCCCACTCCACCGAAGACCTCGACATAATGCGCTTCGGCATCACCCAACTCCGCCGTGCCTGGCTCACCCCCCAGGACCTCCTCAATCACCATCCCACCGCCAAATCCCTCCTCACCCACCTCCGCCCCAAACCCTGAACCCCACCACCCAAACCCACCTGCCAAACGTCTTACTCCCAGAGGACCAACGCCATGCTGTCTACTATCCTCCCTCCCTGCCGCAAACCCAGCCCCAGCCTCCTTCTTCTCCTCCTCGTCCTCGCATGCCTCCCGCTTCATGCTCAGCAGCACCAGAAACTCTCCCCCGCCACCACCCTTACCCCCATCCCTCCCGGCCTAACCCTCCCCATCCAGATCAGCCATGCGCTCCACGCCGGCTCCACCAAACCCGGGACCCCCATCACCGCCACCACCACCCAGCGCATCCCACTCGCCAACCACCTTTACCTCCACCACGGAGCGCGCGTCCTCGGCACCGTCATCGCCTCCAACCCCGCTGACCCCCGCACCGCCCAGCCCGCCTCCCTCACCCTCCGCTTCACCACCCTCCGCTATAAAAATCAGACCGTCCCCATCACCGCCCGCATCCTCGCCATCGCCAACTTCACCCAGGTCGACGACACCCGCCTCCCCGCCAACGGAGCCACCGACCGCGGCAACTCCAACCCCGCCAGTTGGACCACTCAGCAAATCGGTCAGGACGAGGTCTACCGCTCCGGATGGGTCGGCCCCGTCTTCAACGCCACCTCCCACCGCGTAGGCTTTGCCGACTACTCCGGCGTCTACGCCGACCCTCCCCCAAACGCCACCGGAAACGCGGCCATCCCCCGCGCCATGGGCGTCTTCTCCACCACCGCACACGGCCTCTACGGATTCGAGGACGGTGCCGCCATTCAATCCACCCTGCCCGACACCACCATTACCTCTCCCCACTCCCTCGTCCTCCGCGACGGCGACCATCTCCTCCTCGAAGTCCTCCCAAACCCCGCATCCCCCTCCAATTCCTCCAGCCAATCCCCACAATCGCGCTAAACTAATTCTGTGGCCACTTCCGCGACAACCGATCCCCTCCTCGCGCCAGCCACCGCCGTGACTGCCACCACTGCCGTCACGCCCTCCCTCCTCGCCGACTACGCCACCCTCTTCAAAGTCCGCGTCACCCTCATGATCGTCATCACCACCGCCGCAGGCTTCTATCTCGGCTCACTCCGCAGCGGTATCAGCCCCTTCCAGCCCGGACTCGTCTACACCCTCCTCGGCATCGCCATCGTCTCAGGAGGTGCCAGCGCACTCAACCAGGCTCTCGAGCGCCGCCCCGACAGCCTCATGCGCCGCACCTTCAATCGCCCCATGGCTACCGGCAGAATCTCCCTCGCCCATGGCCTCATCGTAGGCTTCGCCGCCATCATCCTCGGCTCACTCTTCCTCGCCTACACCACCAACCTCCTCACCGGGACCCTCACCCTCCTCACCGCCATCGCCTACGTCTCCATCTACACCCCGCTCAAGCACGTCACCACCGTCAACACCTTCGTGGGAGCCTTCCCCGGAGCACTCCCACCCCTCATCGGCTGGACCGCCGCCCGCGGCCTCATCGAGTGGCCAGGAGTCGCCCTCTTCGCCATCCTCTTCGTCTGGCAGTTCCCCCACTTCATGGCCATCGGCTGGATGCACCGCCACGACTACGCCCGCGCCAGCATCCGCCTCACCGCCACCCTCCCCAACATCACCTGGGCCGCACGCTCCACCGTCGCCCAGGCCCTCTTTTACGCCATACTTATGATCCCCGTCAGCCTCTGGCCAGCCGCGCTCCATACCACCGGAACACTCTACGCTGTCGCAGCCGCCATCCTCGGCCTCGGCTACCTCGTCTACACCATCCGCTTCGCCCGCATCACGCGCAATCCCGACTCGGAACTCTCCCGCCAATACGCCCGCGACCTCCTCCGCGCCTCAATCATTTACTTGCCACTTCTCCTCGCCGCCATGATGCTCGACGCCAAAGGACGCCTGCTCTTCTAACCCCTTCGCCTATGATGAAAGATCCCCTCAGCAGCCCGCTTCTCAAGCCTCTCCCCCCGGTCAACACCCTCCGTACGCCTCCCCGCGTCATCCTCGGCATCATCGCCGCCTCCGCAGCCGCCAGCGCTCTCATCTGCTACCTCGTCTACTTCCACGCCCCCGTCGACGTCGCCGGTACCCACCTCCACTCCCTGCCCCTCCTCAATGCCTTCCTCAACGCCTTCGCGGCCTTCGCCCTGCTCGAAGGCTTCCGGCTCATCAAAGACCGCCGCATGAAGCTCCACCGGGCCTTCATGGTCCTCGCCTTCTTCTTCTCTTCCATCTTCCTCGTCTCCTACCTCACCAACTACACCCTCCACGGCGAAACCCACTTCGACCGCCTCAGCCCCTGGTGGCCCTTCTACTGGAAGCTCCTCCTCTCCCACGTCCTGCTCTCCATCATCGCCCTGCCCATGATCCTCATCACCTTCTTCCTCTCCCTCACCGGCCGCTTCCCCACCCACAAGAAACTCGCCCGCTACACCTTCCCCATCTGGCTCTACGTCTCCATCACCGGAGTCATCGTCTACATCATGCAAGCCACACTCCGCTAACGCCTCCTGGCTCCACGTCCTCCACCAACGGCGTCGAGCTAACACCCAGCAGCCTCCACCCAGCAAGACACCAGCACCCGAGGTTCCTCGCACTTCCCGATGCCAGCCCTTCAGCAAGACACCCGAACCCTCCTCCGCACCGGCATCGCCATCTTCGGCACCGGAATCCTCGCCTCCCTGCTCATGCTCACCATCCTGGGCGGAGTTGGCCGTCAGGGTCCCCACACCAACTACGGCTGGCTGGCCCTCATGATCGCCATGGGCTGCCTCCCCACCGGATTCCTCACCCTCAGCCTCGCCATCCTAAAAGTTATCGGCGACCTCCGCCGCGAGCACTCCTCCAAATCTTGAACAACCGCCACCACAACGCAAATCTCCCCGAACCACTAATTCCCCTCTTCCCCAAAGCCCCAAACCAAACCTCGTCAAAGCCCGGCTACCCATCCGTCACCAATGCCCTGACTCCTATCCGTCACTAAAGCCCGGGTGCCCCATACATACCGCAGCACCATCGCGGGATGTGTGGGAATGTAAAAACCCCAAGCCGCCGCCTTCGTCCTTGCCCTTTGCCCTTGCCCTTACTTTTGCTTTGTTAGTTGTCATCCTTCGCGAAGCGGAGGATCTGCTGTTGCCCTTGTCTTTGCCGTTGTACTTGCTTAGCTACTTCTCATCCTTCACAAAGCGCAGAACCCGCCCTTCCCAACCCAGCCCCAAACACCCCACAACCCATCTTCTGCTATCCTCAACCTTCAAAACCCGTAGCAAAAACTGGAGCATCCCCATGGCAAAAGGCGTCAATAAAGTCCTCCTCCTCGGCAACGTCGGCAAAGACCCCGAGATCCGCGCAACCGCAGGCGGAACACAAGTAGCCAGCTTCACCCTCGCCACCGCAGACCGTCAAAAAGACGCTCAGGGAAACTGGGCCGACAAGACCGAGTGGCACAATCTCGTCGCCTTCAACCGCACCGCAGAGATCGTCCGCGACTACGTCAAAAAAGGCACTCAGCTCTACATCGAAGGCAAAATCCAGACCCGCTCCTGGGACGACAAGGAGTCCGGTCAAAAGAAATACCGCACCGAGATCCTCGTCAATGAACTCACCCTCCTCGGCGGTGGCGCAGGCCGCAGCGAGGCCGGTAGCACCACCTCCTACGCCAAGTCCAACACCGCCAGCTACGCCGCCACCCCGGCCGCCCAGCCCGACTACGACACCGGCATCACCGACGACGACATTCCCTTCTAACCAGGCAGCCGGGGGATGGCCCACATAGCCCCCTTGACAAACGTCATCCCCCGCCGCCGCCTCATCCCGTCACCTCACCCCTCAACACCCGCCTAAGCCAACTCAAGTCCACCCTCATCTCCTTTCCTTCGAAGACTTTGCACCAATTGTGACGGGGTGGGGGGGTATCCCCGATCCACCTGCCAACCCAACTCCGCTACACTAAAGTCATGATCGACGAAGCCACCTTCCGCCGCGAATCCGACGCGGCCCTCGAAGCCCTCAAGCAGTCCCTCATCGCCGCCGAAGCCACCTACGGAACCTTCGAGTTCGAAGACAACAATGGCGTCATGAACATCATCTTCGAGGATGGCTCCAGCAAGTTCGTCATCACCCCCAACACCCCCATCCGACAAATCTGGATCTCCGCTCAGGCCACCAGCTACAAGCTGGAGTGGTCCCCGGAAGCCCTCGCCTTCATCCTCGCCAAAACTGGTGAGCCCCTCAAGCCCCTCACCCAGCGCCTCCTCCAGGAGCATCTCAGCGATCCCACCATCTCCCTCCCATAGCCCTCCCGATTCCATCCCAAAGTCACCAGCTCCAGTCCCAAAACTGCACAAAAGTTACCCAAACCGTGTAATTTTTATCCCATTCCGGCACATTTGCCCGTAATCTATCCCCACTGGGTGTTTCCACCTGCTCCCAGCGCTGCCGCATCTGCTACCAGCCTGTCAGGAACAAAACCACCGCTACTGCCCTCTCTGCGGGGGGAGGGGGACTAAAAAATGCAAACGCCACTCTCTGTCGCCATCATCACCCGAGACGAAGAAGCCAATCTCGCACGAACCCTCAACAGCGTACGCTTCGCCGACGAGGTCATCGTCCTGGACTCCGGGTCCACCGACAAAACCCTCGAAATCGCCGCCTCCTTCCCCAACGTCAAGATCTTCTCCGAACCCTGGAAAGGCTTCTCCGCACAGAAAAACTCCGCCATCGAGAAGTGCTCCTCCCAGTGGGTCCTCTCCCTCGACGCCGATGAAGAACTCTCCCCCGAACTCCAGATCGAGATCCGCACCCTCTTCACCGCCGACCCGCCAGCCGACGCCTACCTCCTCCGCCGACGCAATCTCTTCCTCAACCGCTGGGTTCGCCACGGCGGCTTCTATCCCGACCCCAAGCTCCGCATCTTCCGCCGCCACGCCGCCAACTTCGCCCCCGGCGCACGCTTCTCCGAGCGGCCAGTCCACGAGACCATCGCCGTCCACGGCAAGATCGAGACCCTCGCCCACGACCTCATCCACCACGCCTATCCCGACCTCGCCAACTACCTCGAGCACATGGACCGCTACAGCACCCTCGGCGCCGAACTCCTCGTCACCAAGGGCCGCACCAGCCGCTCAGCCACCGCCTTCTACTGGAATGTCCTGGTCGTCCCCCAACTCACCTTCCTCTGGAACTACCTCGCCCGCCTCGGCTTCCTCGATGGCCGCGAAGGGCTCCTCCTCCACCTCTACCACTCCGCCTACGTCAGTTGGAAGTACGCCAAGGCCTGGGAGACCATACAGCGACCCCGCCCTTTCTTCCAGCCCCGCGACCTCTCCGGAACCCGCCCGGCACATCGCTCCGCTCCCCAGCCAGCCCCCACCAGCCCCATCCAAAGCTGATCCCCAGGCATGGTATAAATCGCCATGCGCCATCACTGGACTCTGGCCCTCCTGGCAACCCTCTCTGCCTCCTGCCTCCCCGCACAACCCCTCGCGCCACAGACCATCGCCGCCAGAACCGCCGGCATGAAACACATGGATGGCCTGCTCGCCATCGACTGGGACCCCCAGGCTGGCAAGCTCTACCTCGAAGTCCCCCTCACCAACACTCGCAGTAGCGACCTCCTCTACACCCATGGCCTCCCCTACGGCACCGGCTCCAACGACCTCGGCCTCGACCGCGGCCAGATCTCCTCCGGACAGATCGTTCGCTTCGAGCGCACCGGCCCCAAACTCCTCCTCGTCCAACCCAATCAGCTCTTCCGCTCCTCCGCCACCGACCCCGCCGAGCAGCTCTCCGTCACCCAGTCCTTCCCCCAATCCATCCTCGCTGGCTTCAAAATCGAGGCCGAAGACCCCGCCGCCAACAGCAAATCAGCCACCGTCCTCATCGACGCCACTGACTTCGTACTCCACGACGCCCACGGCGTCTCCGAGCGCCTTACCCAGGCCAAGCAAGGCACCTACAAGCTCGATCCCAACCGTTCCACCATCGCCCTCGATGCCACCAAGGCCTTCCCCCGCAACACCGAACTCGAAGCCCTCCTCACCTTCACCACCGACGACCCCTCCAAGGCCAACTTCGTCTCCGACGTCACTCCCGACCCCCACGCCCTCACCCTCCGCGAGCACCAGTCCTTCATCCAACTCCCCGGCCCCGGCTTTACGCCCCGTCACTTCGACCCCCGTGCCGGCTACTTCCCCACCTCCTACCGCGACTACTCCGCTCCCCTCGGCGACAACCTCGACCAGCAGTTCATCCTCCGCCACCGCCTCCTCAAAAAAGATCCCCGCTGCACCAGCCGCTGCGAACCCGTCGCACCCATCCAGTACTACGTCGATCGCGGAGCACCCGAGCCCATCCGCTCCGCGCTAGTCGAAGGTGCCCGCTGGTGGGATCAGGCGTTCCAGGCTGCAGGCTGGGCTCCCGGAACCTTCCGCGTCGATCCCCTCCCCGCCGACGCCGACCCCATGGACGTCCGCTACAACATCATCCAGTGGGTCCACCGCTACACTCGTGGCTGGTCCTATGGCGAAGCCGTGGCCGATCCCCGCACCGGCGAGATCATCAAAGGCAACGTCACCCTCGGCTCCCTCCGCGGCCGCCAGGACTACCTCATCGCCACCGCCCTTCTCGCTCCCTACACCGCTAAACCCGGAACCAAATCGGATGCCACAGGTGTCGCCTCTGAGACCTGGGATTCGACCAACCCAAAGCCCGAAGACGACCAGGCCCTACAGATGGTTCTCGCCCGCATCAGCCAACTCGCCGCCCACGAGACCGGACACACCCTCGGCCTCGCCCACAACTTTGCCGCCAGCTCCTTCGGCCCCATGGCTCCCAACGGCACCTCCGTCATGGACTACCCCCACCCCTACCTCACCCTCAACAAATTCGGCATCCCCGACCTCTCCCACGCCTACGCCGCCAACATCGGCGAATGGGACAAAGTAGCCATCGACTATGGCTACCGCGAGTTCGATCACGCCAACCAACCCACCGAAGACCCCGCAGCCCTCCACGCCATCCTGCAGGACTCCCTCCAGCGCGGCCTCTACTTCATCACCGACGAGGACGCACGCCCCCTCGGCTCCGCCCACCCCCACGCCCACCTCTGGGACAACGGTGCCGACTCCGCCGACGAACTCAACCGCATCCTCACCATCCGCACCGCGGCCCTCGCCCGCTTCGGCCTCAACGCCATCAAGCCCGGCACCCCCACCGCCCAGCTTGAAGACACCCTCGTCCCCCTCTACCTCCTCCACCGCTACCAGACGGAAGCCGCCATCAAGGAGATCGGAGGTCTGGACTACCGCTATACCCTCCGAGGCGACGGCCAGCCCAGCCCAGCCATCGTCTCCCCACAGGATCAGAAAAAAGCTCTCGACGCAGTCCTCAAAACCCTCGCCCCCGAAACCCTCACCCTGCCCGAGTCTCTCCTCCAGCTCCTTCCACCGCTCCCGCCCGGCCTCGAACGCTCCCGCGAGTCCCTGCCATCGCAGACCGGCCTCACCTTCGACCCCATCGCCGCTGCTGAAGCCGCCGCCGACCTAACCCTCAACGTCCTGCTCGACCCCGCTCGCGCCTCCCGCCTCGTCCAATACCACATGCGCGTCCCCGCCTCGTTAGCCCTGCGCACGGTCCTCGAAGCCACCTCCGCAACCGTCGCCCAACGCCCCGAAGGCGGCCACACCATGTCCTCCGAGGTCGAGCGCGCCGTCGAATTCCGTACCCTCGAAGCCATGCTCGCCCTCGCCGTCAATCCAGCCGCATCCAGTCAGGCCCGCGCCATCACCCGCTTCCACATCGACAACATGCTCAAGCAACTCACCGCCGCGCCCCCACTCACCGACACCGCCGAAGCCATCCACCGTGCCGCCCTTATCGATCGCATTCACGACTTCCAGCGTGACCCCGCCAAATTCATCCCCGCCAAGCCCATCCCCGCTCCCCCCGGAATGCCCATCGGCGACGACGAGGACTTCTAACCCCTACCCCGTACCACGTATACTTCCCCGGATGACCCGCACCTCTCCAATCCGCGTCCTGGTCGCTAAACCCGGCCTCGACGGCCACGACCGCGGCGCAAAAATCATCGCACGCGCCCTCCGCGACGCAGGCATGGAGGTCATCTACACCGGCCTCCGCCAAACCTCCGAGATGATCGTCTCCGCTGCCATCCAGGAGGACGTCGACTGCATCGGCCTCTCCATCCTCTCCGGAGCTCACAACGTCATCGTCCCCCGCATCACCGCACTCCTCCGCGAGCAACACGCCGAAGACATCCTCCTCGTCCTCGGCGGCACCATCCCCGACGAAGACGCAGCCCGCATGAAAGAAAGCGGTGTCGCGGCCATCTTCGGACCAGGAACACCGCTCGAAACCACCATCGACTTCATCCGCACCCACATAAAACCCCGCGGACTACTAACCACCTAGCAACAACTCCCTACACTTACCAGGGCAAAGCCTTCCCCAGATGGAAGAACCCGCCGCTAGGCCCATCCTCCCCCAGCGTCGCCAACTCCACGGAAGTCTTTCCGCCTTCTTCAATCTCCATCATCGCGCCCTTGCCGCCCATATCCGTCTTCACCCATCCCGGATGCGCCGAGTTCACCTTGATCTTCGTGTCCTTCAACTCATGCGCCAGATGGATCGTAAAAGAGTTCAACGCCGCCTTCGAGGCATCATACGAAAACGTCTTCGCGTCATAGATCTGTGACCCCGGCGTCGCATGCAGCGTATTCGATCCCAGCACGCTCGATAGATTCACAATCCGTCCCGCCGTGCTCTTCTTCAGCAGCGGCAGCAGCGCCTGCGTCAACCCCACCACCGCAAAAAAATTCGTATCGAACGTCTTCCGCAGCGTCTCCGCCGAGGTCGTACTTGTCTCATTCGCTCTCCGGCTGTCGATCATGATGCCGGCATTGTTTACCAGAATGTCCAGCACCCCAAACTCCTGCTCAATCATCGCCGCTACCCGCGCATAATCACCAGCATCATCCACATCCAGCTTCACCGCCCGGGCATCCGCACCTGCAGCCTTCAACTCCGCCGCAGCCGCCTCACCCTTGGCCAAATCCCGCGCCCCCAGCAACACCGTGATTCCCAGCGCCCCCAGTTGCCGCGCCGTCTCCAGACCCAATCCCTTGTTCGCGCCGGTAATCAACGCCACCTTGCCCGCAAAACCCTGCTTCGCCTGCTCACTCATCGGTCTCTCTCCTGCGCCGCAATTGCGGCGACTTCCAGCCGTTCTCACGGCAAACTCTAACCGCAATTGCGACAATGGATATCAGATGCCTCTCACGCCAGGTGCGCCGCAAAACGTTCCGCATACTTCTGCGGCAGCCGCCGCTTCTTCATATCCGCCCCCAACACCACATGCACCGTCTCACCCTCGCACAGCAACACGTCATCATCCACTCGCACAACTTCATACCGAAACTTGATCACAAAACTCCGCGCGGCCACCAGTCGCGTCCGCACCACCAACTCATCGTCATACCTGGCCGAAGCCCGATACCGCGCCGTGGCCTCTACCACCGCAATCATGCACCCGTCCTGCTGCTCCATCTCCTTGTAGCTCAGCCCCATCGCCCGGATAAACTCCACCCGCCCTACCTCGAACCACACCAGGTAGTTCGCGTGATACACCACCCCCATCTGGTCGGTCTCCGCATAACGCACCCGCACCCGTGCCTCATTCACCTTGCTCTCCGGCACAGCCTCATCCGTCATGTCCGTCGCGTTCAAAACACTCTCAATATCGTTCACGAAATCAGTCTACCGAACTCCAGCCCACAACCCGCTTCAATCCGCCCAAACCGCCTTCCGTTTCTCCAGAAACGCCGTTACACCCTCGCGGAAATCGTCCGTCTCCCGCGCCCGCGCATTCGCAGCCAACGACTCCGCAATCGCCGCATCCAGCCACGCCTTGTGCTGTGCCGTCAGCAGCCGCTTCGTCGCCTCCAAAGCCTGTGGCGAGTTCGCCGCCAGCACCCCAGCCAACTCCACCACCCGAGCCTCCAGCCGATCCGTATCCACCAACTCCGTCACCAACCCTAGCCGATACGCCTCCTCCGCTCCAAACAGCCGCCCCGTCAGCAGCAACTCCCGACCCCGCTTGTCCCCCACCTGCAGCGTCAAAAACGCCGACACCAGCGCCGGCACAAACCCAATCCGTACCTCCGTATACCCAAACTTCGCACCCGGCACCGCCAGCGTAAAATCGCACATCGTCGCCAGCCCCGTCCCGCCCGCAATCGCCGCCCCCTGCACCGCAGCAATCGTCGGCTTCGGCAGCTCATACAGCGTCCGGAACAGCCGCGCAATTCGCTCCGCATCTACCGTATGCTCCGCCGCGCTCTTCCCCACCATCCCCTGCAGCGCCGTCAAATCCAGCCCCGAGCAAAACGCCTCGCCCGCCCCCGCAAACACCACCACCCGGCACGACCGCGCCTCGCCCGCCTCCTCCATCGCCCAGATCAACTCATCCTGCATCTCCGGCGTCATCGCATTCCGCCGCTCCGGCCGATTCAACTTGATCGTCCGCACCCCATGACTATTTGTAACCAAAATAGTTTTCATCATCGCTCTCTACTCCCTACTCCCTGCCCTTCTACTCCCTGCCTCACTGCACCTTCGTACCAAACTTCCGCGCAATCTCCGCACTCGCATGGATCAGCCCATCCAGCGGACGCAACTCCGGCATCTCCGCACCCAACTCCGTCAGCACCTTGATCAGCGTCTCCGTGGGCAAATTCCCCACCAGCGCATCCTGCGCAAACGGACACCCACCCAACCCGCCAATCGCCGCATCGAACCGTCTACAACCCGCACCATACGCCGCCCTGATCTTCGCCTCCGCCTCGTCATACCGCGCATGCAGATGCACCCCAATCTCCACCGCATCATGCACCGCCATCACATCGCTCACCAGGTCCGCCACCAGCTTCGGACTGGCCAATCCCACCGTATCCGCCAGCGAAATCTGCGTCACCCCGCTATCCACCAGCAGGTCGCAAGCCGCCACCACCTCATCGATGTCCCACGCATCCCCATAAGGATTCCCAAACGCCATCGAGATATACGCCACCACATCCATCCCGGCCTTGTACGCAATCTCCCCCACCGCCTCCAGCGCCTCCAGACTCTCCTCCGGGGTCTGGTTCTGGTTCCGCTGCAAAAACCCCGGCGACACCGAATACGGAAACCCCAGCGTCGACACCGCCCCCGTCTTCACCGCCCGCTCTGCACCCTTGGCATTCACCACAATCCCGATAATCTCCACATCATCCGGCGGATCGAGATACTCCAGCACCTTCTCCGAGTCCGCCATCTGCGGCACCGCCGCCGCAGAAACAAAGCTCACCGCATCAATATGCTTGAACCCCGCCGCCACCAACGTCCGCAAGTAATCCGCCTTCACCTCAGCCGCCATCTTCAAAGGCAACGCCTGCCACGCATCCCGCGGGCACTCCACAATCTTTACCAAATCACTCACAATCTCTCCAATTGAAATCAAATCCTACGACTAAACATGATGAGCGGCGTCAGTTCTTTCTCAATGAACTACGATCTTGGACACGTATACATCAGGTGAACCAGTCCAGTCCTCGACATACCCATCGCGAACAGCGTCTCCCTCACCCTTACCAAAAGCAAAAATGTGGGCATGCGCTCCAAAGCTCGCGTGCACTCCACTTGCAAGAGCCGACATAATAGCTCCTATAATTCTCCGGCCGCCTGAGTACCAAACTGTTACTCGAGCGAAATGCGCTTTACCGCTTGAATCCGTTAGCCGATCTTCCTCGTGCCCTTGAGACTCGATTGAGTAATTCTGATAACTCTCTCGAACAGTAATTCCTTCGACAGGCAGACCAGAACCATCAACGACCGCGACAGTCCAATCTGGAACAACGGTCATCGGCAACGGAATACACAATACAAGTCCAGCAGCGACAACAATCGTAGTCTTCCTCACGTCTGCAAAACCCCCACATTAAACTTCCCCACCTCAGCATTCAAAGCACAAGCCTCCAACGCAGTCATCAACACACGCCGAGTCTCCGCCGGATCAATAATCGCATCAATCCAAAGCCGTGCCGCCCCATACCGCGGATCGGCCTGCGCATCATAACTAGCCTTGATCTCGTCGTAAATCTTCTTCCGATCCGCCTCCGACAAAGCCACTCCACCCCGCTCCACCTGCTTCGCCCTCACCTCCGCCAGCGTACTCGCCGCACTAGCGCCACTCATCACCGCATACCGCGCCGTAGGCCACGCAAACAAAAACCGAGGATCATAAGCCTTCCCACACATCGCATAGTGCCCCGCGCCAAAACTCCCCCCCACAATCACCGTAATCTTCGGCACCACACTCGTACTCACCGCCGAAACCATCTTCGCCCCCGCGCGAATGATCCCACTCCACTCCGCATCCTTCCCCACCATGAACCCGTTCACATCATGCAGAAAGATCAGCGGCACCAGATTCTGATTGCAATCCATAATGAACCGCGCCGCCTTCTGCGCACTCTCCGTATAGATCACCCCGCCAAACTCCGTCCGCTTCATCCCCGCCTGCGGCCCCATCGCCACCGTCTGGTTTTGATTCGTCTTCTGATTTGCCACAATCCCCACTGCCCGCCCGCCAATCCGCGCATACCCGCACAACACCGTCCGCCCAAACTCTGCCTTGTACTCATCGAACTCGCTGCGGTCCACCACCCGCGCAATCACCTCACGCATGTCATAAATATTGCTCGCCCCCGGCGTCGGATCGATCAATCCATACATCTCCTCCGCCGCAAACTTCGGCTTGTCCTTCACCGCGTCATAAGCCACCCGCGAAAACACCTCGCCTTTCTCTACTCCCTCTTCCCTACTCCCTACTCCCTGCCTTTGCCCCATCATCCCCACCAGCGAGCGCAGCCGCGCAAGGCAAGCCGCATCATCCTTCTCCTTGAAGTCCACCGTCCCCGAGATCTCGCTGTGCATCCCGGCCCCACCCAACTCCTCCGCACCCGTCTTCTGCCCAATCGCCGCCTGCACCAGCGATGGCCCCGCCAGAAACAACCCCGAGCCCTCCGTCATCAACACCGTATCCGTCATCACCGGCAGATACGCCCCACCCGCCACGCACATCCCCATAATCGCCGTTATCTGCGGAATCCCCAGCGAACTCATCACCGCGTTATTCCGAAACACCCGCCCAAAATCGTCCGTATCCGGAAACACATCCTCCTGCAGCGGCAAAAACACTCCCGAAGAATCCACCAGATACAGCGTAGGAATCCGGTTCTCCAGCGCAATCGTCTGCGCCCGCAGCACCTTCTTCGCCGTCATCGGAAAGAACGCCCCCGCCTTCACCGTCGCATCGTTCGCCACGATCATGCACAGCCGCCCACTCACCCTCCCCAGCCCCGTCACCACCCCCGCCGCCGCCGCCCCGCCATACTCCCCATACATCCCATGCGCCGCCCACAGCCCCAACTCCAAAAAATTCCCTCCCGCAACCACTCTGGGTGCCCCAGGTCTCGCACCTGAGACCTGGGATCGCGACTCTCCCCCCTCAACCGGATCCACCAACAACGCAATCCGCTCCCGCACCGTCAGCCGCCCCTTACCCCGCTGCGCCTCCGCCGCCTTCGCCCCACCCCCCTCGCGAATCTTCGCCTCTTCCCCACCCATCACGCCCAGCAGCGCCATCATCGCCGCCTTGTTCGCACCATACCGTGCCGTCCGCACATCCACCTTCGACTCCAACCCATTCGCCAACGTCAACTTCTCCGCCATATCACCCCGCAAAAACTCCGTTTGTCCAGCAGCTTATAGTAATCGCAAAACCTCAGGCATCGTTCGTCGCAACCAGCCACCTCACAACTTCTTCCATCCAATACCATCAAATCAACATGCCACTTCCGCCCACCCTTCGCCCTACCGACGCCCTACTCATCATCGACCTCCAAAACGACTTCTGCCCCGACGGCTCCCTGCCTGTCCAGCATGGCGACGCAATCGTCCCCCTCATCAACACCCTCACTCCCCGCTTCCCGCACACGATCTTTACCCAGGACTGGCATCCCTCCCACCACATCTCCTTCGCCTCCACCCACCCCGGCACCCAGCCATACCAAACCATCCAGGCCCCCTACGGCACGCAAACTCTCTGGCCCGATCACTGCCTCCAACACTCCCCCGGCGCAGACCTCCATCCCCACCTCCACATCCCCCCCACCGCACACATCCTCCGCAAAGGCTTCCGCCAGCACATAGACTCCTACTCCGCCTTCCTCGAAAATGACCGCCTCACCCCCACCGGCCTCGCCGACCACCTCCACCAGCACCACCTCACCCGCCTCTTCCTCTGCGGCCTCGCCTACGACTTCTGCGTCCGCTACTCCGCCATCGACGGCCGCACCCTCGGCTTCGAAACCATCGTCCTCGAAGACGCCACCCGCGCCGTCAATCTCTCCAACTCCGTCGCCGAAACCCACGCAGCCCTCGCCGCCGCCGGCATTCCCCGCATCCAATCCACAACCCTATGACCGACTCTACCCCCAACCCAACCCCCAACCAACCCTGGATCGCCACCCAGGCCACCATCACCACCTGCCGCTACCAGTCCCCCGGCCTCAGCACCCTCGCCTTCGGCTTCCAGACCACCCAGAGATTCCTCATCACCTTCGACTACTACGCCCACGGCCGCCTCCACTCCGGCCAGTTCCAATCCCCCACCGCCATCCCCCAAAACCAGCGCATCCCTATCACCTATAATCCACTCGACCCCCAACAAAACAGCCGCACCCACGGCCCCAACGCCACCCCCACCACCCGCCCACCCCTCATCGCCATCGGCATCACCGGCTCCATCCTCCTCTCGCTCCTCTGGCTAACCCTCCTCCGCACCTGCAACTGACCCCAGGCCCTCTACTCCCTATTCCCTACCCCCTACTCCCTGCCTTCAAGCCCCAACTCCCCAGCCCGCTCCTGCATCGCACGCAGACAATTCCCCACATGCTCCTCCACGCTCAACCCCAGCAACTCCGCGCCAACCGTAATGTCCTCGCGCTTCACCGCCCGCGCAAACGCCTTGTCCTTCATCTTCTTCAACACCCCTTTCACCTCAACATCCAGTACGGACTTCGTCGGCTTCACCAGCGCGCACGCCGTCAAAAAACCCGCCAGCTCATCGCACGCAAACAGCGCCCGCTCCAGATGGCTCTCCCGTGCCACCCCCGAGTAGTCCGCATGCGCCAGAATCGCCTGCAGCACGCTCTCCGGCCAGCCCAACTCCCGCAAATGCTTCACCCCCACAAACGGATGCTCTTCCAGCGAAGGATGCCGCTCATAGTCCATGTCATGCAGCAGCCCCGCGCTCGCATACCGCGCCACCAACTCCGCAGCCTCAGCACCTTCCAGCCCCAGCCGCGCCGCCTCCTTCACCCCATACGCCTCCGTACACACCGACACCGCCAGCCCATGCTTCCGCAGACTCTCGCCCTGCGTCCACTCCTCCAGCAACGCCAACGCATCCGCCCGCCCAAACTGCTCAATCATGCTCATCTCCTCCGCTTCCTTTTCCCTGCTCTACACCCTAAGCCCTGCTTTTCAAGTTACCATCTTGGTTCATCTTCGGTTTTTTTAGGCATTTCGATAATAATCAACGGGTTTCCCCTTGACTCTTCAGTTACCCAGTGTCACTCTAGGCACATCACACCTGTTCCGTTATCGGACGTGTGTGTGGGTCCTTGCTCTGGGTCCCTTCGCTACACACAACTTATGGCAACCATGATGGCGTCCGTCGAACAGCGAGAGGTCTTGCGCTGTGACCATTGCAGCCTCGTGCAATTCCGCTCAGCGTCTGCTCTCTGCCGGCGCTGCCGCAAGTCCCTCGAAGTTGAGGAACCGGAACCCGCACCGGCTCCACTCACCCTCGTCCCAGCACAACCTGTCGCAGAAGGTGGCCTCCAGGTCGCCACAGCTGTCCGCGACCTCCGTCACGTGCGCAACCTCTCCCAGCGTCAGCTCGCCGCGCGCATGAACGTGCCGCGCACCTACATCTCCAAGATCGAGAACGGCAAGGCCATGCCCACCCTCTCCTCGCTCGACCGGCTGGCCAAGGCCCTCCAGGTGGACATCTCTGCCCTCCTGCGCGACGCCAACACCCGCCACCGCGACGAGACCGCCGTCCTCATGACCGACCCCTTCCTTGCCGAGATCGCCGCATACACCTCCCAGCTCGACGCCCTCCAGCGCTCCATCTTCCTCAATCACGTACGCGAGCTCGCCGCAGGCCGTCGCCGCACCGCATAACCGCTTCAGGGCTCCACACACAGAAATCAGGCGAACCATGCTAGGCTCTCTCCAAGCCAGGCATGGTTCGCCTGATCTCCTTGCTCCCCCGCGCTTCATTGCACAGCCCAAAGCGGTATGCTAGCGTCAGAGATTGCGAGGTAGCTTTGCGCGCACCCAACACCAGCCGCGACCCCAACCACCAGCCGTCCCGACTCCACGAGCTCTCGCCCGAGGAGCAGGCAGCGTACGCGCAGTTGGACCCCACCCGCATTCCCCAGCACGTCGCCATCATCATGGACGGCAACGGACGCTGGGCCGGCAAGCGAGCCCTCAAACGCTTCCTCGGTCACCAGCAAGGGGCCGAATCCGTTCAGTTCGTCGTCGAAACCGCCTCCCGCATCGACCTTCCCTTCCTCACCCTCTACGCCTTCTCCATCGAAAACAATCTGCGCCGGCCAAAGTCTGAAGTCAGCTTCCTCATGAAGCTGCTCAAGAGCTACCTCATCGGAAACGTCCAGCGCATGAACGACAACAACGTCCGCATGGCCTACATCGGACGCACCCACGACCTCCCGCAGGAGGTTCAGGACACCATGCAGTGGGCCTCTGAGTCCACCGCCAAAAACACCGGAACCACCCTCACCCTCGCCCTCAACTACGGAGCACGTTCCGAAATCGTCGACGCCGTCCGCAGCATCCTAACCAACCTCACCACCGAAGCCCACACCCGCGGCTGCTCCGTCGAAGACCTCCTCGGTGCCGGTGCCCTCGACTCCCTCGACGAGTCCGACATCAGCCGCAACCTCTACACCGCCCACATGCCCGACCCCGACCTCATCATCCGAACCTCCGGCGAGCAGCGCATCTCCAACTTTCTCCTCTGGCAGATCGCCTACGCCGAATTCCTCGTCACCGATCGCCTCTGGCCCGACTTCCGCGGACTCCACCTCCTCGAATCCATCGCCGAGTTCCAGCGCCGCGACCGCCGCTTCGGCGGACTCAACGACACCCCCACCGACGAGAAGATCGACACCCTCGAACCCGCCGATCAGGTCGCCGCAGAAATCTCCGACCGCCTCGCACCCCAACCCACCCCCACCCTCTCCCGCCGCTAAGCACCCTTCTGCACCATCCCCTGAACCCCACCGGACCGGAGTGTGCCACACCAGCTCGTGTCCCACTCCCTCCTATACCCCGTTCTTGCCTTCCTCCGTATATCCTAAGTAGCGGCCTATGAAACGCATCCTGACCGCTGTCCTCCTTATCGCCGTCGTCTTTGCCCTCATCTTCTTCGGGCAGCTCTGGATGCTCACGCTCGTCGCCGCCCTCGTCGCCGAACTGGCCGCATACGAGTACCTCCAACTCGCCCGAACCAAAGACTCCTCCATCCCCGCCTGGTGGATGGCCATCGGCACCGCCCTCCTCTTCCTCGTCACGCTCCCCAACTGGCCCGTCGAGGCCCAACTCCCCGTTCTCAGTGCCCTTACCCTCCTCCTGCTTGGCTACAACGGCTTCAGCTCCCGCCTCGAACGCGTCCTCCCCGATACCGCCAAAGGCCTCTTCGGCCTCATCTACGTCGCCTACCCCCTCACCCTTCTCCCGCTCATGTGGAAGCGAGAAGACGGCCCCGCCCTCCTCCTCTTCCTCATGGTCTGCGTCTGGACCGGAGACATCGCAGCCCTCTACGTCGGTCGCAACTTCGGCCGCCGCAAACTAGCCCCCAAGCTCAGCCCCAACAAAACCTGGGAAGGCGCCATCGCCTCCATCGCAGGCAGCGTCCTCGCCGCCGGACTGGTCATCCTCATAGGAGACCAGCTCACCGCTCGCGGCAACCTCCTGCTCCACATCTCCGAGCCCGTCTGGCAATCCCTTCTCCTCGCCGCCGTCCTCAACATCGCCGCCCAGCTGGGCGACCTGCTCGAGTCCGCCATCAAACGCGGCGCAGGCGTCAAAGACTCCGGCACCATGCTCCCCGGTCACGGAGGCATCCTCGACCGCATCGACGCCCTCCTCCTCGCCGCTCCCGTCCTCTGGTACGTCCTCCTCCTCAAAGACACCCTCGGCCTCGGCCGCTTCTAACACCTCCACTCGACGCAACAAATCGCATCCCCGGGCTCCAGGAATCTGCCGTATAGTCAACCTATGACGACCACAGCGAAATCCGTCGTAGATTCCTTGCGAGAAGTCGTGCAAGACCTTCTGGTTCCTGAACTCAGGGCAGTAAAGGTCTCCGTTGACACTCTCAAAACGGAGATGATTCTGCGCGATGAAAAGCTTGAGCAGTCGATCCGGCTTGGCCTCGAAAATGCAACCGCCGCCATCCGTCACCTGTCCGATAAACTCGACTACGCGGGCGACTTGCGCGAGCGCCTCGCCTCATTGGAAGCTCGCCTCCCACGCCAGTAATAGTTTCCAAAGCCCAATAGTTTCCAGAGCCTACGTCGATAAGACTTGAAGACAAATACGGTCGGCCTTGGACCGTATCCGCAAGCTTGGGTTGGATAACTCTCATTATCGTTGCAACAGTCGCATCGCTGAAAGAGAACCCCTAACCACCCTCAATCTGCGAAAATAGATCTCGTGAATAAGCAATTGAAAAAGCTAGCCATCCTCGGCTCTACCGGCTCCATCGGCACCTCCACCCTCTCTATCTGCGAGTCCTTCCCCGACCGCTACCAGGTCGTCTCGCTCGCCGCTGGCTCCAACATCGATGCCGCCTTCGCCCAGTGCCAGCGCTGGCGTCCCAAAGTCATCTCCATCGCCACTGAGCAGCTAGCCGCCGAACTCTCCTCCCGCCTCTTTGCCGCAGGCATCACCGGCATCGAAGTCGTCTCCGGAACCGCCGGAACCATCCACGTCGCCACTCTCCCCGACGTCAACTTCGTCGTCTCCGCCATCGTCGGCGTAGCCGGACTCGAAGCCACCTACGCCGCCGTCTGCGCCGGAAAAACCATCGGCCTCGCCAACAAGGAGTGCCTCGTCGCCGCAGGCGAACTCATCATCGCCGCCGCCCAAAAGCACAACGTCGCACTCCTCCCCATCGACTCCGAACACAACGCCGTCCACCAGTGCATGCGCGGCGGCACCCCCGCCGAAGTCCATCAGGTCTGGCTCACCGCCTCCGGTGGCCCTTTCCGCAATACCCCCATCGCAGACTTCGCGTCCATCACCCCCGCCCAGGCCCTCAAGCACCCCACCTGGGTCATGGGCCAGCGCATCACCATCGACTCCGCCACCATGATGAACAAGGGCTTCGAAGTCATCGAAGCCTGCCGCCTCTTCCACCTGCCCCCAGACCAGGTCCGCGTCACCATCCACCCCCAGTCCACCGTCCACTCCCTCGTCGAATTCGTCGACGGCAGCATCCTCGCCCAGATCTCCGTCACCGACATGCGCCTCCCCATCCTCTACGCCCTTGCATACCCAGAGCGCGTCCCCGTCGCCAGCAAAGTCCCCCTCACCTTCGACCTCGCCTCCCTCGCTCACCTCGACTTCGCCCAGCCCGACCTCAACCGCTTTCCCTGCCTGCGTTTAGCCTACGAGGCCGCTGCCATCGGCGGTGACGCCTGCATCGCGCTCAACGCCGCAGACGAGATCGCCGTCGCCGCTTTCCTGTCTCATCAAATCCCCTTTCTCGGCATCCCGCGTACAATCGAGGCTGTGCTTTCGCTCACCAAAGTCAATCATCCCCAGTCGATTCAGGATGTCTTGACCGCCGATGCAGCCGCACGCGAATGCGCCCAAAGCGTCATTGCGCAGCAGCTCACCGCCAGAGTCTAATCACACCAGTTTTTTTCACTTGAGGTTTTCACTCCCCGTATGTCGACAGTCATCCAGCTTGCCATCGTCCTCGGAATCATGGTCCTCGTCCATGAGTTCGGCCACTTCGCCGTCGCCAAACTCTGCGGCATCCGGGTCGAAGTCTTCTCCATCGGCTTCGGCAAGCGACTCTTCGGCTTCCGCCGCGGCGACACCGACTACCGCCTATCCCTCCTCCCCCTCGGCGGATACGTCAAAATGGCAGGCGACAACCCCGGCGAAGAAACCACCGGAGATCCCGGCGAGTTCAACGCGCATCCCCGCTGGCAGCGCATCTCCGTCGCCCTCGCAGGACCCTTCGCCAACTTCCTCCTCGCCATCGCCCTCATGACCGGAGTCTCCATGCTCCACAACGAGGTCCAGGAGTATATCGATGGCCCCGCACTCACCGACTACATCCCCGCCAACTCCCCAGCAGCCGCCACCGGCATCCGCTCCGGCGACCTCATCGTCCACTACGACACCATTGAAAATCCCACCTGGGATAACGTAGCCATCCGCTCCCTCCTCAATATCAACCAGTCCGTCGCCTTCTCCTTCCTCCACAACGGACAGCGCACCGACACCAAAATCTTTGTCGAATCCAAAGGCGGAGCCGACAACTTTTCCCTCGACAAACTCGGCCTCGTCCCCAGGATGCAGAACACCCCCGTCCAGGTCGAAGCCCTCGACCCCCGCAACCCCAACGCCCCCGCCGCCCGCGCCGGCCTCAAGCCCAAAGACAAGATCGTCTCCATCGACGGCCTCCAGTTGCACTCCGTCGAAGCCCTCCTGGCCTACCTCCAGGATCGCGCAGGACAGCCCGCAAGCCTCACCATCCAGCGCAACGGCAACACCTTCCCCGTACTGCTCACCCCGGAGCTCTCCGACGCAGGCGACGGCGTCAAGCTCTACCGCATCGGCTTCCAGCCCGTCTTCCCGCCCGTCAAGGTTGAGCGCCTGCCCTTCGGCAAAGCCCTCGTCGCCTCCTGGCAGTTCAACAAAAAAGGCTCTCTCCTCATCGTCGAAGTCCTCAAGCGCATGTTCACCCGTCAGGTCTCCGTGCGCTCCCTCTCCGGCCCCATCGGCATCGGAACCCAGATCCACCAGGCTGTCCAGATGCCCGGCTGGATGCCCCTCATCGGCCTCATGGCCTACATCTCCCTCAACCTCGGCATCTTCAACCTGCTCCCCATCCCCATCCTCGACGGCGGCATGATCCTCTTCCTCCTCATCGAGTCCGCCATGGGCCGCGACCTCAACCAACAGGTCAAGGAGCGCGTCTATCAGGTCGCCTTCGTCTGCCTCCTCGTCTTCGCCGCCATGGTCATCTTCAACGACATCACCAAGCTCCCCGTCTTCAACCACCTCAAGCCCTGACACTACCTCAGCACGAAAAATCTCGGCCCCAAATAACGATGGGTACGAACCACCAAGGTTCGTACCCATCGCTCGTTTCACCCCTGCATCAAATCAATCCACTACAAACGATCCCGCACAAACTCCACCACCAGATACCCGATCAGCGCCGCAATCAGGGCAATCACCAGATTCGTCGCCGTAAATATATCGTTCAGTGCCCACAGCAACCCACGCCCCCGAGCCGCACCCGTTTGCGTGTACTCCCCCATCAGCAGGTTCGAGTAAAACAGAAAGACGATAAAGCCCGTCTCCGTCAACGCCCGCAATATGTTCTTCTGCATCTAGCCATCCGCTCCTTGCAGCTCCGCCAGAATCTCCGCCACCGCTGCCCGCGCCGCATCCTCACGATCCGGAGGAAAGCTGATCGCTCCCACCCGCGCATGTCCCCCGCCGCCATACCGCTCGCAGATCGCCGCCAGATTCACCAACTCATCCGCCGTCTTCGTCGTCCACGGATTCGTCCCCACCGACACCTTCACCCGAAAGCTCGACTTGCTCAGCCCCACGTTATACGTCCCCTCCGGATGCAGATAGTACGGGATAAATTTGTTGTACCCCTCCGTCGGCTGGTCCGTAATGTCAAACGTGATCACTCCGCGCTCCAACCGCGCCCGCTCCCGAATCAGCTCCAGCCCCGCCCAGTGCCGTGCCATCAGCGGCCCCAGCAGCTCCTGCACAAACTCCTGCTCCAGCACCTCCTGCAGGCTCATCTCCGTCAACAGCGGAATCAGCCGCGGCACCAGTTCGTTCCCCGAAGAGCTCTCGATCACCATCGTCAGCTTCATCGCCGGCTCGGCCATCTCCACCGCCGCCTTCGCGCTCTCATACTTCGCACCGTCCACAATGTTCGCCCAGTGGATCAGCTCCTGCAGCGGCGCGACATTCATCCCAAACTTGTCCCGCGCAATATCCGCAATCAGCCCCGTGCACGACGTATACGTCGCATCGTAAAACTTCCGCAGCACCTGGCTTCCATCCGCCTGCCCACGCCGGAAGTCCGCCTCATCCTCCCCCGTCAGAAACGCGCTCAGATGATGATCGAACCACCAAGTCACCTTCGGAGAAGCCGAATACTTGAAGTCCACAATCGCATTCTCGCCCCCGCCAAACTCCGCCTCATCGAACAGCCCACCCGCCCGATGCACCAACCCACGAAACGAGAAACTGTCTGCCGTCTTCACACACTCGCGATGAAACCGCATAAACAACGAAGCTGAACACGCCCCGTCAAAACACTTATCGTGAAAAAAAATCCGGCAATCCAAGCAGCGACTCCTCTGCACCTCGACTCATAGCGACCGTGCGAATCTCTTAGCATAGCGACCCTCGCCGCCCTGTCAAGCCACCCGCTACCACCCCCAGCATTTAGACTGCTCCTAGCCTATGACGCCCAACTCGCCCGAAAACGCCCCGCACCAGCACCGCACCCTGCGCGACTCCTCCCAGCTCCTCTCCAGCGAGATCTTCGCCCCCGTGCCCGAGCCGCCCGACCAGCCCATCCAGCCCTCCATCCTCCCCAAAGTCATCGGCCTCAGCTTCCCCGCGCTCCTCCTGCTCCTCGTCGTCCTCTTCTACTCCGCCCGCGCCTGGACCCACCACGCCATGCGCGACAACCTCCCCCAGCTCGACGGCTCCATCGCCATCCCCGGGCTCTCTGCCCCCGTCACTGTCCAGCGCGACGCTCAGGGAGTCCCTCACCTCCGCGCCGCCTCCCTTGACGACCTCATCCTCGCCCAGGGCTTCATCACCACTCAGGACCGCCTCTGGCAGATGGAAACCCTCCGCCGACACGCCGCCGGAACCCTCGCCGAAATCCTCGGCTCCAACCTCCTCCAGCACGACCGCACCCAGCGAATCCTCCAGCTCCGCGCCGCCGCCGACCGCGCCATCGCCGTCCTACCCCCCGACCAGCTCCACTTCCTCCAGCTCTACGCCCAGGGAGTCAACGCCTCCATCGCCGCCCAGCAAAGCCACCTCCCCCTCGAATTCCGCCTCCTCCATATCCAACCCGCCCCCTGGACCCCACGCGACTCCATCCTCGTCTCGCTCGTCATGTTCCAGGACCTCACCACCACCTTCACCCAGAAGCTCAGCCGCGAGGCCATCACCCCCCACCTCCCCGCCGAACTCCTCGCCGACCTCTACCCCGTTGGCTCCTGGCGCGACCACCCCCCCACCCAGAACCCCCTCGACCTCACCGCCCCCCAGCCCGATATCCCCCAGGTCCCACTCGACGAATCCCAATCCAGCCTCACCCCAACCACCACCGTCGACACCGCCACCCTCCTCACCCTCCAACACACCCTCAACCCCCAGTCCTCCTGCTCCTACTGCATCGCCGGCTCCAACAACTGGGTCGTCTCCGGAGCCCACACCGCCTCCGGCAAGCCCCTTCTCTCCAACGACATGCACCTCACCCACGGAGTCCCCGGCATCTGGTACGAGACCGACCTCCAGGCCCCCACCCCCTCCGGCTCCTTCCACGTCACCGGCGTAGCCCTCCCCGGTGCCCCCTTCATCATCGTCGGACACAACGACCACATCGCCTGGGGCTTCACCAACCTCGGCGCCGACGTCCAGGACATCTACGTCGAACGAACCCGCGGCACCAGCGCCGGCGGAGACTTCCAGTCCCCCGACGGCTCCTGGCACCCCATCCTCCGCTCCAAAGAACTCATCCGCGTCCGCGGCGGCAAAGACGTCACCCTCGAACTCGCAACCACCCAGCACGGAGGCTTCCCCACCCCCGTCATCTCCCCCCTCCTCGCCTCTCCAGAAAACCCCACTGGAGACAAGCGAACCATCTCCCTCCGCTGGACCATCTACGACCCCGCCAACCTCACCTCGCCCTTCCTCGCCGTCAACAGCGCCTCCAACTGGGCCACCCTCTGCGCCGCCTTCGCCAACTGGGGAGGCCCCGCCCAAAACCTCGTCTACGCCGACGACCAGGGCCACATCGGCTACCACGCCCTCGGCAAAATCCCCCTCCGCGGCAGCCCCCAGCTAGGCCCATCCGCACCCAGCCCCATCAGCCCCGTCCCCGTCAGCGGCATCGACGCCACCCAGGACTGGTCCGGCTACATCCCCTTCGACCAACTCCCTCAGGCCTTCGATCCCCCCAACGGCATCCTCGCCACCGCCAACGCCCGCATCACCCCCGACAACTACCCCTTCCCCATCACCCTCAACTGGGGAGACCCCTACCGCAACGAGCGCATCTGGAAGGTCCTCGCCGCCAGCCAGCAACTCACCCCCGCAGACATGCTCCACCTCCAGACCGACGTCCACTCCGACGTCGATCAAATCATCGCCCACCGCCTCGCCTACGCCATCGACCACGCCGCCAGCCCCAAATCCGCCGCCGACGCGAAACGCCTCCACCAGGCCGCCGACATCCTCCGCAACTGGAACGGCAACGTCGACATCGACTCCCCCGCACCCACCATCGTCGACGCCGTCCGCACCGCCTTCTGGCCCATCATCCTCGCGCCCCGCCTCGGTGCCGCCTGGCAGCTCTACTCCTGGAGCTCCAAAACCTACGCCGAAGAGCAGATCATCATGCACGCCCCCGCCCGCTGGCTCCCCAAAAAATATGCCACCTGGGACGACCTCCTCGCCGCCACCGTCACCCAGGCCCTCGCCCAGACCCACGCCCCCGCCAATCTCGCCACCTGGACCTACGGCCAGCAACACCCCATCGACATCCAACACCCCGTCTTCACCATCTCCCCCCTCATCGGCAGCGTCATCGGAGTCCCCACCGGCACCGGCATCCAGCCCCAATCCGGCGACGGCACTACTGTCAAACAAGTAGGCCGCTCCTTCGGCCCATCCGAACGCTTCACCGCCAACCTCGCCGACCTCGACCAGTCCACCCTCAACATCGTCCTCGGCCAGTCCGGAAACCCCCTCAGCCAATGGTTCATGGACCAATGGCCCGCCTGGTACCACGGAACCACCTTCCCACTCCCCTACTCCCCCACCGCCATCCAATCCCAAACCACCCACACCCTGACCCTAACCCCCTAACCCACCCTCACCGTTGCACCTGCTACTGCTTTTGCCTTTGCTGTTGCACCTGCCGTTGCCAGTTGCTCTTACGCTTGCATTTGCGGTTCGTTGTTTTTTAGTTGTCATCCTTCGCGAAGCGGAGGATCTGCTGTTGCCTTTGCTGTTGTCGTTGCTGTTGTCGTTGCCTTTGCCGTTGCTTGTTTTTTAGTTGTCATCCTTCGCAAAGCGGAGGATCTGCTGTTGCCTTTGCTGTTGCATTTGCTGTTGTCGTTGCTGTTGTCGTTGCTTTGCCGTTGCTTGTTTTTTAGTTGTCATCCTTCGCAAAGCGGAGGATCTGCTGTTGCATTTGCTGTTGTCGTTGCTGTTGTCGTTGCTGTTGTCGTTGCCTTTGCCGTTGCTTGTTTTTTAGTTGTCATCCTTCGCAAAGCGGAGGCCCTGCTTCTGCTTTTGTCGTAATCCACCAAACTCCATTCCCCCACTAAACCTTCCAACGAACCATCAATCCCCGCTCATCCCCCTCGCCATGCTCCATCGCAATCTCTCCATCCGCCAGCGCCACCACGCTCTCGAACCGTTCCCCCCACTCCACCAGCACCAGCGCATTCGGCTCCGCCAACATCTCCTCCAGCCCCAGCACCGCAATCTGCTCCTCTGTCTCCAGCCGGTATAGATCCAGATGAAACAGATGCACCTTCGGCCCCTCGTACTCATGCACCAGCGTAAACGTCGGACTCGTCACGTCCTCCTCGTACGCCGCCCCCAGCGCCCGCGCAATCCCCTTCACCAGCGTCGTCTTCCCCGCCCCCACCTCACCCCGCAGAATCACCAGCATCGGCGGCCGCAAAATCTCCGCCAGCGTCTCCCCCAACGCCAAAGTCCCCGCCACCGACCGCGTCTTGAACCGCTTCTCCCGCAAACCCTTGCTCAATCCCATACTCTCAACCCTTCAGCGCTCAGGCGCATTCGCTACCGTCAACCACCAAGTCACACCGTCATGATCCAGCTTATCGAACCACCACAACCACGCATCCCAACTACGTCCAACCATCCAACTCACACTCTCTCGCCACCAGCCTTCATCCGCTGCACAACCTCTGCGACCGCACGTTCCGCCGCGCTCACTGCTCCCGCCAGATACCCCGGCTCCGTCGCGCTGGTCTCGCTTCCCCCCAGCGAGAGCCGTTCCGTCCACGCACCAGTCACCCACGGCCTTCGCGACGCAGCAGGATGGCCGCTCGCACTGCGATCATCCACCGTCGCCGTCAAAGGATCTGCCGCCCAGTCTTTCAGCAGCGTCGCACGTGGCCGCAGCGCCTCTGGTCCAAACATACCGCTAAACTGCTCCAGGCACGCTCGCGTCACAGCAGTCTCTCCCAGCGATGCACGCATATCGGCTGCAATCCGCAAAAACCCAAACAACGCCGCTTTACCCGAAGCAGTCGACGCATCGTGAACTTCACCCACCGGCCCAACCAGGCTCTGCGCCGCCCCGGACAGTCCTGCATCCGGCCAGAACGCACGGTCATACACCGCCAGAAACTTGGCATGAGGCGCCATCCACGTCGCCGTCTCCCGCCAGTGGCGTTCCGTCATCGGCTCCACGGCGGGCAACAGGCTCATGCGGGCCAGCAGCCGCGGCGGAAGTGCCGCAATCACCTGCTCCGCCTCCAACGCTTCATCCAATCCGCCGTCCCTTGTCAGCTTCAGCGTCACCGTTGTCGGCCCCAGTACCATCTCCTTCACAGACCGTCCTGTCAGGATCGTCTCCTCAGGCAGTTGCTTCTGCAGCGCGCGAATCAGCGCACCGGTGCCACCCACCAGTCGCATACTCCGCGGCTCCTCTTGCCCCGTTCGATACCGCAATGGCGCCTCGTCCAACATCCGCTGAAACATCACCTCTCCATCGGTATTCTGCGGAAAAGCGTCCAGCCCCAACTCGCGCACCAGCGCCGCCATCTTCGGCTGCATCTCTGGCCAGAACCACGAAGGCCCCAGATCGAAACCATCATCGGCAGCAACACCCGCCTCATCCACCGAAAGAATCCGTCCACCCAGCCGCGCACGTGCTTCAATCACCCTGAAGTGAACTCCTCTGTCATGCAGCAGCTTGCCCGCATAGAGACCAGCCAGCCCACCTCCAATAATCACAACCCTCATCGACATCCCTCGACCTTCCAACTCACCAGCCCTACCCCCGCACCCCACCCACCCAAACCAACCCATCCGCATCCTTCACCCGATACCGAAACGCATCACTCAAACATCCCAGCGTATCCGTAGCCAACACCGTATGCTCATCCATCTTCTGCACGGCAAAGTCCGCAGCCAGCCCATGCAGATACACCGCCGCCTCCACCGCCCGCGCCACATCATCCGGGTACTGCGCCAGCATCCCCGCCACAATCCCCGTCAAAATATCCCCGCTCCCACCCTTCGCCATCGCCGGATTCCCCGACGTATTCACCCCCACCCGCCCATCCGGATGCGCCACCAGCGTCCGCCATCCCTTCAACACCAGCGTCACCTGGCGCTCCGTAGCAAACCGCCGTGCCAGCCCCACCCTGTCCGCCTCCACCTCCTTCACCGTCATCCCCATCAGCCTCGCCATCTCCCCCGGATGCGGCGTCAACACCATCACCCGCCCGCGCCCATCCAACAACTCCGCCCGTCCCTCAAAAGCATTCAGCGCATCCGCATCCAATACCATCGGCACTCCCGCTCTCTCGATTGCCGTCCTCCGCACCAACTCCCGCGCAAACTCCGCAGCCTCCCCCGCTGTCCCCAACCCCGGCCCCACCGCCACCACCTTGATCCCCGTCATCAACCGCTCAAACCCATCCCCCGCCAAATTCCGCAACAACACTCCACCAGCCACCACACTGGGTGCCCCATGTCCCGCATCTGGGACATGGGTCTCGTCTGTGCCACGACTAGCCTCCTCCAACCCCACCAGCATCAACTCCGGAGCCACCCCCGCCACCATCCCCACCACACTCCGCGGCACCGCCGCCGTCACCAGCCCCGCCCCCGCCCGCAGCGCCGCCAGCGAAGCCATCGCCGGCGCTCCCGCCTTCCCATAGCTCCCCCCCACCACCAACACATGCCCGAACCGCCCCTTGTTCGCATTCACCGCCCGCGGAGCCTCCGCCACAGCCTTCGCACTTCCCGTCCACCGCAGCTCCGTCTCCGACCGCACCGCCCCCTCCGGCGACCCGATCTCCGCCACCACCACCGGCCCAAACGTCCCCGTCGCCAAGGCTCCACAAGTCAGATGCCCAAACACATGCGCCAGCTTCGGAGCCGTAAACGTCACCACCGCATCCGCCCGGTACGCTCCCTCACCCTCCTGCTCCATCGAGTCCGCATCCCACCCACTCGGCACATCCACCGCCACCACCGGCCCCGCAAACCCCTTCACCAAATCCCTCACCACCACCGCCAACCCCCGCAGCGGCGGCTTGAACCCCGTCCCCACCACCGCATCCACCACCAACTCCGCATCCCCAAACACCTCACCCAGCCCACCCGCATCCACCACCTCATCCACCGCCACCCCCGCACCCTCCTCCCGCAACCGCCGCAGCGCCTCCGCCGCATCCCCCTTCACCTCAGCCATCCGCCCCAGCAGCAGCACCCGCACACTGCATCCCGACGCCGACAGTACCCGCGCCGCCACCATTCCATCTCCACCGTTGTTTCCCTTCCCGCAGATCACCACCACCCGGCTCGCCGCCGCATACTGCCGCAGACAAAACGCCGCCACCGCCCCACCCGCGGCCTCCATCAACTCCCCCACCGGCACCCGAAACTCCTCCTCCGTCCGCCGGTCCGCCGCTGCCATCTCCGCTGCAGTCAAAATCTTCACGCAGGCTCCCCCCCCCAACTACCAGGCCCATCCTACCGGAAATACAGCAGATATCCCGCGATCACCACACCCAGCCCCGCCAGCAGCCCTGCCGCACTCATCGCCAGCTTCGACGGACTCGTATCCGGCATCTCCCCACGGTTCAGCCGCAGCACATTCTCCCGGTAGCGCAGCAGCGACAGCACATTCACCACCACCCCCACCAGCACCAGCCCCGTCCCCGTCCAAACCGAAAACCGCGAACCCTGCGCCGTCCCAATATGAATCAGCGCCTGCGCCTCCCGCAGAAACAACCCAAACCGCGCCACTACAAACCCGAACCCCATCAACGCCAGCCCCGTCCGTATCCACGCCAGAAACGTCCGCTCTGCCGCAAAATACGTCCCAGCGTCCGCCGAAACGCTCCCCACTAATTCATCCCGCCAACCGTACTCGTCTCCACCCCAGCCGAGTTCTTCGGCTGAAAGTAGCTCTTATCCCACAGCGCCCGGTAAAACTGCCCCGTCAACTCCGCCGCCTTAGGTCCAAACGTAGGCCGCCCGCCTTCCAGAAAAATCACCGTCACAATCGGTCCATTCGGCGTGTCCGCAAACGAGCCGAACCACCCGAACCGAGTCCCATTGTTCGAGCAGGTCCCCGTCTTCCCCATCACCGGAAACTCCTTGAAGTTCGTCCGCAGACTCCGCGCCGTCCCATACTGCACCGCCGCATGCATCCCGTCCTGTATCTCCGGAATCAGTGGAGCTATATTCAACTTCCGCTTCACCATCGGCTGAAACCCAGCCACCTCCGCCGCCGTCTCCGGATGCTGCAAATAGTACAGCGTCCCACCGTTCGCAATCGCGGAAACAATCGCCCCCAACTGCAGCGGAGTCATCGACACGCTCTCGCCAAACGAGCACATCCGCCCCACGCCGCCCAGAGAAGCCGGCAACTCCGCATCCGGATACGTCCCCAACTGCTCGCCCTGGATGTGATATCCCGCCAACTCGCCCAGCCCAAACTCATTCGCATAATGCTTCACGCGTTCAAATCCCAACGACCGCCCCACCGTCTCAAAATACAGATTGTTCGAGTGCGCCAGAGCCTCCGTCAACGTCAGGTGATAGCCCCCGCCCAGGTTCACCGGCGTGTCCCGTCGAATCAATCCCTCTTCCAGCGCCGCCAGCGCCACCGTCAGCTTGATCGTCGAACAAGGCTCCGCACCACGCGACAAAGCCAGCTTCTGATTCACCATCGCAAGTATCCGCCCGTTCGTCGGATTGATCGCCACAGCCGTCCCGTTCATATTCCCCAGCGCCTGGATCGCAGCCGCCCGCACCACCGGATCTTCACCCTCCGTCACATCCCCCAGAGTCAGATTGTCTGCATACGAACTCGCCGAAAAATGCTCCTGATATCGGCTCCGGCGCACCGCCAGCACCCGCCGCGTTCCTCGCCCATGGCGAACCGCACGCGTCGTCCCGGAACGCTGTACCGCCGTCTGCGACTTGCTCCTGGCCGTCGTCCGCGCATGCGTCCGGTGCGCCGTCGCACCCTTAGCCCCGGCGGTCGTCTTCCCAGCAGCCGTCGTCTTTGACTTCTTCGCATGATGATGCGTCGTACTCGCCGCCAGCGCAGAACCACCCCACACCGCCAACGACAAAACCACTGCACTCACCATCTGCATCCACTTCGTCATGCCAACTCCTCGACCGTCAAGCCGCAACCTGAAAATCAACCCAACCGCAAAACCACAAAAGCCGCAGCGGAATCACCTATAGACTCTGCCCATCCCGGCCCAACACCATACCGCTTCCGTGCTACGTCCCTAGTTCGTACCCCGCCGTAGAAACGCAGGGATATCCAACTCATCCGGCTCTGTACTCTCCGCCTCCATCACCGGAGGACCACTGAATCCCGGGGTTCGCACCACCGTCTCCACTCCGGCGGCCTCCAGAGAAACCGCTCGCAACTCTTCCTGTTGGACGCTCCCCGTCGAGGAAAAGTGCCGCGCAGCATTCACTCGGCTATCCCCGATCCCTCCCGCTTCCACCTCGTCCTCCTCCGCCGACGACCGGAAAAAATCATCGTCAAACACCGATGCCGCCACCGGAATCAACTCCACCGGAGCTTCCGCAATCGGCTCGCTCCGCACCACCGCCGCCTTCGTCTCCACCAGCGGCTCCACCACCACCTCCGGCTGCTCCGCCTCCACCTCGCTCGCAAACTTCGGCACCGCCGGACGAGGTGTATAAATCCGCGGCTGGATCGGCACGTCATACCGCATCGTCGGCAGCGTCGACTCCGCCAGCATCCGCTCCCGCCGCTGCGGCATCTCCTGCTGCTTGAATCCAGTCGCAATAACCGTGATCTTCACCTCATCGCCCATCGACTCATCCTGCACCGCACCAAAAATAATGTTCGCATCCTCATGCGCAGAATTCTGAATAATGCTCGATGCCTCGTTCACCTCGCTCAGCTTCAAACTGCTCGATCCCGTTATGTTGATCAGGATGCCCCGCGCCCCATCGATCGCGCCAGCCTCCAGCAGCGGAGAAGCCATCGCCGCCATCGCCGCCTCCATCGCACGGTTCGGGCCCGAACGCATCGCCGTACCCATCACCGCATATCCCATCCCCGCCATCGTCGTCTTCACATCCGCAAAGTCGCGATTGATCACGCCCGGAATCGTAATAATGTCCGAGATCCCCTGCACCCCCTGCCGCAGTACATCATCCGCAATCCGGAAGCTCTCAAAAAATCCGGCATCCTTCGCCACCGCCAGCAGTTTCTCATTCGGAATCACGATCACCGTGTCCACGGACTCCAGCAACTCCTGCATCCCGCGCTCGGCCTGCATCATCCGTCGCTTGCCTTCGAACGCAAACGGCCGCGTCACCACCGCCACCGTCAGCGCACCCATCTCACTCGCCAGGCTCGCAATCACCGGAGCCGCACCCGTGCCCGTCCCCCCGCCCAGACCCGCCGTCACAAACACCATGTCCGCGCCTTCCAGCGCCTCGATAATCTTGTCAGAATCCTCCAGCGCCGCTCGCCGTCCCACATCCGGATTCGCGCCCGCGCCAAGACCACTCGTAAGCTTCACGCCCAACTGCAACTTCACTGGTGCATTCGACACCTGCAGCGCCTGTACATCCGTATTCGCCGCAATGAACTCCACCCCCACCACGTTCGCCGCAATCATCCGGTTGACCGCGTTATTCCCGCCGCCCCCCACGCCAATCACCTTGATCCGCGCCCCCCGCGGCATCTCGTCGTGGTAATGAATCCGAAGCAGATCGTCAGGCAGATTGGACATAGCGGCAGTGACTCCTTGAAACCAGTGAATGTACTTAATTCTTACATCCCCACCCCGGAAAACCTAATCGCCGTTTTCCACCACCCGTACCAACGCTGGTTCAAAACCGGCCATATTGCACCAAACTCAAGGCACACCGCCGCCACCATCCTCCCGCAGCACCTCCCCAGTCCATTCGCTCTGCGCCAGCCAGCCTCTACTTGCCCACTGCAAACTCGTAGCTGCCCGACCCTATCGTCGTCACCCACGCCCCTTTGTCATACTGCCCAGCCAACGGCTTCCCATCCTCTGTCACCACGCTCGTCGCACTTCCCGGCAGGTATACCGTCGCCGAAGTGTTCGCAGGCGTCCGCACGCTCAGCCGCAGCGTCCCATCCTCACCCCGCGTCCACTCCGTCACCACCAGCCCATACGCCGAGTCGTACTCCGCCCGCACATGGCTCAACCCCGCCTCCACCTGCGGACGAATCACCAGGTGATGAAAACCCGGCGCACTCCCGTCCGTATCGATCCCCGCCACCCGCCGGTACACCCACGCCATCACCGACCCAAACGCATAGTGGTTGTACGAATTCATCCCCGGATCGCCCGTATCGCCATTCCAACGCTCCCACCACGTCGACGCACCCTTCTTCACCATGTACCCCCACGACGGATACGTGTCATTCAACAACAGCCGGTACGCCACATCCGAGCGCCCCTCGTGGTCCAGCACAAACAGCAGAAACGGAGTCCCCAGAAAGCCCGTCGTCAAATGGTTCTGATGCGCTTCAATGTCCTTCACCAACCGCGCCGTCAGCCCCGCCTCCAACTCCTGCGGAGCCAGCCCCGCATACAGCGTCAGCAGGTAAGCCGTCTGCGTATCCCCCGCCACCGATCCATCCGCCTTCACATAAGCACTCCGATACGCAGCGGCAATCTTCTCGTAGACCTCCCGATACTTCGTCGCATCCGCACCGCGTCCCAGCGCCGTCGCCATCTCCTCCATCTGACGAGCCATAATCGCCCAGTACGCCGTCGCCACTAGGTCCTTCGGCGTATTCTGGTCCGGAGCCAGCCAGTCCGCATAGTTATTCCCCAGCGAATGCCGCCGCAGATAATTTGGATTTGTGCGCAGAATGTACTCCATCCACTTCTCCATCGCACCCCAGTTCTGCTCCAGCAGGCCCCGGTCCCCATACTGCATCCACGCCGCATGCGGAACCAGCACCCCCGCATCCCCCCACCCCGGTGAACCCGGAGCAGCATCCGTTATCCCCAGCAGGTCCGGCGATACATCGCTGAATGCGCCCCCTGCCGTCTGCGCATCCACCACATCCTGCATAAACTTGTGCGAGAACGAACCAATGTCGAAGTTATACGAGCCTGTCCGCCAGAACACCCCCGCATCCCCCATCCAGCCCAGCCGCTCATCCCGCTGCGGACAGTCCGTCGGAATCGATACAAAATTCCCACGCTGCCCCCAAATCCCCAGCGCATACATCCGGTTCAGCAAATCGCTCGACGTCGTCAACCGAAACGCAGGTGCTGCCTCCAGGCTGTTCCACACCTCGCCCTCCAGCGATCCCACCGTAGCCTCCCCCGGATACCCCGACACCTGCACATACCGAAATCCATGGAACGTAAACGCAGGCGTCCACACCTCATCGCCATCCCCGCGCAACGTATACCGGTCCGTCGCGTCCGCATTCCGCAGATTCTCCGTATACACCGTCCCATCCGGATTCAACCGCTCCGCAAACTGCATCCGAACCATGCTCCCCCGCGGCCCCCGCACATGCAGACGAACCGCTCCCACCATGTTCTGTCCCATATCGAACACCACCACGCCGCCACTCCCCACCGCGGTCACACCCACTGGCTTGATCGTCTCCGTCCGATGCACCGGCAGATCCAACTGCGCCGTCACCTGCACCCCCGCCGCAGGCTGCTCCACCACCGCCGTACTCCACCCGCGCTTCCCGGCAAACCCCGGCGCACTCCACCCCGCCTGCTCCAGCCGAGCGTCATACGCCTCCCCCGCATAGATCTCCGACGAAACAATCGGTGCGCGCGCCGTCGACCACCCGCCATCGCTCACCACCGTCTGCCGCGTCCCATCCGCCAGCGTCATCTCCAACTGCGCCCGCAACAGGTCCGGCCCCGCAAACTTCCGCGTCCCCGACCACAACAGAGGACTCCCATGCCAGCCTCCACCCAGCATCGCCCCCAGCGTATTTGCGCCCGGCTTCACCATCCCCGTCACATCGTACGTCTGGTACAGCACCCGCTTCCGATAGTCCGTAAAGTCAGGCGTCAACACCGACTCCCCTACCACCTGCCCATTCAAAAACGCCCGGTAGCTCCCCAACGCCGTCACATACAGCCGCGCCGAAACCACCGCCTTCCCCGCCGTAAAATCACGCCGCAACAACGACGCCTCCGTCACCACCCGGTCCGGAGCAGCCTCTCGTGCCAGATGGTCCGGCCCCATCGCCGCTGGCAACTCCTGCAGCCCGCCCACATCCTTCGCCGCACTCCACTCCCCCCGGCCTGCGTCCTCCACCCGCCGCACCTGCCACTTACCATCCGACACCACCCGCCGTATCGCACCAGCCGATCCTCTATCCGCCTCCTCCACCCGCAGCACCACCGCCAGCAGCGCCGCCGAAGGCATCTTCTCCCCTCGTATCTTCGGTGCCGCTACCGTCACCGCAATCTCGTTATCACCCGCCGCACCCGGCCCATACTTCAACTCGTCCAGAATCTCCTCGCGATCAAACGCACCCCACTCCCGCTTGTGGCCCGTCACCACCCCGTTCACTCGCACCGTAAACGTTCCCGTACTCAACCCATGCAGCGCAGCCGCGAACGGCTTCCGCTCCAGATGCAGCTTGTATCCAAACTCTGCCTGCTCATGCTCCGCCGCAACACTCTCCGGCAGCCCAATCCACCGCACTTGCTTCAACTCCTGCTCTTCTGCCGGATCGCTCCGCCGAATCCACGCCGCCTTCCAGTCCGCAGCCTCCAGCAGCCCCATCTCCCACCACGCCACCTCACTCGACCGCGCCGTCCGACCCTGCCCGTCCCATACCTCCACCGACCAGTAGTACCGCTGCCGCGACTGCAGCGCCGGCCCGCCATACCCTACCTGCAGCGACTCCCCGCTCGCCACCCGCCCGCTGTCCCACACATCCGCCTTGCCCGCCCGCAACAACCCCTCCGACGTCGCCACCAGAATCTGATACCCCGTCTGCGTCCAACCCCGCTCCGTCGCATCGCTCTGCCACGAGAACCGCGGCCGCCGCACATCCATCCCCAGCGGATTCACCCGCTGCTCTACCCGTAGCCGCACCGGAGCCGCCCACCCGCTCGCCGTCATCCCCATCACGCCCACCAGCGCCACCAGAAAAACCCAGCCGCCACACGCCAAAACGCCCTTGCCAAACCACCGCACTACCACCAACTTAGATGTCATCGGATCTCCCGGGAAGAATCACGCAACATCTTACCCGAGCCAGCCAACTCACGCTAACCCCACCCCAAAACTCATGCCGCCCTAAAAGCTGCCCGCAAAGATCGCCTTCAGCTTCGCCCGCAGCCCCTGCTCCTCGCTCGCTCGCCGCACCTGCGTCCGATGCGTATACAGCAGCATCCCGATCGCCGCCGAAAACTCCGGCATCACCAGCTCCTGCGGCATCCGGCTCAGCGGCACCGGAAATCCCACCCGCGCCGGAACCCGCAGCAGGCTCTCCGCATTGTCCAGCAGTCCCAGCATATTCGCTCCACCGCCCGTCAACACGCACCCCGCGCCCAGCGCCTCCAACACCCCGCCGCTCCGCAGATTGTCCCGCAGCATCGTAAACAACTCCCGCGCCCGGGGCTCCAGAATCTCCGCCAGAAACCGCTGCCGAACCATCCGCGCCGGCTGCCCGCCCGAGATCGCCAGATTCCCCCCCACCTCAATCTCATTCATCTGCGGAACCGCCGTCACCACGCAATTCCCATACAACTTCTTCAACTGCTCGGCCTCTTCCACCGTCACATGCAGCCCCACCGCCAAATCATTCGTAAAGTGGTCGCCACCGATCGGCAACACCGCCGTATGCGCAATCGACCCCTCAAAAAATACCGCCAGCTCCGTCGTGCTCGCACCAATATCCACCAGGCAAACGCCCAGCTCCCGCTCGTCCGAGCTCAGCACCGCCTCCGCCGCAGCAATCCCCTCATACACCGTATCCAGCACCTCCAGCCCCGCCCGGTTCGCGCACGTAATCACACTCTGCGCCACCCCGCCCGAGCACGTCGACAAATGCAGATTCACCTCCAGACGCGTCCCCACCATCCCCACCGGATCATGGATTCCCGCCTGATCGTCCAGAATGAACTCCTGCGGCAACAGATGCAGTACCTCCCGGTCCGGAGGCAGCGCCACGCTCCGTGCACGGTCCACCGCAGCCTTCACCTCTTCCCGCGTAATCTCCCGCATCCGGCTCCCCATGCTGATGCCGCCGCGGCTGTTGATCCCCCGCACATGCGTCCCGCCAATCCCCACCACGCACGTCTCGATCCCTGCCTTCGCCACTCGCTCCGCCGTCAGCGCCGCACGATTGATCGCCTCCGCCGCCGGCCCCAGCTCCGCAATCAAACCCTTACGCATCCCCCGCGATCGCTCCACCCCATGCCCGCGATACCGCAACACGCCATCCTGCACCTCCGCCACCAGCACCACGCTCTTGGCACTCCCCGCATCCAGCACCGTAATCAGGTTCTCTTGCTTCTGATTCATGGATGTACCACCGTCGACGTTCCACTCTTCTGCTGCTTCACCAAGGGCCGCTTCGCCCCCGCCTTACCCTTCCCCGCCTTACCCTTCCCCGTCTTACCCTTCCCCGTCTTACCCTTCACCGTCTTCGTCTTCGCCTTCGACTTCGCACCCGCCGGCTTCACCGCCGCACGATGCACAACCTTACTCTTGCCAGCACCAGAACTAGCAGGCTTCTTCACCCATGTCGATACCGCATTCGTACCAGACCCCGCCGCCGCACTCGGCACAGCAGTTGCACCCCCACTCTGTGCCACAGCCTTAGCCGTACTCGGCGCAGCTACCTTGACTGGACTAGGCGCAGCTGCCTTGGCTGGACCAGGCGCAGCAACACCAGCCCCACTCGCCTTCGCATGACTAGCCACCGCTGCCGTACCAGCAACCCCAGCCTTCGCTGGCGCAGCCTTAGCCGCCACCACAGCCTTCTTCAAACCCACCCCCGCAACCGCAGTAACACCCGCGGCCTTGGCAACACCCAAGCTTTTTGCCCCACCCGCCGCAGCCGGCGCATCGCTCGCCGCACCACCCGCATCCGTCCCACCACCCGCTACCGGAACCGTGCTCCCCGGCTGCATCTCCAGCACCACCTGCCGGTCATACCGCATATCCACCGACGCCAGCTTCGGATACTGCGTCCGCCACTCCGACAGGTGCGCCTTGTACTTCTTGTACCGCTCCAGATAATCGCTGTCCCCAAAGTGAACCAGCACCTCCGCTCCATCGTCCGCGATCAGCGCCTTCACATCCTCCGGGCTCGAAAGGTCCACCTCGCTCAACTGCTGCGAGATCTTCTCCCCTTTACTATCCAGCTCCCCCGTAAACTGCTCATAGATCTTCATCCGTGCCGCCCGCGTCGACAGCGGATCATCCACACCAATCCCCGTCACCACCGGAAACGAATAGTGCGCTGCACCCGGTGCATCCGCCGGCATATCCAGCAGCACCCCCGACGCGTCCACCAGTCCAATCCGTCCCCCCTGCCGCACAAACGCCACTGGAGTCCGCTCCACAATCGACACCCGCAGATGGTCCGGCAGCAGCCGCATCACCGTCGCATGCTGCACCCACGGCAACGCCTCCAACTCCGCCCGCCGCTGCGCCAGCGACACCGTAAAGATATTCCGCTCCACATCTTCCCCAAACACACTCAGCAACTGGGCCTGCGTCAAATGCTGATTGCCCTCAATCGAAATAAACGAGGATCGCTGAATCACAAACCGCTCATCATGCAGCAGCATCTTCCGCGCCAGCATCACCCCCGCCGCACCCAGCCCCAGAACACCCAGCAGACTCAACCCCGCACCAATCCTGCCCCACTTCGACTTCGGTATCCCCCACCGAAACTTCAGCCGCACCCCGCCCTTGCTCGCCCGACGCACCGGCGAATCCTCACCCGCCCGGTCAAACTCGTCGCCAAACTCCGCCCCATACTCCGCGTCAAACTCACGCCGCTGACGCCGCCCGGCAGCCACCGATCCCCGCCGCGAAGCCACCGTCTCCGAGGCATAACTCTGCTCAGGCGTATCTACCAACGCCGTCCCACGCTTCGAATACACATCATTTGATCGCACGCCCGAGCAAGGCCGCGAGAATCGCCACTCCGACTATAACCCGCCAATCCCCGCCCTTCGCAGCTCTTCTCTGCCCCGTACCCTTTCAGGAACTCACCCAACCTGGCCACCCGTATCCCCCAGCGCCTCCAGCAACTTCGGCCCAATCTGCGATACACTCCCCGCGCCCAGCGTCACAATCACATCACCAGCCCGTGCCGAACCCACCAGCGCAGCCACTGCCCGCTCCACCGAATCCGCATACGCCACCTCCGTCCCCAGCCCGCCAGCCTGTATCGCCGCCCGCATCGCCGTCACCAGCGACGCCCCATCAATCCCCGCGATCGGCTCCTCACTCGCCGCATAAATATCCAGCACCTGCACCGAGTCCGCATCCGTAAACGCCCCGGCAAACTCCGCCATCAAATCCCGCGTCCGCGTATACCGGTGCGGCTGAAACAACACATGCACCCGCCCATACCCGCACTCCCGCGCCGCCTGTAGCGTCGCCAGTATCTCCGTCGGATGATGCCCGTAATCGTCCACCACCGTCACCCCCCGCACCTCGCCCTTCACCTGGAACCGCCGGTCCACCCCGCGAAAACTCTCCAGCCCCGCCGCAATCTGCTCCGGAGCCACCCCCAACTGCACCCCCACCGCCACCGCCGCCGTCGCATTCAGCACGTTGTGCAGCCCCGGAACATGCAGCACAAACGGTCCCAGCACCAGCCCCTTGTAGTTCACCTCAAAACTCGATCGCCCCACCCCCGGACGCTCCAGCATCTCCAGCCGAAAGTCCGCATCCACACTCTGCCCGTACGTGTACACCCGCCGCCGAACCCGCGGCAGCACCGCCCGCAACAGCTCATTATCAATACACGCCGTCGTCGCTCCATAGAACGGCAACCGGTCCATAAACTCCACAAACGCCCCCTCCACGTCCGCCATGTCCCGATAGCAATCCATGTGCTCGCGATCCAGGTTCGTCACCACCCCCAGCACCGGCGACAACTTCAAAAAACTCCGGTCGCTCTCATCCGCCTCCGCCACCAGGTACTGCGAGTTGCCCAGCCGCGCATTCGACCCCAGCGCATTCACCCGCCCCCCCACCACCACCGTCGGGTCCAGCCCGCCGCCCGCCAGCACCGCCGCAATCATGCTCGTCGTCGTCGTCTTGCCGTGCATCCCCGCCACCGCAATCCCATACTTCAGCCGCATCAACTCCGCCAGCATCTCCGCCCGCTGAATCACCGGAATCTTCCGTGCCCGCGCCTCCAGCACCTCCGGATTGTCCTTGCTCACCGCCGAACTCGTCACCACCACATCGCTCGCCGCGGCATTCGCAGCCGCATGGCCCTCAAACACCCGCGCCCCCATCCCCACCAGCCGGTCCGTCACCGCACTCTTCCGCAGATCGCTCCCCGAAACCGAATACCCCATCGTCAGCAGGATCTCCGCGATCCCACTCATCCCAATCCCGCCAATCCCAATAAAGTGGATCCGCTGCGTCGACGCAAATAAAAAATGCCCAGGCAAGAACATATCCCTTAACTCTAGCAGCGACTTCTGCCGTTGCCCTTACCCTTACCCCTGGCATCTCAATCCCCACCCCTTGACAACTCCCATACAATCTAACCAGCAAACTCATCACCTCCAACCCATACGACCACCGCTAAGCCCAATGGATGGAAGACTTTGCCAATAAGTCCTTTTAGAATCAAGACTTTAACCTTATAACCAGACCCAAGTCCAAAGCTAACCCGTTTCGTTCGAAGACTTTGCACCAAATCAGGCCCCCGGGGGACACCATGCCAATCACGTCCAAATCGACCGCCGCACGAGCAGCCACCATTCTCCTCGCCCTCACCATCACCGCCAACGCCCAGCAAGCCCACACCCTCCTCGCCACCCCCACCACCGTCGCCTGGGGCTTCTACTCCGGCTCCGCCAAACCCGTCCTCACCGTCAACTCCGGCGACACCGTCACCATCCAGACCCTCTCCACCTGTGGCCCACCCGAGCGACTCGCCGCCATCGGCGTCGCCCCCGCCGACATCCCCAACTCCGTCCGCGACATCTACGCCAACTACCCCGCAGCCGACAAAGGCCCCGGCGGCCACATCCTCACCGGCCCCGTCGCCATCGCCAACGCCGAACCCGGCGACGTCCTCGAACTCCGCATCCAGAAGATCGACCTCGACGTCCCCTGGGCCTGCAACTCCTTCGGTGCCGGTCGCGGCTTCCTCCCCAACGACTTCCCCTACTCCCGCACCAAACTCATCCCCCTCGACCGCCAGCACATGACCGCCGACTTCGCCCCCGGCGTCACCATACCACTCCACCCCTTCTTCGGCAGCATGGGCCTCGCCCCCACCCCCGCCGGCAAGTACGACTCCGCCCCACCCTGGATGCACGCCGGCAACATTGACAACCGCGAGATGGTCGCCGGGACCACCCTCTACATCCCTATCAACGCCAAAGGCGCCAACTTCGAGGTCGGCGACGGACACGCTGGCCAGGGCAACGGCGAGGTCGACATCACCGCCCTCGAAACCCAACTCACCGGAACCTTCCAGTTCATCCTCCACAAGGGCTCCCTCAACGATCCCCACCGCCTCCTCTGGCCCCGCGCCGAAACCCCCACCGCCTACATCGCCATGGGCTTCAGCGAAGACCTTAAGACCGCCACCGAGATGGCCGTCCGCAACATGATCACCTTCCTCGCCGACCAGAACCCCGACCACCCCCACCTCTCCCGCGAAGACGCCTACGCCCTCATCTCCACCGCCTGTGACGTCGATATCACCCAACTCGTTGATACCAAAAGCGGCGTGCACGTCCTCTGCGCCAAATCCCTCTTCACCTCCCACTGATGGCTGGACAACTAGGCAACAATTTTCACCAGAGTGTGTCTAACATGGTGTGTCTGGATCTGGTGAATCCTGCCAGACTGGAACACATATAGCCTCCTGTCCTCGCAGCCCGCGCACGTCGCACCAGCGGACAACCGAAGGCCAGAGTCGGCAAGGTTGACGGTATGAACATCTCGGGCCTCTTCAAGAAATCGCTCGGCACCGCAATGTTGGCAGGTGCTCTCCTCGCACTTCCTCAGGCCGCTCTCGCGCATGTCTTCGTCTCCGTCGGCATCGCGCCCCCGGCCATCCCCATGTACGCTCAGCCACCCTGCCCCGGCGACGGATACATCTGGACCCCCGGCTACTGGGCCTACGATGACGATGGATACCAATGGGTAGACGGCGCCTGGGTCATGGCCCCCTACACTGGAGCCCTCTGGACCCCCGGCTACTGGGGATGGGGTGGTGGTGCGTATCTATGGAATGCCGGATACTGGGGCCCGACCGTCGGCTTCTACGGCGGCATCAACTACGGCTTCGGCTACGGCGGCGAAGGCTTCTACGGCGGATACTGGGGTGGCGGACGCTTCTTTTACAACCAGACCTACAACAACATCAACATCAATAACGTCCACAACATCTACAACCGCCCCGTCAACGGAGTAGGCGTACACCCCGGCGGCAGCGGCTTCGCCCGCCAAAACGGAAACTTCGCCGGCAACCGCGGCTCTACCATCAACGGCACCCACTTTGCCAACAACAACGTTCAGCGCGGCCAAGGTCAGGGTCAGGGCTTTGCTAACAACGGCCAGCGCAACTTCGGCAACCAGAACCGCACCGCCGGCGGCTTCGGCAACAACAACGGCGTCTCCAACGCTCGTCAAAACTACCAGGCCCGCTCCTCCTTCAACGGTAACAACACCGCCAACGCATACAACGGCGGAGCCCACAGCTTCGCCCAGAGCAACGGCGGCCAGACCTACAACATGAACCGTGGCTACTCCTCAGCCTCAACCGCCCGTCCCAGCTACGGCGGCAACCAGTCCTTCGGCGGAGCAGGCTACCGCGGCGGCAACCAGTCCTTCGGCGGATCAGGCTACCGCGGCGGTAACCAGTCCTTCGGCGGCAGCGGTGGAGGAGGAGGATTCCGCGCCAGCAACTCCGGTGGCGGATTCCAAGGCGGCGGTGGCGGATTCCACAGCAGTGGCGGTGGTGGCGGAGGATTCCATGGCGGTGGTGGTGGCGGCGGCTTCCATGGCGGCGGCGGTGGAGGCGGTGGCTTCCACGGCGGCGGCGGCGCACACCGCTAAATCCACACCAACACATCCACGGGCTGAGGAGCAATCCTCAGCCCGTAGTCTTGTCCGCCCCAGATCCCCACCGCAACCCTACACAATCGCTACTATAGAGATCAGGCTTCCGCCCACAATCCAGCATCGCAGGATCTCCATGACCGACCTCTACGCCCAGGCTCAGGCCGCCTCAGCCTACATCCGTGCTAAAGCCCCGCTCCAACCCTCCCTCGGCATCATCCTCGGCTCCGGCCTCGGCGACTTCGCCTCCCAGGTCCAATCCCCCATCACCATCCCCTACGCCGAAATCCCCCACTTCCCCCAGTCCACCGTCGTTGGCCACTCCGGCCAACTCGTCCTCGGCACCATCGCCGGAGTCCCCGTCGCCGTCATGCAGGGCCGCGTCCACGCCTACGAGGGCTACCCCATGCCCCAGGTCACCTTCCCCACTCGCGTCCTCGGCCTCCTCGGCTGCACCACCCTCATCGTCACCAACGCCGCAGGAGGCATCCGCCCCAACATCCCCCAGGGCTCTCTCGTCGCCATCGCCGACCACATCAACCTCACCGGAACCAACGCCGCCCTCGGTCCCAACGAGCCCCGCTTCGCCATCGCCCCCGGCTTCGGAGAACGCTTCTTCGATATGTCCACGGCCTACTCCCCCCACCTACGCGCCCTCGCCATCGCCGAAGCCGCCCGCCAGGGCTTCACCCTCTCCGAAGGCGTCTACCTCGCCGTCCTCGGCCCCAGCTTCGAAACCCCCGCTGAAATCCGCGCCTTCCGCACCCTCGGCGCAGATCTCGTTGGTATGTCCACCGTCCACGAGGTCATCGTCGCCCGCCACATGGGCCTGCAGGTCCTCGGCCTCTCGCTCGTCACCAACATGGCCGCCGGAGTCCCCAGCCTCGGACAAGATACCGCCGAAACCATCCACCACGAAGAGGTCATGGAGATCGGCCGTCGCGTCGAGCGCCAGTTCACGTCACTCCTCACCGCACTCATCCCCCAACTCTGACCCACACCCACACCACGGCCAGCATCACGCCCAGCAATCACTGCATCGCAATCAGCGCAGCCATCGTCTCCACTCCGTCCCACAGGTTCTGCAGCCGCAGATTTTCATTCGCCGCGTGTTGATTGTCATCATGATTCGCAATCGGCACGCTGATCGTTCGCGTCTCCGCTGCACGTTCCATCGCATCCAGCGGCACCGTCCCACCCGAAGTCGGCAGCAGAATCACCTTCCCTCGCGCACTCTCCACCGCACGAATCACGTCTGCCGCAATCGGCAGGTCCATCGGCGTGCGCGAAGCATTCTCCGCCGCATCCGTCACAATCCGAGCCACCTTCGCATGGCCCAGCAACTCCTCCCGCGTCGGCTCCGCGCTCGTCACAAAATATCCCTGCGACCGCACATACTCAATCACCCGCTGCTGCTGCGTCGCGCCATCCACCCCCACCACCAGCCGCAAATCCAGATTCACCATCGCCGTCGGAGGAATCGAGTTCGTCGAACGCGCCCCCGTCTGCCCTGACGAGATCCCATTGATGTTCAACGAAGGCTCATTCAACAACTCCAGCAGATGCCGCCCACCCCCATCCGTATGCCCCAACGCCAACTGCTTCCGCAGCAGATCGTCATTCACCGGCGCCGTCGCCAGCGCCTGCTTCTCTCTGGCACTCAGCGGTGCAACCCCATCATAAAAATGCGGAATCAGCACCCGTCCATCCGCGTCCTTCATCCCCGCCAGCAACTGCACCAGCATCATCGCCGGATTCGGCGCCCAGTTCCCATAGTGCCCGCTATGCAGCGAGCGGTCCGGTCCATATACCGTAATCTGCACATGCGCATCCCCACGCGCACCAAACAGCAACGTCTGCTGCCGTGTCTGGTCCACCGGACCATCGCACACCAGCCACACATCCCCGCGAATCAACTCTCGGTTCGCCATCAGTATCTGCTCCAGATGCGCAGACCCCGCCTCCTCCTCGCCCTCCCACACAAACCGAACATTCGCCTTAAGCCCCACATGAGCCGACTCCAGCGCACGCAACGCCGTCAACTGGGCAAAGATCGCCGCTTTGTCATCCCCCGCGCCCCGCGCATACACCCTCGGCTCGCCATCGACATCCTTGACCACCGGCGTAAACGGCTTGCCCGTAGCCCACTCCGATGCAGTCACCGGCTGCCCGTCGTAGTGCGCGTAAAACACAATCGTCCGCGTCGCCCCCGGTGTCATAATCTCGCCAAACACCACCGGAGGAACCGACGCCGCCAGCCCCGGAGCCGTCAGCAATCTCGCCTCTGCTCCCCGCTTGCGAAGCTCCCCCACCAGGTACTCCGCATTCGCACGCAACCCCGTAGGAGCAGCCGCAACATTCGGCAGCGACAGAAACTCGTCGTACTCTTGAATCAGCGCAGCATGTCGGCTCGCCGTATACGCCTGCGCCGCCTGTGCAGCCCCCTGACCCAACAACCCCGCCGAAGCTGCCAGTAGCACCAACACCACACATATCGTCCGCATTGCAACCATCCACACAATCTAGCACCTACCACCCCCGCATCCGCGCCCCAACCTTCTCAACCTCCACCAATCCGTTTACCCTTGCAATGTGCCTCCCACCCCGCCGCTCACTCCGCCCCTCACCCCGCAACGTCGCCCCCTCATCCTCGCCATCGCCGGCTGTTCCGGCTCCGGCAAAACTACCCTCGCCCGCGAACTCGCCGCCCACTTCGACGCAACCCTGCTGCCCCTCGACTTCTACTACCGCGACCTAAGCCACCTTCCCCCCGCCCAACGAGCTCTCCAGAACTTCGACCATCCCGACTCCATCGAGCACGATCTCCTCACCCAGCATCTTCGCGCGCTCGCCTCCGGCCACTCCATCCAGCGCCCCATCTACGACTTCGCCACCCACACTCGCGTCGCCGACCGCACCGAAACCATCCTTCCCCGCTCCACCCTCATCGTCGAAGGGATCCTCGCCCTCCACTATCCCGGCCTCCGCGCCCTCTACGACTGCAGCATCTACGTCAACGCCCCCCACGACCTCTGCCTCATCCGCCGCATCCACCGCGATGTCCTCGAACGAGGCCGCACCGAGCAGTCTGTCCGCGACCAGTTCGAGGCCACCGCCCGACCCATGGCAGACCGCTACGTCCTGCCCTCCGCCGCGTACGCATCTGTAACCGTAGAAGGCACAGACTCCCTCGACTGGTCCGTAGAGCAGGTCCTACAGCACCTCCACCAACTCCACATCACCCAGCCCGTCAAACAAAGCACTCTCCCCTAAACCCGCATACAACCGCACCACCTCCGCCCGCGCCTCCTCAGACAACACAAACCGATCCGCCCGCGTCGTCACCGCCTCCCCAAACCGCACCCGGGCCCGCACCCCACGCAGCCCCAGCAACCGCAGTAGATGCGGCCCCAGCAACGCATCCCCCCACCAGCACACATCGTTGCCTACCGTCGCCCCACCACGTTCCTCCGCCAGCCAGTACCGCAATCCCGCCACCCGCAAAGCAACCCCGTTATCCAACACCGAGTGGAACAGGCCTCGTCGAAACGGCATCACTCCGCCCTCTGCATACGCCCCATCCGTCGTCGTCCCCTCCGGAAAAAATATCACCGGCAGCCCCCGGGCATACGCCTCCGCCATCGCTGCATTCACCGCAGCATACGTCGACGGCCCGCCGCCCCGCTCCACATACACCGTACCCGCCCGCGCCGTCAGCCACCCCAACACTGGCCAGCCCCGAACCTCCCGCTTCGAAACCATCACAAACGGAGTGATCGCACTGAACAACAAAATATCCAGGTAACTTAAATGGTTACAAACTACAGCCCCACCCTCCGGCAGCCGCCCGTCCACCTCGTACGACACCCCCATCGCCTCCAAAATCCGCCTACACCAGCCATGAATCCAGATCGCTCCCTCCGCTCCCACCCGCGGTCGCCTCATCCAGCAATCCACCGACGCCATCATAAGTAACAGTAAGAGATACATACTCCGCCAGCAACAACGCAGCACACTCACCGTCACCTCCAGTAACTTACAAAAACCGCGCTGCTACCCGTGGATGCAGCGTATGCAAATCCAGCAGCGTCAGAAAATCAATCGTCTTGAACTCCCGGTCAATGGCTGGCTCCCCGCAGATCTTCGCTCCCAGTGTCAGGTAAGCGCGCAGCAGCTTCGGTGCCCGCTCTTCCGGCATCTCCACCGTCTTCCGCGGCAGCTTGTACGCCGCCGTAGGCTGCGTCTGCAGCGCCTCCTCCACCATCCAACTGCCCAGCGACGCATACACCGCATGGCCCAGGTTCGCGTCCTGCGACGTCAGCGAGCAGCAACCCATCATGTACCGACCACCATTCGCCAGCGAGTACCGCGCCAGCCCCCGCCACAACAAATGCAGCACCTCCGACGACCGATGATCCCGGTGAATACACGCCCTGCCCAGCTCGACAATCTGACTCCGCATCGACGCATACGGCGCAAAGCAGAACTCCTGTTCGCTGTAATACCCGAAATAGCGGCCCGCAACTTCGCCCATCTGGATCCGATACGTCCCCACGATCGCACAACTCACCCGGTCTTCGACAATCAGGTGATCGCACACTTCATCGAACTGGTCCTTGTCATACCCATCGTCATACGCCGAGATCAATCCCTCGTTCAGCTCCAGATTGAATACCAGAAACCGAAGCCGGTAAACCTCCATGCGCTCCGCTGCCGTCGTCGCCAGACGAGCCACATAAGGCCCAGCTTCCAGTCGAATATCCTGCCTCAAAGCCATCTGCGATACCACATCCGGTATCGACAACAGACCTACTGCCGGTGACTCGCTTGCGATCAGCATCGACTCTCCTCGACCTTCAGGAATGTGCGGTTCGATGTCAGTGTGCGTTGTCTTCCGTTACAGAACGTCTACAGAACGTAAAGATTCGTTGAACAAAAAGCTGTGCAGTGTTAACCCAGCTCTAACGTTCCAGAGTAGCTCCAGGTAGCACGGCATCCTCTTCCACCACCCCAGCCACCTCACCCAGCAACTCAGCCACCGCAGTCCGAGCCTCCTCCGCTGCTCGTTTCCGGTGCAGCAGATCGCTCGAAAACTTAATCGGCTCATCCGCAAACATCAACTCCACCCGCAACCCACGCAACCCCAGCAGCTTGAATGCGTGCCGCCACAGTGGCCGGTCACCCCAGCACACATCCTCCGCCACCGACACCCCAGGCCCATTCTCCTCCGTCAACCAGTACCGCAACGCCGCCGCCGTCACCGGCGCTCCCCCAGCCATCGCCTGCGCCAGCAGCCCGCTGTGGAACTTCAGCAGCCTTCCCCGCGTCGCCGTCGTCCCTTCCGGAAAAAACACCACCGGCAACCCGGCCGCAGCCGCTGCCTCCATCCCGCCACGCGCCCGCAGTGCCGACCCGCCCTGCCCCCGCGTCACATACACTGTCCCCGACATCGTCGTCATCCACCCCACCACCGGCCACGCCGCAATCTCTGCCTTCGACACAAAGACACAAGGATGCGCCGCCGCAAACACCACAATATCCAAATAACTCAAGTGGTTCGAGATCACCGCGCCCCGCGCAGGAAACCTCCCCACCATCTCCACCTCGATGCCCAATCCCCGCAGAGCTCGCGCACAAAACCGATGCAGCCAATCCGCTCGCGCCCCACGCGACTCCGGACGCCGCACCACCAACTCCGTACCAGCTTCAACAAAATATCCAGCCAGCAGAATCCCACGGCTCACCGAACGAAAAAACCCTCCCACCCGCAGCCAGAAAAACCTTCGCGAATCAGTCCGAGAACCAGAAATCGTCACCCTCCCATCACCTCACCAGCACCCACATCGCAACGCCAATTCACGCAGCGTCACCTTTTGCAGTCTATCCTCTATCTGTGACCCCACATTCCTCAACGCCGCAGCACACCTGGGTCTATCGACGCGTCGCACTCCCCATCCTCGCACTCCTTCGCCGCGGAGCCTCCCCGCAAAAACTCGCCTGGAGCCTCGCCGTCGGCCTCCTCATCGGCATCAATCCCCTGCTCGGCTCCACCACCGTCGTCTGCCTCGCCGTCGCCTTTGTCTTCCGTCTCAACATCGCCGCCTCGCAGCTAGCCAACCACGTCGCCTACCCCCTGCAACTCGCCCTGGTCATCCCCTTCATCGGACTCGGCACCCGCATCTTCCACACCCAGGCCATGCCGCTCTCCCCCAGCCAACTCCTCCACGCAGCACACACCGCCCCCGTCGCCCTCATCCGCCAGCTTTGGCTGTGGGAGTGGCACGCCCTCATCCTCTGGGCGGCACTCGCCTCCATCGCCATCCCCGCCGTCGCGCTCACCCTCACGCCCTTTCTGCATCGGCTCCTCACCCGCGTGCAGCACCACCAATACCCACTCATCCCCGGAACATAAACCCTACGGACGATACGCCGGCACCGGATCAGCGCTCCGCACCCACGCCGTATAGATCATGTCGCGCAGCTCCGTCGCGCCCGCCGCCAGCCGCTCATCCACAAACGCCTTGCCCTCCGCCGTCCCCGCGCCTGCAAATCCGCCCGCCTTCTCCAGCGCATACGTCTGCTCCACCAGCGTGTGCGAGTGCCGCAGATACCCCACATACTCCGCGAACACATCCCCCAGCACCACCGGCTTCGCACTCACCAGCGGAGCCACATCCCCTGCCTTCACATGCGCCTTCACATACACACTCTCAAACTCACCGTGAATCCGGTGCTCCGTCGTATACCCGTTCGGGTTCTCCCCCACCCACCCGTTGTACTCAATCGTCGTATGCAGCGGCATCGACCCATCCGCCACGTAGTGCCCAAGCCACCCCGCCAGAAACACAATCTCACACTCCACCGGCTTCGTATCCTCGCCCTTCGCCTGCAGGCCCCGATACTCCCGCATCGCCACCTTCAGCCGCTCCCACACCTCCGTCGTCACATACGGCTGCAGACCCACCTTCTCCGGCGTCAACGCCAACTCCGGATGCGTCTTCTGCGCATACGCCAGCGCCCGCACATAGTCGTATCGCTTCCGCGGCAAATCCCCCACCAGATCCGCCCACTCCAGATCGATAAAATGCTCCGGCGCCTGCGCTGCATTCAACTCCGGCTCTGTCGAACTCCGCCACCGGTCCGGCTCCGGCCCGTAGTACGCCAACGCGTTCAGCCCCGCCGGAGAACGCAAAAACTCCGGCACCTCCACCGGCAGCGCTGCTCCCGCCAGACGATTGATCATCATGTGCCCCTCCAGCCCCCAACCAAAGCCAGCCTGCACCGTCATCAGCGGCACCAGCGCCACCGCCACCACTCCCCGCAAAACACCCCATCGCTTCATCATGCCGAAAGTATACCCAGCCCCACGTACACCTCCGTCAAAATCACACCATCACTACCGCACCCTCCTCCGCCACACTCCCAAACACCCGCCGATACCGCGCCACCTCTTCCTCCGGTCCCGTCGACTTCCGCGCGTTATCGCTCAGCTTCACCGCCGGACGCCCATTCACCGTCATCAGCTTGCACACCAGGCTGATCGGCTCCAGCGTGTCCTCCCCCCGCGGATGACACCCGCGAAAATCATTTGTCAGCAGCGTCCCCCATCCCGCGCTGAACCGGATCCGCCCATGGAAGTACCGGTGCAGCCGCACAATATCCTCCACATCCAGCCCGTCCGAAGCAATCAGCCGCTTCCCCCGCGGATCGCGCCCCCGCATCATCAGCCACGCAATATACTCATCCCCCGCCACCACCGGATCTTTACTATCCGCCCGCTGCCCCGTCCAGTCCGCCACCCAATCCGGAGCCCCCGCCAGAAACTGCGTCGTCCCAAACGTATCCGGCAACATCACCAGCAGCGCCCCGCCGTAACTCTTCTGCCACAACTCCAGCACCTTATACTGTGAAGCCTTCAACTCCTCATCCGTCCGCGCCAGCGCCGCCATCGCCATCGGCAACTCATGCGCATTCGTCCCAATCGCCTCCAGATCGTGCTTATAAGCCAGTGCCGTATTCGAAGTCCCCGCGAACCGAGTCGCCCCTCCCTGATTCAGACTCAGCCGCATCGCCTGCACGCAGTACTCCTGCCACAGAAAGCTATGCCGCCGCCGCGTCCCAAAGTCCGAAACATTCAGTCCCTCCACATCCCGCAGCTTCTCGATCTTGTCCCACAGCCGCGTCTTCGCCCGCGCATACAACACATCCAGCTCCAGCTCGCTCAGATGGCTCAGCGCCCACCGCGTCTTCAACTCGCTCACCATCGCCAGCGCATACACCTCCCACATCGTCACTTCCGTCCACAGACCGCTGAACCGCAAGATCAACTGCCCATCCTGCTCCGTAATCTCATACGGACTCAGCCGGAAATCCTTCTCCAGCCACTCCAGAAACCCCGGCTCAAAGATCGTCCTCACCCCATAGAACGTGTTGCCCGCGAGCCACACCATCTCACTCCGCCGAAACCGCAGCCCCCGCACATGCTCCATCTGCTCACGCAGCGCCCCCGCATCAATCCGCTCCGCCAGCCGAACCCGCACCGTCCGGTTCACCACCTCGCTCGTCACCTGCACCTGCGCAAAGTTCTTCCAGATAAACTGCAGCATCAGCAGCTTGTAGAAATCCGTATCTAGCAGCGACCGCACGATCGGATCCAGCTTCCAGTTATGGTTATGCGCCCGCTCCGCAAAGTTCACATTCATGCAACCAGCCTAAGCCATCCCACCAAAAACACGCGCAGCGTAACCCGCAGGAAAACACGCGCAGCGTCCAACACTCCACGAAGTGGCGCCCGCCCGGCGCAAGGGCGCACTTGCCCCTAAAAATATATGACAAGCACCCTTGACATGCCTGATCGTTAGAAGTAAAGTCTAATTGTCACTTAGTAAAGGAACCCATCCATGCTCTGCTGCCAACCCACCAACCCCGCCGACCGCAAATTCCTCCGCCGTGGACAGATCATCAACTCCGTCTGCCTCGTAGCCTACCTCGCCTGCGCCCAGATCATCCGCGACAAGCCCGTCACACCCACCCGTATCGCCTTCGCAGCCCTCGCCGGAGCTTCCTTCTTCGCCCTGCTCGTCAACACCGGCACCATCACCCTGCGCCGCTTCGACGAGTTCCAGCGCGTCCTCCTCACTCGCTCCTTCGTCTGGGCCACCGTCATCACCATGGGCTTCGCCACCATCTGGGGAATGGCCGAACTCTTCTCCCACGACACCATACCCCACGTCTCCCTCGTCTGGCTCCCAATCATCCTCGTCTGCGTCACCGCCGCCGCCAAGGTCTTCATCTTCCGCCAACACAAATCCTCAGCTGAATAACCCACATCAGCCCATCTACAAAGGACAATCCCCATGACCTGCAATCCTTTCCATCGCAACAACTCTCCCGCCATCCGCCGTTACACCACCGGCATCGCCCTCACCATGGGCGGTTATCTCCTCACCGTCTTCGGAACCGCCACCTTCGTTAATCACCATCACCCCCACGGCATCACCGTCTATCTGCTCTCCGCCCTGCCCGCCTTCTGCATCTTCGCCATGCTCGCCGTTGTCGTTACTTACCTCCGCGACGAAAAAGACGAGTATGTCCGCATGCTCATGGTCCGCTCACTGCTCGCCGCCACCTTTGTCGTCCTCGCCATCGGTGCCTACAATGACTTCCTGCGCAGCTTCGGAGACCTCGCCCCGCTCCCACCATTCAGCCAATGGGTCGCCTTCTGGTTCGTCTTCGCCATCGCCCAGGGCATCCAACACTGCAATGCCGCCAGCCCCCGGAACAACGAGAATGAATAACCGCCTCCGCATCCTCCGCGCCGAACGCAACTGGTCCCAGGCCGACCTCGCTCAAAAACTCGAAGTCTCCCGCCAGTCCGTCAACGCCATCGAGACCGGAAAATACGACCCCAGCCTTCCCCTCGCATTCAAACTCGCTCGCCTCTTCGACACCACCATCGAGGCCATCTTCTCCGATCAACCCTAGCCCACAGCATCCAGGCCCTGCTCAAGCCCGCCACCCAGCCCTCACCAAAGCAACAAAGGTTCAGCAGACCGCGAGTTATCTCGCCGCCTGCTGAACCTCTGCACCAAATCAACCGCAATCCCGCGGGAAAGCAGCTTACGCCATCAGGCGCCGGCGAATTGCTCCTGCTGCACCAAGCACGCCCGTAAGCATCAAACCCACGCTGCCCGGCTCCGGTACCGCGCTCACATTCACATTGTCCAGCAGTGCGCCAATGTTCTGGTTTCCTCCCGGTACGCCATTGTTCAGGAACTCCAACTGCGTCGGTCCCCCCGCAATCCATACCGAAGTATTCACAATGCCACTCGACAGATCTCCACTCGCGAGCAGAAACGTCTGCGAGTAGCTGCCAAACGTCACCGTCGTCGAACTGGCCTGATTACGACCAGACCCAATCAGATCGAAGCTCAGGTTATACAGCCCCGCCGTCAGATTCAGACTCGTCGCCAACTCCAGATTCCCTAGAGCGTTTCCGTTCGAGCCACCCATATCCACGCAGTTGCCAGACTCCGGACCACGGCACAAAGACCCGAAAAAATTACCACCAACGATATCGACATTCGTCCCACCAATCGCGTTGAATGCTCCAGCCGAGGTCGCAGAACCCGTAGGCGTTAGTTCATCAAAGTTCTCGCTCAAAATCGAGCTGGCATGGAGCGCGACCGGCATCAGACACATAGCCGACACGCTCAGAAACAACGAGGTCTTCATCAGTAGACTTTTCACACAAACTCCTGGGCAGTATCCACAACAAGTATTTGCTTCAGCAACATGGAATGCACCCCAGTGCCCAAACCACAAAGCCAGAAAATCTTTTCCTGTGCACCCGCAGAACATCCCCTCAATCCGTTTGCTTCCATAGATATGAGTGATACAGCCAACACCGTATCCGCGCCATCTACCTCCAAACACATCACCCCAGCCGCACCGAAAGTGCACTACTTTGCAACGTACTTCCGCCAATAGTGGTAAACAAATGCGGTACAGCCACCCCTTGCCTTCAACGAACCACCAAGCCCCCGCCACCCACGCTCATCACCCCACCAGAGCCTCGCTATCCACTCTTCTCTGCCCGCGCACCTCCATTGCCATCCACGCAATTTCACAGAAACATGCGCCAATTCAGCCAATCCACTTGCTATCCTAGTAACTGCCATGATCAATAAAAAAGAACTCCTCGACCGCCCCATCCAGCACATCGACATCAAGCAGCACAACGTAGTCGCCCTGGTCGACGCCATGCAGCACATGGCCTATAGCTCCCGCGACACCTACCGCGCTGCCTCCATCTACGACATGATGCTCCGCGATACCGAATGCGGCGTCATCCTCTGCATCGCAGGCTCCATGGTCTCCGCCGGCCTCAAGCAGATCTTCATCGACATGATCCGCAACAACATGGTCGACGGCATCGTCTCCACCGGCGCCAACATCGTCGACCAGGACTTCTTCGAAGCCCTCGGATTCAAGCACTACATCGCCGACGACCAGTACAAATACGGCAACGAAGACGCCGTCCTCCGCGAACTCGCCATCGACCGCATCTACGACACCTTCATCGACGAAGACGAACTCCGCATCTGCGACGAAGTCACCCACCAGATCACCAACTCCCTCGAACCACGCCCCCACAGCTCCCGCGAGTTCATCCGCGAGATGGGTGCCTACCTCCAGCGCGAAGGCAAGACCCCCCAGAACGGCGGTGTCGACTCCATCATCCTCGCAGCCTACGAGAAGAACATCCCCATCTTCGTCCCCGCCTTCTCCGACTGCTCCGCCGGCTTCGGCTTCGTCGCCCACCAGCACGCACGTCAGGGACAGCCGATGGTCTCCATCGACTCCGCCAAAGACTTCTACGAACTCACCCAGCTCAAAATCGCCAACCCCTCCACCGGACTCCTCATGCTCGGCGGCGGTACCCCCAAGAACTTCGCCCAGGACATCGTCGTCTCTGCCGAAATCCTCGGCGTTGACGCCCCCATGCACAAGTACGCCATCCAGATCACCGTCGCCGACGCCCGCGACGGCGCACTCTCCGGCTCCACCCTCAAAGAAGCCAGCTCCTGGGGCAAGGTCGATCTCACCTACGAGCAGATGGTCTACTCCGAGGCCACCCTCGCTCTCCCGCTCATCGCCGGTTACGCCTTCCACAAACAGGCCCATGCCGCACGCTCCGCCAAGCAATGGTCTAAAGTCCTCGACCAGGTCCCTGCGGCGGCCACCGTCTAAAACCTCCATCTCATCCGCAAAAAGCCAGCCATCCCCCACCGGGATGGCTTTTTTTTGCCCCTCCCGACCACCCCGCCCTATTGTCAGAACTGATAACCCACTGAGGTGTTATTGCCGCTGCAACTTTATATCTGTCATCCTCAATCCCAGCTAACAGATACGCCAGACGAACGCACAGCATCAGCCCACCCGAACTGGACTCTGAATAGCACTGGAAAACCCTGCCGCCGAGCCTCATCCAGGGTGCGTCAAGACCGCGAAAACATTCATCTTGCTCGCAGTAACAATTTATTAGATTACCATTGAGATAGAGAATAAGTTACTTAGAGGTACCCAGCAACTATGCACACCATCCTCATCCTCGGCTATCTATCGCTGCTCGTTACCTGTGCAATCCTCCTGTTAGGCTTCTTTCGCGCCCAGCGAACCATCCGCGACCTCGCCACCCAGCTCACCAACGCCCGCGAAGAGCAGCACCAGGACAAGATTCAGCTCACCCAGCGCTCCGAACTCGACATGCTCAAGGATGAGTTCATCTCCACCGTCTCCCACGAGCTCCGCACCCCCCTCACCAGCATCCGTGGCGCCCTCGGGCTCCTCTCCTCCGGCGTCATCGGCGACGTCGACGCCAAGGCCCAGAATCTCCTCCGCATCGCCGTCACCAACACCGACCGACTCATCCGCCTCATCAACGACATCCTCGACCTCGAGCGCATGGAGTCCGGACGCGCTCCCCTCCAGATCCGCCGCTGTTCCCTCCGCGAACTCGCTCAGCAGGCCATCGAGACCATGAACGCTATGGCCGAAGCCAGCACCGTACATATCGAACTCGCTGCCCTCACCCCGGCCCAGAACGCTGCCGCAGACACTCTTTTCTTCGATGGAGACGCCGACCGCATCCTCCAGGTCCTCACCAACCTCCTCTCCAACGCCATCAAGTTCTCGCCCCCCGCCTCCACCGTCCGCGTCTTCACCGAGGCCACCTCAGACTCCATCCTCTTCAAAGTCTCCGACGAGGGACGAGGCATCCCCTCCGACAAGCTTGATTCCATCTTCGATCGCTTCCAGCAGGTCGAGCCCTCCGACGCACGTCAGAAAGGTGGCACCGGTCTCGGTCTCGCCATCTGCCGCAGCATCGTACAACAACACTCTGGCTCCATCTGGGCCCAGAGCAACCTCGGTCCAGGAACGACTCTATACGTTATGCTCCCACGCACTGTACGCTCCACAGACATCGCCATCGCGGTGCCAGAACCAGCCCGCGGCGAAGGTGCCATCCTCGTCTGCGACGACGACGAAGGTATACGTACCATCGTCAACCACCACCTCACCCAGCAGGGTTATACCGTCATCGAGGCAGAGTCAGGAGAGCAAGCTCTCCACCTCGCCGCCGAGCATCAGGTCGAAGCCATCCTCCTCGACCTCTACATGCCCGGCCTCAGCGGTTGGGAGACCCTCCAGCGACTCCGCAACTCCCCCGCCACCGCCCACATCCCTGTCGTCATCCTCAGCGTCCTCTCCTCCACCCTCCGCTCCCAGCTCACCGGCGACGCCCAGGGCTGGGTCCAGAAGCCCTTCAACGAAAGCCTCCTCTTCGCCGAACTCGGCCGCGTCCTCCACGCCGGCGACGGCCCCGCCCACGTCCTCCTCGTCGAAGACGATGAAGACCTCGCCTCCGTCGTCATCGCCAGCTTCCAGGACGCTGCCGTCTACGTCGACCACGCCTCCTCACGACAGCAGGCCATCCGCCAGTGCATCTCCCGTCGGCCAGACCTACTCATCCTCGATCTCACCCTCCCCGACGGAGACGGCTTCTCCCTCGTCGAGTGGCTCCGCTCACAGCCCACCCTCCAATCCCTCCCGCTCGTCGTCTACTCCGGACGAGAGGTCTCAGAGCAGGACATGGCCAAGCTGCGCCTCGGACCAACCCAGTTCCTTACCAAGGCAAAAGTACAGCCACAGGAAGTTGAAGAACTCGTCCTCTCCATGGTCCACCGTCTCCGCACCAATAAGGCCGGCGAGTTCGCCACCACACAATAAACCAACCTCCCTACCTGTTTACAGGTAGGTGCCACCCACAACAGCTACCTGCAAAAACTCCCGTCGCATGAGAGAATTAGTTCGCTCATGCGACGCATCCTTATCATCGACGACGAAGACGATATCCGCGAAGTAGCCGCACTCTCACTCGAAGCCATCGCCGGATGGAACATCCTCACTGCTAGCTCCGGTAGAGAAGGTATGGTCGTCGCCGCTCGCGAAAATCCAGACGCCATCGTCATGGACGTCATGATGCCCGAAGTCGACGGCCCCACCACCTTCGGACTCATGCAGCAAGACCCAGCCATCGCACACATCCCCGTCATCCTACTCACCGCCAAGGTCCAGGGTGTCGACCAGCGCCGCTTCGCCAACCTCGGTGTCGCAGGTGTCCTCTTCAAGCCCTTCGATCCACTCACCCTCTCCCAGCAAATCTCAGAGACCCTCGGCTGGAAAGACTAACCCGCTTCCGCTAACCCAGCGGTGCCCCATCAAAACTCCTCCCACCTCTCTCCGCATCTCCCCCATCGCCCCGTTGCGCCATTCCCCTCCACCGCGATACAGTCATCCCAACAGCGGAAGGGTCATCCCCCTATCCCCCGCATCACCTCGACTACCCCCATAAAGTTGTAACCCAAACCCTGTCCCCAAACTCTTCGCAGCGTTACACTTCCATCAGTACAATCAGTGGCAAGAAAATGCACTCAAGCTGCAAAAAATTGCGATAAAGAAGACCCTCTATGACTCCTGAAGCAGCTGCCAAGACCGACGCCCTCATCGCCAGCCTCTGGTCCAAAAATCTCCCCAAAACCATCGAGCGCCTCGATCTCCTCGACCGCTTCGCCCAGGCTGCCGCCTTCGGTCATCTCTCCGAACCAGACCGTCAGGAAGCCACCTCCATCTCCCACAAATTTGCCGGCTCACTCGGCATGTACGGCTACCAGCGCGGCACCGAGATCGCCATGCAGCTCGAGCATCTCTTCCGCAACCTGCCCCCCGCCCAGCCCGACCTCATCACCCCGCTCACCGTCCAGCTCCGCCAGAGCATCTTCGCCGACACTCAGGAACCCAAAGTCGAACGCACCCAGTAGCAAAGCCAGCGGGCGATGGACCATTAGCGCTCCCAGTCTTACTTGCCCTTCGCCTGCCCAGCCTTAGCCTTGCCAGACTTAGCCGCCAGCTCCATCTCACTGCCCGCCATCAAAAACGCCCCAATCCCCTTGCCATCGTTGGCAATTATCCGCTCGCCGATGTAGTACGCATACGACCCCGAGCGGTACGGCACCCCACCCAGCCCCGCACCCTTGATCGTCCCCGTCAGCTCTTCCATTCCCTCCGGCCCGGTCCTCACAAACGTCTTCACCACTCCCTCCCAGCCTCGCCGCGCGCTCGCCCCATCGCTCACCGGCAGATACCCCATCCGTACCCCCTTCGCCAGCGCATACACGAACATGCAACTCGCCGACGACTCCGTAAAATTCCCCGCCTGCCCGCCCTTGTCCATCACCTCCCACCACAGCCCCGTCCCCTGGTCCTGGTACGCCACCATCGCGCCCGCTGTCTTCTGCAACACCCGCAGCAACTCCGCCCGCTCCGGACGCTCCGCTGGCATCCAGTCCAGCACATCCACCAGCGCCATCCCATACCAGCCCATCGCCCGCGACCACACCTCCGGCGACAAACCCGTCTGCTTATCCGCCCACGCCATCTGCTTCGACTCATCCCACCCATGCTTCAACAAACCCGTCTGCCCCACCTCCATGTGCGCTTCCATCAGCAGCAACTGCTTCGCAATATCGCTCCAGTCCCCCGGCTCATCAAACGTCGCCGCATACGCCGCTCGAAATGGCTCCGCCATATAAGCACTATCCAGCCACATCTGGTTCGGATAGATCTTCTTGTGCCAGTACCCCCCACTCGCAGTCCGCGGCTGCAACGCCAACTGCGCATGGATAAACTTCGCAGCCTTGGCATACTTCGCCTGCTTCGTCTCGCGGTACACCAGCACCACCGCACGGCCCATCTCCACCTCGTCCAGACTGTGCAGGTCCGTGCCATATCCCGTAATTGTTCCATCGTCGGTTACATATCGATCCACCGCTTCCTTTACATACTGGAAGTACCTCGCATCCCCTGTCGCACGCCACTGTGCCGCCACACCATCCAGCAGCACTCCCTCCGTGTACCCCCACGCCCCCGGCCGGTTGTCCGTAGACACCACTCCCTGCGGAAACTCCTGCATCGCCGCAGCCGCCATCTTCACCACCACCGCATCCTGCGCACCCGCAACTCCAACCCCCACGCCAAACGCCACTACTCCCGCCAACGCTCCCCAACCCATCCAGCCCTTGACCATCGCTACGCCCCTTCGAATAAACCGAAAATCGAAACCACCAATCAATCGCACCTGAAGCTAAATCCAACCGATCGGCAAATCGTTCGCCACCAGCATACCGTCATCAGCCCACATCAGGCACCACCACTAAACCTCAGCTACACCCAACCGCGGTCCACACCCCTGCCGCCGTCCCACTCGCCCCGCTCACACTCAAATCCACAAAGCTCCCGGCGCCCACCGCCACACTGCCCGTCACCGCACACGAACCATTGCTCGCCGCCACACACGCCAACGCCGTATCCACCATCGCTCCCGCTGTCCCCTGCCGCAACGTCACCGTCACCGCATTCGTCTGCTGCGAATACACCGTCAACGTCGTCGCCGTACACGCCGTCGGAACCCACGTCAGCACCATCGCCCCCTCGCTCGCACTCGCATTCGGATTATTCACCGAGTAGTAGCTGTAGTTGAACGAAACCGCATGGTACATCGACAAAAACGCACTGCCAGCCGCACTCCCGCCACCCGAACCGTTCGTTCCCGCCGCGCCCTGCGGCAAGGTAAAGTTCAGCACCGCCGCACTCGCCGTCCCTGAGTTCGTTACCGTCGCCTGCGTCCCCGCCAGTCCCGTCGTCACCGTCCCAACGCTCACCGTCGCCGCCGCGCCCACCGGTCCCGAAGCCCCTGCACCACCCTGCGCCGCCAGCACCCCCCAGGCCGCCGGATACAGGTCAGGCTCTAACCCCGTTCCCCCTGCCGTCGCCACATAGCTCGTCCCGCCAAACACCACCGCATCGCCCACCCCATATCCCGTACTCCCCACCCACGCCCCGCGATACACCAACCCTGCCGTGCCCGTAGCGCCAACCGGCCCCGCAGGCCCTACGGAACCCGCAGGCCCCACTGGCCCCATCGCTCCCGCAGGCCCAATCGCTCCCGCAGCACCCGCAGCACCCGCCACTGCCAGCACTCCCCAGAAACCCGGACTCACTCCCGGCGTATTCCCCGCATTCGATCCAGCCAGCGAGATATAACTCGCTCCCTGGTACGTCACCCCATCATTCAATCCGTAGTTCACCCCCGCCGCATACACCCCGCGGTACACCAACCCCACCGCCCCCGTCGCACCCACTGGCCCCGCAGCACCCACCGGCCCCGCAGCACCCACACCCCCTGTCGCACCCGCTGGCCCCACCGCGCCCGTAGCTCCCGCTGGCCCCGCAACCCCCGCTGGCCCCGCAAAACCCGTAGGCCCCTGCAACCCCGTCGCCCCAACAGCACCCGCAGGGCCCACAGCACCCGCCTGCGCCAAAACGCTCCAATACACTGGACTCACATCCGGCTGCCGTCCCACATTGCCCACCAGTGCGATATAGCTCGATCCTCCATACCCCACCGCATCACCCACCCCATACGTCGACCCCACCAGCCACCCACCCACAAAATGCACCGGAGGCCCTTGCGGTCCCGCCGCCCCCGCAGCACCAGCCACTCCCGCAGGCCCCGCTGGCCCCACAACACCCGTAGCTCCGCTCGGCCCCGCCGGCCCCCGCGCCGCCAGCACCGCCCACTGCACCGGACTCAGGTCAGGTGCATTCCCCACATTCCCCGCCACCAACGAAACATACGTCGACCCCAGGTAGCTCACCGCATCATGCAACCCATAGTTCGTCCCCGCAACATAGCTCCCCAGATAATTCGCCACCGCTGGCCCCTGAGGCCCCGTCGCCCCGGGCGCTCCCACCGCTCCCGCTGGCCCCTGTGGTCCAGCCACTCCTGCCAACCCTGCCGGACCAGTCGCTCCCGCCGCTCCCGTTGCCCCCACCCCACCCGCCGCCGCAAATAAACTCCACTGCCCCGGACTCAGATCCGGTGTATTCCCATGGTTTCCCGCCACCAGCGAAACGTACCCAGACCCACCATACAAAACACCATCTCCTGCACCATAATTGACCACCGCTGAGTACGCCCCCTGGAACGCCAATCCCACCGGCCCCTGCACTCCCTGCGGCCCCATCGGGCCCGAAAGCCCCTGCGCTCCCGGCGCTCCTGTCAACCCCTGCGCACCCGCCTGGCCTGCAATTCCCTGCAATCCCTGGGGTCCCTGCGCCCCCGGCGGACCCACCGATCCCGGCAGACCCTGCACCCCCGCCACGCCTTGCTGTCCCGTCGCTCCCACCGGCCCCACCGGCCCCTGCGGCGACAACACCCCCCACGCTAAAGGACTGAAAGAAGGCGTGTTGCCAGCATTCCCCGCCTGCAGCGACGTATAACTCGTCCCCAGCCAAAGCACCACATCCCCCAGCCCATAGTTCACCACCGAAGAATATCCCCCCCGGTACACCATCCCCGGAAGCCCCTGCACCCCCGCCGGCCCCACCGGCCCCGCTGGCCCAGCAGCACCAGCTAATCCCTGCGGCCCCACCGCTCCCGTCGCGCCCACCGGCCCCGCAACTCCCACCCCCGCCTGCGCCAACAAACCCCAAGCCAGCGGACTCTGTCCCGGCAAATTCCCCACATTCCCAGCCTCTAGCGACGTATAGCTCGACCCCAGATACACCACCACATCCCCCGCCGCATAGCTCACTCCAGCCGCATAACTCCCCTGATAGCTACCAAGCACCCCACCCACCGCACTCCCCGCAGGCCCCATAGGCCCAATCGGCCCCTGCACGCCAGCGTCCCCCTTAGGCCCCACCGGACCAGCAGCACCAGCAGGCCCAGCAGGCCCAGCGACACCATTAGCCCCCGCAGGCCCAGCAGGCCCCATAGGCCCTGTATTCACCAGCGAGATCTCCAGCGTCGCCGCATGACTCGTCAGGTCATTCTCCTTGCTATCGAACTGGACCGCAGCACTCCCCGCCGTGAGCGCCAGCCCACTATTCGTCCCCGGAGCAGTCAACCATCCCTGCACCTGCGCCGTCACATCTACCGTCAAAAAGCTCCCCGCCTGCGTAACCGAAAACACCTGCACCGCACTCCCCAACACTGGCAGCGTCGCATACGTCACGCTATACTCGCCCCACGCCGACCCCACCGGCTGCACACTCACCAGCCCCGCCGTATCTACCCGGTTGCAATACACCCGCAGCACCGCCCGCGATACCTGCGCAGCCGTCGTCCCCGTCGGCAAAACCCCCAGGTCAAACTGCAGCAGCGTCGTATATCCGCCGCCCACATACAGATTCGAGATCGCGCCACTATTGACCGCAGGCAACGCCTGATTTACATGCGCGTCCGCCACCAGCATCGCCTCTACCGCGAACGCAGGCGCACAAACTCCAATCAGCAGCGCCGCCAGCCATCGCGGCCAAACCCGTCGTACCAGACCCATCCAATCCCTCTTAGAGATAAGGCTCTGGGCCTGCGCCATCCTCTGCAACAGCGCAGACCCGGCCCATCTCTCAACGATCCATACTCAGCGGTGCACGTCGCGCCCACCACAACTCCGGCAAGGCGTTCATTTTAGGAATCAGAAACTGGGAGCCCTTTCGTTTTAGGCTAAAACCGCCGTCAACACAAGCTCTTAATTAAATCTCTACGCCCCTGCCACCCACTAATCCAATCTGCAACCCACTCGCCATTCCCTCCCACAACCCCCATGACCTATAGTGCAAATGTCGATAGTTATTTCATCTCAGGACATCACATCCATGACCACCAACGCCCCCGGCCAACATCCCGCACTCGACACCCTCGTCAACATCCCCCGCCTCATCACCGCCTACTACTCCCTCCACCCTGACGCAGCCATCCCCGCCCAGCGCGTCGCCTTCGGAACCTCCGGACACCGCGGCAACGCCTTCAACGCCTCCTTCAACGACGACCACATCGCCGCCATCACCCAGGCCATCTGCGACTACCGCCGCCAGGAGTCCATCACCGGCCCCCTCTTCCTCGCCGCCGACACCCACGCCCTCTCCGAGCCAGCCTTCACCACCGCCCTCGAAGTCCTCGCCGCCAACCACATCGAGACCTTCGTCGACGATCAACTCGCCTACACCCCCACCCCAGCCCTCTCACACGCCATCCTCACCTACAACCGAGGCCGCAAGATCAACCTCGCCGACGGCATCGTCATCACTCCATCCCACAATCCCCCCGAGGACGGCGGATTCAAGTACAACCCACCCAACGGCGGACCCGCCGACACCACCGCCACCAAGTGGATCGAGAACCGCGCCAACGACCTTATCGCCGCCAGCCTCTCCGGCGTCCAGCGCATCCTCTACAGCAAAGCACTCAACGCAGCCACCACCCACCGCCACGACTACATCACCGCCTACGTCAACGACCTCGGCAGCGTCATCGACTTCGACGTCCTCACTGGAACCACCCTCCAACTCGCCGTCGATCCCCTCGGCGGAGCCGGCGTCCACTACTGGCCCCGCATCGCCGATAAGTATCAACTGCCGTTACAAATCCTCAACCCCAACGTCGACCCCACCTTCCGCTTCATGACCTGCGACTGGGACGGACGCGTCCGCATGGACTGCTCCAGCCCCTTCGCCATGGCCTCCATGATCGCCAATAAGGATAAATTCGACGTAGCCTTCGCCGCCGACACCGACCACGACCGCCACGGCATCGTCACCCGCTCCACCGGCCTGCTCAACCCCAACCACTACCTCAGCGTCTGCATCCAGTACCTCTTCACCCACCGCCCCGGCTGGTCCGCCAGCATCGGCATCGGCAAAACCCTCGTCTCCTCCAGCATCATCGACCGCGTAGCCAAAGGCCTCAACCGCCCCATGATGGAAGTCCCCGTAGGCTTCAAGTGGTTCGTCGACGGCCTCATCGACGGCACCCTCGGCTTCGTCGGCGAAGAGTCCGCCGGCGCCACCTTCCTCCGCCGCAACGGCCAGGTCTGGACCACCGACAAAGACGGCCTCATCCCCGGCCTCCTCGCCGCCGAGATGACCGCCCGCACCGGCAAAGACCCCGGCCAGCTCTACGCCGACCTCACCGCACAATACGGCAGCCCCACCTACCAGCGCATCGACGCCGCAGCCACCAAGGACCAGAAAGCCAAACTCGCCAAACTCTCCCCCTCGCAAGTCACCGCCAAACAACTCGCCGGCGAACCCATCACCTCCATCCTCACCGAAGCCCCCGGCAACCACGCCAGCATCGGCGGCCTCAAGGTCACCACAGAAAATGGCTGGTTCGCCGCCCGCCCCTCCGGCACCGAAGACGTCTACAAAATCTACGCCGAATCCTTCCGCGGCCCCGACCACCTAAAACAAATCCAAACCGAAGCCCAACAACTAGTTACCACCGCCATCGCCTAAACCAAATCCCATGCCAAACCGGGGTACCCATCCTGGTGCCCCATGTCAGACGGCCTCATGTCTGAGGTGGGGTTACTCCCTCCCCACCTCAACTCCAATACCCCCACAAAACCGGGTGCCCCATCTTCGGCGCAGTTTCATCGCGCCTAAGGTGGGCATTCGCGAAGCGAACCACTACCGCCAGACTCCTCACAGCTGTCGTAGGATAGGCCCATGTTCGCCGCTCTCGCTCTCGCCACATCTCTCGCCACACTTTCATGCCCCCCCGGAGACGCGGCTCGCACTGCAATGCTGCCGCTAGCCATCCAGAACAAACTCCTCGCACACAAAATCGCACCCGACGACTTTGAACTCGATGCACCCGCTGATGTCGGACGCGATATCGTCATGCTCCGCAAAACCCTCGATACGGCGACACAAGCCTTCTTTCGCTGCGAAGCCGGAAACGACTCCGACCCCGAATCCCTCCAAACACGACTTGCTGCTTTCCTGCACGCTGATGAATCTAAACGCAACGAAAACGGCACAGCGCTGGACGGAGTCTACGGTGCAAATCTCAACATCAAGTTAACACCCGCCAGAGGCCTTCCAAACTCGATCTTTGTAGTGCTCAACTTCAGCATCGAATGTGGAGACGACAACGTTCTCCTCCTCTTTACCAAAGAGACGGATCAATGGAGTAAACGCCTGCATTGGTACAGTAACGAATACACCAAACCGTCTGATGCCTTTGGGGACCTTTACGTATACTCTGCTGTTCCCGGTCAAGACGGCGCTCCTCTCGTCGCAATTGCACACGGTCATCCATGGTGTACCTCTCGGTGGAGTGGCTTCAACATCGACTTGCTCCGCCCGGCCACCAAGCTGACCTCGCAAGTCATACTCGGTCACTTCTCCACCGGCTACGACCGAAACTCTGACCAGACTCAAAGGATCAAACCGACTGCGAATGGTTTTACATTCAAGTTTTGGACAAACGAGGCGGTTCCAGACAACGATCCTACTCAGATGAGCGGGCCTCTCACTCTTAGATTTCGAACGACAGCAAACACTCTTGAATGCGTCTCGCGGGGCTGTCCAAAGAAATGATAGTCACCATCTCTTACTCGCCAGGCGGCCCAACAATCACTCCAGCCAAGAGCGATTACGGGTGGAACACTCCAAAATTTGGAACTCAAAAACGCTCCTCACGCTAAAATCTAAACAGAGGTGCCCACCATGCAATACACCACAGGACGTGACACCGAACCCAAGCTCGTAGCCCTCCTCGACGCTGCTCAGGACGAGCCCGTCTTCATCGAGCGCGGCCAACAGCAAGTTGCGGTCCTCCTCTCAGCGCGTGAATACGACCGCCTCCGAGGCTCAGCCACCCGCGAGTTCCTCGACTTCTGCGACACCATCGCCGACAAAGCCGCGGCAAAAGGTCTGACCGAGGCCAAGCTCGAAGAACTTCTCCGCAATGCCTGAGATCCCCACCCGCTTCGTCGCGGACACAAATCTAATCGTCAGCAGACTTCTCTTTCGCAACTCTCTGCCTGGGACAGCCTTCGAGAGTGCCCTCCACAGTTCGCAACTCATTGTCTGTACTGACACTCTCTCCGAACTGGAAGAAGTGCTATCCCGCCCAAAGTTCAACTTGTACCTTTCTCAAAAAGATCGCCTGATTTATTTTCACTATCTGCGGAAAGCAGCTCATTTCGTTGAGTCGGTTGCTCCAATCACCGCCTGTCGCGATCCCAAAGACGATAAATTTCTGGCTCTCGCTGCAACAGGGCAGGCAAACATGATCCTCACTGGCGACCAGGATCTCCTCACCATGCATCCGTTTCGCGGCATCTCCATCCTGAGCCCGCGACAATACCTCGATCAACGGAAGCAAATTACATAGCGCCATTTTGCCTCCCTCCCTATGGCATATAGTCCCCATGGCCACCCCCGCCAAATCGCTCCCCACCAACCCCTCCTCACCGCCCTCCACTTCAATCTGTAGAGCGTCGAGTCCGGCGTCCCCCCTCACCACCGTGTCCTCCTTCACCGAGACCTCCGGCATGCCCCTCAAAGACCTCTACGACATCGTCATCCCCGCCCTCGCCCGCGTCCCCCACCACCCCGCGTTAAGCAAAAGCCGAGGCTCCACCCCGCCTCGGCCTCACTGACTTCTACCCGTCCAACCCCTCTAATGCGCCGTCCACCACGTACCGCACGCTGTCCCCTGCTCGCCGATCAGCCATCCGCCCAAACGAGTTTTCCAGCAACCGCTTCATCTTCCCCGCCGCAACCGTCACCGCCTGGTGCATGTCGGCTGCCCCACAACTCACCGACATCGGAGGATGCCCCGCAGGCCGTGCCTCCATCAAACAGCGCTTGTCCGTCGCGCAACCCTTTTGACCATCCACATCGCTCAAGTGAACCTTTACACGCGTAAGCTGAGAGCCAAACCGGCTCAAAGAATGATGGATATTGGTCTCAATGTACTTCGCAAGATGAGCATTGACGTCAACGTGCTTGTCACTATTGATCTGAATCATCATCGTTCGTTTCTCCTTGGGTCGCTGCTTTGTTGAACCAAGTCGTCACGCCTTCGCTGGACCAGGCCCAACAAGTGTTAGACGCGAGACTACTCCAAATATCAATATCCCGCATCACCCAACACGCCGGGTCTCAAAGCCATCCCAACAGCCATCACAAGCTTTTGCTTCCACCCGCCAACACATACGGCCTCAACTCCGCACGAGCCTTCACTAAACTCTCCGCCACCATCCGCCCAAACACCGCCTGCCCCTTCGCATTCAAATGCGTCCGATCCAGCTTGGGCGTCGCCGCATTCTCCGCCTTCGCATCCGGATACGTCACCGCATCGAACCCATCCGCCTCCTCCTGTGTCATCCCATCCAGCAGCTTGGTCGACATCGCATTCAGATCAATTACCGTTACATTCTCTTCCATACCAACCCGCCGCGCCGCATCCGCATACTCGTTCAAATCCTCCACCACCTTGCCATCCCGGTACGTCCGCCGCGAAAGCGAAGTCACCAGCACCGGTACCGCCCCGATCGCCCGCACATCCCTGATATACCGCCGCAGGTACTCCGCATAGGTCGTCTCCGGATCGGTATGCCGCGCCGCATCCGGCTTCTGATCGTTATGCCCAAACTGGATCAGGTAGTAGTCCCCCTTATCCGCCAGCGCCTTCGCCCACGCCCCCTCATCGATAAAGCTCTTAGTGCTACGCCCATTCAACGCTTCATTCACACAAGTAACGTTAGCAGTTACAATATCGCAGAATCCCTTCCCCCATCCCCCGCCCGCATTCACCGTGGAGTCCCCCACCAGCACAATCTTCACCGGCACACCCTCCCTCACCCGCGCCCGTCTGGCATCACCCAAACTGGTCTGACCCCATCCAGCCCCAACGACCAACATCAAGAAACACACCGCCACCATACTGATCCCAGCATTCGTCTTTTGCATTGGTTCTCCTCGCCAAAAGCTTACTGCGTCCAGTCCATCCTTGGCACCTTTTGGTCGAACCAGTCTCAATAGCCAACTCCTGCAACACATTAAGCCTGAAACGCAACCTCATAAAACATAGCGACCAGCTCGTTCGATAAGCGCACGAGTGTGCGATTTTGTGTTGACACATCCATCCCTCCTCGCGAAACATTGACCCCCATAGAGGAAACCCTATCCATGAAAAATTCACCCACTACCGTTCCCCCAACATCGAACAAGCACCTCATCCGGTGGGTGGAGAAGATGGCAGACCTCTGCCAGCCAGACAAGATTCACTGGATTGACGGCAGTCAAGCTGAGTACGAGCGCCTCTGCGATCAACTCGTCGAAGCCGGAACCTTCTTTCCGCTAAACGAAAAACTCTGGCCAGGCTGCTTCTACGCACGCTCTTCGCCCAACGATGTCGCACGCGTCGAAGACCGGACCTTCATCTGCTCCCTCTCCAAGGACAACGCCGGGCCCACCAACAACTGGGAAGATCCCTTCATAATGCGCCGCAAGCTCAAGCAGATCTTCCGTGGCTCCATGCGCGGTCGCACCATGTACGTGCTGCCTTACTCCATGGGTCCCATCGGCTCGCCCATGTCCCAGATCGGCGTACAACTCACCGACTCCGCCTATGCCGTAGTCAACATGCGCATCATGGCTCGCATTGGCCTGCCGGTCTTCGCCGAAATCGACAAGGACGAGAAGCGTGTAGTCCCCTGCCTGCACTCCGTCGGCGCACCGCTCGCACCCGGCGAACAGGACGTCCCCTGGCCCTGCAATGACGAAAAGTACATCGTCCACTTCCCCGAGACCCGCGAAATCTGGAGCTACGGATCCGGCTACGGTGGCAATGCCTTGCTCGGCAAAAAATGCTTCGCCCTCCGTATCGCATCCAACATCGCCCGCGACGAAGGTTGGATGGCCGAGCACATGCTCATCGTCGGTGTCGAGTCACCCACCGGCGAAAAGACCTACGTCGCTGCCGCCTTCCCCTCCGCCTGCGGAAAAACCAACTTCGCCATGCTCATCCCACCCAAGGGTTTCGATGGCTGGAAGGTCTGGACCGTAGGCGACGACATAGCCTGGATCAAACCCGATGCGAACGGCCAACTCCGCGCCATCAATCCGGAAGCAGGGTTCTTCGGAGTAGCCCCAGGCACCAGTGCCAAAACCAACCCCAACGCCATGGCCACACTGGCCAGAAACACCATCTTCACCAACGTCGCCCTCACCCCCGACGGCGGCGTCTGGTGGGAGGGCATGACAGACACGCCCCCCGCCGAGTGCACCGACTGGCGTGGCCAGCGCTGGACCCCGCAGATAGGTCAGGAGTCCGGCCGTCCCGCAGCCCATCCCAACGGACGATTCACCGCTCCCGCCAGCCAGTGCCCCACTATCGATCCAGCCTGGGAAGATCCCAACGGCGTGCCCATCTCCGCCTTCATCTTCGGCGGCCGCCGACCCACCACTATGCCCCTCGTCTACCAGTCCTTCAACTGGTCCGCAGGCGTCTACATCGGCGCCACTATGGGCTCGGAGACCACCGCCGCCGCCGGAGCCCCGGTAGGAACCGTACGCCGCGATCCCATGGCCATGCTGCCCTTCTGCGGGTACCACATGGGAGACTACTTCCGGCACTGGCTCAAAATGCAGCGCAACCTCTCCTCTACTCCCCGTGTCTTCCACGTCAACTGGTTCCGCAAAGACGATCAGGGCAGGTTCCTCTGGCCCGGGTACTCCGACAACATGCGCGTACTCAAATGGATCGTAGACCGCGTCCGCGGACGCGCCCAGGGCAAAGAGACCCCCATCGGATGGACACCCCACTACGAGGACATCCAGTGGCAGGGTCTCGACTTCCCAGAAGAAGCGTTCAACACACTCCAGGCCGTCGACCGCGTGCAGTGGAAGAAGGAGGTCATGGGACACGAAGAACTCTTCCTCGCACTCCACGACCACCTCCCGCCAGAGATGATCTACGAGCGTGAACTGCTCATCTGCCGCCTCTGAACAGCGTTCCAACAGTACAGCCTAATCCTCGTCGAACTCACCATCCCTTCCAGCCGGTAGTCGAGTCTCTCATCTCGCACTGCCGGCATAAGCCCTCGATACAACTTATTTCTGTTGTTCACTTTAGGCCGGTCCATACCAGTTCGTCCTCGTCCCATCCACCGCTCCACCGTGGCTTCCCCGCCACAAAAATCCCATCACGGGAATCTCTCCACCCGCGCAACAAACCGCTTGACTCCCACAGCCTTTACGGTTATCTTAAGGGAGTGGCGAGACTCCCTTCGGGTTGAGTCGGTCATAACGAAGTCCACCCACTTCGTTGCTTTACTGGAATACCCACGCATCAGCCCCCACCGCGCTGCGTGGGTTTCCTTTTTAAGGTCAAAGCGCCCACAACACGCCTGCCCAGCCAACACCTTCACAATCCATGTAGAATCCCACGAAAATAATGTTCAACCCCACCAGCATCGCAGCGCTCATCATCGCCGCCAGTTTCGCTGGCGGACTGAACATTTACGCCACCATACTTACCCTGGGAATTCTCACTCGATTTCATCTCGCAAGCCTTCCACCAGGCTTGGAGTCGCTCGGACATCTCTGGGTCCTCATCGCCTGCGCTACCCTGTTCACCGTTGAGTTCGTGGCCGACAAAATCCCTGGCCTCGACCTCGTTTGGAATGCCATCCACACTCTCATCCGAATCCCACTCGCCGCTCTCCTGGCCTATCATGCCAGCGCGCAACTCTCGCCGCAGATGCAGATCCTCGCCACCATCATCGGTGCATCCATTGCACTCATCGCCCACAGCTCCAAAACCGCAATCCGGGCAGCCGTCACACCCAGTCCCGAGCCACTCTCCAACATCGCCCTCAGCAGCACGGAAGATGTCTTCGCCGTCCTTCTCACCTGGATCGCCACCCAGCATCCCATCCTCGCCGCCACGACTGCTCTGGCCTTCCTGCTCGTCATGCTCATCGCTGCGCGCAAACTCACCCTCGCCATAAAAAATAGGCTAAAGTCGCTCTTCGCCTCTACTCAAGACAAAGTCATCTAGGCCAGCCACAAACGCCGAGTGCGCTACACCCGGGATGTATCTCCAGGCATAACGCACTCGGCGTTTAAGTCTTGCTTGCTCTATCTCGAAACGTGTCCGACAAAATCGCTTAGACCGTCAGACGGCGTCTCACGACACCAACAGCACCCACCAGACCGGTCACCACTAGCACCAGACTCTCCGGCTCAGCAACCACGGTCACTGGTGGAGTATCAATCGGAGGTGTAGTCGGCGGTGTAGGAGGTGTTGTCTTCGGAGGGATTCCGCCACCGCCACCACCGCCGCCAAACACTGGCGCACCGCCCATCGGCGGGCCGCCACCGCCAGGAGACCCACCACCACCAAAGTATGGAGGCAGCGGATTCGTCTCCAACGGGCCCGGGCCATCGATGCTCGCAAGCTCTACAGGACCGGACGACGGAGGAGGCTCGTAATCCTCAGGAGATGCCTTTCCCGGCATCGACTGTCCGCCCGGCAACGCCTCTTGCGGCAGATCCCCGCATAACTCTCGAAACCGCGCTGCAATCTGCTCAGGAGTGTAGTGCGGCCTGATCGCATGCGTCCGAATCAGCTTCGGCCCGGCAGGCTTGGGCTTCACTACATACTTCGCCAGCTTCCGCTTCGCATAATGACGCATCCGCATCTTGGCTGCCTGCATGCGTTTTACTGCCTTCGTATGCGCCAGTTCGGCCTTGTACGCTGCAACCCAACGCTCACAATCCGTCGATGCGCTCACGCCTGTCGCCGAAGTTGCGACTACAAACACCAGCAACAACATCAATAATGTTCGGCGCATAACATTGTCCTTCAGCTAAAAGTTTCAGTCTCGATCTGCAAATACTATAGCAATCCACCTGCCAAACCTTTGCACCATTTTGCATCCAAATTTCGCTATTAATCGCCATAAATTAGGTCAACAGGAAACAATTTACCTACTTCGACGAAACTCTTTTCACCTTTTGCCCACAGGAATCTCCTCTCTCTCTACCCCAAACCCACCATCACAATCCCATATTTGCCCCAAATACACGCATTCGCCCCGGTGCTAGCCCCTCGCCTCATCCCACACCACCGTGCCCTTTAGTCAACGCAATACTTTGCACTCGATCCATCCCGGCCTTCACCAAAAAACCTCGTAAACTAAAGCCAGACATGTCTCAGACTCCCCTTCAGGCAGATATCAAGTCGCCCCCGCCCTCTTCTCCATTGCCAACTCATATCTCCGGGTTTGCGCCGCTCAAAATCCCACTCTTCCGTGATCGCTGGATCGCCAGCACCATCTCCAATCTCGGTACATGGATGCAGGACACCGCTGGCACCTGGCTGATGACCTCCCTCACAGCCTCGCCCCTGCTCATCGCCCTCATGCAGACCGCCGCCAGCCTGCCGGTCCTCCTCCTGGGCCTGCTCGCAGGAGCCACCGCCGACATCTTCGACCGGCGCAAGCTCCTCATCTTCTGGCAATCTTGGATGCTAGTCTCCGTCGCCATCCTCGCCGTACTCACCTTTCTTGGACACATCTCACCCTGGGTCTTGCTCGCCTTCACCTTCCTGCTCAACATCGGCTCCGCCATGAATAATCCAGCCTGGCAAGCCATCGTCCCTGAACTCGTCCCCCGCGAACTTATCCCCGAAACCGTCTCCCTCAACGCCGCCTCCAATAACCTCGCCCGTGCCGTAGGCCCAGCACTCGGCGGCCTCATGGTCGCTGCCTTCGCTCACACAGGTCCCGGTGCAGGCTCCGTATTCTTCCTCAATGCCCTCTCCTTCGCCGGAGTCATCTGGGTTCTCGTCAACTGGAAGCGCATTCCGCTCTTCAAATCCGCACTCCCGTCGGAACGTATCGCAGGCTCCATCCGCTCAGGCCTTCGATACGTCCGCTACGCACCTGATCTACAGTCATCACTCCTTCGCGCCTTCACCTTTACCTTCTTCGTATCCGCCATCTGGGCCCTGCTCGCCGTCGTCGCTGCCCGCGACCTCCACCAAGGCGCGCTCGGCTACGGCATCCTCAACGGAGCCCTCGGCATCGGTGCGCTGCTCGCAGCCACCCAACTCCCCAGAATCCGCCGCCGCGTCAGTGCCGATCACATCATCGCCCTGTCCACTCTCTACAACGTTGCCACTATGCTCGTGCTGGCTTACGTCCGGACCCCCTACATCATCATTCCTGCTCTCATCTTCTCAGGTGCCGCTTGGACCAGCACCATGTCCACCCTCAACACCTCCGTCCAACTCTCCGTCCCTGCCTGGGTTCAGGCCCGCGCCCTCGGCACCTATCTTATGACCTTCCAGGGCGGCCTCGCCTCCGGAGCCACGCTCTGGGGCTTCATCGCCGAGCACTCCTCCACCTCCAGAGCACTCACCGTCTCCGCAGCCGGACTCCTCTTCTCCCTCCCCTTCGTCTATCGCTTCAAAATCCTTCAGGGTCCCATCCCGGACCATACCCCTTACCAGTGGAAACGCCCAGCGCCTGTCATCTCCACCGCCCTCGGACTCGATCCAGACTCTCTCGCCGACCCCAACCTCGCAGGCCCAGTGCGCATCACCGTCGAGTACCGTATCCCCATCGATAACTACGCAGAGTTCACCCGCGCCATCCATACACTCCGCGGCGTTCGCCTGCGCGATGGAGCCTTTCGCTGGGGAATCTATCGCAATGCCACCGAACCGGAGCAACTCCACGAAACCTTCATCATGGAGTCATGGCTCGACTACCTTCGCTCCCGCGAACGAGTCACCACCGCAGACCGCCTCATTCAGGACCGCGTACGAACACTCCATCAGAACGAACTCCCACCCAAGGTCTCCTTCCAGATCTATGCCCGCGAAGTAGCCAACCCAACCCCCTCGCAGATTCCGACCGACTCCTTCTAACTAACCGGACCCTCCAACCCCTCAAATCCTCGCCACAACAAGCAAATGGCCCGGCTGATCAAGCCGGGCCATCGCATTGCAAACTCATCCGTGAATCAACGAAAACAAAAACTGCCTAGACCGTCTTGCTCTTCAACAGCTCCAGCGCCTTGGACAGCTGTTCGTCCACCGCCACGGTGGGCTTCGCAGTCGGCTTCGTGCTGGCCGCTGTGTCCGTCGTAGACGAATCTTCATCCACAGCCACACTGTCGTCCTGAGCCGACGCCACCAACACTCCCGGAGTAACGCCCTCGTCCTGCAGCTTCTTACCCGATGGCGACTCATACTTCGCCACCGACAGAATCAACGCACTTCCATCCGGCAGCTCAAAAGTCTTCTGTTGTGCGCCCTCGCCAAACGTCTTCTCGCCAACCAGCTCCGCACGCTTGTTATCCAACAAGGCCGCAGCCACTAACTCAGCCGGCCCAGCCGTCCCGCGGTTCGTCAGCACGACCAGCGGAGCAGTCGCATTGACAGCCTTGGACGAATCCGCAACAAAAGTCTGCTTCTGCACCTTCTGGCCTTCCAGACTCGCAATCGTGCCGCTCTTCATAAAGAAGTTCGCCATCCGTGTAGCCTCGGCCATATCGCCGGCAGACACATCGCGCAGGTCAAGCAGAATCTTCTTGTTGCCAGCCTTGGGCATCGCCTTCAGCTTCGCTTCAATCTGCTGTACATGCTCATGATCCAGCACACCCGGCTTCAGATACAGAATCGAAGAGTTCTCATACATCGTCTCGCTCACCGGAGGCAACGAGATCGCAACCCGCGTCAGAGTCACCTTATCCGGCGTCGCCTTCCGCGGCCGAACCACTGCCAGCGTCAACTCGCTCCCCGGCTGCCCGCTCAGCAGCAACTGAATCATCGCCACGGAAATCTCTCGCGTATCCTGCCCGCCGATCGCTTCAATTATGTCGCCATCGTTCAGGTTCGCCTTGTCCGCAGGGCTCCCAGGCACCACCGACACCACAGTCGCATATCCGTAGCGCTTCGATACATTGATCCCTACCTGCGCCTTGCCACCTTTATCCGACTTGTAAATCTTGTACTCTTCCGGCGTCAGATAGCTCGAATCCGAATCCAAAGACTCCAGCAATCCGCGCAGCGCACCATTTGTCACCGCAGGTATATTCGGCTCCACCACATAGTCTGTCTGGATGTGCCGCAGTACCTCGCTGTAAACGTTGATCTGGCGGTACGCACCATCCTGATCCGCCGTGGCCGCACTCACGCCACTCGAATTCACGCCCAGAAACACCGTCAGAACCAACACAACCGACGCGACAAGTAAAAGAATCTTTGAAATCTTAGGCATAGGGTACTAGGGTCTCCGGCTGGCAACGCCATCGAGGTTTAGACGAATCCCGATAGCAAATGATACTCCCACGTCTCATTTCCACCCAACCATACCCAGTACGACTTTGGTGGCGGTGGACAGAATCGAACTGTCGACCTACGGGTTATGAGTCCGTCGCTCTAACCATCTGAGCTACACCGCCAATGTGTGTATGGGCTATAAAGGAGAGTACTTGCAGCACCATACGTTGCGCCGCGCTCATCCACTTCCCATGATACGAATCGCAACAACTCAGGTCAAACCCGACTCCGCTCAACCCAAACCAAACCAGGCAAAACGGTGATTATGCAGCCATCCAACAACACCCGCGTCCTCGGCGTCATCCCCGCCCGCCTCGCCTCCACCCGCCTCCCGCACAAGGTCCTCCGCACCATCGCTGGCCGCCCCATGCTCGCCTGGGTCTACGCCGCAGCCAAAGCCTGCCCACAACTCGATCACGTCCTCATCGCCACCGACTCCCGGCAGATCGTCGATCTGTGCAACCAGCACGGCTGGCCAGTCCAACTCACCTCTCCCACCCTGCCCAGCGGCACCGACCGCGTCCACGCCATCGCCCAACTCCACCACGCCGATATCTACGTCAACATCCAGGGCGACGAACCCTTGCTCAAACCCGAGCACCTCACCGCACTGCTACGCCCCTTCCGCCACCCCCACGTCGACGTCTCCACCCTCAAAGTCCGCTGTACCCCCGACAACATCGCCAACCCCAACGCAGTCAAAGTCGTCACCGCCGCCGACGGCCGCGCCCTCTACTTCTCCCGTGCCACCATCCCCTACGACCGCGACTCCGCCAGCCCCCGCTACTGGAAGCACATCGGCCTATACGCCTATCGCAAAGCCGCGCTGAACCGCTTCCCCACCCTGCCCGCCAGTGAACTAGAGCAAGCCGAGCGGCTCGAACAACTCCGCTATCTCGAGAACGGCATCAGCCTCTACGTCGAACCCACCGACTTCGACACCATCGGCGTCGATACCGAAGAAGACCTCCAGAAAGTCGAAGCCGTCCTCGCAGCACGCCCCTGATCTACGCCAAAACCGGCGTAAACCGTAGCTCCAGACCATCCTTGGTCGTTGTCACCGTCAAGTCCTCCAGCGACTTCAACACCCACGTCGCCTGCTCCAACTCAGCCTGCATGTGCGTCCCCAGCACTCCCAGCACCCTGCACCCTGCAGCCACTCCCGCCCCCACGCCGGACGGTGCATCCTCCACCACAACACACTCCTCAGGGCGCAGCCCCAGCAGACTAGCCCCGCGTCGGTACGGCTCAGGATCAGGCTTGCCCCGCTCCACCATATCCCCGCTGATCAGACGCTCTGGAACCGGCAATCCAGCCGCACTCAGCCGTCCCAGCAATAGCCGCTGCGTCGCCGAGGTCACAATCGCCCAACGCTCCACCGGAAGGCTCGCCAGCAGCGTCTTCACCCCCGGTAGCACCACCAGATCGCCGACATCCTCAATCTCCATGTCCTCGATCACCCGCAGCCCTTCCTCAGGATCAATATCCGGCCGCAACATCTTCACAATATCGATCGCCCGTGTCCCATGCGGTACGTCATACGTCTCCGCGTTCGGCACATCGTAAATCTCCGCCCACCGCCGCCAACACCGAATCACCGACCCGATCGAGCTAATCAACACCCCATCCATATCGAAGAGCAGCCCCTTCGTCTCCACGCAAATCTGCTCGCTCAAGCCGTTCTCCCTTGCCATACAAACTCCTGTGCCGCCTTCAATATCTCCGCCACCGACTCCACCGAACAGCTCTCACAATACACTCGCAGCAGCGGCTCCGTACCCGAAGCTCGCAACAGCAGCCAGGTCTCCGCAGGCGGTGCTCCACCAGCTGAAACCTTCCCCACACACGCCGGATTCTCCAAAAAGAACTTGATCCCATCCATCGTCTCCACCCGCAGCACCTTCATTCCGCCCATCGTCGCACCCGCCGTCAAAGCCTTCGCCCGCGCAATCGCGCTCTGCTTCAACTCCTCGTCGATGTGCATGTCCACACGCCCGTACTGGTGCTCGCCAAACTCCGCCTGTAGCGCCGCCACCAACTCACCCAGCGTCTTGCCTTCGTCAGCCATCACGTTCGCCAGCAGCAACGAGTTCAGCAGCCCATCCCGCTCCGGCAAATGCCGACTGATACCAATCCCGCCCGACTCCTCGCCGCCAATCAAAATCTCATGCTCCAGCATCAGGTCGCACACATACTTGAACCCGATCCCATGCTCATGCAGCCTCCGACCATGCTTCGCGCAGATTCGGTCCAGCATCTTCGTCGTATTGAACGCCCGCGTCACATCCCCCGGCCACCCCTTCCGTTCCAGCAGCCAGTTCAGCAGAATCGCAAATATCTTGTGCGCATCCACTACATTCCCATGCTCATCTACCGCGCCAATCCGGTCCGCATCGCCATCCGTAATCAGCCCCGCATCGCACTTCTCCGCTACCACCACCCGCTGCGTCTCCGCGATATGCGGCAGAATCGGCTCGGGATTGATCCCCGGAAACGACGGATTGATCTCCCCTCGCATCTCCACACAAGTCACCCCCGCGCCCCCCAGAATCCCCTGCACCACACCCCGGCCCGAGCCGTACATGCAATCGATCAAAAACTTGTAACCCGACGCGCGAATCTTATCCAGATCCACAAAGGCCTTCAAAGCCTTCACATAAGCCGCGCCAAAGTCCGCCTCCACAATCGCCGCCGGCTCCTTCGCCAGCACCAGTGGCTGGTTCAAATAGCCCTCAATCGCACTCATGATCGACGGCTTGCCCGACCCACCATAGCTCGCCTTGTACTTCACCCCGTTCCACTCCGCCGGATTGTGGCTCGACGTAATCATCACGCCACCCGCAGCCTTCCGCCGTCGCACCTCAAACGACAACGCCGGCGTCGGCGTCTCCCGATCCGACATCACCACCGGAATCCCCGCCCCCGCCAACACCTTCGCCACCACCCGCGCAAACGACCGCGACCCAAACCGCGTATCCCAACCGATGCACACGCCCGCCGCCGCGTCCTCCTGCTCCAGCACATAGTGGGCAATCGCCGCCGCCGCCACCCGTACATTCGCATACGTAAAGTCGTCGGCAATAATGCCCCGCCAGCCATCCGTCCCAAACTTCACCACGCTCGCCTGCTCCGTCGCCTTCTGCTCTGCCATCGTCTCGCCCGTCTTCCTTAGGTCAGCTCGTTCCGCCCACTGTCATTCAACTTCTTCACCACCTTACCCACCTCCTGGCACTGGTCCCGCGTCGTAATCAGCAGCGCGTCCTCCGTCTGCACAATCACCAGGTTATCCACGCCCACCAGCGCCACCGCCAGCCCCGGAGCAAACACATAGTTTCCCTTGGCTTCAATAATCACATCGCTCGCAGCCTGAACCACATTCGCATCCAGCTTCTCGCAGTACTCCGGCTGCGACATATGGTGCTCATGCAACGCCGCCCACGAGCCCAGATCATTCCACCCAAACTCCGCCGGCAGACAGTAGATCCCCGACCGCCCCTCTCCCTTCCCCGACCGTGGCTCCAGGATCGCGTAGTCCACGCTGATGTTCTCGCACTGCGGATAAACCTCGGCAAACACCCGCGCAAACTCCGCCGTCCCATACGCCGCCGCAATCGTCTCCAACTGCGTCACCATCCCCGGACAATGCTCTCGAAACGCCCCCGCCAGCGTCCGCGCAGACCACAAAAAGATCCCGCTGTTCCACGCATAATTCCCGGCCGCCAGAAACTCCTCCGCCCGCGCGCGCTGTGGCTTCTCCGTAAATCGCCGCACCATCCGCGCCTTCAGCCCCGCGGCCTGCCCGGCCTGCGCATCCCCCTCCGCCCCCAGCTCAATATACCCATACCCCGTCTCCGCCCGCGTCGGACGAACCCCCAACACCACAATGTTCTCCCCCGCCGCCGCCAGTGCCACCCCAGCTCGTATCGCCTCCGCAAACCGCTCCGGGTCTTTCACCACATGGTCCGATGGAAAAATCCCAATCACCGTATCCGGAGCCATCCGTTCCAGCAAAAACGCCGCCAGTCCACACGCCGGAGCCGTATTCCGCGCCGCCGGCTCACTCAAAATCTGCGCCCGCGGAACCTCCGGAAGCTGCGCCGCAATCACCTCATCCAGCAGAGAATTTGTAATCACCCAAACATCGCCCGCATCCGCCACCGGCAACAGCCGCTCCAGCGTCTGCTGAATCATCGTACGTTCGCCATCCAACGCCAGCACTTGTTTCGCCCGCGCCCTCCGGCTCCGCGGCCAAAACCGCGTCCCACTCCCACCCGCAAGTATCACCGGGGCAAAACGCACTCCGCGCAAGCCAACACTTCCTTGATCAACTGGCATAAGCTCCCATCTTAACGGAAAAAACCGCACCCCAAACATCGGAGTGCGGCCAATTCCGTCGCTTCAACCCTAACCCAGCTTCGCAAAGTACTCTCGCATCCGCTTTACGCCTTCATCCACCACCTCAGGCGCCACCGCATACGACAGCCGAATATGCTCGCTCGTTCCAAATGCCTCCCCCGGAACCACCACCACATGCGCCTCGCTTAGCAACTTCGCCGCCAGGTCCGTCGCCGTATGCACGCCGCCCTTACCCAGAAATTGCTTCACATTCGGATACACATAGAACGCACCCTGCGGCACCGTGCACGTCAGCCCCGGAATCGTCTTGAATCCCTCCAGCACCCGGTCGCGCAGCTTGATGTAGTCCGCCCGCATCTCCGCCACGCACTCCTGCGAGCCCGTCAGCGCCGCGATCGAAGCCCGCTGCACCATGCTAGCCGCATTCGACGTACTCTGCGACTGCAGCTTGCTCATCGCTCCGATCACTGCCTTCGGCCCCAGCGCAAATCCAGCCCGCCAGCCCGTCATCGCATAGGTCTTCGAGAGCGATCCCAGCACCACAACATGCTCCTTGCACTCCGTAAACGAGGCACCACTCACCACCTCACCCGTAAACGTCAAGTACACATAGCACTCATCCAGCAGCACAAAAATTCCCCGCGCATGCGCCAGCCGGACAATCCCTTCCAGGTCCTCCGCCGACACCACCGCGCCCGAAGGATTCGACGGCGTATTCAAAATAATGCACTTCGTCTTCGGCGTAATCGCCGCTTCAATCATCGCCGCCGTCACCCGGAAGTTCTCTTCTTCCTTGCTCTCGACAAACACCGGCACGCCACCCGCATACTGAATAATGTCCTTGAAGCTCACCCAGTACGGCACCGGCAGAATCACCTCATCGCCATGGTCCACCAGCACCTGAATCGCGTTGAACAACGCCAGCTTCCCACCCGTCGTAAACACGCACTCCTCCGGCGTGTAGTTCGACCCAAAGTCCGCCGCATGACGATCCACAATCGCCTTCCGAACCTCAGGCACTCCCGCCACATTCGTGTAACGCGTAAAGTTCTTCTCGATCGCATCGATCGCCGCGTCCTTGATGTGACGAGGCGTAGCAAAGTGCGGTTCGCCCGCGCCAAAGTCCGCCAGATTCACGCCCTCCGACTTCAACTTCAAAGCCGCTGCCGTGATCGCCATCGTTGCTGAAACTTCAATGCGGCCAATCCGGTCCGCAAATACCTTCGCCGCTGCCGCTGTAGAGGGAGTAATCGTAGCTGTGCTCATACCTACAGTCTTTCAGAATTCCCCCACAAAATAAACCCACCCTCACCAATCCTCCTTCAACCGCGCAACCCCCGCCTGTGATACCTTCACATCATCCTCGGACTTGCCGCCGCTGAACGCTGCAATCAGATACCCCCGCCGCCCCCGGGCGATCGCCCCACCCTGCCAGCCAAACTCCCCCGTCATCGCCGGTCGCACCTGGCTCCCGCTATCCTTCAGCGTGTCCGCCATCTCAGCAGCCTTCGCATAAGCAATTCCCAACAGGTTCGAACCCTTATCCGTCGCCGTAGGCAGGTCCTTCAACTTCCCCACCACCAGCATCTTGCTGCTCCACGCCCCAATCCTGTCTCCCTCAAAGTAAGCCACCACCGCCACACCCGTTACATTCAACTCCTTCGCCCGTCGGCGCATCGCCAGCAGCGCGGCATCCGCAACCCGCTCAAAATTCTTCGGACTCTTCAACTGCGCAGCCAACGCGCCATCCCCACCTGCCTCCACCATCCCCTGCGCGTTCGCCCGAACCGCACTCCACCCCAGCAGTGCCAACACCAGCAGCACCCCACCCCATCGACAACCCAGCCACGCCACACCATTTCGCATCCGCGCAGCATACGCAATCACCCCTACAAAAAGGAAGCACCATGCTGCAACCTTCATGAATCCCAGCAAAACCTCCCCTAGCCGCGCTTCCGCATCACCCACGTCGTCATACACCGGGCCCCCTGCACCACCGTCGTCTTCAGCGGATCAACTAACTCCCCACCCAGCACCGACGTCAGCCTCATCAGCAACGCCTCATCCACCAGATACCACTCCATCCCCCCAGGAAGAAGAAACCGCCTGCCCTCCACCCGCTCAAACGTCCCGCCAATCGTCGATCCCAACCTGCAAAACAAAAGCCCACCCGGCCGCACCACCCGCCACAGCGACCGCACCATCGACTCGAACTGACGATCATCCGCGGCAAAGTGCAGCACCGAATTGCACACCACCACCTCCGCAAAGCCATCCGGAAACGACATCGCCTCAATCTTCTCGACCCGAAAATTCTCCGCGGGTAACTGCGGCGCCAACGCCGCCGCCACCGACCGCACATACTCCACAGCCTCCCCACTCGCATCCACTCCAAACACCTCATACCCCTGCCGCAGCAAATACACCAGGTTCCGCCCACCCCCCACACCCAGCGTCCACCACCCGCATCCCCGGAGAAATATTCCCCCGCAACAACTGATCAAAAAGATAAATATCAATATTCCCGAACTCTTCCACCAAAGCAGTCATCAACCCACCTCTCGCCCTTGAGCCTAAAAACTAATGAATCTGGACTTCAAATCTGACCTTGGTCCAGACCTGCCAAGTTTATAGAAACGTCATCACGACCCCACCAACTCCATCCCCCGACGCACCGGCACCACAACTGCTCACGCCTATGCTGCCTCACCCAACTCTTGACAAACCGCCCCCACCAGTCCCGCCATCCCCACAGCGCCCCCAGCACAAGCCCACCCAATAAACACCATCCTGCCCACTCAGGTCCAGACTCAAGCCTTTTATTTCGAAGACTTTGCGCAAATACGACGGGGAGGGGGGGGTATCCTGATCAGCCGCCAACCCGCGCCGGAACCTTGGCCTTCAAACGCTCCACCACCAGCGAAGGAACCAGCGCCGTCACATCACCACCCAACTGAAAAACACCCTTGATCAATCGCGAACTTACATAGGTGTACTTCTCCGCCGGCATCATGAACAACGTCTCCAACTCCGGGTCCAGCTTCCGGTTCATCATCGCCATCTGGAACTCATACTCATAGTCCGAGATCGCCCGAATCCCACGCAGCACCGCCTTCGCGCCCTGCCGCCGTGCAAAGTCCACCAGCAGTCCGTCGAACGTCATCACCGTAACGTTGGCAAACCCCGCCACCGCCTCCGTAATCATCTCTTCCCGCTCAGGAACGGTAAAAAGCGGTGTGCCCTTCTCGCTGTTGCGAAGAATCGCCACCACCAACTCATCCACAATCTTTGCCCCACGGGCAATCAGATCGAGATGACCGTTAGTCAGCGGATCGAACGTCCCCGGATAGATAGCCTTCACCGTATGCATGGACCCTGCCCTGTCTATTTCTTACCCTTGACCACTTCCTTGGCCTGCGCCTCACCATCCGCAGAGACTGCCGGCAGATCGGCAACCGCCGAACTCGCACCAGCAATCCCCAGCTTCTTGCGCAAATCCATATCAATCCGGGCAAACGTGTCCTTGTTCTCCTTCAGGAAGTTCCGTACATTCTCACGGCCCTGCCCAATCCGCTCACCCTGAAAGCTGTACCACGCACCGCTCTTGTCCACGATGTTATGCAGCACCGCCAGGTCCAGTACATCGCCCTCACGCGAGATGCCTTCACCATACAGAATGTCGAACTCCGCATCCCGGAAAGGCGCCGCAACCTTGTTCTTTACGATCTTCACCTTGGTACGCGAACCCACCACGGTATCGCCATCCTTCACCGCTCCAATCCGCCGGATATCAATGCGAACCGAAGAGTAGAACTTCAACGCCTTACCGCCCGTCGTCGTCTCCGGATTGCCAAACATCACACCAATCTTGTCGCGAATCTGGTTGATGAAGATCAGGCACGTCCGCGACTTTGAAACGGTTCCGGTCAGCTTACGCAGAGCCTGGCTCATCAGCCGCGCCTGTAGCCCCATGTGAGAGTCACCCATCTCACCATCCAGTTCAGCCTTCGGCACCAACGCCGCCACCGAGTCCACCACCAACACGTCGATCGCGTTGGAGCGCACCAGCGCTTCCACAATCTCCAGCGCCTGCTCGCCATAGTCCGGCTGGCTTACCAGCAGGTTGTCGATATCCACTCCCAGCTTCCCCGCATAAGCCGGGTCCAGAGCGTGCTCGGCATCCACAAACGCCGCCAACCCGCCCGCCTTCTGCGCCTCGGCGATAATCTGCAGCGTAATCGTCGTCTTACCCGAAGACTCCGGTCCAAAGATCTCAATCACACGCCCACGCGGAACCCCACCCACACCCAGCGCAGCATCAAATGAAATAGAACCCGTCGAAATCACCGAAATCGGCACCACATCCTTCGACCCCAGACGCATGATCGAACCCTTGCCAAACTGCTTTTCCAACCCGGAAAGGGCCAGCTCAATTGCCTTGCTGCGGTCATCTGCCACTTGAATTTCTCCTCGGTGTATAAGTCAATGCGGATTCTAGCATCAAAGAAAGATAAAGCAAAGAAAAAGCGAAGAAGCTACCGTTTCAATAAATCGACCGGCTCATTCACATCCTCAATCCGGAACAGCTTCGCCAACGCAGGATGCCGCTTCTCCACCGCCCGGTACATCTCCCACGCCACACGACGATAGCTGAAGTGCCCCGCCACCCCCGAACGCAACTCGGAAATATACAGAGCCTCGGCAAAGTCCATCTTGAACATCGACCGGCAGCGCGTCCCCAGCGGCAAGCAGTATTGCGCGGACTCCGCCGCCTCCGGCACCCCGGAGTCGCGCAGGCAGCGGTACGCCAAGTGGGCAGCATCCATCGCGGCCACATACTTCGCCTCCAACCCCGCCTCTGCCAGGCTCGGCTGCCCCGGGCATACGGGCTCTTCATAGCCGTGAACGTCGGTGAAGCCCTGTAGCAACTGCACACAACGACGATGACGGTGCATATCCCGGAAGCCACCGATGTCCATCAGGATGTCGAACCGGAAGACATGCCCAGCACTGAAGCTTCGCAGCAGCTCATCATGCCGGCCACGGTGCTTCGTCCCAAGCTCAACCACCTCAGCCACACGTGCTGCACTCAGTGCCGCCACATGGTTGCGTAGCTGGCGGTAGGAGTAGTGGCAGTGGGGATATAACAGCGAGGTCGCCAGTTCCACCTCGAGCGGCTCCTCATCGTCCAGCAGGTCCACCACCGGAGATGGGTCGATCGCCTGACCTGCCATCAACTCGCCAACAGCAGCCGTCAACTCACCACGACTACCAGACAAATAACCACTTTGTGTCGCGTATTTCACCAGCGTAGGAGCCGTCTTCACTGGCCTCAGCAGCAGGTTGGCAACACGCTCACCACACTCGGCGTCGACCGAAGCAATCTCCTGACACACCACCCGAGCCTCATCATGTTGCACATTCCAGGCCGGTTCCGCAGCCGCAATCCGCAGCTTCTCACCGATCTGCCTGACCTCGGCAAACTCACTGGTCAGCAGCCGCGAAACCTGCGTCTCCAACGTCCGAGCATTCACAATCTGCCCTAATGAAGTATTGGTAGCCAACGGCAGCAGGTAGCGTGCGACATCGAAGGCACGCGCCTTCAGGGTCCGTTCATAGGCCTCGGACTTCATCACTTCAGGCCGTGGAATGGCGGTCTTAAGGCCTTCCAGCATACCTGCACCGATGCCGTCATAGGCGACGAACATAGCCTCCACCGCAGCGGTAAACACAGGCGTCTGCGACGCGAGGTTCGGCGTAAACCACCCGGAGGTGCGGAAGTTCTGGTAGCGCGTGGAACGCTCCTGACCATCCCAGCGCTGCTCATCAACCAGAGCAATTGCGGCAAGCAGGCTTAGACGCTCGATGGCGAAGGGGATGTGTGCCAGATCGGCGATGGAGCGGTGACCGTACTGGAAGTAGAACGTGTTTAGGAACTGTTCGGCTCGCTGGGCACTGATCTCAGAGAGAGACTCCTTCATCGTGAGGGACGAGCGGGAGTACTTGGCCATTGCATAGGCCAGAACTTCAGGATCGGCGCCGTGAATGGCGTAGACATCGGTCTCGGCGGACGGAGCACTCGTCTGGACAGGGGATTGATCTTCGGACATGGTGGAACTCAGGATACTATCCTGCAGCGAATACTGTCTGGCCGCATCTATGTCAGACATGGAAGATATTTTAAATTGCGTTGGGCACCGGCCGTATGCGTTACCGGCAGGACGGTGGCGGATGGCTCAGCGCTGGAATGATTTGTTGTTTGCTCACTGGCCGATTGCAGTGGACGATCTGGCTCGCCTGCTGCCGGCGGGGCTGGAGGTGGATGGGTTTGATGGGTGGGGGTGGGTGGGGGTGGTGCCGTTCTGGATGGATCGGGTGCGGACGCGAGGGGTGGGGGAGCTGGCGTTTGGGGTGCCAGGGACGACGGTGTTCCCGGAGCTGAACCTGCGGACGTATGTGCGGTCGCGGCGGACGGGGTTGGCTGGGGTGTACTTCTTCTCCCTGGATGCGGGGAGTGCATTGGCGGTTCTGGGGGCGAGGACGCTCTTCCACCTGCCGTACTATCTGGCGGCGATGAGCCGGCGGACGGAGGCGGATGGGACGATCCAGTACGAGAGCAGGCGGTTGCTGACCCGGAAGAGTGTGCGGTTCCGAGCGAGCTATCGGGGTCTGGGGGAGGTGGCGGAGCCGAGTGCTCCGGGGTCGATCGAGCACTTCCTGACCGAGCGATACTGCCTGTTTACGCCGTTCGCAGGACGGCTGCTGGTGGGTCATATTCACCATCGGCCCTGGCCGCTGGAGGCCGCAGAGGCGGAGATCGGGGTGAATGAGCTGGCAGCGGCGCATGGATTGACGCTACCCAATCGGCCTCCGGTGCTGCACTTTGCGCGGGAGCTGGAGGTGTCGATCTGGTCGCTGGAGCAAGAAGGCCGCTGAGTTATAGCGCCGAGTTCGTATAATGCGGAAGCGTGTTGTACGGAGGTTCATGAGCACTCTCAAGGGTCGTATTGCATTGGTAACCGGAGCGTCGCAGGGTATTGGACGCGCTTGCGCACTGGAGTTGGCGCGTCACGGAGCGTCGGTTGCACTGGCTGCGCGGAATGTGGACAAGTTGGCTGAGGTTGCCGCGGAGATTGCAGCAGCTGGCGGAACCGCGCACGGGTTCGCACTGGATGTGGCCAGCGAAGAGTCGATCAAGGCTTGTGCGAAGGCTGTGACGGAGCACTTCGGCAAGGTCGAGATCCTGGTGAATAACGCTGGCATTACGCGCGACATTCTGGCACTGCGGATGAAGCGGAAGGACTGGGACGACGTGCTGATGACGAACCTGACCGGCGCATTTTTGATGACGCAGGCGGTGATGTCGTCGATGGTGAAGAACCGCTGGGGCCGGATCATCAACATCACTTCGGTGGTGGGTGAGACGGGACAGGCTGGCCAGTCGAACTACGCTGCCTCGAAGGCCGGGCTGATCGGGCTGACCAAGTCTCTGGCTCGGGAGCTGGGGAGCCGGACGATCACGGTGAACGCCGTGGCGCCGGGGTACATCGAGACGGCCATGACGGCGATCCTGACGGATGAGCAGAAGACGGCGATGACGCAGCACATCCCGCTGGGGCGGGTAGGGTCGGACTCCGATATCGCTCACGCGGTGGCTTTTCTGGCTTCGGACGCAGCGGCGTACATTACCGGTCACACCCTGGATGTGAACGGTGGGATGCATATGGCTTAGCCCCCCACCCCGGCATGTTTGCGCAAAGTCTTCATTCGTATAGGCTTAGCCTTGGACTTGCAGTTCAGGCTGCGCTAAAGTCTTCATTTATAAAGACTTGCTCGTAAAGTATTCATTGCAATAGACTTAATACTGTAGTTCAAGAGAGAAGCCCCGGATGATAGTCCGGGGCTTTCTTTGTGACTGCTTTTATTGTACGGGTTGGGGGAGAACTGCTTATTCACGTCTATCTTCTTTATTTTGAAAGGATTATGGCTTTTTCAGTCTTGACAGATGAGTTTGTTGGGATTTTGAGGGGTTGTGCGCGGGGGAAGTGACGGTAAAGGCAAGGGCAACAGGTAAAAGCCGGGCCAGCACGGATAGAGCGATATTGAGAACGGCAGAGACTGGGTTGGGCTAGTGGAGGAGTGGGATTACTGGGGCGTTAGTAGCAGGATGGGTAATGATTGCCTTGGTTCCAAGTGGGCGTGGGGTTCAAGTAACGGTTCAAGGTCTGGGGGTAAGTTGTGTGGAATGAGGCTGCGATGAACCTGCGGTGGTACGGGAATCGGAGGGTAGATGAAGATAGGCATTGACCGGGGCGTCTCAGATGGTTACTTTGTGGCTAATGGCTGACATGCAAACAATCTCTGCTTTACTGGCGAGTGATTCTGTGGAGAATGGCTCAATCTCGATCAATATCGGGTCGACAATCCGTGGTTACCGGCTGCAAAAGGGGATGTCGCAGGGCGACATCGAAAAAAAGACAGGTCTCCTGCGGTGCTATTTGTCGCGGGTGGAGAATGGGCACACGGTTCCGTCTCTGGAGACGCTGCAGAAGATTGCCCGGGCTCTGGATCTGCAACTGTCGGAGTTTTTTGCAGAGGAGGTTGTGGGGAAGGAGATGTCTGGCCTGAACCTGAATGAGGACGAGATCCGGTTTTTGACGCAGGTGCAGCGGTATTCGGCGCATTTGAGCGACAGCGACCGGCGCCTGCTGCTGGCGATGGTGCGCAAGTTTGCGCAGACCAGTTTGAGCTAGACACGGGACGATCGAAGTGCAGAGGCCTGCCTGAGGGCAGGCTTTTTTGTGTGCGGTGCTATCTGCCGACGCTCCACCTGAGCCCCGGCACTTTTCCTATTTGCTGGGCTAGCAGGAGGGAGAGCAGGTAGACGAAGACGAAGAGCCCAGCGAGAACGGCCAGGGCGACGGGGGCGGTGAGATCGCGTCGCCAGATAGACGCGGGGGCAGTGTGGCTGCGAGCGATCCAGAGGAGATCGATCAGGATGGGGTGCAGGAGATAGATTCCAAAGGTGTCGGAACGTGGGTTGGTGAAGGAGGGTGAGAGTCGCAGGCTGGACTTGACGATCATGAGGGTGGCCAGAACAGAGAAGAGTTGGTTCGAGATGCGGAGGGTATTGTTGGGGTCGCCCAGTGGGTGCATACGGGCCAACACATGATACTCAACGAGCGAGAGGCACAGGGCTACGGTGGTGGCGGCGGTCAGCCAGGCCCAGGAGCAGGCGTAGAGACGAGGCAGCCAACGCTCTCGGTGGGTGTAGGCGAAGGCTCCCAGCCAGAGATAGAAGACGAAGCCAAGCAGCGCGGTGGTGTGGCGTGCGGTGACGAACTCCGGGTAGACGTTGATGCCATACAGCAGGCTGCAGAGGAGGAAGAAAGAGCCGAGATAGCGATTGGGGAGGCGGTTGTACAGGGTGAGGACCAGCGCCAGACAGAGGAAGAAGTTGGGAACAAACCAGTAGATGGAATAGAAGAACACAAAGCGGAAGTACTCATGCAGCACAAGGAAGGCCGAGGAGCCGATGGTCGCATGGGTGTATTGAAGCATATGGGCACTGAGCGAGACGAGGAACCAGACGAGTCCCCAGAAGAGCCAAGGCAGGAGCACGGCGTGGAGGCGGCGCAGAAAATACTGGGAGCGATGGCCACGGGTGAGCCCCTCACCGAGAAGAAAGCCGGAGATAAGAAAAAAGCCGATGGTACCAAACTTGAACAGTTGGAGCAGGAAGGTTTGGAGATGTCCTACCAGTTGATTGCCGGTAACGACCATGGCTTGAGTGTGAACGTAGACGATAGCGAGCATGGACATGAAGCGGACGTTGCTGACGAAGAGATAGTCGATGCGTCTGGGTTCTGCGGAGAGAGTTGGAACTGACTGCGGTGCAGTTGCGGGCTGACCGTTGACGGCATGGATTTCATGAGCAGGAAGGGCAGGGCTGGTACGGGGCGGGACGACGGAGGGCCACGGCGTGGGTAAGGCAGGGGCAGGAGAGCTGGTTCGAAGTCCAAGGCTGCTGACAGGGGGCAAGGACCAACGATTCATGCTTCGCTCCAAGGCAATCAACAACGCGAGTCAAAATGAGTGAACCGCGGAAGAGCAGCTACAGGGCCTGGATACTGGCAACCAGAGTACACCACGATGCATAGACACGCACGGAATAGAGGCAGCCGGGCAGAACGATCTAAACGACATCGCTGGACAGACCCCTGATTGGGGGGGAGCAAGCGGCGGGGCCCAATCCCGAGCAGACGCAGGCTGAAGCGTTGCACAAGCTGGTTTGGGGGAGCGGCTAGAACCAGGTTTTGGCTTTGTATTGGAGGTATTGGTCGCCGAATGTTTCGGTGAGGACTTGTTCCTCGTTGCGGATGCGACGAAGTTGCAGCGGGAGCAGGACGAGGAAGAGCAGGAGGTAACGGGGCTTGTCCACGAACAGCAGGAGGCCGGCTAGGGTGAGGCCGCCGAAGAGATAGATGGGGTTACGGATATAGGCGTAGAGGCCAGTGGTGACGAGGTGGGTGGCCTGGGCAGCGATGGAGAAGGATTTGCCCAGTTGGATGCGGGCGATGACGAAGAGGGCGAGTGCGGGGAGTACCAAGAGTGCACCGGCGAGGCGCAGCGGGGTCCAGGGGAGGTGGCTGGTGGTGGCAATAGCCAGACCCAGCGCGAGGAGTACGAGGAGAAGAGACTGCAGGTTCGATCGCATGGGATGAGCCTTGAGGGTTTATTAGCTGCGTGGGACAAGAGGAGAAAGGCTAGTTTGAATTTGCCCTATTTGAGGTTGGAGATCCAGTAGCCGAAGAGGGCAAGCAGGAAGGTAGCGACGGCGAAGGTGATCTTCTGGCGGCGGAGGTATCGCTCGCGGCCGGCGGTCATGCGGGGAACGAGGGGGACGCCGAGTGCGAGGCCATAGAGGAAGCCGCCGAGGTGGGCGAAGTTGTCGATGCGGATGATGTTGGTGAAGACGGTGGCGAGGCCGATGACGAGGTTGAGCGCGGCAAACTGGATAACGGAGCGGCGGAGGCGCTTGAGTTCCGACCAGGGGATGGGGAGTTTGTGGTTGGAGAGCAGGACGATGAGGATACCGGCGATGCCGAAGACCGCTCCTGAGGCGCCGGCACCGACGGAGAGGTGGTCGCGGAGGATGACGTTGAAGGCAAGGGAGAGGAGATTGCCGGCGAGTCCGGTGAGGAGGTAGACGGCGGTGAGTCCGATGGGACCAAGGAGCGGTTCGCCGAGGAGACCGAGGTTCCAGAGGCACCACATGTTGGTGGCGATGTGGAGCAAGCCGACGTGGACGAAGGTGGCGGTGATGAGACGCCACCACTGGCCGGAGAGGATGAGATCGGGATTGGTGGCGCCGAAGTGGATGAGTTGGGCGGTGGTGGGCTCCTTGGGGGAGACACCGTGGAGGATCATCCAGAGGAAGACGGCGCAGTTGATGCCAACGAGGAGATAGGTTGCTGGGGCGGTGAGGACGGTTCGGGTGCGGGGCTGCTCGGAAGCGTATTCGATGGGTGGGGGTGGAGCGGAGGGCGCGGAGGAGCCGGGGCGGAGGAGTTCGCCTTCAGGTTGGGAGGAGTAAGACATGGTGTAGCTCTAGGCTATCAGGAACCGGTGGTGGTGGAGGTAGCTGGTTGTGCGGTGATCGGGTTGCTGGCCTGTGGGCGAAGTAGCAGCTGGGTCAAGCTGCGTGTTTGCTGAAGCGGTCGCGGAGGTCTGCGGGGAGATGCTCTTGAAGGATGTCTCCGAGATAGCCGGGCAAGGGAGTGGCGATGGCGACGAGAATCCAAAGCAAGGTGGAGAAGACCAGGCCTGTGATGGCGATGGCTTCGAGCGAGATGGCGACGACGTGGGCCTGATGGAGCGGCATACGGACGGTGCCATGGATGTAACCGATGTGGGAGACGACTTCCAGGCGATGGATGACCACTGCTGCGAGCAGGAACGCGAGGATAGAGAGAGTGCTGACGCTGATGAGCAGAACGTCGATGGTGCGGGCGAGGCGCTGGCGGCGGCGGCAGTGGCCGCAGGTGGTGAGGTGGAGATCGTAATCGGTGCGCATGGCCTGGGAGAGGCCGGAGATGTCGTAACGCCAGCCAGCGAGGATATCTCCGATGACGGGATCGTTGCAGACGGAGTGATCCCCGTGCTGATTCGGACGGGCGACAGGAAATTCTATAGGCAGTTTGGGCATCGTGTCAGTAGTTCCATTCTATCTCTTTTGATAGCCGCGGTATAGGCAAAGATGCACGGAAGTGCCGGAAAAGGTTACTGGTGGGTTAGACGGAGATGGGGTCGAGAGGTATGTCCTGACGGGCGAGGAGGATGCGATTTCCGAGCAGGCGGGGGTGGTTGGCAAGGGCCTGCTCGGCGGCGAGGAGGGCGAGCTCGGGGACGTTATTGGACTCGGAGAGGTGGCCGAGGATGATGCAGGAGGCTGAGCCGTCGTAGTCGTTGGCGAGGAATTCGGCGGTGGCGTGGTTGGAGAGGTGGCCGACGCGGGAGAGGACGCGCTGCTTGACGGACCAGGGGTAGGGGCCGTCACGGAGCATTTCGAGGTCGTGATTGGACTCGAGCAGCAGGATGTCGATGCGCTGGAGGGCGGCTTTGACGTTGGGGGGTACGTAGCCGAGATCGGTGGCAAGGGCCATGCGCAGGCCGTCGGCCTGGAGGACGAAGCCACAGGGGTCGGCGGCGTCGTGGGGGATAGTGAAGGGGGTGATGTCGATGTCGCCGATGGCGAAGGGAGTGCCGGGGGTGAAGTATTCGACTGCGGGCAGGTGGGCGGGGCTGGACTTTTGCCTTGGTAGCGGGGAATCCAGATCGGAGTCGGGATCGGGGGTGGAGTCTGAGGTGGCGGCTAGGTTGACGGGGCTATCTTCGGCAGGTTCTGGGGGGAGTTCCAGGGTGGGGTCGAGGTCGTCGGAGCGGAGGAGGGAGGCGGCGGCACGGGCGGCCTTCTCCTGCTGGACGTGGTCCATCCATTTGGCGTATGTCATGGTGGTGCGGGGGGTGAGCATGCGGACCCAGGCGCGGTGGGTGGGTTCGGTGAAGAAGACGGGGATGTTGAGGCGGCGGGCGAGGACGGCGAGGCCGGCGACGTGGTCGATGTGCTCGTGGGTGATGAGAATGGCGTTGAGGGTAGCGGGATCTTCTCCGGCGAGGGCCATGCGGCGCAGGAGTTCGCGGCAGGAGAGGCCGGCATCGACAAGCAGGCGGGTGCGGGAGCTGGAGATGACGGTGCTATTGCCTTTGGAACCCGAGGCTAGCACGGTCATTCTCATTTTGTTAACATACGCGGGTTGGCGGTGGATATGGAGTGCTGGCGTTGCTTCCTGACTGATGGTGGATATGGATCAGGGGATTTCCTGTAGCTCGACGACTTCGATGGGGGCGAGGAGGCACTGGTCGATGAGGCCTGGTCCAGCGGGGTGGCCTTGCCAGCCGGAGCGGCGGAGCCAGTTGTCGGGATTGGACCAGACGGAGTGGATGACGAAGACGGAGCCGTCCCCGGAGAGGCGGAAGAGATCGCAGAAGAGGCAGGCGCGGTCGCGGCGGGTGTGGGTGATGAGGCGTTCGAGTTCGTAGCGGAGGAGCAGTTCCGAACCCGGCTTGGCCCGGAAGGTGGAGACGAACATGTATCCGGTGGGAGCGAGGGAGGCGGGATCAGCGACGCGGTCTGAGTATAGCGCGTCGAGGTCGGAGGGGATGAGCGTGGCTACGGCGTAAGAAGAGGCGGAAGGCTGGAGGCTCATAGGAAGGATGCAGGAGTGATTTGACCTGCGGGGAGAACACTATCGTTCGGGATAGGGGCGGGTAAGGTCTTTGCGGTATTGCAGCGATTCTTATCCGGTAAATAGTTATGCAAGTCTATGTTAGTGAGCGAGTTACGCAATGGTGTCACGGAAGGTATTGAAAGGGTACAATTGTGTTCGCTCGCTGCGGGTGTCATGTATGACAGTGGATTTGGCTTTTGCAAACCCGAACCAGTTGAACGCTGCCGAGAAGACGGCGGTGGTGGAGCAGCTTGAGCGATTGTTGCAGAACCGCCACTTCAGCCATAGCCGCCGGTTCCCTGCTTTTCTTCGTTTTGTAGTGGAGAAGACTCTGGCGGGCGGGACGGAGTTGCTGAAGGAGCGGACTCTGGGGGTGGAGATCTTCGGTCGTGCTGCGGATTACGACACGTCGTCCGATCCTATTGTGCGGGTGACTGCGGCCGAGATCAGGAAGCGCATCGCGCAGTACTATCAGGAGCCTGGGCATGAGTCGGAGTTACGCATCTCGCTGGATGCGGGCTCGTATGTGCCACAGTTTTATTGGCCGAGGGACTCACGTACGGGGTCTGTGGTTGATACACCTCTGCGGACGATGGAGATGCCACCGGTCGTACCACTGCAGGCGGTGAATACGGCACCACGGCGTTGGGTTGGATGGTCGGTGGCACTGGCGTGCGTACTGATCGCAGGGGGCGCGAACTATGCTTGGCGCATGGTGCATGTCTCTCCGATCGATTTTTTCTGGGGGCCGCTGCTAAACTCGAGCGACCCGGCACTGTTCTGCATTGTGGAGCGGTTCCAGAGCACGAATCTTGCCGTGGATGCTGCCGATCCCAGCCGACAGGTGGTGGTGCCGACGGAGATGAGTGCGGTGAATCTGGATGACCTCTCGACGATTGCGAAGGTGGGGAGCGTTTTGCTGGCGCACGGCAAGAAGTACACGCTGAAAGGTTCTGAGGCGACGACGCTGTCGGACCTGCGGGCGGGGCCGACGATCTTTGTGGGTGCGTTTGACAATGCATGGACGATGCGGCTGACGAAGCCGCTGCGGTATCACTTTGGCAACGATATGGACTTCAAGCAGGAGTGGATTGCAGACAGCCAGTCGCAGGAAGCGCCGAAGTGGTTTACTGAGCGGCCCAAGGAAGAGAACGCGAACAACTACCGGGAGTATGCGATAGTGGCGCGATTTACCGACCGGGATACAGGGCAACTGTGCGTGATTGCGGCGGGGATTGGGCAAGGCAGCACGCTGGCCGCAGGGGAGTTCTTGACCGATCCGTCGGATCTGGCGGAGTTGGAGCAGATTGCGCGGGGTCAGAGTGGCAAGAAGAACGTCGAGGTGGTGCTGAGCACGCAGATTATCGATGGCCAGCCGGGCACGCCGAAGATTGAAGCGACTTATTTCTGGTAGGGAGTGGGGTCAAGTCGTGATGTTGGTATGATCCGGGCTGACTTGGCCGACTGGCATGGAACTTAGGTTCCGCGATGGAACCAACGACCTGAATGACAATCACAACGCAGGATCGGTGGAGAGTAGACCGACCGTACGCTCTTAGGAGAATGGGCCGTCTGAGGACGGCCCGTTCTGCTGGGAGAGGTGTTGGCACATCAGGCGGTGGGCCGGACGGGGGCGAGGAAGTTGACGGTGGAGCGCAGGACTACCTGATCGTTCTGATTGAAGGCTAGAGTGCGGGTGCGGACGATACCGAAGTCTTTGCGTGAGGAGGAATGGCGGACGCCGATAACCTCAATCTCGGTGCGGAGGGTATCTCCGGGGCGAACGGGCTCTGTCCAGCGCATCTCCTCGACGCCTGCTCCGATCATACCTCCGGCGACGGTAATGGACTGGACGCGGAGGCGCATGACGACGGCGGCGGTGAGCCAACCGGAGGCCGCGAGACCTTTGAAGAAGGAGTGTTCGCCAGCAGCCTCGTCGAGGTGGAAGGGCTGGGGGTCGTACTTCTTGCTGAACTCTTTGATCTCTTCGGCAGTGATCTTGATGCTGCCGACGGAGTGGAAGTTCTGGCCGAGGTAAAAGTCTTCGAAGTAAAGTTCCTGAGGCATGTAATCTCCTGATGCGTTGGATGCTCCAACCGTGTAAAAGCGTCAGCCGGACGGTGGCGATACCGGTGGGTGGTGCTAGACGTTGGTGTAGGTGTAAAAGCCTTTGCCGGATTTTCGTCCGAGCCAACCGGCATCGACCATACGGACGAGCAGGGGGCAGGGGCGGTACTTGGGATCGCCGAGGCCGTCGACGAGGACGCGCATGATATCGAGGCAGACGTCGAGGCCGATGAAGTCGGCGAGGGTGAGTGGCCCCATGGGGTGGGCCATGCCCTCACGGAAGATAGTGTCGATAGCCTCGGGGGTGGCTACGCCTTCGTGGACGGCGTAGATGGCCTCGTTGATGAGCGGCATGAGGACGCGGTTGGAGACGAAGCCGGCGGCGTCGTTGACCTCGACGGGGATCTTGTCGAGTTGCAGGGAGAGTGCCTGAACGGTATCGAAGGTGGCTTGCGAGGTTTGTAGCCCGCGGATGATCTCGACCAGTTTCATGACGGGTACTGGGTTGAAGAAGTGCATGCCGATGACCTGGTCGGGGCGCTGGGTGACGGCGGCGAGACGGGTAATGGAGATGCTGCTGGTGTTGGAGGCGAGGATGGCTTCGGGTGCGAGGATGCGGTCGAGGTCGCGGAAGAGAGCGGATTTGATCTCGAATTTTTCGGTGGCGGCCTCGATGACGAGGCGGCAGGGCGCGAGGGTCTGGCGGTCGATGGTGGGTGTAATGCGAGCGTAGGCCGCGTCGGCTTGTTGCTGGGTGAGCTTGGCCTTGGCGACTTCGCGGGCGAGGTTTTTGTGGATGGTATTGAGCCCGCGATCGAGAGCTGGCTGTGCGACATCGCAGAGCAGGACGGGAAAGCCGGAGCGCGCGCAGACGTGGGCGATGCCGTTGCCCATGGTTCCGGCGCCGAGGATTCCGATGATTTGAGATTGGGTCATAAGCGGATGCGTGCGACTAGGCAGTGTAACAAGTTTGGGGTGGCAGCGGCTGGTGCTTCAGGGGCGGTTGCCGGGATGCGGAGGGCTAGTTTTGCGACGGTTTGGATTTTGGGAAGGCGACGAGCAGGACGGTGATGTTGTCGTGACCGCCGTTGTGATTGGCTGCTTTGATGAGAGACTCGCAGGCTGCGGCGAGGTAGGGCTGGGTGGGGGGCGAGGGGATCTGGTCCAGGAGCATGGCAATCTCGTTGTCGGAGAGTTCGCGGGTGAGGCCGTCGGAGGCGAGGAGATAGATATCTCCGGGCTGGGGGCGATGGCTTTGGATCTCGGTTTCGACCTGGGGGAGAGAGCCTACGGCGCGGGTGATGAGGTTGCGCATGGGTGAGAGGGCGGCCTCAGCGGCGGTGATCTGACCTGCGCGGAGCTGCTCTTCTACGAGCGAGTGGTCGTCTGTTAGTTGAGTGAGGCTGCGGGCACGGAGGCGGTAGCAGCGGCTGTCGCCGACGTGGGCGAGCCAGAGGGATGGTGGCGCGGGGCGGATGAGGACAGAGGTCTCGGGGGAGGATTCTATGGGGATCGACGGGACGCTCTCGCACGGCACGGGGACGTGGAGGAGCGAGACGAGGGTGGTGCCCATGCCGGAGTGCTGGGAGGAGTTGCGGCTTTTCTGGAAGACGGCGTGGTTGGCGGCTTCGACGGCGGAGTTGATGCGAGACTGGGGTTTTGGGGGATCGGGCTGCGCTGCGGAGGCGTTGAGGTGAGCGAGGAAGGTCTCGGCGGCGAGTTGGCTGGCGACTTCACCTGCGGCAGCGCCCCCCATACCATCGCAGACAATGAAGGCTCCGATCTCGGGCGCGGCAGCACAAGCGTCCTCGTTGCCGTGGCGAACGAGACCTTGATGCGAGAGCATGGCGTAGATGAGGTTGCTGGCGGACAAGTTATAAAAAGTAACGCTTCGGAGAAAACGATACACGCTGCGGCGCGGAACACAAAGGCTACGTTAGTGTAAAGGATCAAGGGAGAGACGATGGCGGGGAGTGGAAACCGGATCATCCGGGGTAATAACCTGACGATTTTGAAGAAGATGGCGGCGGAGTCGGCGGCGTTGATTTATGTTGATCCACCGTTCAATACGGGGCATCGACAAGCGCGGGCGCGGATCAAGACGGTTCAGGATGAGGCTGGCGACCGGGTGGGATTCGGGGGGAAGCGGTATCGCACGGAGGTTGTACGCGGGAAGACAGCAGGCGGGGTGGGATATGCGGACCAGTTCGAGGACTTTATCGGGTTTCTGCGGCCACGGATGGAGGAGGCGCGCCGGGTGTTAACGGCGACGGGATCGCTGTTTTTGCATATCGACTACCGCGAGGTGCACTACTGCAAGGTGATGCTGGACGAGGTGTTTGGGCGGGAGTGCTTCCAGAACGAGATTATCTGGGCGTACGACTATGGGGCGCGGGCGACGAAGCGGTGGCCGACCAAGCATGACAACATCCTGTGGTACACGAAAGACCCGGAGGCGTACACGTTTCATCTGGATGCGAGCGATCGGATTCCGTACATGGCACCGAAGCTGGTAGGTGCGAAGAAGGCGGCGCGGGGGAAGACTCCGACGGATGTGTGGTGGCACACGATCGTGTCGCCGACGGGCAAGGAGAAGACCGGGTACGCGACGCAGAAGCCGCTGGGAATACTGGAGCGAATTGTGCGAGTCCACAGCAATCCTGGGGAGTTGGTGGTGGATTTTTTTGCGGGTAGTGGGACGACCGGCGAGGCGGCAGCGAAGAATGACCGGCGGTTCGTGATGGTGGATGAGAGCGCCGAGGCGGTGGCGGTGATGAAGCAGCGGCTGAAACCTTATTTGAAGTAATGGGAGGAGTTGCGGGAGGCGATAATCGAGCAGTCGCCAGAGACGGATTCTGGAGAGAAGCGTCCAACAGGCAGATGTATGAAGGAGCTTCCGATGAGACGGTTTTGGCTGAAGAGTTTTGGAGCGGCAGTGGTTGCGATTGGAATGATGACGAGTGGCGCGGTGGCGCAGGGCCAGACGGTAAAGGTGAACTGGCGGGAGAAAGCTCCGTTCCGGGATTTCCGGACGTTTCGGATTGCGGCGGACCAGCAGGACGATTTCTACACACAGTTTGTGCCGAAGTATGTCACCCGGGCACTTGAGGCCAAGGGTCTCAATCCGGCGACGGGGAACGATTCCAGCGACCTGATTGTGGTGTTTCACTTCAAGACGCAGGATGTAATGGACTCCACCACAACGATGGATGGCTATGGCTGGGGTGGCGGACCTTGGGGTGGATGGGGCGGTTGGGGCGGCTGGGGTGGATGGGGATACGGCGGGATGGGCGGGATGGGCGGCGGTGTTGCGACGACCGAGCAGCATCCACGGACGATGGGCATCCTGACGGTGGATCTGGTGGAGTCGAAGACCAAGCAGGTGGTGTGGCGTGGACAGGCGACGGAGGACAGTCTGCCGAAGTCGCAGTCGGGCGATGAGACGATGGTGTGGAAGTCGATTGGAAAGATGTTCGATCACTACCCGGTGAAGTAGTCAGAGGAAGGCTTGTGGCGAACGGGTGGGGCGTTCGCCGTGAGGGGTTGAAGCATGGGCAATCGCAGGTAAACTACTGACATGAAATATGTGATTGCTTTACTGGCGGTGGCGGGGATGTGGGTGAGCCTGCTGGCTCTGCGGGTGCATAACGAAGATCCCAGTCAGGCTCCGCCGTGTGCGGTGACGGAGAAGTTCGACTGTGGGGCGGTGAATCATAGCCGGTTCGCGGTGTTTCCGGCACGCACGTTCGATGAAGATCCGAAGGGTGGGGCGGTCCATATTCCGGTCGCGATTCTGGGGATTGTGGGCTACGGGCTGATGCTGGCGCTGGCGCTGACGGGGCAGTGGTGGCTGCTGCTAGAGTCGGCGCAGGTGGGCTTCTTTTTTGCTGCGATGCTGACGTATCTGGAGGCGTATGTGATCCAGAAGTGGTGTATCTACTGCCTGTGGTCGCAGGGGATCGTTGCGACGATTCTGGTGTTGACGGCGGGGACGATGGCGTTGCGATGGTGGAAGCAGCGACGGGTGATGTCGGTGGGAGTAAGCTAGTCGGATGTGGCCGAAGCTATTTGCGCAGTTGTTCGAGTTGCTACCGCACATCACGCGGCTGGTGCCGATGGCGGACCGGTATTTTTCGCAGAAGTCGGCTGCTGAGAAGGCGAATGAAGCGGCGATGCTGGCGATGGCCGAGGGGGTTCGCGGCGATCTGGGACAGGTGACGAAGGCCCATGCGGGGCTGTATCGGCAACTGCAGGAGCAGAGTGCTCAGATTGCCGAGGTCGGCGAAGAAGCGAAGCGGACGCGACTGGTGATCGAGGTGGTGGAGAACCGGCTGGCGGCGATTGAGCAGCGATTGAGCGCGATTGGGATGTGGGTGAAGCTGGGACTTTCGATTACAGTGGTGCTGCTGGTGATGGTGATTACGCTGCTGATGCGGCGGTAGGGTCGGGTTGTTGATAGGGTTGAAGCGCGGCCAGCATGGGGGGCTGAGACGGCGTAGAATTTAGGGATGGGAATTAGCCGCGAACAAGCTCTGGATTGCTTCCACAGTGATGACTTGATTGGGATTGGGATGGAGGCCGATGCGGTGCGCCGGCGTCTGCATCCTGAGGGTGTAGTGAGCTACATCATCGACCGGAATATCAACTACACGAACTTCTGCACGGAGTATTGCACTTTCTGCGCGTTTTATCGGCCGTTGAAGGGCAAGCTGGCGGCGGAGGGATACATTCTGGAGTTCGAGACGATCTACGAGAAGATTCGGGAGACTCTGGAGATGGGCGGCACGGGTGTGCTGATGCAGGGCGGAATCCATCCTGACCTGAAGATCGACTGGTTTGAGCGGCTGTTTCGTGGGATCAAGGATCGCTACCCGGCGATCTGGCTGCACTGCCTGAGCGCGAGCGAGATTCTGGCGATTGCGGAGTACTCGGAGATCAGCCTGCGGGATACGATCATGCGGCTGCGCGATGCGGGGCTGGACTCGATTCCTGGGGGCGGTGCGGAGATTCTGGACGACGAGGTACGGTTCAAGATCGCGCGGCTGAAGTGCCGGACGGAAGACTGGGTCTCGGTGCATCGGACCGCTCACGAGTTGGGAATGAGGACCACGGCGACGATGATGTTCGGCGTGGGCGAGACGATGGAGCACCGTGTGAACCACTTTGAGGTGGTTCGCCGGCTGCAGGAAGAGACAGGCGGGTTTACGGCGTTTATTCCGTGGAGCTTCCAGCCAAACAATACGGCCCTGGGCGGGCGCGGTTGGGAGGAGGCAACCAGCGTTGAGTACTTGAAGACGCTGGCGATCAGCCGGATGTATCTGGACAACATTGAGAATGTGCAGTCGAGTTGGGTGACGCAGGGGCTGAAGGTGCTGCAGATGGGCCTGCGCTTCGGCGGGAATGATGTGGGCTCGGTGATGCTGGAGGAGAACGTGGTGAAGGCCGCGGGCACGGCGAACCAGACCACCGAAGAAGAATTGCGGCGGATTATCCGGGATGCAGGGTTCAAGCCAGTGCAACGGGATACGCTGTATCGGACGATGTTTTTGAACTAGGTGGCATGGCCACGGTGGAAGTACTGCATTCCTAGTATGTTTTCGGATTCTACGGGTGCGATTTGCAGGCTGCATCCCGTAGAATCAAGTGCAGTTCTGAATCAACGTGTGGAGTGCCCCCTGTCCTTATACCTTCCAATGCTACCGTCGATTCTTGGAGTGATGCTGGCACCCAAGGGGTTCACGCACTACCTGAAGTCGCACTATGGCGATCGTACGTTTGAGCACCTTTACCGGTGGAACGCGTTCGACACGGCGCTGCTGATTCCCTACTTTATTGTGATGGTGATCCTGGCGTTTTATGGCATTCACCGCTATCAACTGGTGTGGCTGTACTACAAGAACAAGAAGAATGCGGCGAAGTGGGATGAGCCACCGATGCGGTATGCCGAGGGGCAACTGCCGTATGTGACGATTCAACTGCCGATCTTCAATGAGCAGTTTGTGATCGACCGGTTGATTGATGCGTGCTGCCGGCTGGACTATCCTCGCGACCGCTTTGAGATACAGGTGCTGGACGACTCCACCGACGAGACGGTGTTGGTGGCGCAGCAGATTGTGGACCGGTATGCCGCTGGATTCGATGGCGTGCATCCGATTGCGCCACAGCCGATTGTGCATCTGCACCGGACCAATCGGCATGGGTACAAGGCGGGCGCGCTGGATAAGGGCCTGGATGTGGCGAAGGGCGAGTTGGTGGCGATCTTCGATGCGGACTTTGTGCCGCCTACGGACTGGCTGATGAAGGTGGTCCATCACTTTGCGGAGCCGGGCATCGGGATGGTGCAGACGCGCTGGACGCACCTGAACCGGAATTACAGCTTTCTGACACAAGTGGAGGCGATTCTGCTGGACGGTCACTTTGTGTTGGAGCATGGCGGGCGTTCGCGGGCGGGAGTGTTCTTCAACTTCAACGGAACGGCTGGGATGTGGCGGCGGGAGACAATCGGGAGCGCGGGTGGATGGCAGCATGACACGCTGACCGAGGACACGGACCTGAGCTACCGGGCGCAGATGGTGGGTTGGGAGTTTAAATATCTGCAGGATGTGGAGTGCCCTGCGGAGTTGCCGATCGAGATGACGGCGTTCAAGACGCAACAGGCGCGTTGGGCGAAGGGCCTGATCCAGACGGGCAAGAAGATTCTGCCACGGGTGATGAAGAGCGACCAGCCATGGCATACGAAGCTGGAGGCGTGGTATCACCTGACGGCGAATATCAGCTATCCGCTGATGATTGTGCTGAGCGTGCTGCTGATGCCGGCGATGATTATTCGCAGTTGGCAAGGGTACATCCAGATGCTGCTGATCGACCTGCCGCTGTTTATGGCGAGCACGATGTCGGTATCGACGTTCTACCTGGTGAGCCAGAAAGAGTTGCATCCGAAGACTTGGTACAGGACGTTTCTGTTTGTACCGTTCTTGATGGCGCTGGGCGTGGGGCTGACGATTACGAATACCAAGGCCGTGATGGAAGCGTTGTTTGGTGTGAAGTCCGCATTTGCCCGGACACCAAAGTACAGCGTAAAGAAGAAGGGCGAGAAGAGCCAGGCGCAGAAGTACCGGAAGCGGCTGGGGATTGTGCCGTGGATCGAACTGAGTATCGGCTGCTACTTTGCGTTTACGGTGTACTACGCGGTCTCGACGGAGAACTTTTTTACAGTGCCGTTTCTGCTGCTGTTTGTGCTGGGGTACTGGTATACGGGGCTGTTGAGCCTGCTGCAGGGGCGCTTTGAACGCAATGTGAGCCCTGGGCAGGAGATGCACGAGAAGCCATATCCGATGGGGATTTAGGCGCTGGAATTTGCGCGTTTACGCTGGTGTGTCACGGAGAGAATCATGAATATTCGCTGGTTTGCGGCGCTGGTAGTGCTAGCAGGCGTAGTGCCTGCGTGTGCATTGGAGTCGGTGCCTAAGGCTGAGTATCACGAGCGGCGGGTGGCGCTGGCTGGCAAACTGAAGGGCGGCGTGGCGGTGTTGTTCGCAGCCGAGCAGCCGCTGGTGGACTTTATGCCGTACCGGCAGGATGAGGATTTCTACTATCTGACGGGCTGGACGGAGCCTGGTGCTGCGGTGGTGATTGTCGCTGCGACCGATGCGGTAGCGGCGGATGCAGCGACGGCCACGGCAGCACGCCCGGCGCAGCCGTACCGGGAGATTTTATTTTTGCCGACGCGCAACGAGCGGGTCGAGAAGTTTACCGGGGCCAAGATGGATGCGACGACTCCGGGGGCTGCGGCTACGGCGGGTTTTGACGAAGTGCAGCCGATGACGGCCATGCCGGGGGTGTTGAATGCGCTGGTAGCGAGCGATCGGGAGCGGCTGCGGAAGATGGCCGTAGAGCCGGGTTCGGCACCGGCGCAGGCGTTGCTGGGGTTTACCGCGACGACGCTGGGGCTTGATGCGGCGCCGCCGACGGTGAATGTAGCGGAGTTGGTGGTGCCGCTGCGGGCGGTGAAGTCGGAGGCAGAGTTGGCGTTGCTGAAGAAGGCGAGTGACGCTTCGATTGCGGCGCAGATGGCAGAGATGAAGGCGGTTCGGCCGGGAGTGAAAGAGCGCAAGGTGGCCGGATTGATTACCGAGACGCTGATGGACGAGGGGTGTGAGCGGGTGTCGTATGCTCCGATTGTGGGCTCGGGGGCGAATGCAACGACGCTGCACTATAGCGACAACTCCGCGGTGATGCAGGCGGGCGATGTGGTGGTGATCGATGCGGCGGGGGAGTACAGCATGTATGCGTCGGACATTACGCGGACGCTGCCGGTGAATGGGAAGTTTACGGCGCGGCAGCGGGAGATCTACGATCTGGTATTGGGGGCGCAGCGGGCCGCGGCAGCGGCGTTTGTGGCGGGCAAGTCGAAGATCAACGATCCGCTGCACAAGGAGCCGGACTCGCTGGATCAGGTGGCGTTTGCGTATATCAACGCGCATGGCAAAGACCTGCATGGGCAACCGCTGGGGCAGTACATGGTGCATGGACTGGGGCATCTGGTGGGGATCGACGTGCATGATCCGTGGGACTATACGAAGCCACTGGATAAGGGCATGGTGTTCACGATCGAGCCGGGAATCTATCTGCCGGAGGAGAAGATCGGGGTGCGGATTGAGGATGTGTTCTATGTGGATGCCGATGGCAAGCTGGTAGACCTGATCGCGGCCTTACCGCACGAGGCTGCCGAGATTGAAGCAGCGATGAGGCACTAAGAGAGCGCGGATGATCGAGATACTGATACTGGCGGTTTCGCTGGCGCTGGCATATTCGGTGGTGGTGTTCGGGATGCTGGGTGCCACGTTTGGATTTGGCGCGCTGAAGCCGGGGTTTGTGGTGAAGCGTTTCAAGATAGGGACGGGATATAAACGGATTCATTCGGTGGCGTGGCTGCTGTTGGTGATACTGGCTGGATTTGTAGCAGTGGCCACGGAGGTGTTGTTGCAGGGCGGTTATTCTTGGGCGGTGTGCGTGCTGCTGGCGGGGCTGCTGCTGGCGGGGCTGTGGCGAAACAAGCTGGAAGCGCGGCAGCGGGGGACGGTGCACCAGGTGCTGATGAGCGTGGCAACCATCGTTGGAGTCGGGGTTGGATTTTACCTGGTGCATGTGCTGGTGTCCAGATAAAGAAATGTAAGTTGATGCGATGCACTGAGGCCCGGCAGCTCTGCCGGGCCTCAGTGTTATTGCGTTGACAGGTTACCAGCGGAGACCGAAGATCACCGGGATGTAGGAGTCCGAACCGGCGTCGAGGGTAGAGATGGGGCTGAGGGCGGTTGGCTCTGGCTTGAGTTTGGCTGCGTCGTAGACATAGCGGACTTCGGCGTAGAACTTGACGGCTCCGAAGCGGGAGGGCTTGTAGAGGAGGCCGCCACCGAGGTCAAAGCCGCCACCGTTGGCGCTGTGGGTGTCGAAGTTGGAGTTCTGGGTGATGGGGTAGCAACCATAGTAGGGGTCGCAGTAGTAGCTGGACTGGGGCGTGGTGAAGTTGACTGCCTTGTGGAAGTAGCCGCCACCGCCGATGACGTAGGCGCCGAGCTTATCGCCCTGGTAAAAGGTGTACATGGGATCGACGGTGATGGACCAGACGTGGGCGTTGGCGTCGAGGCCGGAGAAGTCCGCAGGCAGGCCGGTGGTGGGGTCTGTGATGCCCAGACTGTTGTAGTAGGTCTGTTGTGCGGCGATGGTGGAGCCCTGCAGGCCGAAGTGGTCGTAGCCGAAGTCGCCAAGGATGCCGAACTTCTTGCTGAAGTTGTAGCCTACGCCGAGCTTGAGGGCGTAGCTGGGGGTGAACACGTTGCTGGCGTTGCCGGTGGGCATGGTGAAGCCGCCACCGAAGGCAACGGTGAGCTTGTTGGAGCCGTCGGCGTTATGCATACGGTCGCTATACTTGGCGCGGCTGTAGCGGCGGCGCGGAGGAGGCTGGGAGCTGTCGGCAGCGAGGTTGGCGCGTTCTTCCGCGACAGCGTCCGTGGAGGAACTGGAACTGGACGATGAGCCGGCGGCATCGGCAAGGTTGAGCGGAGCCTTGAGCGAGGCGCTGAGGTTCAGCGATGGGTAGGAAGCAGGAGTGGTCTGTTGTGCCTGGAGCCCGAGGCAGGACATGGCCGCGAAGCAGGCTACCGCGGCAGAGCGGGCCAAGCGCGTGGAAACAGGATAATGAGCAGTGGTAGGCATCTCTGGAAAACTCCTTTTAGTCGTGCAAGTGATTCTAACTCTTAGACCCGAATCGAAAGGTGCTGTTGTGTGAGACGCAGAAAATATCGATTTGGATGACAGGAAGCGAAGTAGTTTTGATTTTGTAGTCAGAACCGGCCTCCCGTGTAAGGACAGGAGGCCGGTCGATGGAACGGTTGGGTTGGGGCTGCACTTTAGTGGATGTCGAACTGCTCCGGGTGCAGCGCGGGATCGGATTTGACGAGGATGGTTTTGCCGACCATCTCTTCCATCTCCTGCAGCCAGCGGGCGGTGGGTGACTTGAGCTGTTTGACGACCTCGGGGTGGACGCGCAACATGACGTCGCCACGGTCGAGGTGCTTCTGCATCTTGCGCATCTCGATGTAGATATCGTTGCAGACGGTGATGGGGGATTTGACCATACCGGTACCGACGCAGACGTTGCAGGTGGTGGACAAGGTGCGTTCGAGCGACTGCTTGACGCGCTTGCGGGTGATGGCGACGAGGCCGAAGTCGTTGAATTGCAGGACTTTGGACGGGGCGCGATCGCTCTTGAGTTCTTCTTCGAGGGCGGCCATAACCTTGTTGCGGTTCTTGCGCTCGTCCATGTCGATGAAGTCGATGATGATGATACCGCCGAGGTCGCGGAGCCGGATCTGGCGGACGATCTCAGGGATGGCATCGAGGTTGGTCTTGACGATGGTGTCTTCGAGGCGTGCGGTCTTGCCGACGAATTTTCCGGTGTTGATGTCGATGGCGACGAGGGCTTCGGTCTGGTTGATGACGATGGAGCCGCCGGACTTGAGCCAGACCTTGGAGCGGAGGGCCTTGTTGATCTCTTCGGTGATGCCGAACTGCTCGAAGAGTGGGGTCTCCTTGGTGTAGAGCTTGACGCGGCGGATGAGCGACGGCTGGAAGCGCTGCAGGAAGCGCAGGATGCGTTCGTAGTCGGTCTCGGTATCGACCCAGATGGCGGAGAAGTTGTCGGTGACCTGGTCGCGCAGGATGCGCTCGACGAGGTTGAGGTCGTGGTAGATGAGGGCGGGCGACTTGCTGGACTCGGAACGCGTCTTGATGTCGGCCCAGAGGTTGAGCAGGAAGCGTAGGTCGGAGCGGAGTTCTTCTTCGCTGGCACCGGCGGCGGCGGTACGGACGATGAAGCCACCGGAGGCCTCGCCCTTTTCGGACAGCAGGATTTCTTTCAGGCGGCGGCGTTCACCGTCGGACTCGATCTTGCGGGAGACGCCGGTGTGGTTGACGGTGGGCATGAAGACCAGGAAGCGGCCGGGGAGGGCGATGTGGCTGGTGATGCGTGCGCCCTTCTTTGCGATGGGCTCCTTGGCGATCTGTACCAGGACTTCCTGACCGGGCTTGAGCAGGTCGGAGATAGCGGGCAGATTGGTGGCCTGCATGGATTGGCGTCCACGGCCTCCGCTGCGTTCGCGGTCTCCAGCGCCACCGGTGTTGCGGCTGCGGTCGCGGTCGCGTCCGTCGCGACGACCATCGCGGCGTCCGTCACGGCGGCCATCGCGGCGGCGGCCTCGTTCTCCGTCGCGTGCGGGGTAGGCTGGAGCAGCAGCGCGGTCGAAGCCGTTGGAGGTATCGGCGTCGCCGATGGGAGCGAAGCCATCCTGACTGGCAGAGGTGGACTCGGATTCACCGGACTCGGACTCATCTTCTTCGGACTCTTCGTGCTCGATATCGAGTTCGTCGTAGACGGAGTCTTCTTCCTCGAGGTCATCTTCTTCGAGGTCGTCGTGCCCGTCGAGTTCTTCGTCGGCTTCGACTTCGGTGGGACGGGTGATGGTGTCGATGGACATCTCCCGAATCATGGTGCCGAGGTCAGCAGCGCCTTCGAGGGTCTCCTCTTCGTCAAAGTCATCCATCTCTTCGATGGCGCTGGCCTGGAGGGTGAAGTCGGCATCGTCTTCTTCGGCGAATTCTTCTTCGACCTGCTGGGAGTGCGGGGCGAGGACGTCAGGAACTACTTCGGAGTGGAGGGTCTCGGCGACGGGAGCGGGTTCAGGGACGACGGGCTCGGAGATCATGTCGCCGGTGGCCTGGAGGACAGTGACTTCGTGGCTGGCGGAGGCGGGAGCCTCTGGTTCGGCGACTACCGGCTCGGACACGACTGGTTCTGCGGCAACGGGCTCAGCTTCGATGGCGGGAGCGCTCTGGCGGAATTCGCTGGGCGCGACGGGATCGATGCGATAGGAGGCGGAGGCCTCGGTTGGCTCGTACTCCACGGGAGTGGTGGCTACGGGAGCCGCTGCGATCGGAGTTGCAGGAGTCTCGTGGAGGATCTGGTCCGCGGGGACGAGTTCGGGGTGGGCTGCCTGCGCGACTTCGGGCTGCTCCTCGGGGACTTCGACTACGGTGGGGCCGTCCTCGTCGTAGCGTACCTGCGCGGGATGGGACGCAGCGAACTCGTTGCGGAGGTTGGCGCGGGTGTCGGCAGCGGGAGCGGGAGCGCGGTGCGATGCGCTGGGTTCCTGACGCGACTCCTGACGACGGTGGCGGGAGAGTGTCTCGCCGGGGAGGGTGGCTCCGCCGTCCCAGCCGGTGACGAGATTGAACTCGGTGGACGGGGTGGGGATGATGATGTTCTCGGGCTGTGCGGCACGGCTGATGGGCGCGGTCTCAGTGTCCTTGCGGTACTTGGAGAGCGACTCACCGGGCAGCACGATGGGCTCGCCTGCTGGAGCTTCGGGGGCTTCGCCGTAGGAGGATTCCCCATAAGCGGGGGTGTTGTCTACACCATAGAGGGAGGCCTTGGGGGCGAAGCCACGCGGGACTCGGGGAGGACGCTGGCCGCCGCGGTCATCGCGTGGGCCACGGTCTTCGCGGGGAGGACGGGTGTCGGCTGCTGCACGGGTGTCGGCAATGCCACGTGCGTCGACGTTACCACGGGAGTCCCGTCCGCTACGGTCGCGTCCACCGCGGTCCCGTCCACCACGGTCACGGCCACCGCGGTCTCCACGGTCACGGCCACCACGATCGCGGCCACCACGGTCACCACGGTCATTGCGGGGTGCTGGCTCGGAGGAGAAGGCGGGGACGAAGGGCGGTGTGCTGGGTGCGGCTGCACTGGCGTCAAGATCGTAGGTATTGCCGGAGTCTGGTGACGGAGCGAACTCTGTCTCGAAGGCTGGCTCGGCAAAGGTGGCGGGGGGCTGAGCGCTATCGAAGCCGGAGTCGGTATTGGCGACCGCGGACTGCTGGCCTTCTTCGCCCTGACCTGGGCCACGGCCACGACGGCGGCCACGACGACCACGCCAACGGCGGCTGCCATCGGCACCGGGAGCGCCTTCGCCGAACTCGGCGGCCTCGGACGGTTCGGGCAGGATGGCTTCGGAGGCGAAGCTGGGCTGGCGGCCGAAGTCGGCCTGGGGGATATCCTGACTGATGTAGTTGCCGGAGACGGGCAGGGCGTCCGGCGCGGGCTGGCGGTCGCGGTTGCCGCTACGGTTGCGGTCGCGGCGGCCACGGCCACCACGATCCCGGCCGCCGCGATCACCACGGTCGCTGCGGTTGCCGTCGCGGGTGGCGTCGCGATTGCCGGAAGGCTGTTCGGAGAGGACTGCTTCGCCTTCGAGGACGGGCGGGGCGGCGAGGTCGCGGTTGCCGTTGCGGTCGCCACGGTCGCGGCTGTCGCGGCCATCACGACGGGGGGCGCGGTTGTCGCCGCCGGCGTGGGTGGTTTCGAAGTCGGCAGAGTCGCCGGCTTCTTCCATAAAGTCGGTGATGTAGAGGAAGGCATCGCGCTCCAGGCCGATGTCCACGAAGGAGGACTGCATGCCGGGGAGGACGCGGGTGACTTTACCGTTGTAGATGGATCCGGCGAGAGTGTACTCGTTCTCGCGCTCGTAGTAGATCTCGGTGAGGGCGTCGTTTTCGACGATGGCCAGGCGCGTCTCGTGGGGCGTGCTGGAGATATAAATTTCTTTTGACATTACGTGTTCTGCTCTTTCTGCCCGGTTTTTCCGGACGGCAGACGAGACAGAGGGAGATCGGGAGTGTCCTAGCGAAGGGCTAGGTGCAGCTCACCATGGGTGCGGACAGGGCGGGGGATGGAGAAGCGGTGAGAACGATTCCAAAGCGCGGTGCGAGGTGTTGGGACAACTCAGCCGGGAAGGCACTGCGAGCGCAGGCAGACACGGCGACACTCTGGAGATCGATGCCACGGGGGAATGCTTCGTTTGATTGCAGACATGCGGAGTTTGTGACCGAAACAACCCCAGACTCGTGAACTTGAGTTTGGGGCGGGGCCGTTTGCCGTCCGGATGCAATCATGATTTCCCTGAAACCTGTCCGGCCAACGGATCGATGTCTCTGTCTGGCCGGCCTTTTCTTCTATAAAAAGTCTTGATCCGCTGCCGGCGCCTTGCGCCAACGGGAGCGGGTTATTGCGCTGACCGGCATCTGGCCGGTCAGGTACTGCCCTAGTATTGCACCAAATCTGCTGCAGGTGGACGACGTAGTCCTACGATGGAGCAGAAAAGTTTTAGTTCACAAACCTGCGCATGCGGACGTTCATGACGATTCCGAGGGCGAGGAAGGTGAAGAGAATCGAGGATCCGCCGTAACTCATGAGCGGAAGCGGGATTCCCGTGACTGGCATCAGACCGACGACCATGCCTACGTTGACCGCGATCTGAAAGACGATGACAGCGACGACGCCCATGACAATGAAGGCTCCGGGCAGGTCCGAGGCTGTTTGAGCGTTTTGGATCAAACGCATCAATATTAGGAAGTATAGCAGCAGGACCCCGACAGCACCGACGAAGCCGTGCTCCTCGCAGAAAGCTGCGAAGATGAAATCGGTGTAGGGGATGGGGAGGAAGTCGCCCTGGGTCTGGGTGCCTTGATTGGTTCCTTTGCCCCAGACTCCTCCGGAGCCGACGGCGATGAGGGACTGGCGGATCTGGTAGCCGGAGCCGCGGGGGTCGTCTTCGGGGTTCATAAAGCTGGTTAGGCGGGCTTTCTGGTATGGCTTGAGCAGCTTGCCGCTCTTCCACGCGCCGCCGCCCAGGACGGCAAATACCAGCAGCAGGATAGCTGCCTTGCGGAAGCGGAGGCCGCCCAGAAACAGACCGCAGAGCAGGATGGGGACGTAGGTGAGCGAGGTGCCGAGGTCAGGCTGGATGAGCACCAGTCCCATGGGGACGCAGACCAGGGCAAAAGTCTTGCCGATGTCGGTCCAGGTGAGTTCCTTGCCGACGAGACCCCAGAAGAAACGGGCGACAGCGATTATCAGCACCAGTTTGACCCACTCGGAGGGCTGGAAGTGGATGCCACCGGGGAGCTTGATCCAGCGGCGTGCGCCAAGGACCTTGGTGCCGACGAGTTTGACAGCGACCAGCGAGACGAGGCTGATGCCGTAGGCCCAGGGCACGATGTCGATTAGGGTGTGGTAATCGATCAGCGAGATGAGAAACATCAGCACCAGGCCGACGAGCAGAAAGCCGATCTGCTTGGTCTCGAAGCCGTGGAACTTGGTGTGGAGGGTGGCGGACTTGATCTCCAGCACCGAGATAAGCGAGAGCAGCAGCACGAAGCCGAGCAGAACCCAGTCGAAGTCGCGGTAGGCGGAGAGGCGAGGCATGTCTTAGGTCAAGTTTAGTTCAGTTTGGGCGGCGGTGCATTGGCGGCAGCGGCTGGGAAGGCGTCGACCAACGAGGTGATCTTGAGGCTGGTGCGCAGGGCTGTCTCGGTGAGGGAGGTGGCGATGTGGACGGTGACGGGCTGGTTGGGGAGCAGGTCGAGATAGTTGTCCGAGAAGCCTGAGCTGGAGTCGTCCAGGGTGAGGTAGACGTCGCGGGCGAGCACCGGTGCAGACAGGGTGAGGTCGAAGCCGCCGGGTGCAGGAGTGAGCTGGCTGCGGATGCTGGCGGCGGGAAGCTGAATCTGCTTGGTGGGGGCGAGGTAGATGAGGTTGCTGGAGACGGAGTGGCCGTCGACGAGGAGGTCGGCAGTGGCCACGACGGTGTTGAGGGCAATGGGCGCCCTGGCGGAGATCTCGGTGAGTGGCAGGTTGATATAGGTGGCGCTGGAGAGCGGCGGCAGTTGGACGGGGGTAGTCTGCTCGAGGACGACCGTGCCATCGAAGGTGAGGATGCGCAGGTGGAGCTTTGCGGCGACGGGCTGGGTCTTGTCGGAGACGACGTAGACAGCCAGAGTGCCGTTTTCAACGTGGGGCGAGACGAGCAGCGGGCTATAGAAGCGGCGGGCGTAGTACTGCAGGGCCTTCCAGCGACCGTAGTAGTCGATGGAGGACCAGGAGGCTACGGGCCAGCAGTCGTTGAGCTGCCAGAAGAGGGAGCCCATGGCGCGGGGGCGGTTGCGGCGAAGGCTCTCGGCGCCGATCTTGATGCCTTCGGCCTGCAGGACCTGGCTGACGTAGAGGAAGGACGGGAAGTCTCGGGGCTCGGCGTAGTCACGCAGCAGGTAGTCGTGAATGATGGAGTTGCCCTCGTTGTTTTTCTGATGGGAGAGCATGACGGGGGTGAAGATACTGGCGCGGTCGGCTGGCGTGGTGAATGCTTCGACAGTTTTCATCTCGGGGAACGACTGGAAGCCGTACTCGCTAACGAAGCGGAAGAAGTGCTGCTCGTAGTCAGTGAAGGGGACGCGGCCGTGCCAGACGGACCAGTCGTGGGCGTCGCCGGTGGCCTGGGGCTGGCTATTGGCGGCATGTGCGGGGAGGTCATCCTCGTACTCGCCGCTGGGAGAGCTGGGCCAGTAAGGGGTTTCGGGGTTGAGGCGGGCGACGACGCGGGGGAGGGTATCGTTGAAGAGCAGCAGATAGTCCTGCCAGATGCGGACGTGACCGTTGGTGTCGAGCCGGGAGGCGATGGCGTTTTTAGCCCAGCCAAGTGACTCTTCGGTCTCGTTGTTGCCGCACCAGAGGACGATGCTGGGATGGTTGCGGAGGCGGGTGACCTGGTAGGCGGCCTCCTGAGCGACCTGCTGGCGGAAGTCGTGGGTGCCGGGCTGCCAGTCATTGCCAAACATGAAGTCCTGCCAGACCATGATGCCGAGTTCGTCGCAGAGCTGGAAGAACTCGGCGGACTCGTAGTAGCCGCCGCCCCAGTTGCGCACCATGTTCATGTTTGCATCGTGTGCGGACTGGAGGATGCGGCGGTACTGCTCGGTGGTGACGCGGGAGGGAAAGGAGTCGAACGGGATGACATCGGCCCCTTTGGCGAAGATGGGGATGCCGTTGACGACGAATTCGAAGGAGCGTCCGTACTGGTCGCGGTCGCGGCGCAGGACCACGGAGCGCAGGCCGGTGCGCGTGGTGGTGTGATCCTGTTCCCTGCCCTGCGTGAGGATGCTGGCGTTGAAGGTGTAGAGGGCCTGATCGCCGTAGCCATTGGGATACCAGAGGGCGGGGTTGGCGATCTCTACGGGAAGGGTGAGGTGATTCTCGCCGGGGACGAGATCAACAGCCTGTTGGAGCTGGTGCGGCTGTCCGCTGAGTGCGTAGTCAAGCTGGACGGTAGCGTGGGTGGCGACAGCGGACTGGACGGTCAACTGCGCTTCGACACGGGCGAGACTGGGGGTTATGTCGCGCTGACGGATGTAGAGGTCTTCGATGCGGGCCTGATCCCAGGACTGGAGATGCACGGGACGCCAGATGCCGCTGGTGACAAAGGTGGGCCCCCAGTCCCAGCCGTACTCATAGGCAGCTTTGCGGAGATAGGACTTGTCGGGCGCGGGAGTCTGGCCGTGGTACTTGTCGGCGGCGGCGATGCGGGCAGCGACCTGGATGGGCGACGGAAAGACGACAAGAAGTTCGTTGGCGCCAGGCTTTAGGAAGGGCTTGATATCGACACGCCAGGCACGGAACATATTGTCGGCGGTGAGGAGGAGATGGCCGTTGAGATAGACCTCAGCATAGGCATCCAGTCCGTCGAAGAGCAGCTCCTGATGATCGCGATGGAGCAGTGCGGGCGTGGCGTCGAGGGTGGTGCGGTACTCCCAGTCGGCGTTCTCGATCCACTGCAGGCGGGCCTCATTATCGCCGAAGAAGGGGTCGGGGATGAGGTGATTGGCGAGCAGGTCGAGATGGACGTCGCCGGGGACGGTGGCGGATCGCCATAGGGCTGGAACGGCAGACGGCGGGGTCTGTTCAGAAGCGGCGCCGGGGACTCGCTGACGGAACTGCCAGCCTGTGTTGAGGTCCGTTGAGACGAGCGGTGCGGCGGAGCCCGGCACGGTCTGGAGGAGGGTGAAGGCGAGGAAGAGCGACAGGCTGCGCAGGATGGACGGCATCAATTGACCCCAGGAAAGCTGCGAGGATGATAACGATATCGGGGCCGCTTAGGGAAGGGTTTTATTGTGGGGCGAAGCTATAGTGAGAAGCTGCAACGCCACTTAGTTGGCGGGGGTGGCGGCGGTGGTGGAGATGGTCGAGACCTGGGTGGGCGTGGGGGACACGGTGGCAGGCCTGGGGGTCTCGGCGATGCGTAGGTTGTTAGCGCGCTTGCGCTGTTTTTCGACAAAGGCGTCGATGACCTGAGCGCCGAGTTTGGCGGAGTTGGCACCCCAGTCGCCGTTCTCCCACAGTACGGCGACGACGATGTCGGGATTGCGGCGCGGCGCCATACCGACGAACCAGGCGTTGGGAACCGTCTTGTGGCCGCCACCGCTGCGGGCGAGGGCGTCGTGACTCATAACCTGCGCGGTGCCGGTTTTGCCGGCGAAGTCGATGCCTTCGAGGTGCGAGGCTCCGGCGGTGCCGGTGATGGTGGTCTCGGCCATGGCATCGGTAATGATCTGCCAGTTGGCGGGAGAGAGGGGGATGGTCTTTTCGCCGGAGCCTGAGAAAGTGTCGTGGATGGCGGAGAGCTGGTCGGCGGGGACTTCGTCGGGGAAGACGATATGTGGCCGGTGGAGGACACCTCCGGAGGCGATGCCTCCAATGGCCCGGGCAAGCTGGATGGGAGTGGCGGCGACCGCGCCCTGCCCAATGCCAACGGAGATCACCTCACCGGCATACCATTTCTCGTGGAAGGTCTTGAGCTTCCAGGCGGTGGAGGGCATGGTGCCGGAGGCCTCGTCGGGCAGATCGATGCCAGTGCGTTGGGAGAAGCCGAGCGAAGTGGCGTACCGGGCTATAGTGTCGATGCCGAGCTTGTTGGCAAGGGTGTAGTAGAAGGTGTCGCAGGACCAGGGGATGGCGTGCTCGATATCGACCATGCCGTGGTGTTTGTCACAGGCGAAGAAGTGTCCGTAGAAGGTGGCACCGCCGTTACATTCGACGTGCAGATTCTGCGCTTCATTTTCTTCGAGCCCGGCGAGGGACATGATGATCTTGAAGGTGCTTCCGGGTGCGAGTTGCGCCTGGGTGGCCTTGTTCAGAAGTGGATGATCGGGGTTATTGAGGATCTCGTTCCAGTAGCTTCTGGTGAGGCGCACGGAGAACTGGTTGGGGTCGAAGGTGGGGCGGGAGGCGAGAGCGAGGATCTCGCCCGTGTGAGGATCGAGCGCGACGATAGCGCCGATCTTGCCTTCCAGTGCCTTCTCGGCAGCCATCTGGATGTCGAGATCGATGGTGAGCTTGAGGTCCTGACCAGGGATGGCAAGCTCCTGGCCGAGGGCACCGACCTCCTTGCCGTGGGAGTTGACGATGACATCGCGGGAGCCGTCTTTGCCGCGCAGGATGGCGTCGTAGGTCTGCTCGACACCGGAGCGGCCGACGACGTCGCCGGGCTGGTAGAAGGCATAGCGGGAGTCGTTGTTGAGCATCTGCTCCGAGACCTCGCCGACGTAGCCGATGAGGTGTGCGGCGAAGCCATCGCGGGGGTAGAGACGGCGCTGCTCGTCGAGGGTCTGGAGCTCGGGGAGTTCGTTGCGATGAGCCTCGATGAAGGCCTGCTCGTCGGGCGTGATGTCCTGCTTGAGCGGGATGGGCTGGTACTTTGGTGCGGTCTGGTAACGGCGCAGGGTGGACTGAATCTGATCGATGGGCAGGTGGAGGCCCTGGGAGATGAGCGGGAGATCGACGTTGAGGTCTTTGACCTGTTCGCGCAGCAGATAGCAGGAGACGGAGGGATAGTTGTCGACGAGCAGGCGGCCTTCGCGATCGAAGAGGCGGCCACGCGGGGCGAGGACGGGGACCTTGCGGACGCGGTTGGCTTCGGCCAGGACGCGGTAGTCGTCGGCGCTGACGATCTGCAACCGCCAGAGGCCGGCGAGCAGTACGGCAAGGATGATGGCGACCACATACTGGGCAGCGGAGAGCTTGCTGGGCGCGAGCTTCTCTTCGCGGCTGAGGGAGCCGGTGGAGGGTGTCTCGGGATGGGGAGCGAGATCCATGCTGGTCATCAGTAGTCCGTTTTCAGTGTAGACGGAGTGTGGTGGTGGTTTATTCGGTGCGTTTGGCTTGGTCTAGCAGTAAAAAGATGGGGACGGCTACGATGGTGTTGACTATGGCGCGGGTAAGTTCATGGAACCAAAGGAGATGGAAGCCGGGAAGGCCGAGGAGGCGGCGATTGATGAGGAAGAGGAGGATGCTGGAGAGGAGAGAGAAGCCAAAGTTCATCAGGATACGGGTGGAAAGGTTCTCTACATCGACCTGAACTCCAATGCTTGCAGCGATATAGCCGATTACGGTTTTGGCGATGCCGTTGACGCCGATGGGTTGGTTGGTGAGTGCGTCCTGGAGGAGGCCGATGGTGGCTCCGGTGAGGGCTCCGGCGATGGGGGAGCGGCGGGAGACGGCGAAGAAGATGGTGACGATGAGCGGGAGATCGAGGATGGCGAGGCGAGGAAGTGGTTTAGGCAGAAGGGCTTGCAGGATGATGGCGGCGAGCGGGACGAGCAGCGACACGGCTGGGTGGAAGCTGTGCTGCTCGAGTTCTCGGCGGGAGGTGTAGCTGCGGGTGGGCATGTTTTAGGGGTTTGGCTGGGCGGTGTTGGTGGTGGGAGATTTTGGGGATTTTTGTGGTGCAGAAGCTGGAGAATTCGTGGTGTCGGATGGTGTTTGGGTGGTGATGGAATGATTGGCCGCTCCGGGGGTGAGATCGGCGGCGGGCGGAGTTGATCCGGGGGTGTAGCGGTCGGGGTGAAGGGTGGGGGTGGGACGGGGTACGACAGCCGAAAGAGGTGCGGCGGGCGTGCCGGGGGCGTTGGGGGTGGTGGCGGCTGGCGCGGAGTTGTCGTGGAGGCTGGGGAGGCGGTCGGCGACGATTTCGGCGGCGGACTTGGCGTCTTCGATGGCCTTGAGGTCGGCGGCGCGGGCGGCGGCGGCCTGGGCTTGGGCGGCCTGGGCTTGGGCGGCCTGGGCTTCGGCGGTGGCGAGGCCGAGGTTCAGGTCCTGCTGGGCCTGCAGGGGGAGCGTGGGTTGGGTTCCGGTGATGACGAGGACCTCTTCGAGTTGGGAGAGGTTGGCGGCGGGGTGGAGTTGGATGGTGGTGTAGGGCTGGTGGTCGGGGTCGGGGGCGATGGTCTCGATGGTGCCGACGGGGAGGCCGCGGGGGTAGACCTGGTCTCCGCCGGAGGTGAGGACGGTTTCGCCGGGCTTGATGCGGGAGTCGGCGGTGAGGTTGTTGATGACGATGCGTCCGTTGGTGGTGCCGCGGAGGATGGCTCGGATGCGGGTGCTGGCGAGCAGGACTCCGGCTCCGGAGGTCTGGTCGTTGATGAGCAGTACCTGGGCGGTGTGGGGGAAGACGTCGCGGAGTTTGCCGACGATGCCGTCGGGGGTGATGACGGCCTGGTCAGACTTGAGGCCGTCGGCGGCGCCTTTGTCGATGTAGAGGACGCGGGAGAAGTCGGAGCCGCTGGTGCCGATGACCTGGGCGGCGACGGTGGAGGTGACGTAGTGCTGCTGGAAGTTGAGCAGGGCCTGAAGGCGATGGCCCTGGATGGCGTCCTGGGCGATGGCCGCCTGCTGGACGCGCATGTCGGCGATCTGCTGCTGGAGTTCGGCGTTCTGCTGGCGGACGTGACGGAGGTCGAGGTAGTTGGACCAGCCTCCGCGGAGGGTGTGGCCGATGGTGAGGAAGAAGCGCTCAAAGGGCGAGACGGCGGAGACGGCCCAGTAGCGAACGAGCGAGACGGACGGAGCGTCGGGCGCGGAGGCGGCGACGGGGCGGCGGACCTGGACGGCAAGGCCGATGGTCTGCGCGAGCAGCAGCGCGATGAGGACCAGCGAGTTTTTGTAGCGAACGAAGAAGGAGTCCATGCCCTGCTTCTATTATCGGCGAGATGGGCGGCGGTGTGGAAAAAGGGATGGTTGACGGGTTAGGGTCGTGCGGGGGGTGGGGCGGGATGGGGATTTGGCCACGAAGGCGGCTTGCAGGATTTCCCTGCAAGCATTTGCCTTCGTGCGCTTGATGAGTGACTGGCCTGACGCAGGCATTCGTGATGCATTGCCCTGGTGGGGAGAAACGAGCAGACGGAGCAAGGTCATTTTCAGGCTGCAGGGTTCAGGTGAGCGCGGGATAGCTGGTGTAGCCGACTGCGTCTCCACCGTAGAAAGTGGTTGGGTCGGGTTCATTGAGAGTTGCTCCGAGTTTTAGCCGCTTTGGCAGATCCGGATTGGCCAGAAAGGCGCGTCCGTAGGCGACCGCGTCGGCATGTCCGTTACTCAATGCTTCCTCTCCCGTGAGTCCGTCATATCCACCGTTCACGACGTAGAGACCTTTCCACTGTGTTCTCAGGTGAGCCGACATGGCGAGATCCTCCTCGCTGCTTCCTTTGCTGTTCTGCGCCGTTTCAACGACGTGGAGGTACGCGAGACCGTAGTTGTTCAGTCGATCGACCGCGATGGAGAAGGTTTCCATTGGGTTTTCATCCGTCATATCGTTGAAGCCGCCCGTTGGCGAGATGCGTACACCCACCTGTCCGCTATCCCATACTTCCAGGACGCGCTCCACTGTCTCCGTGAGAAAGCGGACTCGATTGGCCGCAACGCCTCCGTACTCATCGGTTCGCTGATTGGTTCCTGTTTTGAGAAATTGATCGATCAAGTATCCATTTGCCGCATGAATCTCAACTCCGTCAAAGCCAGCATCTTTGGCGTTGGCGGCTGCGCGTCGAAAGTCGTCCAAGGTTTCTTTGATCCCGCTGGCGGTCAAGGCAACCGGCTCGGAAACAGGTGCCATACCCGTGGCAATCAGGGTCTGGCTATTGGCGCGGATTGCGGAGGGAGCGACTGGCTGTGCATGGTTGGGCAACAAGGACGTGTGAGAGATTCGTCCGACATGCCACAACTGCAGGAAGATTCGGCCTCCGCTCTGATGAACGGCGTCGACGATTCGGCTCCACGTCTGGACCTGTTCTCTGGAATGAATTCCCGGGGTATTGAGGTAGCCTTTGCCCATCGGCGAGATCTGGGTTGCCTCGGTCACGATGAGTCCAGCCGAAGCGCGTTGTGTGTAGTAGGTCGTCGCGAGTTCGCTCGGCACGCCATCGGCGTGTGCGCGGTTGCGGGTAAGGGGCGCCATGAATACGCGATTTGCCAGGACCAAAGATCCAAGCTGGACGGGGTCGAAGAGGGTAGCCATTTTTGTGCTCCAGTAGTTTTGCGAGTTGGTGGATTACTGCTCAGACGGCAGCGGTAACGGACTCATCAGGTAGAACACGGCAGCCGCGCACTCTGACGAACCAGGGTTTGAACTCTATGGATGAGGCGTATCGCCAGTGTTCTCTGCCCGCCACTCCTTCCAAATACCAAAGGCAGTGAGCAGACCGAGGAGGAGAACGACGACGGGAATTACAGGAGGTTTGATGCCGAGAGGAAGAACGCTGGCAGGGACCCCGGGCTGGAGGTGGACATAAATTGCCACGCCCATCTGAGTGAACAGGATCGAACATGCGAGTAGCAGGAGCAGGTCTCTACTTTTTGGGCTCAATGTTTTCCAGAGCCAAGGGAGGAGGAAGAGGGTGCCCGTAATCATTTCCGTCACTTTCCCCGCGATGATCGCCACGTGGGGCAGATGACTTTGTTGAATCTGGATATCGAACCATCCACTGATTGGCGGAAAGAATTTAAGGAATCCGAACAGGAACATCCAAACTCCGAGGAACAGCGATAAAGGCTTGATCAGGCGACGTGACATTTTTTCCTTTCACTTTCGAGATTTTCGAGTCCGGCTATCAAGACAGACAGGTCTGTCTTTCATTCTTTCCAGTATAGACAGACTGGTCTGTCTTCTGTCAAGATTAATCTTATGGAAGCTCAAAAACAATCTGAACCGCGCAATAGAATTCTGGAGGTGGCTGACCGTCTCTTCTACGCCGAGGGGGTCCGCGCGACCGGCACCGAGAAGATCATGTCCATGGCCGAAGTCGCTAAAGCGACATTTTATCGGCACTTTGAAAGCAAGGATGCCCTTGTGGTGACCTACCTTGCACATCGCGATCAAGCTCTTTGGGACTATCTCTCGCAGCCAACTGCACCGAAGAACCTGCGAGAGGCTCTGACCAAGTTCGAACAGTATGCGAACTGGCCCGAAGTAATCGGCTGCCCATTTCTGCGGATTGCATCCGAATACCCGGATACTGCCCACCCGTTTCATCGCCTGGCGATCCAACACCAAAACAAAATTGTTGACTATCTCATCGAACTGCTAGAGCCCTTCGCAATCGAGAAACGAGCGGCGGCAGTGGCGATACTGAGCGTCATCGATGGCGCTTTGTCTCTTCGGATGCTTTATGGGAGTTCGAAGGCGGTTTCGATTCTGTCGCCTGCCGAGGCAGTACTGAAGAGCTTTCAGAGCGCGGGAGTTGAAGGCGGCAGATGATTGGGCTGTTCTGGTAGACGCCAACTCTCCGGATAAGCGTGTGAGGCGGGAACGGTCTGGGTTGATGCCCAATCGCGGATGCATCTGTTTCGCGGATTGTTACCGCTAAGGTGTGTTGGACGCGGGAAGTGGTTGGGTATGGTGGTGGGGATTTTAGGGGGAACCTTGACGGGTAGTTAAGCGTACTTTGCCGTATCGCGATTTTCGGGTATGAGGTGATGGCGTGAAGCTATGGGCGGGAGTGCTGGTGTTGGGACTGGGAGTGGGTGTGCTGGGACACTCGCAGGAGACGCGGGTGGGGGCGAGCGAGATGGCGGTGGAGGATGGCCCGAGCTATACGGCGGATGGACAGTTGAAGCTGCCGGCGCGGTATCGGGAGTGGGTGTATCTTACCTCGGGGCTGGACATGAGCTACAACCCGAAGGCGACGGCGGCGGGCCACTCGATGTTCGACAACGTGTTTGTGAACCCTGCGGCGTACCGGGCGTTTTTGAAGACGGGGACGTGGCCGGACAAGACGGTGATGGTGCTGGAGAACCGGGGAGCGGAGAGTGGGAGTTCCATCAACCATAGGGGGCAGACGCAGTCCAGCGAGGTGATGGGGCTGGAGGTGCATGTGAAGGATGCGTCGCGGTTGCAGGGTGGGTGGGGATTTTTCGGGTTCGACAATGGGGTGAGCGCGAAGCTGATTGCGCGTCCGGCGGAGTGCTATACCTGCCACGAAGCACATGCGGCGGTGGATACGACGTTTGTGCAGTTCTATCCGACGCTGCGGGGGGTGGCGAAGGATAAGGGGACTTTGAGTGCGGCGTATTTGAAAGAGGCGGGTGGGAAGTAGCGTGACGCACGCCCCGGGGCTAAAGCCCGTTGTGTGGCGGGGGTATTTCGCGGGGCTGAAGCCCCACGCCCCCACCGAAAGACAACAGCAAAGGATTTTTCAGCGTGGAGTTGAAGCCCCATGCTCCCACCGCAGGGCAACGGCAAAGACGGGTTCAGCGGTCTCTGAGAACCCTGGTGTAGCGGGTTGTTTCTTGGGTGGGGGTCAGGCTGGGTTGCGGGTGAGGTCGCGTTCTCTGACTCCGATGAGGTAGAGGAGGCTGTCGAGGCCGAGGAAGGAGACGGCGTGTCCGGCGGTTTGGCGGACGATGGGTTTGGCGCGGAAGGCGATGCCCATGCCTGCGATGCCGAGCATGGGGAGGTCGTTGGCTCCGTCACCTACGGCGACGACTTGTTCGAGGGAGATGTTCTCCTGGGCGGCGATCTGGCGGAGGAGTTGGGCTTTGCGGGGGCCATCGACGATGTCGGTTTTGACGAGGCCGGTGACTTTGCCGTCTTCGATGTCGAGGTCGTTGGCGTAGATGTAGTCGATGCCGAGGCGCTGCTGGAGGTGGCGAGCGAAGAAGGTGAATCCGCCGGAGAGGATGGCGGTTTTGTAGCCAAGGAGCTTGAGGGTCGCGATGAGCTGTTCGGCGCCTTCGACGAGGGGGATCTGGCCGAGGAGTTGGTGGACGCGGTGCTCGGGGAGTCCGCGGAGGAGTGCGACTCGGCGGCGGAAGCTCTCCTGGAATTCGATTTCTCCGCGCATGGCGGACTCGGTGATCTGGACGACCTGGGGGGCTACGCCGGCGAGTCTGGCGAGTTCGTCGATGACCTCTCCCTGGATGAGGGTGGAGTCCATGTCGAAGGCGAAGAGGCGGCGGTTGCGGCGGAAGATGCTTTCGCGCTGGAAGGCGATGTCGATGCGGAGGTCGTTGGCGAGGGCGAGGAAGGCGGCGCGCATGGAGGGCTCGCAGGTGGCGTCTCCGCTGGCGCGGAGCTCGACGCAGGCGTTGGCGTTGGGGGTGGGGTCGGCGAGGGCGAGCCGGGCAGAGAGGCGGTCGGAGAGGCGCTCGATGCGGTCGATGGTGAGGCTGTGGTGGGCGATGACGGCGCTGACTTTGGCGAGGTGGTTGGCGGAGATGGCTCGGCCAAGGATGGTGATGATGAAGCGGTCTTTGCCCTGGGAGTGCACCCAGTGCTGGAGCTCGGCGGGGGTGATGGGCTTGAAGGTCACCTGGAGGTTGAGTTCGGCGGATTTGTCGGTAAGGGCGCGCTGGAGAGCGAGGAGGTGGTCGCCGTGGGGAATCTCAATGAGGAGGGCGAGGACGAGGGACTCGTGGACGACGGCCTGGCCGATATCGAGGACGCAGGCGTGGTAGCCAGCGAGAATGGTGGTGATGGCGGCGGTGAGTCCAGAGCGGTTAGGACCGGAACAATGAATCAGTACTGTCTCGTTCATGGGTAAAAGGAGCTTCGCTAACAGGGTAGCAGGCGGCGGGTGTGGAGATGGGGATTGGGAGGGGAAGCCAACGACAACGACACCAGCAGGGCGGGATGATCCGCGGATGCTGGTGTCGTTGGGTGGTGCGGTGGGCGTGCTGGGTGGGGCTATTTGGTTTGTGCGGCGAGTTGCTGGTTGGGCTGCTGGAAGAGGAGCGGGGCGAAGTGGGCGAGATTGTCGCGCCAGACCATCCAGACGTGGAGGCCGGGGGTTTCGATCTGGGTGACGGGCATGTCTTTGGCTTTGAGGAAGGTGATGAAGTTGCGGTTGGGGGTGATGAGGTTGTCGCCGGTGCCGCAGGCGATCCAGAGGAGGCGGAGGTTGGCGGTTTTGGGGTTGAGAGTGGCCATCTGGTGGGGGTAGTCGAGGTTGTGGATGGCGGCGCTGAAGCCTCCGATCCAGGCGAATTTGTCGGTGTTGGTGAGGCCTACGTCGAGGGATTCGAGTCCGCCCATGGAGAGGCCGGTGATGGCGCGGCCTTGGCGGTCGCGGGAGATGTTGTAGTCGGCTTCGACGCGGGGCATGACCTCGGTGAGCAGAGCCTTGGTGAAGAGGGCGGTGTTGTGGGCGACGGGGACGGGATCGCCCCAGACCTTGAAGTCGTTGAGGAAGGAGGTATCGCCGTAGCCGTAGGGCATGACGACGACCATGGGCTTGATTTTGCCCTGGGCGAGGAGATTATCGAAGATGAAGTTGGCGTGGCCCACGGCGGACCAGCCGACGGCTCCGTCCGACCAGCCGTGGAGGAGGTAGAGGACGGGGTAGGGCTTTTTGGCTTTGGGGTCGTAGCCGGGCGGGGTGTAGACGTAGTAGTCGCTGGCGTTGTCGGGGAGGCCTACGACGGTGGCGGTGGTGTAGAAGTCGTGGTGGAGTTCGCCGTGGGGGACGTTGGTGATGTCCCAGAGCTGGGGCTGGTCGCCGGGGATCTCGATGAGGTTGGAGAGATTGACGAGGTTGGGGGTGATGTGGACGTTGGCGAGATCGAGGCGGGGCTGGCCGTCGACTTCGAAGTGGTAGCCGTAGATTTCGGGGGGGAGGGGCTGGGTGGTGAGGGTCCAGATGCCGGAGTCGTCTTTGGCCATGGGCATGGGCTTGGCGATGCCTTCGAGTCCGAGGAGGACGGTGTGGGCGGTGTCGTCCTTGTAGTGGAAGGTGACGGAGTGGTCGGGATGGATGATGGTGTCGGGGGTGTAGGCGGGGACCTGGGCGTGGGTAAAGGCGACGGAACCGAGGGTGAGGAGGAGGGTGAGGATTTGGCGAGAGCGGGAATGGGACCGAATGATCATGCGCGCAAGTTTAGCTGAACGAAGTGGACAATGATACCGCTTTCATTTGGGAAAGTATTTCATTTTTTGATGGGGTAGCGGCTCGCGGGGCGGGGTAAACGCGCATAATTGAGGGATGGCTTTTCGTTCAGGATTTGTTTCGATAATTGGCCGGCCCAATGCCGGTAAGTCCACGCTGCTGAATGCCCTGCTGGGGCAGAAGCTGGCGATTGTTACGCACAAGCCGCAGACGACGCGGACGCGGATCCATGGGGTGCTGGAGGTTCCGCTGAAGAAGAAGGGCAAGGGCGAGGCGGGGCATCCGGCGGCGCAGGTGGTGCTGGTGGATACGCCGGGGGTGCACAAGCCGGATACGCAACTGGACAAGCGGATGATGCAGGAGGTGCACGACGCGCTGGAGAGCCGGGACGCGGTGCTTTTTATTGTTGATGTGACGCACAGACTGGCCAAGGTGGAGGTGCCGGGTACGGCGGTGAAGGCTACGGGGCGGATGGCGATGAGCGCGGCGGAGGATGACTTTGCACTGTCGCTGATCCAGAAGCTGGAGTGCCCGGTGATTCTGGTGCTGAACAAGATGGATGCGGTGCGGAAGGAAGAGCTGCTGCCGCTGATTGCGCACTGGAGCAGCCTGCATTCGTTTGCCGAGGTGGTGCCGATCTCGGCGCGGAAGAAGGAGAATCTGGAGCTGCTGCTGGAGAAGGTGGTGGGTGTGTTGCCGGAGGGGCAACGGTATTTTCCGAAGAACCAATTGACCGATCAGCCGGAGCGATTTCTGGTGGCGGAGCTGATTCGGGAGAAGATTCTGATGCTGACAGGCGAAGAGGTTCCTTACGCGACGGCGGTGGTGATTGAGAAGTTTGAAGAGCCGGCGTCGATGAAGAAGATGAAGGACGGGAAGCTGCCGGTGACGAAGATTTCGGCGGCGATCTTCTGCGAGCGGACGGGGCAGAAGGCGATCCTGATTGGCAAGCAGGGCGAGATGCTGAAGAAGATCGGGACGGCGGCGCGGAAGGATATTGAGAACCTGCTGGGAACGCGGGTGTTTCTGGAGCTGTTTGTGAAGGTGCAGGAGGAGTGGCGGAGCAGCCGTGGTTTTGTGGAGGATCTGGACTGGCGGCGGCAGTTGGAGTTGCTTGCGGCCAAGCAGGCAGGGGAAGAGTAGGGCCGTTCTGGAAGAAATGTGAAAAAATATGCGTGATTGGACGAACCTTAGGGGACTAAGTGACGTCCAATCAGCTAATGGCGTTATGGGAGAAGTTTTTGGGACGGGTCAGGCTGCGTACTGGATGGCTATTTTTGTTGGGTGCAGTGATGTTGGCGGGTGCAGCCAAGACGGCGGCGGCGCAGGCGAAGATCGACCCTGAGCTGCCGAATGAACCGCTGTATCACCGGCGGACTTTCTTGATTTTTCCCGGGTATGAGACAGTTCATCAGATCGATGGCACGGTACCGAAGCTGAAGGTGCGACAGAAGTTTGAGTTGGCGTATCGGAAGACGGTTGATCCGTCGTTTCTGGCGCAGGCGTTGATCTTTGCGGCGGCGTCGCAGCCGGGATTCTACGGGCCGCAGTATGGGCCGGGGGCGAGTGGGTACGCGGAGCGTTTCGGGTATTATACGGCCAGCATTGCTTCGAGCAACTTTATTGCGGATGGGATTGTACCGTCGATAGTTCACCAGGATCCGCGCTATTTCCGCAAGGGTACGGGATCGATTGCGGGGCGGACGTGGTGGGCGCTGCGGAGCGAGTTTGTGTGCGAGGGCGACAACGGACGCGAGGTATTCAACAGTTCGAAGGTGATTGGGTATGGCGCGTCCACGGCGTTGACGGGGCTGTATGGGCCGAATGGATTTCAGGGGCCGGGCAAGTTTGCCGAGAGTTACGGATCGAAGTTGACGGTAACGTTTATCGCCAATCTGTTTCGCGAGTTTGGTGGGGTGAGCGAGCGGCAGCGGGACCCGAAGTTTCCTAAGTAGGAGTGGGGTCCGGATGGAGTGGATTGTGGAGGAGCAGGCGTGCGCGTAGGATTCGCAGCCTGCTCCTGTTGTTTTGCGCTATTGCAATAGTGAGATGGCGGTAGCGGTGAGGGTTTTGACACCGGTTGCGAGGGTGGGTTCGGGGTCGGGTTCGAACTTGCTGGTGTGGGGGCCGGGGAGCGGTTTGCCAGCGGCTTCGGCAGTGGCGAAGCGGTCAGGGTACATGGCTCCTAGCCAGTAGTAGACGACGGGAATCTGGTTGCCTTCGAGACCGAAGACGCCGACGTCTTCGGAACCCATGGCGCGGGGATCTTCGAAGACGTTGGCGGCACCGATGGTTTTGACGAGGGTGGCTTTGACGCGGGCGGCGAGGGCGGGGTCGTTGAAGAGGACAGGGGTGGATTCTGCATCGATGACGGTGACGGTGGGCATCTTCTCCGGGGGGAGGCCGGCGGAGGTGCCTACGCCGAGTGCCATCTGGCGGAGGCCGTCGAGGATGACCTGCCGGCCTTTGTCGGAGAAGGCGCGGGTGGTGAGTTCGAGTTTGACCTCGTCGGGGATGATGTTGCGCTTGGTGCCACCGTGGATGTTGCCGACGGTAACGACGGTGGGGTCGCGGGGGTCCTCTTCCCTGCTGACGATGGTCTGAATCTGCATGATGTAGTTTGCGGCGAGCATGATGGGATCGCGACCGAAGAAGGGATAGGCACCGTGGCCACCGATACCGCGGATGGTGACATCGACGGAGGTGCTGCTGGCCATGGCTGGACCGGGGGTAAGGCCGACGGTACCGGCGGGATGGGCGTTGGTATCGTGGAGGCCGATGATCATGTCGGGCTTGCCGAAGCGCTGGTAGAGGTGGTCGGCGAGCATGGCTTTGGCTCCGTCGATGGTCTCTTCGGAGGGCTGTCCGATGATCATGAGGGTGCCATGCCAGAGGGACTTGTTTGCGGCGAGGGCGCGGGCGGTGCCGATGAGGACGGTGGTGTGGACGTCGTGTCCGCAGGCGTGCATGACGCCGACCTGCTGGCCTGCCTTGTTTTTGGTGTGGACGTGACTGGCGTAGGGGGCGCCAGTCTCTTCGACGATGGGGAGCGCGTCCATATCGCCACGGACGAGGAGCGTGGGGCCGGAGCCGTTGTTGAGGATGCCGACGACTCCGAAGGCCTTGCTGCCGTCGGGGTAGATGCCGATGTGGTCGGAGACGGTGTAGCCGGCTTTGCGGAGGGCGGCGGCGAGGAGGGCGGAGGTCTTCTCTTCGAAGTGGGAGAGTTCCGGATGGGCGTGGAGGGACTGGTAGGTGTCGACCAGGCTGGGTAGCTGCTGCTGCTGGAAGGCGGTTAGGTCCTGAGCGAGTAGCGGCGTGCAGGAGATGGACAGAGCGAGCAGGGTTGCGGCTTTGCAGGACATTGGACCCTCACAGGTTGCGGCGGATGCGGTGAGTCTACATGAGCGGGCTGGCAGGGTTCCATGCGATCGGTGAGCTATTCATCGCTGGCCTATTCCTTGATGCTGACGCCGAGGGCTTTCATTTTGCGGTAGAGGTGGCTGCGTTCGAGGCCGAGGGATTCTGCGGCGCGGGAGACGTTGCCGTGGACTTCGTCGAGTTTTTTGAGGATGTAGTCGCGCTCGTAGGCTTCGCGGGCTTCGAGGAGGCTGGAGAACTCTTCGGCCCGGGCGGGGGTGGTGGTGGCGGCGGGGCTGCGGAAGACCAGCATGGGCAGGTGTTTGCGTTCGATGCGCTGGGTTTTGGGGTTGAGGATGAGGACGCGCTCGACGAGGTTGCGGAGTTCGCGGACGTTGCCGGGCCAGTGGTACTGGCGGAGGGCGGCGAGGGCGTCTTCGGTCATCTCGACATGGGGGCGGCCGTACTGGGTGCCGAACTCGTGGAGGAACTCTTTGACGAGAAGGGGGATGTCCTCTTTGCGGTCGCGGAGGGGTGGGACGAAGAAGGGGATGACGTTGAGGCGGTAGAAGAGGTCTTCGCGAAAGTTGCCGCGGGCGATCTCTTCTTCGAGGTCTTTGTTGGTGGCGGCGATGACGCGGACGTCGACGTGGATGGGGTGGGAGGCACCGACGGGGTAGAAGCGTTGTTCGTCGAGGGCGCGGAGGACTTTGGCCTGGGTTTTGAGGCTCATGTCGCCGACTTCGTCGAGGAAGAGGGTTCCGCCGTCGGCGCGCTCGAAGGTGCCGCGTTTCTCGGTGGGGGCGGTGGACCCGGCGCCTGCGGGGGCGGCTCCGTGGCGGTAGCCGAAGAGTTCGGACTCGATGTAGTCCTCGGGGATGGCGGCGCAATTGAGTTCGACGAAGGGGCGGTCTTTGCGGAGGGATTCGGCGTGCATGGCGCGGCCGATGAGTTCCTTGCCGGTGCCGGATTCACCGTAGATGAGGACGCGACCGTTGGTGGGGGCCATGAGCTTGATCTGCTGGCGGAGCGCCTTCATGGGGACGGACTGGCCGGTGACGGTGCCTTTGACGGCGAGTTGGCGGGCGAACTCCTGATTGTCCTCGCGCATCTGGCGGGCGCGCATGGCGTTTTTGAGGACGATGAGGGTGCGGTCGAGGGAGAGGGGTTTTTCGAGGAAGTCGTAGGCGCCGAGTTTGGTGGCGCGGACAGCGGCCTCAATGGTGCCGTGGCCGCTGATGATGATGACCTCGGGGGCGTTGGCGGCGTCCATCTGGCGGATTTCGCCGAGTGCGTCGAGGCCGTCGCGGTCGGGCAGCCAGATGTCGAGGAGGACGACGTCGTAGGCGGCATCGCGGAGCAGGGTGAGGGCCTCGGCGGCGGTGGCGGCGGTGGTGACGAGGTAGCCTTCTTCGCTGAGGATGGATTCGAGCGACTGGCGGATCTCGACTTCGTCGTCGACGATGAGGACGTGATTCATGCGTTGCCTTTGGTGGTAGCGAGTTGGGATGAGGGCGTAGGGTCGATGGTTGGCTGGGGGCCGGTGTAGGCGGCGTGATCGCCGCTGCGGTGTCGCGGCGTGGCGGCGGCGGGGAGAAGATCGGGATCGGAGTCGGGGACGGAGGCGGTGGGGAGTTCGATGAGGAAGCGCGCGCCGACGGGGTCGTTCTTTTCGGCGCGGATGGTGCCCTGGTGCTCCTGGATGATTTTGGCGGCGATGGAGAGGCCGAGGCCGGTGCCGCGCTGCTTGGTGGAGAAGTAGGGGAGGAAGAGACGCTCGCGCATGTCGTCGGTGAGGCCGGTGCCGGTGTCGGCGACGATGAGCTCGACGACGCCACGCTGGTGGAGGGCGGTGGTGAGGTGGAGCTCACGGTAGAGGCTTTGCTGCATGGCTTCGGCAGCGTTGTCGATGAGGTTGCCGAGGGCGCGCTTGAGGGCTTCGGGGTCGGCGAGGACGAGGGGGAGATTGGGGCTGAAGTTGCGGACGATGCGGATGTCCTGCATTCTGCCGGCGAAGAGGGCGAGGGAGTTTTCGATGATGGTGTTGAGGTCGGCGGGGCGGGGGCGGGCGGTGGGAAATTCGGCGAGTGCGGCGAACTGGTCGACGAGGGAGCGCATGCTTTCTACAGAGGAGGTGATGACCTCGCTGCAGCGGCGGATGACGGCGACGGAGGGCGAGTCGATGCCCTGCTCGGTGAGGGTGGCGCCGAGGCGGTTGATGTGGCGCTGGGTTTGCTCGGCGGAGAGGCTGATGGGGGTGAGGGGGTTTTTGATCTCGTGGGCGACGCGTCGTGCGACCTCCTTCCAGGCGGATTGCTTTTGGGCGCGGAGGAGTTCGGTGGCGTTTTCGAGCACGAGGACGTAACCCTGGTGGGTGCGGGGGGTGCCGGGGACTTCGAGCAGGGCGACGGTGGCGAGGAGGTTCATGGTGCCAGGGAAGCGTGTGCGGGTGTCGGTGTCGCTGGTTGGGGGGACGATCTCCAGCTCTGCGGACGCGGAGCCCATGCGATGGCTGCGGAGGATGAGGCGGTCGAGGACCTCGACGACCTCGGCGGGGAAGACCTGCTCGATGGACTGGCCGAGAAAGGGTCGCTGGCCGCCGGGATCCATCATCTCGCTGAGGGCGCGATTGGTGAGGACGATGCGGCGCTGGGTATCGAGGGTGGCGACGCCGTTGGGGATGGTTTCGAGCATAGTCTCGAGTTCACCGCGGCGGGCCTCGAGGGCGGCGTTGGCGGCGGAGAGCTGGATGGTGGATTGCTGGACGGCGTTGCGGGAGTTTTCGAGGTCTTCGGCCATGCGGTTGAAGCTGTGGACGAGTTCGCCGAGTTCTTCGGTGGCGCTTTCGGCGACGCGGTGGGCGTAGTCGCCGGCGGCGATAGAGTCCATGGCGTCGGCGAGGGCTTCGACGGGCTTGGTGACCTGCTTGGAGAGGTGAAGGGCGAGCCAGGTGGAGGCGAATAGGGCGAGGCTGGTCATCATGAGCAGCAGGAGGGTGTAGAGATTGCGGATCTGATTGCGGGTTCGGAAGACGGTCCAGTAGGCGTCGGCGGCGTTGCGCAGACGGGTCATGGTGGCGGTCATGCCGAAGGGCATGGGGAGTCCGACGACGACGATGGAGCCGCCCTTGAGTCCGGAGGCGCCGAGGGCGTAGTCATACTGGCCGAGGGAGAAGACGGGCTCGTCGTTGCGCTGGGCGGCGGCGAGGATGGCGGTGTCGTTGGGGTCGGTGAGGGCTGTTTGGGGAGCGAGTTCGTCGGCGACGGACTGGGACTCGGTCTCGTTACTTTTTTCGGGGAGCCAGGGCTTGATTCTAGCGGTGGCTCCGTCGCGCTGGGGCATGTGGAAGGCGGCGATGGGTGCGCCGTCGTGATAGACGATGGCGAATCCGTTCTGGAGGGTGATCTCGTGCTGACGGAGGACGGTGAGGATGGCTTCGCGGGTCTCGGGGAGCTGCGGGGGGAGGCTGGCAGCGATGGAGTCGGCTTCGGCACGGGCGTTGGCGGTGGTGTAGCGGGAGAGTTCGAGCGCCATGCTGTTGCTATCGTTACGCATCTGGGTGACGGGCTGCTGGAACCAGCGTTCGACGGCGCGGTTGAGCAGGAGATAGCTGAAGGTGAACATGAAGACGATGGGGATGAGGCTGACGAGGACGGCTCCCCACAACATGCGGGTGCGAAGTCGTGTGCCCATGACGCGGCTGCGCTGGTCGGCGTAGACCTTGAGGACGTTGCGCACCAGCAGGATGAGGACGGTGACGAAGAGCAGGAAGGCGACGACCGAGAGCCCGGTGAAGACGAAGATCTGCTCCAGCGTGGCTGGATTGAGGAATTTGAGGTTGAAGGCGTTGAGGGCGATGAGGGCGGCGAAGAGGACCAGCAGGCAGGAGCCAAGCGCGATGCTGAGCAGCTTGCTACGGTTCGGACTTGCAGGCATGCCGCACCCCTCCTGTGGTGCACGCCGGATGTTGCAGCGTGCGTGACCCGATTATAGGCGCGAGGCTGGAGGCTACGTGCAGGTGCCGCGGTCTATGCGCCGAAGTTTCTGGGCCATCTGCGTGCGCCGTGAATGACGGCGAGAATGGTAATGCTGCGTTTGGCTACTCGATAGGCCACGATGTACGGCGTGCCGGAAACGACGAGTTCCCGGGTTCCGCTGCGACGACCGGGACGACCTTTTTCTGGAAATTGGGCGAGGCTGGTGGTGGCAGCAAAGATGATGGCGAGTTGGCTGTCGGCAGCCGCGATGCTGGACTCCGCAAGGTAGGAGTGCAGGTCGTGAAGGTGGTGCATGGCGGGTGTAGTCCAGAGGACGAGTTCGGGGATCACGCGCGTCTTGGCTTTCGGGACCAGGATGACGCCATCTTGACCACTTCGGCTTGCGGGAGTAAATCGCCGGCGTCGGCAGCGCGGATGCCTTCGTCGATCAGGGCGCAGTGATGCTCGTAGAGCGACAGGTACTGGTCGACCGCCTCGTTGATGATGAAGGTTCTGTCGCGCTGCTGGAGCGCGGCGACGGAGTCGAGCGCCGAGACCTTTTCTTCAGGGGTGCGGAAGGTGAGCGTCTTGAGGGCCATGACGGGAGAATACGGCAGATGTCGAGAGAATACAAACGATCAGCTTGCTGCTTGAGGCTCGAAAGTGAAAACGCCGCGATGCTGTGCATCGCGGCGTCTGGATTGGTTGGGGTGCGGGGTTAGAGGAGGTCGGCTACGGGCTTCCAGTCGCGCTTCTGGGCGGCGGCTACGGCTCCGTAGGTGAGGACCCCGGCGTAGGTGTTCACGCCCTCGGCGATGCCTTTGTCTTCGGCGATGGCAGCCTGTGCTCCGAGACGTGCGAGCTTGAGGACGTAGGGAAAAGTGGCGTTGGTGAGGGCGAGGGTGGAGGTGTTGGGCACGGCTGCGGGCATGTTGGTGACGCAGTAGTGGACGACCCCATCGACGACGTAGGAGGGGTCGGAGTGGGTGGTGGGGTGGGCGGTTTCGATGCAGCCGCCCTGGTCGATGGCGACATCGACGATGACTGCGCCCTGCTTCATTTTGGCGACCATGGCCTTGGTGACGATCTTGGGTGCGGCTGCGCCGGGGATGAGGACGCCGCCGATGACGAGGTCGGCCTCGGAGGTGGCGCGCTCGATGTTGTAGCTGTTGGAGGCGACAGTGTAGAGGCGTCCGTTGAAGATGTCGTCGAGTTCGCGAAGGCGATTGAGGTTGAGGTCGATGAGGGTGACTTTGGCGCCCATGCCGAGGGCGATTTTCGCGGCGTTGGTGCCGACGATACCGCCACCGATGATGCAGACGTTGCCGGGAGGAACGCCGGGGACACCGCCGAGGAGGACGCCGCGGCCACCGTGCTCCTTTTCGAGATAGGCTGCACCGACCTGGACGGACATGCGTCCGGCGACTTCGCTCATGGGGGTGAGGAGTGGGAGCGCGCCGGTGCGGTCGCGGACGGTCTCGTAGGCGATGCCGATGACCTTGTTCTCCAGCAGGGCGTTGGTGAGTTCGGGGAGGGGTGCGAGGTGGAGGTAGGTGAAGAGGATGAGGCCTTCGCGGAAGTGTTTGTACTCTTTCTCGACGGGTTCTTTGACCTTGACGACCATGTCGGCGAGGCGCCAGACGTCGTAGGCGGAGCCGACGATCTCTGCTCCTGCGGACTGGTACTCGGCGTCAGGCATGGCGGAGAGGGCTCCGGCGTTGGTTTCTACGAGGACTTTGTGGCCAGCTTCGACGAGGGCCTTGACTCCGGCAGGGGTGACGCCTACGCGGCTCTCGTGGTCTTTTACTTCGCGGGGGACTCCGATGATCATTCTGTTCTCCAAATCTGTTGCACTTCGATTGTATCTACTGCGGTGGATGGGGGTAGTGGGCGGACCGGGGTGGGTGAAAAACGTTTTTACCGGATACCGGATAGCGGATGGAGACGATGACGCGGCACACGGGAGCGGCGGAAGCCGTACAATGTAGGGAAGACTCTCGATTTCAGGGAATGAACCGGCAGAATGTCCTCAAATAATTTTCAGATGCGTTACTCCCGTATACACAATATGCGGTCACTCTTCAGCCTATTTTCGAGCGACCTGGCGATTGACCTGGGCACGGCGAACACGCTGGTGTTTGCCCATGGCAAAGGCATTATCGTCAATGAGCCCTCGATTATCGCGGTGAACAAGATCACCAACGAAGTGGAGGCCGTGGGTAAAGAGGCCAAGGAGATGCTGGGGCGTACGCCGGGCAACATTGTGGCGATCAAGCCGATGAAAGACGGCGTGATTGCGGACTTCCGGCACACGGAAAAGATGCTGAACTACTTCATCCAGAAGGCGCACAACCGCAAGATGATGGTGCATCCGCGGATTGTGATTGGCGTTCCGAGCGAGATAACGCAGGTGGAGAAGCGTGCGGTCATGGACTCTGCGTACCGGGCCAAGGCCAGCGAAGTACACCTGGTGGAGCAGGCGATGGTCGCGGCGATCGGTGCGGGCCTGCCGATTACGGAGCCGGGCGGCAACATGGTGGTGGATATTGGAGGCGGCACGACGGACATTGCGGTGATCTCGCTGGCGGGTATTGTGTACTCGCGCTCGGTGCGGATGGCCGGCAATCAGATGGACGAAGCCGTGATGACGTACCTGAAGCGGAAGTACAACCTGCTGATCGGGGAGCGGACGGCGGAGATGATCAAGATCACGCTGGGTTCGGCGTTTCCGCTGGACAAGCCGATCACGATGGAAGTGAAGGGGCGCAACCTGATTGAGGGCGTTCCGAAGACGATTACGATTGAGGACTCGGAGATTCGCGAGGCGTTGAGCGAGTGCATCGCGACGATCATCAATGCGATCCGGGTGGCGCTGGAGCGGACTCCGCCGGAGCTCTCGGCTGACATCTCGGACCGCGGCATTGTGCTGACGGGCGGCGGTGCGCTGATCAAGAATCTGGACAAGCGAATTCGCGAGGAGACGGGGCTGCCGGTGAGCATTGCGGATGACCCGCTGGCGAGCGTGGTGCTGGGTACGGGCAAGATGCTCAGCGACTTCAAGCTACTGCGCAAGATCTCGATCGATTAAGGATTTGGTTTTGCGATGCGAAGAGCTCCAGCCTGATGGCTGGAGCTTTTTTCGTTGTGCGGGGTGGAGCGATGTTAGAGGGCTGGCGGGACAGCGACTTCGCGGCGATCGAGTCTGGCCTGGTTGGACTGGATGACGCAGAGCGCGGAGCCATAGCCGACGTGGACATCGGCGATGGGGTGGGTGCCGGTGCGGCAGCAGTAGATGAAGGCACGGGTGGCGGCGGAGGTGGGGTCTTCGGCAGTGGTGACCTCGACGGCGTGGCCGGGGCCACGGTAGGGCATCTCGCCGGAGGCCTGGTAGGAGGCGCTGGTGATGGCGGCACCGTCGTGGCTGGGGTCGACGCGGGTGACCTGGCGGGGCTCGTAGTAGAAGGTGGCGTCCTCGAGGGTGAGGTTGAGCGAGCCTTTGGTGCCGTAGAGCCAGAGCTGGTCGCCGAGTTGGGAGTTGTCGGTGATGGAGGAGAAGATAAAGCGCTTGCCGCCGGGGTAGGAGAGCACGGCCTGGACGTTGTCGTCGGTCTCGCGTCCGTCGTGGTATTTGCAGATGGAGCCAGAGGCGAGTGCGGCGGTGGGGGTGGCTCCGAAGGCCCAGTTGGCGATGTCCATGTGGTGCGAGCCGAGTTCGGCGAGCAGGCCGAGGGACCACTGGTTGTAGAGCCTCCAGTTGATGAGGCGTTCGAGTGAAGGCTGCGGCACGGGGCGGCGCCAACTGTTGTTGCGGTGCCAGTAGCCGATGATGTGGGTGACATCGCCGATCTCTCCCTGCTGGACGCGGGCGAGTGCGGCGCGAATCCAGGGCGAGTAGCGGTACTGGTGGCCGACCTGAAAGATGCGCGGCGAGGCGGTGGCGGCCTGAACGATTTTGGCTGATTCTTCTACGGTAAAGGCCATGGTTTTTTCGCCGTAGACGTGTTTTTCCGCGTGCAGCGCAGCCAGCACCTGCTCACCGTGCAGGCCGAAGGGCGTGGCGACGATGACGGCATCGACATCCTTGCGGTCGAGGAGGGCGCGATAGTCGGCGTGCGATGGCACATCGTAGCCGCAGACCTGGTTGAGTTCGGCAAAGCGCGGGGCGTACACGTCGGCAGCGGCGGTGATGCGCACGCCGGGGACTCGCAGGAAGCTGCGGGCGAGTTCCTTGCCACGGCTGCCGGGGCCGATGATGCCCAGTCGCAGCGGGGTGGCATCGTGGATGGGGGCGATCTGGCGGGCGGCCTCGGCATCGCTTCCGGTGAGCGACTGCGCGTTGGCAGAGATGGCGATGGCAGCGGCGGAGAGGCCGTGGAGGAAGGAACGACGATCCATCATGGGGTGAGTGCTCCTGGTGTTTCTAGGGCAGGTGAGGCGCAGGGATTGCCGGACCAGTGTATCGCGCTGCATGGTTCGGAGGTGCCAGCGGTGGGCTGGCGGAAGACGAGACTCTGCACCTGTGGCATGGGGTGCAGCAGGCGACGCGTGGCCGCCGGGGGGAGGACAAAGACGATGGTGGAGAGCGCATCGCTGTCGGTCGCGCTGGGGTCGATGACGGTGCTCTGGAGTACGCCTTCGACGGGGCGCATGGCGATGGGATCGAAGATATGGCAGTAACGATGGCCCTGGTAGAGGAAGAACTTCTGGGTGCAGGCGCCGGTGGACATGGAGGTGTCGCGGAGTTGCAGGGTGGCGGCGATGTGGCCGGGGTGGAGTGGGTCGGGGACTTCGGCGGGCCAGCCGGATGTGCCGGGAATGGCGCCAATTGCATAGAAGGTGCTGCCACCGGCGGAGATGAAGGCGGAGGTTACGCCCTGACTGCGCAGGAGGGCGACGACGCTATCGACGGCGAAGCCCTTGCCGATGCTGCCGGGATCGAGTTCCATGGGGTGGTGGTGGGTGAAGAAGACGATGCGGGCGGTGGGGTTGAGTTGGATATGCTGCCAGCCGATGGTTGGCTGCAGCGCGTCAAGCTCCGCCTGAGCGGGGACGTGGCCCTGATGGAAGAAGAAGCCCCAGGTACGCAGCAGGGGGCCTACGGAGATATCGAATGCACCGTGGGAGAGGCGGCTCCAGTAGAGGGATCGCTGGAGGAAGGCGAAGGTTTCGGGATCGGTGACGGTGGGGGCGTTGCCGGCGTCGCGGCTGATGCGGGAGAGTTCGCTGGAGGGCCTGTAGTTGCTGAGCAGAGCTTCGATGCGGTCGATCTCGTCGAAGGCTGCGGCCATGTGCTGTTCGGCGGTGGGCTGATCAGGCGCGTAGAGGTCGATAGTCCAGATGGTGCCCATGGCGGGATGGCTCTGGTGGAATCGTTGCAAGGGCGCCTGTGCGGAGAGCAGCGGTGCCAGCAGGAGTGAGACCATCAGACCGGCAAGGAGACGGGAGACGAGTGAGTTTGAGATCGCAGAGACCACGCCGTCAACATGATATCCGTTCCGTACGATGACTGGCCGGTTGGGTGATCGAGAGGCAGTTATGGGGCGAAGTTGATTGGAACCAGACGGACGCGGACGCGATCGACGCGGCGGTCGGTGGAGGCGAGTACTTCGAGGCGGATGCCGTCCTGCTCGACGACCTCGCCGGGCAGGGGGATGTGGCCAGCGATCTCGGAGACGAGGCCGCCGATGGTGGTGGACTCGTAGTGCTCTGGCATGCGGAGCGCGGTGGGGTCGTCGCGGGTGTCGCGCAGTTCCCTACCCTCGGGCTTGCGGGAGGCTTCGGAGTCGGCGGCGTCATCGGGATGGTGCTGGGATGCGGATGTTGTGGGCTCAAACTGATCGGCGAAGAGGTCGCGGAGGCGCGAGATTTCGAACGAGCCGGGAAGACTGTAGGCGCCGTCAGGCTCGCGGATGGGATGGTCGTGGTCCTCGGCTTCGTCGTGCTCATCGGCGATGTTGCCAACGATGGCTTCGAGGAGATCCTCGATGGTGACGAGGCCGGCTACGCCGCCGTACTCGTCGATGACGATGCGCATGTGCTGTTTTTCGCGCTGCATCTCGCGGAGAAGTTCGGCCACATTTTTGGTCTCGGGCACGAAGGCGACGACGCGCTGGATCTCGGCGACGGTGCGGTGGCGCGCCTCGGTGTCGGCGATGTGGAGCAGGTCGTGGGCGAAGGCGATACCGGTGATGTGGTCGAGCGAGCCGGAGTAGACGGGGACGCGGGAGTAGGCGTGTTCAAGCAGTTGCGCGGTGAATTCGGCGAGGGTGCTGGTGGCGGGGACGGCGCGAATCTCGGGGCGCGGCGTCATGACCTCGCGAACGACTTTGTCGCCAAACTCTACGACGGAGCGGACCAGTTCGCGGTCGGACTCTTCGAGGATGCCTTCTTCTTCTCCCGCTTCGAGCAGGGCGTCCATGGCTTCGGAGGGATGCTCGGACTCGGCGGTGTCTTCGGGTTCTGCCAGGGCGGCGATGGAGAGCAGCAGTCCGAGCAGCAGGGTGACGGGCAGGATGAGGTAGAAGAGGGCGACCAACAGAAACCGGATGTGGAAGATCCACAGACCGCGGGTGCGGGTAAAGAGTAACTGCGGCAGGAGGCGATCGAAGATGAGGATGAGCAGAATGAGCTCAAAGATGGTGCGGACGATCTCCGAGGCATCCGGCGTGTGAACCAGCGAGGGGATGAGAGCGGAGTGGGTGAAGAGGCGCAGGCCGGAGAGCAGGGCGATGGCCGCGAGGGTGAGTTGGCGGAGGACCGAGGCCGAGAGCGCGATGGATTCGCGGCCAAGGCGGAGGCTGGGCTCGACGACCTGCTCCCAGGCGTCGATGTTGTCCTGATACTCGCGGGCGAGAAACTTGCCCATCTCGGAGTAGATGCGGTCGACATAGGCGACCAGGGCGAGGATGGCGAGGAGAGCGGTGAGCAGAATGGCGTAGGCGGGGGTCATGGCTTGGCCCTCGGCTTGGGCTTGGGCTTGGGCTTGGGTTGGGTGACTCTCTCGATCAGGTTGACAGGGAGTTTGAGCTGGATCCGTAGTTGGGCTTCGCGGGCGGCCATCTGACCTTGATCGATCTCGTGGTCTTCGCCGTGGAGGTGGAGCAGGCCGTGGAGCATGAGGATGCGGACCTCATCCTGCAGGGTGTGGCCGAAGGCGGCAGCCTGACGGGCGGCGGTGTCGAGAGAGATGGCGAGGTCGCCGGCGTGGGACTGCGCGATCTCCGGCGGGGTGGGAAAGCTGAGAACGTCGGTGGACTTGTTTTTGCCGCGGAAGGCGCGGTTGAGGCGCTTGAGTTCTGCATCGGAAGAGAGCAGGACATCGACCTGTCCGGCGAGGCCGACGGCGGCGCGAGCACGGGAGAGGAAGCGAGTGAGGCCGGGCTTCGAGAGGGCGTCGAGAGGCTCGGTGCGGGTGGAGGTCGTACTGGGGAGGTCGATGGTGATCATTCGTTTTGGGATTGGCTGGCTGGGGTTGGTTCGGCTGATGGGTTTTGGGTGGGAGGGTTGCGTGTATAGACACGGACGTAGTCGACAAGCATCTGCTGGGGGAAGGGGGTGGTCTGGTCGGGATAGCCGGGCCAGGCGCCGCCTACGGCCAGATTGAAGAGGATGAAGAAGGGGTGATCGTAGACCCAGGCGGCTCCGGCGGGGAGATCGGCGGGGGTACGTTCGGCGATGAGGTTCTGGTCGAAGAAGAACTTGATGTTGTTGGGGGCCCACTCGACGGCGTAGCGGTGGAAGGCGTTGTTGACGGCCTGGCCGGGGGGCAGGGGATAGCGTGCGGAGATGCCGTGGCCGCCACTGTATCCGGGCCCGTGGAGGGTGCTGTAGATGACGTTGGCCTCGCCGATCTCTTCCATGATGTCGATCTCGCCCGTGTGGGGCCAGCCGACAGAGTTAATGCCATCGCCGAGCAGCCAGAAGGCGGGCCAGATGCCTTTGCCGACGGGGAGTTGGATGCTGGCTTCGAAGCGTCCGTAGGCCTGGGTGAAGAGGCCCTGGGTGCGGATGCGACCGGAGGTGTAGGGGCGCTTGATGCCGTCGGGGCCGGTGTAGTTTTCGCGGAGTGCGGTGATGAGCAGGTTGCCGTTCTGCTGCTGGACGTTGGCGGGGCGGCTGGTGTAGGTTTCCAGCTCGTTGTTGCCAAAGCCGTTGCCGCCTAGCTGTATAGCCCAGTGGGTGGGATCGGGCGCGGAGCCGTTGGCGCCGTTGAACTCGTCGCTCCAGATAAGCTGCCAGGGGGTGGTGGCGGCAGGCGGGGTGGCGGAGGATTGGGAGGTGCTACAGGTGGCCAGCAGGACCACGATGGCGACGGCGAGGAGGTGGCGACCTCTGCGGCGATCGCGGCGGCCCGGGCAGCGCGCCTGTGCCGACAAGGGATTGGCAATGGGGGGCGTCGCGATCGAGATGGAGAGATGGTCTGGCGAGTCGATGGGTTTCATCTGGATACCGGCGGGTGTTGCGAGTAAAGGAGTTCCGGGGAGAAAACGACAACAGAGGGCGGATAGGCCCTCTGTTGTCGATGGTATCGCATGCGGAGAGGATTATTGCGGTTTGGGCAGCGGTTTGGCTGCGGGGGTGAGGCTGGTGCCGGAGAGGACCGGCTCTCCGATGGCCAGGGGAAGCTGCTGCTGGGCCTTGCCGTAGCTATCGTAGGCACGGACGATGCGTTGGACGAGGTGGTGGCGTACGACGTCGACATCCTCGAAGTGGCAGAAGCGGATGCCTTCGACGCCATCGAGGACGTGGAGGGCTTCGAGCAGGCCGGACTTTTTGGGATTTGGCAGGTCGGTCTGGGTGAGGTCTCCGGTGATGACGGCCTTGGAGTTGTTGCCGAGGCGGGTGACGAACATCTTCATCTGCTCGGTGGTGGTGTTCTGGGCCTCGTCCATGATGATGAAGGCGTCGGAGAGGGTGCGTCCGCGCATGAAGGCGAGCGGTGCGACCTCGATGACGTTGGATTCGAGCAATTTGTCGACTTTTTGGGGATCGAGCAGGTCGTAGAGCGCGTCGTAGAGCGGGCGGAGGTAGGGATCGACCTTCTCCTGGAGGGAGCCGGGGAGGAAGCCGAGTCGCTCGCCGGCTTCGACCGCGGGGCGGACGAGGATGATGCGGCTGACTTTTTTGGCGACGAGGGCGGAGACGGCCATGGCGACTGCGAGGTAGGTTTTGCCGGTACCGGCGGGACCGAGGCCGAAGGTCATATCGCCCTGCTCGATGGCCTCGACGTATTTGCGCTGGTTGGGGCTGCGGGGCTGGACCATGCGCTTGACGCCGGCGGAGCGCTGCTTGCCGGAGTCGACGAGGGAGCGGAGGGTGACGGCGGGGTCGGCGATGACAAGCTTGAGCATGCCATTGAGTTCGCCGTTGTGGAGGTGGACGCCGGATTTGCGGAGGTGATCGAAGTCGCTGAAGATGCCGGTGACTCGATCGATGGAAGCGAGGTCGCCGGTAACGTGGATGGCATCGGAACGAAGGTCGATGGTGACATGGAGGCCGTCTTCCATCAGGCGGAGGTTTTCGTCGCGGGTCCCGTAGAGGGGCTCAATACCGGGCGTGATTTCGATCGCTTTTTTATTCAATTAGGGTCTGACCTCCGTCAGGGAAGCTGCGGTTGCGTGGTTGCTATGGGTTAGATGTAAGGAGTGTGAAAAGGTGGGCGAACAGGTGGAGGGAGCGCGTTGGCTGCGCCTGTTGACTGCGACCGGGATGTCTGGTGGTGCCAATCTAGCGTCGAAGATGGGGCAAGATTAGACCGTGGGCGAAGGTGCGTCAAGCGATAAATAAAGCCTATTGTTTCGCGGGCTTTACCGAGGGCGGGGTGAGGCCGTTGAGGCGGAGATAGGCAGCCATCTGCGAGTAATGGTCTTCGAGATCACCCACCTCTTCGAAGAGGGCCCGAGCGCGGGGAGCGGGTCTGCCGCCGAAGAAGGTGATGGTGTCGCCGAGTCTGGCGTCCTGCAAGCCAGCGAAGGCCAGGTCGCAGACGTGGAAGGAGGCTTTGAGGGCAGCGATCAATTGATCCTTGGAGAGGGAGTCGCTGGTGCGTGGGCCGCGGGGCGTGGGGTTCGCGGTCAACATGCCGCAGACGAAGGTGTTGGCGTCGGTGACGTGGGCGATGGACTGGGCGTAGGACATCTGGGCGGGAGTGGGGCGGAAGGTGTATTTGTCGGCGGGCATTAGTTCAGCGGCGGCGATCATGTACTTTGCCTGGCGCTCGTAGATCTCCCGCGCGCTGGAGACGACGGGATTGGGATCGGGTTGCGCCTGTAGGATGGGGGCTGCGACGAGGAACAGCACGGCAAGCAGCACAGCGGGGAGGACCAGATGCTGAACAAACGGCAGGGCAAAGCGGAGTTTGGTGGTCATGGGGCGCACTCTCCTAAGGCGGGACACCCAATACAGTACGCCAGCGGGAACGGAGGAGGAAGGAAAATATACCTGGTGCCGGGCTGATTTGGCTGCTGCCGTTGGTTGGCTGTTTTCAGTCGCTGGATGGCTTATGGATGGTCTGGGATTGACCTGACCGGAGGGTTTGCGTAGACTTAGACATTGCAGGGATGTGGCGGGCTGTGTCTTTAGCCAGCTCCTACCAGTTTGGTCCTGCATACCATTTCCCCGACAATGAGCGGGTTTAGAGAAGAGAGTTTATGGCTAATCATGTTTCGTCGTTGAAGCGCGCACGTCAGACCGTTGTAAAGACCGCGGTAAACCGCGCCAACAAGAGCAAGCTGCGTGGCTCGCTGCGCTCGCTGCGTGAAGCAATTGCCAAGGGCGACCATGCGGTCGCGACCACCCACTACCGTGAGACGGCATCTATTCTGGACAAGAGCGTACAGAAGGGCGTGCTGCACAAGAACACCGCGAGCCGCTACAAGAGCCGCCTGAATGCTCGCGTGAAGGCAGTGCTCAAGGCTGCGTAAGCAGGCTGGACCCAAACGGAATTACGAAAGGCTGGATGCCGAGCGATCGGGATCCAGCCTTTTTTTCGTTTTTGTGCGCTGCTGATGGCTTGTGGAGCTGTTGTGACCGAGGCTACTGAGGCTTTTCGTCGGGGTTGTACAGGGTGGGGGGCTTGCGCGGGGGCTGGGGCTGGTTGGGATCCTGGGCGGAGTCGGTGGGTGGGTTGGAGGAGGCGGATGGGGTGGCTGCGGAGCCGGTGTTGACCTGGTCGGACTGAGAGGTTTGTGGGTCTTGCGCAGCCGGGTTCACCGGGGAGGTGCTGGCCGGGCGGTGGGCGGCGGCAGTGGGCCGTTGCGAGGGGGAGGACTGTTGCGAGGAGGTGGATTGGCCCATGGAGGAGAGATTGACCGGGACTCCCTCGACAGTGGGCGCGGTGGCCTCGGCACGTTGAACGGCGGCTTTGTCCTCGTCCGAGAGGGGTGGCAGCGTGTAGATCTCGACGGCCTCGTCGCGCACGACGGCGAAGCTGAGGCCGTTGGGCGAGAGGGCGAAGTTCTGTCCGGCGCGGGCGATGGGGGAGCAGTCGATATGGAGGAGCAGGTTGCCGCTATCGATCTGATAGACGTCGACGGTTTGGCCGTTGAGTTGGGCGGGGACGAGTTCGTCGGTGGGGATGGCGGCGGAGTTGACCAGGATGCGGCTGACGGCGAAGCGGCCGCTGGTGGGGGAGAAGGCGAAGCGCGGGGCGATGTAGGAGCCGGAGAGGACGGCTTGCCACATCTCGTCGCCGCGGAGGTTGAAGGCTGCGAGCAACTGCTGGGTATCGCCGCCGCGACAACTGAAGGCGACGAACTCGCTGCGGGTGACGAAGGCGGGCGAAGGCCTGCAGGTGGAGTCGAAGATGCCGAGTTGATAGAGCTTGCCGGTGTAGGTGCTGAAGTCGAAGGCCCAGGTCTGGTTGCCCTGGTCGAGGGTGTTGAGGAATCCGGCGGCGTTGAGGGGTATCTCTCCGGGGCCACGGGAGAGGACACGTCCGGCAGATGCGGCGAGGACGTGATCGTTGGCGGGGTCGGGGACGACCAGGCGATAAAAGCTGATGAGGGTGCCGGAGGGTGTGGGAGTGGAGTCTCCTCTGGCCTGAGGTTGAGTGGAGGGCTCGACGGTTTCGATGGTGAGGAGGTCGGACTCCGGGGTGAGCAGGATGGCCTGGATGGCGTGCTCGGAGTGCAGGAATTGGCGGAGCACGAAGGGTTCGGGCGAAGCCAGATTGAGCAATGGGGCGAGGGTGTAGAGGGTGTTGTGGATGCGCAGCAGAAAGCGGCCGCGGCCAAGGTTCCAGAGGAACTGGCCCTGATCGTGAAGACGCCACTCGGTAGTGGCGAGGACTTTGCCGGAGGGCAGTTCGAGCAGGACGGTGTGGACGGTGCGGTCGTCGTCGTCGACGGGATCGTTGGGCAGGCGACGGAGCAGGCGGCGGACACCGAAGGAGAGCAGGAGGTGCTGGTCGTCGACGAAGTTTACGGACAGCAGCGAACTGCCAGAGAGCAGCCAACGGGTGGAGAGCGTCTGGTAGCCGAGATCTTCCAACGGGATGTGGGCACTGGGTGGGCGCGGACGTGCGAACAGCGGAGCGCAGACGGAGAGCAGCAGGGCCAGCAGGGTCCGTAAGACCGCCGAGCGGGGAGAGCGGGTGGGCGCGGGATTGGAGGAGGGAACCTGCATGAGAGCGGGTGCGTATAAGCCAGTATCGCGCATCGCGTACCAATACTGTTGCATAGACGGTAGTGAGATCACAATTGTTGCTGTCGGCAAGCAGATGCGGGTGGTGCTGGCGCGGTCGATAGTGATAGAAAAGTGAGTCGGTAGAGTGCGATAGAGGAGATAGACGCATGATGGATTTCTGGAAGAAGTCAGGTGCCGGGCTGAAGTTTGCCGTCGGGCTGGGAGTATCGGTTGGACTGGCGAGCGCGAGCAGCAGCTTGGCCTTGGCGCAGGCGGCGGCGAGTGCGAACGACAGCAAGCCGATCGAGGTATACGTGCCGATACCGGGGTTTGACACGACCTCGCTGGATAAAACGGTCGATCCCTGCAATGACTTCTACAAGTTTTCCTGCGGCAAGTTTGCGGCGAATCATCCAATACCAGCCGATCAGGCCGGGGTGGACCAGTTCTATGCGTTGTACAACGTCAACACGCAGTCGCTGCATGGGATTCTGGAGAAGGCTGCAGCGATGAAGACGGGCCGCTCGGAGGACGCGCAGAAGATTGGCGACTACTACCAAAGCTGCATGAACACCGACCTGATCGAGCAAAAGGGACTGGCACCGATCAAGCCAATGCTGGATGAGATCGATGCGGTGAAGAGCAAGGCACAGTTGGCGGAGTTGGTCGGCAAGCTGCAACGGATGGGCGTGGATGTGTTCTTTGGCTATGGCGAGCAGCAGGACTTCAAGGACGCGACCAAGCAGATTGCAGTTGTCAGCCAGGGCGGACTGGGGCTTCCGGAGAAGGACTACTACCTGCGGACGGGCGCGAAGGATGAAGAGGTTCGCAAGCAGTATGTGGAGCATGTTGCCAAGATGCTAACGCTGGCAGGCAGCACGCCGGAGCAAGCCGCCAAGGACGCGAAGGCGGTGATGGCGATGGAGACGGCGTTGGCCAAGGGCTCCATGGGCGTGACGGAGATGCGCGACCCGGAGAAGATCTACCATCTGCAGCCGATTGCGACGTTTGAAGCCAGTACGCCGGGGTTCAACTTTGCGACGTTTGAGACGGCGGTCCACTCGCCGCGGGTGACGGAGATAAACGATGCGACACCGGAGTTCTTCCCTGCCCTGAGCAAGCAGTTGCAGGCCAACGATCTGGAGACGCTGAAGGCGTATATGCGCTACCACCTGTTGACGGCGGCAGCGAGCCGTCTGCCGAAGCGCTTCGACGAAGAGAACTTTGATTTTTACGGGCGCAAGCTGAACGGGCAGCCGGTGCAGGCGGCGCGTTGGAAGCGCTGCTCGAACGCGGTGAATGGTGCTCTGGGCGAGGCGTTGGGCAAGGTGTATGTGGAAGAGTACTTTGCCGGCGACAGCAAGACCAAGATGGTGGAGATGGTGAAGGACATTGAGAACGCGATGGACCGCGACATCGACACGCTGGACTGGATGTCGGCTGCGACCAAGACGCGGGCGAAGGAGAAGCTGCATGGGGTGGCCAACAAGATCGGCTATCCGGACAAGTGGCGCGACTACTCCAAGCTGGAGGTGAAGCCGGAGGATGCGCTGGGCAACTCGCTGCGCGCCAATGCGTTCGAAAACGACCGCCAGTTGAACAAGATCGGCAAGCCGGTGGACCACAGCGAGTGGGGCATGACGCCGCCGACGGTGAATGCGTACTACGACCCCAGCATGAACGACATCAACTTTCCTGCCGGGATTCTGCAGCCTTCGTTCTACGATCCGAAGCAGGATGACGCGGTGAACTATGGGCACATCGGCGCGGTGATTGGCCACGAGTTGACCCACGGGTTCGACGATGAGGGCAAGAAGTTCGACGCCAAGGGCAACCTGAGCGACTGGTGGACTGCTGAGGATACCAAGAAGTTCGAGGCGCGCACGGACTGCCTGGTGAAGGAGTACGGCGGCTTTACGGCGGTCGACGACGTGAAGGTAAACGGCAAGCTGACGCTGGGTGAGAACACGGCGGACAACGGCGGACTGGTGCTGGCGTACATGGCCTATCTGGAGCGGGCGAAAGCCAATGGCGTGGATCTGAGCGCAAAGAAGGATGGGTTTACGGCACCGCAGCGGTTCTACATTGGCTTCGCACAGAACTGGTGCGAGAACGCCCGTCCGGAGCAGGTGCGGAACCAGGTGCTGACCGATCCACACTCGCCGGATCACTTCCGCGCGAATGGCGCGATTGTGAATCAGCCGGGGTTTGCGGAGGCCTTCGGATGCAAGAAGGGTGCGCCGATGGTTCCGGTGGATAGCTGCCGAGTCTGGTAGGTGTAAGCGAGTAGACGGGAATGGCGGAGGCTTCGGTCTCCGCCATTTTTGTTTTGAGTGTGCGAGAGTGGAGGTATGGCAGATTTACGGAGACAACGGGCGCTGGGGTTTGGTGCGTGCGCGCTGGCGAGTTCTTTTTGGGGATGCGGCTTCTTTTTCGGCAAGATTGCGCTGGCGGAGATGGGCTTTGCGCATATGGTGCTGTACCGGTTTTTGTTCGCGATCATCGCACTTGTGCCGCTTCTGGTTACACATCGTCCGGGGCTGAACGGCAAGGAGTGGGGCGTGCTGCTGGCGGCTTCGTTTCTGGGAGTTCCCTTGCAGTTTTTGATCCAGTTCTATGGACTGTCGATTACGACGGTGAGCCATGCGTCGTTGATGGTGGGGACGATGCCGGTGATTCTGGCGGTAGGTGCGGCGATTTTTGCGCATGAGCGGATGGATGGTCTGGGCTGGGTGGCGCTGGCGGGTTCGACCTGTGGGGCGGCGCTGATTGCGCTGGGCGGCAAGCACCATGCCGGTGCGGGCGAGGCGACGCTGGGCGGGGATCTGCTGGTGGTGCTTTCGCTGGGGATCGCGCTGTTCTGGATTCTGATCAACAAGCAGTTGATGGAGCGGCATAGCCATGTGGTAGTGACAGCCTATGGGCTGCTGCTGGGGACGCTGATGCTGGTGGTGTGGGTTCCGGTGCGGTATGGGATGCCGCCGGTGACGGGGGTGTCGCTGAAGGCGTGGCTGGCACTGGCGGCGAGCGGTGTGCTGTGTACGGCCACGACGACGCTGCTATGGAACTGGGGGATGACGCAGGTGCCGGCGTCGCAGGCGGGGGTGCTGCTGAATATGGAGCCGCTGATCGGAAGCCTGCTGGGCGTGTTGGTGCTGGGCGAGCGGCTGGGGCCGAGTGCGTGGGCTGGCGGCGGATTGATTCTGGCGGCGGCACTGACGCTAACTACGCGTAGCAAGACGCGGGTGCGCAGCGACGACATTGTGCAGATGCCGGTGACCTAGCTGGCGACATAAGTTGCGAGCGAGCGGAGATGACGTGATATTCTCCGGCCACGATGATGACTTCACGAATTCTCTTTCTGCTGGCTGCGGCTGGCGTGTGCTCCATGGCGTCGGGCCAGAATGCGGAGCCGAAGCTCTCGGCGGCGGAGAGCGCGATGGTGCGGGCGGTGGACGCAGAGAACCCGGCGGCGGTGATACTGCTGGAAAAGTTGGTGGACATCAACAGCGGCACGATGAATCTGCCTGGCGTGCTGGCGGTAAAGGATGTGGTGATGCCGCAGATTGAGGCGCTGGGCTTCAAGACGCGGTGGGTGCCGATGCAGGCGTTCGATGGGCGAGCGGGAGACCTGGTGGCGGAACATGCATGTCCGGCGGGGTCGGGTAAGTGCGGGAAGCGGATTCTGCTGATCGGGCATATGGACACGGTGTTTGAGCCGACGAGTTCGTTTCAGAGGTACGCGATTGTGCCGGGGACCGAGGGCAAGGTGGCGACCGGGCCGGGCGTGAATGACATGAAGGGCGGGCTGGTGGTGATGCTGTCTGCGCTGAAGGCGATGCAGGCCGCGGGTACGCTGGACCAGGCGGAGATCACGATCGTGCTGAGCGGCGACGAGGAGTTGCACGGAGAGCCGACCAGCCTGAGCCGGACAGACATGATCGAGGTAGGCAAGCGGAGCGATGTGGCGCTGGAGTTTGAGAACGGCTCGCGGATTGGCGGCAAGGACATGATCCGCATCAGCCGGAGGAGTGCGATTCTGTGGCATCTGGAGACGAGCGGACGCAGCGGGCACTCGTCGCAGATCTTTCGCGAGCCGTTTGGCTATGGTGCGATCTATGAGCTGGCGCGGATTCTGGACCAGTTTCGGACGCAGTTGCCGGAGAAGGGGCTGACGTTCAGCGTGGGGATGGTACTGGGCGGAGCGACGGCGAAGTGGAACGACACCGGGTCGGGAGGCACGGTTACGGGAAAGAGCAACGTGATTCCGCCGGTGGCGTTGGCGGAGGGCGACATCCGCACGCTGAGCAACGAGCAGACGCAGCGGGTGGAGGCGAAGATGCGGGCGATTGTGGCTGACCATCTGGCCAAGACCGGCGCGACGATCTCGTTCGATGAGGGCTATCCGGCGATGGCGGAGACGGAGGGCGCACATGCGCTGGTGAAGCAGTTGAACGAGGTGAATGCGGCGCTGGGTGTGGGACCGCAGGAGGTGATGGACCCGATGCTGGGTGGGGCGGGAGACATTGCGTTTGTCGCGCCGTACGTGGTGGGGCTGGTGGGCACGGGAGCGATGGGCGATGGCGCGCATGCGGAGGGGGAGACGGTGTATCTGGACTCGCTGCCGCTGGAGGCGAAGCGGATGGCGATCCTGATGGAGCGTCTGAGCAAGCCGTAGGGACTAGTTGGGGATGGGTGCGGGATTAGCCAGGGCGGGGTGGGTCTTCTGGCTGGCGATGATGCTGGGCAGCCTGTGGGTGGTGCGCTGCCAGATGGTGGTGAGGGCGATGCCGGCGAGGATGAGTCCGCAGCAGAGGCCGAGCCAGAGACCGGCGGCGCCGAGGTGCTGGTGGAATCCGAAGTAGAGGCCGACGGGCAGGCCGATGGCCCAGTAGCAGGTGAGGTGGACGTAGAGGCCGATGCTGGTGTTGCCTGCTCCGCGGAGGGCTCCGGTGGCGGTCATCTGGAGGCCATCGAAGAGCTGGAAGACTGCGACGATGAAGAGCAGCGGCACGGCAGCGGCGATGACCGGCGGCGAGGGCGAGAAGCCGCGTGCGATGGTGCCGGGGATGGCGATGAAGACCGCCGAAGCCAGCAGCATGAAGATGCTGGAGAGCAGGATGCCGGTCCATCCAGCGGCGCGGGCAGCGGGGGCGTCGTGGCGTCCGATGGCCTGGCCTACGCGGACGCTGGTGGCGGTGCTTATGGCCATCGGCACCATGAAGGTGAAGCTGGCGCAGTCCAATGCGATCTGGTGGCCGGCGAGCGGCAGCGCTCCGAAGGTGGAGATGATGGCGGTAACGGCGCCGAAGATGGCGATCTCGACGAAGATCTGCGCACCGACCGGGGCACCAAGATGGATGAGTTCGCGCAGGCGAGCGGGCTCGTAGCGCCACTTGGTTTGGAAGAGGCCGTAGTGGTGTTTGCGCTGGTAGTAGGCGAGGAAGGCGAGCATGATGCCGGCCTGATAGAGGCGCGAGAGGGTGGTGGACCAACCGGAGCCGGTGACTCCCCAGGCGGGGATGCTGAGGTAGCGCCAGTGGTGGCCGTAGATGAAGAGCCAGTTGAATAGGACGTTGATGAGATTGGCCGAGACCAGCGTGAAGGCGATGGAGCGGACGTGGTTGAAGGCCTGGAGGTAGCGGCGCAGAACAAGCCAGAGGATTAGCGCAGGAGTGCCCCAGTTGAGCGCGTTGAGAAAGGGGTTGGCGAGCGCGAGGATGCGGGGGTCGGTGTGCAGATGCGAGAAGGCGAAGGGCATGAGCGCGACGATCGACATCAGGATGACGGTAAGGATCGCGCCGAGGACCAGACCGTGCTGGAGTGAGCGGTTGGCGTCGTCGATGCGCTTGCCGCCGAAGGCCTGCGAGAGCACGGTGTCGAGGCCGAGCAGGACACCGCCGATTCCGAACGCCAGGGTGTGGTACATGACCTGGCCGAGTGCCGCGGCTCCGAGCGAGATGGCGGAGTTGGGCAGGTGGCCGACCATGATGGTGTCGACGATGCCCATGACCATCCAACCGATCTCCGCGGCGACCAGGGGAAGCGCGAGATGGAGCATGGGTCTGATTTCGCGGCGAATGGACATAGGCTGCTGGCGACTCGTCTTTCTGACACAGGCTGCAATGACGCGGGACGATACTACACGGGGGTTATGATGCCGCCTACTGGGAGGCTGGTGGGCAGCTTGACAGCCGGCCTTCCGGGGCGGTGCAGGTGCATGGCTTCCGCGGTGATGTCAGTGTACTTGAGGGCGGCTGCGGGGTTGACGAGGACGACTGTGTCGGCGGGTAACAGCTGTCCGTTGGCCAGCAGCGTAGCGTAGGCAGCCGCAGCGGCGGCGGCCATGGGCGAGAGAACGATGCCTTCGTTGCGGCCCCAGTCGAGGGTGCTGGCGAGTGCCTCGGCTGCGGTGACAGCCATCGTCTGGCTGGCGGATTGATTGTGAGCGTGGAGCGGACTGGTGGTGGCTGCGGAGACCGGCTCTTCAGCGGTAGCGACTGCGTATAGTTGAGGGCGGGTTCCGCTGACCCAGCCGAGTGCTTCCAACTCATCGAACGACTTGGCGAGGGCGAGGAGCATGGTCTCGGGATCGTTGCTGCTGGGGTAGAGGATGGCGGCCGGATAGGTCCAGCCAAGCTGCTCGACCAGTTCGTAGCCGAGCGTTTTGAGGCCTTCGAGATAGAACGGGTTGTCGTCGGCGGCGAGGTCGATCCAGAGCTGGTCAGATGGTGCGTTGGCCTGTTGCTGGGACTGAAGGCGCTGGCTCAGGATGCGGGTGCAGTCGACGGCTGAGCCATCGACCAGGGTGATGTCGGCGGAGTAGACGTTGGCTTCGAGGTAGTGCGCGAAGGGGACGTTCTGCGGCAGGACGAGATGGGCCGCAAGGCCTGCAGCGGCGGCATAAGCGGCAAGGGCAACGGCGATGTCTTCTGCCGCTGCGTGGGCCAGATGCTGTGTACCGTTGTGCTTTGCCAGCGAGACGGCTACGCTGAGGCCGCGAGCGTGGACGGTACCGGCAGGATTGGTGTCTTCCTGCTTGAGGTGCAGGCCGGGATAACGGCGACTGCGACGCATGGGCGTGTTGCCTTCACCCAGCGAGACGGGCGTGATCGCGGTGCCGTGGATGCTGGTGGGCAGCAGGCTGGCGTAGCGCCATACGCCTACCGCGGACTGGTCTGGGATGCGCGGACTGGCGGCGATGTCGTCGTGCTGGGTGGTGCGCTGGAGCGGATCCAGATCGTAGCGGACGAACAGGCGTCCACTACAGAGCGGACAGCGCATTTGCGCGGTGTCGGGAGCGACGGCATGGTGGCAGCGAGAACATTCGAGCGAGGTGATGGCAGCCATACGGTTATGTTACCCGTCGGCTGCGTGGTCCGCATGATCCGTTGCAGGTAGCGAAGCTAGTGCGCGTTGAGCCAGCGGCGAGCGGTGAATTCGGTGGCGATGCTGGCGGCCAGCATGCTGATGGCGATGGCGAAGGCACTGACGACCCAGCCAATCTCCATTCGTCCTTTCAGCATGAAGCGATCGAGCAGGGCCAGAACGAGAACCAGCACTGCAGCCTCCGCAAAGAAGGCAGAACAGCGATGCGCGGAGATGGCGACCAGGTCGACGAGTGCCGATGGCTGCTTGTGCGGCGATCCAGCGGTACTGGGGACCAAGGTCAGGCGCGGTGCTGCCGGGGACGACTGCCGAGAGGGGATTGTGTTCGGGAGTGCGGCGGAGGTGGTTGCTACGGTAGAACGACTCCAGAAGGAGTGTGTGACGTTTTTGTGAAACATACAAAGCCTTTGTGATGCCTAATTCCAGTGTGTCGGGAGCAACGGGAAAAGTCCAGTCAATTTTCAGTAAACCGTTGATTTATATCGCTTTATATTGCCACGTCTAATACGAATGAGAGAATAAGCCCATGAGTGATTGCGTGCCCGACGAGAGTACTGGTGGATTTGCAGTAAAGATGATTGCGTTGGATATGGACGGCACGCTACTGGGCGCGGACGGCAAGGTAAGCGCGCGTAACCAGGCGGCGATGCAGGCGGCGCAGCAGGCGGGCGTGGAGGTGGTGGTGGCGACGGGGCGGCGTCACTCCTATGCGATGCGGCAGTTGCGCGGGCTGGGGCTGCTGGAGGAGAGCGCGCTGGTCAGCTCCAACGGCACGGTGACGCGGACGATAGGGAGTGGCGAGAGCGGCTCGCGACTGCTGGATCGGCGCTTGCTGCCCAATGCAACGGCGAAGTGGCTGTGCGGACACATCGCGGAGTTTCGGAATGCGCTGGTGGTGACGTTCGATCTGGTGGGGCCGAATGGCGACGATGCCCGCGGCGCGCTGGTGGTCGAACAACTGGAAGAGCTGCATGGGAGCATTGGCAAGTGGATGACGGCCAATGAGCCGTACCTTGCGAAGGTGGTTCCGATCGAGCAGTCGCTGGAGGGCGAGGCACCGATCCAGATGATGTTGTGCGGGACGGTGGAGCGGATGCGGCGGGCTGAGGCGCGGCTGCTGGAGCATCCTGCCGTGACGGCGGTGGGGGAGCATGGGATGGCAGGAGCAGCCGTCGAGGCTGAAGTGGCGCTGCACCGGACGGAGTATCCGGAGCGCGATTTGAGTATTGTCGACATACTGCCGGCGGGGTGCAGCAAGGGCTCTGCGCTGGTACGCCTGATGGCAGAGCGTGGGGTGCATGCGGGCGAACTGCTGGCGATTGGCGACAACTGGAACGACCTCTCCATGCTGGAGTTAGCGGGCCGGGGCGTGCTGATGGGGAACGCTCCCGGCGACCTGAAAGCGGTGGCGGTGGAGCGCGGATGGCAGGTGGGCAAGCGACATGATGAAGACGGAGTCGCCGATGCGATCGAAGCGGCACTGAGCCTGCGATTAGATCAGTTGCTGACAGTCACCCGATAGTGGGAGCCAGCGATGCGCAGTCGACCGGGTCGCGGTGATAGGCTTTGAGGGTGACGATGCGATCGAATGCACGTGGGAGTGGACTGGGCACGCTGGCGGCAGCGCGGCTTACGCCTCGATCTCTGCTATCGGCAGTCGTACTACTGACGGCGCTGATTCCGTCGGCGCAAGCGGCGGAACACATCACGCTGCGCAATGGATTTGAGCTGGACTGTGCCGGTCAGACTGTAGTGGGCGACCGGGTCCGGCTGTACATGACTGGCGAACAGGGCGGCTATCTCGAAGTGGCTGCGGATGCGATTGTGCGGGTGGAGCCGATTGCGGATGCGCTGCCACCAATTGCTCCTGCAACGGTTACACATGCTCCGGCAGCACCACTGCCCGCCCTCGCGGTCGAGTTGACCTGGGCCGAGATGCACGAGATGCTGGCCCATGCGGGGGCGGCCCACCATATTGATGAGGACCTGCTGGCCAGTGTGGTGCGGGCGGAGAGCGGCGGACAGGTGCGGGCAGTGTCGCGAACCGGCGCACGCGGGCTGATGCAGTTGATGCCGGAAACGGCGAGTGAACTGGGTGTGCAGGACTCCTTCCAGCCCGCACAGAATATTGCTGGCGGGACGGCGTATCTGGATGGGTTGCTGAGGAGATATCACGACAATGCTGCGTTGGCGCTGGCGGCGTACAACGCGGGTCCAGCGGCAGTGGACCGTTACCGCGGCGTGCCTCCGTACCGGGAGACGCGGGCGTATGTGGCGCGGGTGATTCGGGAGTTCAACCGGCGTAAACAGATGGAACTGATTGCCAAAGTGCAGTAGTTCCGGTGGGCAGCGGCGGAGTCTGCGCGTAGATTAGAGAAGCTATGAAGAATCGTAACGGAGTGGTGTGGCTTGCCGGCGTGGTGGTGCTGGTCGTGGTGGTGGTGCTGTTTCACGACAAGATCCAGTTTAACTGGGGTACATTCTGGCAGCAGTTGCAGCATGTGAGCCTGGGGCACATTGCCGCGGGTATTGCGCTGATCTATGCGACGTACTGGTTGCGAGCGGTGCGCTGGTCGGTGTTTGTCGCGCCGACAAAAAAGGTAGCGCCGAGTGCGTTGCTGGGGTCGCAGTTTATCGGGTTTACAGCAGTGGCGTTGTTTGGACGGCTGGCAGACCTGACGCGGCCGTACCTGGTGGCCAAACGAATCCAGTTGCCGCTGAGCTCACAGATTGCGGTGTACACCATCGAGCGGATGTTCGATCTGGGTGCGGCGGCGGTGATCTTTTCGAGTGCGCTGGCATTTACCCCCAAGGACTTGCCCCATCACGAGGTCTTTGTGAAAGCTGGACTGGTGAGTCTGGCGTTGACGGCCGTGATTGCGATCTTTGCGCTGGTAGTGCGGGTTGCGGGTGGGGCGGTGGCAGGCTTTGCGCGGGTGACGCTGGGCGGACTTTCCAAGCCGCTGGCCGAAGGCATTGCGAGCAAGATTGAGGGCTTTCGGGAGGGGCTGAATGCGCTCTCGTCGCTGCGGGATTTCGGGGTGGTGCTGGTGATCTCGCTGGCGATGTGGGGCATGATTGGCGGGGCATATCTGCAGACCGCACATGCCTTTGTGCAGACCCCGGAGTTGGCGGAGCTCAGCTATTCGCGCACGATGCTGCTGATGGCGGCCAGCATCGGTGGATCGCTGCTGCAGTTGCCGATTATCGGCTGGTTTACGCAGATTGCGGTGACAGCGACTGCGATGCATGAGTTCTACGGGGCTCCGATCGAGGATGCGACGGCGTGTGGTGCGATGCTGCTGGTGGTGACGTTTCTGTGCATTATCCCCACCGGGCTGGGATATGCGCGGCTGGAGCATGTGAGCCTGAAGAAGATCGCAGAGGAGAGCGAAGCCGCGGCGGTAAAGCAGGTTTAGCTGCAGCGGCAGCGGCCACTGCTAGAATCAACTTAATCTGATGAAGTGTCCTTATTGTGGTTTTATCCAGGATCGAGTTGTAGATTCACGCGAGAGTAAAGAGGCGGATTCGATTCGTCGGCGGCGCGAGTGCGAGGGTTGCAACAAACGGTTTACGACGTACGAGCGGATCGATGAGATCCCGTACATGGTGGTTAAAAAAGAAGGCCGGCGCGAGAAGTTTGATCGGCAGAAGGTGCTGAACGGGCTGCTGCACGCGTGCGAGAAGCGGCCTGTGCCTGCGGTGAAGCTGGAGCAGATTGTCGACGAGACCGAGGCTTACGTGGTGGATTCGCCTGAGCGGGAACGCTCGACCAGCGAGATTGGCGAGTTGATCATGACGCGGCTGAAGGACATCGACACGGTTGCCTATATCCGGTTTGCGAGCGTGTATCGGGACTTCAAAGACGTCCGTGAGTTCAAGGCGGAGCTGGAAGAGTTATTGAGCGGCAAAGATCCGAAAAAGCGACGTTAGCAAACGACAGAGAAATAGAAACGACAGAACATTACCTACGAACGACTGAACTTATTTGATCCGGGAGAGCAGGCAGAGATGACGACAGTGAAGCGAACACATGAGATTACGTTGATTCCAGGCGATGGCATTGGACCTGAGGTCTCCGGCGCAACGGTAGAGATTCTGGAAGCGGCTGGCGCGGCGACCGGAGTGGCGTTCGAGTGGCATCGCTTTGCAGCCGGAGCCGAGGCCTTCAAGCAGACGGGCGAGTATATTCCGAAGGCTCTGTACGACTCGATCGAAGAGGACCGCGTAGCACTGAAGGGACCGGTGACGACGCCGATCGGTGGTGGCTTCTCGTCGATCAATGTGACGCTGCGACAGAAGTTCGAGCTGTTCGCCAATTTTCGTCCGGTAAAGAATCTGCCGGGCCTGAAGACGCGTTATCCGGGGCTGGACATCATCATCGTGCGGGAGAACATGGAAGACCTGTACGCCGGGCTGGAACATGTGGTGGTGCCGGGCGTGGTGCAGGCGCTGAAGATCATCACCGAGAAGGGTTCGACGCGGATTGCGAAGTTTGCCTTCGATTATGCCCGCAAGCACGGACGCAAGAAGGTCCATGCGATCCACAAGGCCAACATCATGAAGCTGTCGGACGGTCTTTTTCTGAGTTGCTGCCGCAAGGTGCACGAGGGCTTCAGCGAGATTAATTACCACGAGCACATTGTGGACAACACCTGCATGCAGTTGGTGATGAACCCTTATCAGTACGACATTCTGCTGACGGAGAATCTTTACGGCGATATTTTGAGCGATCTGTGCAGCGCATTTGTGGGCGGGTTGGGATTGGTTCCGGGCGCGAATCTGGGCACGGAGTGCGCGATCTTTGAAGCGGTACACGGTTCCGCTCCGGATATTGCTGGCAAGGGGCTCGCAAACCCGACGGCCTTGCTACAGAGCGCGGTGCTGATGCTGCACCACCTGAACGAAGGCGAGACGGCAGAACGAGTGCAGGCAGCCATCGAACAGGTGTATGCCGAGGGCAAGACGCTGACCAAGGACGTCGGCGGCACCAGCGGCACCAGGGCGTTCACGGACTCGGTGCTGGCGGCTCTACAGTCTCCGACGGCAACGGCGGTTTAGCTGTTTCCTGCTGGGCGGTTTCTGCATCGTATGGTTTGCGGAGGAAGTATGAAGCGTATGTCTGGGTTGGTTGTGGCCAGTGCGGCTATGTATCTGTGCGGCGTACTGGGGGGCTGTAAGCCGGATGCCGCAGTGCGACAAGGTGCGGTGATTGGCAAGGGCACAAAGGCCGCGGTCTCTCCGCTGGATCCGGCGACACTGGGCGATCTGGAGGGTACGGTGAAGTTTGTGGGCAAGCCACCGGCGCGGGTACAGATCGACATGAGCCAGGACCCGGCGTGTGGCATGTCGGGCGGCGGCGACAACTACTCCGAGCAGTATGTGGTGCATAACAGCGGTCTGGCGAATGTGTACGTTTATGTGAAGAGTGGTCCGGCGGTGGCGTTGACGGCGCCTTCCACGACGACCGCTCCGGTGGTGATGGACCAGATTGGCTGCCGCTACTCGCCGCATGTGATTGCGCTGATGCGCGGGGGATCGGTCGAGTTTCGCAACTCCGATGTGACGATGCACAACATCCACACCATGCCGGTGACGGTGGGCGAGCAAGCCATCGATGTCTCGCAAGGGCCCAAGGGCGCGCCGAAGCAGGTGACCTTTGACCACGCGGAGATGATGATTCCGGTGCGGTGCAACAACCACCCGTGGATGAATGCGTTCATCAATGTGGCGGAGACGCCGTTTTTTGCGGTAACGGACGCGAACGGACACTTCGAGATCAAGGGCCTGCCAGCGGGCAACTACGTGCTGGGCGCGGTGCACGAGAAGCTCGGCGAGCAGACGCTGAACCTGACGGTGGCAGCGCATGAAACAGCCAAGGCCAGCTTCAGCTACTCGATGAAATAAGCGGGCGGGCTGTATACCGTCCTGACTAGCGGGATCGATGAGAACAACGGAAGGCAGGGTTGCCATGGACTTGCAAGTGCTGCATGTCGTGCATTATTTACCGTTGTGGTTTTTGATCTTTGCGTTGTTTATGCCCCGTGTGGCGCTGGTGGTGGGGTGGCTACAGGGGACGCTGATTCCTTTCCACCTGCATGGTTTGGTGCCGCTGGTATTTGGGGTATTTCTGCCGCGGATTCTGGTTCTATTTTTGATCTATGTGGACCAGGGCATCAGCCTGTGGTTTGTGATTCATCTGGTAGTGGCGTTGATGGTCTGGGGCGGTTCCGGCAGCTACCAGACGCGGCGGCGGCGGCGTGACGACCGATGACCCGACGGGCCGTCAGATGACGGCTGGAACCGTGGCGCGTTATCCTAGACTGACAGAAAAAATCGCATCAGAGCGGAGATTCATGGAACGGCGTAAGGTTGGCATACTCGGCGCGACCGGCATGGTCGGGCAACGATTCATTCAATTGTTGAGCAATCATCCGTGGTTTGAGATTGCGTGGCTGGCGGCGAGCGATCGCAGCGCGGGCAAGACGTATGGCGATGCGTGCAAGTGGAAGCTGGACACCCCGCTGCCCGCAAAGATTGCAGCCATGACCGTGCAGCCCAACGTGCCGGAAGGCTGTGTGGGCGAGTTGCCGAAGATCATCTTCGCTGCACTGGATGCGGATATTGCGCGGGAGCTGGAGCCGAAGTTTGCGGCAGCCGGATGCGCGGTGATCTCGAACTCCAGCGCGTTCCGCATGGTCGAGGACGTTCCGCTGGTGGTACCGGAGGTGAACGCGGACCATCTGGAGATGATCGAATCGCAGAGCTGGCGGAAGCAGAGCGGCGGGTACATTGTGACCAATCCGAACTGCTGTGCGATCGGGCTGGTGATGGCACTGAAGCCACTGGAAGAGCGCTTCGGAATCGAGAGCCTGTTTGTGAGCACGATGCAGGCAGTGAGCGGCGCGGGCTATCCGGGTGTGGCCTCACTGGACATTCTGGGCAACGTGGTTCCGTACATCAAGAACGAAGAAGAGAAGCTGCAGGAGGAAGTGAACAAGTTGCTGGGCAGCCTGCGCGGGGGCCGGTTCGAGATGCTGGACGCCAAGGTGAGCGCGCACTGCAACCGCGTGCCGGTGGAAGACGGCCATACCGAGTGCGTGAGCATCAAGTTCCGCAAGAAGGCGACGCGGGAAGAGGTGTTGGCAGCGTGGAGCGAGTTCAATCCGCTGCTGGGACAGCATCTACATCTGGCGCCGGAGCAGCCAGTGGAGTACGACGCCGCAGTAGACCGTCCGCAGCCACGGCTGGACCGGATGCGTGGTCATGGCATGGCAGCCACGGTAGGCCGTTTGCGTGAGTGCAGCCTGCTGGACTGGAAGTTTGTGGTGCTGTCGCACAATACGATTCGCGGCGCGGCCGGAGCTGCGGTGTTGAACGCGGAGGTACTGGCGCGGCTGGGCAAACTGGATAAGCTGGGGGTTGCAAAGCCGGCAGCGTCTGTGGCGGTGACCGCTTGAGTACGATGCGCGAATCGCTGGTGGTGATGAAGTTCGGCGGCACGTCGGTGGAAGATGCGAAGGCGATGCAGCGCACGGCGGGAATTGTGGCCGGGCGGCGCGAGCGTGGCTTGAGTGCCGTGGTGGTGGTCTCGGCCATGGCCAAGGTGACGGACCAGTTGCTGGCAGCGGCGGATGCAGCCGGCCGCGGCGACAAAGCGGGTGCGCTGGCACTGGCCTCGCGCCTGCGGACGCGTCATATCGATACGGCTGCCGTGCTGGTGACCGACGAAGGCGTGCGGGCTGCATTGCAGACCGTGTTGCACAGTGAGTTCGATGCGCTGGACGACCTGCTGCGCGGGATTGCCGCGGTGGGCGAGTTGACCCCGCGCACCAACGATCTGGTGGTCAGCTTCGGCGAACGCATGTCCAGCAGGATGATGGCCGAGGCGCTGACACAGCGTGGTCTGAACGGCACGCATGTGGATGCACGGACCTGCATCATTACGGATTCGCACTATGGCAAGGCCGCTCCGCTGGAGAACGCCATTGAGGCGAAGCTGACCGAGTTGGTGCTGCCGCTGATCGAGGCGGGCAAGACGCCAATCATGGGCGGATTCATCGGCTCCAACGCGGACGGAATTACCACGACACTGGGACGGGGTGGCAGCGACTACACCGCAGCGCTGGTAGGCGGCGGTCTGTACGCCGGGGCGATCGAGATCTGGACCGATGTGAACGGCATTATGACGACCGATCCGCGGATCTGCCCGGATGCGTTGCGGGTAAAGACGATCAGCTTTGAAGAGGCGGCGGAGTTGGCCTACTTTGGCGCGAAGGTGCTGCATCCGGCGACGATTCTGCCAGCCGTGCAGAAGAGCATTCCGGTGTGGGTGCTGAACAGCCGCAACGCCGAGAACGAAGGCACCAAGATCACGGCGATGGCAGCCAAATGCAGCAGCCCCTTCAAGAGCATTGCGGCGAAGAAGAAGCTGACGATCATCGACGTGGTGGCGAGCCGGATGTTGATGTCGCATGGCTACCTGAAGGCGGTGTTCGATGTCTTCGACAAGTACGAGTGCGCGATCGATATGGTCTCGACCAGCGAGGTGAGCATCTCGCTGACGGTGGACTCGAACCAGCGCCTGCCGGAGATCTGCGCGGAGCTGGGCAAGATTGCCGACGTGAAGTACGAAGGCCGCAAGGCGCTGGTGTGCCTGGTTGGAGAAGATATTCGCGGACACAACGGTATTGCGGGGCAGGTGTTTACCGCGGTAAGCCATGTAAATGTGCGGATGATCTCGCAGGGTGCCAGCGAAATCAACATGAGCTTCATGATCGACGAAGATGACGTGGAGGAGGCGGTGCGCAGTCTGCATGCGGTCTTCTTCGCCAATCCGGATGCGACAGTATTTGATGTAGCTGCGCGGGTACCGGTAGCGGGCGCGTAAGAGCTGGGGAAGGATCACAATGCGAGTACTGGTTCTGGGACACGGAAAGACGGGTAAGCTGGTGGCGGATGTAGCGGCGGCACGTGGCCACAGCGTCCATGTGCTGGATGCCAAGGAAAATGCAGGTGCCAGCGCATTGACTCCGCCGTTTGTGGCGGGGTTCGATGTGGTGATCGACTTTACGGCTCCGGATGCGGTGCTGCAAAACATGCGTGCCTGCCTGGCGACCGGTGCCAAGATGGTGATTGGGACCACGGGCTGGTACGACAAGCTGGCCGATATGCGCGGGCTGGCCGATCGCAAGCAGGCCGGGCTGCTGTATGGGACGAATTTTTCCATCGGAGTGCAGGTGATGCTGCAACTGGCTGGCAGGATGGGCGAGTTACTGAAGACTGCGGGCTATAGCTTCTCGATTGAAGAGACGCACCACGAGACCAAACTGGACTCGCCTTCGGGAACGGCGCTGAGCCTGGCTGGAGTAGTGAAAACTGCAACCGGACTGGCCGATCTTCCGATCAAGGCCAATCGCAGCGGCGACGCAGCGGGGACGCATGTGCTGGTGGCTACCAGCGCGTCCGACCGGCTGGAGCTCACGCATGAGTCGTTTTCGCGGCGCGGGTTCGCCGAGGGCGCTGTGCGCGCGGCAGAGTGGCTGGCGACGCGGACCGGCTGCTACGACTTTCAGGATGTGTACACGCAGATCTAGTTTTTTTGAGCGTGGACCCTAGCCGGAATGGAGCCGCTTGCCAGGTGTGGGCGGCTACTTCTAGGCTGAGAGTATGTCTACTGTTGTGACGCCCGCGCCCGCCTCGTTTGATTTCGCTTCCCTTCCCTTTGAAGAAAAACTGGACCGCTTCGCCCAGGTGGCCGTGCATGTTGGCCTGAACCTGCAGGCGGGACAGGAGTTGCTGATTACGGCTTCGGTCGAGATGCTTCCGCTGGTGCGGCGCATCACCGAACATGCGTACAAGGCTGGCGCGGTGCTGGTGACAACCTTCTACGGCGACGACGAGAGCGCACTGGCACGGTATAAGTACGCCCCGGATGCGTCGTTCGACTACGCCGCGCAGTGGATGGCGGATGGCATAGCGACGGCCTATCGCAATGGCGCGGCACGGCTGGGGATTGCCGGGGCGAATCCGGCACTGCTGACGGGCCAGGACCCGGCCAAGGTCTCGCGGGCAAACATTGCAGCCTCGAAGGCCAACAAGCCGGCGATGGAGCTGATAACACGGCACACGATCAACTGGTCGATTGTCGCCGGAGCAACACCTGCCTGGGCAAAGCTGGTCTTCCCTGCACTGTCGGAAGATGAAGCGGTGGCGAAGCTGTGGGACGCGATCTTCACGGCGTCGCGCGTGACCTCGGAGGACCCCGTCGCTGCATGGAAGGCGCACAGCCAGCACCTGCACGAACGCGTTGCGTTTTTGAATGCGAAGCGCTACCAGGCATTGCGCTTCCACAGTGCGGATGGGACAACCGACCTGAGCGTGGGTCTGGCCGACGATCACCTGTGGGCCGGGGGTGGCGACAAATCGGGCAATGGCGTCTTCTGCAATCCGAACATCCCGACCGAGGAATGCTTTACCACCCCGCACAAGGACCGCGTCGACGGCTTTGTGAAGGCATCGAAGCCGCTCTCGCACCAGGGGACGCTGATCGAGAACATTACCTGCACGTTCGAGGGTGGCAGGATCGTGAAGGCGACGGCGACCGCAGGCGAAGACGTGTTGAACCGGCTGATCTCGACCGACGACGGTGCGCGGCGACTGGGCGAGGTGGCACTGGTGCCGCACTCCTCGCCGATTGCGCAGAGCGGGGTGCTGTTCTGGAACACGCTGTTCGACGAAAATGCCGCGAGCCACATCGCGCTGGGTCAGGCGTACTCCACTTGCCTGATCGAAGGGGAGACGATGGACGGCGAGCAACTGGCGGCACGGGGTGCGAATGCCAGCCTGATCCATGTGGACTGGATGATCGGCTCCGGCCAGATGGATGTGGATGGGGTAAAGGCCGATGGCACGACGGAGCCGCTGATGCGGCAAGGCGAGTGGGTCTAGTCTGCTAAGCGCCGTCTGCTGTTGGCGTTACACCGTAGTCGCGGAGCACCGATGCAGTGCCCTTGACCGGGGGCTGTCACCGGATTTCCGCGACGTTTCCATAGAAAACGCCTATTTCTCCCAATTCGATGAAAAAAGAGGAGTAGAGTGAGACTCAACGGCGGTACAGGTTCGTCTGTACTGATGTTGCCCCCACCCAAGTTGGTTGTCTTCAGCCATGTCCGCTGAGCCGGGAATACTCCCATCGGAAGCATAGGAGATTGTCTGACCTTCTGGCTCGTCCGTACGGCGTTTCCACCCTATCGATATCGATCCAGGAGAGCTCCTATGAACTCGAATCTCAGCAGTGGTGTATCGCGCAGAAACTTCATGCGCATCCTTGGGGCAGCCTCAGCGGCTACTTCGTTTCCTGCATTTGCATCGGTGTCGCAGTCGTCGGCGACTCCGCAGGCAGGCCATCGCGGCATGGCGGATGTGGGCGAGATGCGTCAGCTTCCCCCGGAGACGGTGATCATCAGTTCCAACGAGAATCCTCTGGGGCCGGCGCAGTCGGCGTTGTCGGCCATCTGTACAACGGCCTCGCTGGGTGGGCGCTACCACTTCGATGAGACGTTGAAGACGCTGACGGCCTTCAACGAGATCTATGGGCTCAAGCGGGGCTACTCCGCGCTGTTTCCCGGCTCCGGTGGACCATTGGATCTGGCGCTGATGTCGAACATCGGGCCGGACAAGCCGCTGGTCTACGCCGACCCCAGCTACGAGCAGGGACCACGCGCAGCCGATGTGATGAAAGCTCCCAAGTTTGCCGTACCGCTTACCCCGACGTATGCACACGACGTGAAGGCGATGCTGGCGGCGCATCCTTCACCGGGCGCGTACTACATTGTGAATCCGAATAACCCGACGGGGACGATGACCCCGCGCGAAGACATTCTGTGGCTGCTGAAGAACAAGCCCAAGGGTTCGGTGGTGATTGTGGACGAGGCGTATCACCACTTCTCGAACGACGAGTCGGTGATCGACCAGGTGGCGGCCGATCAGGACATTATCGTGATGCGGACGTTCTCGAAGATCTACGGCATGGCCGGTCTGCGCGCGGGTTTTGCCGTGGCGCGACCCGACCTGATTGCGAAGTTCGGTACGGTCGGCGGTCCTAGCCGCAGCCTGGCGAGCATCTCCATCACCAGTTCGGCAGGGGCGCGTGCCAGCCTGCAGGACAAGGATCTGGTGCCGCTGCGCAAGAAGATCAATGCCGACATCCGCTCGGAGACGCTGGAGTTCCTGACTAAGAAGGGCTACAAGATCGTCCCGGGTTCGCAGGGCAACATGTTCATGGTGGATGTGAAGCGTCCTGGCGGCGAGTTCAAGAACGCCATGCTGCAGGAGAATGTGGCGATCGGACGCTCGTGGGCAGCCATGCCGACCTACGTACGGGTCACGGTTGGAACACGGCAGGAGATGGCGAAGTTCCAGACCGCCTTCGTCAAGTGCATGGAGATGACGCCGGGCACCATGAACGGAGCAGCGGCGCTGCACCTTCCAGAGTTCCACGTACCCTCGGAGTTGTATCGCGGGTAGCAACGACCTAGCGCAGGCTAAAACGCGTCGCCAACGGCTCCGGGGCAAGGCTTCCGGGGCCGTTGGTTTTGGTTCTGGGTGACCAGTTTTCCTACGGGTGCTTAAACTGTTGCGCCAGGAGCGGTCCAGACGCGATAAACTTGCAGGAATTATGGAACTGATGGGTTGTGGAACAGCGCTGGTTACTCCCTTTCGCAGGGATGGCAGCGTAGATGAGCCTGCGCTGCATACTCTGGTGCACTGGCAGATTGAAAACGGGATTGATTTTCTGGTTCCTTGCGGCACCACGGGCGAGGCCTCGACGCTGACCGAAGCGGAGTGGCTGCGGGTGGTGGAGGTGGTCGTCGGAGCCGCGGGCGGACGTGTGCCGGTCTTTGCCGGCTGCACCCACAACGCGACCCATGAGGCAGTAGCCAAGGCCCGCAAGCTGGCCGGCGTGCATGGCCTCTCAGGCATTCTGACCGCCAACCCCTACTACAATCGCCCCGGGCAAGAGGGGCAGTTTCAGCACTTCAAGGCGATCGCCGAGGCGACCGACCTGCCGGTGCTGCTGTACAACATTCCGGCACGGACCGGCGTGAACCTGGAGCCAGCGACGGTGCTGCGACTGGCAGAGGTCAAGAACATCATTGGGATCAAGGAGTCCAGCGGCAACATCACGCAGATTACCGAGCTGCTGACGACGCTGCCACGCAGCTTCAAGGTGTTTGCCGGGGACGATGGACTTGCGCTGCCGGTGCTGGCGTTGGGCGGTGCCGGGCTGATCTCGGTCGCGTCCAATGCGATTCCCGGGCAGATGGCGGCCATGGTTCGCGCAGCGCTGGATAGCGACTGGCCGACGGCTCGGCGGATCAATCGTCAGTTCTTCCGGCTGATGCAGGCGCACTTCTGGGAGCCGAGTCCCGCCCCGGTCAAGGCCGTGATGGCCATGCTGGGACGCGGCGAAGACGTATTGCGGCTGCCCATGGTTCCCGTCACGCCCATCACCCGGCGCAAGCTGGAGACGGTCGTCGGAGAGCTGGGACTGCTGGCCAATGCGCCGTACAACGGCGAAGATCTGCGGATGTTTTAGCGCGGACGCTGCGACAGACAACTGCAACAACACAACACCTGAGGATATGTGTGACCGTGAGCGAAACACTGGAAGCAAGGATTGAGTATTGGTTTGCGCAGGGCGCAGCTGCAATCGGGCAGGCCGAGGCGGAGGCAGCGTTCTATGCGCTGCGTTATGGTCTGGAGACCGGCAGCCTGCGGTCCGCGGAGCCAGACGCTTCCCTGCCGCTGGGCTGGCGTGTAAATGCCTGGGTAAAACGCGGTATTTTGCTGGGCTTCCGGCTGGGGCAGTTGGCCGAGATGGGCTGTGCGGAGGGCTCTTCGTTCGTGGATAAAGGGACGTATCCGGCGCGGCGGTTTACGGTTGCCGATGGTGTTCGGGTGGTGCCGGGTGGGTCCAGCGTACGCAGCGGAGCCTTTGTTTCCAAGGGTGTTGTGGTCATGCCACCGGCCTATGTGAATGTGGGCGCGTACGTGGACGAGGGAACGATGGTGGACTCGCATGCGCTGGTGGGCAGCTGCGCGCAGATTGGCAAGCGGGTGCATCTGAGTGCTGCCGCGCAGATTGGCGGGGTGCTGGAGCCGGTGAATGCGTCGCCGGTCATCATCGAAGATGACGCGCTAATTGGTGGAAACACAGGGGTTTACGAGGGGACGGTGGTGCGGCGGCGGGCGGTGCTGGCGGCAGGAACGGTGCTGACGCGGGGCACGCCGGTGTACGATCTGGTGCGCGGCGAGGTGTACAAGGCGACGGCGGAGATGCCGCTGGTGATACCGGAAGGAGCGGTGGTGGTGCCGGGTTCGCGGGCGATCAGCAAGGGAAAAGGCGCGGAGTGGGGGCTTTCGGTGGCGACTCCGGTGATTGTGAAGTATCGCGACGAAAAGACCGAGCTTTCGCTGGCGCTGGAGGACTTACTGCGGTAGTTTGCTGGACAAAAGCTGGAGATTTGTGTGGCAAACGCGGTGAAAAGTACCACCAGTGTGCGGATCGCGGCCTCAACCCAATGGATGAGCCGGGGTTTGGGGTTAAAGACTGGTAGACTTAGAGATTGATGGCTCAAGATAAATTAAAGATTATTCCGCTGGGTGGCCTGGGCGAGTTCGGTATGAACTGCACGGTCCTCCGCTGGCAGGACGACATTATCGTCGTCGATGCCGGTCTGATGTTTCCTGAAGAAGAGTTACTGGGTGTCGACATTGTTGTGCCGGACATCAGCTACCTGATCGAAAACCGGTCGAAGGTTCGCGCGATTGTATTGACGCACGGACACGAGGACCACATCGGTGGGTTGCCGTGGATTCTGAGTGAACTGAACGTTCCGGTGTACGGGACGGAGTTCACCCTGGCCTACGTGGAAGGCAAGCTGGAGGAGCACCGTCTGCTGGACGATGCGGACCTGATTGAGATGCTTCCGGGCAAGCGCTTTACGCTGGGGCCGTTCTCGATCATGCCGATCCGGGTGACGCACTCGCTGGTGGATTGCGTTGCGCTGGCGATCCATACGCCTGTGGGTGTGGTGCTGCATACGGGCGACTTCAAGGTCGACCTTTCGCCACCGGATGGCAAGCCGTTCGACCTGCACGCGTTTGCCGAGCTGGGCAAGCATGGCGTGCTGGCGTTGCTACAGGACTCGACCAACGTCGATCGTCCTGGGTACACGCCGAGCGAGCGCGCGGTTCGTCCGCGGCTGGATGAGATCTTCGCGCAGACCAAAAAGAAGCTGTTTTTCAGCTGTTTCTCTTCGTCTATCCACCGTATTCGGGTGGCGATGGAGCTGGCGCACCAGCATGGCCGCAAGGTGGCCGTGATTGGCCGTTCGCTGGACAACTCCACTGAGATCGCGCAGGACCTGGGCTATCTGGATCTGCCGCAGGGATTGATCATCAATCCGGGCCAGATTCGCGACCTGCCTTCGAACAAGGTCTGCATCATGATCAGCGGAACGCAGGGCGAGCCGATGAGCGCGCTGAGCCGGGCCGCGGTCAACAACCACAAGTTTGCGCACATTGATGCCGGCGATACGGTGCTGCTGAGCTCGCGGGTGATCCCAGGCAACGAGAAGTCCATCTACCGGATGATCGACCACCTGGAACGCCGCGACGCCAAGGTGATCCACGACGACGGCACGGCCGGGCTGATTCACGTCAGCGGCCATGCGAGCCAGGAAGAGCTGCGGCTGATGATCAATCTCGTCCGTCCGAAGTTCTTTATCCCGATCCACGGCGACTACCGTCACCTGAAGCGTCATGCGGAGCTGGCTGGTTCGATGGGGATCGTCGAAAAGACCTTCCTGATCGAAGACGGCGACATTCTGGAGTTCGACAAGACGACGGCGACCAAGACCGGCAAGGTTACGGTGGGACGCGTGTGCATCGACTCTGGCGGTTCGTCGACGGATGTGGTGGAAGACGTGGTCATCAAGGACCGTAAACACCTGAGCGAAGACGGCATTGTGCTGCCGATCGTCGCGATCAACAAGCGTACCGGCAAGCTGGAGAAGGCGCCGGAGATTGTGATTCGCGGCATGGCGATCGACGAAGCGATCATGATCGCCGAGGCCAAGCAGATTGTGCAGCGTACGCTGGACTCCTCGGGCGCCGAAGAGAAGGCGGACTACGGCGTGATCAAGGAAAAGATCCGCAACGATCTGAAGAAGTACATCCAGAAGAGCACCAGCCGCCGGCCACTGATTATGCCGGTGATTCTGGAGTTGTAACGACGTGCGTGGAGCGAAGCCCCCGGAAGGAATGCTGGTTGAGATTCCCTCCGGGGGCTTTGTCGTTGGGGGCGGTGCCGGAAGCCGGACCCAGCGGACGGCGATGATAGATACTTGGAACGAAGCAGCAGGAGACCGGTGTGAGTGATTCGGTAAAGCAACTGGTGAGTCTGGAAGAGATCATGGCGGCGCAGCAGCGCATTGCCGGAGTGGCGGTGCGGACGCCGCTGTATCGTCTGGAGCGGGCGCGGCTGCGTATGGCCAGGCACGCGGAGCCGGCATTCGACCTCTATCTGAAGGCCGAGAGTGAGCAGCCGATTGGCAGCTTCAAGCTGCGCGGCGCGTACAACATGGTGGCGCAGCTACCACCGGAGGTGCTGCGGCGGGGGGTTATTACCTACTCCAGCGGCAACCATGCGCAGGGGGTGGCGTATGCGGCGCGAGCGCTGGGGACCAAGGCGGTGATCGTGATGCCGGACAACGCACCGGAGATCAAGAAGATTGCTACTGCCGCTCTGGGTGCGGAGATTGTGCTGGTAGGGCCGGCCAGCTCCGCCCGCAAGCTGAAGGCGGAAGAGCTGGCCGCGGAGTTTGGCTATGCGATGATTCCGCCGTACGACCACCCGCACATTATCGCGGGGCAGGCGACCTGCGGGCTGGAGATTGTGGAGCAACTGCCGGATGTGGATGTGGTGATCTCGCCGGTGAGCGGCGGCGGGCTGCTGAGTGGTGTGGCCACGGCGGTGAAGCTGGCTGCGCAGTCTGGACTGGCAAAGCGTAGTGTGCAGGTGTGGGGCGCGGAGCCGGAGCTGGCCGGGGATGCACGCGAGAGCTTCACCACGCGGCAACTGGTGGAGTGGCCGGCGGAGAAGACTACCCGGACGATCTGCGATGGGCTGCGCACACAGAGCCTGGGCGTGTTGAATTTTGCGCACGTGCTGGCCAATGTCGACGGAATTGTGACGGTGAGCGAGGACGAGATACTGGCCGCGATGCGGCTGATGCTGCAGGCGACGCGGCTGGTGCCGGAGCCGAGCGGTGCGGCGACGCTGGCTGCGGCGCTGTATCACGCGGAAGAGCTGGGGCTGGATCGCGTCCGCAAGGTGGCCGTGGTGCTGAGCGGAGGAAATATTGAGCCGACGTTGCTGGAGCGGCTGAAGGGAGAGATTGCGGCCCACGCGGGGTAGGCGGCGGAAGCTTCCGCTGCCACGGGTGGGCGCGTCTAACGGTCAACTATGCGCTGGTTTGGTTCCTCTTCGTTTTCTTTCGTACGGATGGCTTCGACGCTGCGAGGCAACAGGGTTGGGCGGCGGTTGATTGCGAGTCTGGGTGTGGTGTTGCTATCGGCAGCGTTGGCCAGCACTGTGGCAGACGCACAGACCAAGGCGCAGAAGCAGGCCGCCGGTTACGACCGGGCCGCGCGGGCTACGGTGCTGCACAACGCAAACGTCTACATTGCCGCGGATGCGAATGCGCAGAAACTCTCCGAAGTGACGCCGGGCCATGAGGTGGTGGTGGTCGAGCGGAGTGGGCCGTGGGTGCGGGTGTTTGCCAATACCGATGTGGAAGACGACTCCGATCCGGATGCCAAGCCGGAGTTTGCCGAGGAGGAGATTGTGACGCCTGCCTCGGGCTGGATTCGCGACAAGGGTATCGTCGGGCCGAATACACCGGATGGAGATGCGATTCTGTTTGGTGCGGCGGCCACGCTGGAGGAGGAGGCAGAGCAGCCGCACTCTCCCAAGTACGCGGCTTCGGAGGCCCATCTGCTGTATGCGCGGGTGGCGGACTACTATCCTGATTCGCCGCTGGCGGGCGAGGCCGCGTGGCGGGCTGCGGATGTGCGCTGGCAACTGGAGAAGCGCGACCTGAGCAGTCTGCCCTCGGCGAAGGAGCAGGACGCATCGCTGCGGCCCACGATCTACGAGGGCGAGATGCGCAAGGTGATCAAGCAGTATCCGGGCAGCAAATACGCGGCGATGGCAGCGTACGAGATGCTGGATAACCGGTTGTGCGGCGACTGGCAGGGGCTGCCGAAGTGTCCGGAGATGGAGACGGGACTGTATCAGAAGTATGCGCAGCAGTATCCTGACGGGCCACGTGCGGCGGAGGCGTTGTACAACGCGGTGTACCGGCAGGGATCGCTGGTGACGATGTATACGGTGGAAGAAAATCGCAAACGCGCCGAGGCTGCGGCGGACCGAACCCAAGCAATCGCGCAGGATCTGAAGGCGAAGTACCCGCAGTCGGACTATGCGGCGCGGGCGGCCAGTATCGCGTTCAAAGTGCAGCAAGGCATTGCAGTGTACGGGACGGACCGCGACTAGTCCGGAGCCTGCGGGCGACCGTTGGCGACGAGGCCCGGTGCGGCATGGGGGACCTTGCAGGGTTCCCTTCACGATGCGCTGTCGCGATTGATTAGCACGTTACACACGCACCCGCTTTAGGATGATGCTATGTCGATTTTTCATGTGATACTTCTTGCCATCGTGCAAGGTCTGGCCGAGTTGCTGCCTGTTTCCAGTTCCGCGCACGTGGTGGTGGCGGAGAAGCTGCTGGGGCTGGACCCCTCAACGCCACAGATGACGCTGCTGCTGGTGATGCTGCATACGGGCACCATGTTCGCGGTGATTGCGTATTTCTGGACGCAGTGGAAGCGGACGTATTTTTCCAGTGCGGATGCGTTTCAGCGGTTTGCGATCCGGGTGGTGTGGGCGACGGTGCTGACGGGTGCGATCGGCTATCCGATTATGAAGGTGATCGAGAAGACAGCCTTCCACGGTGCATCGAAGGGTGAGATTGAGCAGTTGTTCGGACGGCTGGATCTGGTGGCTCCGGCACTGGCGGTGGCGGGATTGCTGATCCTGCTGGCGGGGCTGATGGAGAAGCGGCGCATGGGCGCGCACGAGAAGGTGTACGGCGACAGCGTGACGATGCGCCAGGCAGGCTGGATGGGCGCGATCCAGGGCCTGTGCCTGCCGTTTCGCGGGTTCTCGCGCTCGGGTGCGACGATCTCCACCGGGATGCTGGTGGGCGCGAGCAAAGAGCGGGCCGAGCGGTTCAGCTTTGCCATGGCGGTGGTGATTACACCGGCGGTGGTGGGCAAGGAAGCACTGCGGCTGCTGAAGGCTTCGCACGCGGCGACCACAGCGGGCGCGCCGATCGACCTGCATGGGAGCATCATGACCAGCCTGCTGGGTGCGTTGTTCGCGTTTCTCGCTGGACTGGTTGCACTGCGGTGGCTGAGCAGTTGGCTGGAAGAAGGCCGCTGGTATCTGTTCGGGATCTACTGCCTGGTGGCATCGGCGGTTGTGTATGTGCTGCACTACGGACCGATGAAGCTCTAAGTTACGAGCGGGTTTAGCGCCGGGTGTAGCGCCAGGTCCAGTACATGAGCGGAAGCTGCAGGGGGACGCGCAGCCACTGAGCCCAGCCTTGACCCATGAGGCCGGGCAGGGGCAGGTGGGCGGTAGCCATGTAGATGTTTGCCGGCCAGACGGCCAGCAGCAGCGCAACCAGTCCCCAGGCAGCGGCGCGGCAGGTGACAGGCAGCAGCAGGCCGAGGCCGCCGAGCAACTCAGCCAGACCGCTGACGACGACCAGCGCGTGGGGCGCAGGCAGATACGGCGGCATGATGCGGAGGTAGGCCTGCGGTGCGATCAGATGCACGACACCCGAGCCGAGGAAGAGCAGCGCCAGCAGGGTGCGGCCCACGGGGTTGGAGCGGGGCGAAGGCTGGGTTTGGGTGTGGGCTAAGGTTGGATTCGATTCGGTCATGGCTCTCCCCTGCTGCAAAAAGACGGGGCGACGAGCATAACTCATCGCCCCCACGGAGGAGACTACTGGAAGACCGGTGGGCATAGGAAACTACTTGACTGCGGCGAGATCGCGCTGCTCGCGGAGATAGTCGTGGGAGGCGAGCACGTGGCTCTGGTGGGTGACCAGAAGCTCACGCAGGGGTAGTGGCAGGGTCTCGTGGGCCATGACGCTGGCGTAGGCTTCCTTGACGATGTCCTCGGCCTGTTCGGCGGTTTCGAGCAAGGCGTGATCGCCATGGACGACCTTGGTCTTGAGGTCGCTCCAGATGCGGCGGAGCGTTCCGGCGGCAGTGCCGGTTTCGTGGACGTCGTGGACACCGGCGCGGTGCAGTTCATTTTCCAGCTCGGCGCGGAAGTTGGCGCGCTGCAGCGATTCGGCCAGGACGTAGTGTTTGAGGCTGGCGCCCTGGAGATGTTGACCCAGGTCTGCGAGCCCCTTCTGGCTGTCTTGAAGGACGTTGATGAGCGACTTGAGAGCCCGCTCCATTTCATGCTGTCTGCCTGCATCTGTGGACATAAGTACCTCAAAAAAAGATGGTTGAAGAAGGCTTTGCGGCAGGGCAGGGTCCGTCGGCTGTCTGCGATTCTCCTTCGCCGACGGCAAGCGGGAGAGATCGCAAAAAGCCCGCGCCCCTGCCAACCGTTTCCCAAGGTCCACTGGAGTGGTGCAAACCAGCGGCGAGGTGGGTACAACTTTGGTGCAGTGCTGCCAACTGACAGCGCTGAAAAGATAGATGCCCAGAAGTGCGGTGGGTTTGCATCCTGATTCCACACCGGGGAGCGATCCCATTTTTTGTGGACGGTGGAGGATAATCGAAGTTGCTCTGGTGGTTTACGGCCTGGTTGGAGACTGCCCCGGTGTGTGCTGCTGCGCGCCGGAACGACATGGCTGCGCGTACTCCTGATGAAGGCCCCCCAATGAAAAGTCTGAAACTGGTTTCAAGCCCGACACGACACCGCCGCCTGAATGAGATTATCGGGCTGACCGTGCTGGTGGGCGCGGCTATGCTGTTGCTGGCGCTGGCCAGCTATACGCCGACCGACCCGTCGTTCAACACCGTGGGCAGCTACGCCACGGGGCGTCCGGCCCATAACTGGACCGGAGAGATCGGTGCGTTTCTGGCCGATGCCATGCTGCAGACCATTGGGATTGCTGCGTTCTTTCTGCCGCTGGTGCTGGGACGACTGGGACTGTGCTGGCTGCGATCGCGTCCGGCGGGATCGCCGCTGGCCAAGTCGGTCGGGTTGGGGATGTGGGTGGTCTTTGCCCCGGCCGCGATTGGTCTGCTGCCGGGACACATGCTGTGGCACCATGCCCTGCCGATAGAGGGCTTGACCGGACGCCTGCTGGCCGACGTAATGGTGCAGTTGCTGAATCTGCCGGGTGCGTCCATTGTGCTGGGGCTGATGGTGGCCCTGTCGCTGTATCTGGCCACGACGTTTACGTTCCACACCGCGCGCGAGTGGGCGACGCTGCGGTTCGGGTTTATCCAGACGCTGCTGGATCGCTGGATGAACTGGCGCAACCGTCGCCACAATGCCAAGGCGATGGCAGAAGAAGAGTTTGGCAGCAAGCGCGAGAAGGCCGATGTGAAGGCCCGGCGAGCGCGCGAGTTGGCGGAGCGCGAGGCCAGCCTGGCTGATGCCGAAGAGCCGACGACCCTGCTGGGAAGTTTGTTTGGATGGCTGAGCCGCCGCAAGAAGGTTGCCCCCATCACGTTGGAGCCGGACGATGCTGTGGCCACGGGCGAGCAGGTCTCCATGTGGCAGACGATGCCGCGCATGCTGGTGGATGCTCCTCCGGTGACTGCCTTTGGAACGGCGGCTGCCGCAGCAGCCCCGTTTGCGGACGCGCTGGCCAAGGCCGCATCGCCGCGCAGTGCGCTGGACGATCCCTCGAACTTCGGCTTTGCCGCCGACCGCGTGGAGATGCCGGAGCCTCCGCCGGCGAAGATGCCGACGCCTATACGGGCGGTCCGGCGGGTGGAGGAACCGACGACCCCGGCTCCCATGCCAGCGGCAGCTATGCCTATTGCCGCGGCTCCCACCGTCAACGAGCCGATCTCGTTTGGCAAGCGGGCCGATGCAGACATCAAGCCGGTGACGATCATCCCCAAGAGTGTGCGCGGGTACAAGCTGCCGCCCTCGTCGCTGCTGTATCGCAGCGACGATCATGCCGTGGTGCGCGAGGATGCGCTGCGTGAAGAGGCCCGGGTACTGGTGGAGAAGTGCGCGGAGTTCAGCGTGGACGGGCAGGTGACGCAGATCAATCCTGGCCCGGTAGTGACGACGTTCGAGTTTCGTCCGGAGGCGGGCGTGAAGGTGGCGCGCATCACCGGACTGGCCGATGATCTCTGCCTTGCGATGGCGGCGGAGAGCATCCTGATCGAGCGCATGCCGGGCAAGAGCACGGTCGGCATCCAGGTGCCCAACCACGAGCGCGAGACCATCTGGCTGCGCGATGTGGTGGAGTGCGAGAGCTTTGCCCAGTCCAAGAGCAAGCTGGCAATCGCGCTGGGCAAGGACATCAACGGGCGCATTGTGACGGCAGACCTGGCCAGCATGCCGCATGTGCTGATCGCGGGATCGACCGGCTCGGGTAAATCGGTCGCGATCAACGCAATGATTATGAGCGTGCTGTTCAAGAGCACGCCGGAACAGGTCCGCATGATTCTGGTTGACCCGAAGCGGGTGGAACTGGGCATGTACGAAGGCATCCCGCACCTGTTCACACCGATCATCACCGAGGCCAAGCTGGCGGCGAACGCTCTGCGCAATGCCGTGCGCGAGATGGAGCGGCGGCTGAAGCTGCTGGCTGCCAACCACGTGCGCAATATCGATCAGTTCAACAAGCTGTTCGACCACGGCAGCGAGTACCTGTTCGAGGACGTCAACCAGGAGCCGTTGCCGTACATCATCATCATCATCGACGAGTTGGCCGACCTGATGATGCTGGATCGCTCCAATGTGGAAGAGTCGATTACACGGCTGGCGCAGATGGCGCGTGCGGTGGGTATCCACCTGGTGCTGGCGACACAGCGGCCCTCGGTGGATGTGATCACCGGCCTCATCAAAGCCAACGTGCCGACCCGCATGAGTTTTCGGCTAGCGACCAAGGTGGACTCCCGCACCATCATCGACTCCAACGGTGCCGAGAGCCTGCTGGGACGCGGCGATATGTTGTATCTGCCGCCGGGAACGAGCCGGGTGCAGCGAGTTCATGCGCCATTTGTTACGGAAAAGGAGATCTCCGCGGTGACGGCGTTCTGGAAGGCGCAGGGCGAAGCCGAGTATGTCCACGGCTTTCTGGAAGGTCCCAAGGAAGACGCTACCGGCAAGGACGGCGATGGCGGCGTAGACGGGGACACCGACGATCCCATGTACGAGGACGCGGTGCGGCTGGTGTATGAGTTCGGCAAGGCCAGCACCTCGCTGCTGCAGCGGCGGCTGCGCATCGGTTACGGGCGCGCCGCTCACCTGATCGACATGATGTACAACGATGGTCTGGTGGGCCCGGCGGATGGATCGAAGCCACGTGAGATTCTGAAGTCGCCCAACTGGATCAGCGAGGTTGACGCCGCGCTGCGGTAATGGCACACCGACCTGCGACACACCGCCCCATGCGCACCGGGCCCGCGACGATACCAGCGCGGGCCGGGTCGCGATTGCAGCGTGCTACCGATGCATCTGTTTGGCAGATCGAAACGCCACCATCGCCAGCAGGCTGATGACCAGCAGCAGCGCAATCCAGAGTGTATCCGGATGACGCTCGGTGAGTGGGCGCGTGTCCTGCCGCGGGCGGTAGGCGGCGTTCAACTGCTGCGGCCCGAGCAGCGCGAAGTGGGTGGTGTTGGCCGCGGTAAAGATGCGCGCATAGTCGTACTGCGGCGCAGGCAAAGCGGAATCACCATAAAAGAGTGTGGGCGAAGGTGCCGCTGTCGTATCGAAACAGAGCATCCGCTGACGCATCTCCAGCCGTACGGACGTGATGGGCAGCGGCGCATCATCGCCGTTATCGATGGCCACCTCCACGGTGGCGGGCCCCTGCAGATTGGAGCCGATGGTGGCGGGGAGACTCAACTGCTGCTGGCGAATCTCGCGGCCAGCCTGGGTAAGATGCACGCGCAGGATGGTTCCGGTAGCGGTGATGGCGGCTGCATCGGGTTGGCCCTCGGGCCGCTCCGAGACCTGAACGTCGCGGCTGAAGTTGCCCTTGAACGCTGGCGAAAGCTGGAACGAAACCCGCTCCACCGGCACCCGCGTGGGCACGACAAAGGTGGCGATGGTGTGCTTGCCGCGCTGGGTGAGTGCGGTGGTCTCGGCGGAGATGGTGAACAGGCTCTGGGCCTCGCGACTGGGCGGCACGGACGCAGACAGCACCATCTGCGGCGTAGCCGTAAAGCCGCTGGCACCGGGCGCAGCCGAGACGTTCAGTTCCACATGGAGATTGGCGAAGTTCGACTCCTGCAGGTGCAGCGTCGTGTTGTGGGAGAGATGCTGCGCGGTCAGGTCAAACAAGGTGAACTCGCCCAGCCGCGTGCTGGTTGCGGCCCCTGGAGCGTCGCTGCCGGAGACCGTTGCGGTGGCAATGTAGTTCTGCCCTGCGAGTTCCAGCACTACCTCGGTGTAGGGTCGCGCCGGCATGGCGAGATCGAAGACGATGGCATGACCGTGCATACCCAGATTGAGTATGCGCGCGGAGTCGGCATCCGGCTGGGCTGGCTCACTGAGCGTGATTGCATAGGGAATCTCACTGCCTGGCTGGCTGCTGCTGCCGGGCCCGGCGCTTTGTTGATATAGCCGCAGGTCTTTGAGCGAGGGCGCGGCGTTCGGGAAGATGGGAGCGTCCAGCACCGTGCAGGACTGGCCCGGCGTCGATTGCCCAGGCACCGTACGGCTGGTCCCAGGCTGCGGAGTTACGCTGCGCTGGTAGCGCTGATACTGCGGCTCCGCATCGGGTTCCGCACCCGGGTCCGCACTGGCGTAGCTGCCCGCAACTGGCACGAGCATGAGAGAGAGCAGCAGCAGCGGCTTCCTCACTGCGCCTCCCGTTTGGCCGATGCAGCAGATGCTGCATCACGCAGTCCCAGCCAGTCGCCCTGATAGGCGAAGCTGATGACCATGAGCAGCGCACCCAGGCCAAGAAAGCTGGCCACGCGATAGCCCTGACTGAGGCTGCGCATGTCGTAGAGAAATGTCTTGCCGATGGTGAAGACCAGCAGCAGCAGCGCCTGCCAGCGGACCAAGGCGACGCGCTTCCAGAAGCCGATGGCCAGCAGCCCAGCGCCGTAGAGCATCAGGAAGGCAGAGATGGCCAGCGCTCGCTGCAACACCGCCTCGTGGTTAGTGGATGACTGGTTCCAGTAGGTGATGATCTCGTCCACGCAGGCCAGTACCGCGACCGCGTTGATGGCGATGGCGGCTCCCCCGGCGATCGCCAGCCACGGCTCCGACGGCTCGGCGCGACTGGCCCGGACGGACACCCAAACCACCACGCTGAACGCTGCAATACCCGCCAGCGCGGTGGCGAAACGGGAGTTGAAAAACGCTACGGTATACGAAGAATCGAACAACAGCGGGTGCAGCAATAGCCCCAGCAGCCCCAGGCTGAGCGAAGCCAGTGCAAGCCAGCGAAGAACGCGATGGGCCTCGGCCTGCGAGTCGTTCGCCAAAGTGCCGTTGGCCAACATGCTGGTCGTGGACAAGCGCGCCGCCAGCCACAGCAGCACGGTGCCTTCCGCGAGCCAGGAGATAGTGATCCAGTGGCCACTGGCCTTGAGTGGAATCGCGATGGTAAGGAAGACGATGGCCAGCGAGAGATGCACGGCCACGGCTACGCGCGTCTGTGGCAGCCGCATCCACCCGAGGTAGAAGACCGCGAACAGCACCATGAGCCAGGGCAGATCGGCGTGGCGGCCGGAGTCTTGCAGCACGGAGTAGAAGGCTAGCGAGCCGAACGCGGCGTTGGCCAGGGGCAGAAAGATCTCGGTGATGAGCGAAGCCTGCGGGCGACACCACGCTACGCTCGCGCCCGCAATACGAACGTTGCCCAGCGGAACGGTCGCATACGCCAGGTAGAAGGCTGCAACGAACAGTGACGTAACGCCTAGCATCGGGGCGGCGAAGAACTGCCAATACCAGCCGATGAAGTAGGCCACCGTGGCGGGGAATGCAGCCAGCAGCAGACGCGGCCAGGGCTTCATGCGGACGAGCACGACTGTGGCAACGACGATTGCCAGCAGGTAGGTGAAGAGGAAGGTCTCGTGATTGCCGCCGGTAGAGAGCAGCAGCGGCGTCGCCAGCCCGCCGATGAGCGCGTAGGCCGCCAGCACCTCGGCGTCCTGCACCCAGGCCATGTAGGTGTTCCACGCGGTCACCAGAATCATGACTGCCAGTGCGGCATTGCCCGGCAGCAGGTGGTAAAGCTGGAAGGCGGCCCACAGGGTCAGGTACAGAACGCCGGTGCCGATGGCCTTGAGCGAGTAGGAGAAGGCAGCGAAGCCCGTGCGGCGGAACCGCTCCGACCACAGGATGAGCCCGGTCCCGGCTAGTAAACCGACCAGCATCCGCCCCACCGGGCCGATCCACTGGTTGTCGATTGCCAGCTTGAGGAACCAGGTCGCACCGATCAATAGCGCGACGATGCCCACGCGACTGAAGATCTGCGAACCCAGCCGGTCTTCCAGCGAAGTCTGTGCTGGCAGAGACGTAAATACATGTACTGGTGCGGCAGTGCGCGGTGGCGGAGGAGGGGGCGGAGAGGCATTGCCGCTCACCGTTGGGACTACCACACGGATCGCCGCTGGCTCGGCTGGCTGCAGATGGCGGAGTTGTTGCTCCAAGGACTCCACCCGAGCCCGCAGCGCGGCGACTTCGGCTGCGAGTTGCAGGTCGCTGGTGGTCGGCTGAGGCTGCCCGTCTGAACCCATGGCAACTACTGTAACCCTTCCACCCACTTGGCGTATCGGGTAGCGATGATAGTCTTTTGGCCAGATGACTACACAGTCCAGGCCAATCGAAATATTACTGGTAGATGACGATGAGCTAAGCCGTGAGGTGCTGGAACTGCTGCTGGCCGCGGAAGGCTACGCGGTGATTGCCGTCGATGCGGGCGAGGCGGCGCTGGCCGAGATGGAGCAGCGTACGGGACGCTTGCCCGCGGTGATCCTGACCGACGTCCAGATGCCGGGGCTCTCGGGAGCAGAGCTGGCGAGCCAACTGCGGTGTCGCTGTGGCGACGGCATGGTGTTGCTGGGCATGAGCGGCAGCCGCCCCGCCCCGGCCATCCTGGAGGCTTTCGACGGCTTCCTGATGAAGCCTTTTACTATGCAGGACTTAGCTACCACGCTGGATACCTGCGCCCAGACAGCTCTCCCGGCGACACCCCAAACGATTCTCCAAACGACAGCACCGCTTTCAGCAACAAACACCAGCAGTCGTCCCAGTCTGGATGAGGCCACCTACCGGCAGATGAGCAACATGATGCCTCGGCAACAAGTACATCAGCTTTATGCCATGGCGTTGCAGGATGTGGAGAAGCGCATGGCTGCCATGCGGATGGCGGCAGAGCGTGGCGACACTGCCGAGTACCTGCGGGAGGCCCACGCGATCAAGGGTGGTTGCGGGATGATTGGGGCGCTGGAGTTGCAAAGCCTTGCAGCATATGTGGAAGAAGAAGGTACAGGTGCTAATCATGTAGCTTCTCTCCATGAAATGATGCTGGCCTGCGAGCGGCTGCGGCGTATTCTGGTCGCACATGTAGACAGCGTTGCATAGCTGAGAAGCTCCCGCACTTGTCAGGAGAAGTAACCGATGAATCAAGTCGCAAGAAAGTCCAGTAGCGCAAACATGGCCGTTGCTCCCATCCGAATTGTAGTGGCGGACGATCATCCAGTAGTCCGCTTTGGCGTCAAGAACATGCTGATGAATGAGCCCGGCATTGAAGTTGTGGGCGAGGCCGAGGACGGCGACGTCGCCATCACCCAGACGCTGGAACTGGAGCCGGATATTCTGCTGCTCGACCTGCAGATGCCGCGCCTGCCTGGACTGGAGGCGATGCGCGCCATCATGAGCCGCTCACCGCGAGTCAAGATCATCCTGCTGACGGGTACCATCTCGACCCAGCAGATCATCGAAGCACTGCAGATCGGTGCGCGCGGCATCATCCTCAAAGACTCGGTCGCAGGCGATCTCTCGAGTGCTCTGCGGGCTGTGCTCTCGGGCGACTACTGGATCGGCGGCGAGCGCGTCGTAAACCTGCTGCGAGCGCTGCGCGAGCTGATGGAAAAGGCCGCAGCCGTGCCTGAACGCAAGACCTACGGGCTCACGCCGCGCGAGCTCGAAGTCGTCACCTGCATCGTCGAAGGCTGCAGCAACAAGGACATTGCCAAGCAATTCACCATCAGCGAAGAGACTGTGAAGCGTCATCTCTCCAATGTCTTCGACAAGACCGGCGTATCAACCCGTCTGGAGCTGGCCCTGTTTGCCATTGCACACAAGCTGGTGGTCCTCGAGAACTAGCTCGCCTCTCGATCGCATCAAACCACAACCGTTTCCGATGCCGACGCTCAGCCTCCGCTGGGCGTCGGTCGTGTTATGGCTCCAGTAGAATGGAACCATGAGCGTTGGCGAGTCTGGGGACATAGTAGATCTGCTGGTAATTGGCGCGGGACCGACAGGACTGGCCTGTGCCATTGAAGCCCAGCGTGCGGGCTTCACCGCCCTTCTGGTGGACAAGGGTTGCCTGTGCAACTCGCTGTTTCACTACCCCGCTCACATGACCTTCTTCACCACGCCGGAGCTGCTCGAGATCGGTGGGATGCCCTTCTCCAGCCCCAACCAGAAGCCCACCCGCAACGAGGCGCTGGAGTACTACCGCAAGGTAACCGAACACTACGCACTGAATGTTTGCCAGTACGAAACCGTCGACCGTGTGTCCGGCAGCGACGGCAACTTTACCGTGCATACCACCGATCAGTTTGGCCGCAGCGCCCAGCGCCGCGCACGCAAACTGGTGGTCGCCACCGGCTACTACGATCTGCCCAATTACCTGAATATCCCCGGCGAAGACCTGCCCAAGGTCAAGCACTACTACCACGAGCCGCACCCGTACTATGGGCTGGACGTACTGGTGATCGGCGGCAAGAACTCCGCAGCCATTGCTGCGCTGGAGCTGTGGCGGCACGGAGCACGCGTCACCCTGGTGCATCGTGGCGCGGAGATGCACCGGCACGTCAAGTACTGGATACTGCCAGACATCAACAATCGCCTGAAGAATGGCGAGATCAAGGGATACTTTACCAGTACGGTTACAAATATCGCCGAAGACGCGGTCACACTGGAGACTCCGCAGGGCGAGGTCATACTGTCCAATCACTTCGTCTTTGCGCTGACCGGTTATCACCCAGACTTTACGTTTATCGAGTCGCTGGGCGTGACTCTGGACGAGCAGAATGATCGCGTGCCAAGCTGCGATCCGGCCACGCTGGAGAGTAATATCGCCGGTATTTATCTGGCGGGAGTGATCGTCGCGGGCGAACGCACCAACGAGATCTTCATCGAGAATGGCCGCTTCCACGGCAAGCTGATTGCCGACCATCTACGCCTGCGGCTCGCCGCAAGCGAGCCAGCTGACCAGCCTGTGCTCGCGAGTGCTCTACCCAACAACGGCCGCCTGCGCAACCAGGAATAACGGACGCACGCGCAGCAGCGGTAATTTGTAACCTTATCCGATCACGCGGCGGAGAAAGCCGCGAATGCCAAGCCAGGTAAGCAGGCACAACGCTACCGTCAACATGGTCAAAATCAGCGCGGGAGGCATGTGCGGCAGCGATGGGGTGATGGCCGCGCGCAGACCTTCGCTCATATACACGATGGGATTCACCAGCACCCCCACCTGCAACCACCGGATGTGCGTCAGCGCGGCCCAGGGGTAGTAGACGCAGCCCAGAAAGGTAATCGGAATCACGACCACACCGAAGATCAGCCCGATCTGCTGGGGCTTGACGGTGGTTCCGATCGTCAGGCCGAGCGCTCCTGCGGTCAGGCTGGCCAGCACTACCACCACCAGCAAAAATGGCCAGTTGCCCACATGTGTCGTTGGATGCACCGCAGGCACGTAGTACGCCAGCGGATACACGATGGCCGCAGCCACCATACTCTGCAGCGCGGAGAAGCAGATCTTCTCAATGGCCACGGCTGCCACGGGCAGCGGACACATGACCCGGTCGTCGATCTCGCGGGTGACACCAAACTCCTGCGCCAGCGGCAGCGCAACCGCTGCGATGCCGCTGAACATGATCGCCACTGCCATCAGCCCCGGGAGCAGCACGGTCGAGAAGGCGTTGCCGGCCATCGCCGCGGTGGGGTTCATTGCGGCTCCGCCATTCATGTGCGGAATCACATAGGTGAACACAAACAGAAACAGCAGTGGATTCATGCACACGCGGATCACGAACGGAAACAGTTCGCGTCGCAGCACAAATAGATCGCGCAGAAAGAGTCCCGCAAAGGCGCGGCTGTACTGGACCAGTGCGGTAGTCTGCGGCGGTGCTGCGGCGGTACGGGATGGGTTGGCCAGTTGGGTCATGGACTCTCTCGACTACTCGCGCAGGTCTCGGCCCGTTAGACGGATAAAGACCGTCTCCAGGCTGGTTTCAGTGATGGTCAGGTCGCGCAGGCCATAGGGGTTGGCGGCCTGGACGATCTCCGCCAGCAGACCATCGGCGCTGTGCGCAAAGATGCGTACCCCCTTGTCGGTCGTCTCGGCTGCGCTGATGCCGGCAACTTTGCCGAGCGTCTCCACCAGGGTCGCGACTTCCTCGCGACGATGCAGATCGAGCGAGTACACCTTCTCCGCGCCGATCGAAGCCTTCAACGCGGCGGGCGTGTCCTCCACGAGAATTCTTCCATGGTCGATGATGGCGACACGGTCACAGAGTTCGTCGGCTTCCTCCATGTAATGGGTCGTCAGCACTACGGTAATGCCCTCTTCGCGCAGTGCGCGCACGGCCTCCCACATGGCGATGCGGCTCTGTGGATCAAGGCCTGCGCTTGGTTCGTCCAGAAACAGAACCTTGGGCCGGTGGGCGATGGCACGAGCGATCTGCACCCGCTGGGCCAGCCCGCCGGAGAGCTGCGATGGGTACGCATCCGCACGCTCCGTCAGGTGAAACTGCGCCAGCAACTGGTGCGTGCGGTGGGTTGCTTCGGCACGGGAGAAGCCGAAGTAGAGACAGTGAAAGTGGATATTTTCGAAGATGGTACAGGAGCGATCCAGTGTGTTGTATTGCGGCACCACGCCGATGCCTCGACGCGCGATCGCCGGTGATGCTACCACGTCGACCCCGGCAATCTTGACCTGGCCCGCAGTGGGCAGCGCCCGCGTGGTGCAGATGCTGATGGTGGTCGTCTTGCCCGCGCCATTGGGGCCGAGCAGTCCATACAGCTCGCCCTCCGCCACGTTCAGGTCGATGCCATCCACCGCCACCACGCGCTGCTTGCCTTCGTAGACCTTCTGCAGGCCTTTAATCTCAACGATCACTGCGTATCATCTCCGCCTGCGTCCCGTATTCCGATTATAGGCAACCAGCCGCAGGCCGCCGCGGCTCAATTTCGCCGCGACAGAAGCCTGATTGCAGGCAAAATTTAAACGATGCGAATTACGATCTTGCCAAAGTGGGCGGCTGACTCCATGTGATGGAAGGCTGCCTGCGCCTGATCGAACGCGAAGACGCGATCCACCACCGGATGCAGTTGTGCGCCTGCAATGGCCTCATTCATCTGCTCGAACATGGCCCGCGAGCCAACGTAGATGCCCTGCACGCGTAGCTGCTTGTGCAGAATGGGAGTGAGCGGCAGCGGCTCAGTGGTTGCCCGGCCGGAGAGTACGCCGATCTGGGCGACCAGTCCGCCGACACGGGTCGCCTGCAGCGATTGGCCAAACGTGCCCGCGCCTCCGACTTCGATGATGCGGTCCGCGCCTACGCCGTCGGTCATTGCGATCATCCACTTGGCCCACTCCGGCGTCTGCCGGTAGTTCAGTCCGGCGTCGAGGCCCAGCGTCCGCGCGCGCTCCAGCTTTTCATCGCTGGAGGACGTGCCCAGCACCCGCATTCCCAGCAGCCGGGCAAACTGCAGCGCGAACAACGACACGCCGCCCGTACCCTGGATGACGACTGTATCGCCTGCGTGCGCCGGAGACGGGGGATCCCCCGCATGATGCAACGCATTCCACGCCGTTACGGCTGCGCATGGCAGCGTGGCTGCCTCGTCGTAGCTCAGGTGCTGCGGAAAGCGGACGACGCTCTCGGCCTGCAGCAACGCGTACTCGGTCAACATGCCGTCCACGTCTCCGCCCAGCGCACTGCCGTTCTTTTTGGAGGTGGCGACACCGTCGATCCAGTTGGGCATAAAGATGCCACAGACACGATCGCCCGGCTGCACCCGCGTCACCCCTTCGCCAACCGCAACCACCTCGCCCGCACCGTCCGAGCAGGGGATGCGCGGCAGTGCCATCCGCGGGTTGTACATGCCCTTGACGACCATGAAATCACGGTAATTGAGTGAGACGGCATGGACGCGAATCAGCGCGGTGCCTGCACTGACCTGGGGGACAGGCAACTCCGCTGTCTGTAGCTGATCGATACCAAACTGGGTTACCTGATAGGCGCGCATAGAGACCTCTACTTTCTGTTTCCTAAGTTGCTGTTACGTCGACAGTACCAGCGGCAAGACCAGCTCTTGCCGCACACCGGCGGTATCGTCTGGCCTGCAAAAAGAAGGATACCGCGCGAGGCTCGGCGTAGAATGAAAACATGTCACGTGGATGGGAAAGTAAATCCGTTGAAGAGCAGCAAGCGCAGGCCAAAGCACCCAAGCCTCCTGCAGTGAGCGCCCACCTCCAAGAGGCTGAGCAGAAACGCAAGCGCCAGTCGCTGGAGTTGCAGCGTGAGCGCATTCTCTCCGAGCGGACCGCAAGCCCGCACCGGCGCACGGCACTCACCGACGCGCTGGCTGATATCGAAGAGAAGCTCGCCGAATTGGGCTGGTCGATCCACCTGTAGCACGCCAGCTGCCTGCACAGGTAGATGCTGCTGCCGGGCTCGCACCCCAGGCCGTTTGCTTCCTGACAGCCTACGTGCGCCGGTTGAACACCAGCGAGTTGCCCTGGTCGATCGACGTCATCAGGATGTCGTGAATATTCACATGAGCCGGGCGACTGGCCACCCAGACAATAGCCTCTGCAACATCCTCTGCCTGGAGCGGCGTGATGTTCTGGTACACCTTGGCCGCACGGTCTGCATCGCCGCGAAAACGCACTTCGCTGAACTCCGTCTGCACCATGCCCGGGTCGATCGAAGTCACCCGCACCGCCGTCCCCATCAGGTCCAGCTTGAGCCCTTCGCTGATGGCCTTCTCCGCAGCCTTGGTCGCACAATACACCGCACCATTGGCATAGGTCAGGTGGCCCGCCGTCGACCCCAGGTTGATGACATGGCCACGATTGCGCGCCACCATGCCCGGAACTATCTGGCGCGTCACATACAGCAGCCCCTTCACGTTGGTGTCGATCATCTCTTCCCAGTTCTGCGGATCGTCCTCGTAGACTTTGCTGAGCCCGCGGCTGAGGCCGGCGTTGTTCACCAGCACATCAATCTCGCTCCACTCCGCCGGCAGCGAGGTCAGCGCAGTCTCCACTGCGGTGCGCTGCTGCACATCCAGCACCACGGTGTGGACGGCGGCGGCTCCGGCCTGCGTTAGCTCCTGCCGCAACGCATCCAGACGGTCCTGTCGCCGCGCGCAGACCAGTAGCCTGCAGCCCTGCTGGGCGAACGCCGTTGCGGTTGCTTTACCAATGCCGGAGGTCGCTCCGGTAACGAAGATGGTCTTGCCCTGCAGTCTGCTCATGTCTTCATCTTATAAAAAAATCCGGGAAGACCGCACAGAGCAGTCTTCCCGGATTTCATACGGTCAGCGGTCGTAACAGTATTTACTGTGGTTGCGCGGGGGCGGTGGTTTCCGTCGGCGCGCTCTGCTGAATGCCGATCGCATCGCCGGAGACGACCAACTGCACCCGGCGGTTCTTGGCACGGCCTGCCGCAGTCGCGTTGTCCGCCACCGGATCCTGCTTGCCGTAGCCAGTCGCCGAGATGTTGTCCATGCTGACGCCCTGCGCGATCAGAAAGTCGCGCACCGCTCCAGCCCGGTTCTCCGAGAGCTTCTGGTTGTACTCGTCGCTGCCGACGCTATCCGTGTAGCCCTCGACCTGCAACTTCAGTCCGGGATAGGCCTGCAGGATGCCAGACACTTTCGCCAGGCTTATCTTGGTGCCACTCTTCAGCGTGTACTTGCCGGTGTCGAACAACACATCGGACATGTTCACAATCAAGCCGCGCGCACTCTCGCTGGTTGCAAGCACGTTGTTGAGTTGCCCCAGCAGCTTCTCTCGGACGGCGTTTGCATCCTCGGCGCTCTTGTTGGCCAGGGCAGCGCGGGCACGGGCATCGGCAGCTTCTGCCTCGGCACGGGCACGATCGGCATCGGCCTTTGCCTGGGCGGCCTGGGCCTGCGCCGCGACCAGTTGTGCCTGCTGCGCCTGCATGGCTGCGGCCTGCGCATCCATGGCCGACTGCTGAGCCTGGGCCTGGGCATTGCGCTTGGCGATCTCCGCATTCAACTGCCGTTCGGCCGCCTGTTTGCGCAGCGTAACCAGTCGGGCATCTTCCGCACGCTGCACGGCCTGACGAGCAAAGGTGATCTCCATCTTGCGATCCCCTTTCTTGTTGCTCTGGATATCCGACGCATTCTTCAGGTCCTGCATCGCTTCCTTCATAATGTCTGCTGCGTAGGTATTCGCACCGGTGTCGGTGGCGATGCGCACGGCGTTGTAGGCCTCATACAGTTCCAGCGGGGCCTTCTCGTCGCGTGTAATCGGATTGGCGACGGTGTTGGCGCCTTGCGTCTGGGCGTAGGTTCCGCGCGGCAACAGCGCATAGTGCGCGTTCACCTTCTCCATCACACCGTTGGTCTTGTCCTGCAGAATCACATTCTGTAACACCACCACATCGCTGGGCTGCGTCACCGAGAAGTAAGGCTCCGCCGTTACCACCAGTCCAAAGGACTGCAGTGCCGTGGTGACGGTAATGTTGTTCTTCTTGTCGTCCGGCAGAACCTCGCCCAGGTTGTTCGGGCGTCCATCGGGAGTGATGGCCCACAACACATAGGTCAGGTACTCCGGCCCAAATCCGTTTGCGGGCGGCAGGCCCTGAAAGTCAGCATGGATGGTAATGCCGCCGCGCTCGCTGGTCACCTTGGCCTCACCCTTGGCCATCGGCAACAAGCTAGTGCCCTTGAAGCCGATACGGGTGGAGCCGCTGCGATGCAGGTAGTTCACCGCATCCAGATCACGTTGTACGACTTTCACACGGTAGAGGTAGATACCGTCTTTTTCAGTGATCGCATTGGCATCGGGGTTGGTCTGCGCAGTCGGGTTGGCCTCCTGCGCCTGCAGCACGGGGCTGAGAGAACCAAGCACACCACAAAGTAACAAAGGCGCAATGGTCAGCCCCGCGAACAAACTTGTATTACATTTCATGCACGTTCTCCTCGATTACATCCGAACAGCGTTCTATCCATCGGCTGGCTCTTGCCAGATCAGTGACTGATACGCTCCTGGTTCAGATGCCCACTTGCCTCCAAAGGTAGTCCGGAAAACAAGTTGCGGTCGCCACGCAACAAAAGCCCGCCCTGTCTGGCAGCCTCTAAAACGAGAGAAGCAAGCCAGCAGGGCGGGCGATCAGCGATGCTGCGACTTAGGCGGAGTGGTGCTGCTGCGCCGCCGAGCGATGCAAAA
>JAJXYY010000037.1 GCA_021780315.1 Acidobacteriota bacterium
CCAATGGACCCGCACGCCGAGGCCGTCAATCTTCTTTCCGACCTTGCGAAAGACGTCCTTCCCTGCGAGGTGCCCCATGAGCGGCCGACCTCCCTCCTGAAGCCTGCCGACGAGCGCGAGGAACGGGGCAGCTTCCCGCTCACCCCAGCCCGGCAGCCGTCAAGGCTCGCTGGTGTTCTCGACGGTACAGTAACCCGCATCGGAGACATGATCAAGCCGGCCTTCCTGCGCCCTCTCCCCGGATCTCCCACCCCCTCGCCGTAGGAAACTCGGGACAGCAACCTATTACCACCTATTACTCCCCATGGTGGCCATGGCCCCAACGCGCGGTTTGCGGGGGCGGAAGAGGCGGATTACACTGCCTCCATGGACGCGCACGCCGAATCAACCCGAAGCGAATCGACCCCTGCGGGTCCGAACGAGTTCACCTACTTCTACCTCTGGGATCAGGTGGGGAGCGTGCGGGTCGTAGCCAACGGGCAGGGGGTGACCGTGGAGACCCACGACTACGAGCCGTACGGCCTTGAAATGTCCTCTGCCATGTGCCCTTCCAGCAGCCTCATGCGCTACGCCGGCCAGGAGCGCGACTACGTGACCTCCGATTGCTCCGACACCGTGGACTACATGCATTATCGGTTCTATACCTCCTCCATGGGCCGCTTCATGAGGCCCGACAACGTGAACGGCAACCCCATGAACCCGCAGTCCTGGAACCTCTACAGCTACGTCCACGGGAACCCGGTGAACCTCAATGATCCGACAGGGCATATGACTTCAGCCTCCGGGCAGCTTGGGATCCTTGGGGAAGGCCGCGTCGACCCTTTCAACGCAACCGATATCGACTGGTCTTTCGTCGAGAATCCTGATCAGTTCCAAACTCGGAGTACCGCTAAGAACATGGCGGCAACCTCGCTTCCGGCCCAAGAGGGGGATTCCGGATCTGCGGGGCAGCCCGGAGCGCCTATTACCGCCTTCGGGCAAGACTATTCGTTCGCGTTCAACCCATCGCCACCGCTGGCTCCGCCGGAATCAAGTAGCTTTCACACTATTCCCCCGCCATTCGGTATGGATGCCATTGGAGATTTCCTAAAGGGAAAGGGGTATGTCGATTTCAACCTGATGGCTTGCTTTGGGCTAGGGGCAACAGCCGGCTTCCAGTTTAATATCCATGGCCTGCACCTTTACGCCGGCCCTGCAGGCGGTTTCGGAGTGTCTGGTTCTCTTACCTATTCACCTGCCACTCTTGCGACTGGATGGGGCCATGGTTTTCAAGGCACGGCATTCATTTCATTTCAGGTCGGCAGCTCAGGGACTCCCAAGACAAGCTTCTTCGAATTTGGCGGTGGCTTTCCTGCGGGGGTCAACTGGAGCATCTACTATGTAGACCCCCGAACAATACACCCGACTCAAGTCGCGGCAGACGCGCTAACGGCGTACGGAAGGGCCTTGGAGGCGGCTCCTCACATGTGGCTCTTGAAATACTGATCGTGAGCCATGATGTCGCCGATTGAGTTGACTCGAAAAGGGATGACAGGGAGCGATTTGAATATGATGGATGGGAGACAGGTGCTCGATCACTACTTGCTTCGCGGCAGAGATCTGGAGGCTTGATGGCTGACCTGAGCGGTCTCGTTCCGGTAATCATTGGTGCTCTGATCCTGATCTTCAACGATGGCCTAAGTCGTCTCGTGATTAGCAGCCAGAATAAGACTTGGGGGCATCGTTTTGGAGCGCGGGGAAGACTGTTTGTCAGGCTTCTCTGGATCACAGGGGGGGTATTTTCCGGGGCTATTGGGATCCTGGGGCTGTTTGGATTTATTCAACTGAATCGCTGATGTTGCCTCGTTTCCCTTTGGACATCGGCGGGCGAGGGGGTCACGGGCGAGGGGGTCAGGTCTTGCAATGACATATTCCTCTGAGGTCCCCGCCCGCTTTCGCCTGCCTGCCGCGTGTCCGCCGCCAGGTGGACGAGGCAGGCCGTTGGCCCTTCGTACACCTATTCATGGGTTTTCGGTGACGGGGGGACCTCGGCGGCCAGTTCGGGCACCCACAATTACATGGCCGCTGGCACGTACTCTGCCTCGTGCAGGGTCACCGACTATGCCGGCGGCTCCACCAGCAGGACCATAACGGTCACCGTCACGGCCCCGCCAACCTACACCATCAGCGGCACGATCACCGTGAACGTCGGGGGCTACTTGGGGGGCGTCACGGTCACGGCGGGAGGCCAGTCGGTCACCACGCAGGCGGCTAACGGCTGGTATCTGCTCAGCGGATTGGCGAGCGGGAGCTACACCGTGACCCCCAGCCTGGCGAACTACACCTTCAGTCCGGCCAGCCAAACGGTGAATCTCGGTCCCAACGCCACGGTCAATTTTACGGCCACCTACACCGGCGCCACTTACAGCATCCTGGGCACCATCAAGAACACGACGTCCGGCTCGACCATCATGGGCCTTACGGTGTACGCGGTCGCAGGAAGCTCCACCTATTCGGGCACGACGTCGGGCAGCGCCTCGTATGGTCAGTCCATCGCCTATTCCATCCCCGGCGTGCCGAACGGCACCTATACGGTCACCCCCCAGCAGGTGGACGGGCTGGTGATCATCTACACCCCCTCTTCGGCCACCAACGTGTTGGTGAGCGGGGGCAATGCGACGGTGCCGGTCTTCAAGGCTACGGTGATTACAAAGTACGTGTCGGGGCTGGTGACCACCTCAGACGGGACCGGAGTCCCGGGTGTGACGCTGGGGGCCGGCGGGCACGCGGCGGTCACGGATGCGAAGGGCTACTATGTGCTGGAGGGCATGGGCAAGGGTCAGTTCACGATCCAGCCAAGCCCACAGGACCAGGCGAAGTACCGCTTCACACCGGCAAGCCGTGACATCGCCATCACCGACAGTTCACCGATGACCCACCAGGACTTCACGGCGACGCCCCTGAGCGGGGCGGCGGGAGAGGGCGCACCGGCAGAGGACTCCGGCGGGGCCTCCGGCGGCTCGCCGCAGGCCGAGGCCGCGGGCTGCCCGCCCTCCGATGAAGCGGCGGGGGCATCGGCCGGTGTGCAGATGGCCTCGGCCCACTTCGCCCGGAGTACCTGGCCCACCCACCATGGTGGCCATGGCCCCAACGCGCGGTTTGCGGGGGCGGAAGAGGCGGATTACACTGCCTCCATGGACGCGCACGCCGAATCAACCCGAAGCGAATCGACCCCTGCGGGTCCGAACGAGTTCACCTACTTCTACCTCTGGGATCAGGTGGGGAGCGTGCGGGTCGTAGCCAACGGGCAGGGGGTGACCGTGGAGACCCACGACTACGAGCCGTACGGCCTTGAAATGTCCTCTGCCATGTGCCCTTCCAGCAGCCTCATGCGCTACGCCGGCCAGGAGCGCGACTACCTGACCTCCGATTGCTCCGACACCGTGGACTACATGCATTATCGGTTCTATACCTCCTCCATGGGCCGCTTCATGAGGCCCGACAACGTCAGCGGCAACCCCATGGATCCGCAGACGTGGAACCTCTACAGCTACGTCCGCGGCAACCCGGTGAATTTCAACGACCCCACGGGGCACGGAGCATTCGATGCGGAGGGGCCCCACCCCCTTCAGGGAACTACGGATCCATTTCGCGGTCCGTGGATCAACTTGCTCACATCGCTGAACCCAGGGGAAACGGTCAGCACGCGCACGTATGAGCTTGGTCTCGACCGACCCACTAGCGCCCCTCAGCCGCAGCAAGGACGACCCATCGTAGCCTTTGGGCAGGACTATTCGTTCACGTTCAATCCGCCGGCGCCACCTCAAGGTGCAGGCAGCACGGCAAAAGGGGATTGGGCTCTGATCTCTGGAAGGAATCTGTCCGTCACAGGTGTGGCGCATGGATTGTCAGCCACGATTGGCTATCAATGGTGTGCAGACTCCCGAGGGAATCTAGCGCTGTATGGGTATATCGGGGTTGGTGCTGGAGGGCCGGTCAGCCTGTCAGTCGGTCGTGAAATTGGGCTACTACGAGGCAATGGCCAGATAACCCTCCAGGGTGTTGGCTATCAAGCCGGCGGAAGCTACACATATCCTCTTGTTCCAGGCATTGGATTGGGCGGCACGCTAGAATGGACCGGGCAACTTGGCGCGTATAAGGGGCCTTCCGTCACCTTTGGTGTTGGGGCTGGAAGCCCTGCAGAAGGCCACTTCCTCATGACAATGACTCCTCCGCCCCTGATTAGTGTGCATGCGGCGGATCATCCACTTGTGTACTTTCTTCTCGGGTTTCTTGCGGCCCAATGAGGCATAGGTGCAACAATGCTGATTAGGGAGTGGTTCCCTCTGGCTAAGACTGTGACGATCACTACGGGGCCCGAAGCAATCCAGGTTGCCGCGGGCCACCGAGTGCCACGTCAAGTGCAATGGAGCAGCATTCGGAAGGCGATCTTTTTTACCCCACTTAAGATTCGGATGTTTCAGGGAGAAAGCTCGTCGCCGGGGACAGATCTCGGAGGCAATAAGGAACCGCCTCAACCATGTCAGGCCATCTTGCTTTATTATCAGGCTGAGACGGGCCAACTCAGAAAGCTCCTCATTGAGGCAAATCCAATTGTGGAGTGGCAGATTGAGGGTTATCAGCCCCCTCCATTCGTCCCGACTCTATTTGTCCTTGGAACACTGAAACAGGAAATACTCAAGTGCGCAAAGAATGCCACCTTCAAGGAAAGAAGCATGGTGTTCCACTTCCTCACGTTTCTCATTAGTTCCGTCGGAGGGTATGAATCCTAAGAGCAGGGGAGGAACGTATCTCCTCGCCGACACCCGTCCGGTCTACGGGAAAGGGTCACCGACTATGCCGGCGGCTCCACCAGCAGGACCATAACGGTCACCGTCACGGCCCCGCCAACCTACACCATCAGCGGCACGATCACCGTGAACGTCGGGGGCTACTTGGGGGGCGTCACGGTCACGGCGGGAGGCCAGTCGGTCACCACGCAGGCGGCTAACGGCTGGTATCTGCTCAGCGGATTGGCGAGCGGGAGCTACACCGTGACCCCCAGCCTGGCGAACTACACCTTCAGTCCGGCCAGCCAAACGGTGAATCTCGGTCCCAACGCCACGGTCAATTTTACGGCCACCTACACCGGCGCCACTTACAGCATCCTGGGCACCATCAAGAACACGACGTCCGGCTCGACCATCATGGGCCTTACGGTGTACGCGGTCGCAGGAAGCTCCACCTATTCGGGCACGACGTCGGGCAGCGCCTCGTATGGTCAGTCCATCGCCTATTCCATCCCCGGCGTGCCGAACGGCACCTATACGGTCACCCCCCAGCAGGTGGACGGGCTGGTGATCATCTACACCCCCTCTTCGGCCACCAACGTGTTGGTGAGCGGGGGCAATGCGACGGTGCCGGTCTTCAAGGCTACGGTGATTACAAAGTACGTGTCGGGGCTGGTGACCACCTCAGACGGGACCGGAGTCCCGGGTGTGACGCTGGGGGCCGGCGGGCACGCGGCGGTCACGGATGCGAAGGGCTACTATGTGCTGGAGGGCATGGGCAAGGGTCAGTTCACGATCCAGCCAAGCCCACAGGACCAGGCGAAGTACCGCTTCACACCGGCAAGCCGTGACATCGCCATCACCGACAGTTCACCGATGACCCACCAGGACTTCACGGCGACGCCCCTGAGCGGGGCGGCGGGAGAGGGCGCACCGGCAGAGGACTCCGGCGGGGCCTCCGGCGGCTCGCCGCAGGCCGAGGCCGCGGGCTGCCCGCCCTCCGATGAAGCGGCGGGGGCATCGGCCGGTGTGCAGATGGCCTCGGCCCACTTCGCCCGGAGTACCTGGCCCACCCACCATGGTGGCCATGGCCCCAACGCGCGGTTTGCGGGGGCGGAAGAGGCGGATTACACTGCCTCCATGGACGCGCACGCCGAATCAACCCGAAGCGAATCGACCCCTGCGGGTCCGAACGAGTTCACCTACTTCTACCTCTGGGATCAGGTGGGGAGCGTGCGGGTCGTAGCCAACGGGCAGGGGGTGACCGTGGAGACCCACGACTACGAGCCGTACGGCCTTGAAATGTCCTCTGCCATGTGCCCTTCCAGCAGCCTCATGCGCTACGCCGGCCAGGAGCGCGACTACCTGACCTCCGATTGCTCCGACACCGTGGACTACATGCATTATCGGTTCTATGCCTCCACCACGGGCCGCTTCATGAAGCCCGACAACGTGAACGGCAACCCCATGAACCCGCAGTCCTGGAACCTCTACAGCTACGTCCACGGGAACCCGGTGAACCTCAATGATCCGACAGGGCATATGACCGGTGGACCGGCCCCTGATCGTACCGAGGTTCACATCACGCTCTGGCGGCAGAATCCCGTTGAGGCGCTGGGCACGGACGATTGGAGCGAAGGAGAAGCCGCCGCAGAGGAGGGTGCCGTCGGGTCGGGAGACAGCGTTACGATAAGTTCAAAACCATTGACAACATCGCAGGGTTCTATAGGGGGGTTGATCCCTGCAGCTTCTGATGTCCCGGAGGAGTATCGCAATTTTACGGTCATTTATGGACGGGACCTGCAGAAAGAGAAGCCATTTGTCAAGGATTCAGTCCAGAACCTGGATGCGGCGGCCCAGGCAAAGGGCTATACCGATGGGCAGATTCACAAAATACTGGCTGAGGATCGGGCCGGCCTAGTGAACGCCCTGCGGGAAGCACCACCCTCCGCAGCCATGATTACCGTCTTTCATGCAAATGAGGAGGTTGTGGCTCTGAGCAAAGGCGTGAGAATCCCAGCCAGGGAGTTCAGCGATATTGTTGCACGTTCGCAAAGTGGGCAGCCTTGGGGCCCCACAGTCCTTTGGGGCTGCAATATGATGAATGCGGGGAGCTACCTTGCCTCGGAATATCATTGGTCCAATTGGACCGCCATAGGTAAGGCCTATGGATCGTTGTACGGAGAGAAAGGAATTGTACTATGGCAGTAAGACAGAAGGCTGTGCGGTTTGCAGTGTTGTGGACAACTGTTTCCCTCGTTGTCTTCCTACCATACTGGCCGTCCTCGGGAGGATCCAAAATGGACGCGCTGTGTGATCATGAATTTGCGGGCCCACTCAAGGTGTTCAGATCAGAGTGCTTCGCCGACAAGAAAAGCGCACTAGAACGTTATGTCCAATCGTTCGATATGATAGCGAAGGGCAGCAAACCCCTTCTTGATGGCCTAGGAATTCCAATACCCAACGTCTTTTCTGACGAATCGAGAGGGTTGCTTGATGAATGGATGAAGCGAAGATCCGATCGGCTCAGGGCCATGTTTGGAGTCATTGAGGCCGTACCTCAAGTGCCCGACACTTGTGCGCTAGAGGAGGAAGGTGGTGAGCTGCCCATCAAGCCGAAAGGCGCTTCCTACGCGCCTCTTGTCTTCTGGACCCTCGCCACAGGGAGGAACTTCCGAGAACTTGTAGAGGTCCAGGACTCATCACTTACTACCTATGGCAAGCCCTTGGCCCTCGGAGTTCCCGAGGGCTACGACATCCAATACACAAAGGCATCCACTTTGCGGGGCAAAGAGCTTGCGAGGGGAGATGATCTAGGGTGGGCTGGCGCAGACACGCTGGTCATAACTTGCACCGTCGAACGACTGGGTAAGAGATATATGCTCCAATCCACGTGGCGGGTGCCTTCTACAACTTTCAAGAGTGAAGTCGAGCTCGTGGCCTTTCTTCGAGCATGCGGTCCTGAATTCTATGCGTACGACATGGAAAAGCGAACGACTGCATATTTCCGCCGTGCAGTCGAGGACTTGCCTGAGGCTAAGCCCTCGGTGGATTGGTGAGAAGCAGCGTAACTCCTGAGTTCGGGGAGGTTAGAGGACACCATCCATATCTAGTGACTTGAGTGAGTTCTGGAGTTCTGGGGACACAATACCGAATGCATGAGTAATTGGGGTCACATCTTGCAGTGTAGCAGTTCCACTTGGGGCGCGGCGCCGAAGCGCGCGAGGCGGCGATCTTCGCGTGCTAAAATGAGCCCGTGATGAACACCGCTTCAGCCGCCCGAGATCTGATTACACGCAAAGCACCCATCAGGCCCTACCATCCCCTCCTAACCCAATGCCCCTGGGCCCTGCCTGGTCTGCCCCGGCCCAGTCGCTACAGAATCGAATGCATTATCGGTTCTATACCTCCTCCATGGGACGGTTCATGAGGCCGGACAACGTCTCCGGAAGCCCCCTCAATCCCCAGGATTGGAACCTGTACAGCTACGTCCATGGGAACCCGGTGAACTTCAACGATCCGACGGGCCACTACGCACCTTATGGAGTGGACCGGACAGAGATTCACATCACACTCTGGCGGCAGAATCCTGTGGATTACATGGGCACCGACGATGGGAGCGATGAAGGTGGTCAGGAATATCAAGGAGATGAATACCTCGCGCCGAATCCTGGCGGTATCGCACGGAGTGTCTCTACGGGCAAGAACGTTGCGGACTGGGTGGAAACCGTGCTTGGTGTACCCAAAGTCAAGGTGAGCAGCGTAATCAGCCAGCTTCGGTCGGCCTACGCAACGGTAGGCATGGGACCGGAGCTAGCGGTAGTAATCGGCGTCAATGGCCCGGGAGATTACAAGGTATTCTTTGGGAAGGCCACCGGCCCAAAGGGCGCAACGCTCGCCCAAAATATCGACGATCAGGCAGTCGAGGCAGGGCGTTCCGGCTACTCCGTTGTAGCTGCCGGTCACGCCCATCCCTTCTCGAACGCGCCGTCACTCATCGCCGGGGGGGCACAGCCGGAAGGTCCAAGCAATAGAGATGCAGCCGGATACCATGGAGCCTTCATAAACGACGAATGGGGTCATCTAAGTAACGGCGCCATGTTCGTGCTGACCTCAACCAGGGTGTTCAGCTACAACGAGATCCCGCTACCTAATACGAGAGATCCGGGCAACCCGTACTTGTTCAGCAGTTACAGTTGGTAGGAGGGGAGCGATGCGCCTCAAGGCAATTACCGCATTGTGCATCATGACCGTGGGAATTGTCCTTATTCAGGGAAAGGCGGTGTGCGGAGGTGGTGCTGGCGCCACTGTGAAGCCAACCGTTGCAGTGACCTTGCGCGAAGGACCCTGTGCGCAGTGGCACCATCGGGGAGATGAGCTGATAGTGACCTATGGCCAGGAGACGCTTCTTTCCATCGAGTTGGGGCAGTCCACGGATTACAGCGTGCCACTCACGCTCACTCTTGCTCCCAGCGGACGCATTTTCAAATGGGATAAGGCCTTCAATGATCCTTCCCTGGGTACGGCTATCACGACCTATACGATGTTTCACTGCAATGGCGATCCCGTTCAGCAATTTAGGACGGTAATGTGGGCCAATTTCGATCTTGGGCTCGCTGAGCCCGCGACAGTTATGCTCGCTCTTCCTGAAGAAGGACTCCAGTACTGGGTCCTGCACAAAATCGACGAACGCAGCGCAACCCTCACCCGGCAAATTGATCCTTGCTATGTTAGCCTCCTGAAGAATGGTGGCAAGATCGAGAGAGCCGGCAGGTGGAACGCTGCGGCAATGAACTGCGTCCTCTATGTCATGGTAGGAGATCAATCAAGGCAATTCAACATAAGCCTGCCCTGGCCGGTCGTCAATCCACCAGGGACCGGCTTTAGGCCCTGATTCGGTACGGGGGTCTCGCACGCGATCGGGAGTCGGGCCCAGATTCGGACACAATACCTATTCCTAGTGCCGTCCTCGCCCGGCCAAGCGGGGCGGAGGCCTCTGAACCCTGGCCACGCAAGGGCTCGTGGCAACAGGCGCGCCGGGGGTGCCCTCTGAGCCTGCCCCCGCGAAGGCGGGGGACCTCCCTCCCGTCAAGCCTGTTGCTCTCGCCAGCGGCCTCAATCCTTCATGTACCCCCGCAAAATCAGCTCGATTCGGTTATAACTCCAGTGAGGAGAAGCCTGGCGTCTCGGGCTGATCCTCTATCCGCCTCCATTCGTAGCCGATCCGGCCATCCAGCACCTTCCCCCCGTTAGCCCGGCCCCAACGCGCGCGTGGGGAGTGAGTCCCTACACCCCTCCCTGCCTTCTTTCCCCCAATCCCTTTGCTGACCTCATCCCCCTCACCGAAAGGAGTCCGTATGCGTGACTACCTGGGTATCTCCGAGATCGGCCTGTGCCAGCGGCGGGTCGTCTACCAGCACGATGCCTCGCTGGAGCCCGTGATTCCCCCCGAGGCCCAGAGGCGGATGGACCTTGGGCACCTGATCGAGACCCAGCGCCGCCGTGAGCTGCGGAGCCAGGGCACCAGGGTCTACCGGCCCCAGATGGAGGTAGCCTTCGGACAGGCCCGCGGCCACATCGACGGCTTCCTCAAGGGGCCAGCCGGTCCCGTGCTCTTCGAATGCAAGTCCACCTCCACCCCCTCCCTCCAGAAGTGGAGGCGCCAGGGCCTTCCCCGCTCCATCACCTGGCAGATCCAGGGCTATCTGGAAGGGCTCTCGGATGTGCTCGGGATCAAGGTCGAGACCTGCCAGCTCGACGTGATCGACCGCACCTCGGCCGAGCTGCACTCCTGGACCTACACCGTGGACCCCGCCATCCAGCAGGCTGCCAGGGAGAGGGCCTCTAACCTGGCCTCGGCCCTCACCACCGGCGCCCTTCCCGAGCCGGAGTACGAGGAGGGCTCCTCCGAGTGCCGCTTCTGCCCCTACCTCGCCACCTGCCGTCCCGAGGCCGTCTACCCCGAGGAGAAGGGAAGCTGAGGGGCCTGGGGTCAGGTCTTTCATTGCCACATTCCACTCATCCCGCCGCGTGAGATTCGGCGAACACGGCGCCCTGTCCTGATCCCAAATTCCGCGATTGAAAGAGCGTGGCCTTCGAGAAAAGCTGTCGCTCCCAAGGGAAAACAAGGGTTCTACTCGGCGGGGAGGGCCATTCCCTTACCGCCCCACGGGCCAAGCCCGTGGAGCCTCACCCCACCCTTGGCGCCCTCTCGCCTTTGGCTCGTGGGCGCCCCAATCCCTGGATGGGTGAAGAGGGCCTCTTCTTCAATGGCTTGTCCCACCTGCTTTCCACGTCCTTTCCCTAGTTCCATCCCGCGATTGGATATTGATGCATCGGCCGCTGCGGGCGGATGGGACCTTCGGGTGCAGGCGGGCGGAGGCGGAGGGCACCGCGAAGCGTGCCGCAGAGAGCGAGACGGACCGCCCGGAGGCGGCCCGTCTCTTCTCCCTGTTTCTCTGTTTCTCTATTTCCCTGTCTCTATCCCCTCACTCCGCCTGGGAGGCCGAGATGGCGGCCATGGTGACGATGTCCCTGACGTCGGAGTGGAAGGAGACGATGTTGACGGGGGATTTCAGACCGATGATGAGGGGCCCGATGACCTCGCCCTTGCTGATGTGGGTGACGAGCTTGTAGGCGATGTTGCCGCTCTGCAGGTCGGGGAAGATGAGGACGTTGGCGTCCCCCTTGATGAGGGAGGTCGGGT
>JAJXYY010000036.1 GCA_021780315.1 Acidobacteriota bacterium
CCCGCACCGTGTAGCTCAAATAATCATTGCCAGCCGACAGCGGAATCGTCGACCCCATCGTCTTCGTCGCCCATCCCGACATATACCGGAACAGGTCCACCGCCAGCGGCACATCCGCCACCCGCGCAATCGACACCGGCTTGCCATTATCCAGCGACTCCAACTCCGCAAACTCATCCGTATGCTGCTCCAGCAAATCCGCCAGCCGATACAGCAACTGCCCGCGCTTCGACGGCGACATCGCCGGCCATGCGCCACCATCGAACGCTCTCCGCGCCGCATGGACTGCGCGGTCCACATCCACGTGGTCCCCCTCCGGCACCTGGCAGATCTCCCCTCCCGTCGCCGGGTTATAGACCGCAAACGTCTTTCCCGCCGACGCCGACGTGAACTTCCCATCGATATACATCTGGTGCTTGCTGTTGACGAACGCGGAAGCTGCGGCGCCCAAACGGGCGTCAATGAGGGGCTGTGTCGCTGTTGCCATGGGGAGGCTCCTTCAAGCTAGCAGCCGTCCCCGGATTGCTCACGGTTCCAGCCGCCGTTTTACGAACGCCAGAACTCTAGCACCGCCTGCATACCCCTGTCGTTGCTCCCAAATAAATCCTATAGCCCATAACAACTTCTACTTGGACGCCGCCCGCCAATTCGCCGAAAGTAGAAATCGGAGCCACAACCAACGATGCCACCTACCGCGACCCTGCCCATCGAAGACATCCCTGTCCATCCACCCGCACATCCCCCTACCCATCCGGACGCCCGTAGAAAGTTCGACAGCCGCACCGTCTTCCTCCTCGGTCTTCTCATCGCAGGCAGCGGCATCGTCTCCCCTCCCGTCGCCCTGGTCGGCGGCATCGCCTTCGGCTTTCTCGTCGTCCACCCTCTCCGCGCCGAGAGCGCAAAGCTCGCCAGGTTCCTCCTCCAGGCCTCCGTCATCGCCCTCGGCTTCGGCATGAACATCCAGCAGGTCGCCCATGCCGGACGCTCCGGCTTCCTCTACACCGCCATCAGCATCACCACCGCCATGCTCCTCGGCCTGCTGCTCGGCAAACTCCTTCACGTCGGAGGCAAGTCCTCCTTCCTAATCACTGCCGGCACCGCCATCTGCGGAGGCAGCGCCATCGCCGCCGTTGCCCCCATCACCAACGCCAACGAGGAAGAGATCAGCGTCTCCATGGGTACGGTCTTCCTGCTCAACTCCGTCGCCCTCCTGCTCTTTCCCCCCATCGGCCACCTGCTCCATCTCAGCCAGAACCAGTTCGGCCTCTGGGCCGCCCTCGCCATCCACGACACCAGCTCCGTCGTCGGTGCCGCCGCCGCCTACGGAGCCCAGGCCCTCTCCATCGGCACCACCGTCAAGCTCGCCCGCGCCCTCTGGATCGTCCCCGTCAGCCTCATCACGGCAGCAACCATGGCCCGTCTCGCCGCTCATCGCGGTCACGCCAAATCACACCACAAGGCGAAAGTCACCTTCCCCTGGTTCATCCTCTTTTTCTGTATCGCAGCCGCCCTCAGCACCTACGTTCCCCGCCTGCACCCCGAGTTCTCCGCGCTAAACAACCTCGGCAAAGCCGGCCTCACCGCCACCCTCTTCCTCATCGGCACCAGCCTCTCGAAGAAGACCCTCCGCCAGGTCGGCGTCCGCCCCATGGTGCAGGGAATCGTTCTCTGGATCATCGTAGGCACGGCCTCACTCGCCGCCATCTACTTCCACCTCATCAGCATTTAGAGCATTTTTCCAACGAGTGCCCAGCGACACTGGTGTCATCTCGACCGGAGCTGCGCGGCTTCATGCGCGGAGTAGCGGAGAGACCTGCAGTTTGCATGCACTGGAACGCCGCACACTTGCTACAGATCGGCGTTCCCCGACTTCATCCCGACCGCGAACGCTCCCCGCCCTCATCCTGATCCTGCCCCCGACCGCCTACTCCGCGACCACGGCCTCGGCCTCCATCTCCAGCCGCCACTTCGGGTTCAGCAATGCCGCGACCACCATCGTAGCCGCCGGTCGAATCGTCCCAAACACCTCACCATGCGCCCGCCCCACCTCTTCCCAGTCCTCCGCACGGGCCAGGAATATCCGTGTCCGCACCACATCCTCAAACCGTGCGCCCGCCTGCTTCAGCGCCGCCTCAATAATCCCCAGCACCACCCGCGTCTGCTCCGCGGCGCTCAACTCTTCCGCGCCCACCGGCCCCGTCCCGGACACATGCACCACATTCCCCACCCGCACCGCCCGCGAAAACCCAATGATCGGTTCATAAGGCGAGGTCCCTGCAATATTCGTCCGCTTCATCTCTGTGCTCATGCCCCCATCATAGCCGCAGAACCGGCATCCGCCCCTTCAAATACATCGACGCCATCTGAAGATGTCGGTGTCAGTTCTCAATTGCCAGTCGGAAGCAACGACTTCGTTGTTCAACTAACAACTGAGAACTAACACCAGATAACGCCCTTACAGCCCCTTCTTCACCAGGAACAAGATCAAATCCTTCACGCGGCTCGAATATCCCCACTCATTGTCGTACCAGCTAATCACCTTGCCGGTATTCCCAACGACCTTCGTCAGCTTGCTATCGAAGATGCTCGACAGAGGATTCCCGCGGAAGTCAGTCGACACCAGCTCCTCCTCGGTATACCCAAGAATCCCCTTCAGCGCCCCTTCGCTCGCCGCCTTGATCGCCGCATTGATCGACTTCACATCAATCGGCTTCTCCGCCACAAACGTCAGATCGACCACCGACACATTCGGAGTCGGCACCCGAATCGCAAACCCATCCAGCTTGCCATCCATCGCCGGAATCACCAGCTTCAGCGCCTTGGCCGCGCCCGTCGAGCTCGGAATCATGCTCAGCGCCGCCGCCCGCGCGC